>CAYMUT010000001.1:0-194768 GCA_964393625.1 uncultured Pseudomonadales bacterium
ACGGGTGGCTCAAAAACGCCGACCTAGAAAAAAAGCGTTCAGACCTGGCGCGGCTCGACCTGACGAACTCGATGCAGTGCGCGCCATCGCTGCTGGAGCGGAAGCAGCCCTTACCCTTTAGAGTGATTGCAACAGGTCGGTTGGCATCAACCTATATGCCCGGGATGACTCTCTTGTTATCGAAGGAGGGGGCGGCGTACTGATGCCGGGCTAACGCTGCAGGATGGCTTGGTGCACAAACATATGACAACCGACTGATACGGTTGCCAGCGTCCTGGCTTGGCTTTGGTGTTTAAAGAGTGTGTAAGAGATCGGCTGTAATCTCATCGATTGAACATACACCCATCATGGTCATATCCCGAATCAACTCACCCTTGAGAATATCTATGACGCGGCTCACGCCGGCTTCCCCCCCTGCGCTCAGGCCGTAGAGATAGGGCCGCCCTAATGAAACGCCGTTGGCGCCTAGCGCCAGGGCGGTGATGATGTCAGTGCCGCGGCGGAACCCGCTGTCGATGATGATTTCAAGGCGATCACCCACAGCATCTACGATGGGCGGCAGCAGGTCGATTGGGGACGGCACGCGGTCCAGTTGGCGGCCGCCGTGATTGCTGACAACAATACCGGTCGCGCCGATCTCTGCGGCTCGAATCGCGTCTTCAGGGCGGGTGATACCTTTGATTACAAACTGGCCGTCCCAGGCGCTGACCAGCGCAGCCGCGTCATCCCAGGTGAACGCCTGGTCCAATTGGCTGCCAAACCACTCTGCCACTGAGGCAAAGTCGGATTTGGTTGACTCGTCCAGTACACTTTCGACCACGGGAAAAGACCAGGGCGCGGAAGTCAGATAGTCGTAGCTCCAGCCGGGGCGAATGCCAGCCTGCCAGATTGTCCTGGGGCTTATTTTTGGTGGGATGGAGAGCTCGTTACGCAGGTCGCGTTCACGGTTACCTGCTACCACGCTGTCGACAGTCAGAAACATGGCATGGAAATTGGCTGCTTTGCACCGTTCAACAAACTCACCGTTAAGCCCGCGGTCTTTGAAAACGTAGACCTGAAAAAAGCGTGGTCCCGCCTCAATCGCTGCCACGTCTTCTATGGACGTCATGGCAGATGCGGCTATGCCATAAAAAACATTTGCTTTTGCGGCGGCACGGGCAGCGGCCAGTTCACCTTCCGGATGGAAAAAACGGGAGGCGCCAGTGGAGGATAAAATGAACGGTACGTTCGTTTCCACGCCCAACAGTTTTGTTCGTGTATCGATGTTGGATACGTCTCGCAAAACCTGAGTTAGAAGCCCATAGCGCCCGAACGCGTTGCGATTATTTTCCAGTACCCATTCGTCGTCTGCACCGCCATCCAGGTAGTCAAAAATAAACTGAGGCAGGCGTGCCTTGGCCAACTTACGCATGTCGTCGATGTTAAAGGCGCGATCGAGTTTGCTCATTTTTTGTTCCTATTCCAACAACATGAAGTTAGACCAAGCCTCACTAAACTGTCCTGTCATTGTCTGCACAGGGCAATTCCTGTTGGGTGTTAATGACATGGATCGTGCCTCAACGCACCTTGTATGAAAAGATGTCTTCAGTTGTGATAGGCGGGCAATAACAGGAGCGTGGGTATGGATTTCAGTCATTACGAGACTCTCAAGTTCGAGCGTAAAGGGAAAGTGCTAACAGTGATGCTGGATGGTGTTGGACCATTTAACGGTGTTAATGAACAGATGCATATAGAGCTGGGCCGGGTGTTTCACGATCTGAACAATGATCTGGACAGTGATGTCATTGTACTCACAGGAAAAGACCAAGCTTTTTGCGCAGGCGCGGATATGCGGTTTTTTGAGGAAATGGTGGAAGATCCGCGCAAGTTCCGCGGCATCCTGCCGGATGCTCGGCGCATCATTAACGGTATTCTGGAGTTAGAAAAGCCGATGGTTTGCCGTATGAATGGTGCTGCAGCCGGGTTCGGTGCATCCATTGCACTACTAAGCGACATCATCGTCGCGGATGAACGAGCCAAGATTGGCGATCCACATGTCAAGGCTGGTCTGGTTGCTGGTGATGGCGGGGCTATCATCTGGCCCCAACTCATCGGCTATGCCAAAGCCAAAGAATTTCTGCTTACGGGCAGATTGCTGTCTGCATCTGATGCTGCTGATATGGGCCTCATCAACTACGCGGTCCCTGCCAGTGAACTGGACGCTAAGGTTGACGAACTGGTGCAGGAGTTACTGGCCAGTCCACGTTGGGCGGTGCGCTACACTAAGACGGCGATCAACATTCCGCTGCGGGAATTGGCAACCAATATTACAGATGTTGCAGTAGCGTATGAGATGTACACCAACCTGCTTGATGACCGAAAGGAGGCGGTCGCGGCGTTCCAAGAAAAGCGAGCATTGAACCTGACGGGTGAGTAATCAGTCTTTGCGTATTCTGGTGATTATGTCATGTGTAGATATGTCAGTTTAAATCATTGTTTTAGAAAGATTTTTTTTAAACGTTAACTTGGTCTTTCTAAATCTGTATTATTCCCTTTGTGCATTGGCTTGGGGGGAAGTAATGCCGGTAATAGGGGAATATTCGAAACAATCCACGCTCGGAAACGTTGCTGTGGTTATACGTGAGTTGTTGGAAAGTGCCGGGGTAGATGCGGAGCGGTTGTTTGCAAATGCTGAGGTTCACCACCAGCATCTTAACAACCCTGAAAATCGACTGGCGTTCACTGAACTTGAACGCCTGATCACAGCTTCCATCGCCGCGACCAAAGATCCAGCATTTGCGCTTGGATTTGGTGAACTGGTCCACCCAACCACCTTTCACGCCCTGGGCGTTGCCTTGCTTTCGAGTGCGAACATTCGGGCGTTTTGTGAGCGCCTGGTGCGCTACTACACCTTCATTACGTCCAACGAAAGCATCCAGCTCATAGAGTCTGTAGATGATTTGCAGTTGCAGTTGATACCCAAACCGAACGTAGAACGCTCCAGGATTTATCCTTCATTGGTACAAGGTTCGTTCTCAACCTATGTGCAATGGTTGCGGTCGATGTACAGACGGGACTATTCGCCTGCAGGCGTATGGTTCACGTTCGATCGCCCTAAAGACATCCACAGGTTCGAATGTTACTTTGGCTGTGAGTGTCAATTTGGCCAGGAGGTTGATGCCCTTTTGATCAGTCAAACTGATCTGGATGTGCCATTACCAGCTGCGAATGCCGAGCTCGCGCGCATGCATGACGAGGTGGTGGTGAAATTCCTGGCGAAGATGGATGAGAAGGATCTGGTACGTCGGGTACACGCGCAGATAATTACGCGGCTACCGTCCGGGAATTGCAGTAAACCGGCGGTTGCCCAGGCGCTGAACATGAGTGTGCGAACCTTGCACAACAGGCTCTCGCTGGAAGGCACGAGCTATCAGTACATATTGGTTGAAACCCGGCGGGAGTTAGCCGAGCAGTATATGGAACAGGAAAATCTCTCGGTCAGCGAGATCGCCTATACCCTTGGCTTTTCGGATTGCAGCAACTTTTCTCGTGCGTTTCAGCGGTGGACTGGGCGGTCCCCTACGCAGTATCGAGCGGAGTTGTTGAGCGAAGCTTAAGGCGAGGAAAATTCTGGCGGATGATGCGCCTTCACCGCCGGTGTGGCAGAGGAATACTTTTCCATCTCAACGAGACAACTGTGCGCAGTGGTGCCCTGGCCTAACTGGGATGATCCCTTATCTCGCGTCAAAACGTTGGGGTTGCCGTGCAGCTCTAATCCCCCAGCCCCGGAAGGGTCATACCAAGCGCCGGTAGGGAGTTCCAGCACATCGGGCGCTATGCGGTCGGTTACGATCGCGATAGCCAGGCATTCACCACGGTCATTGTACAAACGTACTGTGTT
The DNA here is from genome assembly GCA_964393625.1 of uncultured Pseudomonadales bacterium. Lineage (GTDB taxonomy): Bacteria > Pseudomonadota > Gammaproteobacteria > Pseudomonadales > Azotimanducaceae > UBA4421. Next base: position 3,881 of record CAYMUT010000001.1, read on the forward strand.
CCCATCGGCGATCCCTCTCGCCTTGGCATTACTTGGGTGCATGCGAACGCACTCCCGTCCATCCACTTTGTTAGCTCGGCTCGCGCTGCCGTGGTCATATTGAGAGTGCAACCTTCCCTTAGGTTGGTTAGAAATTAGATGTAGCGGATAGCTTGCCGCCCGTGGCGCGCTCAAGGACTCTTCCTTGTCGTACCAACGAGGATGTCCTGCGCAGTCGTCGTAGTTGAAGCTATCTATGGTTGCAGAGTAGATCTCGATTTTGCCCGAAGGTGTAGCCAGCGCGTTGGACTCCGGATCCTGATAGAACTTTTCCAGACGAAAAACCCGGTTCGGAACCTGATCCAGCAAACTCAATTGTTCGCCCTGCCAGAATGCGTCGAATTCCGGCAACTGCACGCCTGCGACAGATGCATTTTCAACGAGCTCGGTATACAAAGCCTGCAGCCAATCCCCGCTGGATTTGCCTTCGCTGAAGGCATCCCCCGAACCTAACCGCTTCGCAAGTTCGAGAAAAGTGTCATAGTCATCGCGCGCCTCGCCGATAGGAGGGACGACGCGGCGCATGGGCGTCATGGTGCAATCGTAGGGAGTGATGCCTAAGTCTTCTCGTTCAAGTGGCACAGTCGCGGGGAAAACGATGTCGGCCCGTTTTGCCGTAGCGGTCCAGAACGGCTCGTTAACGATAATCGTCTGTGGTCGAGTCCAGGCTGTACACAGGCGGTTCAGGTCCTGATGGTGGTGAAAGGGATTGCCACCCGCCCAGTAGATCAATTCAATGGGATTGGGCTCGATAGTCTTACCATTGAACTCAATCGGCGCACACGGATCGAGCAGCACATCGGCTATACGGGCGACCGGAATATAATTGCCTACCCCTCTCTCGCCCTGGGATAACGAGGGGATTGTGAAATTTGGCAGTTTACGGCCGCAGAAACCGATGTTATGAATGGAACCGTAGCCATAACTCACGCCTTTTCCCGGCAGGCCGTGAGTCCCCAGCAAGGCCCCCAGTACGGTCGCCAACCAGTAGGTCTGCTCGCCGTGCTCGCTGCGCTGCAGAGACCAGCTGATACCGATCATGGGTTTGTCTTTAGCCATGCGTCGAGCGAGGCTCTGGATGCGACTTGCCGATATACCGCAGATCGCTGATGCCCATGCACAATCCTTAGGGGTGCCGTCTGTTTCGCCAAGGAGGTAGGGGGTGAATTGCTCCAATCCCACACTAAAACGGGACACGTAGCCGTGGTCATAGATTTTTTCTTTGACCAGCGTGTGCGCAATGGCCAGCATACAGGCGGCATCAGCACCCGGGCGAATTGGCCACCAGTCGCCATTCAAGAATTCCGGCATATCATTGGCGATTGGACTGATGTTGATGAAATCGATGTCTCGGTCTGCTAAAGCGCGGAGGCGCGACTCGGCATTGTGTCCACCCATGCCGCCAGACATAACTTGAGTGTTTTTTAGCGCCAGCCCGCCAAAACAAACCACAAGTTTGGTGTGTTCAGCGATGTCTTCCAGAGTGGGCGCTTGAAACATGACTTCAAAGAAATCCACGCCCAGCACTCGGGGTACGATCACTTCGCCCGCGCCCGCCGAGTAGCTGAAAAGGCTGCGGGTGTAGCCGCCGATGCTGTTTAAGAAACGGTGAATCTGGCTCTGAGCGTGGTGAAAACGCCCAGCAGAAGACCAGCCATAGGAGCCACCGTAAATGGCTGCATTACCGTGTTTGCGGCGAATACGCTCCAGTGCGGACGCGGCCAGGTCTAATGCTTCATCCCATGGAACTTGCACGAATGGCTCCTGGCCACGAGCGGCACCTGTGTGCGCGGTTGGTTGTTTCAGGTAGCTTTCTCTAACTGCCGGTCGAAGTACGCGCACGTTTTTGTCTTGTGCGGCGAGCAGGTTGTCCGCTAAAGGGGTCCGATCAATGTCTTCTTCGTAGTGTTGCACCTCTTGAATGCGCCCACTGCTTGCGACGATTTTGTAGTTGCCCCAGTGGGTTGATGTTGGAATTGCCATTTCGCCACTTTACGCCACTGCAAGGTGACATTCTGCTGCTCTGCCTTACAAGCAACGTTTCCTGCTCAGAATGACCGTATTTTATTGGTCTACATCGCGTTGTGGTGGGTAAGATGAGTCAAGACCGATGCGAGCAAAGATCTATGGATTTTAGTGTTTCTGCGGATGACCAGATGGCCATTGATGCTTTTTCTAATTATCTATCTAAAGAAATTGCGCCCAATCACGCAGGGCCGGATGAGTTTTTGGACAAAGCCGCAACCCAACAGGCGCTAAAAGGGTTACTCAACTATGGCATGGGCAATGGTTTAGTCGCAGAAGAGTTAGGCGGTTTGGGGCTGTCGCCTACTACGGTAGGCTTATTGTTCGAGCAGCTGTCGAAAGTAGCGCCCGACCTATCCATTGTTGTGTTGATTCAATTGGAAGCCGGGTTGTTGCTTGCCCATGGCAATGAGGCGCAACGAGAACGCTACCTCGCACCACTTCTTACCGGAGATAAGTTTGCTTGCATCGGCATCAGTGAGCCCGCTGCCGGGTCGAATATCGTGGAGATCTCCACCAGAGCGAAAAAAGTCGATGGTGGTTATCGGATCACCGGTGAAAAACAGTGGATCTCGAATGGACACTATTCAGATTTCATTATTTGCGTGACACGAGTGAATGATGACCCGCAAGGTGGTCTCGCGCTCATGATTGTGGATAGAGAGTCTGGATATGAAACTAAGAATATCCCGAAGATGGCGCTCAATCGTCAATCTACCGCCCAGGTGTTCTTCGATGATGTATTTGTGCCGGACGAAAATATTCTGGTCCCTGAGGGAGAAGGTCTGCGCCGGCTTTTGACTCTGCTTGAAGGTTCCAGGCCGTTGGTGGGCTTGTTGTCTTTGGGCGTGGCTCAGGCTGCTTATGAGCACGCTATCGCCTATGCCCAGGAGCGGGAACAACATGGCAAAGTGATTGCCGCCCATCAACTCATTCAGGCGCGCATCGCGCAAATGGCGGTAGACCTCGAAGCGGCACGCCTGATGCTCTACTCCGCGCTGGACAAGGTAACCAAAGGGCAACGCTCGGATCTGCAAAGCTCAATGGCCAAGTATTTTGCTACAGAGGCGGCATTGCGTGTCGTGCGCAATGCCATGGCGGTACATGGAGGGAACGGCGTGACGCGGGAGTTTCCGGTCGAGGAGTTGTATCGCATTGCACCTATCCTTGCGGTGACAGAAGGCACGCCTGAAATGCAACAGCTGATCATCGGGCGCAGCGTTCTTGGTCACGCTGCGTTTTGACCAACTGAGAGGTGAGTATGGATTTCGATCTGTCATCAGAGCAGCAAATGATCGTCGACACTGCCACTGAGGTGGGGCGTAAATACGGTCCGCACTATTGGCTGGAAAAAGACCAACAACATGCTTTTCCCCAGGAATTTCTTGGTGAAATGGGTGAGCTCGGCTTTTTTGGCTTACATCTGCCCGAGCAGTTTGGCGGGAGCGGTGCAGGTATTACGGAACTGGTGTTGGCCATGGATGCGCTGTGTAGCAACGGTGGAGGAGGCGGGCCGGCACTGGGGTTTCTGTTTGGAATCTTAGGTTCTAACGCGGTAATGCAGCACGGCAATGAGGAGCAGAAGAAAGCTTATCTGCCGCAGATGGCGAAGGGGCAAGTACTGGCAAGCCTGGGTGTCACTGAGCCCGACGCGGGCACCAACACCGTCAACATAAAGACCTTTGCGGAACGCAATGGCAGCAACTATTGCATCAATGGGGCTAAGTGGTTCATCAGCAATATCGAAAATACCCAGGTGTTTGTGCTGCTGGCGCGAACTGAGAAGGGTGCATCGGCGCAAGGCATGTCCCTGTTTCTTATTGACCTTCCGGCGCAAGGCATTCATGCAGCGCCCATTGCCAAGCATGGCTTGCACTATTACCAGTCGTACAATGTCCAGTTTGAAAACCTGATAACGCCTGACTCGACGTTGCTTGGCACGGAGGGAAAAGGTTTTTATCAGCTCCTGGGCACACTCAACCCTGAACGGCTACTGGTGGCCGCGGGGGCCATCGGTACAGGCCGATTAGCGGTTCAGACTGCAGTGGCTTACGCGAACGAGCGCAATGTATTTGATGCGCCTATTGGCGCACACCAAGCCGTTCAACACCCCCTGGCCGCCGCCCATGCGAAGTTAGAGTCGGCCTGGCTCTCGGTACTGAAAGCGGCAAGTCTGCATGATGCCGGGCAGGACAATATTCTAGTCGGGCAGATTGCCAATATGGCCAAATATGTTGCGGTGGAAGCGGCGCTCGAAGCCTGCTACCACGCCATGCAGACCCATGGCGGTGCAGGGTTTGCAGCTGACTATCACGTCGAACGGTGGTGGCGGGAAGTGCAGTTGTTCAGGCTAGCCCCATTAACGCAGGAAATGAGTCTGAATTTTATTGGTGAGCACGTGTTAGGCCTTCCTAAGTCGTACTAGGCTTCAGATCGCTCAATCATAGGCATCAATAACCATCATGAAGTGAACTTCAGCGACTTCATCTCGCAGCGTCTTGGCTTCGTTAAAGCCCGGAGATCTGATGAATTCAAGCAACCGCTCTTGCGAGTCATAACGTTCCACGAAATACCACCCACTGGTTGGCGGTGCGCCCTCTAGCATCTCCGGCGCCCCAAAAGCCAGGGGTACGTATCCACCTGTCTCTGCAGCAAGTGGGCCGGCAATTGCCTGGTATTGGGGTAAGCGTTCTGGGTCAGTCACGGTGACAGCACCAATGAGGTAAACACTCGTTGCTGGTGGAGCAAGGAAGATATAGGTTGCGCCTGCTCCGACAATGGCTGAAACGGCGCAGAGACAGAACAGTTTAATGTTTTTTTGCATCCGCTATCTCCTTACAGATTTGCCCATAGGACAAACCAACGGTGTTGCGGACTTTTGCCGACTTTCGTGTCAAATAGTGGCAGGTGTGTTCAGGCTCCCCGCTTTGATGCGGCAGGTGAGCCTGAACCTGACTCCGAACTTGGTCTCACGTCGACCCAGCAGAAGTGGTTTTGCCGTTAGTCGAACTCGATCATAAACTCTAGGCCAATACGCTTCGGGTTGCGAGCCTGGCCCAGAATCCAACCGGGATTAACGGCGTTGGTAATGAGACTGCTCTCAATGTTGTCTGTTAGGTTTCTACCGAATAGGGTTAGTCGCCAACTCCCGGAGTCCGGCGCGTAACCGATACTTGCATCATATTCTTCGTAAGGAGAGCCTTGGAAACCGGTGTTGTCGTCTGTTGATTCGACTTCGTCAACATAACGATAACCTGCTCGCACGGTCAACGCACCTGAACCCATTGGAATATCCCATAACAAATTCACGTTGCGTTGCCACTCGGGTACGTATGGCATCTTGGTACCATCAATCACAACAGGCGCACCATCCGCTCCGCCACGAGGATTAACAAAATTCTCTAGTTCGGCATCTGTATAGCCCAAGCTTCCCATCAGATACACCCCTTCGGCGATCATCCAGGTTGTTTCAAGTTCGAAGCCACTGATTGTTGCTTCCGCTGCGTTCGATACGGTCTGAAAACCGTCTGTCCCAACCACGGTGCGTTGCAGATCCTCATATTCGTTTCGGTAGTAGGCCAAGTTAAGTCTCAGGCTGTCATCCAGCAAATCTGCCTTAACACCTATCTCGAAGGCGTCCACTGTCTCTTCGTCGTAGGGGCCAGGTACTACGCCCACATTCTGTCGAATGTTGTAGCCGCCGCTGCGAAAGCCACGAGAATAGGACGCGTAGATTTGAGTGGATTCGTTTGCCAGATATTGAATACCAACCTTCGACGTTAGATTGGACCAATCATCGTCATCTGAGAAGTTAAACGGACAAGTTCTCGGATTAGTGTCAACCACATCAGTACAGTTTAACGAACTGGCGAACTGCCCAACGTTAACATCCTTTTTCTCCCAAGATTGACGTGCGCCGAGGGTTAAGATCCACTGCTCACTCAGGTCGATATCAGCTTGCGCAAAGATGCCGCGTACTTCGTGCTCTACCTCAGCATGAGCTTGTAAACCACCTCCTGCAGCGGCGAACAGTGCGCCAAAGCGGCGTTCGCCATAAGTAAATTCCTGGTCAAAATAAAAGAGACCAGCGCTCAACGCGACACTGTCAGTGAGGTCAATGTTGTAGATAAATTCCTGGCTGATTTGGTCTTGTTCAATGAAACTGTTGTTCACATCGAATATGGCGATGACACTACCATCAAAATCCTGAGTGAGGCCATCTTGTTCGAAGTCGCGCCATGCCGTTATAGACCGCAGCGATCCGTGTTCCATATCCCAGTTTATCTCCATCGATGCACTTGCCCAATCTGAGTCCGCTGGATCCCGGGTTACTCCATTAGCGATGTCATCGTCACTGTCTCGGGCGCCAGCTTCACTCAACCCCGGGATGGGTTGTGCGCCAAGCAGCAATGTATTGTCGATAGCCCATATTGGGTAAGGATCGTTTTCAGCGTCACCGTGTTCAAACCGAAAATCGGCACTAACGTTGTCGCTGGCATTCCAAGTCAGTGCCGCTCGTACGACCAGCTGATCTTGCTCACCTAAGTCGTCTGCACCAACGGCATTACCGGCAGGGTTGTCCATCCAGTCATCGGTCTTGGTTTGAAACACGGCGAGTTTGCCAAGTAGCGTGTCACCGGCGATCGGTCCACTTATTGAGGCTGCAACGTTATATTGATCGTTTGCCGCGGTGGCTCGGATTCGGGCATTGAATTCTTCGGTTGGCTTGCGGGTTCTTAGCAGTGCCGCACCGCCTGTGACGTTGCGGCCAAACAGAGTGCCCTGAGGACCGCGCAAAACTTCAACAGCTTCAAGATCAAAGGTGTCAAATACGATACCTGCGGAAACACCTTGATATACGCCGTCGACGAAAACACCCACCGCCGGATCGTCTGAAAGCACCGTGCCAGCAACACCCATACCGCGTACGTAGAAGTTGACGTAGCCTGGAAAGGTTGCAGAGGTATAAGCTTCGGCATTGGGTACATGCGCTGTAATGTCGGTTAGATCGCTGGCCATCAGGGCTTCAATCTGGTCGCCCGACATGGCGGTGATGGAAACCGGAACGTCTTGAACGCGTTCCAAGTCGCTGCGTTTTCTGGCTTGGACCAAGACTTCTTCCATAATCGCTGATGATGCGCCGCTTGCGGCTTCGGCAAACGCGAAATTTGGCGTAGCCAAGACTAGACCAATTAGAACGGCAATGGTTTTCACAAAATTCTCCGACAACCTTTTTGGTAGACGTAATCGTGGGCTAACGGGATTGAAAGGACTTGTCCTTCGCGGCATTTAAGTTGTCTTCGACCTACCTGTATCGATTGGCACGAATGGGCTTGCCTGCAAAAGTCTCGGTAACTTGAGAGGCATCAACCGCGAGTTTCCCGCTCACGAATACGTAGGGAATACCGGATGAGGGTAGTCCCTGCTTGCCAAGTTGATGCGCGGCATTGTCTGTCGCTGTGTTTGGATCGAACACGGTGATGTCCGCGATCATGCCTGCCTGTAGTCGGCCTCGCTCGCGCATTGACTCAATACCTGCGTTGCCTAGATGGAAGGCTGACCAGTAACTGAGCTGACTGACGCTCTGCAGAAGGTCCACATTGTGTTCGCGCCCCATGCGGAGCACGCGGGCATGGCTGCCGGCTGTTCGAGGGTGTCCTACAAAATTTTCGTATGCAGAGTCCCAGTTTAGAGGTTGGCCGTGTATGTCTGTTGTGGGCATGCCGTCGCTACCCACCGTGGCATGTGGCCTACGCAGCCACTGGGACAGCCATTGTCGCCTGGGATGGAGGAAGGCGACGATCATGTAGCCGGGGTCTTCGGCGCGTTTTTGCTCATACCTTGCCTGGGTGTAGAACTCCCCGGTGGCTGGGTCCATCAAAGAATCTTCGTAGCTCGCGCCCCACTGCTTGAGAAATACTTCAGGTCGAAGAAATGCAGAGCCGATAGGGCCGGAACCCGAAATGTATGGATAGTATTCCGCCCAGGCATTCAGACCTTGTGCGCGAGCGCTGGCCAGTTTCTCCTCGTTCTCCTGCCAGCCACGATTGTTATCGTGTACAGCCATAAACGGCGCTCCAAGGGCCAGAGCATTGCCCAGGGCTTCGCTGAACCCCAATGTGCCCTCGCTGGGGGGCAGGTTGTTACCGAGAAAGCGAACATGGCTATAGGTACCTCGGCCATAGGAGGCGGCGAGTTTCTGTAACTGCCACATCTCGTTGGTGGTGACGCCGTCGATCATATAACCGATGGTGCTGCCTAACCCCAAGCCACCTGCATCCAGCTCCTGTTTCACCAAAGCCAGCATCTCTGCCAGTTGTTCCTCCGTTGGTACCGTTTCAACAAAACCAGCCGCCCCATCGTTTTGTTCTGCCTCAGCGCGCAACGGACCGATGGTTTGGGCATCCTGGGGGCCATCCATTTCAAGAGCATCAAGCACCTTCATGCGCACATATTCGTGGGACACGGTTACGCCATAGTTGGTGGGCCAGCGCCCGGTGCGACTCTCGTACCACGCTTCCAGGTTGATACCTCCGACTTCCATGTCCAGGGTGGTTGTAACGCCGTCTCGTAACCTTAGCTTGCTGCCGAACTGCGTTTGACCATGCACATGGGTATCGATAAATCCCGGCGCTACCACTAAACCGCGAGCGTCAATCACCCGTTTCCCTGACAGTGCGGCGTCGGTGACAATCGCAATGCGGTCGTCTTTGATACCAACGTTGCGTTCAGCGTCCAGTTTTGTTTCTGGATCGATGACACGACCATTGGCGATGACCAGGTCGTACGCTTCGCCCGCGTAAGCACCTGGGTTGGCCATCGTACATACGGCTAAGACAACGAGTCTGCCTAAACAGGCCGCGAAGATGTTTTCGGATTGCTGTAAATTCACGTCCACGATGAAAACCTCACTACTATGCAAGTACTAGTTATTGGCGCCGGCGTAGTCGGCCTATCAACTGCCTATCACCTTAACAGGAAAGGTGCGGGCGTCACGGTTATCGATTCGGCTGCGGCGCCTGCTCAAGGCGCGAGCTACGGCAATGGTGGATACCTGCAGGGTACCTTGCCTGATCCTTGGAATGCACCGGGTGCCCTGTCGCTCTTTTTTTCTGCGTGGCGCAATAGATTGCTTGGGCGGACTGACCGTTCGGCATTTTCTGTTCACTCTCGAGCGTTACCCGGATTGTTTGCCTGGGGGACCTCCTTCCTTAAACATGCAAAGCCTGACGCCTTCGACCACGCGTTGAGAGCGAACGCCGTCCTCGCCCAATACACTCGTGATGCCATGCTGGTGTTTGATGCTAGCGAAAAGGTGGCTTTCGATCTGAGCAAATCCGGCAGTTTGATTATCTTCCGCGATACCGCGGGTTTTGATGGCTACAGACGATTGGCAGAGGCCGGGCCCGGTTCCAGCGATACGAAAGAACTCAGTTCTCACGAGATCTCAAGCGTGGAGCCCGCCTTAGCGCCAATCTCTGACAAGCTTGCAGGCGCCATTCACTATCCCAATGATCTGGCCGGAGACTCGCGTCAGTTTTGCCAGGAGATTACGCAGCTGCTCAGCGCGCGCGGAGTTAATTTTCAGTTTCGAACAGCAGTGCAAAGGATTGGCGGTGGTGAAGGTACAAAGAGTATAGAGGTCACCACCGAAGACGGCGTCTTGCAACCCGATGCAATTGTGATTGCGGCAGGGGCACACAGTGCCGCACTGACTCATGCACTGGGAGCGCGCCTTAAGGTCACTCCAGCGAAGGGCTACTCCATCTCTATACCCATGCCTGCATGGACCGAACGGCCGAAACACGTTATCGCAGACATGGGGATTCACGCGGGGGTCAATCCCATGGGCGACATTTTGCGGGTTGCGGGTACTGCAGAGTTTTGTGGATTCAAACCTGGGGTTGCACATGCGCGGGTGGACTACCTGCTGGATTTGGCGAGGCAGGTTTTTCCCGGTCTTGAACAACACGCAGACTTTGAGAACCTTGATCCGTGGGGCGGATTCAGACCGCTGAGTAGCGACGGCTTGCCTTATATCGGTGAACTTGCTACCCCTAAGGTTTATGTTAACACCGGTCATGGGGGGCTCGGCTGGACTCAAGCCATGGGTTCGGGACAAGCGCTGGCCGATTTGATGTGTGGTGATAAGCCGCAGATAAATCTCAGTCCCTACGACCCCCAGCGGCACAATTGAGGGAAGCCCAGGTAGATCAATCGTCCCAATAACGATTCATAAATGTTACCTCAGCTATACAATCCGATTCGTCTGCAGGGAAAAACTGAACATGGTAGTGCACCTCGATGCCTTCGCTGCGCTCCAGAACTTCGGCAACGGTGGCGGTGCAGTAGACGGATGAATTGACCAGTACGGGTCGAAACACGCGAATGCCCTCGATTCCCTTTACGATCATTCGCGGTAACTCGATATCCATATGCAGCCAGAAAAGGCCCGGGTATAGCGCAGGCAAAAAGAGGCCGGGCGCGATGATGTCGCCCAGGTGAGAGCTCTGGCAGCGTTCCCTGTCCCAGTGGATCCATTCCTGGTTGAGCGTGCCTCGGCAAAAATCCTGGATGCGCTCTTCCGTAATCGCGACAGGTCCGGAGGTAAACAGGACCTGGTCTTTGAGCGCAAAAAAATCCTTAGTTGCGCGTATCTGGTGCTTATCCATGTTGCAATAATCAAAGAAGAGGTCCGTGAAAACTACCCTTATCGGGCAATTTAAAGGTTTACGCAGGCATCTGTCTGGACGAGGTCCGCACCATAGCAGATAGTCGCAAGCGGCCAACTGTTGGAGTTATTGATGATTTCTGATCTGAGTAAGCGGCTTGGGCTTGACCATGCCATCTTTGCCTTTTGCCACTGTCGGGATGTCGTAGCCGCGGTCAGTAACAATGGCGGGATGGGTGTGCTCGGCGCCGGTTGGATGGATGTTGACCAATTGCGCGAAGAGCTGGATTGGCTAGATGAGCATGTGTCGGGGGGTTACGGCGTAGATGTGGTAATACCTGAACGATACGAAGGCATGGAAGAGGTCGATCCTGAGGTGTTGGAGGCTAAACTCTGGCAGCAGATTCCAAAGGAACATGTCCAGTTCGCGAATCGGTTACTTGCCGAGCATTCTGTACCACAGTGGCCGGAAGGCGAGCCTCACACGGAGCCGACCTTACCAGGGGCGACTTACGCTACAGCGCTGCCCTTGGTGGAAGAAGCTTTGCAACGACCCAAATGTCGCCTGATCGTGAACGCCTTGGGCACGCCGCCTAAAGATGTTATCGATCGCGTTCACGACAGTGGACGTTTGATAGGAGCCCTTTGCGGCAAAGTTAAACAAGCTGTTGCACATAAAGAAGCGGGTTTGGACTTTGTGGTTGCGCAGGGTGCTGAGGGCGGAGGGCACACGGGTGAAATCGGCAGTGTTGTGTTGTGGCCGCAAATCATAGATGCGGTGGGGCCGCTACCGGTTCTCGCAGCTGGCGGGGTGGGCAATGGTCGGCAAATGCTCGCGGCTATGTCCATGGGCGCAGCTGGTGTTTGGACGGGTTCATTGTGGCTGACCACCTCTGAAGCAGATGGGCAGAAGGCTCAAAAAGCGTCGTATTTGAACGCAACGAGTGAGGATACTGTGCGCTCGAAAAGCTGGACCGGCAAGACCGCTCGGGTATTACGCAATCACTGGTCGGAGGCCTGGGACGGGGAGGATAGCCCGGAACCACTGGGCATGCCGATGATGTTCCTGGTGACCGCGGACGCACGACGTCGAACGGAACGATATGCCGATGCGGGAGATGCTCAACAGGTAGCAATGAATCCGGCCGGGCAGGTTATTGGGCAGATCAACCAGGTAGAAGATTGCCGGGGTGCTATCTTCCGGCTGCTCAACGAATATGCAGAGGCGTTGGATGCGCTGAATAACCGGATTTAAGGATGGATATCAGGCCCATCTTGACTTGGTTGTTCGGCTACCGCACGGTTGTTGCATGGCTAACACGGACCGCATAACGAACGAAGCACGGCGTGCTGCGAGTATCGAGGCTGTGCTGCATGCTGCACGAACGCTTTTTGTCGAGCAGGGGTACCAGCACACTTCGATGGCACACATCGCGAAGGCGGCCGGACTGACCAAGGGCGCGATCTATTTCTATTTCAAGGACAAAGCTGACCTTCTACTAACACTGCTGGACGACGCAGATGCCAATACGTTTGCACCGATTATCGCTACCGTGGACGCGATGGATGGTACTGTTCAAGAAAAGGTAGTGTGTTTTGCTAATGATGTGGCCCAGCTCGGTGTGGACCACCGCGAGCACCTTCTGCTGCTGGTGCTCATGGCAGTCGAGTTCAGTGGCAGTGGCACCGCTGCTGAGGCGAGAATCAAATCCAGCTATGACAATCTTTCCACGATGCTGTGTGCCGTGATTGAGCAAGGGCAGCGCAAAGGGGAAGTGGATACGGAGCTCGATGCTGTAAACGTAGCTGTGACGTTGCTTGCTATGGTGGATGGCCTGCTGTTGCATTGGCATCGCCTGAATGAACTGATCGATGGGCGCGAACTGGCGCTGACCGCAAGGGAATTCATACTACGCGCGCTGAAAACTTGATATTTCAAATCATTTACATACCATCCGGTCAGTATGTATTGAAGATGCAGAGTAAGGAGGCCAAGCTATGGCTGAAGCCGTTGATTTAACGCCCGAAGACGAGGCGCTGATTGAGCGCATTCAGGCGGGTGAACTCATTGAGGATATGGCGGAATTCACTCCGCGCTATCGGGCGGTTCTGAAGAAAACCCTCGAGATCGCAGCGCAAGGTGAGGTGACTGTACTCACCTGGGCTTATACCGCGTTTGCCACCGCACCGGATCTGGGAGCCAAGATCGCCATTGCCGCGGCGATTCAAGACGAAGTAGGTCACGCCCACCAGCAAGGCATGTTGTTGGAGCGATTTGGCGTTTCCATGCAGGAAAAGGCCTTCGACGAAGATCCCATGCGCTATATCAGTTTTCCGATCATGGAATTTCCTGTTCGCAGCTATATTGAATTTGTCGTCGCGCAGGGGCTGCTCGACCGGGCAGGTCGTTACACGACATGGGACCTTGAACTGCACTGCAGCTTTGCGCCGTATCGTCGCGCATTGAAGAAAGTGAACTTCGAAGAAGCCTTCCACTTTCGCCATGGTGCTTACTGGACTGAGTTTTACTGGAACCACAGTGAAGAAACTCGCCAGGCGGTTCAGGAAGCCGTGGATTGGATTTTCCCGTGGGGTTATCAGTGGTACGGGCGGCCGGATCACATGAAAAGCATGACCGATCAGATGACTTTCGGAATCCGTGCCTGGAGCAACGACACGATGCGTGAAAAGTGGCTGCAGGATGCCTGTAGGTTCGCCAAACGTGTGGGCTTTGATGTGCCCGCGCACTTCGATGAAACACAGGACAAATATGTGCTGAACGCAGGCTATCCGGTGCCTATGGTGGCCGACAATGAACGGCATGAGTGGGTACGTGAGACATCCGACTGGGATGCGATGATCCAATCCTGGAAAGATGGCGGGCCGATGCGGCCGTCGGCATATGAACGTCTACAGCGCGAAGAGTGGGGCGAAGCGTTGTGGTAGACGACACGCAGATGGTCGAAGTCGTGGACATTACGGCGGGGATAAGCCGGGCTATGGACGATGTGATGGACCCACACATGTCGGTCAGCTTGAACGAGATGGGCATGGTCAATCGGGTGGAGGTTGATGATCAGGGCGTTGCCACCATCGGGCTGGTCTTCCCTTGTGTAGGGTGCCCCGCGTTTGAAGTGATACAGCACGACGCCAAGCAGGCCGCTGAAAGTGTACCGGGTGTTCAACGTGTACGCATAAAGCTCGACTGGGGTGCCAGTTGGGATAAATCGAAAATGAGTGAAAGTGCGCGTGAGCATGCCAAGCGTCACGGGTACGTCATCTAGGCACGAGTTTCAGGAGCACTGATGAACGATAACGAATTTCCGATGTACGAAGTATTTGCCCGTGAGAAGTTGGACGGGCCGCTTGCACATATTGGTTGTGTGCGCGCACCAAATCAGGAACTGGCGGCAGCGCAGGCTGGCATGACCTATTCAGAAAAACCGTGGGTGGAGATGTGCGTAGCACCGACTGATTCGTTCCTGCGTTGCATTGGTGACGAAGACGGCGTGGTGGGTTATGCCTGATCAGCTTGAAGGCGTGCGCGATACATTCAACGATGATTTCGCTGATATCGTGGCATGTCCCTGGTGCGATTCCACTGAAACCGAGGTGACCAGTCCTTTTGGAGGCACCGTTTCCGAAATTCTATTCAAATGCAAATCCTGCGGCCAAGGCTTCGGTTTTATGAAGTGGGATGAGCGATTCCAGGAAAATATCTGATGAGTAACGCAAAAGAAAAACTGCTGAGTGAACTGCTTTGTCTGGCGGACAGTAAGTGGGTGTTAGGGCATTGGTACATCAAGGTTATGTTGAATTGCAGAACGCTCACGGACGCAACCGCTTTTTCGGGTATGTCGCAAGACGAGCTGGGACATACGCGGGCGTTATTCAGGTTTCTTGAAGAAGAATATGATTTGCCCGAACACCAATTGGAGTTCGGCCGAGAACGTGATCAGATTCATAGTATGGCGCTTCTGGACGAACCACCGGCAAATAGAGGTGACTTCATGTTGACCGCATATCTTGCTGAAGCCGCCTTGTGGAATTTTTTGCTGACGTTCAGGAATGGTGCCAATGAAGAAGTCGCAGGTATGGTGAACCATTTCGGCAAAGAAAGCCGTTTCCACCGGCTGAGTCTGTTGGGCTGGTCGAAGAGCCTCGATGCTGAAGATCGTGCCCAGATGGTCGATGCGTTCGCAACACGGGTGCCATTGGCATTAAGCTGGTTCGGCGACGCCGACGCCGACGCGGATGAGCTCAAGGATGCAGGGATACGCAGTGAATCGGCAAGCGCGGCCGGTGCAGCGCTGCTGCATGGCGCGGTCAATGAAATAGCTGATATTTTGAGCTTGGAAGTACCACAAGCTGCAGATATGGAGGTCGCTTGGGACAAAATGCGCCGCCGTCCGGAAGGTTCTGCGTTACCTGCAGCATTGTGGGAAGCAATGCTGCCATCCAGCGACGAAGCAAAGCTGGCTAGACGACCTCTTTCAATCAGTATCGAAGATAACATCGATCTGTTTGATAAGGCCGGATAACCGACACAAATAAGGGGAGAGAAGGGTGAGACAACTTGTTGTAGTGCTTTGCGTGCTTTTGTTTGCCGATGCGGCACGAGCTGACGTGCTCTTCGTCAACGTCGATATTTTCGATGGTGAAAGCGATCGGTTATTGACCGGACACTCGGTTCGTGTAGTGGGTGACCGCATTGCCGAGATATCTCCTGCTCTATCAGCAAGAGAAGTCGACCAGGTTATTGACGGCCGGGGTATGACCCTGATGCCTGGAATGATCGATGTACATACGCACCTTGCGATCAATCACCGCATGGGGTTGATCGAAACTGACTTCACGCCGGACTACATTGCGATACGCACGGCCCTTGTTGCAGAACGTACCTTGATGGAAGGCTTCACCAGTGTCCGCGATCTGGGCGGACCAGTATTTGGTGTGCAAAGAGCAATCGACGAAGGGCTGATCGCGGGTCCGAGAATTTATGCATCTGGCGCCTTTATCTCGCAGAGCTCAGGCCACGGGGATTTCCGTCACCGTTACGATCGAAACCCCACACTTACCGGCCATCGCGATTCAAATTTTGAGCGCATGGGGTTTGGTTTGGTGGCCGATGGTGTGCGAGACGTGCTTGCGGCAACTCGCCAGAACCTGATGCAGGGCGCCACACAGATAAAGATCATGGCGGGTGGGGGTGGCTCTTCTGCATGGGACCCTATCGATACGACTCAATACACCCCGGCTGAGATGCAGGCAGCGGTAGACGCTGCTGCAGATTGGGGTACATACGTTACTGCACACCTGTTTAATCCCAGAGCATCGAAGCGGGCCATCGAAGCAGGGGTCAGGTGTCTGGACCACGCGCTCTTCATCGATGAGGCGACGGTGAAGCTAGCCGTGCGGAACGATGTTTTTATAGCGCCGCAGTTATGGGCACTGTCTGATGAATTGTTCAAGCACCCTGATCTGCAACCCGAAAAACATGACGGAATTCGGGCGCTGCAAGAGATGGCGAAGAATCTGGTCCCGTGGTTGAAGAAACACAATGCCAAAGTACCGTTTGCCACTGATCTGCTCGGCATTCCGGAAGAGGGCATAAAGTCTCGACATTACGAATTGTCCTTGCGTGGCGAGCTGTTTGGCAACTTGGAAACGCTGCGTCAGTTGACCTCAGTGGGCGGCGAGCTGCTGGCGATGTCGGGTCCCCGCAGCCGAGCGCCGGGCAGACTCGGCTCAATATCTGCGGGCGCCACCGCTGATATTCTTCTGGTCGATGGCAACCCATTGGATGACCTTTCGGTTCTGGGTGCTCACCCCAGCTGGTTTGATGTGGAAACACCCCAACCAGTCGACGGCATCCGATTGGTGATGAAAGACGGTGTGATCTACAAGAACACGCTATGAGCGAATCAAAACTGTTCCGCCTGGCATTGTTGCCGTCGGCGGTATTCTTATCCGTTATCTTTGGCGGTTCATATGGCTCGGGCCAGGAAACCCTTCGGTTCGTCACTTCTGCGGGAGTGAGCGAGGGATATGTCGCCATTGCGACTGTAGCAGTCATCTGGGGTCTTCTTCTGGGCACCAGTTTTGAGATAGCACGCCGGTTCAAGACTTTCGAATACTCGGGTTTTATGGGCGTGTTGCTCAATCGTGCCGGGGTGTTGTATGAGATTGCAATTCTACTGTCGATGATTTTGGTGCTCGCCATCTGCGCGTCCGGTGCGGGGACCGTGTTGAATGAACACTTCGGTTGGCCCATCTGGGTTGGCAGCGTCGGGTTGTTATCTATTGCGGTCGTACTCAATTACATGGGGCGATCCGTGGTTGAGCGATCTATGGTGGCTTCGATAGTTGCGCTCTTTATTGTGTTGATTTTTTTGTTTTTTCAAGCACAGGCGTCACCGGGGACCGATCACGCACATACTGAGGGGTTTATGCAGGCGGTTCTGAAAGGTGGTCAGTACGCGATTGTAAATGGCGGCTTTATTCCCCTGCTGCTCTACTGTGGTCGTGGCGTTACAGATATGAGCGAGTCATATACTGCCGGATTTATTGCCGCCAGCGTCGCGGTTGTTCCTGGCGTTATGCTCCATAGTGCATTCTCGAAACTGTTGCCTGGTATTCTCTCCGAAGCGCTGCCAGCCTACACGGCGATTGAGACTTTCCTTCCGGCCATAATCCTATCGGTGTATGTCATTATTCTTTTTGTCATGATCACTCAAACTGCAGTTGGCATGGTACAAGGCCTAACGGATCGTACGGATGAGTTCATAAGCGCCAAGCGGGGTGGGAGTCTTTCGAGCTCTGCACGAGCAGGGCTATCTGCGATCGTAATCTTAGGTGCCATGGTACTGGCGCAAGTTGGGTTTGTGGCACTCATCGCGCAAGGGTATGACATTCTTGTGGGTGTGTTCATCGTTACCTTTGTGGTGCCTCTTTTCTCTATTGGCCTGTACAGGATTGCTAACAAATGACCGGACCGCTCAGTGGCTTCAGAATCATCGAAATCGCCGGGATTGGACCGGGTCAATTGTGCGGGATGCTGCTGGCCGATTTGGGCGCCACGGTCATACGCATCGATCGTAAAGAAGACGCTGATCTTGGCATCGGCATGCCGGCCAGATACAACCTGATGAATCGCTCCAGGCATACCATTGCTGTGGATCTGAAGTCGGAAGCCGGGGTGAGCTTCGTCAAAGACTTGCTGCCGAAAGCCGATGCGCTGTTTGAAGGATTCCGGCCTGGAGTGATGGAACGTTTAGGATTAGGTCCTGAGGAGTGTCTCGGCCGAAACCCCAAACTGGTTTATGGGCGCATGACGGGTTGGGGCCAGGACGGTCCGATGGCTCAGGCGGTGGGCCACGACCCCAACTACATTGCTTTGACTGGTGTGCTTGCCAGTATTGGTGAGCGACATGGCGCTCCTGTATATCCGCTCAACCTCGTGGGTGATTTCGGCGGTGGCGGCGTTTATCTGGCATTCGGGCTGTTGGCTGGACTGCTGGAGTCTTCACGCAGCGGCACGGGGCAAGTCGTCGACGCCGCAATGGTAGATGGGATTGCGTCAATGATGACCTTGTTTCATGGGATGCAGGCTGGTGGCATGTGGTCTGAACAGCGTGGTACCAACATGATCGATGCGGGCGCGCCGAATGTGCATGTATACGCAACCAGGGATGGAGGTTACATGGCAGCGGGCGCCGTTGAAGCACGTTTTTTTAGAAACATGACAGAGGCCTTAGGTCTGGATATCGACCCGGAGCTACGCAATCGGCCGAAACACTGGCCAGAGCTGACCGAGCAAATTCAAGACGTGTTCATGACCAAAACCAGGGATGAGTGGGCGGAAGTATTTGCTGATGTGGATGCGTGCGTTACACCGATACTTTCGCTAACGGAAGCGACCAGCCACCCCCATCTGAGCGAGCGCCGGACCTATGTTGAAGTGGAGGGCATTACGCAACCCGCTCCGGCGCCGCGTTTCTCGAGAACACCGGGCTCGATCAGTCAGCCGCCAGAGGAAGCTGGTGTGAGCAACCAGCGGGCGTTAGCGGCGTGGGAGATCAGTGCCAGTGTGGTCGCTGGCCTTGAGGAAGAAGGTATTCTTCTCGTGCGTTAGCGCAACTCCAATTCTGCTTCTACCTCCACCGGGATGCCAAAAGGTAGCGAAGCCATACCCACAGCAGACCGTGCCGCGGCTCCGCAGTCGGTGCCAAACACATCGACAATGATCTGGGAGAAGCCGTTAATCACGGGGGTCTGCCCGGTAAAGCCGGGCGCGGAATTCACCATGCCGAATGTTCTGGCCCAGTGTGCGATTTCGTCCAGAGAGCCGAGTTCGCGTTGCAACGTACCTAACATGGCAAGTGCGGTCATTTGAGCAGCTTCGATACCCTCTTCCAGGGTGAGGTCAGATCCGACCTGCCCCAGCTTTGCCGTGATAGAACCGTCCTCGTTTTGCGGGCCATGGCCGGATACCAGTACCCGCTTCCCTATCACTTTCACCATGGCAAATGGCATCTCCACGCCGGGTGGTAGCTGCAGTGGTGCTGCAAGTTTGAGACCCAGATCTTGGACTTTCTGATCGTATGACATTTGATCTCCTAGTTTCGTCTGGCTTTAAGCCGCGTAAGCTTTAATGGGGTTCTTTCTTGCTTCAAGTAGTGCAGTCTTGCGTGCCGCGACTTCCTCCATGCTGGCGAGCTTAACGTGGCCGTAGCCGCGAATAGCCTGTGGCAGCTCGGCAAGGTCGCATGACAACACCAGATTATCTGCTGACAAGTCGGTACATAATTCATTAACAAGGCCGATATATTCGGTAACCAGTTGACGTTCCAATTTGCGCTCTTCGGTTTTGCCGAACAGATCCAGGGCAGTACCGCGTAAGAACTTGAGTTTTGCCAACACCCGGAACATAGGCTGTACCCATCCGCCAAACGTCATTTTGCGTGGCAGGCCCGTGACTTTGTCTTTGGGTGCGATGGCCGGTGGGGAAAGGTTGAACTGTAATGAGTAGTTGCCACTGAATTGGGTTTCTAACGATGCCTTGAACTCAGGGGCACTGTACAGCCGAGCGACTTCGTACTCGTCTTTGTAGGCCATCAGTTTGTACAGTCCGTGTGCTACGGCGCGGGTAAACGATTCGGCATTCGATGCCAGCTTTTGTTCTGCCTGCCGAGCCTGTGCAACCACCTCACGATACTTGCCTGCGTAAGCTTCGTTTTGATAGGCGACAAGTTCGTCACCAAAAAACTCGATCAATCCGTCCAGCGCTCGAGGTAGCTCAAGTCGCTCGGGTGTGCTCGATTCCGCGATCTCTTTCACGGTGTTCAGGTCGTGTGCTGCCCGGCGGCCCCACTCGAAAGCTTCTTTATTCCATTCTACTTTAACGGCATTAAGCTCAATGGCTTTGAATATCGCATCTTTGGAAACGGGAATGAATCCTTGCTGCCAGGCATAACCGACCAAAAACAGGTTGCTGCCGATAGAGTCGCCCAGAAGCCTTGTCGCCAGGCGCGATGCATCAATGAACGTCGCCGGACTGTTTCCCAGCCCATGTAGTA
The DNA here is from genome assembly GCA_964393625.1 of uncultured Pseudomonadales bacterium. Lineage (GTDB taxonomy): Bacteria > Pseudomonadota > Gammaproteobacteria > Pseudomonadales > Azotimanducaceae > UBA4421. Next base: position 24,194 of record CAYMUT010000001.1, read on the forward strand.
AACGTGCTTCAATAGAGTCGATCGGGAATTCAAGGTCGGGGTTGAGTAGAAAGTCGCCTGTATAAGCTTTGTTGGTGTTGAAAACTGCCTGGGTCTGGCCCGGCGCAATCGTGTTAAGTGCATCGTCACTACTCATGACGAGCATGTCACACCCTAGCAGTAGATCTGCGCTTCCCGCGTTCAAGCGTGCCGAATTGATTTCGTCAGGACTGCGTGCCACTCGAATATGGGTCATTACCGAACCACCTTTTTGGGCAAAGCCCAGTTGGTCGACAATGGAAACGCCAAGACCATCCGTGTGGGCCGCCATGCCGAGTAAGGCACCAATCGTGACAACACCCGTACCGCCAACACCCCCCACAAGCATGCCATAGGTATCACCTTCGCCGAGCTCAGGTATCTGAGGTTCCGGCAGTACTTCCAATACAGGTGGGATCTGGCCCGAGCCTTCACCCTCCTTGCGATCACCGCCAATTACGGTCACAAAGCTTGGGCAAAAGCCATTGTTGCAGGAATAGTCCTTGTTGCAGGAAGACTGGTCGATGGCGCGTTTGCGACCAAACGGTGTGTCTATAGGCAGAATCGATACACAATTAGATTTTCTGCCACAATCTCCGCAGCCCTCGCAGATCCGGTCGTTGATAAACATTCTCTTGGCCGGGTCGGGGAATGTGCCGCGTTTACGACGGCGGCGTTTTTCGGCGGCGCAAGTCTGATCATAGATCAGAATGCTGACTCCTTTGACCTCTCGCAACTCTCGCTGAATCAGATCCAGATCATCTCTATGGTTCACCGTTACGCCAGGAGCAAACACGTTGGATTCGTACTTGTCTGGTTCATCGCTCACCACCGCAATGCGACGTATGCCTTCGTTGTAAACCTGGTGGGAGATTTGTGGCACGCTCAAGGGTCCATCGACTGGCTGCCCACCGGTCATCGCCACGGCGTCATTGAAGAGTATTTTGTAGGTGATGTTTACACCTGCCGCGACGGCTGCGCGAATAGCGATCAAGCCGGAATGGTAGTAGGTGCCATCACCCAGCTGCTGGAAAATATGATCAGTGGAGACAAACGGTGACTGACCCACCCAGGGAATACCTTCGCCGCCCATCTGTGTCGCGTAACCGACGCTTCTGTCCATCCAATACGCCATGAAATGACAACCCACTCCGCCGTTTGACCTGCTACCCTCGGGAGTCCTGGTGGAAGTGTTGTGGGGGCACCCGGAGCAGAAGTAAGGCATCCTGTTAAGTGTTGGTGGCGGTCTTTGGCTGACTTTGCTTGCTTGGTCCGTTAGGAAGGCGATGCGATTTGAGGTTGTTTCGGAAGTGTGGAAGTACGCAATCCGTGCGGCGATGACTTGAGCAATCTTATCTGCATTGAGGTCGCCTACATCGTCTACGAGGAGCTGCCCCGATTCGTCATGACGCCCGACCACACGTGGACGTTCACCGGCGGGCAAATCGAACACGGCACGGCGCACGGCATTTTCGATCTGCTCTCTTTTGTCTTCGATGACCAGAATTTCTTCTAAACCGCTGGCAAAGTCGCGGTAGGTTTCTATATCAGCAGGAAATGGCATGGCAACCTTTAGCACGGTAATGCCGATTTTCCGCAAGGTATTCTCATCGAGACCGAGTTCATCAAGTGCCTGAAGGGTATCGCGCCAGGTTTTGCCCATCGCGGCTATACCAAAGCGGGGATTATCAGCCTCGTGGGAGACTCTGTTCAGATTGTTAGCACGTGCAAACGCCAAGGCCGCGGGAAGCTTGAAGCGGCGCAGGCGGAGTTCTTGACCAAACCACATATCGCCGGGGCGCGAATTGACGCCATCCTCGGGGAACTCAAATTCAGGCCGCACGATATTTAGATGTTCGTAGTCGGCGCGTATAGATGCTGCGGTTTCAATGGTCTCGGGCAGCAATTTGTAACCCAGCCAGGCCCCCGAGAAGCGAGACATCTCGATCCCGTACAAACCCAGATCGAATACCTCCTGAATGTCAGCCGGGTAAAGCACTGGCATGAGCAGGTCTTCAAACAGCAGTTCGGAATGATAGGCATCAACAGTTGAGCGCATCGCAGGATCATCTCCGGCGAGTACAAGTACACCGCCGTTCCTGCTGGTGCCGTGGTAATTCGCCTGACGGATCGCATCGAGACTTTGATCGAGCCCCGGTCCCTTGCCGTACCAGAACCCATAAACCCCGTCGTAGTTAGCATCGTTGTGATAATGCACCTGCTGCGTACCCCAGAGCGCAGTGGCTGCCATGTGTTCATTCACAGCTGGCCAGAAATGCACGTGATGATCTTCCAGGTGGTTCTTTGCTCGCCAGAGCTCCTGGTCAATCGCGGTCATGGGTGAGCCTCGATATCCAGAGATGAAACCTGCGGTATTCAAACCTGCCGCAGCATCCCTGCGGCGTTGAACTAGAAGTAATCGCACGAGAGCTTGGGTCCCAGTCAGATAGATCTGGCCCTCTTCAAATATATATCGGTCATCCAGCGTGACAGCTAGATTGGTCATCTTGTTCAGCTCCTGGTTCCTGCCTCTAGGATACTAGGTCTTCAGTTGAGCCGAACGCTAGTCATTTACTGCAGGAAGAGGTGGCGCCGCGGCAAATCTGGGGGGATATGATGCAGGCAAGTGATAGCAACCAGCATTGACTTTGCTGGCAAAACCGCGCTGGTATATGACTGGCCGCTTGTGCAAGCTCCAGGGCCAATCTAGCCCTACCAGTGCCACCGTTGGTCTGAATGGCTGAGAACTCGTTTATAACTTAGCCGACAGTGAGAACGGCAGGACCTGCTCTGAGTGTCGATCTCTATGGGTCACCATCGTATGGCTGATATGGTTCTTCACAACACGCCAGCGCACGGTCTCAATCGTTTTCGATTTTCTAGCTTCTCCGATGGCTCCAGGATGGTGCCGGTGCCAGGGATTTGAGATTGGCTTCGGAGTAGCTCAAGTCAGAAGCTTCGTCAGTATCTGAGCATGCTTTTCGATAGCCTCATCCGCCATGGGGTCCAGCCCGGTCAACTGCCTGCACTCCTGCTGCGCAGTGAAAATCAATGCCGCCGCGCCGGTGAGGATATAGAACTCGTGTGGTCGGTTTTTCGCATCGCCGGAAAGCGATGGCGCAATTTCGTAGATCTCCTTGAGGTGATTTTCCACCATCCAGGTCAGGCGCTCGCCAGGCCCCATGCCCTCCTGGACGATGAAGCGCATCACTTCAGGTCTGCGTGCCATGAAGCCGACTAAAGCGCGGATGTAGGCGCCCAGTCTGTCCGCCTCATCTTCATTGGCAGTCTGCTCGGCGAGTTCTTTGAGCATCGACCTTGCTTCGCTGAAGACGAGATTGGCGGCTTCTTTCCACAGGACTTCCTTGCTCTTGAAGTAGTAGGTGATCAGGCCCTGATTGACCTCTGCGCGCCGCGCTATTGTTCGCGTGCTGGCGCCATCGAAACCATGTTCGGCGAAAGCGCTCAGGGCCGCTTCAGCGATGCGCTGGCGGGTGGTTGTTTCTTTCATGACTCGGAGTTTATTCGATTGAATAATATTTTGGCCAGCGCTATTCTTCCCTGCAGCATGATGAAATCTATAGTTGCAATAGCGCTCGCTGTCTTGCTGGCACTGCTGGCGGGTGGGTGTGATGGGTCGGGTGAGGCGCCGCTGGTTGCACCGTCTGAGCCTGCTGCACCGTTAAACACCGCAGTGCAGGTTCGTGTTGCGGTTGTGGCGGAAGCGAGTTTCGGTACCGACAGTACAGTATCTGGTGTGGTGGAGCCCTTCCGCCGTGCAGTTGCCTCCGCGGAAGTTGCGGGGCGTGTTCTGCAACGGCTGGTGGAGCCGGGTGATCAGGTGCAAATGGGCCAGGCGCTGGCCAGACTCGATGACGAACGGGTACGCATCGCCAGAGACCAGGCCCGGGCCCGCAAGCGCTCTATGGATGTGAATCTTGCCGAGGCGAGGAGCGAACTCAGGCGCGGTGAAAACCTGCGCAAACAGCATTTCATCAGCGAAGATACCCTGGAAACCTTGCGCTTTGCCGTGCAGCGCTCTGCCGCGGCCCTGCAGGAAGCCCAGGCGGCGCTCGACGCGGCAGAGCGCGCGCTGTCCGATACCGTGGTCAAAGCACCATTCGATGGTACTACAGAGCTGGTGCACGTGCAGACCGGCGACTACCTCAATCCGGGGGCGCCAGTGGCTACACTTGTTGATTTCACCCGCGCCCGCGTGCGCGCCGGTGTTACCGCGAGAGAAGCGTCCCGGCTCGCTGGTGTTGATGTGGCGCGCATCGGTCTAGATGCCATGGGCGCCAGCCTGCTCGAAGGCGAGGTGCACAGCATCGCGCGCATTTCCGACCCTGCGACCGGAACCTATGCAGTGGAAATCTGGCTCGACAATCCCGCCGACGAGTTGCGTGAGGGCATGCTTGCCACGGTGCGGTTGCCTTATGCCGCAGCTGAGCAGAGCCTGGTTGTGCCGGGCTCTGCGGTGTTCCGCCGCGATGGCCGCATGCATGTGTATGTAGTAGAAGGTGCGACGGCGCGCTTGCGCGCGATTGAAGCGGGCCGCATCGGCAGTACGCAGGTAGAAATCGTCGGCGGATTGAACCCAGGGGAGCAAGTGGTCATAGACGGCCAGTTCGCCCTTCGCGACGGCGCTCCGGTGCAAGTTAACGCAGGCTGACGCATGAAAACGCTACTCGAATTTTTTGTTCGCAGACACCTGCTGGTCAATGTGCTGGCCTTCGCCATGGTGGTACTCGGATACGTAGCTGCGACGAGTTTGCAGCGCGAATTTATCCCCAGTGTCGATACCCCGATTCTCACGATCAACGCGATGTTGCCCGGGGCGTCCGCGCGGGATATGGAAACCAAGGTGACGATTCCCATAGAGGAAGCGTTGGAAGAAGTTGAAGGTATCGATGAGTTCACCACCGTCGTGGCCGACAACACCTCGTTTACCACGGTAGAACTGCTGGACGATTACAACCACGCGCAGATCGAAGCGGCAGAGATCGAGTTGCGTGCCGCGCTGGATGACATCAACGATTTCCCGGCGGAGATGGATGATGAGCCGGTGCTCCACCAGTTCAACCCGGCACGCTCTACTGTGATTGAGGTGGCGCTTACCGGACCGCCGGAGGCGCTGGCGGTTGGCGCCGTTGAACTCGAGAAGCGTTTGGAACGGCTGCCTCTCATTTCATCGGTTACACGGGTGGGCATGGCGGACCCGGAGGTGCGTGTTCTCGTGGACCCGGTGCTTGCACGTGAGCATCGGGTAACGCTGCTGGATGTACTCGAAGCGGTCAGAACGCGCAATGTCTCCAGTACCGGAGGAATGCTGGAAAGCGCCGCCGAGCGGCGTCAGGTAGTGATGTGGAGTCGCTACGAAGAGCCGACCGATGTGGGCGACACGATTTTGCGTTTCAGTGACGAAGGCGGCAGCCTGCGTATTCGCGATGTCGCCCGTATTGAAAAGGGGCGCGAAGATACCGGGTTGATGGTGCACGCCAATGGGCGCACGGGCGTGCTGTTGACCGTGCAGAAGCGCGAAACAGCAGACATCATTGATGCCGCGCAATCTGTGCGCGATCTGTTGAGTGACACCACATTGCCGGCAGGCGTGTCCTACGTACTGGCGGGAGATGAATCATTCATCATCCAAAACCGCCTGGAACTGATGGCGACTAACGGCCTCATTGGCGCTGCGCTGGTGGCGCTCGTGCTGTTTGTTTTTGTTCGCGCGCGACCGGCTTTGTGGATTCTGGTCGGCATTCCCATTGTCTTTTTTGGTGCGCTGGCATTGTTTGGGCAATCGGGTATGTCGCTGAACATGATGGCGCTTACAGGTTTCATCATTGTGCTTGGCATGGTGGTGGATGATGCGGTGGTGGTTTCGGAACGGATCGTTCTGAAACACTCCCAGGGGCTTGGGCCTTTCCAGGCCGCGGTTGAGGGCAGTGCCGAGATGGTGCCGCCGGTGACCGCAGCGGCGCTCACGACCATGCTCGCGTTTGTGCCGCTGATCTTCATTGGCGGTATTCCGGGGAACATTGTCTGGCAGATTCCGGCGGTGGTGGTGATCGTGCTGGTGTTCTCTTTACTGGAATCGTTCTTCATTCTACCAGCGCACCTTTCCACCATGCGCGATATCAGCCTGGAAAAGCGCGCTTTCATGGTGCGTCTGGAGGGTATTTATCGCCAGGCATTAACCTGGTCCATGGCCCATCGGGGCTGGACGGTGCTGATCGCGTTCGGCGCATTCTTTGCCATTATGATTTTCATACGGCCGCTTGTGCCGTTTGTGCTGTTTCCCCAGGATGATGCCGATCGCCTGTTCGTCAAGGTGTCCACGCCACGGGGCACCTCCATTGAGCAGACCGCGGCCATCAGTGCGTCCATCGAGGCGCAGCTCATGCGCCTCACTGAACCAGACATCGACCTCGTCAGTGCGCGCATCGGTCATCAGAACACGGACTCGCTGGACAAGCAGTTTGGTGATGCAGATAACGAAGCGGTCATTGTGCTGCAGTTTCGCAGATTGTTTCGCGAGTACACCAACGCGGAGTGGTTGGAGATGCTGCCCGGTCGACTGCAGGTGCCCGATGACGTGAGGCTGGTGTTTCTGTCTGAGTATTTCGGACCGCCCACCGACCAGCCGGTGACCATTCATATTCTTTCCAATGATGATGAAGACCGCCGCGCAGCGGCGTTTGAAGTGGCGGCCTATCTGCGCAACACCGAAGGGGTAATTGAGGTTGAGGTGGATGAGCGCCCGGGTACCCCCCAGATCGATCTCAATCTCGACTACGAGAAGCTGGCACTGCGCGGGCTCGATGCACAGACGGTGGGTACTACCCTGGTGGCTGCGTTTTACGGCATTAAAGCCAGTGAGCACCGGGATCTGCTCGACACTACGGAATTGCGGGTACAGTTCAACCCTGCCGCGCGGTCGGACCTGAGCGCACTGCTCGAAACGCCGGTGCGTTCCAGATCCGGCGAACTGGTCAAACTGCGAGATGTGGTAGAACCCATGGAAGTGCCTTCGGTCACCCGTATTTTCCATCGCGACGGGTTTCGATCTTCGACGGTGCGGGCAAGTTTTTCGAAGGAGGGCGGACTCACCGCGTTGACCTTTGCCGCTCGCCTGGAGGAGGAACTGTTTCCGCGCTTCCGCAACACTGCGGGCCTGCTGATCTACAACGGCGGTGAAGCGGTTGAAACGGCCAAGACAACCGGCTCGGTGGGGGTTGCAGCTGCGCTCGCGGTGATCGGTATCGGCATTGTCATCTGGCTGATGCTGGGTTCCTTTCTCGAAGCGCTGTTTGTTCTGCTGGTGATTCCGTTTGCCGTCGCCAGTGTATTTCTCATCTTTTTTCTGCACGGTAAAGCGATGACTCTATTCGCCATGATGGGCGCGGTGGGTCTGGCCGGCGTGGTGGTGAACGGGTCCATCGTCATGGTTGACTCCATTCACCGTCGGGTGACCATTTCGTATACTGAAGACGCTGCAGGTTATATGGAGCAGATCGCGGACGCAGTGGTGGAACGCCTGCGACCCATTCTGGTGACGACGTTGACCACGCTGGGCGGCGTCCTGCCGACGGCCTACGGTATTGGCGGGTATGATCCGATTGTGTCGATCATTTCGCTGGCAATCGGCTGGGGACTGGCCATGTCTACTCTGGTAACGCTGTTCCTGGTGCCGGCGCTGTATACAGTGGCGGGTGACATAAAGCGGAAGATTGCACGGTGAACGCGAAAATCTACCGATGACAAATATGCCAACAAAACGCCGCGCGCTGCCCGGGAGAGAACAATGACCAACGACCCATACATGCTGATAACCGCAGATACACACGCCGGCGGCAGTCACGAGCAGTACCGCGAATATCTTGAGCCAAAGTATCGCGAGCAGTTCGATGCCTGGCGAGGCGGTTACAAGAACCCCTCCCAGGCTCACTACGGCAGCAAAAAGATGCGTAACTGGGACCTGGACATACGCTCGTCTGATCAGAACGGTCAGGGCGTGGTGGGCGAAGTGGTTTACCCCAATACCGTACCGCCTTTTTTCAATGAGAGCATTGTCACCGCCCGTCCACCCAGGCCGGACGACTACGAACTGATTCTGGCGGGTATCCGCGCGCATAACCGCTGGCTCAAAGATTTCTGCGCGGAAGACCCTGACCGGCGCGCCGGGGTTGGCTTGATACTTCCGAATGACTTCAACGAAGCCATCAAGGACATTGAATTCATCGCCGAGGCGGGCCTGCGCGGTGGCGTGCTGTTGCCGCTCATTCCGCCCGACTGCACCTGGCTGAAACCGCTTTACGACCCTGCCTGGGACCGGGTGTTTGCTGCCATACAGGATCACGATCTGGTCATGAATCAGCACTCCGGCCAGGGTTCTCCGGATTACGGCAAGTCTATGGTCGGCCAGGCCCTGTGGGTCACCGAGGTCACTTACTACTGCCAGGCAGGTTATCGCCATCTCATCATGAGTGGCGTGTTCGAAAAGTTCCCGAAACTGAAATACGTGCTGACCGAATCCGGCTGCGCCTGGGCACCGGCACTGTTGCAGCAGATGGACCGCATTCATATGGGTATGCAGGCTGGTGCGATCGGCGAACTGAATTATGGCGATCAGCAGTGGGTGCTGTCCGAGCCGCCGAGTTTTTATGCCCGGCGCAACTGCTGGTACGGGGCCAGCTTTCCCAGCAAGGCGGACCTCGACGGTATCCAGAACATAGGCGCTGATAAAGTGATGTGGGGCAATGATTACCCGCATTACGAGGGCACGTTCCCCTACAACCTGGAATCGTTGCGTCTGACCTTCAACGATATCCCGGAAGACACGCGCCGCAAGATCCTCGGGCTTAATGCAGCGGAGGTTTACAGGTTCGACCTGGAAAAGCTGGCGCCGCTGGTTCAGCAGCATGGGCCCACACCGCAACAGGTCAACGAACCGCTGCCGAGAGACGAAATTCCCCGTGATTCCATGTGTTATCTGTTTCAGGGTGCGCTGCACGGCAACCAGGCAGGATAGAGGAGCAGGAAACATGTCTATGCCGGAAGGAACAGGTATTGTCGATACGATGATCGGCTTCCCTGCGGAAGATTTCGCCATGTACGACTTCATCCGCGAACAGCTGAAGGATCCGTCGGCGAAGTTCGACTTTCCTGTCGAGTACATGTTCAAGCAGGTGCCCAAGGAGCTTTACGGCGGTAATGCAGACCCGATAACACTTACCCTGAACGAGATGGACAAGCACGGCGTTGAGGTGGGCCTGATCGGCGTTGGCGGCGAAGTATCTAGAAAAGCGCTCAAACAGCATCCTGATCGCTTTGTCGGTCAGGGCAGCGTCGACCCCAACAAAGGCATGGAAGGCATTCGCGACATGGTGCGCCAGCACGAGGAATTCGGGGTGCGGTCCTTCGGCGCCTTCAACGCGGGTTACAATCCACAGGTAGGCATCAGCGACCCGCTGATGTACCCGATCTACGCTAAGTGTGTGGAACTGGACGTGCCGATATTCTCCTGCGCCGGCGTACCCGGACCGCGCTTTCCCATGTGGCCGCAGAAGGTCGAGCTCATTGATCAGGTCATGTACGACTTCCCTGAACTGGTGTTCGTAACCCGGCATGGCTGCGAACCCTGGGAAGATCTCGCCGTAAAGCTGATGCTGAAATGGCCGAATCTGTATTATTCCACCACGGCGTTTGCGCCTAAGCACTATCCCCAGGCGATTGTCGATTACGCGAATACGCGCGGCGCTGACAAGATCATCTACGGCGGTTATTTCCCAATGGGATTGTCGCTGGAGCGCATCATGGGCGATATGCAGAGCCTGCCGCTGAAAGACGACGTGTGGCCGAAGTTCCTGCGCGAAAATGCGCGCAAGGTGCTGAAGCTGGCCTGAGTTTTACTCAGCCTCGACGATTCTTACGATCTTGCCGCCGGATGTGTGTGCAAGCAGAAGATAGATTGCTCCGTCTGGTCCGACTTCCACGTCACGCATACGTGCGAGGTTGTCGATCAGCACTTCCTTGTGGAGAAACTTGTTGTCTTTAAGGCGAATGCGGTAGAGGTCCGCTGCCTTCAATGAGCCAACGATCAGATCGTCCCGCCAGTCAGGAAAAGCATCGCCTTCGTAGAACACGAAACTTGAAACCGCGGGAGAAGGGGTAAGGTCCACGACCGGTTGTTCAATATCTTCCCACTCCAGTTCCAACTCGTCGCGATGTCTACTGACCTCGGTACCATCGTAATTCTGACCCAGGGAAAATGCCGGCCAGCCGTAGTTGCGCCCGGGCAGCAGCAGGTTGATCTCGTCGCCGCCGCGCGGGCCATGTTCTGAGCCCCACAACTGCCGGTCCTTGGTATTGAATTCCAGACCCTGGGGGCTGCGGTGTCCGTAGGTCCAGATGGTCGGTAACGCATCAGGGTGGTCGAGGAATGGATTGTCGGTGGGTATGCGTCCGTCGTCATGTACCCGGTGCATCTTGCCGTCAGGCATGCTCAGGTCCTGAGCCCGGCCACGAAAGCCTACGCTGATGAACACATAACCATCGGGATCGATTGCCGTGCGCCCGCCGGCAGCCAGATCGGTGAAGCCTGTATAGGTTTCTACAGGCGCCTTGTAGATGACCTGTTCGTCTACCCAGCCACCGTCTTTAATGCGTCCGCGTACCAGAGCATTCATCGAGACCGGGCGTTTTTCCGCACGGCTGATCATATTGCAGTCTGCGCAGCGGTCGGTGTAATGCAGATAGATCCAGCCATTCTCGGCATAGTCAGGGTGGGGTTTGACGTCCAGCATGCGGCCCATGCCCCAGTCGAGACCCGGGCGGGGTACGTCGTCGTAGACTGTCGGCGTGCCGGTGATCAATTCGCCTTGCTCTCCCTGGGGGGAGATGATGCGCAGCCCGCGCATTTTCTCGGTCATCAGTATGGAACCGTCGGCCAGTGGGGCGATGGAATAGGGCAGGGGGTCCAGATCTTCGACGACTACTTCCAGGCGCAGGTCATACAACTCGGTGCTGATGATCCCGGTGGGGACTTCAATCTCTGAGCTGAGGCGCATATCCGCCATGGTGATGTTTTCGCGCCGTTCTACGATGTACAGCGCCAGGCCTTTGATTTCCTGTTCGGTCAACACCTTGTTCCAGGCGGGCATGCCTCTTTCGGCGAATCCGGTAGAAATGTTCTGGCTGATGGCGGTGACCTGATCACCATGCACGAGATCGACGCCCAACAGAGGCGTGCCCTGCGCAGCACCCTGCAGATTTTCGCCGTGGCAGACGGCACAATTGTCGTTGAACAGATCCGCAACCGCGCGTACGCCGCCTCGCTCTGCCGTGCGCTGTTCTTCGGATTGGGCGGCGAATGGAAGCGCGGCACCGGCAATCAGTATCCAAAGTGTTAACAGGGGACGCATGAGCCTCTTTCCCCTGCAGTCATAATCGTGCTGGACGAGACACGTCGACTCTACAATGGACGGTGTGCTTGCTAAAAACTGTACTGCGCCCTTAGATACCACGAACCACCTTCATAGTTGGCCGCACTGCGGCGCGGGTAAGGCAGACCAACGCTCACGCGGTTCGCATTGGGCTGGCCGATCTTGTCCGGATATTGGTCGAAGACATTGCTGCCGCCGAGCACGAACCGAATGTTGTCGTTCATCTGGTAACCCAGTTCCAGGTCGATCATGATCAGCGCGTCGATCTCTGCGCTGGGGCTGGTGGCCGCCCCGATGGTGCCTCTTTCATCCCAGTGTTCGCCATAGAAGTTGGCGCGCAGCATCAGGTTCCAGTGGTCATTGAAGCGCGTATTGGTGGTCAGCACCCAGCGGTTTTCCGGATAGTTGTTTTCGATGTCTTCCACCAGGCTGGCGCTGACCGGCCGTACGCCGCCTACTAAAGACTGATCTTCCACCTCAATCCTGTTGTGGTTGTATGCCAGTGTAGCAGCCGTGGACACTGTATTTGACCAGTCAATATCAGTGGTGAGCACGATGTCCACACCCTGGTGCTGAACGTCCAGGGCATTGGTGTAGAAGGAAATCGTGTTGGTGGTATCGGGTACTGCGATATCGCCGGTTCGGTAGATGCGATCTTCTACATCGATCTGGTAAAAATCGACGGTGATGTTCCAGTTGTCGCCTATCTCGGCAACGAACCCGGCGCTGATGTTGAAGGATTTCTCTTCCTTCAGTTCGGTGCCGCCCACGGCAGCCACGCGCGGGTCGGTGGGGCGTACCAGACCTTCTTCCACCTGCAGTCCTGTTATACCATCAAACGTGGTGATGGTGGTCTGCACGTTGGCTTGCCCTGGAGTTGGCGCGTGGAAGCCGGTAGAGACAGCGCCTCTTAGGGCGACGCGGTCGCTGAGGCTCCAGTTCGCGGCGAGCTTGCCGTTCACCGTGCTGCCGAAGTCTGAAAAGTCTTCGTAGCGCAGTGCATACTGCAGCAGCAGGTCGTCAGTAACGTCCTGCTCCAGGTCTGCATACAAGGCGAAGTTGTCGCGATCGAATTCGCCTGCATCATTGGGTGAGATGCCGCCGAAGCCGTTGGAGCCGGAACCAAAGTATGAGTTGGGTTCGCCCGCCTCAGCCGTGTAGGTCTCTTCGCGCCACTCCGCGCCAAAGCCCAGATTCAGGTTGTCACCCAGAGGCAAAGAGATATCGGCGTTGAAGTTGAGTTCTTCCTGCTCATAACCGCCGACGTCGAAATTGCGCTGTGCAATCTCACCATTTACTACACCAAGGCTCGGGTTGGTGGTGTTGTTGAGAAAATACTCCAGTTCGTTGCGTCCGTAGCTGACGCTTACATCCCACAGCATGCCGTTGTCGGTTTCGCCCTCAACCCCGATGATCGCGCTGAGGTCTTGCTGCTTGCCGTCCAGATAGGGTGTATACCCCGTGTCCAGGACCGGTCCGGCGTAGCCGTCCGAGGCCAGGGAAGCCAGCGTCGAGTGGCCGGGGTTGCGGTAGAAGAACCGGTAGCGGCCCTCGGTATCGGCGTATCCGACACGGGCATAGACCAGGGTGCTGTCGCTGACATCGAACCCTGAATTGACAAACAGACGAACACCTTCTGTTTCCGGACGACCCCAGGTCTGGGCGAATGGTGCGTCGTCGAAGGGTGAGTCTGCGCCTACTCCCGCAACGCCTGCGTCAACCAGTGCCTGAGCATCAGGCCGTTGGTTGCCCCGGGACAAGGCGTCATTCTCGATGTATTCACCGGTAATGTTGATGAAGCCGGTTTCGCCCAAAGCAAAACCAAAGTTGGCGCCGAGTTTGAGGCTGTCTTCATCTTCAAAGTGCTGGCCGACCTGAACTACCAGGTCACCGCCTTCCGGGGCGTCTTTCATCACGAAGTTGATTACGCCGGCGATGGCGTCTGAACCATACTGAGAGGCTGCGCCGTCTCTGAGCACTTCAACCCGCTTTACGGCCAGGCCGGGAATCATGCCCACGTCCACCCCGTGGGCGCCATTGCCTGCTGCCGGTGCGAAAAACTGCACGAGTGCGGATCTATGGCGGCGTTTGCCGTTGATCAACACCAGCGTCTGGTCCGGAGCGGTGCCGCGCAATGAGGTAGGCCGCACGAAGGCGCTGCCGTCCCCGGTGGCGGGCGTTGCAGTATACGATGGCACCAGCGCCTTGAGGTTGTCTGTCAGGTCGGCGGAGTTGCCGAGGGCTTCGAAGTCTGCGCCGGAGATTACATCCACCGGCACCGTGGAATCGGCAACGGAACGGGGCTTGCCGCGGGTGCCGATTGCCACCACTTCTTCGATGACTTCGTTGCTGGCGCGTTCTATTTCAGCTGCCTGAGCGATGCCTGAAGCACCAGCGAATGCCAGGCCGACCAAGCCGATGCAGGCCGCCACCGCGAAACTATGCGCATTTGGATTTCCCATATTCTGCTCCAGATTCTTGTGGCGCACATTGAGGACGCGCAGCTGGTGGTATGCGCACGCAGGGGCTATTTTTTTGGACTGCCCAGCTTCAGTGCCTTATTGCTGCCTTGTGGGTCCTGGCCTGATACACCATCTGGAATGTAGTCGATGCTGTGGCCGGCCTTGAGGAATGCCTCGATATCCTGCGCGATAGACTGTCGGCGTGCTTCTGGTGATGGCTCAGCTTGTGCTTTCTTTTTCACCTTGTTCACCTTGTTCACCTTGTTCACCTTGTTCACCTTGTTCGGTCCTCCCAAGTTTTTTGAGGCGTTTTTCTTCACGCTTCTTTTGTTTTGCCGCTTCACGCTGCCGTTTCTCGAACGAATAGTTGGGCTTTTTCACGAGGCGGTTCCTGCTAAGTGCTGGCCGGGTTCTATGGGTGTAGAAGAGTTCAACATGCGAGCCCCTGATCGATTGACAAAAATCCGATAACGATCAAAGACGGCTCTCAAAGGCTTCGGACACTGCCAAGCATACTTGAATCTTTCCTTTGATGCAGAGCGATGACAGAGAATTGTTACCGGACCGTCTGCTTCAGGCGGCTGATCGAAATAGTCCGAGCTAATCGGGCGGAAGTGGGCTATAATACGAATTGATTCAGGAACCCCGTTCCCGATTTTCGTCGGAGTCGTATTCTTACCTCGCCTGTTCATCGGCAATCGCTTCTAAATCAAAATACAAATCGTCTGCATAGGTTGCAGTCGAACTAATCACGCGCGCATCAGATATTTCGGGTAGGTGTGCAACAAGGCTCTGATCGAGCCGGAGAGAATTTACTATGAAAATTTACGTTGGAAATCTTCCTTGGAGTGTAGGTAACTCAGATCTCGAGGCATTGTTTGCCGAGTTTGGTGACGTTGAGTCAGCCCAGGTCGTCACGGACCGGGAAAGTGGCCGTTCACGCGGATTCGGATTCGTGGAAATGGCTTCCCAGTACGCGACCCAGGCGATCGCGAAACTCAACGGGCACACGGTCGATTCACGTCAGCTGCGAGTCAATGAAGCGCAATCGAAGGAGCGCGGTGGGTTCAGGTCATAAGTACCGTCTCACTACAGGGAAACAACTTGAATAACTCTACCTTCAAATCGCTGGGGATCTGCGGATCCCTGCGTCGGGCGCTGGAGGACATTGGCTATGACCAACCGACGCCCATCCAGGCCCAGGCCATTCCGGCGGTGCTGGCAGGCAGCGACCTGCTCGGCATTGCGCAGACGGGTACCGGTAAAACGGCGGCTTTCTCGCTGCCGATCATTGATGCTTTGCTGGCGCAGGGTGCCAGGGCACGATCCAAGTGCCCCAGGGTGCTGATTCTTTCACCAACCCGGGAGCTGGCGGGGCAGATTCGCGATGAAGTTGCCAGGTATACGAAAGGCCTGCCTGTTCGTCATGCCTGTGTGTTCGGAGGCGTCAGCCAACGGCCCCAGGAAAAAATTCTCGCGGCAGGCGTAGAGGTGCTTGTCGCAACTCCCGGTCGGTTGCTGGACCTTGCCAACAGCCGGCTGGTGGATCTTGGTGAGGTGACTCATCTTGTTCTGGACGAAGCCGATCGTCTGCTCGATATGGGTTTTATCCGTGATGTACGCAAAATCATCAGCAAGTTGCCGAAAGATCGACAGTCGTTGCTGTTCTCCGCAACTATGCCGACCGGAGTTGCCAAACTGGCGCAGGATATTTTGCGTCAGCCGGTCCGTGTTGATGTTTCTCCAGAAGAAGTCACGGTAGAGAAGATTCAACAGGGTGTACTGCTGGTCGAAACTGCACAAAAGCAGGAAGTGCTCGAGCGCTTGCTTGCTGACCCTGACGTCACCCGCGCGATCGTTTTTACCCGGACCAAGCATGGCGCCAATCGCGTCGCGAAAAAGCTTGAAAAAGCCGGAATCAAGGCCGAGGCCGTGCACGGCAACAAGTCGCAGAACGCCAGGCAACGCGCACTGGACAGTTTCAAGGCCGGCAAAGCCTGGGTGCTGGTGGCGACAGATGTCGCGGCTCGGGGTATTGATATTCGGGGTGTCTCCCATGTCATTAACTTCGAGCTTCCCCACGAGCCGGAAGGCTACGTGCACCGCATCGGCCGCACTGCTCGTGCTGGCAGCAGTGGCGTTGCGTGGTCACTGGTAGACCCAGCGGAAACCAAGCGTCTGCGCGATGTTCAGCGACTCACTGGCGTGGTACTGCAACAGCTGGCGTTTACCGGGCCGGATGCTGAACTTGAGCCCGTAGACATGCCGGTCGCGCAGCGCCCGAAGCAGCGCGCTAACGGTTCTCAGAATACCGGAAACAAGAATAATGGCAGAAAGCGCAGACGGCGCCGGCACGGAACGAAACGCGCCGCATGATCGTGGTTGATTCGGTCAGCTAGTCACCAACAGCTGCGCGTGCCGTAAATTAACGCAGGTCTTGATAGAAGCGCGCTTGCAAGGCCGCTCGCATCTCTGTGGGTATCTCCACGGCGCGACGTGCATCGAGATCCAGCGCTACGGAAACCAGCGAGGCAATGCTGATCAACCGGCCGCTGTCGAGGCTGTACACCCAGTGATTCCCGTAAAAGGTCTTGCTCGCAATCTCCACCTCGGCGCGGAAGGTTTGTATACGCTCGTTTACCCGGGGCAGGTTGAACAGAAGCTGACGCGACTCGAGATCAGCCATGCCCAGTTGGTTGCCGTCGCTGGTCTCGAAAACCCAAAGTGCGGCAGGGTCTTCCACCCGCTCACCGCGATAGGGTAGATGCAGAAATTGCTCAGCCAGATACAAGCCCGTTTCGTCGCATTCTTCAGCCTCGATGGGGTGAGGCTGTGTCAACGCGAGGTTGAGTTGCTGCAGCCTGTCCAGCTCAGGTATCGCCGGCGTATGTACCAGGTCGATGCTGCGTGGCGCACCATGTGGCGGCAGAGAAATCAGCGCTTCGGCGGCGCTGCGCACGACGTGCTCCGGCAGCGGCAGTGGTTCCCGTGAGGTCGAGCGTTGCAGCTCGAAGTCGTATACAAAGGTTGCAGACAGATCGCCGGTATCGGTGTTGATGAGCTCCTGGTAACAGCGCAGCCGCTGTTCGCTGACACAAAGGACGCCGCCGCGCACCAGCAGGGGCGCGCCCAGGAACTGCTCACGCAGATTACGCAGGTAGGCATCGACCAGGGTGAACTCGATGCCCTCACTGCGGCAGGCGGCGATATTCAACCCGTGAGATTGCGCCAGTTTGTGGCAGGCATCGATGGCTCTGCGTTCATAGAAGGGCACGCTCAGGTGCCCGAGTTCGTCAATTTCGTCAGCCGCCACTGATGCGGCGATAAGGTCGGCAAGGGGTGTAGTCATGCGCGCCACTCAGATCTCCGCCAATGCGCGCCCCAAAGGCTCGATGATTGCCGTTCGGTAGGGTACCCGCAGCGTGAATATCACGGTGTCGACGCCGGCTTCGCCCAGCGCGGCCGCTTTTGCGGCAGATTGCCGGGGCTCTTCATCAGGCGGTAGCGCGATCTGCACGGAGCATTCAATCTCGGCAGGGTCGCGCCCGACGGTTGCACAATGTTGCAACAGCACGTCACGCTTCTGCTTGAACTGCTCTGGCGTCGCGAACGATAGATTCCAGTGATCGGCAAACCTTGCAGCGATGTTCAACGTACGCTTTTCGCCGCCGCCGCCAATGATGATCGGCGGTCCGCCGGGCTGGGGTCCCTTGGGTTCGCATCGTGCGTTGTCGATCTGATAATAGGCGCCATCGAAAAACGTGGTCTCATTGCCCAGCAGGCTGCTTACCACCTGCACATACTCCTCAAATCGATCCATTCTTTGTTTCAGGGGCAGCAGGTCGAGGCCGTAGGCGGCGCATTCATCGGCGTGCCAGCCAGCACCCAGGCCCAGGTTGAGGCGGCCGTTGCTGATGATGTCCAGCGAGGCAGCCATGTTGGCAGTCACGGCTGGATGCCGATATGGCGTGCCATGAACCATGCAGCCGATGCGCACGCGACGGGTACTGCTCGCCAATGCGGTCAGCGTGGTCCAGGCTTCCATGCACGGGCCGGTTTGTTCGCCCACCAGCGGGTAGAAGTGGTCGAAATTCCAGCAACTATCGAACACGTCTACCTCATCGGTGGCGCGCCAGATATCGAGCATTTCGTTCCAGGCGCAGTGCTGAGGCGGTGTTTTGATTCCGAACTGCATGGTAGTGCTCCTTTTTCGGCGAGTATAATCACATTGAATCATGGATTATAAAATCAGGAGAATCGATATGAGTTTGTCATTGTACGACGTCAGCGTGGGCAGCTATCTGCAGATTCTGCAGGGTGCCAGCGGTACTCTGGAGAAAGCTGCGGGGCATTTTCAGGAAGCCGGCACTGATTTGAATTCTCTGCTTGATGTGAAATTGGCAGACGATATGTTCAACCTGAAGTTTCAGCTCATTGCTGTGGCTCATCATTCAAAAGGGGCCATCGAAGGGGTAAAGAATGGCCATTTTCAGCCGCCAGACTTCAGTCAGGATCTCGACTACGCAGGTCTGCAGGGGCTTATAAACGAGGCCATTGCATCGCTGCAGGGTGAATCCCAGGCGGATATCGAGGCCCTGGCAGGCGGCAATGTGATTTTCTCTCTCGGCGGTAATGAAATTCCGTTTACCGTGCCCAATTTCATTCTGTCGTTCTCACTGCCGAACTTCTATTTCCACACGACCACCGCCTACGACATTCTGCGTGGGCAAGGCGTGCCCCTGGGCAAACGGGATTTCCTCGGTCCGATGAAAGTCGGAGTTTGATGGGCTTGAGCCATTGCGCTCGGTAAGTGCCCGGTAACCTGATTGACCCGCGGACCGGTGAATTTACCAGGCGCACAGCGCTCTGACGGCGGGCAGGCCGTCGGCGACCAGTTGCCATTGCGCATCGGCGCTTACCCGCCAGACCTCGCCGGTATCGGTGCCGACGATGACGCCGCCGTTGCAATCGGGGTCTACCGTGAGTCCGTGGAAATTAGCGGCAGATGGCAAATGGGCTGAGTCGCACAATGAGCGCCAGGAAAGACCTTCGTCGTCGGAGCGGAACAGCATGGCGCCGGCGCCGCCCGGCTCTTTGTAGTTTGAGAAAGCCGTAGGCGCGCTTGCCACTGTCAATGCGTAAGGTGCGCGCTCGTCAATACACATGGGGCGGGAGTAACGCGGCTGTATGCCCCGCCAGCGGTATTCCCAGGATCCGCCAAAGTCGGCGGAATAGAACACGCCGGCGTTACCTTCTTCCATTGGCGCGATGCCGTCGAGGCGTCCATAGCCAGTAGAGACAAACAGTACCTCAGGCTTCGCAGGGTGCTGAAACAGCATGTGAATGTCGGGGTTGTCTCCCGGCAGTACCGGTGTCCAGCTGTTGCCGGCATCCAGTGACTGCATGATGCCACCGACTTCTACGCCGGCGCAGATACGCGTGGGGTCTGTTCTATCGACCACAACAGCGCGGGCGGCTGCTGGCATCGGCGGGTCCACCGGTACGCACCAGTCGTCGGCGCCTGGTGCCTTGCTGAAGCTTGCAACGGGCACCCAGTTCAGGGGCTCGCCAGGTGATGCTGTGTTCGCCTCAGTAATGAACAGACCTGCAGGTTGGGTGCCAGCCAACAGGCGTCCGGCGCCCAGGTCGCGAACCTGCCACACGGCGTGATCCTGCAGCCCCGCCTCGAACCAGGTGGCACCGTCGTCTGTGGATGCGTGTACACCATTGGAAGCGCCTGCATACAATGTCGTACCCAGGCGGACAATCTCTCGAACGCTGCCACAGTCGTGGCGTAACTCGGAGTTGCTCCAGTGATTGCTGTTGCCGCCAAAAATGCCGCGGCTGGTGCCGGCCAGTATGTGCATGTCGTATTCCTTGTCAGCGGGGTGCATACATTGCGATCAACCGGCGATCGCGCCGGAAATCGAGGTCGTTGGTATCGCAGGCGCAGCCGTATTGTGTTGCCAGGTCCTGCACGGCCGTGCTGAATTCATGGCGCTGTGCTTCGTCGGGCAGCAACCCCTCAGCCAGAAGTCTGCGCGCCTGCTCGAGTAACGGTGTTGCTGCGGGGCTGAGTGAAGGCGCCCGAGCGGCAACCCAGGCGACAAAGGCGGTCAGAATATGCATTGCTTCGCAGGGTGCGAAATTTTTCAGCCCCGCTTTATCCACCAGTGTGGACTCAGCTGCTGCAACATCGTCGAAGTGGGCGCGTCCCTGGCTGAGATCGGGTAGCAGGGAAGGGCTGGGATTGCCGGAGATCGTCAGCCCTTGAGTGGGCAGCGCGATATGAAAAAGCTGACTGGTGTTGCCGGACCGGTCAGCGCCGGATGTCTCTATGTCGTTTTTCAATCGTGCTCGCACGATCATGCTGTCCAGCACGTCGCATGCTGCTACCCAGGTCTTATGACCATTGAGCCTGTAGCCGTGGTCGGCGATGTGCGCTGTGAGCCCGGGTAGCGGATCTTCTTCGCTTCGATCTTCGGATACTGCAAGTGCGGACCAGCCATGAAATTTGATTTCGGCGAATACGTGACGCAGCGCGCCCTGGTAGCCGGCGCTGAAAACCTGTGACAGGTTGCTCGCCAGCCTGCCGCCGATTACCGACATTTCATATGCCGAGCCGGCATCTGCTACCTGCTCGATCCATTCAAGTTTGTATTGCTGTTCGTTCATGTGTCCTGCTTTATGCCCGCCGAAACCTGGCGTACTCGCTCGTGGTCTGCTTTGAGCTGGGCGAGTTTGCCTGCATCAAGATTATCCAGTCGCCAGAAATCCGCCTCCCAGCCAGGATCGTCTGACCAGGTCTGCTTGGAGGCCACTGTTGTGGCGCCCTTGGCGGCATCGTCGAACAGTGCCAGGGCCCCTCGCAGAGTTGCGTGCTGACTATCTGCGTCGAATGGTTTGCCCGCTGAATGCCCCAGCGGGAAGTTGCTCCAGAAGTAGCGGGGTGCGCCGACGTGCTCCACGATATCACGCGCGCAGCCCATGATGACCGTGGGTATGCCGCTGGCTTCCAGGTGACGAGCGATCAAACTGACCGTCTGGTGGCATACAGGTCACGTGGGTACCAGCAGTGCGACATCTGCCTGCAGACTTCTGCACGCTTCCACCGCTGCCGGGGCGTCCTGTTCAAGGGTGACACGCTGACTTCTATTGGTCGGCACACCGATCAGTTTTTGCGCAAGCTGGCCGATTCTGCCGTCTGCTGCTGCCTGGTGCAGCGCGGCAACAGGCAGCCATGTATTTGGATCATCTGCAGCGCAATGTTTGCGGTCGTAGCCGATGTGAGAGATGCGCAGATCCGGCACGGGGTCGATGTCCGCAGTGAACACTGCAAAAAATTTAGCTTCGGCGTTGTAGGCGGCGCCAGGGCCCTGGTCCCCCAATTCATCACGAAACGGCGCAGCGGTAGATATCAACACCAGGCGGGATTCGCTCAATGGTTTGGCCGGAGGGGTAAACGGCGCGTCTTCGAAGTGCGCCCATTGATAGGGTTTGTAGCCCTGAGCGGCATAGTATGCATGGCTGCGCGGTATATACTCGATCATTCAACTCTCCCTGAGCGCCTGCACTGAGCATGCATCACGTGTGCGCGAAACTCAATTGTGTTGCCAATGATCGCGGTACCTCTAGAATCGGATGCTGGTTTCAACTACCTGGTTTGAGGGCAGAACATTGGCGACCCTGGATATGAGCGTGCCGAGCGGAGCAATCAGCGGCACGTATGATGAGAGATTCTTGGCGGTTGCCGAGGCGTTCACCCGTAACTTTACGGAACACGAAGAAGTTGGCGCCTCAGTAAGCATTACGCTGGACGGTGAAACAGTGGTGGACCTCTGGGGTGGCACCAAGAACGCCAAGGAAAACACGCCCTGGAGCGAAGACACGGCGTGCGTCGTTTACTCCAGCACGAAAGGCGCCGTGGCGCTTGCAGCGCATACGTTGATCAGCGCTGGAGAACTCGATCTGCACGCGCCGGTAAGGAAATACTGGCCGGAGTTTGCCGTTAATGGCAAGCAAGATGCCACCGTCAAAATGATGCTTGATCACAGCGTCGGGGTACCCGCCCTGCGCAACAAGCTCGAAGACGGGGCGTACTGTGACTGGGACCATATGGTCGAACAGGTACAGCAGGAGGAGCCATTCTGGACGCCTGGCACGCGCAACGGTTATCACATGATGACTTTTGGGTGGACCGTAGGTGAGCTGGTGCGCCGGGTGTCGGGTCAGTCGCTGGGACAGTATTTCCGCGAAGCCATTGCGCAACCGGCCAACGCCGAGTGCTGGATCGGACTGCCGGAAAGCGAGGAACACAGGGTTGCGCCGATGATTCCGTTTCGGCCGCAGAAGGGCGCGCCGTTGAGCGCGTTCACCGAGGCGTTGATCGGTGACCGTGGCTCCATTCAAGCGCTGGCCTGGTTCAATCAGGCCGGCTTCAACCCGAACCAGCGCGCAACTCGCGCAGCGGAAATCGGCGGTGGTGGCGCCATAGCCAACGGGCGCGGGTTGGCGCGCATTTATGCGCCATTCGCCTGCGGTGGCGAATTGAACGGCCGTAAGTTCGTTGACTGCGATACCCTGGCAGCCATGGGCGAAGTCGCGGTTGCTACCCATCAGGATGCCACGCTGCTGCTGCCCACCAGATTCAGCCTGGGTTTCATGAAATCCATGGATAACCGCAATGAACTCGCGGTAGACAAGAGCAGCGCAATTCTCGGCAGCAGCGCGTTTGGCCATGTGGGGGCGGGTGGCAGCATCGGCTTTGCCGAGCCCCGCGAGCGCATGAGTTTCGGTTATGCCATGAACCGCATGGGGTCAGGTATTCTGCTGAACGAGCGGGGACAATCACTGGTTGATGCCGCCTATCGAAGTCTCGGTTATCAAAGCAACCAGTCGGGCGTGTGGCGCTGATCTGTCTGAATGAGGAGGCGAACATGTTACGGATAGCCAAGATTGCCTTGATGCTCAGCGTCTGTGCCTGGGGATTGATCGCGGCCTTGCATAATTTTCTGAACTGGGGCGAAACCGTCGATGCGGTGGCGGGTGCTGCGGCCATGGTGTTGATCGACGGCGGCGCGCAGAGTTGGCAGGCGACATCCAACCCCATCGTCGTGTGGGCCGGGGTGCTGTTCATCGTGTTGTCGAAACTGGCCACGGCTGGGCTGTGTGGTTATGGCGCCTGGCAGATGTGGCAGGTGCGTAATGCTGATGCCGTGTCCTTCGATGCGTCGAAATCCGCCGGATTGACCGGTTGCGCCATTGCAGTGCTCATGCTGTTTGGCGGTTTCATCGTGCTCGGCGAAAGCTGGTACGAGATGTGGCGCGCCGAAGCGTATCTCGGTCCGGTGCTTGGCGGTGCGTTCCGCTACGGTGTTTTCATTGGCGTAATTGGCGTGTTTGTGGCCCAGCCCGAGCGCTGAGGCTAACTGATTGCCGGGGCTGGTGAAATGCGTGCGGGAATACCCAGGTTGACGGACCAGTCAAAGTACTGCATGGGTTGTATCCTGTTCAGCGGCGCGCATCCAGCGCCGCCGGGATTTTGCACAGCGCTGTCTGCTAATGCCACTGAGTTGTTCACAAACGTATGTCGCGAGCTGCCAGAAGCTCAAGCCAATCAAGAATCTGTGTGATCGCCAGCCCTGTATTTCCAACCTGGCAGTGCTGTGCCGCGTGGTCCCGGCTGGATAACATAGTGGTTGTAGCCGACCTTGCCCCTGTCATTGCTTCGGCTTGAACATAGATCTGATTCGGTGGCACTAGATGATCTTCCGCCCCCATGATGAGCAACACATCCTGGTCGATCAGGTGAGCGCAGTCTCTCAAGTTGAGCGTGCGTACCCACTGCAGAAACTCGAAGGGTGATTTCGTCCCGCTTACGTGCATACCATGACTGACCGCCCAGTCTAAAATGCCTTCCTTGGCGCGGGCCTTGTTGATCAGTTGGTTAACGACCCCGGCAAGTTTGATGTCCATCAGCACGCTCAACACTTTGAACCCGGCTGTGCCCAGACGTTGTCGGTAAACTTCGAAGAAGTCGAACATGGCGCCCCAGGCAACCAATCGCTTGATCCGCTTTTCGAAAGCTGCAGCACGAGGCGCAAGATAGCCGCCCAGCGACATGCCAATCAGAGTGCAGCTTTCGATACCATAGTGATCGAGAATCGCACTGACCGGTTTTTCCCAGTCATAAGGCATGTGTAGATTTGACGTACGCAAAGCGGCGCCCTGGCCGGGTCCTTCAAAAGCGAGAACAGAAAAGCCCGCAGCGGCAAAAGGTTCAAGCATGGGGTACATTTCCTCGACCAGACCGTCAAAGCCGCTGTGAATGAGTATCACATCCCGTTCTTCACCCACCGCGGGTAAACGGATCACGGGCAGGCCGCCGGTCTGGTAGGGCACGCTATCCCGCGCCGCAGCCATGTCGGGCAATGCACGATTCATCAGCTCGATTGAATGCTGGTAGACTTCAGCCTTGTCAGGATCACCAAGCTTCATGTAAAACTCCGCACCTTGAAGGTAGCGTGCAGCTTCGGCTAATCGACCTTCGGCCTCTGCTTGTGCTCCTGCTGAGCGCATCTCTTTGATCCAGCTATCAAGGGAATCGATGCGAGCCGCAACAGCTTTTATTTCTTCTGACGGAATCGTTCGGGCAAGGCGGTTGAGCGTGAAGTTCAACCCGGGGTTAGTGTGTAAATCGTAGTATCCGACAACACTGAGTCTGTCCATTGCATTCAACTCCGATGACCGCTCTGTGAGTATTGTTTGTATTGTCGCCAAACCCTTGAGTCTGATCCATAGAATGCCTCAACGCCTCATTGATCAGAATTCCGGAAGTATGGTCAAGTACGACCCTGCGGAGCCTGGTCAGGTGTCGATTTCCCTTGTTCATACGTTGCAACGGCTGCCGGTCGCTTGGGCTTCGGGTGACACTTGAGCTAACCTCGTTCAAAATCCAGTCGCACGCGTTATCAATTGGGAGGCATGGCATGGCCGAAATCCGACAACTCGACACCTGGCCGGAACAGCAGACCCGCGGTCATACGATTCCCGGTTACCGCTACACATCCCGGGAGTTCTTCGACAAGGAGTGGCAAGGCATGTGGACCAAGGTCTGGCTGCTGCTGGGCCGGGAATCGCAGATGCCCAACCCCCGCGACTGGCAGATGGAAACCGTTGGTCGCGAAGAGATTCTCATGGTCCGTCAGGAAGACGGCAGCATCAAGGCGTTTTACAACGTGTGCCAGCATCGCGGCAATCCGCTGGTAGACGACCTGCGGGGCAGCATTCGCAGCAGGTTCGTGTGCAAGTACCACAGTTGGGCGTTCATGCCCGACGGCACTCTGAACTTCGCCCCTGACAAAGACGATTTCCCGGAAGGTGACCCCTGTAAGAACGTGCGGCTGGTGGAGCTTGCCTGCGAAACCTTTGCGGGGTTTGTCTGGGTGAACATGGACCCGGACTGTAAGCCCCTGCAGGAGTACCTCGGCCCCATCTGGGACGAGTGGAACGCCCGGGAAGTGCGCACCTGGAAGCGCACCATGGCCAATTCCATGTGGCTGCCCTGCAACTGGAAGGTCGTGCTCGACAACTTCAACGAGTCCTATCACGTTCCCACGGTACATATGGGGGCCAGCACCGACACCGACCGCAAAAAGGTGCGCGGCAACATCAATACCTATTACAAGGAAACCCGCTTCGATCTATCGGATGAAGGCCATAACCGCATGGTCATGAAGGGCGGATACGGCTCAGGTCAGACAGACGAACAAGGTAACATCCTGGAGCCTCTAGCGAGCCTGCTGCGCTACTGGGAGCTGGATCCGGAGGATTTCAAGGGTAACGCCGAAGCTACCCGTGAGGCTCTACAGCAGGCCAAGCGGCGACTCGGTCCGGAGCGGGGATACAGCCACTATGCCAATGTGCCCGATGAACAGCTTACAGATGCCTTCCATTACACGCTGTTCCCCAATTTCGCGGTGTCTGTATGGGCCGATGGCTTTCACTTTCTGCGGGCACGGCCGCATCCGACCGATCCGGAGCAGTGTCTGTTCGATAACTGGTGGTACGCCAGCCCGGCTTCCATCGAAGCGCCGTCCATCAACCGCTCGGTGATGAACTACAAGGGTGAGTTCAACGAGGTTACCGGTGAGGTGGATGTGCACATGCTCAGCTACCCGGAAGATTCGATCGGCCCGGCAATTGAAGAGGACGTTGTCGTATTTGTTACCCAGCAGCGTGGCTTCCGCTCAAGAGGTTTCAAGGGGGTATATCTGGCCAGACAGGAAACCCGCATCCGCCGCTATCATGAGCTGATTGACGATTATATCGAAGGCCGGCTGCCCTGATTTCCTAGTACAGGGCGCCCACAGATCGACGACAACCGGTACAGATTTCGATTGTTCCACCACATCGTCGTCGAAAGTGGCATCAGTAATGTCTTTGGTCATGCTGATTCATCACATATGGGGTTGCCGGTCTGTTTATTCTCGATGGTTCTGGGCAGGCCATGGAATATCCGTACGGTTCGAGAAGGTGTTGCGAGTTTCATTCCACGTGCCAAATCGGGTAATAATGCTAGGCGAAGGATTAGAACAGCAAGTGGGGAGCGCGGGTATGGCAATTGATTTCGATGTCGAGCCGGAATTTCAGAAGCAGATTGACTGGGTAGATCGGTTCGTTACCGAGGAGATCGAGCCGCTGGACATGTTCATGAGGTCTGGTCGGATGCAGGACGGCCGTCGCCTGGAACGTCACGAATGGGGTGCAATCAGAGGTTACATCCGGCATCTGCAGGAGCAGGTCCAAGAGCAGGGCCTTTGGGGGTTTCATCTTGGCCCGGAACTGGGCGGACCCGGCCTGGGGCAGGTGAAGCTTTGCCTGCTCAACGAGATCCTCGGCCGTACGCGCATGGGGCCGACGATATTCGGCTGCGCGGCGCCGGACACCGGCAATATGGAACTGATAGCGCACAATGGTACACAGGTGCAGAAGCAGAAGTATCTGGAACCTTTGCTGGCGGGTGAGATCCGCTCTGCGTACTCGATGACCGAGCCCCATGCCGGTGAGCCGGGAGAGTTCACCTGCACGGCGGTCAGAGACGGTGACGAGTGGGTGCTCAATGGTGAAAAGTGGTTCACCTCTAACGCGGTGGGCGCCGATTTCCTCATCGTCATGGCGATCACGGCGCCGGACAAACCGCTACTGGAACGTGCGTCGATGTTCCTGGTGGACATGGACACTCCGGGCGTAGAGATCGTGCGCAATGTGCATACCTTCGGTACGCCGCTCTATGAGAACTTCAACACCGGGCCGGGCCGTGGAGGCCACGGCTACATGCGCTACACAAACGTGCGCCTGCCGGCAGATGCACTGCTCGGCGAGGAAGGCGCCGGCTTCGTTGGCTCCCAGACGCGACTGAGCGGCGGCCGTATTCACCATGCCATGCGTGCAGTGGGCGTATGCAGGAAAGCCCTGGATATGGCATGTGAACGAGCGCTCAGCCGTCGCGCTAAAGGTCAGCGGCTTGCCGATAAACAGATGGTGCAGGCGGATCTCGCTGACTCATATATTCAATTGAAGCAGTTCCGGCTGCACGTGCTGTACACCGCCTGGTTGATCGACAAGACCAAGGCTTACACCCAGGAAATCCGCCGCGAGATTGCGGCCATCAAGATCACTGCGGCGAAGGTCAATCACGACATTATCTATCGCAGTATCCATCTGCATGGTGCGCTGGGTATGTCCAACGAAACACCGCTGGGTGAAATGTGGATGTCGGCGCCATTCATGGGAATCATGGACGGCTCCACCGAGTCGCACAAAGAGAACCTGGCTAAACTGATGCTGCGCGAATACGAGGGTTGTGACGATCTGTTTCCGACTTATCATCTGCCAAAGCTTGAGGCGGCCGCGCAGGAGAAGTTTGAGCAGGTACTGGTGGACTTCGCCAGGGGCTGAGCCGGCAAGAACCAATCAAGAGACCTGAACGGGAGGTCATATGGGCGTTTTTGAAAATGAACCGATCGAAGGCTGGCTGGCAGGAGAATCCGTTGAGGAAGTGCTGGAGCCGGGTTTACCCATTGTCGATCCGCATCATCATCTGTGGGATATCCGGGGTGCCACGGTGGAACCGTTGGCCAGCTTCCAGCAAAAAGTTTACCTGTGCGAAGAAATCATAGGCGACATCCGTGCCGCTGGGCACAATGTGGTGCAGACAGTCTTTGCTCAGTGCGGTGCGTTCTATCGTGCGGATGGGCCGGAACAGATGAAGTGCGTCGGCGAGACGGAGTTTGTGCACGGCATCTACGCCATGAGCAATTCCGGTCTCTATGGCGATACGCGGCTATGTACCGGTATTTTCAGTAGCGCCGATCTGCGCCTGGGTACAGACGTGGAACCCGTATTACAGGCGCATCTGGCAGCATCACCGAATTTCAGGGGCATCCGTACGGCGTTCCCAAGTGATCTGAACGATGAGTTTCTTGCCGGGTACGCAGTGCTGGCCAGATACCAGTTGAGCTTCGACAACTACTCACCGGATTTTGACCGGCTGCCGATTCTCGCCAGACTTGCTCAGACCAATACCGATGTGACGGTCATCGTCAACCATCTGGGTGGCACCATCGACCCGGCTGCGCCGGCGGATGTGGTTGCGCGGTGGCGGGCGGGCATCGATGCAGTGGCAGCCTGTCCCAATGCGGTAATGAAGTGCGGCGGCGCGCAGATGCGTGTTGGCCCCTGGGAACCGCCATTCCACATGAACCAGCGTTCAACACCGATGGGATCGGAGGAACTGTGTGAGCTGCTGTTGCCTTACTATAGATACGTCATAGAGGCGTTCGGCCCGGACCGGTGCATGTTCGAAAGCAACTTTCCGGTGGATAAGGAATGTGTTTCCTATCGAACGTTGTGGAACCTGTTCAAACGGATTGCAGCGCAGCTCGGCCTGAGCGAGTCGGAGAAAGCGTCGATATTCAGCGGTACGGCCGCACGCGCGTACCGCTTGCCCGCGGTGGCCTGATTACCTGGGAGCTCAGTTGCGAGCCTTACCGATGCCCGGCACGAGCTTGCCAACCCGGGTGCTGTATGCGGCGTATTCATCGCCCAGGTTGTCGCGCAGGTCGCGCTCTTCATACCTGACACCGATCAGAATGTAGAGCGTCATCCCTGCGCAGAACAGCAGATGACCCTGACTCATATCGGGGGCTGACCAGAATGCGATCAGCATGCCCGTGTAAATGGGGTGGCGGACCAGTTTGTAGAACAGCGGCTGCCTGAACTTCGTTTCGGGCAACGGCCGCTTGTTCAGATCCACCCAGATCTGGTGGAGTCCGAACAGCTCGAAATGATTGATCAGAAAGGTTGAGATCAGCACGATGACCCAACCGATACCCGACAAGCTAAACAGTGCGATACGTATCGCTGGGGCATCGATTGACCAGACCAGCTCGGGCATAGGTCGCCAGAACCAGTAGAGCACGCACAATACCAGTGCGGTCATCGCCACATAAAGACTGCGCTCAATCGATTCCGGCCACAGGCGCGTGAGTGCGGCTTTAAATCGGGGTCGCGCCATTATGCTGTGCTGCAGGCCAAACAGAGCGATCAAGCCGATGTTTATGAGCACCGCGAGGCCTGTCGGGCTCGCCGGACCTACATCGATACTGCGTGGCACGTAAACGTTCGATACGAAACCGATGAGATACAGAAAAGCGGCGAAGAAAAAGACATACGCCGCGAGACCGAAAACGAACCGAGACAAACGAGCCATGTGCAGCCCCCCATTTTAGTGTTTAGCCGAAAGATCGCGTCCTGAGGTTTCAGACAACATAATGACACAAATGATGGTCAGAACTGACGCGAACGCTTGTTCGCTCATTATCCCTCCCCAGGGCAATGTTCTCTTTATTGTGTGGTTAGTATACCTGGATTTGCCGCTGGACTAACTCATTATGAATCCAGTATATGCGAGAGCATCGATCAACTAACTCGGGGCGGAACAGCCTGTTCCGATAGAAGTTGAGGCGCTCAATGGGCGCACTGTGGACGGCTTGAACTGGCACATTCGGATTATAGCGACAGTTACGCAGACATGATCCGCAACAGCACCGCTGGTTTTCGTTTCCGCAGATGAGCCACCAGGAAGTGCTGATTTTCCGGGCCTTCGATTCCCAGTGTGTGGCTTCAGGCCAGCCCTACTGGACCCGCCATTGTGCCTTCGCCACCCTAACGCGGGAGCGGACCCGGCGCCGCGGGAAAGGGTGGACACGCGCGCTATCTGTCTCTTTGACTGATGCACTTTGTCGGCAGTCATGCGGGTGACGGGTAAAGCTCCCGCTATGCGTTAGATGGCGTTGCTGGGCCTGCAGATCCGCTGGACGCCGCTTGTCCCGCGACGGGCAGATGGCGCCGCCCCCACAGGAAGAACGGCCCGATACGCTCGCTCGGGCCCGCGAGCTGTAGCGCAGGGGTACGCTCCAGCAATACCTGCAGTGCGATCTGCGCTTCCAATCGCGCCATCGGCGCGCCGATGCACATGTGCACACCCAGGCCAAAGGACATGTGGCGCTTACGATCACGATGCAGGTCAAAGCGGTCTGGATCTGGGAAAATGAGGGCGTCTCGATTTGCGGCGGCATAATTGATCAGCACTTTGCTGCCGGCTGGTATGGTGGTGCCGTGTAGCGTGATATCGCGGGTGGTATTGCGATACAGGCCAAGCACTGGAGGGTCGTACCGCAGACTTTCTTCAACAGCTGCGTCTATCAGTGAGCGGTCGGTAAGCAGTTCCTGCCACAGTTGCGGTTGCTCGAGCAGGCGCCAGATCATATTGGTGATCAGCGATGTGGTGGTTTCGTTGCCCCCCACCAGCAGCTGGGTGAGTACTGATAACGCGTCTGTTTCCGGCGCAAGATCATCGTCAGGATAGCGCGCTCCGGCCACCAGACTCAGCAGATCGTCCGGGGCGGCTTGCCGGCTGGCGAGCTCATCGCGACGCTCGCGCAGCCGGTGGCGCATGTAATTCTGAAACTCGGACTGTTCAGCAGCGTATTGACGGGGGTCTTCGGCACCCATAGCCGCGACCTGCACGTCGGACCAGTGTTTGAATGTATCCAGATCCTGCTCTGGCACGCCAAGCATGCGGGCAATGATGATTACCGGCAGTGGAAAGGCGAAATCGTCATGCAGGTCGAAACCGTTGTCCTTGATGAGCGCTTGATCGAGCAGTTGATTGGCGAGTTCAGCTACGCTCGGAGTGAGGGCATTGATCGCGCCGGGTGTAAACCACTTTTGCAGAAGGCTACGGAAAAAAGTGTGTTGGGGCGGGTCACACAGCATGCCCTGAGGTTCGGTAAACCTGGGGCCCTGGCCGTACTGGCTGGAAAAAGTCTCGATATCCCGCAGTGCCGCCTCAACGTCTTCGTAGCGTGACAAAGTGTAGAACGGCGGATCGAATGTTTCGCATCGGTGCACCGGGCATTGCCGCAACAGATGCTGATGAGCGACCGCGGGATCGATGAGGACCTCTGGGTCGAGTGGAGACCACTGCTTGTCGCTGATCACGGAGTCTCCTCCACGCGAATACTCTATTTTACTTGAACTCGGCAAAGCACGAGGAGTTTATGTAAAGAGACCTGCTGTTTTTGTTTACAAGCCGATACGTTACGCATTTGCGCCTCGTCTAGCATGCTTTGCAACGGGACAATAAACAACGGTAAGGGTTGGACTGGATATGGAAGCGGTGACCAAGCGCAGTCTTGCGGGTATTGCCAAGCGCATGCCGACGCTTTCACAAGACGAACTGGCTTTTCTTCAGGATTGCCTGAACGAATGCTTCGAAATCGGCCGGACCTGGGATTCGGTTCCCATGCTGGTCAAAGAAGCCAGGCCGCCTGCGCCGGTGTCTTTCAGGCGTGATGGAAAGCGCCAGGCCACGTAGCGCTGCGAATCACGCGGCCGAAGCCTATTGCCTGGGCCGCGCTCATCATTAACTTTCGCCTGACTTCCTGCTAGAACGAGTACTGCAACGTCGCTGCATAGTGACGCGGCAGTTCAGGCAGTACGATCGTGCCGCCAAACAGGTTGGGGAAGTTGGAACGAAAGTACTCTTCATCGGTGGCATTCTTCAGATTGAAGCCCAGGTGCCACTGATCCATGTCGTAGGTGAAACCCAGGTTGACAAGAGTGTAAGACGGCAACTCCACGCTTCCTGAAAATCCGGAATTGACTTCCTCGGCATGGACCATGCTGAGCTGACCGGAGAAACGCTCATTGAAGCTGTAGGTACCGGTCAATGTATAGATGTTTTCCGGCATCCCGGCGCGGCGCGCACCGCTGGAACCTGCGCGGCGAATGAAACCGCCCAGGGTACCGCCGTAGAGAATCTCAGGAGCGATGTTGGGCAGATCGTCAGCGCCGATGAAGCTGAAGCGGAAGCCGTCTTCCAAGGTGTTGAGGTTTACCACCTCGATCTTGGACCAACCGGCGGTAAGTATCAGCTGATCGGATGCCTGCCAACGCATTTCAAACTCCACACCCTCGGTTTCGGTGCTCTGGTTGGTTACGATGGATTGGGCGGAAAAGTCGGTACGTTCCTGCTCGTAGAATGACAGTGCGAAATAGAGCTTGTCGTCCAGCAGGCTGCCCTTAAGGCCGAATTCCAGCAGTTCGGAAGTATCGAAGATGGAGTCTCCAGCGATATTGTTGGTATTCAGTTCGGCGCCCTGGCCCGCGATCAGGGTGGATTGCTCGGATGCCGTGAAGTAGGGGATGAGTCCCGCCTCAGTAGTCCAACTGATGCTGAATGTCCATGAAACGCCGTCCACGTCGTCATCTGCCTGCAGTGAGTTGCCGCAGTCGGATTCATAATCCGCTGCGCTTGCCGGGTTACAGAAATTGTTGGAACTGGCGAACAGCAACTTGTCGAAGGGCTGTTTGCTTTCCATATCAATGGTGTCATAGCGGATGCCGGCGGTGATGCTCACGCCCATTTCCCAGGCCAGATCAACCATGGCGGCGATACCTAGGTTGGTATAGTCGCCCACATAGTATTCGGTGTAGTCGTCGTCGATGCGGGTAGCCAGCAGACGGCGATCCAGCGCGGTAGACGGGCCGGTCAGGTCGCGGCGATCGAAATACTCGTTGGTGTAGTCATCGCCGTGTTTGAAATCGGTATGACGGATCGATGGTGACAGCTGCCAGGAGGTTACCAGGTTGCTGCTTTCGATCTTGCCGGACAGTACCAGCTTGTCTTCTATGACCCAGGTGTCATGGAACTGAGAGAAGCCATAGGCGTTTTCGTTGAGGTTTTCGTACTCTTCGTAGTACAGCTGATTCTTGAGCTGCATGCCGTTGTCGAAGGTCCAGATCAAGTCGAAGTACAACGTCAGGTCTTCATTCTCCAGGGTGTCATCCGGCGCTACGATTACATTGCTGCCGTCGAGCTTCGCGATGCCGACCGTAGCAGGGTCAAGGTTCAGAAGATCCAGTGGTCCGACCAGGGTTTCCAGGTACGCTACGTCGTCCATGCTGCCAGGGGTCAGGGCAAAGTCATTGCCGAGAAAGTCGAAACGAAACGGGTTCAGGTTGGTGAAGCCGTCACCATCGGTGTCGAATTCCTGGTGGGAAATCGAGCCGTCGCCGTTTGTGTCGAGGGGAGAGGGGTTACCGGTAACGTAGCGGCCGTGATCGATGAGGTCCTGTGTAATGCGGTTCCAGCCGGCCACCTGGTTGCCTTCATAGTCGTGGTACATACCGCCGAACTGAATGCGCAATTGATCGTTAACATCCATGTCGAAAGAGGCCTGCAGCAGGGTCTGATCGGTGCTGGTGTTGTCGTAGTAGCTGCCGGAGTCTTCTACTTCGCCGTAAATGTAGAAGCCGAAATCGCGGTCGCCGATCTTGGCGGGGCCCCCGACTTCAGCGGTGATCACGCGCTTGTCCCAACTGCCCTGGGTGTAAGAAATGGCGCCTTCGTTTTCCGCCAGGTACTGTCCGGTATCGGCGCGGGCCGATTTGGGCGTGAAGTTGAGATAGCCGCCGATTTTGGCCGGCCCGGAAATAGGTGAAGCCGGGCCACGCACGATGTCGATGCGGTCCGCCGCGCCGATCGGCGTCGGGTAGTTACCGGGGTTGTCCAGCCGGCGGATGCCGCGGAAATAAACCTCGCCCGGTGTACCTCGAACATCCAGGCCACCCGCTACGCCGAAAAACGACTGGGTAAATGTGCCGGGCGCCAGTACGATCAATTCGTCGATATCTTTGATATTGAATCGCTCGATCTGCTCCCAGGATACGGTGGATGCCGAACGGGGCGTTTCCAGCAGAGACTTCTCGAAGCCGAAAACCGACTCCACGTTCTCGCCGGGCAAGCTGCGCAGGTCGCCGGTGACGACTATCTCTTCGATGAATTCTTCTTGCTCTTCGGCGGCTGCGACAGGCATGCCTGCGAGCAGCGCCACAGCGATAAACAGGAGCGCAGCAAGGCCACGCAGGTGAAGGTGGTTGTTTTGCACCACGTTAGTGTCCCCCAGGTCTTATTGTTGGATGCCGCCACGTCAATGGTGGCGGTGTTTTCGTGTGGCGCAATTCTAGACGGAAATGTCTGAAGAGTAAAAAACTCCGGCGCATTGCTGCAGCGGCACTGAGGCGGTGCGTATATAATCGCGTGCTTGAGTCTGGAGGAGCCTGCGTAAGTGTCGGAAACAGAAGAAAAACTCTACATAACCGCGGAAGATCTGCTGCGTGATTCATTCGCGTTGGGGCTGCAGGTGATACAGAGCGGTTTTCACCCCGATTTCATCGTGGCCGTATGGCGGGGCGGCACGCCGGTGGGCATCGCCGTGCAGGAACTGATGAAGTACGCCGGCTTCGATGCGGACCATATTGCGATTCGTACGTCTTATTACCAGGGCATCGACCAGACCCGCAACCAGGTGCAGGTGCACAATCTCGGCTACCTGCTGGAAAACCTCGATCACGAACACGCTCTGCTGATTGTTGACGACGTGTTTGATCGAGGCCGCAGCATAGAGGCAATCATCAACGAACTGCGCCGCCTGACGCGACGCAATCTGCCCCACGATATTCGTCTTGCGACGGTCTGGTACAAGCCCGAGCGCAACGTGACGGAACTCACGCCGGACTATTACATTCACGAAACCGACCAGTGGCTGGTGTTTCCTCATGAGCTGGACGGTTTGAGTGACGGGGAGGTCAGTAAGGCGAAGCCCGGCATCGCCGACATGGTGCTCAAGGCAAAGCGGTTGATGCGTAAGCCTTAGGCCAGGGCCCTCATCTGGAAAACAGGGCATCTCCAGCGACATAGGTTCGCGCAACGATGCGTTCGTCGCCCATCATCATCATGGCGAACAGCTCGTCTTCCAGGCTCTCCGCGCAGCCGATTCGCTGATGCAGAACCGGGTTGTGGTGTGTGTCCAACATTACGCAATCGGCGGCGTAGCCCGGCGCGATTCGGCCGATGCACTGATCCAGCCCCAAGGCCTGTGCGTTTCCCTGCGTAATCGCGTGTAACGCCTGAGTGGCCGACCAGCCGATGTGCTGCAGCTGCGCGACTTTGTAACCCTCGCTCAAGGTCGCCAACAGTCTGTAGCTGGTGCCGGCGCCGATATCTGTCGCCACCGCCAGCGTGCCTGCCGGACTTGTGAGTTTGTCGATGGCCAGCAGGCCGCTGCCCAGAAACAGATTCGAAGTGGGGCAGAAAGCAATGCTGGCGCCGTTGTCGGCAATGGCGGCCCGTTCGTGATCATCGAGATAGATGCCGTGGGCAAACATGCTCCGCGCACTCACTAAACCGGCGCGGACATAGACGTCGGTATAGTTCGCGGCCTCGGGATACAGCTCGGCGACCGCGGCGAGTTCGTCGTGGTTCTCGGCAAGATGACTGTGTACATACAGGCCCTCATGGTGGTGCAGCAGTTCGCCGGCGGCGTTCAGTTGCTGCGGCGTTGAGGTGACCGGGAACCTGGGCGTCACTGCATAATGCAGGCGGCCCTGCTGATGCCACTTGCGGATCAACCGCTCGCAGGCGGGAATGCCCATATCCGCCCCATCGAGCAGGTCGTGGGGTGCATTGCGGTTCATCAGCACCTTGCCCGCGATCAGCGCCATGTGTCGATCTGCCGCCGCCTGCATCAGTATGTCTGTCGTATGCTCATGCACGGTGGTGAATACGCAGGCGCTGGTGGTGCCGGCAGCGTACAGGTTGTCCAGAAACCTGCCGACGGCCGTTTCGGTATGGTCGCGGTCGGCGAAAGCCCGTTCAGCCGGGTAAGCGTAGCGGTCCAGCCAGTGCAGCAACTGTTCTCCGAAGCTGGCGATGATTGCCATTTGCGGAAAGTGTATGTGGGTATCGATGAAGCCCGGCAGCAGCAGCGCGGGGCGCAGATCCTCGCACTGATCCAGATTGTTGCCTGCCCGGGTGAATGTCGCGGCGCTGCAGACGTCGGTGAATTCGCCGTTGTGCATGCTGACCACGGCATCGTCGCAGTAGTCGAGGCTGGGTGCTGTGGAATCTCCGTCGAAGTTCAGCAGGCGGGTTCGCAGCAGCGTGCTTTTGCTCATGGTTACAGAAACAGAAACTTACCCAGAAAGACCGCTGCCACCAGGCTGACGGCTGCCGGGGTTTCGTCGAACCGACCGGTCAGCAGCTTGATTGCCACATAGCTGATGAAGCCCACACCGATGCCGTCGGCGATGGAAAAGCTCAATGGCATGGCGATGGCTGTCAGCGCGGCTGGCGCGTATTCGGTGAGGTCGTCCCAGTCGATGTCCACCAGTGAATGGACCATGGACGCCGCCACGAACAGAAGTGCCGAAGCGCACGCATATGACGGAATGCTCTGGGCCAGCGGGGCGAACACCAGGCACAGCAGGAACAGCGCCGCCACCACCACGGCGGTCAGGCCGGTACGGCCGCCGCTCTCCACCCCGGCTGCGCTTTCGATGTAACTGGTGGTAGAAGATGTGCCCAGCAGCGCGCCCACCGCGGTGGCGCTGGAGTCCGCCAGCAGGGCACTGCGCAGCCGGGGCAGCTTGCCGTCGGCGCCAATGAGGTTGCCCCGGGTGGCTACGCCCACCAGGGTTCCTGCGGTGTCGAAGACATCCACCAGCAGCAGCGTCAGCACCACGCTGATCAGCGCGACGTCGAGCACGCTGGCGATATCCAGGGCCATCAACACCGGTGCCATGGACGGTGGTGCTGATGCCACGCCCATGAATTCTGCCTGGCCACTCAACCAGCCGGCGGCGGAAAGGGTCAGAATGCCGATGATAACGGCGCCGCTGACCCCTCTGCTCATGAGGGCCACGATCAGGAAGAAACCAACTAATGCTGCTGCCGGAGCGAAACTGGTGACATCGCCGAAACTCACCAGGGTTGCCTGGTGGGCCACGACAATACCCGCGTTCTGCATGGCAATGAACGCCAGAAACAGCCCGATGCCGGCAGAGATGCCCAGCTTCAGATTGCGTGGAATGGAGTTGATCAGCCACTCACGGATGGGCAGCACGCTCAGCGCGATGAAGATGATGCCCGAGACGAATACCGCGCCCAGCGCCGTCTGCCAGGGCATGCCCATGCCCAGTACGATACCGTAGGCGAAAAAGGCGTTCTGGCTCATGCCCGGCGCCTGTGCGATCGGGTAGTTGGCCACCAGGCCCATCACCAGTGAACCCAGCGCAGCCGCCAGACAGGTGGCGACGAATACGGCGCCGAAGTCCATGCCGGTCTGGGAGAGAATGGAAGGGTTCACCACCGTGATGTAAGCCATCGCCATGAACGTGGTCACACCGGCTGTGATTTCTGTGCGCACCGAAGTGCCGTGGTGGCTCAGCTGAAACCACTGTTCGAGTCGGGTTGAGATCATGCAGCGAAGCATACCCCAACAAGTCTCTGGAATATCCCCCTGTAACTGACTGTGGCATGATTGAGTGCTGCAATGGAGACCGGCGCGATGACCCGAACTGCTGTTTTTGTGCCTTTGTTTACAGCGTTGGCGCTGTGGGCATTGTCTATGTGGACGCTTGCCCCGATGCATGCACAAGGGTCCGAACCTGGGCAGCCTGAACCGATCAAGGTGGTTGTAGTCAGCATGTTCGAGCATGGCGCGCTGAGCGGCGACCGTCCGGGTGAATTTCAGTTCTGGGTGGAACGCATGCCGCTGGCGCGCAGCATCGACTTTCCTCTTGGTCCTTATCCGTTGCGCGCCAACGACGCCGGCGTGCTTGGCGTTTGCATTGGTGGTGGCATTGCCAATGCGGCGGCAACCATCATGGCGTTGGGGCTTGATGAGCGCTTTGACCTGCGTAACAGCTACTGGCTGATTGCAGGCATCGCCGGGGGCGACCCCGAAGACACCAGCCTGGGCTCGGCGGTATGGGCCCGTCATGTGGTTGATGGGGATCTACTGTACGAAATCGACGCCCGGGAGATTCCTGCCGACTGGCCTTACGGGCTCATTCCGCTTGGTGGTGAGCGACCCGCCCAGTCGCCACGGGATATATCCACGGGCTGGACACTGGATAACATCCACTTCGCACTGAACGAACCCCTGACCCGGTGGGCCTATCGATTGACCCGTGATCACGCCATCGAAGACAATGAGCAACTTGCCGGTTTTCGCCGCGCCTTTTCCGGTTACGAGCCAGCCCAGGCGCCGCCCCGGGTCATGCTCGGCGACACGCTCGCATCCAGCACCTACTGG
This sequence comes from uncultured Pseudomonadales bacterium, assembly GCA_964393625.1. Taxonomy (GTDB): domain Bacteria; phylum Pseudomonadota; class Gammaproteobacteria; order Pseudomonadales; family Azotimanducaceae; genus UBA4421. Next base: position 62,846 of record CAYMUT010000001.1, read on the forward strand.
CACGGCAAAATGATGAACGACTGGGCCAATGATTGGGTGCGTCTGTACGGTGGGCAAGGCGCTGAGTTCGTCACCACTAACATGGAAGATTCCGGTACGTTGACAGCGCTGTCGCGGCTGGCAGAGATCGGTCGCGCAGATGATCAGCGGGTGTTGGTGCTGCGTAGCGTGAGCAATTTCTCCATGCCGCCACCGGGGCGCAGTGCCGCCTGGAGCGCCACCGCCGATTATCCGGGCAACGGCCGACCGGCGTTGGAAGCTGCGTATAAGGTCGGGCGCGTAGTGGTCGATGCGTTGCTTGAGGGCTGGGATGAATACGCGGCAGTGCCTCCAGGCACACAGCCGGCATCGGCGGAATGAAAACTTCACTTGAAACAATCAGGATCTGGAAAGTCGGCAAAGGGGTTAACAGACGAGTGAGCAGATTGATTTGCATATTGCTGTGGGGCAGCGTTGCAGTTAACGCGCATGGGCAGGATTGGTTCGAGAACTTCAAGGGTGGGGCTTCCAACGAGGAACTGCACGACTTCCTGTATGCCATGCCCAAGGGCGGCGACCTGCACCAGCACATGAGCGGTTCGATCTTTCCCGAGTGGTTTTACGACGCAGCCATGACCCAAATGGAGCTTGGCCATCGTTACTACGTGAAGCAGAAGATCAACAACTGCGAAGCGGCGATGTTTGGCGCGGATGCGCAAGGTTATCTGCTGCTGAACATGACCGTCGATCAACAGACCTATGAAGGGTTGAGTCGCTGTCAGCAGGCTGAGTACACGCCATTGGAACAATTGAGCGATACGGCCAAAGCGCGCTGGATGAACAGCTTCATTCTGGATCAGCCCCACGAAGGCCGCGATGAGTTTTTCGAGCGTCACTGGCCGCGTATGTATGGGATCGCGCGCAATGTAAATCTGGTGGCCGACGTGTTTGCCGAGAACGTGAAAGCGTTTGCTGCCGAAGGCTTGAGTTACCTGGAACCGCAGATCCCGATCTTCGGCTTTGTCGATGGTCAGGGCGCTGCCGTCCCTCCCCAACAGGTGCTGCAGGTTTATCTCAAGCGCCTCGACCAGCCGGACGTCGCAAAGACCGGCATCGAGGTGCGCATGCAGGTATCGCTGTTGCGTTTTCTGCCGGACGCAGAGGCGCAGCTTAGAGTGCTTTACCGTTTTGCCCATGACCACGATGCGGTGGTTGGGGTGAATATGGTTGGCCGTGAAGATAACGATAAGGGCTATCCGTTGCGGTTCTTAAAAACCCTGCGGGAGCTTCGACGAACGTACGATGGCGTCAATCTGTCCATCCATGCGGGCGAGGTGGATGAGCCCAATCATCACGTCCGCGACACTCTGCTGCTGGGTGCGCAGCGCATCGGTCACGGTGTCAATCTGATCACCGACCCGCAGACCCTGCAGGCCATGCGCTACGGGCCCTACCTGGTTGAAGTCAACCTGATCTCGAACCTGCTGCTGGAGTATGTGAGCGATTATGCTACGCACCCGTTTCCGGAGTATCTGCGTGTGGGTGTGCCGGTGGCGTTGTCTACTGATGACCGCGGCATGTGGGATTCCACCATGACCGACGAGTTTTTCGTAGCGGTTCGCGAGTTTGACCTGAGTTGGGACGAGGTCAAGCAGTTGAGCCGCAACTCCCTGCGCTATGCGTTCGTTGACGAAGCGACCCGCGCGCGTCTGCTTGCCGATTACGACACGCGTATCAGGAAGTTCGAGCGCGCTTTTAAGCGGCGCGGCGCAGAATTTTATGAGGGGCAGACGACGCTAAGGCGGGGTTTCATCTGCCGACGCTATGAGGTGTGTGAATGATGTTGTTTGTCCGTTTTGCTCTAATGATTGCGGTATTTTCGGTTATGGGCTGCGCTGCCACGCAGACGGCGCCTGTTGAACCCGAGCGGGTGCCGGTGAAGATCGTGATCGTCACCATGTTTGAAAGAGGCGCGGACGAGGGTGATGAGCCGGGCGAGTTTCAGTTCTGGAAGGAGCGCCGGGATCTCGATCAGCGCTTTGCTTTCCCTCAGTCGCATCATGATCTTTACTACAATCCGGAATCCCAGATCCTGGGCATGGTCACTGGTATCGGCACTGCGGAGGCAGCAGCAGCTACCATGGCGCTGGGTCTCGATGCGCGATTTGACCTCACCAACGCCTACTGGCTGGTGGCGGGGATCGCGGGGATCGATCCGGAAGATGCGTCCATTGGTTCTGCGGCGTGGTCGGCGTATCTGGTTGACGGCGACCTGGGGCATGAAATCGATGTGCGGGAAATTCCCGAGGACTGGCCCTATGGCTATTTCGCGCGGCGTTCCAAGCGTCCTTTCGATCCAGACAAGCCTACTCCCCGAGGCGAGATGTATCTGATCAACGAAGATCTGCGCGATTGGGCTTATGAACTGACTAAAGACCTTGAGCTGCCGGATCTGCCGGGACTCGCCGAGGTGCGCGAGACCTACACCGGGCACCCGCAAGCGCGCAGACCACCCTTTGTATTGAAAGGTGGGCATATTGCAGCCCTGACCTTCTGGCATGGCGAGTTGATGAACGACTGGGCCAACCGCTGGGTGAGCTACTGGTCAGATGGCGCGACGGACTTCGTGACGTCGGCTATGGAAGAAACCGGCACGTATCTGTCTATTCAATATCTGCATGAAGCCGGCAGGGTCGACAAAAACCGTTTCATGGTGCTGCGCGGGGGCAGCAACTACACCATGCAGCCACCGGGTCTGAGCGCGGCGGAGAACCTGCTGAAAGAGAACGAAGGCTATGCCGGTATGGAGGCGGCGCTGGAGTCGCTGTATCTGGTGGGTTCGACGGTCATCGATGAGTTGCTGACGAACTGGGAGGTTTATGAATCCGCAGTGCCCGGGTCCGCCGATGAGTGAGCAGGCTGTCACGGTCGATGGCGCAGTAAATCTGCGGGATCTGGGTGGATATACCGGCGTCGGCGGTGCTCTGGTGCGCCGGGGCAAACTGTTCCGCTCTGGTACCCTGACATACCTTACCGATACCGGCGTCGGGGAATTTGCTGATCTGGAGGTGGGTCTGATCTGTGATCTGCGCCGGGAAGACGAGCGAACTTTGGAACCGACACCCGAATCGCTGAGCGCTTCTCGTCTGGAAATCCCCATAGACCCCGGCAGTAGCGCGGCGATTCGCGAAAAGCTGGCGGAGCAGAATTTTCCCGTGGCCGACCGTATTCGCTTCATGACCGCGATCACGGCGGAGCTGATCACCGACCATGCCGAGGATTACGCGCTCATGTTCGAGGGCCTGCTGGGTGCCGAAGACGGCGGCTTCCTGGTGCACTGTTCCGCCGGCAAAGATAGAACCGGCGTGGGCTGCGCGCTGATCCTGCACGCACTGGGCGTGCCGCGGGATGTGGTGGTGCAGGATTATCTGCTGACTAATCAGTTCATGGATTATGAAGGCCATGTGCTGCCACGTCTGGCATCCCGCTGGGAACTGGACGAGGAGCCGGATCGCGATGAAGTGATGGCGCTGGCCGGGGTTCGCCCGGAATACATACACGCGGCCTATGCTGCGGTAGAGCAGAGCTTCGATGATGTTGAACACTACATACGCGATGCCATTGGGTTGCGAGATGCTGCCTTCACCGAACTGCGAAGCCGTTATCTGGAGCCCCGCTGAGACCCTGGCGGATGTTCCAGGGCCGTACCCGGCCGATTGACTTGCCGGAGTCTCGCTACTAGCCTCAAACTCTGGATCATCCTGAGGGGAAACCAAACATGGCCAACGACCAATACGAACTGCGGGGCATCAACCATCTGGCGCTGGTGTGTCGCGACATGAAGAAGACTGTCGATTTCTATTCCGGCGTACTCGGCATGCCGCTGACCAAGACCATCAATCTGCCCGGTGGTGGTGGTCAGCATTTCTTTTTCGACATCGGCAACAATGACCAGCTGGCGTTTTTCTGGTTTCCCGACGCGCCGGACAGTGTTCCGGGGGTGACCCATCCGGCCAATCTGATCGGCGAAGGGAGTATTACTTCGGCACACGCGTCCATGAACCACGTTGCCTTTGATGTGCCCGTGGAGAAGATCGATGAGTATGCGGAAAAACTGCGCGCCGCAGGTGTGAAGATCACCGGTCCGGTCAATCACGATGATACCGATGCTCAGGTGAGCGCCGAGATGAATGAAACAACCTTCGTGCGGTCGATATATTTCCTCGATCCCGACGGGATGTTGCTGGAGTTTGCCGGCTGGTCGAGGGAATTGACGTCGGACGACGTCAACGCCGAAGCGATGAGTGTGGATTGATTGATAACGTCTCCCTGCCGGTGGGGTGAGTCCCTCAGGCCGCTGGTTACTTGACCACCCCGCCCACGTAAACCCAGTTGCCTGCCAGCCGCGAAAAGCTGCTGGTTTCTTCCTGCCGATGGCCTTTGCCGTGAATCTTGTAGCGCGCGGCGAAGTGAACTTCGCCTTCGTCTTCGTCCGCGCCGCCCTGATCTTTGCCGAGGATTTTCAGGCCCAGCCAGCGCTGATCGGGGTCGAACTCCAGACTGGCCGGACAGGTCGCCGGGTGCCAGCTTGCGCGCAGGAAATCTGCGTTGTGCGTAACAAACGCGCTGTAACGCGCACGCATGAGCTGTTCCGCGGTTTGTGGATAGGCGGAGCGGGATAGAAAAGGCTCGCAGCAATCTGCTGCCGCTGAGCCGCTGTCACACCAGCAGGTCTGCATGTTCGAATTCCTGGTTACTGCGCGGCGTATGGTACTGCACAGTAGTGCTGGTGTCTGAAGGAGGTTACCCGATGAACGGCTGGCGGGAGGCTCAGCAGACGTTGGCGCCACCGTCCACGGGCAGGCTGACACCAGTAATGAAACCTGCCCGATCCGAAGCCAGGAATGCTGCCGCGTGGGCGACGTCCCAGGCTGTGCCCATCTTGTTGCCCAACGGCACTCGTTTGTCACGCTCGGCGACCACCTGTTCACGAGGCGATTTCTCAGTGATGCGGTTTTCTATCGCCATGGGTGTATTCATCAGGCCCGGCAGGATGACGTTGGCGCGAATGTTGTAACGTGCGTTCGTGTAGGCCAGTTGTTCGGTCAGTGCAATCACACCAGCCTTGGTGGTTTTGTAGCCCACCAGGGGATAAGGCGCCCACGCGGCCATGGAAGAGATGTTTATGATTGCGCCCTGTTTTTGTTCGCGCATGTGCGGTATGACATGTTTGCAGGTCAGAACCATGCCGCGCAGATTGACATCTACCAGGCGGTCAAATGCTGCGCTATCGATTTCCTCGATGGCTTGGTCTCCGCCTGACAGGCTTATGCCGACGTTGTTGTGCAGAATGTCGATATGACCGAACGAATCGATCATGGTGTTTACACATGCCTCAATGGCCGCTTCGTCCACGATATCCACGTACTGGGCCCGAGCGCTGCCGTTTTCAGCCTGAATCATTGCCGCGGTCTCCTGCGCGGATTCCAGATCACGATCGGCGACTAATACCTTTGCTCCCTCGCGGGCAAATTGCAGGGCTGTTGCACGGCCGTTACCTATGGTTTCTCCGGGGGTCTGTCCGCCCCCGATTACCAGTGCGGTTTTGCCTTCAAGCAGCATAGGCGGTTCCCTAGGCGTTGAACGGCGTGACGTCCAGATTCCATCGGGTCGCCTGTTCATAGGCATACGCGATCTGCAGGGTTTCGAAATCCTGATAGCGACGCCCGATGACCTGCAGGCCCATGGGTTGTCCGCGTTCGTTGAAGCCGGCGGGTACGTTCACCACCGGGCAACCCGACAGAGTGCCCGGAATGACCACTTCCATCCAGCGGTGGTAAGTGTCCATCTTGCGGCCGGCAATCTCCTTCGGCCAATGGGTGGTGGCCGGATAGGGGAATACCTGTGCGGTGGGGAGTACCAGGAAATCGTATTTCTCGAACAGACCGAGCACGGTCTGATACCATTCCGCGCGGCCGGCAGACGCGGCGGCCACGTCGTCACCGGATATTCCCTGACCGCCTTCAATTTCCCAGATTGCTTCGGGTTTCAGTAACGCGCGGTTTTGTGGGTCGGCGTATAGCGGTAGAGATCTGCTGCGGTTGAGCCAGTGGCGGAAGGTCAGCCAGGTCTGCCATAGTTGATCCATGGGATAGCCCGCATTCACCGCATCCACGTCACAGCCGATGGCTTTGAAACCACTGAGCGCGGATGCACACAAGCTGAGCACGCCGTCTTCCATAGCCAGGTAGCCGTCAAAATCCCCCAGCCAGGCGATTTTGGCGCCTTTCCACTCCCGGGCGAGCGGTGCTGCAAAACGCGCAGGATCGACCGGCAGAGATGTGGGTGATGACGGGTGATGGCCGGCCATGGTCGACAGCAGCATGGCAGTATCTGTCACGTTACGCCCCATCGGGCCGTTGCATGGTAGCTCTTCAATGAAGGAACTGCTCAGCGGCACCAGACCGGGCGTTGGTCGAAAGCCGATGATGTTGTTGTAGGCGCCCGGATTGCGCAGGGAGCCCATGAAGTCGCTGCCGTCGGCTACCGGCGCCATCTGCAATGCCAGTGCCGCCGCTGCGCCGCCGCTGCTGCCGCCGGCGGTGCTGACGCCATCGTAAGCGTTCAGTGTGGCACCGAATACCGGGTTATAGGTGTTCGAGCCTAAACCGAACTCGGGCACATTGGTCTTGCCGATAACAATTGCGCCGGCGGCCTTCATGCGCGCGATATGTATGGAGTCGCCGGTGGCAACATCGTCTTTGAATATGGGTGAGCCGCGTGTGGTCAGCAGACCTTCGGCATCGGCCAGATCTTTTATCGCCACGGGAAAGCCGTGCATCCAGCCGCGATAGTTGCCCTCGGCCAGCTCCTCGTCGTATTGCGCCGCCTCTGCAAGGAGCGCGGGTTCCTCACGCAGCGAAACGATCGCGTTGAACCTGTCGTTGTGTTGATCGATTTGTTTCAGATAGCCCTGCATGACCTCGACACAGGAAACGTCGCGCTTGCGTATGGCAGCGCTCAGTTCAACAGCGCTCATTGCCACGACAGGTGAGTTTGCAGTTGTGCCCGCGACGCCGCCGGTGCCGGATGCGGCGACGCCGGCACTGAGCGAGGCGGCTACGAAACTGCGGCGGGAGATCGGCGGGGTCACGTGCCTTCGCCCTGGTAAACGAGTTCACCCTCGAAGAAGGTCATCTGCACCTGTGTCTTATTGATCTGTTCTGCAGGGATCTCCAGCAGGTTGTGGTTCAAAACGATGAGGTCCGCGGACTTGCCGACCTGCAGTGTGCCCGTGCGCTCTTGCAGTCCCAGTGCTCTTGCGCCAGCTATGGTAAACAGCCGAATGGCCTGCGTGATGCTCAACTTCTCTTGGTCCCATCCCTGACCGGCGTAAGCATGATCGGGATCCTGGCGTGTGATGATCGCTTCCATGCCGATCCAGGGATTGAGGTCCGGCGCTACCGACGGCCAGTCGGAGCCCACCAGCATCGGCGCGCCGCTGTCCAGCAGTGATCGGTTCGGCCAGTATTCGTATCCCCGCGGTCCCATGGCTTCGCGCACCGAAGAAATGATCGGCGAGGGGTACCACAAGTGGGGCGACAGATCGGCCACCACATTGAGCTCGGCAAAGCGGGGTAGATCTGAGGTGCTGATCAGCCCGGCGTGGGCCAGCTCGTGGCGACGCTGATTTTCGCCGCTGGCCTGCCTTGCCGCTTCGATCGCGTTGAGTGCTACATGCACCGAGCGATCCGCCGCGGCGTGAATCTTGATGGTGAATCCCGCTGCGTCCAACTGGGTCACCCAGTTGATGAGCTCATCCTGCTCGACATGCAGCGAACCGAAGTTATCGGCCTCGTCTTCTTCGATCTTCTGGTAGGGATCGATAACCGCGGCGGTTTTCGACATGGTCGGAATGCCATCGAGGAAGATCTTGGTGAAGTTGGTGTGCAGGTGTTCGGAGGCAAACTGCTCACGCCATTGGCTGAATTTCTCCAGCGGTAGTTCGTCCTGCTCCATGCTGGTGTCGTACATGCATGCAGCGACATGGACTTTCAATTCGCCGGCCTGGTCGGCAGTGTAATAGGCCTGCAATTCGGCCTCGCTGGCGCTTGCATCTTTGAAGCCGGTGACGCCATGCCCGTGGGCGTTGGCGACTGCGAATCGCACGCCTTCCAGATAGTGCTCGACACTCCATGGCGGCAATGCATCGGCCACCATGGCGAAGGTTTCGTAGAGAACGCCGTCGAGCTCGCCGATGCTGTCACGGCCGAAAACGCCGCCGGGCGGCGGTACGCTGTCGCTGTCTATGCCCAGCAACTCCAGCGCACGGCTGTTGACCCAGTAGTTGTGCCCGGAGTCGTCTTTCAGGGCGATGGCTTTGTCGCCGCTGACGGCGTCGAGCCACCTGCGTGGGTTGTCGATTTCGTATTCGTCAAAGAAGGTCGCAGCCCACAAACCACCCTGAATCCATTGCTCGTCAGCGCTGCTGGCGGCAACGCATGATTCAATCTTGTCAGCTATTTCTTCAGGCTTTGCGCTCGCTGGGAACAGGCAGTAGTAGTGGGCCATCAAACCGCCCCATGCCGGATGCGCATGGCCGTCGTTGACGCCAGGCATGACGAATGCGCCGCCGAGATCGACGGTTTCGGTTGTATCGCCGGCCAGTGCCTGCAACGCTTCACTGGTGCCGACGGCTGTGATCTGACCGTCGCTTATCGCGATGGCTTCGGCCCAGGGCTGACTTTCGTCGACCGTATATATGCGGCCGTTGGTCAACAGCGTGTCTGCACTGGGTTGCGGTGGCTCGCTACAGGCGCTCAGTAGCAGCGCAATGCCAAGGAGTATGTGGGTTTTGCTGGTCTGCATGAACTTTCCGGAATCAGTAGAAAGTAAAAGGGGCTCTATAGAGCCCCTGATTCGACCTTAGATTACATGTTGTATTCGAAGGTGATGCCGTAGGTACGGGGTAGACCCATGCTGCGCACGAATGGGCCGTTGCCGCCGGTGTATGCTGCCGGGTAGTACTCCTCATCGGTGACGTTGCGGCTCCAGACCTGTATGCCCCAGCCTGTCTCCAGATTGTCGAAGCTGATCGCTGCATTGATGACCGTGTAGTCTTCTGTCGCGTCTTCGATCTGGGCACCGCCGCTGGTGTCGTCCTTGAAGTTCAGGTTGCCCATCAGGCCGACCAGCCAGGAGTCCGTAAGGTTCCACTCGTAGCGGGCCAGAATGTTGTACTGCAGTTCCGGCGCCTGGGCCAGTTCAATACCGGACGCATCACGGCGTACCACGGTCGGCCAGCTGCTTGCTGCGCCATCGACGGCCATCCACTCGTCCACTTCAGTATCGAGCCAGGCAACGCCGACGTTGAGGCTGAAGTTGTCGGTGGCCAGCCATTGCACGTCAAGCTCAGCGCCCTGAATCGTCGATTCCGGCACGTTGGTCAGACCTGAAATGTTGCCCACAAACGTTACCGCGCGGTCCTGTTCCTGCTTGTCTTCGTAGTCGTAGTCGAAAACCGAGGCGTTGAGCTGCATACGGCCTTCCAGCAGCGTTGCCTTAATGCCCAGTTCGATGGCAGTGAGTTCTTCCTCGTTGTAGGGCTCGAGCTGCGATGTGGTGTTGGAGTTGGCGCCATTGAATCCGCCTGACTTGAAGCCGTTGGCCCAGCTCAGGTAGAGCATGACGTCGTCATTGACCATGAAGTCGACACCGAGTTTACCCATCCACTTTTTGGTGTCGATCTCGTCACGAAAGACGTGGAACGAATCGTTCACGTTGGGTCCGCCGATGTTGGCAAAGATGTAGTTTGGTGAATTCGGGTCGTCGTCAATGGTGCCGCAATCGCCCGCTGCCAGGTTGGCGCCGAATGCGAAATTCAGGAAGCCCGCGAGAGTGCCGTCATCTGCGGAAAATGTGCAGCCAGCCCAGTCACGGTCTTCCTGGGTGTAACGCAAGCCGGCGGTGAGGCGCCAGCGCTCGGCGAACTGCCATTCGATGTGTCCGAAAACTGCGCGGGATTCGGTTTTCTGCTTGTACTTGGTGTCGAGTTCGAGAATCGGTGAGAACAGGAACGGTGCTGCGCCCCACGGAATCGATCCGTTGCCGAATACCGAGTCAGACATGAAGTAGTGGTAGTACTCTTCCATTTCGTCTTCCGAGAAGTACAGACCGGCGATCCACACCAGATTGTCGGTAGTGCCCGACAGACGCAGCTCCTGTGAGAACACGTCGAGGTCGGTGGTGTTGATGTTGCTGGAATCGTTGTAGAAACCGCCGTCCCAGTCGTTCGCTTCCACGCGCTCGAAATTGTCGAACGCGGTAATGGAGGTCAGGGTGATATCGCCGATGTCCCATTCGAGCTTGGCTGAAAATCCGGTCAGTTCGTTATCACGCTTGGGGCGCAGACTGAAGGTGCGTCCGGTAATGGCGCTGGTGTAAGAGTTGGTCCAACCTGCGGCCTCATTATCATCGGTGGAGTACCAGGGCGGCGTTTCGCCGAAATTGCTGCCGGTGGGCAGCAGATACTGGTTCAGCGGTGAGTACGGGTTACTGAATTCGCCGCGGCCGATGAGTGTTCCGTTGTAGGGTGTGTTCGCTTTGTTTTCCGACTTGTCTGTGACATGGCGCACGTTGAGCAGCAGGGTCGCGTTGTCGCCCAGCTCAATATCGAACATGCCGCGTACCGCGGTCACATCCTGTTCGCCCAGTTCGTCGCCGCTGGTGGTGCTTTTCTGCCAGCCTTCGCCGGACTGAACGCTTTTGAATGCCAGACGGGCATTGACCCTGTCGTTGATGGCGCCGTTGATGAAGCCTTCCACGTCTACCGTATCGAAACTGCCGATGCTGCTGCGCAGACCCAGTTCGAAATCTTCCGTGGGCTTGTTGCTGACCATGTTGATCTGACCGGCGGTGGTGTTACGACCGTAAAGATCGCCCTGGGGTCCTTTCAGCACTTCGACGCGCTGCACGTCGAACAGCAGCCCCCGGCTCATCACGGTGTAGGGAATGGCCACCTCGTCGAGGTACAGACCTACCGTGGACGATGCTGCAGTGGAATAGTCCTGAAAACCAACGCCGCGGATCGTGTATAACGGTACGCCGGTGGCTGCCGTTTCGTTCACGGTCAGCCCCGGGGTGAGAAGGGCGATGTTTTCCGCCGTAACCACGCCCTGATCCTGCAGGGTTTCACCGGTGAAAGCGTTGATGGTAATCGGTACGTCGTTGGCGCTCTGGCTGTGTTTCTGCGCGGTAACGACGACCTCTTCGATGACCTGGTTCTCTGCGGCACTGGCGGGCAACGCGGCAAACAGGCCAAAGACGAACAGGGCCGATGCGCTGCGCAGGGCCGTGGTTTTTGTTTTGAGTCTCATATGCTCTCCTAACTCAAGTGTTGGGTTGCGGGTCAGGAAGTCTTCGCGTCCGCGCGGTAGACTTCTTCGCCTGCCACGTAGGTGTGCAGTACCTGCACATCGCTGACTTCTTCTATGGGTACCTCGAAAATATTGCGATCAAGAACGATGAAGTCGGCCTGCTTGCCGGTTTCGAGCGATCCTGTCGTGTCGGCGTGTTTGCCGGTTTTTGCACCATTGATGGTGAAAATTCGAATTGCGGTGGCCAGGTCGACCGCCTGCTCTTTCCACAGCGTGTCGGCTGTGTTGTTGTACGGATCGGCGCGGGTGACCATCGCTTCTATGCCGGGCCATGGATTGGTGTCTGGTACCACCGCGGGCCAGTCGGAGCCGTAGATGACCTCGGCGCCGGCATCAAGTAGTGATTTCACCGGCCAGAACCGTTCTGCCCGTTCGCCCAGCGTAATGCGCATGGTGTCTACTGCTGGCCCCGGATACCACAGAATCGGGCACATCTCCGCCGCCGTATTCAGTTCCACGAACCGGGGGATGTCATCCGGGTGAATCATTTCGGCGTGGGAAATCTCGTGTTGAATGCCGCTGTCGCCATTGACGGTGCGGGCGTGCGCAATGGCGTCGAGGGCGACGCGCACGGCGCGGTCGCCGGTGGCATGGATCTTGATGGTCACGCCCTGGGCGTCGAGATATGCAACGTCTTCGGCGAGTTGTTCCGCTTCGATCATCAGGTCGCCAAAGTGCGCGTCCCCGTACTGCTCGCTGGGCTCATAGGGCTCGAGTACCGCAGAGGTATAGGTGAGCGGTACGCCGTCGAGCATGATCTTGGCGAAGCGCGTATCGATGCGTGGCGTGGCGTTATCAGCGCGATTGGCAATGCTGTCAATTTCTTCGTCGTGGGAGCCTGACCAGGCGCTTTTCCATGGGTTCGACAGCTGCGCGCGTCCGGGGATCTCGCCTGCCATGTCCAGCCCCCGGTAGGCACGTTGATTGGTGGTAGTTGCAATGGCATCGCGGAATGAGGTGACGCCGAAGCCGATCATCTGGGCCATGCTGTAGCGCAGCGCTTCCTGCTTTTGTGAGCCGGTGTAGTCTGGAATCTGCGCGCGGGCGTTGTAGGCCGCGTTGTCGAGCAGTATGCCGGTGGCCTCGCCGTTGGCGTCACGGACAATTTCACCACCGGTGGGGTCAGGTGTCAGCTTGGTAATGCCAAGTATTTCCAGCGCCCTGGTATTGACCCAGGCGTTGTGAACCGACCAGTCCATCAGAAATATGGGGTGGTCTTTGCTTATTGCGTCGAGGCGCTGGCGAGTGGGCACCGCGTCCTGTTCTAAAATGTTGGTGTTCCACTGACCGCCCTGAATCCAGCCCTCGTCATCAGCGGCAGCATCTACACAAGCGCTGACCACGCCGATGATTTCCAGGGTGTCCGCGTCAGCGCCGAATACGCATTCGAATCGGCCCTTTATGCCGCCGTCCATGGGGTGCAGGTGCATGTCCTGTATGCCGGGCATGACCATGCGCCCGCCGAGATCGGTAACGGTGGTGTCTGGGCCAGCCAGCGCGCTGATGTCATCGTTATCGCCAATGGCGACGATGGCCCCATCGTTGACCGCGAATGCCTGCTGCCAGCTGTTCTCGGCGTCGACGGTATAGACGCTACCGTTGGTGAAGATCTGCGTGGGAGATTGCCCGGGAGGGGTTACCTCAGGCACCTGTTCCTGGCTGCATGCGCCTGCAAGCAGTGCCGACCAAAAACATACGCCACGCGCAATTTGCTTTACCTGCAAGTCCCCCCTCCCCAAATCAACTTATGGCAGATATAGGCGGGTAGCATACTGCAAATGGTGGCGAGATCTTGACAAAAGTGGCCAGTCGATTGACTGTTGAGAAGGATGAAAACGGTGTCGCCTGGTGGCGTCGGGCACAAGCTAAGGGGTGCCGCAGCGACTGCCTTCGTACAGGCCGACATTATCGATCCATACATCGGCCCCTGATTGGCCAAAGTCGAAAGCCACTCGTGCACGCAGATCTGTCTGATCAACCGTGAACGTGTGGCTGTAGTCGGTCATGGCGAAGCTCAGGTTCGCCTGATGCTGACCGCCGCTGAGATTCTCATAGGCATCCAGATTGGTATCCAGATACGCCGTCATTATGCGCGCTGCAGATGCCCGGGCCGAGTAGCATAGTGTGTATTGCTGCCCCGCATTTACCGCTACCGAGTGACTTATCTGCGCATGCCAGGGCTGAGCCGAGGCTGCACTCATTTGGATATTGATCACACCAGCGATTTCGTCGATAGAATCGCTGCCAATTTCTACGGTATTCCAGTGTCTATCGAACTGACCCGGGCCAAATGAGCCGCCAGACACTATCAGGTTGCCGCTACGTGCGGGCCAGGGTGCTTGCTCGTTGATGAACATCATATCGTTGCTAAACAAACCGCCGGGGTTCTGCACCTGAAAGAACTGCACGCCACCTGCTGGTGCGCTATCCAGGTCAACGATAACAATTTCTCCAATGCAGTCTGGCAGCGCCCCGGCTTCACACTCAACACGGCCGGAGACGCGATTACCGTTGATAAAGATCCCGGCATTGCTCTGTATGTGTCGACCATTCACACGCAGTCTAAAGCCACTGTCCAGCTCAGCTAGCTGTACATTTCTAGTTTGTGCGTGTATCTCGCCAACTGGCCACAACGCTGGCTGGGGGAAGTCGGCATTGGTATTGCCACCCGCACGCGCAGTAAACGTCGCGACCAACTCGCCCTCGGCCGCCATGGCGATCAGCTGACTGCGGCTAAATGATCCACTGGTTTCTCGATTGCGATAATTTCCACCCTGAAACGCCAGGCCGATCGCGGAAACACTGCCATTTGAGATCCGCACACCCTCGCCTTCCAGAAGAACAGCGCCCTCATCTGCTGCCTGCTCCAACTGCTCCAGTATTTGCGCCGTCTGGGTAGCACCGGCTGTATCGGGATTGAGCGTTACCTGACGGGCAAAACTGCCGTGAAATCCGGTGCTTCCCTGCAGCACCATCTGCCAAATCGTATCCGTCGCTCCTGCCAGCGTCCAAATGTCTCGCTCCGGGAATGCATCGTCCATGCCGACAATGTTGAGCAAATCGATAATGTTGAGACGGCCCTGGGGCAGGATCACCCAACGGTCATAGGCACCTCTCCAGGTGGGCGCGTCCATACCGGTACCTGGTGTGTTGGTGGTGACCAGAAAAGGCATCTTGTGGCAGTCACCGCAAGTCTGTGCACCTGTAGTTCGCCCGCTTGCGTTGTGTACGAAACTGAACTCGAAATACCCGTTCCTGGCCTCTTGAGTCAGCGTATTGCTCATCGCTCTGTTCGGTGCAGGTGGGTATTGGATGCTCAGTAAGAACTTCGCCATGGCATCTCGCTCATCGCCGGTCAGCGCTCCAGCTCGGGCCTCATCATTGCTCGGGCAGTTGCCCTGCTCGCACATCGTGGTGGCCAAACCTCCATCCACCAAATGACGCGTACACGATTCGGCATCGGTAGCATCACAGTTGGCCGGTACGGCGGTTTCAATTGAGGCTGTATTGATACCCCCAAACGGATCGCCGGGGATGCCATCCCAATGATAGGGCGCGGTATCTCGCAGCCCCCTAACAGGCATGGTCAATCGAGGAGGAATCTGCGTGCACCCGTCAATATCGCAAACCGGTGTATCCAGGACCCAGAGCAGTTGATCCGTATGGCCGTCGGCGTGGCAGCTTTCGCAAGAAAACGTACCCGTGGTTGACGCTTCAGCGTCATTGAAAGCCATGCGGCCCGCCAGAACATCCGGATGGGTTGGATTGTGTAAGGCAATTTCTCTGATCAGCTGCAGATTCGAAGGATTACTTGCGTTCACCACCGAAATGCTGTTGCTCACCGCATTGAGCACCCACACCTGGTCTAGCGCGCCCTGGCTGCTGGAGCGCAGAGCAATGCCGCGGGGCACCACACCAACGCTCAGCCTGTCCAATACCGCGCCACTATCCGGATCCATGGTAAACAAGCGATTAGAGCTTGCAGCGGTAGCTACAATCACCTGATCATCCTCGCTGACCCGTACCGCGAAGGGTGTTGCCAATGCTTCGTCCAGACCCGGGTGCTGCGGTGGCAATGGCTCCAGGTCCAACCGCACAGGAAAACCGCAATCGTCAACGCAATCCACACGTGTGATTTGATTGAGAAAGGCGCGATTCTGCATTTCGGCCAGGCCTTCCTTTTGCGTGCCCGCCCGGCCATTTGCGTCATTGCGCGCATCGGTCTGAGCGACAAACACCCGACCATTGCTATCGACATCTATGCCGTAGAGCAGCGTTCCTACGTTGTTCACGGTGTGCAGCAGTCGATCATCAGTGGTATCGAAGACGAACAGGTCTCTGTCAGGCAGGGACGGATTCCTGACAATGTCAGCATCGTAATTGAGCGACAGCACATTGTTGTTGTTGAACACGTGCTCGACGGCGTCGAAAGTACAGGTCGACCCGTCAATGTTGCGTGGCAGACATCCCGACAGCTGAGTCTGGTTGTTGGACTCGAAAGCGACAACGTAAAGGCGACCATCGCGTACCGCGATGGCGCGAGGGTCCTGCGCCCGAATGTCCAGTTTTCCTGCCACTGTGAGGTCAGCAACATCTACCACGGCAATGCTGTTGCTGGGCCCTAAAGCAACGTATGCCTTGCTGTCGTTTGCGAAAGCCACGCCCGTGGGCTCATCAAAACTGGTTGCCAGATTTTCATTGAGATCCTGCACGGTGCCAATGACCTGGTGGTAGGTCGCGCTGTCACGGACTAAATCGATTACGTTGACGCTGTCTGATACATGATTCGCTACCCACAGTTGCGTGCCGTCGGGGCGTATGGCCAGGCTCACTGGGTCTATTCCTACATTGATTCTCTGGACCACCTGCAGAGAGCTGACTTCAACAACATCAACCGTATTTGCGGGCGTGTTGACCGCATAGACAAGATCTTGATGACTGACGATGGGCTTTACATGGGGGCTCAACAAAGTGGGATAGCCTGCATCGGTACTCAGCGGAGCGGTTACACCGAAAGCAGGTTGCTCAGGCTCTGATTGGGCTTGTTGAGCCATGATCACAGGCAGCAGGCGGGTCATCAAAGAGGGCCGACATGTCGCGCAGTCACCGCCATACAAAGGATCGGTGCCTAGATCAGACTCTTCCCCATCTGGTGAACCATCCGCATCGGTATCAGGGTTATTTGGATCGCTGCCCAATAGACCTTCTTCTTCATCACTCAGGCCATCCCCGTCCGCATCAGCCGCCCAGGCAATAACTGCAGGGCTTCCCGCCGATTGGGTACCGTCCACCCATTCGAAATCCGTGGCTGTAGCACAGCCTGTTGGATTGGCCTGACCATCCACGCAGCGTCCCTGCTCAGCACTGCGCCAAACTGATTCAGACAGCCAAAGGGTGTCGCCCAATTGACTGGTGTTGCCGATACTGGCACGAAGCCGCAAAGAGGAGACGTTTGCATCAGCAAATGCGCCGGTAATGGTCCATTCGTTGCTGGAAGCGTTATCGAAAGCCACATCACCAAAGGCGGCGCTCCAACTCACGACATCGCGGGCGCGAATCTGACTGCGATACAGCCGGGTCGCTGCCTTAACCCTGATCTCCAACAGCACGGTCGTACCATTGCTCAGGCTGGTGTTGCTGCAGAGCCCGAAAGACCCGCTGGCCGAATCGCTGCATTCGGCCTGATAACGCAGAATAGCCGCATCCACCGATCCTGACATAAATGACGCCAGGAGCAGAACACAACTGACAGAAAAGCGGCTCATTTTGCGTATCAATGCCTCGAGTAACGAGAAATACAGAGATTAGCCATTGTGTGCAAGCAGGCTAATCGCTGGCCTTTTTGTCCTGGTCGACAGCCCCGTGACTTTCCGCTGTTTCTATAAGGCTGATCATCCGTGTTAACGTCTCGCGCTGACCATCAACATCGTTCGGACGACCCACGGTCGCACCGATGTTCAGCCTGCGAATCACTTGTCTCGGCGGGCGTGCCGCGCTACTCAACGGCGGCATCACACTCACCAGTGACGTGGGTATGCCTGCTGCCTCCAGTCCTCGCGCAATCAGACTCACGGTCTGATGGCAAACGGGTCAGCTGGGCACAAGTAAAGCGGCGTCCACATTGTCCGCCTTGAACGTAGCTAGAATCTCCGGGATGGTCTCGGTG
This sequence comes from uncultured Pseudomonadales bacterium, assembly GCA_964393625.1. Lineage (GTDB taxonomy): Bacteria > Pseudomonadota > Gammaproteobacteria > Pseudomonadales > Azotimanducaceae > UBA4421. Next base: position 80,426 of record CAYMUT010000001.1, read on the forward strand.
ATCAGCGGCGCAACGTTAGGTTGCAAACCCATGAGCACAAGTGTTTCGTTAGATAACGAACCAATGGTGCCATCTTCAACAAGTTCATTGAGACGATCAAACGGAAGGTTTGCGTTGATGTCCTGCTTTGCGTATTTGTGATCGTAACCGGGGTGGTTGATGACCAACCTGCTGCGATCGACATCGGTTGGGATCTTGCGTATCTGAGGCGCTTCATCACCAAATGTGGGGAAACCGCGCATGGGCTCCTGCTCACCTTCGATGGAATATCCGCCGGTCGTAATCAGACCCAGGCGCGCCTCACTGGCGGGTTTAGCGAGTCTGGCAAAGGGATCTGTGTCCGTCGTAAACCAGGGGTATTTGGCAAACGCTTCCTGCGCCTTGCCTTGGGGCAACAGTGGCTTTGCAAACTCGACCCAGGCTTCAAAGCTGGGTTGCCACTCTGAGAGTTTTGCTGCGTCAGACATACGTTCCTCCTACCGGGGTCTCTTCAGTTCGTGTACGATCAGTCGAGCATACCCGAAGAATTCCTCGGGTTCACTGGTGCCAGCTAAACAGGTTCAGCGACGAAAACCGGGATTCTGCGAGATGTCTTCTCCTGGTATTCGTTGTAAGGCGGGAAGGCTTCGGCGCTGGCCGCCCATAGGCGACTGCGTTCTTCTTCGTCTGCTACTTCGCGTACCCGCATCTTCATAACTTCAGTTGCGTCACGAATTTCGACGTCTGGGTTAGCGCGAAGATTGTAGACCCAGACCGGGTTTTTCGGCGCGCCGCCCATAGAGCCGACCAGCACATAAGCATCGTCGACCTTAACCCGCATGAGCGGGATCTTGCGAATGGCGCCTGTTTTGTTGCCGGTGTGGGTGACGATTATGCAGGGCATACCCGTGTCGAGTAACGTGACGCCTTCCTTGCCGCCGCTACCTTCGTAAAGCTCTACCTGTTCGCGTACCCAACCAAGTGTGGGCGGGATGTATTCAGCCATATCTGATTCCTGAACGTTTTTCACAGATCGCTAGTCTACGCCATTGCGTCGTTTAGCCGATAAAGGTGCTCGAGCCGCGCCTGGACACTGTCATCGCAGTCCAGCATCACCATTGGCGTAAGTCGATCTACGCCCATGTCTTTGAATGCTTGCGCATTGTCCAGATCATCGACGGCTGGCATCAGCACAATTTCAAAGTCGTCGCGTGATCTACCGGCATCTGTAAGATGCCGGTCGATTCTTTCGAGCATTACCTCCAACCCTTTCGGATCCTGCCCAAAGCCCAGCCAGCCTTGGCCATAGTTTGCTGCGCGACGCAGCGCTGCATCACTGAAACCGCCAACGATCAGCGGAATGCTGCCGTTGACGGGCTTTGGATCCATACGTGCACCTGCAACATTAAAGTGTTCGCCGCGATGATCGGTCACCGGATCACGCCACAGCTTGGCCATGAGCTCCAGGGCTTCATCACATCGGGAGCCACGGTCGGACCACTCATAACCACAGGAGAGCACCTCTTCCTTGCACCATCCCACACCGACGCCCAGATCAATTCGACCCTGGGTCAACCAATCGAGCGTTGCAAACTCCTTCGCCGTGTAGATTGGATTGCGCTGGGGTATCAAGGAGATACTTGTACCAAAGCGAAGTGATTGGGTGTGACTGGCCAGATAAGAGATGATCGTGCTCTGATCTGGCACGCCGCATCCTTCAGGCACAGGGAGTTTGCCATCGGGACTGCCCGGGTAACCGAATTCCATATCGTCGAAAAGCATCACGTGTTCGCCGAACCAGAGGGAGTCCAGGCCATTGTGGTCCATGGACCTGGCGAGAGACACAAGCCGTTCCGGTGGTAGGAGGGGGGCAAAAAACGAAGCAACCGCACCTATTTTCATTAGATTGGCTCCCTACAAGCAGTGGTCGTACATGGCGAATACAGACGCCCAGACCTGCTCTGCGGCATGTTCCACATAGCCAGGACGTTCAGGGAAACAAAAACCATGGTCGGTATCTGCATGGATAACCAGTTCATATTTCGTGCCTGCTGCGTCGAGATCTTTCTGCAAAGTCGGTATCACGAAATCCTCGACAAAATGATCCTGTGAGGCAAAGCCGAGATAGAGTGTGCCAGTGACTCGGGGTATCAGCTGGTGCGGGGAATCATCCTTATCGGTCACCATGCGCGTGCCATAAAGAGAGGCCGTCGCTCTGATCTGGTCGGGGAACGTGCCAGCGGCACTCAACACAAACTGTCCGCTCATGCAGTACCCGATGGTGCCGACTTTTTCTGAGATATCGGGGTTTGCGCTCAAGTGTGCGAGCAACCCCTGTGTGTCTCGCATGATCATCGCATTAGAGAGCTTCGTGCCGGCTGCGAACATTTTTTTGAGCTCTTCTTCGCCTTTAGCTAAGTCAAAGCGCACTGTTCCTTCACGATAATACAAATCGGGAAGGACACCCACATAGCCATTATCGGCGATGCGGCGGGCAAAATTTCGCAGTTCCTCACGTATGCCCGGGACATCCATATAGATGATGACCGCTGGCCGAGGTGCATTGCCTTGTGGATAGGCGAAGAAGCAATTCATTGCGCCATCGGGTGTGGTTACATCAACATGCTCTTCTCTCATGGGTTCAATTCACGCTTTTTAAGGCAGGCCAATATCGTGAACCAGGCAGCAATGATCAAGAGTCCACCTGCTTCTCGGATCTCCTCGACGCCTCGTCCCTGCATGTTGAAAGACCCGAATACAGCGCGCCACTCTATGCCGTCTATCGCCAGCATCAGGTAACCGGCCATTAACACGCATAGTCCGACGCCACTCAACAGCAGCGCCGGAGCCAGGTGCTTGTGCGAAAAAGAAGCGAGTGCGGCAGCCATATATAGAACGATCCAAAGCAAACTATCTGGATCATTGAGTTGGAGATAGGCACTCGCAAGGAATAGCCCACCCATTGCAAAAGCGAGATATTTCAACCTCGCTCCAGAGTGAACATGAGGTAGCCAGCAAATACCACATTCTCAGAGTTTGGGCTCGGTTTTTGAATATCAGCCACAGTCTAGCGAGCGGGGATAACCGCTTCGCCGCGTACGGTGGCTCGGTAGGCTTTCCGTTCCTGGGGGAAATAATCAAACGATGCGTGGTGCTGCACGATTCGATTGTCCCAGAAGACCATCATGTCCGGTTCCCAGTTAACCCGGATCTGTGCATCCACTGCATAAGCGATCGTGTCATAAAGAAACTTAAGCAATGACTCGCTCTCGCGAACAGACAGCTCCATCACCCTGCCGGTGAAACCAGAGTTCACATACAAGGCTGGATCATTGGTTAAAGGATGTAAGCGCACCATTGGGTGAATCGCAGCGCCGAGTTCTTCGAGTGTTTTTGCACCGCTCAGATACAGAAAATGCCCTTTTGGGTCATGCCGCGCGGTTAGGGACTTAAGGAACGTTTGCATGGCAGGAGAGAGCGCACTGAACACCTGTCGCATATCGGCAAACAGAGTGTCCCCGCCACTTTCTGGTGCGATCTCCATGCGTAACAGCGAAAGGCCAGGCGGAATCTCTTCACTCGAAACATCAGAATGCCAGCCCGCGCCGGCAACTTTCTTGGACCGAGCCGTGGCGTGAATCTTGATGAGCTGTTCGGGCATGCCTTTATTTGCCGGGTTTTTGAATAGCTCGCCAAGACGCCTGGCAAACTCGACCTGGTCGTCTAAAGACATCACCTGGTTCCGCGCGACCACGACACCGCGTTGGGCGCAGAGTTGTTCAAACTCGGTGACGCTACTGAGGTCGAGAAGTTGTATTGACGGGTCGAGCTCTGCGCCAAAATGAGGGGTAATGTTTGTGTAAGAAATGTTCATGCGTCGCATGTTAACAGGGTTTTATCGGTCTGATCGACGGCGAAATCCGGTCGATGCGGCTCATCTGCCATGAGGTGATGGCGCGCGTTCTAATGGCTGAGTCATGGGCTCGCAGCTTACTCCGCGTCTGGCAGTTCTGCGCTCAGACGCACCGCCTGGGGCGTATCTCCGGTCCAGTCTTTGAATGCCCGGCTGAACGCGCTGGGCTCGGAAAACCCCAGTTCATAGGCGATTTCGGTCAGTGAGAGACCGGTATTGCGCAGATAGAACGTAGCCCGCTGCAGGCGCGCCTCGTTTTTGACCAGCTGAAACTTCTTGCCCTGATCGGCCAGGCGGCGGCGCAGCGAGCGGCCCGAAATCTGCAGTGCCTGGGCCACCGATTCTGCTGTGGGAGCACTGTACTTGGATTGGCGCAGCACCTCCCGATGAACGGCATGCATGAAGCTGATGTGGCTGTCGCTGCGTGCATAGTAATCCCGCAGAGCGTTGCGCAGTACATCGAACAGCAATGGATTGGACGAGCGCAGTGGCGTGTCGAGGAACTGGGCGTCGAAATGAAAGGCATTCTGACGGGCACCGTAAACGACCTTCGAATCAAAAAACTCTCGCACCTGGCCGGGGTCTTTTTCCGTGGTGTGTGTGAAAGCCACGCGCTCGATGGGGACCGGCAGGCGTGTCGCCTTGCGCAGTGCAGCAGCGATGAATCCACTCAGGTATTCGCTGAGATGTTCGGTGTCATCGTGGTGCCCGGCAAGCACATTGACCTCGAAACAACTCAAGCCCCCGGCGTTGTCGATGTTGATCTCTATGGCAGTGTCTACGTATTTGTCGTAACGCATGAGCGTATCGAGGGCTGCGCGCACGTTCGGGGCAGCCATGAACGCCAGAATGAGCATGGAGCCGCTTTCATAGTGATAACCATGGCTGAGTTCGAGCCCGAAGTAGGGTCGGTTCAGAGAGGTGGCGATGGTTTTGAACAGGTTGCAGATTCTGCCAATAGGTATCGGGGAGGCCTCGTCGCCTTCCTCGTCCAGAGGCAACTGACAGCTTTCGAACAGTGGTGCAGGCGCGATTTCGTTATCGAGCAGATACTGATGAACGTAGTTCAGGAAGCGCGGTGAAAGTGTAGGCTGAAATACGTCGGTGACGCTGGCGGGAGACGCATTGTGCATTGGAACAATCTTGGACATGGCGCTTAACCGAAATTGGCGGAGTCGCGGTAAGGTGCCCGAGCAAGAGGCCTTAGTAAAGCGCCAGCCTCGTCCAGGCAGGCGGTCCAGGCCGCGCGGGACACTCAGGCTGGTGTGTGAATCAATCCGCCGAAGCGCTCGGTAAATGAGCCGCCGGGCTGGGGTAGTGCGCCGAACCGCCCCTCGAATTTCTCGTTAACGTAGTGTTCAGCGTCATCCACGATCAGACGGTACAGGGCCTGGCTGAGCCGATAGGCGGAGGCGCCGCTCCAACCAGGTGACAGCAGTGCCTCGGGTAAGGCGGGGTCGCGCAGCAGCGCCTTGCGATACTCGTGAATCATGAAGGTGCGCAGCAGAAAGGCGTCTTCGTCGGAGAGTCTTTCACCATTGTGCAGGGCTCTCAAAAAGGGTTGAAACAGATCGATGTAGTTCTGGTACGCGCGTGCCAGGTCGTCCAGCCGCCACGCGTGGTTGATCATGTTCAGCAGACTGGTATTGCTCTGATCCGGCGGCAGTTCCGCGTCCAGCACCACCGCCCGGTCGCGTGTTTTGCCGCGGTCGAGCAGATGCTGCAGTCTGGCGCGATCCGGGTTCGGGTGCGCTAACACATCTGTACCAAAGTTGCCGAAGCCCTCCCAGGTGAGCCGTTTACGCAGGTCTGTGCGCTCAGCAGTAGCAAGATTGCTGATAATGACCATGCACCATTTGCCGTTCCAATGGGTGGTTGGCTCGAAGTAGATGCGCTGGGTCGCTTCGTCGAATTCCCGTTTGCCCTCCCGTGTCAGGGAATAGTAGCTGCGCCGGCCTACGGCTTCGTTGGTGAGAATACCGTCCTGCACGAGGCGATAAACGGCGGTTCTTACCAGTCGGTGCTGAATATCCAGTGTTTCGAAAGCGCCGATCAGGCTGCCCAGCCAGATGCCGCCGCCGCGAGGGGCGATGCTGTCGCCAAACATGGTGACGATGAGAGAGCCGGTACGGATGGGTTTACGGTCTTTGAAGGCGCGTTTTAGTTGCGCCATGTGGCTGGGCAGTTTGTCGGGCATGGCGCATCTTAGCATGGGTGTTCCGGGAGAGATTACTGTCCACGTTGGCGTGCATTGCGCCGGCCATTGTGACACGAAAAATAAATTGATAAAGAAATAAGTGTGTCATAATATGTCCCATCGAAACTCATATTTCTTTTGGAAGGGGAACATATGCACGTACAAAGTTTTCTTGGGGGTCAGTGGGTGGACGGCGAGGGCAGCAATGTTTGGTCTGATCCCACCACAGGTGAGGTGTTTGCCCATACCGCCACAGGTGGTCTCGATCTTGCCGGCGCATTTGCCTACGCTCGCGAGACTGGGCTTGCCGGCATGGCGCAGATGACATTCCACGATCGGGCCAATATCTTAAGAGCCTGCGGCAAGCTAATCGATGCCAACAAAGAAGCACTCTACGAACTGTCATTTGCGACCGGCGCGACAAGGGCGGACAGCTGGATCGACATCGAAGGTGGCGCCGGCACCTTGTTCAGCTATGGCAGCAAGGGAACCAACGAATTGCCTAATGCCAAGCTGGTGGTCGATGGTCCTGCCGAAGTGCTTGCGCGCGACGGCAGTTTCCTGGGTCAGCATGTTTACACTCCGCGCCAGGGGGTTGCTGTGCAGATCAATGCCTTCAATTTCCCGGTGTGGGGAATGCTGGAGAAATTTGCGCCGGCGTTTCTGGCGGGTATGCCGGTCATTGCCAAAGCGGCTGAGCAGACCTGTTTTCTGACGGAGGCGATGGTGCGGTTGCTCGTTGATGCCGAACTGTTGCCTGCTGGTGCATTGCAGCTTGTGTGCGCTCCCGGCCATGACATTCTCGATCATGTGGCCAGTCAGGATGTGGTGGCGTTTACCGGGTCTGCTGCGACGGCGCGGAGCATTCGTGCTCATGAGCGGGTACTGGCGTGCAATCCTCGTCTGGGCATGGAAACCGATTCCATCAACTGTTCCATCCTCGGCCCGGATGTCATCGGCAACGCTACTATGCTTGATCTCTTCGTGAACGAAGTTCACGACGAAATAAGTACTAAAGCGGGTCAGAAGTGCACCGCCATTCGGCGGGTGATGGTACCGTCTGCCAGTGCCGATGCCGTAGCCGCAGCGCTGCAGGAAAAGTTGAACGGCGTACCGCTTGGCGACCCCCGCGATGAATCTGTGCGTATCGGGCCACTGGCCACACCCTTGCAGAAGGAGCGCGTGGTTGCTGCTATCGACCACTTGGCCAAGGATTGCGAGGTCGTCATGGACGGGCGCAAAGTCGCCGGTGTTAGCGAAGACAGCGCTTTCGTTGGACCAACGGTGTTACGCGCCCGGGGTGTGAATGCAGCTGCCGCGGTACATGCCACCGAAGCTTTCGGTCCGGTCTGCACCATCATCGAGTACAACAACATCGATGAGCTGTGCGAATTGGTGGCCGCAGGCGACGGCGCGCTGGTGGGCTCGCTGTTCAGCGCCGATCAGAGCGCCATCGTTTCCATCATTACCCGTCTGGCCCCCCTGCATGGGCGGCTGCTGGTGGTCAATGAAGAAAATGCGAAAAGGTCCACCGGACATGGCGCCCCGTTGCCGGTACTGGGGCACGGGGGCCGGGGCCGCGCCGGTGGCGGTGAAGAACTGGGCGGTATCCGCGGTGTGCATCATTATATGCAGCGCACCGCTCTGCAGGGTTCACCGACGACCCTAGCCGCCATTAGCGGTCGCTGGATGAAAGGCGCGCCGGAAATCGACGCAGGTGTGCACCCTTTCCGCATCCCGTTCCATGAGCTGGAGATCGGTACTTCGTTCAACAGCGAAGAGCGCCTGGTCACCCTCGAAGACATTGAAGCCTTCGCCCATCTGACCGGCGATATCTTTTACGCCCATATGGACGAAGAGGCGGCCAGGCGCAATCCGCTGTTTGGCGGCCGCGTCGCTCACGGCTATTTCCTGGTTTCCGCAGCGGCGGGATTGTTTGTCGACCCACCCTATGGGCCGGTACTGGGTAACTACGGCATCGATAATCTGCGCTTCACCAGGCCGGTAAAACCGGGCACCCGTATCAAGGTGCGCCTGACCTGCAAATCGAAGTCATTCCGCGCCAGCCGTGGTTATGGTGAGGTCGCCTGGGATACTGAGATTACCGATCAGGATGGCAACGTATGCGCCGCCTATGACGTATTGACCATGGTCAGTGAGCTTGCCGTGCCCGACGGTGGTAAGCCGGCTTAATTCTGGAGGTAAACAGACGTGAGTGAAGCAACACAGAATCTCGAAGCGGCGTTCGAAGCGAAAATCGCCGATGAGGAAAAAATTGAACCGAAGGATTGGATGCCGGATGCGTACCGCAAGAATCTGATCCGCCAGATGTCCCAGCATGCTCATTCCGAAGTGATCGGTATGCAGCCCGAAGGTAACTGGCTGACCCGGGCGCCGACCCTGAAACGCAAGTGTATTCTGCTGGCGAAAATTCAGGATGAGGCCGGTCATGGACTGTATCTGTACAGTGCTGCGGAAACTCTGGGTACAACCCGTGAAGAATTGATCGACGCAATGCACGAAGGCCGCGCCAAATACGCTTCGATCTTCAACTATCCATCATTGACCTGGGCCGACATTGGCGCAATCGGCTGGCTGGTAGATGGTGCTGCCATCGTCAATCAGATCTCTCTGCAGCGCACCTCTTACGGACCCTACGCCCGTGCCATGGTGCGTATCTGTAAGGAAGAGAGTTTCCACCAGCGTCAGGGCTACGAAATCATGGTGGAGCTTTCCCGTGGCAACCAGGCGCAGAAAGATATGGCTCAGGACGCCCTGGACCGCTGGTGGTGGCCGTCACTGATGATGTTCGGACCCCACGATGCCGAATCGGCGCATTCTGCCCAATCCATGCTGTGGAAGATCAAACGCCGGAGCAACGACGATCTGCGCCAGAAATTCGTCGACCAGACCGTGCCTCAGGCCGAGGTGATCGGTCTGCGCATTCCAGATGATGATCTCAAGTGGAACGAAGAGCGCGGTCACTACGACTTCGGCGAAATCGACTGGGACGAATTCGCCCGTGTCATCGCCGGTAATGGTCCATGCAACCGGCAGCGCCTGCGCGTGCACAAACAGGCTCACGACGATGGCCAGTGGGTGCGCGAGGCCATGGCTGCCTACGCAGAGCGGGACAACAACGGAGAATGAATATCATGACCAATAGAAATCAGATGCCACTGTTCGAGGTTTTCGTACGCGGCCGCAGAGGTCTGGATCATATTCATGTGGGCAGCCTGCATGCCCACGACGCGGAGCAGGCTCTGGAATACGCGCGGGATACCTACATCCGCCGCGCCGAAGGCTGCAGCATCTGGGTGGTGGAGACCAAGCACATCCATGCATCTCAGGAATCAGATGCCGACGCGTTCTACGACCCCATGGACGACAAGCCCTACCGTCACGCCACCTATTACACGCTGCCGGAAGGCGTGGACAACATGTAAGGAGATGAGGCCATGAGTGAAACTCAAACGACCATGAACCCGGTCGCCCACTATGCGATGCGCCTTGGTGACGACGCGGTCATCTCCGCTCAGCGTCTGTGTGAATGGTGCGCCGACGCACCGACCCTGGAGGAAGATCTGGCGCTGGCCAATGTAGCGCTCGATTTCCTGGGCCGCACGCGCATGCTGTACCGCTATGCGGGCAGCATGACGGGGCAGAGTGAAGATGAAATCGCCTGCTCCCGTGACGCTTCGTCATTCGAGAACCTTTTGATGGTGGAGCTGCCCAGGGGCGACTTCGCCTTCAGCATGGCGCGCCAGTATCTCATCGATGTGTTCGAAGAACTGTTTTTCGCTGCGCTGGTTGATACCACTGACGAAGAACTTGCAGGTATCGCCGGCAAGGCCATCAAGGAGATTCGTTACCATAAACGCCGCAGCGTTGAATGGATGCGCCGTCTGGGTCTCGGCACCGAGGAAAGTAATCAGCGTCTGCAGGCAGCAATAGACGAGCTATGGGGCTACGTGGACGAGTTGTTCGCCATGGATAATCTGGAGCAGCAGCTGCTCGCAGATGGTGTGGCGGTGGATCGGGCTGTGCTGCGTGATGCCTGGCAGAGCGACGTCTGCGAACTGCTGGAAGCCGTTGGTTTGGCAGTGCCGGGTTCCGAATGGCAGGTCAGCGGTGGCCGCGCCGGCGTGCACACCGAACACCTCGGCCACCTGCTCAGCGAAATGCAGTTCATGCAGCGGGCCTACCCGGGGTTGAGCTGGTAGGCTCGCGGGGCAGCCACGTGGCCAGCGACGCCGACAATATCATCCCGCTGGTGAGTCAGGCCTATGCCGAGCGCCTGGCGCATCGGCGGACGTCGCCTCACGGTGACCTGTTCGATCTGCTGGAACAGGTCAAGGACCCTGAGATTCCTGTGCTGAGCATATGGGATCTGGGCATTCTGCAGGACGTAACAGTCACGGCAGATGGCGTCGAAGTGACGATTACACCAACCTACTCGGGCTGCCCGGCCATGGCTATGATTGCCGAGCAGGTAGAAGAAGTTCTGCGCGGCGCGGGCCACAATAAGGGCAACGTCGTTTCCAGACTGTCACCGGCATGGACCACCGACTGGATGGCGCCGGACGCGCGTATGCGCCTTCGCGATTACGGTATCGCGCCGCCGGAATCCGCCGCCTGTCCGAATTGCGGCAGCGGCGACACTGAAGTCGTCAGCGAATTCGGCTCTACCGCCTGTAAGGCGCTGTACAGGTGCCGCCAGTGTCTTGAACCATTCGATCATTTCAAACATTTGTAGCGCCTTGGGAATTTACGAGGAGACGCCATGAACATGCATACCTTAATCATCGCCAGCACTCATCTGGAGCCGAACGACACCCTTTACGTGGAACTGGCTGTCCCCGCGGAACTGGCCGAGACGTTCACCTTTCAACAGGGGCAGTATCTGACGTTTTCAGCAGAATTGAATGGCGAAGAAGTGCGCCGCTCCTATTCCGTCTGCGCGGCAGTAGGTGAGCCCCTCGCTGTGGCGATCAAAAAAATAGAAGGTGGCGCGTTTTCTCGGTATGCGCATGAACAATTCAAACCCGGCGCCGAAGTGAGTGTTATGGCGCCGGCTGGTGAGTTCACTTCCGGCCTCGACCCCGAGCAGGAAAAAGATTACCTGTGTATCGCCGCAGGCAGCGGCATAACGCCGGTGATCTCGATTGTCAAAACCGTGCTTGAGCGGGAGCCCAAGAGCCGGGTTACTCTGTTGTACGGCAATCGCCGCTCTGCCGACATCATATTTCGCGATCAGTTGCTGTGGCTGAAGAACAGATTTATGACACGCCTGCAATGGATCAACATCTTCAGCCAGGAAACCCAGGCGGCACCGGTGCTGAATGGTCGCATCAACAATCGTAAGGGCGGCGAACTCAATCAGTGTCTGATCGACATCGCCGGTTACGATGAGTTTTTCCTGTGCGGCCCTGAGGCGATGACCTCGGAAGTGGCGCGTGGTCTGCGCGGTGCAGGCATCACCGAAGACAAGATCCATTACGAGCTGTTCTTTGCCTCCGCGGAAGATGCAAAGGCGGCTATCGAGCGGCACCACGCCAGGGCAGAGAAGTACGCTGGTCTTACAACCGAGGTGGTTGTGCGCTCAAGCGGACGCGAAGTGTCCTTCGAGCTGACCGCTGACGGCGAGAACATTCTCGACGGTGCCATCGACAATGGTATGGACCTGCCATTCTCCTGCAAGGGTGGTGTGTGTGCGACCTGCAAAGCCAAGTTACTCGAAGGCGAGGTGGACATGGACCTCAACCACGCATTGTCCGTGGAAGAAGTCGAGGCCGGGTTTGTGTTGTCGTGTCAGGCGCACCCGATTTCGAAAAGGGTCGTGGTCGATTTCGACGTGATCTGAGGGTCGAGCTCAGTGGTGTCAAGCCGCTAGAACTCCTTCGGTCTTCGGCGGCCGGGCTGCCCAGAAACACAATGACCCGGTCAGTGAAACCACCGCCATGGTGGTGAACGCCAGCTTGTAATCACCGTAGATGTCGAACATCACACCGCAGATGATCGGGCCTGCGGTCATGCCGATCATGACGACCAGCGATGAGATACCCATTATGGTGCCGAACGCCCGGGGGCCGAAGTAGTCCGCTCTAAGCGCCACCATTTGTGGTCCACGTATGCCCCAACCGAGGCCGTGGCAGATCACGAATACCGCCAGCCACCAGTGATTGGTTGCATAGGTCACCGCCAGCAAGCCGATGAAGTGGCCGATCATGCAGCACACGCAGATGAAGCGTTTGTTGAAACGGTCGCCGAGGTACCCGCCAAGAAACAACCCGAGCAGTTGTACACCGGTCATGAAGCTGAACACCACGCCGGCGGCCAGGGTGGAGTATTCGAGGCTGGTGATCAGGTGCGGAATCAAGTGGGCCAGCATCGATGATACGGTGAGCAGCGACAGGCCATGTCCGGCGGAAATCAGCCAGAAGGAGGGTTCCCGCACCGCCTGCTGCCACGTGAAACTCGCTTGACCCACGTGCTCGTGATGTTCGACATGCTGACCATCAGCACCCCTGGCGATGCCGTCTGGAACTTCGCCGATTTCTTCCGGCCTGTGCCGTACCAGTTGCACCAGCGGTCCGGCCATGAACAGCACCATGCAGCCCGACACGATCGCCATGGTGCGCCAGCCCCAGGCTTCCAGACCGAGAATCACAATCGGCACTGACAGCCCACCGAGTGAAAAACCAATCTGCGACCATGCGACCGCTTTGGCGCGATGGTGGTCGAACCAGTTCACCAGTGACACCATCAGCGTGGCAAAACCACCCAGACTGGACCCCAGTGCGATCAGAATGAACGCCAGGAAGTACATGGATATGGAGTCGACCCGCGCGAACACAAAGAAGCCGATGCCGAAGATCAAAGTACCGATGGTGAGAATGATGCGCGGCCCGAACTGGTCCACCAGCCAGCCCTGCAATGGCCCGAGCAGACCGCTTTCCAGGCGCGTCAACGCAAACGCGGCAGACAGCACGGTCATGCTCCAGCCGAACTCGTCCTTCAGCATAACCGCGTAGGCGCCGTAGGAATGCATCCAGGTCATGGCCGCCAGCCACTGCACACCGCTACAGGCGGCGACGATCCACCATCCGTAGAAAATCCTGCCACGAGGACGAAACAGGGCATTCATCCGTGGCTTCAATGTGCGCAAGTCTTGAAGCATTTCTCCATCATACTTGAACCGGTGCCCGTATTGACGAACAGGACTAACAATTGCAGGCGGTCACTTGGAGTATGCTGCTATATTGAACAGGACAGATTGGCGATAACGCTCGGCTAGAGGGTCTCCGATGGATCAGACCGACAAACATGCCCTGGTGCTCAGCGGCGGCGGCGCTCGCGCGGCGTATCAGGTCGGCTGCCTTCGGTATATTGCCAGGACACTGCCGGAATATCGCCCGCAGATCCTTACCGGCGTTTCAGCTGGCGCCATCAACGCTGTACACCTGGCGGCATCCAGAGGCAGCTGGGGCGAAGCCGTAGGTAAGCTCAGCGATCTATGGCTGAGCCTCGAAACCGAACGGGTCTACTCCACACAGTTCAGCAGTATCGCCAGACGCGTGCTCACCTGGGGATTGCGTGTCATCAGCGGCGGTCGGCTTGGACACACAGATTTGCGTGGTATGGTCGACAGCGCTCCGTTACGGGCGTTTCTCGAAGACAGTCTCAACATCGACGGCGATCGCATACTTGGCATAGAGGAAAACCTCGCCGGCGGACTGCTTGAATCCCTGGCGATAGTCACCACCAACTATGCATCGGGCCGCTCGGTCGCATGGGTCGAGGGTGAGGATGATGTGCTGTGGCAGCGCGGCCAGCTGCGTGCCCGTGATACCCGGATGAGCCTAGATCACATCATGGCATCGGCGGCGTTGCCGATGTTTTTTCCGGCGGTCAAGCTGGGCGACGTGTGGCATGGTGACGGCGGTATCCGGCTGACCGCGCCGCTGTCGCCGGCGTTGCATCTGGGGGCAACGCGCATTCTTGCTGTGTCTCCACGGGCGCGGCCGACCAATGTACTACCGCCCGAGTTGCATGAGCCCTATCCGTCACCAGCAGAGATCGCCGGCGTGTTACTCAACGCGGTATTCCTCGACATGCTCGACTACGATGCGCTGCAGATGAGCCGTATCAATCGACTGGTCCAGCAGCTTCCGGAAGAACAGCGTGGCGGTTTGCGCAATGTCGAGGTTATGGTATTGCGGCCCCGGGAAGACCTCGGTGTGCTGGCTGCCGAGCACGAGCTGAACATGCCCCGGGCGTTCCGTTTTTTCGAAAGGGGCTTGAGCAATAAAGATGCGCGCAGCTCTGATGCGCTCAGTATGGTCATCTTCGAACCGGAGTATCTGGCATTGCTGATACGCCTTGGCGAAGAAGACGCTGCCGCCCGGGGCGACGAGATCGAGGCTTTTCTGCGGGGCGGTGCGCGTTCAGGACCGGTCTGGTGAGCGGGCCCTATTCCAGACCCATACAATTGGCGTAGTACGTCACGGTGCCCGGCCAGTCGGAGAAGATTCCCGCGATACCAGCCTGATCCTGCAGGAAGTGCAACACCTCGAGCATTTTGCCTTCACTGTCAACGTAGCCGTTCAAGTGCCGGTACATCCAGTTGTCCGGGTCGGTGGCAACGCCGGCTTCGAAGGTCCAGGTGATGATATGCAGCCCCGCCTGCCGGGCTAACCGGGCGTATGGGGTGGCTTGAAGTTCGCCCTGGTCGTCTACCTGCACAAGCATGGGTATCGGCGGCGCCACGATGCTTACGCCGCGTTGTTTGAGACGCTGAAAGTCGTCCAGAGACGCTTCGAAGTCCGGCTGGCGGCCGCGTGGATCGAGCCACACTACCTGATCCGCGTACTCCGGGTGATTGTCCAGCCAGTACAGCACATCGCCTATGTTGAACGATTGCGGGAATACGCGCGCTGGATCGATACCCGCCTGGCGGTATTCATCAAGCATCTTCGTTGCATACGCAGCCTGTGTGAATCCGTTGTTAAGTGGCATGGCCACCTGCGGTGATTTGAGCTCTGGTGTGAAGTCTGCGCCGAGGGAATCGATCAGTTCTATGCTTTCGGCGTGGGTCAGCAATGTAGCGCACGTCAAGGGGTCGTCGATTACCGGGGAGGGTGGTTCGATCAGATATTGATGCACAGTGGTTGCGGTTGCATCGACAAGGTCGCGTCGCCCGCACAGCGTCCGGAACTGCGCCAGTGTCATGTCGCTGGTGCAGCAGCGGGCAGTAGCAGGCTGATCAGTGCCCGCCGGCGTGAACGGCTCCGCGCAGCTGCTGGCTAACGGCGTGCGCAGAATATTCGTGGTGCGATGCAGATCACACTGGGAATGACGGCATACGAGCTGCTGGTCGGCGGTAAATGTGACATCGCACTCGATGATGCCGGCCCCCATTCTGGCTGCGGCGATGTATCCTTCCACCGTATGCTCCGGGTAGCCGAGCGGTGCGCCGCGGTGGGAAATGGAAAAACGGGTAGCTTTGAAGGGCCCGGCGCTGCAGCTTTGCAGGCGGTCTGCCAATTCGGAGCGCTCGAGAGACCCGGCAAGTTCCAGGGACCTGCTGCCGGGCTCGATGCCTGCGCAGGCAGTGGCCAGCAACGTGATGAGAACCAGCAGCGGCTGATGCATGCAGTGACGAACCACGGGATATCCTGGTAATGGACAGAGTAGTAATACTACAGAGTTTTCGTGAACACGACGTGTCACCCTGGCTCGAGCGGTGCATGGCGTCGGTGCGGTCGTGGGCCGGGCAGCACGGCTACGAATACCGCTTCATCGGCGACGAGCTGTTTGAGCTGGTGCCCGACTGGTACCAGCAGAAAGTGGGCCCACGCTATGCCATCTGGTCCGACCTGGCGCGGCTGGTGTGGATTCGCGATTGCCTGAGCGCCGGCCATGCCGACCTGGTCGGCTGGGTAGATGCGGATGTCTACATATTCGCTCCAGAGCATCTGACCCTGGCGCCGCAATCTTCATGTGTGTTCGGCCTGGAGCACTGGGTTCAGTCCAGCGTCAAAGGGTTGCGGGTACATCGCAATGTGCACAACGCCTGGTGTGGATTTCGCAAGGGCTGCCCGATATTGCCGTTTCTCATAGAGGTGGTGCAGCGCTTGATGGGGCGTGTCGATGCAGATCATATTGCCCCGCAATTTGTCGGTCCCAAGCTGTTGAGCTCTCTGCATACGATTGCCGATTTCGAACTTGATCCTGGCGCCGGGGCGCTGTCGCGGGAACTGGTTGGGGAACTGGCGGGTGAGCCCGGCGCAGCGATGGCGCTGCTCGGCCAGTCACTTTCACAGCCTTTGCTTGCCGCAAACCTGTGCGCGTCGCTGCAGAGTGAAAACCCGGGGCCCATGCTGCGGGTCATGGACCGCCTGGATGAGTTCAGTAGTGGACTGATATAGAAAGCGAGCCGAACACGTCCCGCTCGTCCTGACCTTTGAACTCCCTGGTCCGGTAAACCATTGAATAAGCCAGGCGGAACCTGCTGTTGTTCCACACAAATCCGGACTGCAGGTCGGCAACAAAGTGTTTACGGTCTACGGAATGGCTATTGCGGAAGTTGTTGCCATCCAGAAAAAGATTATGTGCGATGAAGCGCGCGTCGACGCCGGCAAAGAAATACCAGCTTGCGGAGCCGTCTGGTTCATAGAACTGAGATACCGGCAGACTGGGTCGAACTCTGGGCGGACCATAATCGCGGTGCAGGTTGTGCCCGAGCCTGACCATGGCGCCACCACCGACGTAGGTCATTGGTGTGCCTACTGCTCCGGACGCGTGAGGGATAAAGTCGAATTCCAGGGTATTGTTCCAGGCTTTGCTGCGGGCCAGGTTCAGCCACTTTTTCTCATAGGCTGCTGAGAGCACATATTCGTTCTTCAGCTGGTGGTCCCAGCCCAAGGCTTCCGGGCTGCCGATCTCGCGGTGCAGGTTGTTCTGTATGACTTCGGCGCGGGCCCCCGGGCCGACCAGTCCCAGGCTGAGGCGCCAGGTTTCGATCTCATGCGGATTTTCTGTTGTGAATCCGGCGGCCAGATATATATGGCCGGCATAGGGCCGGTCTTTCTCCAGCAGTTCGGGGCTTTCAATTTCAGTGGGCGTGTATATTTCGTGTCCCAGAGAAACGGCCACGTGCATGCGGTCTTCTGGTTCGATGCCGGGGAACCGTATGCCCATTTTGCGCAGGCGCTTCGGGCCTTCATTTATGCCGCTGACGTAATTGAGCATGACGCCGGATGTATAGTGGCGGTCGGTGTTGGCAAAGACGTCGTTTTCGACTAACAGGTTGAATACGCTGTCGGCACTAACTGTGGCGCTGCAGAAAGTCAGGCAGACACAGAGTGCTTTCAGTTGCACTGGAAACAGAGAAGATTTACTTGGTTTTTTCACTTTGTTGTGATCTCGCAAGGACTCTACAATAGCGGCTTGTTGACTGAGGTTCAAAACGTTCGGGGGAGATATGCACACATTTGCCGATCCATTGCTACGAGCCATGCAGGTTGCTGCAGACCGCACGGCACTTATCGACAAAGACAGCTCATACACCTATGCGCAGCTGAATGACCGCTGCGCACGACTGGTGGGCGGCCTGCGCGGCCTGGGGTTGCAGAAGGGCGACCGTGTCGCCATCTGGGCCGACAACTGCCATGAATATATCGAGACCTATGTGGGTGTGCCTGCCGGCGGATTGGTGGTGGTACCTCTGAATACCCGCCATGCTGAGCCGGAGTTGCGCTATGCCCTTGAAGACAGCGGCACGCGGGTGCTGATCACAGATCGGGACGCCAGCGGACTGACCGATATTACCGACCACATCATCAACATCGGCGATGCATATGAAAGCCTGGTGGCCGCGGAGCCTGCGGCGCTAGGTGAAGGCGTGGTGGAGACAGATCTGGCTGGTCTGTTTTATACCGGCGGCACCACGGGTAAGTCGAAAGGAGTCATGCTCAGTCACCGCAACCTGATTGCCAACACGTTTCACTGGCTGACGGCGGTACCCCAGAACCAGGACTAAGTAACCCTGGTCATGGCGCCGCTGTTTCACGCGGCGGGATCAAACGGAGTGCTCGCTACGATATGGACCGGCGGTTGTCAGATCACTCTGGGTGCGTTCGACCCCGGGCAGGTGTTGGATCTGATCGAGAAGTACAGCGTCAGCGTGACGCTGGGTGTGCCCACCATGCTTGCCGCATTTGCCGAGGAACAGCATGCCAATGCGCGCAAGGTAGACACCGTTCGCGCCATCGCTCATGGGGGCTCGCCTATCGCCACGGAAGTGGTGCGCCGCACATGGTCGGCATTTCCCTCGGCAGAAATGATCGAGGTGTACGGCGCCACTGAACTGTCACCATTGACTACTGCGCTGCGCGATGAACAGAACCTTCTGGATGACGATCGTGCGCGCTCCTGTGGCCAATCGATTGCGGGAACCCTCGTGCGCATCCTCGATGAAGATGGTGTTGAGGTTCCCCGGGGTGAGATCGGCGAGGTGGTGGTGCGTGGGCCCAACGTCATGGTCGGTTACTGGAACAAACCCGAGCAGACCGAAGCTGTGCTCAAAAATGGCGAATACTGGTCTGGTGACCTCGGCTATATGGATGAGGACGGCTACGTGTTCCTGGTCGACCGCAGCAAAGACATGATCGTCTCTGGCGGCGAAAACGTGTACTGCACCGAAGTCGAAGAAGTGCTGTACAAGCATGACGCGGTTCTTGAAGCCGCTGTTTACGGGATCCCTGACGAACGCTGGGGTGAAGCGGTGCACGCCACTGTTGTCCCCAGGCCGGAGCACGGCAATGTATCTCCAGATGCGCTCATCGAGTTCTGCCGCGAACACATTGCCGGCTACAAGGTGCCCAAGGGGGTGGCGATACAGCAGGATCCGCTGCCCAAGTCAGGGCCGGGTAAGGTGCTCAAGCGTGAACTGCGGGCGCCGTTCTGGGAGGGCGTTGACCGGTCTGTTAATTAGGCTTTGTGAACACCATGGGATGGGATCGAGCTGCTGCTTGTCAGGTCGTTCCCCCTAGATATTCGGCCCCCGGGGGAACTTCGGCTCGCGCTTTTCCTTCAACGCATTCACACCTTCCCGCACTTCCGGCCCGGCGAAACCCATGAACTCCAGTGCGGTGGACGCGTCGTAAATCGGCCCGGCCATACGCAACCAGTTGTTGAGCGCATACTTGGTCCAGCGAATCGCTGTGGGTGCGCCGGCGGCAAGTTTGCGTGCGACTTCCATGGCCTTGTCGGCGAGATCTTCATCGTCAACACACAGCGAGACCAGGCCGATGCGCTCCGCTTCTTCGCCGCTCATGCGGTCGCAGGTGAGCAGGTAGTATTTGGACTTGGCCATGCCGCACAGAATCGGCCAGATGATTGCGGCGTGATCGCCGGCGGCCACGCCAAGGCGGGTGTGGCCGTCTGTTATGGAAACGGACTTCGCGACGATGGAGATATCTGACAGCAGGGCTGCAACCAGGCCCGCGCCGACTGCAGGGCCGTTGATGGCGGACACAATGGGCTTACCGCAGTTGGTAATGTTGTAGACCAGATCCCTTGCTTCTTTCCAGATGCCGGCGCGCACATTGAAGTCCTCGGTCATGTTCTGGACCATGTCGAAATCGCCGCCGGCGGAAAACGCCTTGCCCGCGCCGGTGAGAATCACGACGTCGATATCGGGGTCATCATCAACTTCACGCCACACATAGGTCAGTTCACGGTGTCCGGTTTCGTCCAGGGCATTGTATTTTTCCGGCCGATTGATGGTGATCTTGAGAATGCGCTCTTCAGGATATTCGAAGAGCAGGTGGGTATAGCCCGAGTAACGTTCTGCCATGGTGTTTCCACTCCCGCTGAGAAAATTGGCATGATACCCTGCATGGCGTGAATAATTCACTCAACTGACCTAGATACACAAGGGATAGAAAAATGGCGAACGAAGCACTCGACAACGCACTTGCAACACTCAACGGAAGCATCGATCAGAGCGCGACGCCTACCGACTGGTTCGAAATGACTCAGGAACGCATCAATACTTTTGCCGATGCCACAATGGACCACCAGTGGATTCACATCGACCCTGAGCGGGCCAAAGCCGGACCTTTTGGCGCGCCTATTGCCCATGGCCAGCTCACTATGTCGATCATGAGTTTTCTGCCTGGTGGTGAAGTGGGCATTCCGCCGCTGGAAGGCGTGAAGCTGGGCATCAACTACGGCTGGAACCGTGTGCGCTTCATGTCGCCGGTTGCCGTGGGTGACAAGATCCGCACCGTCAGCAAGCTGAAGAGTGCCGAACAGAAAGGCGAGATGATTGAAGTGGTCAACGAACTGACCGTCGAGATCGACGGCAAAGACAAGCCGGCGTGCGTTGCTGACAGCGTATTGCGTCTGGCCTTTTAAAGGAGAGAGGAAGAATGGACCTGGGTATATGCGTAGCCAGCCATATTGGTGATATTGACTATGTGGTTCGTGCGGAAGCGCTGGGTTATACCCACGCGTGGATGGCGGACTCACAGATGTTGTGGTCGGATTGTTATGCCGCGCTGGCGCTTGTCGCTGATCGGACATCGTCCATTCGTATAGGCACCGGAGTGGCGGTGAGCGGCACCCGGCCTGCTTCCGTCAACGCTGCAGGTATTGCCACCATCAATGCGCTGGCGCCGGGCAGGACTTTCTTCGGGGTTGGCGCCGGCAATACCGCGCTCCGCGTCATGGGTCTACCGCCGCAGCGCATCAGGCAGTTCGAGCAATATCTCGAAGAACTGGTTCCGCTGCTCAAGGGCGAAGAAGCGGGTATGCATGTTGCAGGTGATCAGGGCAAGATTCCTATACGTCATATCATGCCGGACAAGGGCTTCGTCAACTTCGACGATCCGATTCCTCTGTACATTTCCGGGTTTGGCCCCAAGTCATTGGCGCTGGCCGGGAAGTATGGTGACGGTGCCGTGTTGGCCTTGGTGGGAAACCCGGCTGCCATGGCCAGCGTATGGCACATGATGCAGGAGGGCGCGCGATCTGTTGGCCGTGATATCGGTCCGGGGCAGGACTATTACACCACTGCGCTGACCACCATGGTGGTCCTGGAAGACGATGAGCCGGTAGATTCCGAGCGCGTCAAAGCCGAATGCGGCGCCATGGCAATGGCGGCGGTGCACTATCAGTATGATCAGTACCGCAACTTCGGTCACCAGCCGCCCAATGCCTTGTCAGGAATCTGGGAGGACTACACGAACCTGCTGGAAAGCTACCCGGAGGAGCGCCGTCACCAGCGTATTCACGCTGGCCACAACTGCTGGGTGTTGCCCGAGGAAGAACGTTTTCTGACCCCTGAGGTGCTGACGGCATCGAGCATGATCGGCACCAGAGAGCAGTTGATTGAGCAGCTGCGTGGTATGGAAGCGGCCGGGCTGAATCAGGTGATGATATTGCCTAATTTCGATACCCGGTTCGATGTGCTGGAGCGTGTCGCGCGGGATATACTGCCGAACGTGTAACGCCGGGCAGCGCAGCGCTCAGTCGAGCAGATTGCCATCGGCATCACGAAGTTCGGGCCCGTGCACCCGGGCGCGGCCATCGCCGAACTTGGCGTCGCGTGCCCGCAGGGTTGCTTTCAGTCCGTGTTCCTTGACCGACCGGCGGTATTCATTGGCGGCGCGGGTGTTGTGACCGCGCACGTCGTTTTCTGATGCCATGCGCTGCAGGGTGCGCGCGCCCATCAATTCCAGCCCCATGTTGATGATGCGTTTGTTGGCCGACAGCAAGTCCGGGTCGATGTGCGCCATGCGCGCTGCCAGGCCTTCGACTTCCTGTTCCAGTAAATCTTCGGGCACGGCTTTGAGTATCAGACCGATCTCCTGAGCTTCGGCGCCGGTGACTGTATCGCCGGTCAGAGTCAGTCGCTTGGCCCATTGGGGGCCGACGTTGTACAGCCACATGTTATTGGGCAGAGCACCCAGATCTCTGGCGGGCGGAAAGCCGAAAGTGGCGCTTTCGGCGGCGATGATCATGTCGCACAGCATGGCAATGTCGGTGCCGCCGGCCAGGCAGTAGCCGTGTACCTGGGCGATCACGGGTTTGTGCATGTCGAATATCGCCATGCGATAGCGTTGTGAGCGCTCCAGCTGCCATGCGTCATCGTCAATGCTGCGAGCGCCGCGGTAGGATTTATCAGCTTCGGCAATACGAGAAACGGGAACGTTGCTGCCTGCGCCAGAGAGATCATAGCCGGCGGAAAAAGCACGTCCGGCGCCCTTAATGATCACGCAATGAACCGAGCGGTCATTGTCGGCCTCCCACAGGGCTTCCGACAGTTCCGCCTGCAGTTCCAGCGACAGGGCATTGAGCTTGTCCGGACGATTCAGAGTGATACGCGCCCGACCGTCTGCCGTTTCGTAAATAATGTTCTCGAAGCCTGCCATTGTTACCCTTTGCATGATCAGTTCACCGCTTCGACTATAGGCTGTACACGGCATTTAGGGCAAGATAGCGGATCTCCCTAAGCAGGTACCTGGGTGTGTTTACATATCTGAACCCGGACGTTCGGGAACGTCTGATTGAGCAAGGCAAGCTGGTGCGCATCGATGCCCAGGGCCAGCTCGTTGATGTGCGAGGCGAAGCAGTACCCGGTGAGCTGGCGGTCAATCTGCTGGGTCCCATACCCCTGCCGATTTCCCTGCGCAGTATCAGTGCAACGGTCAACTGGTATGCAGCTGTACGCAGTACGGAATTGAGTCAGGTATTCAGTCTGGCCTCTGACCTGCGTGCCCGTGGCGGCCAGCATCTGTTTTCTCATCTGGTGTCACCGCTGGCGGTGAACAGTGTGCTGGTGATCGGCGAGCCTACGGAAAATCCGCTCGTTCGGGTGCACAGCAACTGTCTGACCGGTGATGTGTTTGGCTCCGAGCGGTGTGATTGTGGACCTCAGCTCGATGCCGCCATAGCGCGGATCAGCGCCGATCCCGCCGGTGGATACCTGGTCTACATGGCGGGTCACGAAGGGCGTGGTATCGGCTTGTGGGCCAAGGCGGCTACCTATCTGTTGCAGGATTCCGGGGAAGACACCTATCAGGCGAACCGCTCTTTAGGACTGCCCGATGATTCCCGCGATTTCACTGATGCGGCGGTGCTGATCAAGCATTTTGTGGGGTCCGAACCGTTCAGGCTGCTGACCAACAATCCAAAGAAGGTCACCGATCTCGAGGGCTTCGGGCTCAGCGGTATCACCCAGGAGAAACACGTTTCAGGTGTCAGCGAGTGGAATAAACGCTACCTGCACGCTAAACAGAGCTGGGGCCACCGCCTGGACGATGAGGACATAGAGCGTTGAGCCGGCGCCTCCGCTGGGCCTTCACCATAACCGCGCTGGCCGTGCAGGTCGGATGCGTGACGACTCCGGGCGCTGACGATGTGCGCATCAACCAATTGCAGTTCGTGGGTAGCCATAACAGCTACAAGCGCGCGATGTCGCCGGCTCACTTCGCTGCGCTGCAGGCAGATAATCCCCAGGCGGCTGCGTCTTTGTCATACGAACACCTGCCGATACAAGAGCAGCTCGATCTGGGCTTGCGCAAGCTGGAGTTCGATGTTTTCGCTGGTGACGAAGGGCTGAGTTTCCCGGTCGGGCACGTGCAGGTCATCGACATGAACAGTCATTGCCCGGATTTACGTACCTGCCTGAGCCAGGTGCGCGACTGGTCCGATGCGCACCCGCGACATGTACCGATCTGGATCAGCTTCAACGCGAAAGATCAGCAGATCGAGGGTCTGCCTGATCCGCGACCCTTCGACATCGACACGTTTGCGCGTATGGACGAAGTGCTGGAATCGGTGCTGGGTGACCGCCTGATCAGGCCGCAGGATGTGCGCGAACTGCGCTGGCCGAAACTGGCTGATGCCCGTGGAAGGTTGATACTCATACTCGATGAGTCCGGCGCCAAGCGGGATATGTATTGGCCCGGATGGGCACAGCGGCCGATGTTTACCAATGCGCCCGAGGACCATCCTGCCGCAGCGGTGATGATCGTCAATGACCCGGTTGAAGATGCTGAGCGCATCACGCGACTGGTACAGGCCGGTTATCTGGTCAGAACGCGCGCCGACGCAGATACTCAAGAAGCGCGCAGCGGCGATTTCACCCGCCGTGAGGCAGCCTTTGCCAGCGGCGCCCAAGCCGTCAGCACGGACTATTACGTGCGCGGCAACCCGTTCGGCACGCCCTACTGGGTGGCGCCGGTCATCAGATGTAACCCTGTGACAGCCAGGCGCCTGGCGCCTGACACCTGTAGTGTATTGGAGTAAGTAATGAAAAAGCTGGTCACGATTGTGCTGACGGTTGTGGGTATCGGCTGGCTCGCCTACCAGATTGCAATCGCCACCGAAGCCGGTCAGAACTTCCTGCTTGATCGGGCCATGAAGCTGGCGCTGTCGCCTGCGGAAGTAGAAGTGGTTGACGGTCTGGAAGTGATGGTCTGCGGCAGCTCGTCCCCTCTGCCGGACCCGGCGCGAGCCCAGGCCTGTATTCTGGTGCGCGCAGGCGATCAGGTATTCATCGTAGATGCGGGCGCAGGTTCGCCCAAGGTCCTGCAATTGCAGCAGGCACCCATGGCGTTACTCAAGGGCGTGCTGCTGACTCATTTTCACTCCGACCACATCGCCGCGCTGGGCGACATTAACCTCGGCTCCTGGGTGGCCGGGCGGCCTGAGCCGCTGGTAGTGTTCGGGCCTGCAGGCGTCGATGACATCGTGCAGGGATTCAACCAGGCATATGGCCACGACCGGGTTTACCGCTGGACCCATCATGGCGCAGATTTCCTGCCGCCAGCGCTGGGGGTCATGCATCCGCGCACCATAGAGGCAGGTCAGTTCTACGATGTTGACGGTTTACGAATTACTGCGGCGCTGGTCGACCACTCGCCGGTGGCGCCGGCCGTGGCTTATCGGTTTGATTACCGGGGGCGTTCAGTGGTGATCAGCGGTGATACGGTGACGCTCGACGCGATGGCTGCGCTGGCACGGGACGCCGACCTGTTGCTGCATGATGCGTTGTCGCGACGGCTGGTTACAGGCATGCGGGACGCTGCGACGGCTGCGGGACTGGAGCGGCCCGCGCATATCTTCTCGGACATCCTCGACTACCATGCCCATGCAGATGAGATCGTACCCATGGCACAGAGCGCCGGCGTCGAGGTTGTGGCGTTTTATCATATGGTGCCGCCGCCGCGGAATGAGTTGTTCGCCGCCGTATTCGGCCGGGAAGCGGGTGATGACGTGGTGATAACCCACGACGGCATGCGCTTTGTGATGCCTGCCCGGAGCGATGTGGTGGAAGTGATCGACTGACAAGGTGCTGATGACAGCCTGATGAACCCGGCTCAAATCACCCGGCGGCATGAGTTATGAAAAAACTTTTTGGTCTGATGATCTCGCTGGCAGCCGCGCATGCCATGGCCCAGGGTATCGATGAAATCTACATCGATGGTGCCGTGTATACCGTCAATTCCCGGGCGCCTGAGGCTGAAGCCTTTGCGGTAGCCAACGGCCGCTTCGTTGCGGTCGGCAGTACCCAAAGCCTACAGAGGCTGGCGGGTAAAGATACCCGCATACATGATCTGCAGGGCCGCAGAGTCCTTCCTGGTTTCATCGACGAGCATATTCACCCGGATCTTGCAGTGGAGGCTTACTTCAATCTGAACATCGATGCCGAAGCGACCAGCTTTGCCGAGTTCAAAAGGCGCCTCGCCCGCTTTCAGGACCGTAAGCCGGACGTCCCGTGGATACTGGGCAGTGCCATCGATTACCTGTGGGACGATGGTAGCGATATACGCATGTTTGGCATGCCCAGCCACAATGCCTGGCTGGACGAACTGGTGCCGGACAAGCCCGTCATGCTCTGGGAAGTCAGTGGTCATGCCGCGTTGGTCAACAGCAAAGCTTTTGCAACGCTGGGTGTTACCCGGGATACGCCAGATCCGGCCGGTGGTCACTTCGTCAAAGATGCGCAGGGTGAACTCACGGGCGTGGTGCGCGAGACGGCGGTCAGCCTGTTCTGGGAGGAAATCGTCAGCAACCAGTTGCCGCCTGAGCAGCTTGCGCAGCAGCAGCTGCTGCCGATTCTGAAGTATCTCAACAGTCTCGGACTGACTTCGATCACCGACATCTGGACACGCGAATCAATGCTGTTGGCGTATCAGGCCCTGGACAGGCAGGGCCAGCTGCCCATGCATGTGGCCGCGTATGTCGCTGATCCGGTCGAATGGCTCAACGACTGGATGAAAGCCGCAGCGGATCGGGTCATAGATGATCCGCAGAGATACAGCAGCACTAATGTGGATCTGCTCGGGGTCAAGTTTGTGCTGGATGGCGGGGCTGCAGGCCAGACCGCTGTGATGACCGAACCCTTTGAAGGCACCGACCATACCGGGCCCTGGCGTAATGATCCCGATTACTTTTTTGAGCGGGTGATTGAACTCGACAGAATGGGACATGCGGTGCGCGCCCATGCCGCCGGAGACGGAGCCATGCGTTGGGCGCTGGATGCGTTTGAGCGGGTCCGCAAGGACCATGGCAGCACGCTCCGGCATGGCATAGCGCACACTGCCATTTTGAACCCTGCTGATATCCATCGGTTTGCTGAACTTGGCGTAATTGCGGAGATATCGCCGATTTTCTGGTACCACATGCCGGCGGTAGAAGTCATTAAGGATGACATCGGCAATAGATTGGACTGGCTGTATCCAGCCCGCTCGTTGCTCGATAGTGGTGCGCGTATGTCAGTTGGTAGCGACTGGATCGTGACGCCGGCCAACCCCTGGCCGGCGCTGGAGACGCTGGTGACTCGGCGTGGTCCCGGCGTTACGCAAGGGCCGGCACTGAATGCCGGACAAGGTATCACCCTCGCAGAGGCGGTTCATATGTATACCATGGGCGGTGCCTATGCTCAGGGGCGTGAGCACACGACCGGTTCTATCGAGCCCGGCAAGCAGGCGGACTTCATTGTCATTGATCAGGACATTTTTGCGGTTCCTGTTCATGAAGTGCACCGGACCCGGGTGCTGCGAACGGTAGTGCGTGGGCAGACGGTATACGATCAGGCAAACGCGGCTGATGTCATTGACTTCCAGAATCCGGATGCCGCCACCCTTACGGAGCAGCAACCCCAGCCACGTTCTCCATGAACTCACTCACCGCATCCAGCCGCCCGGACACGCCGCCTCGCGCCACTGGATCCAGCAGTACGTGCTGCACACCAGCCTGCTCGAGTGCTCCGATACGATCCTGCATCTGCTGTTGTGAGCCGCCGATCGACTTGCCTGCTTCCATGGCCTCGGCAGGGTCCAGATAAACCCGCAACGACAGTGTCAGTTCGGCGGGGTCGCGCTGCATCTGCTCAGCGTGGCCGCGCACCTGATCAAACTCCTCCACGACAAGATCCAACGGCTGGAACGCTGCATGGAATCCGGTGCCGTATCTCGCCGCTCGCCGGAATGCAGCATTGCTCGAGCCACCAACCCATATCGGCAACGGGCTCTGCATGGGTTTGGGTTCGAAGCCGACCCTGGGAATGTCATAGTACTGGCCGTGGAATTCCGGTTCGCTCTGGTTGAACAGTGCATGGAAGAGCTCCAGTTGCTCATCGGTGCGCTTGCCACGGTTGTCCCAGGGCATGCCGAGTATGGCTGCTTCCTCGGCCATCCAGCCGATGCCTACGCCGAGAATCAAGCGGCCGTTTGACAGTACGTCCAGGGTCGCCAGTTGCTTGGCCGTGGCCACGGGTTGGCGATAGGGCAGAATCAGGACGGTAAAGCCAAGTTTCAACTTGCGCGTTACTCCCGCCACGTACAGTTGTGTACCGATGGGATCGAGCCAGCCCATATCCGGCGATGGCGCAAACGATCCGTCGTCTGTGTAGGGGTACTTCGATTCGATCTGCGCAGGCCAGCACACATGATCACTCACCCATCCGGAATGACAGCCCAGCGCCTCAATCTGCTGGGCAAATCCAGCCAGTGTCGCGGCATCCACCTGCCGGCCGAGATGTGGCAGATGCACGCCCCATTCAATTCCCATTATCCCCTCGCTAAGCCTGGTGTAAGGCCTCGATGTTACCGGTAACATCGAGGCCTTACACCAACGTTACGGGTAGAATTGTGGGGAAAGATATGTCGGCTACGCTCATCTCCCGGGGCCTGATCATCAACAGCCACCGCCACTTTGCGCGCAAACGCATGCTCAAAGCGCTGCCTGATGAGTATGCTTAACACTGAATTCTGGTTGGACCCCCCCTGGATCGGCGCAACCGGCAAGCACCGTCTGGGCTTGCGGCCGATAGAGCAAAGCGACTGGCTGCGCTGGCCGCCGGGGGATGACCTGCTGGATCACAAACGTCGGATTCTGACGCATCGCTATGATGATGCGGTGTTTGCTGCGGCGGGTACGGGTGATGCCCAGAAGCTGCTGCTCGACCTTCCGGGCGCCGCGGAAATCGAATCGATTTATCCGCATACCATCGCCAATGTAGCCGCGCAGATGGCGGAGGATCTGTGTCTGCTGGACATTGAAGATCGGCACAGGCTGATCGCCGCTTGTGTCTGTTCACCCAGCTACTGGCGGCTGACCGAGAAAGCGGGACTGCCGCTGACCGGCGTACATGGCCCGGTACCCGGCCTGGAGCAGAAGCTGGGCGGGCGCATAACCGAGTTCATCGATCGTGTGTCACTGAGCCGTCCCTTTGAGCGTCGCAACTGGTTTATGCATGGCGATACGCATAGATTTCACCTTGCCGCTGAAACCAGCCTGCCGCAAGCGGTTGCGGATTGGTTCGTGCGTGTAGAGCGCCAGACGTTGTGCAAGCTGTCGCCGAGATATCTTTTGTTCACTATAGATGTACTGTGTGAACCGCTGGTGCACATCACCCAGTTCCCCCAGGCGCGGGCCGATCTGGCGAGAAGTCTGCGCGGGATGGATGCGGATGAAATCGAGCACTTCGGCGGTCTGGATAAGTTCGGCCGCTTACTGGAGTATCTGCAATCTGTCCCGGATTGAAACTCAACGTAATTCTGGAGGTATATTGAAAGTCCTCACTCTGCTACTCGCCGGCCTGTGCTTTGTTGCCCACGCACCTGCTGTTCAGGCGAAAGAAACCGATGGTCTGCCTCTCGAGGCCGACAAAACCCTGAGCTTCACCGTTGATGAAGCGACCTGGCTGAGTGTGGACGTACACCCGGATGGTAGCCGCATGGTTATTGAAGTGCTGGGTGATCTTTATCTGCTGGCCATGCAAGGTGGTACCGCCGAGCCGCTGTCAGTGGGTATGCAGTTCGATACCCAACCGCGATTTTCGCCAGACGGCACGCGCATCGCGTTCTTGAGTGATCGTTCCGGGTCGGAGCAGCTATGGGTCATGACCGTTGCCGACGGTGCGACAAGAAAGTTATCCGGGGCGTCAGACCGTACAGAATTTGTTTCGCCCGCCTGGTCGCCGGACGGTGCACACGTGGTGGTCTCCCAGGGCTCATTCGATATTGGTACGTACGAACTGTGGGCCTATGCGGTGGACGGTGGCAGTGGTGTGCAACTCACCAAGGCCAAACCGAAGAAAGATACCCCCAGAGGCTCGCGCCACAACGCGCTCGGGGCCAGCTACGATCCCCAGGGACGCTATCTTTATTATGCGCGCAAAGCGGGCGGCTTTGGGTACAACCTGAAGCTGCCCCTGTGGCAGATCGTGCGCCGCGATCTGGCTTATGGCCATGAAGACGCGCTGACCGCGGCCCCGGGCAGTGCCATGCGTCCGCTGGTTTCACCGGATGGAGCCCATCTGGTGTATGCGACCCGCCATGAGCAGCAGACCGGGCTGCGCATACGTTCCCTGGAGACCGGACGGGAGCGATGGCTCGCATATCCGGTACAAAGGGATGAACAGGAGTCGCGCTTCTCCCGCGATCTCATGCCGGGTTATGCGTTTACGCCGGACAGCAGGGCACTGATCGCCACCCGAGATGGCAGGATTATCCGCATTGATATTGAATCCGGCCAGATCGTCGAGATTCCTTTCCAGGTTGACATCAACAAGGCAGTGGCCGAGCGCCTTGAGTTTCCGTACCGGACAGGCATCGGGCCGGTGCGCGCGCGGATACTGCGAGATCCCCAGGTATCGCCGGATGGCAAACGCATCGCATTCGCCGCATTCGCCAGGATTCATGTTCATGATACCGATACGGGTAAAACCGAGGCGATATCTCCTGCCGACGTTGTGGCTGCTTATCCATCCTGGGCGCCGGATGGCAACAGGCTGGCGTACGTCACATGGGCCGATGATGGTGGGCATATCCATACCGTGCGGGCCAGGGCCGGCGCCCGCTCGCGGCAGATTACCGAGGCGCCCGGGTTTTTTCAGTATCCGGTGTGGACGCGTGAGGGTAAACGTATCGTTGCGCTGCGTAGTTCATCTGCTGACCGGCTCATCAGAAGCGGCGGGCTGGGTGCTGCACTGGGTGCCGACGTCGTCTGGTTGCCCGCCCGTGGCGGCGAGGTCAGCGAGATCATCCCGGCCCGGGGCATGGGCCGCCCACACTTCGGTGCCGAGTCCGACCGGGTTTACCTGCAGGCCAGTCTCGGACCCACCCCGGGAGAAGCCCGAACCGGGCTGATATCCGTGCGCTTTGACGGTAGCGACCGTCGCGAAGTGCTCAAGGTCAGCGGACCGGGCTCGTTTAACCGGCCGGATGATTCCGGGGCGGAAATGATGCAGATCTCGCCGGACGGTCAGCATGTATTGTTTGTACACGCGACCCAGTTACACGTGGCGAAGTTGCTGCCCCATTTGCCCGGGCAGACCATCAAACTGCAGAAGCCGCAATTACCCGTGCAACGTCTGACTGACGTTGGTGCGGATTTCTTCGGCTGGAGCGCAGACGGAGCGACGATCACCTGGAGTGTCGGGCACCACATTTATCGTCGTGGGTTGTCCAGTGTTGAGTTCTCGGCGCAGGAGCACGGCGCGGACGATGGGGAAGAAGAGCGGGACGACAACGAACAATCTGAGTTCGGCCTGGCCGAAGCGCATGATGCGGTTTCCACATTACCGATTGACCTTTACCTGCCGCGCTATGTCCCGCAAGGTGTCGTAGCTCTTGTTAACGCCGACATCATCACCATGCGTGACGATGAGGTGATCGAGCGTGGTGTGATCATCGTTAAAGGAGATCGCATCAGCGCTGTGGGTCACGCTGACGAAATAAACGTGCCGGCCGGTGCCCGGGTCATCGATCTTGCCGGCAAGGTCGTTCTACCTGGTTTTGTCGACACCCACGCGCATTTCCGCGTGGCCCGGGAGGTGCCGACCTCCACAAATCCTTCGCTGCTGGCAAATCTGGCGTATGGTGTAACCACAGGTATGGATGTGCAGCCTTCCACTGTAGATCTGCTCTCGGTGCAGGACCGCATAGACGCCGGCCAGATGCTCGGGCCGCGGGCGTTTTCCACCGGCCCCGGCGTGTTTCGAAACCACCAGTTCAAATCCTCAGAACATGCGCGGGCGGTACTCAGCCGCTACGCCGAGCACTATGGCGTGCATAACATAAAAGCCTACGTTTCCGGGTCGCGGCAGCAGCGACAATGGCTGCTGCAGGCGGCCAAAGAGCTGAAACTGATGCCGACAACCGAAGGTTATCTGGACATGAAAATTGACCTGACTCACCTCATCGACGGGTTTTCGGGTCTGGAACACAACTTCCCGCTACCGAGTCTGTATGACGACGTGGTGCAACTCGCGGCGCGGACGCGTATTGCTTATACACCCACATTGCTGGTCACCTATGGCGGCCCGCACGCGGAGAATTTCTACTATGCGACCGAGAATCCGCTTGGCGACGCCAAACTGCGGCGCTTCACGCCCTATCATGAGCTGGCGGCCCGAGCCCTGCGGCGCAGCTGGTTCCATGAAAAGGAATACGTGTTCACTGAGGTGTCGAAATCCAGCCGGAAGATTCTGCGGGCCGGCGGCCAGGTGGGTATTGGCGCCCACGGCCAGCTGCAGGGACTGGGTTACCACTGGGAGCTGTGGGCGGTGGCCAGCGGTGGGTTCGATAATCATGAGGCGCTGCGCCTGGCCACCATCGGTGGCGCCGAGATGCTTGGGCTGGCTCAGGACCTGGGCTCACTGGAGCAGGGTAAACTGGCGGATCTGATCGTGCTCAATGAAAATCCACTGTCCTCACTGCGTCATACGACGTCACTGGAGTACGTCATGAAGGGGGGCGTCATGCATGAGGCGGAAACTCTGCATCAGGTCTGGCCGCAACACAAGCAACTGCCCGATCTGTGGTGGTGGCATTGGGGGCCGCAGCATCTAACGGAATCCGGAGCTGAAGAATGAGCCTGCGTATCGCCCTGGCGGGGATATCCCACGAAACCAACACCTACTGCGCTGGATCCACGCCCAAGGATGCGTTCTATACCTATCGCGGCAAACGTCTGCTGGACACCGCTGGACAGGAAAGCGACTTAGGAGGCGCGGTGGATGCGTGTGCACGCGTCGGCGCCGAAGCCGTACCGATTCTGTTCGCCAGTACCCAGCCCTCGGGGATCATCGAACGTTCTGCCTATGAGAGTTTCAAAGACGAGATCCTCGAAGGCCTGGCAGAGCAAATGCCACTGGACGGCTGCGTGCTGCTGCTGCACGGCGCCGGGGTGGTAGACGGTATTGCTGATCTGGAAGGTGACCTGGCCGCAAGCGTGCGGGAGCTGCTGGGCGATATTCCCATCACCGCCAGCTTCGATCTGCACGGCAATCTGACCGAGCACATGACGGATCAGTTGAACGGTATTTTTGTCTGTCACCATTATCCCCACGTCGACCTGCACCTGCGTGCGGCCGAGGCAGTAGAGGCAGCGTGCCGGATGGCGCAATCGGGAAGCCGGGCGCGCTGCAGTCTGTTGTCGTTACCTTTGTTGTTGCCCACTACGACAACTTATGAAGGTGTGGGCGAAACCACTCTCGAACGGCTGCTGGCGCTGGAAGCCGATGCCGGCGAGGAATGTCTGGATATCAGCTGGTGCCACGGGTTCCCCTATACAGATGTGGCTCACGTGGGGAGCTTTGTTGCCGTCAGCTACTTTGGCGATGGTGAACGGGCGCTGGCAAGCGCAAATCAGTTCGCCGACGAATTGTGGCGTAACCGCGAAATGTTCCGCGCGCTCAGTCTTAGCGCTGAAGAGGCGGTGTCCCAGGCACGGGCCATTGATGAATTTCCGGTGGTCGTTCACGAGACATCGGATAACTGCGGTGGCGGCTCGCCAGGCGACGGCACTCATCTGTTGCGCGCCATGCTTGACGCCGGACTCGGCGCCGATGCCTGCTTCTCGTTTGTCGTTGATGCGGAGGTGGCTGCTCAGGCCCATGCGGCGGGGGTGGGGGCGCAGATCGATATACGCCTCGGCGGTAAGACCGACGACCTGCATGGCGCACCCCTGCAAGCCAGCGCTTATGTCAAAGCGCTGCACGATGGTCGTCTGGTCATGCAGCATATGTTTCGCGGCGCGCCGCTGAACATCGGTCCGATGGCCAGACTGGTCATCGACGATATGGATGTAGTCGTGGCTTCACGCCGCAGTCAGACCTTTGACCAGGAACCGTTTCTGGCGGTGGGTATCGATGTGATGAAATACAGGATTGTGGCGCTTAAGAGCAGCAATCACTTCCGTGCCGGTTTCCAGCACATTGCCGGCGCCATTGTCACCGCCGATCCGCCGGGTCTGACCACTCACCAGATTGACGTGTTTCCCAGGCAGCAGACCAGCAAGCGCCTGTGGCCGTTGGACCCAGGCGCTGCTTATCCGGAAAGCTAGGCGTCGTACTTACGCACTTCCGCGCGGCCTACCACCATGTGATGGACTTCATCCGGGCCGTCCGCGATGCGCAGGGTACGCTGGCCGGCATACATCTTGGCCAGCGGTGTCCATTGTGAGACACCTGTTGCACCGTGCATCTGAATGGCCTGATCGATGATCTTACAGACCTTCTCAGGCACCATGGCCTTGATGGCGCTGACGTAAACGCGGGCTTCTTTGTTACCCAGCATGTCCATGGCCTTGGCGGCCTGCAGTACCATCAGGCGGCAGGCATCGATTTCGATGCGCGCGCGGGATACCACTTCGATGTTTTTACCCAGCTGAATGATCGGCTTGCCGAATGCCACTCGGCCTGACGCGCGACGAATCATCATCTCCAGAGCACGCTCAGCGGCGCCTATGGAGCGCATGCAGTGGTGAATGCGCCCCGGGCCCAGGCGCACCTGAGAAATCTCAAAGCCGCGGCCTTCGCCCAGCAGCATGTTTTCCTTGGGTACCCGCACATTATCGAATTTGATATGCATGTGACCATGGGGCGCATCGTCATCGCCAAACACCTGCATGCCTTCGATGATATTGACGCCGGCGCTGTCAATGGGCACCAGAATCTGCGACTGCTGCTTGTGCGGAGGCGCATCAGGGCTGGTTTTCACCATGGTGATCATGACCTTGCAGCGCGGGTCACCGGCGCCTGAAGCGTAATACTTCGAGCCATTGATGACCCACTCGTCGCCTTCCAGCACCGCCTGGGTGGAAATGTTCTTAGCGTCTGAGGAAGCCATGTTGGGTTCCGTCATGGCGAAGGCAGAGCGGATCTCACCGTTCAGCAGAGGTTTGAGCCACTGTTCTTTCTGCTCCGGAGTACCGACGCGCTCGAGCACTTCCATGTTGCCGGTATCGGGTGCTGAACAGTTAAGCGTTTCTGAAGCTAAAGGACTCTTGCCCAGTTCGCTGGCGATGTAGGCATAGTCTAGGTTCGACAGGCCTTCGCCGGTATCGGCATCGGGCAGGAAGAAGTTCCACAGTCCGGCGTCCTTGGCCTTCTGCTTGGCGGTGTCGAGCAGTTCCAGCTGGCCGGGCGCCCAGCTCCAGCGGTCTTCACGGTCTTCACCCAGCGCATAAAATTCTTCGGTAATGGGTTGTACGCTTTCTTTGATGTGTTTTTTCACAGCGTCGAGGAGCGGTTGCGCTTGCTCAGACATGGTGAGATCGAACAGATCCGGGTTTTCCAGTGCTGCTTCGGCCATAGGTTCCCTCCAGTTGTGGATTAGCTAAGTGTCAGCCCATGATTGTACTCACATAGGCGGGGCGGGCACCAGTGGCGCCCGCGAGGTGTCGCTGGAGGGACATCCCGGGTGCGGCTTACCGGGCTGCCGGTGGTGCGATACGCACTTCTTTGCCGCCCTTCGCCGCAGAGTCGTACAGACCGTTGAGCATAGCCTGCACCATCAGGCCATGCTCGACGGGTGCCGCAGGCAGTACTCCGCGCAGCGTGTGCTCGACGAAGGCGTCGATCTTGGCATTGAATACGTCGACGAACTCGGTGCTTGCGAGCCACCCTGGTGTCTTGTCCACCATGTGACCATGTTCGTCGGTGTGGATTACCGTGGGCTCCCAGGTTGCACCGCCCTTCGTCCCCATCAGCTGAAAATTCATCAAATTGCGCTCAGCGATGTGCGCTGCATAGCAGCATTCGATGTGCAGTACGGCGCCATTGCTGAATCGAATGCGGCCCACAGCGAGGTCCTCGACATCATAGGTTTTGTGGTCCCAGCCCTGCCACTGGCTGCGGGTGCTGGTCTTCCTGTTACCAAGGTAAGTGAACATATCGGCGCTCGCGCTGACCGGTGCAGGGCTGCCCATGGTGTAGTGGGCCATTTCCAGCGCGTGTACGCCGATGTCGATCAGCGGGCCGCCCCCGGACAGTGCTTTCTGTCCGAATACTCCCCAGTTGGGAATACCGCGGCGGCGCAGGGCCTGGACTCGACCATACAGAATCTCACCGAACACGCCATCGTCATATGCGCTTTTCAAGTACTGGGTGCGTGGGTCGAGCCGGTACTGAAATCCCACCACCAGCGATTTGCCTGCGGCCCGGGCCGCTTTCGCCATACGCCGCCCTTCAGCGACGGTCATTGCCAGCGGCTTTTCACACAGCACATGGCAGCCGGCTTTGAATGCGTCGATGGTGGGCCCGACATGCAGGCGGTTGGGCGTGCAGACACTGACAGCATCCAGGGTTTCTGAGCGCAGCATCGTGCGATAGTCAGGGTAACCCGCGGCTTCAGGGCAGCTGCCCAGGCTTCGCTCGAGATTGGCGGCGTCGATGTCGGCAAGCGCCACCACTTCGACATCCTTGCGCGAATTGAATCTCCTGATCTGCAGGGCAGCGATGCCCCCGGTACCAACGAATCCTACACGCAGTTTGCGGGTGCTCTTACGACTTGCCATCTCCACGGTTCTCCAGGGCGTTGCTACGGCTGGCCCGCAGACTGCCGCTTCTGCTGTCTATTGTTGTGCGGCTTGTTGGGCCGCTGCATTGCCTACCAGGCGCGGATAATACCAGGCCAGCAGGCCGCTGCGCACGAGCATGAAGACCATCATACTCAGCCACACGCCATGGTAGCCAAGCGGGTTGAAGGTAAGGGCCAGTGCGCCTGCCCACACCAGCGCGGCGACAATCATGGCATTGCGCATCTGGGTGATATGGGTGGTGCCGATGAAGATGCCATCGAACAGAAAAGCCCAGACGCACAGCAACGGTGCCAGCGCCACCCACGGCAGAAATTCACCGGCGACGCTGCGTACTGTTGCAGAAGTGGTCAGCAGGCCGATGAACCATTCGCCGCCGAGCCAGTAAATCAGCCCGGTAAACACTGCCAGAAACATTGCCCAGATGGCGTTGTAGCGGGTGGCCGAACGCAGTTGATCAGCGCGACCGGCGCCGTAGCTGTAGCCGGCCATGGTCTCGGCGGTATGGGCAAAACCGTCGAGGCTGTAGGTCATCACGAAGAACAGCTGCATCAGCACACCATGCGCCGCGAGAGTTACTTCGCCGAGCCGGGTGGCGATGACCGTGCCGGCGAAAAAGGGCAGCTGCACGAAGAAAGTACGCAATATCAGATTGGCGCTGACGTGGAACAGGGTGGCCATCTGTTGCAGGCGCCAGACGTCGCGGGGCCAGGATACTTTCCAGCCCTGGTGTGCAAGACCACGGACTGCCAGCACCAGGCCGCCCGCGGCGGCACTCCACTCGCTGATGAGTGTCCCCCAGGCGACGCCCCGCACACCCATGTCGAATCCCATCACCAGCACCACGTCGAGAATCAGGTTGGTGACATTCAGGCCGACGCTGAGATACAGCGTGTCTCGAGTTCGCTGCAATCCAAACAGAATGCCGAGCTCCACCAGGTAGAGCAGTAGCGCGGGCGCGCCGAATATGCGTATGTCGTAATACTGGTCCGCCAGGCTGGTGAGTTCGGGACTGGCGTCGAAAATGCCAAACAACAGACTGGCGAGGGGCCATTGCAGCAGCACAATGGCGATGCCCAGAGCGATACCGACGGTGCCCGCGCGCAGGAAGATTTTGGCAATTTCCGTTAGGTTGCCGCGCCCGAATGCCTGGGCAACCAGGCCCGTGGTGCCCATGCGCAGAAACCCGAACAACCAGTACACCGCGCTGAACATGGCGCTGCCCATGGCTACCGCAGCGATATAGGCCGGGTCGGGAATACGCCCCATCACAGCGACATCAGCGACACCGACGAGCGGAATGGTGATGTTGGCCAGAATCACCGGCCAGGTGAGCTGCCAGATGCGTTTGTGCCATTGGGCAGCCGAAGTGGGCAGCGCTCCGCCGGTTGTGGGTGTGCCGGGCGATGCCCCGCTGTTGCTCACAGACCGGCCGGTTGCTGAACGAGTGAGCTTTCCTTTTGCGGCATGGGCTTACGTGCCAGCCAGGCACGAAAGCATGATAAAGCGTGCAGATAGTCCTCGACGATCAGGTACAGGCAGGGCACCAGCAGCAGCGTGATGAAGGTGGCGAACAGCACCCCCCAGGCCAGTGATATCGCCATGGGGATGAACGGCCCGGTGGCCGGTGTATCGGTAGACATAAGCGGAATAAGACCGACAAAAGTGGTCACGGAAGTGAGCATGATGGGTCGAAACCGCACCACGCAGGCGGTGAGCATCGACTCCATGATGCTGTGTCCTTCGCGCCGCTGACGATTGGTGTAGTCCACCAGGACCAGGGAGGCGTTCACCACCACTCCGGACAACGCGACAATGCCCAGCGCGGAGAAGAACATCAGCTGCACGTTCAGCGCGAAGTGCCCGACGATGGCGCCTACCGCGCCAAAGGGGATTACGCTCATGATCACAAGAGGCTGCAGATAGCTCTTCAACGGTACCGCCAGCAGACCGTAAATGACCACCAGCGAGAACATTGCGCCGACCAGCAGGCCGGTCAGCGCCGTGGTGCGTTCTTCCTGCTCACCGCCCATGTCGATGTCTACGCCGGGGAACTCCCGTGCAAAACCGGGTATGAAATCTTCAGACAGGCTGGTGGCAACCTGTTCCGGGGACACCACAGCGCGGTCGACATCGGATCGAACCGTAACAATGCGGCGTCCGTCGAGTCGGTTGATGCTCGAGTAACCGCGGCTGAGCTCGAATTTTGCCACGCTGTAAAAGGGCACTTCGTGACCGTCTGGCGTACGTATGTACATGTCTTCGAGGTTGCCGATGGACTTGCGCTCATATTCCGGGAAGCGAACCATTACTCGCACATCGTCTTTGCCCCGCTGCACGCGCTGCACTTCCGAGCCGTAAAACGCGTTCCGTACCTGACTGGCCAGGTCCGCCAGCGTGAGGCCGAGGTTGCGGGCCTCGGGCAGCAGGTTGAGCTTGATCTCCTGCTTGCCGGAGCGAAATGAGTCGCTGATGTCGAAAACGCCGTCGTAGCGGGTCAATTCCGCTTTCAGGGACTCTGCGGCGGCGCGCAGCTGATCTACATTCTTACCCTTGAGCTGGTATTCGATGGGGTCGCCGGCGGAGAACAGCTCAGCGTCGAAGCTCAGCTTGACCGCATCGGAGATGGGGCCGACATATTCGCGCCAGCGGGTAACCACGACGTTGGCGGGCAGGTCCTGGCGTTCAGCCAGAGGTGCAATATCGATAACGATTTCGGCGATGTTCGATCGGCCGGCGCTGCTGGGTTGCGATGGGCCATCGCGGTCGACGTTCTGGCCGACGCTGGAGAGCACATTGCGGATGAGCGGTTCAGGCAGACCAAGCTCCCTGGTCATGTCTTCGTTGAGCCGGCGGGCCGCAGTTTCGATGCGCACCGCTGCCGCCAGGGTGGTTTCGGCCGCCGTACCTTCGGGCATTTCCAGGCCCGCATAGACCCGGTCCCCTTCGATGGCCGGGAAGAAACCGAAAACCACCCGGCCGCTGGCGATCAGTGAGAGCGACAGAATCAGTACGCCAAGGCAGATGGCGGCGCTGACGTAACGCCAGCTCAACACGCGATGCAAAAACGGCATGTAATGATTTGAGGCGACGTTCTCCAGCCATTTGGATAAGCGTCCCTGAAACCGGTTCCACCAGGCGGAAAAGCCAGTGCTCGGTTCGGAATGTTTGCGGTGCGCCAGGTGGGAGGGGAGAATCCATTGAGATTCGATGATGCTGCACACCAGAGCGAAGATCACCACCCAGCCGATCGGCGCGAAAAACCCGGACATACGACCCTGTACCATGATCAGTGGCAGGAATGCGGCCACGGTGGTCAGTACGCCGAAAATTACCGGCACTGATACTTCCCAGGTGCCGTCAACAGCAGCGGCCAGCGGTGGTTTGCCCATCTGTTCGTGGCCGAATACCCGTTCACCTACCACGATGGCGTCGTCCACTACGATACCCAGTACTAAAATGAACGCCATTACCGTCATGCTGGAAATGTTGATGTCGGTAAACGGCAGCACACCCAGCGTGCCCATCAGCGCCACGGGTATGCCGATGGCCACCCACATGGCCACGCGAAATTTCAGGAACAGCGCAAGAATCACCAGCACCAGAAACAACCCGCCCCCGGCGTTCTGCATGAGCACGCGCATGCGCTCGCGAAGTTCCATCGATGTGTCAATCCAAATGTTCAGTGCTATGCCCTGCGGAAGCTGCGCTTCGAAATCCTTAACAAGGTCTTTTACGTCACGAGCTATCTGCAGGAGGTCCTCATCCCCCACCTGTGAAACGTTTATGGTCACGGCACGTTCGCCGTTGAACATGGCGCGTAGATCGCCTTCTTCGAAAGTGTCGCGAATGGCCGCGATATCACGCAGGTGGACCCGGGTGCCGTCTTTGCGGGTGAGCACAATGACGTCTTCGAACTCCCGTCCCCAGTAGGCCTGGCCGGTGGTGCGGATGAGAATCTCGCCGTTGCGGGTCTTCAGCGTGCCGCCGGGCATGTCCAGGGAACTGGAACGGATCGCCTGGCTTACCTGGTCCAGGGTAATGCCATAGCGGCGCAGCTCCGTTTCTGAGACTTCAATGGAGATTTCGTAGGGCCGTATGTAGTCGAGCCCGACCTGGGAAATACCGTCGATCGCGGCGATATCGTCGCGCAGTTCCTGGCCCAGTTCCTTGAGCGTGCGCTCATCGACGTTGCCTGACATGGCGACCTGCACCACCCGTCGGGTAATGGCCAGTTTCGACACTACGGGTTTCTCGGTTTCTACGGGAAAGCTGTTGATGGCGTCTACGCGGCTTTTGATTTCATTGAGCACTGCCGTAGCATCGGCATCGTCGAACAGTTCGGAGGTGACATTGCACATGCCCTCGGTGGCCACGCTACGGATCTTGTCGATGCCCTCTAGCCCTTCAATAGCTTCTTCGACGCGGCTGCACACCGCTTTCTCAACTTCTACCGGGGCCGCACCCAGGTAGGGTACACGCACGTTGACGACTTTGATGTCAATGCTGGGGAATTCCTCCTGGTTGGTCAGCATGACGCCGGCGGCGCCGCCGAGCAGCAGCAAAACCATCAGCAGATTCGACGCAACGGGATTGTGGGCAAACCATCGTATGGCGGTGTGCATGGCAGAGTATTCGAATTATGCGTCGTCGAGAATGGGATTGACGGTCATGCCGTCGATGGCGGTCTGCAGGGGCGACACACACACCCGCTCACCGGCGTTCAGACCTTCCTGCACCAGCACATTGTCCTGATACAGTCGCAGTGGTTCGATGGCCCGGAAACGCAACTTGTTGTCGGTGTCGACGACCAGCACCTGGTCGTTGTTGCGCAGAGCGGAGCGTGGCAACACGATGACGTTGTCGGCAGACAGGCCTTCGATTTCGGCCTCGACAAACAGGCCCACCGATAGCGGTGGGTTATCTGGATTGTTCGTTACTCGCGCTACCAGCTGAACCATGCGGCTGGAAATGTCGATTTCAGCTTCGGTGCGTACGATGCGGCCTTCCCACCGTAACATCTGACCGGCGTATTCGGTTGTCAGGGTGACGGCAGGCTGTGCCTCTGCGGGCAGTTCGCCGCGGGT
Organism: uncultured Pseudomonadales bacterium; assembly: GCA_964393625.1. GTDB lineage: Bacteria > Pseudomonadota > Gammaproteobacteria > Pseudomonadales > Azotimanducaceae > UBA4421. The sequence continues at coordinate 121,947 of CAYMUT010000001.1, forward strand.
TGTCACAGGAATGTTCAGAAATGCCAGCTGGCGGTCGGCGATGGGCAGGCGTACCTCCACCAGGTCGCTGGCATAAAGGGTTGCAATGGGTGAGCCGCGGGAGATGAACTGCCCGATGTCGACGTTTTCCGAACGCACCAGGCCGGTGAACGGGGCACGGATCTCGGTACGATCAAGGTTCTGCTGGGCCTGTTCATAGGCGACCCGGGAATCCTGTAACGCGGCATCGGCCACGCGCAGGGCGCGCAATGCATTTTCAAGCTGCGAGCGTGAGGTGAGTTTGCGCGCCGCCAGACTCTGCAGCCGTTGATATTCGAAGCGGGCATGCTGTTGTTCTGCACGGGCGCGCTCGAGCGTGGCGTTAGCGCGGTCCATGGTGTTGCGATAGTCGAGCTGGTCGACCCGGGCGAGAACCTCGCCTTCGTTGTAATAGCCACCGGCGACAAGGTTCGGTGACATCCACGTGACGCGGCCGGATACTTCAGGAATCAGCTGACTTTCGGTGGAGGGCATGACGGTACCCTGAGAGTGTACCTGCAGCTGCACGGACTCCGGATTGACCTCGCGGATACGTACGGTCATCGGAACGGGTGTTTTGCCCTGGGGTTCGAGCACCGGCGCGGTGGCCATCAGTGTGGCGGCACCGAAAAAAAACATCACGACGATGCCTAATGGAATGACCAGTGTGCGCATCATGATGTTATGGCCTCCTGGCCCGGGGTATGCATGGCGTCAATAGCGTGCACCATGCTCCGGCGATTGAGATCTGAGAACTCGGTGAACGTGGCGCGTAATGCAGCCTGGTCTCGATTCCGCAGTGCGGCATCCAGTTGACGACCGAAGATGCGATACGCTTCCCGGTCTACCACGATGTGGCGGTACACCGGTGCGGTAACCGGCACTACCTGCTCGAACAGTGAGCGGGCTATGATCTGCAGCGGCAGATTATTGCTCCTCAGCATGATCATCTGCATGAGCTCGAAGCGGGCGAGGGTGTGCTGTTCGCGGTCCAGGTCTTCTTCGATTAACGGCCTCACCAGCGAACGGATATGGTCAAGTTCTTCTTGTGTTGCCACTTCCAGCGTCTGCTGGGCGGCCAGCGACATGAGGTGACTGATCACCAGCATGATCTGATCTAACAACTGGGCATCGGGTACGTTGCCCTGGGCCAGCATGGGGCCGAGTACGTCGAGAGTTGCTTCTTCCGCCTGTTTCACCCGTGCGCCGCCGGGCTGCACTTCGGCAAGGCCGATCTGTTCGAGCTTTTTCATGGCCTCGCGCACGGCCCCGCGGTTGGCGTCGAAACGCGCGGCGAGGTCCCGCTCGGAAGGGAGCCGTTCGGTGGGCCGGTAACGGCCTGACAGAATATCTTCTATCAGGCTGCCGGCAATCTGGTCGTGCTTATTCATGGGCAACCGGTGCTGCTTTTTTCATGTAGTCTGGTCCGGCCACTTTGGTCAGACCAGATTGGTCAGAGCAATGATAGAGGTAAAGACCCAGAAATCAAGGTATTTGTTACGTTGCGTAACAAAATGAGAAAGCGATCACCCGCGAAGGTGTTATCTTTTGTCTAATACATTGCCTGTTCGCAGCAGCTCGACAACCTTTTTGCGTCGTTCGCTGGGATGCTTGTGCCAGTAGTTGTTTTCGAACGCCGGTTGAGTGCGGCGCAGGATCACGCCCATTGCGGTTGGTCCCTGCAGGGAAACCAGCAATTGAGCGAGGGTCGGATTGGTTTCATCGTGCACGAGAATATCGTCAATGCTGACACCGTCTTCACCCAGGGTTACGGTTTCCAGGCTCAAGGTGGCTGGATTCAGCCGCAAGCCCTTGTCGCTGGTTTTGCCGTAGAGGAGAGGTTTGCCGTGTTCCACATGGATCTGCGTGTCGGCGGCGGTTTTCTTGGCGGCGATGTCTTCGAACACATCTTTGTTGTACACGATGCAGTTCTGCAGGATCTCAACGAATGAAGCACCCTTGTGGTGTTTGGCTTCATTGAGCAGGCCGGGCATGGTTTTCTGATCGATGTCTACACAGCGCGCAAAAAACGTAGCGCCGGCGCCAATGGCGAACTGCCCGGGATGCAGGGGCCTTTCAATGGAACCGGACGGGCTGGTGGGGCTGATTGTACCTTCCCGGGAAGTGGGCGAGTACTGGCCCTTGGTGAGGCCGTAGATCTCATTGTTGAACAGCAGCACATTGACGTCGATATTGCGGCGCAGGGTGTGCAACAGGTGGTTGCCACCAATGGACAGCCCATCGCCATCGCCGGTGATGACCCACACTTCCAGTTCGGGATTGGCCAGTTTGATACCTGTAGCGAATGCGGGCGCGCGACCGTGAATGGTATGAAAGCCATATGTGTTGATGTAGTAGGGCAGCCTTGATGCGCAACCGATGCCGGACACGAATACCGTGTTTTCCGGTCGGGAGCCGCCGTCCGCCAGGGCGCGCTGGACACCCTTGAGAATGGAGTAGTCACCGCAGCCCGGGCACCAGCGTACTTCCTGGTCGGTTGCGAAATCTTTGAAGTTCAGTTCGCTCATGTGTTGCCTCCTACCTGCTGCATGCGTGGCATGGCATGTTCGGTGATGGCTGATTTGACTTCTGCCACGGTCAGCGGCTGGCCGGTCACTTTGTTGTACTGGCTGACCTGAGCCGCCAGCTTATCGCGCAGCAGGGTGGCCAGCTGGCCGGTGTTCAGTTCGGGGACCAGAATCTGCTCGAAGCCGTCGAGTAATTCCCCGAGATTCGGCGCCAGCGGGTGAATGTGGCGCAGGTGAATCTGTGCGATCTGCAGCCCTTCGGCGATGCACTCCTTTACGGCCTGGTAGATCGTGCCATAAGTCGAGCCCCAGCCAACAACCGCGAGACCACCGCTGACACCCTGTTCCAGCTCTGCAGGGGCGATGAAATCGCATATGCGTGCAATTTTCTCGGAGCGCATATCGGTCATGGCCTGATGGTTGGCGGGATCGTAGGAGATGTTGCCGGTGTGCACATCTTTCTCGATGCCGCCCACCCGGTATACAAAGCGCTCATCGCCTGGCGCCGCCCACAATCTCGCCATGGTCGCCGCGTCTCTCCTGAACACAGGTTGATCTGTCTGGGCTGTGGGCTTCTGGGTCGGAATTTCTGCGTAGTTGTCGAAGTCCGGAATCGGCCACAGCTCGGATGCATTGGCGATATAACCGTCAGTGAGCAGGATGACCGGGGTCATATGGCGCAGCGCGATGCGCACCGCTTCGATGGCGGTGTCGAAGCAATCCGCTGGTGAACGAGCGGCTACGACCGGGACCGGTGTATCGCCGTTGCGGCCATAGACCGATTGGTAAAGATCGCTCTGCTCGGTTTTGGTGGGCATGCCGGTTGAAGGTCCCGCCCGTTGCGAGTCCACTAACACCAGTGGCAGTTCCACTGCGACGGCCAGCCCCAATGCTTCAGTCTTCAGCGCAATGCCGGGCCCGGATGAAGAGGTGACACCGAGCTTGCCGGCGAACGATGCACCAATTGCTGAGCAGACAGCGGCAATTTCGTCTTCCGCCTGATACGTTGCGATGCCGGCATCTTCCAGGCCCACCAGGTGGTGCAACAGTGATGAAGCGGGGGTGATGGGGTACGAGCAGAACATCAGCTGGGTGTCGGCGAGTTCGCCGGCGGCCACCAGGCCCAGAGCCAGGTTTTCCGCGCCGGTGATGGTGCGGTATTCCACCGATTCCAGTGGCGCTTCACCTATAGCTTCCTGGCGCAGTACCTGGCTGAACTCTGCGGTCTCGCCGAAAGCGTGCCCGGCGCCCAGGGCTGCAAGGTTGGCGTCGCGAATCTGCTCGTTGCCGGCGAATTTGGCGTTGATCCAGTCGCGTGTGGGTTCACGGGGCTGGTCGAACATCCACAGCACCAGGCCCAGAGCCCAGAAATTTTTGCAGCGGCCAGCGTCTTTGGTGCCCAGGCCGAACGGTTTGACCGTGGCGACGGTCAGGTTTGATATGTCGATGCGCACTACTTCATGGTGGTTCAGCGAACCGTCTTCCAGCGGGTTGCTGTCCAGATCGGCGCGTTTCAGACGTTGATCGGTGAAGGCATTTTCATCGACCACGATAAGTGAGCCGGGGCGCAATTGCGGCAGGTTGACCACCAGGGCGGCAGGGTTCAGGGCGATCAGTACGTCCGGCGCATCGCCTGGCGTGGTGATGCGATCGCCGCCAAACTGAATCTGAAACGCCGAAACCCCGTACCGGGTGCCCGCCGGCGCGCGAATCTCCGCGGGAAAATCCGGCAGCGTGGCCAGGTCGTGCCCAGCCATGGCTGAGGCAACGGTGAACTGCTGGCCCTGCAGCTGGATACCATCACCGGAGTCGCCGGCGAAACGCACGACATGACTGGTCTTATCGCTCATATTCTATACCGCGTTTCAATTTTGGATGAAAAATCGTGGCGCATTGTAGCGAATCTCCACGGGTAATCGAGTAGCACCTTGTACGTAGATGGCATATCTATATGTATAATCCGCCGCCGGATTGGCCAGCAGGCAGCTCAGGCGGGTCCATTAACTACAGGAGAAAGTAATGAAAACAGTTGCGAGTACCGACGAGTACACCATCTACCAGCGCCGTGATGAGCGTTATGCGGTCAAAGGTGCCGACAAACAGCCCATCAATGGCGATGAAAAGGTAGCGATTCTGCTCAAGCACGAGCTGATCACCGCGCCGGAGCCCAAGGCCCCGGAACCACAAGCGCCGGCGGAAGAAGAAGCTGCGGCCGAAGGTGAAGCCGCTGAACAGGGTGGTGAAGCCGAAAGTGGTGATGAAGCCGCTGAAGAGGGCGGCGAAGAATAAGCCGCTGCGCCAGCGTCCCGTCGGATTCTCCCGGGGCGTTGGCTGATTGTTGGCGGAGCATTCGGGTCTGCCGGGTCATCGATACGCGCGCGGCCGCAGTTTTTGCACAATCAAAGTTGTACCCTGCGTGAAAGGCTATACCATCCTCGGTTATGCACAGTGTACGCGACCTCCAGGTTGTATCCGAATACGCTCCGGCAGGGGATCAAGCCGCCGCGATTGAGGCCCTTGTGGAGGGCATCGAAGACGGTCTGAGCCATCAGACATTGCTGGGTGTAACCGGCTCGGGCAAGACTTTTACCGTAGCCAAGGTCATCGAACAGGTGCAGCGCCCAACGCTGATTCTGGCCCACAACAAAACCCTGGCAGCGCAGCTCTACGGGGAGTGCCGTGAGTTCTTTCCGCACAATGCCGTGGAGTACTTTGTTTCCTACTACGACTACTACCAGCCTGAAGCCTACGTGCCGGCCTCGGATACCTACATAGAGAAAGATTCCTCGATAAACGCGCACATCGAACAGATGCGCCTGTCGGCTACCAAGGCGCTGCTGGAGCGGCGCGACGCGGTCATCGTGGCTTCGGTTTCGGCGATATACGGGCTGGGCGATCCGGCTTCCTACCTGAAGATGGTCATTCATCTCGACCGCGGAGATCAGATTGAGCAGCGCGCGCTGCTGCGACGGCTGGCGGACATGCAGTACACGCGAAACGACCAGGTGTTTCAGCGCGGCACTTACCGAGTGCGCGGTGACGTGGTGGATATCTTTCCCGCGGAATCTGAGCGCGAAGCGGTGCGTGTAGAGCTGTTTGATGATGAGATCGAAGACATCTCGTTGTTCGACCCTCTGACGGGTGAGGTGGTCAATCGTGTGCCGCGCTACACGGTGTTTCCCAAAACACACTACGTGACGCCACGGGAACGCATTCTCTCGGTGCTGGATGACATTAAGGAAGAGCTGCAGGACCGCCTCAATTATCTCACCAGGCACAACAAGCTGGTGGAAGCCCAGCGTCTGGAGCAGCGTACGCGCTTCGATCTGGAAATGATTTCCGAGCTGGGCTACTGCTCCGGCATTGAGAACTACTCACGCTACCTTTCGGGGAGGGAGTCTGGTGAGCCGCCGCCGACTTTGTTCGACTACCTGCCCAAGGACGCCCTGCTGATCATCGACGAGTCTCACGTCACCGTGCCGCAGATTGGCGGTATGTACAAAGGCGATCGCTCCCGCAAAGAGACCCTGGTCGAGTACGGCTTCAGGCTGCCCAGTGCCCTGGATAACCGGCCGTTGCGCTTCGATGAGTGGGAACGCCTGGCGCCTCAGATCATCTTTGCTTCGGCGACGCCTGGTCCCTATGAGGCGGAAAAGGGCGGTCAGGTTGTGGAGCAGGTGGTGCGCCCGACGGGGCTGGTAGACCCGGACGTGATCATTCGACCGGCTTCGACCCAGGTCGACGATCTACTGGGTGAGGCCCGTGCGGTGGTGGATGACGGCGACCGTGTGCTGGTGACCACGCTGACCAAACGCATGGCGGAAGACCTCACCGAATACCTGGACGAGCACGGCTTGCGGGTGCGCTATCTCCATTCCGACATCGATACCGTGGAACGCATGGAGATCATCCGCGATCTGCGTCTGGGTGAATTTGACGTGCTGGTGGGCATCAACCTGCTGCGGGAAGGGCTCGATATGCCGGAAGTGTCGCTGGTGGCGATTCTCGATGCGGATAAAGAGGGTTTTCTGCGCTCCGAAGGCTCATTGATTCAGACCATCGGCCGTGCTGCGCGTAACGTGAAAGGGCGAGCCATTCTTTACGCAGACAATATCACCGGCTCGATGCGTCGCGCGCTGGACGAGACTGAACGGCGCCGCAGCAAACAGGTAGCGTTCAACGAAGCGCACGGCATTACGCCGCGCTCGGTCTCCAAGCAGATCGCCGACATCATGGAAGGTGCGCGGGTGGCGCCGGGCGCGCCGAAACGATCCGGCCGGCAGGCCCGTCACAAAGACACCACAGTGGAGATTCCCAACGATCCCAAGGCGTTGGGCAAGCTGCTCGAGCAGCTGGAGAAGCAGATGATCGATCATGCGCAGAACCTGGAATTTGAAGAAGCGGCGGCCATCCGCGACCAGCTTCAGTCGATCAGAGACAGCCGTCTGAAAACGTAGCCGAGTCTGTTTTGCGCTGCCAGCGGAGTGCCGCGGTTACGTCTTCCTGGTGAACGTAATGGGCATATGGCGGATGCCAGAAATAAAGTTTGACTCCAGCCATTGCGGCGGTTCTGCCAGTCGGAAGTCGCTCATGCGGCTGAGCACTTCGTGGAACATGCAGTCGATTTCCACTCTGGCGATGTGCTGGCCGAGGCAGACGTGCGTACCGCTGCCGAACGCAATGTGCTCGTTGGGGAAACGGTGCATATTCAGGCTGCGCGGGTCTTCGAACTGACGCGGGTCGTAATTGGCGGCGCCGAAGTAGCGCACCACTTTGTCTCCCACCTTGATGGCCTGGCCGTGCAGTTGTGTGTCTTTCGTAGCGGTGCGGCGCATGTAGATGACGGGGCTGACGAAGCGCAGCAGTTCATCCCGGGCGCTCACCGACAAATCCGGCGAATCATGCTGCTGCCAGTCGGCCAGTGCCTGGGGATGCTGCATGAGCGCGTGCAGGCCACCGGCCACCAGGTTACGGGTGGTGTCGCCGCCGGCATCGATCAGCAGCATGAAGAACAGCTGAAAATCGATCTCGTCGAGTCTGCGTCCGTCCACTTCCGCGTGCACGATCTGACTGGCCAGGTCGTCGGTGGGTTGCTGCAGCTTGCGCTGGTAGACCGCCTGGGCATAGCCGAACATCTGCATGACCGCGTCAGCCTGCTGACCCGGTTCCAGTGCCTGGGCAGCGGTGTGAATGATCTCGGTGAGTTTGTACAGTTCGCGTCCATCGTCCAACGGGATGCCGGTCAATTCGGCGATGACGTAAGACGGCAGCTCGCCGGCGACGTCCGCGACGAACTCACATTCGCCCCGTTCTATGACACTGTCTATGATTCTGGCGGCAAGCTCAGCAATTCGTGGTCGTAGCTGGGCTGCTGGGCCCTGAGTAAACTCACGGCTGATGATCTTGCGGAACTGGGTATGCTGCGGTGGATCCATCATGAGCATCATCTTGTGCTCGTCCGACGGCAGTGTGCTGTCGCTGGGGTCGGCAATCGCGATGGTCGGTTCGCTGGAAAACAGATGAGGCTGCCGGCCCGTTTCGGCGACGTCTTCGTATCTGCTCAGCACCCAGAATCCCGGTCCATCAGGTTCCTCATGCCAGTAGCAGGGCGCGTTGTCCTGCAGCCACTGATACTGATCCACGGGGTGGCCGCCATCAAAGCTCGCCGGACTGAGCAGATCGATCTGCATGCTTAGTTATCCCAGTAAGGCTGGCGCACGACTTTGCGCTGAATCTTGCCGGCCGCCGATCGTGGCAATTCTTCCACATAGTCTATGGTGCGCGGACATTTGAAATTTGCCAGGCGATCCCGCGCCCAGCTGATCAGATCATCGGTGAGCGCATCACTGGGGGAAATGCCGGGCTGCAGCTGTACTACAGATTTCACTTCTTCGCCCCACTCGTCGTTGGGTGCGCCGATGGTGCATACATCTAACACCGCATCATGTTTGAGCAGCTCGCTGTCGACCTCCTGGGGATAGATGTTGACCCCTCCGGAGATGATCAGTTCGGCGGTACGCCCGGTAAGAAATAGGTAGCCGTCTTCATCGAAGTATCCCATATCGCCCAGGGTGAAGTAGTCGCCGCGATAGGAACCGCTGGTCTTGTCGGCATCATTGTAGTACTCGAAGCGGCCGGTGTCGGGTGCGCGCATGTAGATGGTGCCGATTTCGCCCGCACCGACTTCATTGCCGTCGTCGTCGAGAATCCTGTTGTCGAATTCCGGCCCGGGCTTGCCCACGGTGCCGGGCTTGGTCAGCCACTCTTCGGAACCGACCAGGAATCCGCCGCCGCCCTCGGTAGCCGCGTAGTATTCCCAGATGACGGGTCCGAACCATTCGATCATGGCCTGCTTCACATGCACCGGGCAGGGCGCAGCGCCGTGCACTAGAAACTTCATGGAACTGATGTCGTAGCTGTTGCGTAATTCTTCGGGCAGGTTGAGCAGACGGTGGAACATGGTGGCCACCATGTGCGTGTGGGTGATGGAGTGCTCTTGAATCAGGCGCAGAGTCTCCTCGGCATCCCACTTGTCCATCATGACGATGCCCACGCCGGAGGAGAGTGGCTGAATGATATCGATCAGCAAGGGCGCGGCGTGATATGCCGGTCCGGTGACCAGATCGCAATCGCGCCCGGGCTGGTATCCGGCGGGCGTGTCGTCCCAGATCGGTGCGTCGGGCGTGCGTTCTTTGCGAAATACGCCCTTGGGCCGCCCGGTGGTGCCTGAGGTATACAGCATCCGTGCTCCCAGGGTTGGCTCTTCGATGTCGTCGCCGCTGAAGGGGGTCAGTGATTCGGCGTAATCTTCGAACCCAGCGATATCTCCGCCCGTTGCCAGCTTGAGCGTGGCGTTGGGGGCGTGCTGGGAGGCCTCGGCCGCGGGCGGGCCCAGGCTTGCGTCTGCAATGAAAGCTTTGGCTTCGCAATTGTCGACGATGTAGCCGATCTCTTCGCCTTTCAGGTGGAAGTTGATGGGCGTGAAGCGGATACCCGAACGGGTGGCGGCGACCAGTGCTTCGATGAATTCAGGACGGTTCTTACTGACGACGGCGATCGAGTCTCCCGGCCCGATGCCGTAGTCGGCGAGCAGGCATACCAGCCGGTTGGCATTAGCGTTGAGCTCAGCGAAGGTGCGCTCGCCGTATTCAGTAACCACAGCCGAGACATCCGGCGTGTTCCGGGCGTGGTAGGCGATGAGCATACCGTTGGCAATACACTCGTCGAGATCGTAGTTGGACATGTTGCGCCTCCCCAATTGCAGCGGAGTTTATATACGCTGTGCGACGAGCGGGCAACCTGCGATGGCGTATGCAGCGGCGCGGCTCAAAGCTGGAGTGGCGATCAGTACAAGGGCGGAGCCGGTGCGTTTGGCTGCTGGCATTCCGAGCGGTATTGAGTATGATTACCCGCCCGCGATGATCGTATAGGCGCGTAGCTCAGTTGGTTAGAGCGCTGTCTTGACATGGCAGAGGTCACCAGTTCGAATCTGGTCGTGCCTACCAATACACTTCGCTCATGAATTCGAAACGCACCTCGGAAGAATATGCATAGTGGCTGCTTGACAGTAGTGGTGGTCTAATCTGAGCAGCTTTATCGGGGGATCAACAAATGACCCAACATGTGAATCTGGGCGGGGCGTCCACTGGTCCGCTGAGCGGGGTGCGGATAATCGATTTCACCGCCGTTTACTCCGGGCCTATCGCTGCCAGCATGCTGGCGGACCAGGGTGCCGAAGTCATCAAGGTCGAAGCCCCCAGCGGCGATATGATGCGCCGCGGATTACCCCAGAGCAACGGTCTGGGCAGTGCGTTTGCCGCGATGAATCGCAATAAGAAGGCCGTATGCCTGAATCTGGCGGAACCTGCTGCGGTGGAGGTGGCGCGTAAACTCGTGGCCAGCGCCGATGTGGTGATGGAGAACTTCCGGCCCGGTGTCATGGACCGTCTTGGTCTGGGCTACGACAGTTTCAGGGAAGCTCACCCCAAACTCGTCTATGTTTCAATTTCCGGTGTAGGCACGAGCGGACCCTATGCCAACCGGCGCGTATACGATGCGGTCATACAGGCGATCGCCGGCTTCTGCACCCTGGCTACGCCTAATGATGAAGATGGCGCGCCGGCCATGGTCAACACCCTGATCTGCGACAAGGTCACCTCATTGACTGCAGCCCAGGCAGTCACGTCTGCGCTGTTCAATGCTGAGCGAAGCGGACATGGACAGCGCGTGGAACTGTCGATGCTCGATGCCAATCTGTATTTTCTGTGGCCTGATGGAATGCTCAACTCGACGCTGATGGGCGAGGATGTTGAGCAGATGACCTACATTGACCACAGCCTGTTCTGCCGGAAAACGAAAGACGGATGGATCGCGGCCATGCCGGTGCAGCAGGGAGAAGTGCAGGGCGCGTTCCGGGCGCTGGAAATCGAGCATCTGCTGGCGGATGAACGCTTTTCCACCTATCAGGCCCGGGCACGCAATCGAGAACTCATGCGTGAACTCATGGACGAAGCGTACCTGAAGTTCACCACCGACGAGATCTGTAAGCGGTTCGAGGCGGAAGACGTGCCTTATTCCCGGATCAATCGTCGCACTGATGTGGCCGATGACCCGCAGGTTCAAGCCATGGAAGCGCTATGGACCTATGATCACCCCCGCGCCGGACCGGTACGTTCGCCGCGACCGCCGGCGCAGTTTGAGCGGACCCCCAGTAACATCCGTACGCATACGCCAGCGCTCGGCGAGCACAATGACGAGGTGCTGAGCGAGCTGGGCATTTCGTCCGAGGAAATTGCCGAACTGGTAGCGCAGGGTGCCCTGGTGGCGGAGTAATCACTCTGCCGCCGTTAGTCTAACTGCCCCCGGTAGCGTCGCCGGCCAGGGCTTCCTCTTCGAGCAGACGCGCGCCGCGCAGAATGCCGCCCATGGAGTAGTTGCCTTCATGGCAGGCGTACTCGAAGACCTTGTCATCGGTGGTGCGCCAGACATACTCGCCGGTCCAGGGTTGCGTCCACACCGATGGATCGTTCACGGTAAACCGATACAGCAGATTGCCGTCTTCGCTGGGGGTGAAGCGTTCGATCACATGTAGATTCTCCGATCCGCCCCGGGCCTGGCCACTGCCGGTGATGAAATTGGTAGAGTCTACCACCAGAGTGTCGCCTTCCCACCAGCCCACGGAATCACCCATGTGCGTACGCAGAGCATCCGGTCTGTGTTCGGCGTTCATGCGCACGATGCGCGCATCGTGAACCATCTCGATGAGAATCATGACATGATCTCTGCCCTGAATGATGCGTTTGAAATTGTTGTACAGGCTGGGAAATGTCGGCGCCGCGCCGGTGAAGCCGACGATGCAGCGCTCGGAGATCCCCAGGCTTTCCGGGCCGTCATAGGGGCCGGGGCCATCGACCTCGACCCACCAGGCGGTGCCGTCGTTGGGGCGGCGCAGTTTGCGGCGCTCCATGAATGCCTTCATCGCCGCGGGTGTCGCCCGAGGCATGCGCCCGTTTTTCGGCTCGACGATGATGGAGGTACGGAACTTGCCGTCTACCGCAAATACGGAATCTCCGGGATCGACCCAGAAATTGTTGTAGCCGCCCACGTTGCCCGCGCCGGATGTCTCGCGGAACTCATCGCCAATACCCACCGGCGGTGCGCCGCCTGCCGGCGGCGCCTCGGTGGTCGGCCCGCGATTCTTGTCCCGCTCCGCTGTACGCTGGCGGTTTTTTTCCATGATCTGTTCCGCCCGTTCCGGGGTCAGATAGAGGTTGTCGCCAAATTCCTCGGAACGTTGCAATGGGGTCAGAGTGGATACGTCGTATGTCCCGGTAAGGTCCGGGCGTCCGTCAGGCAGGCGTGGTATTTCGGTGGCGGCAAAAGGCGCTGCGGTCATTGCTGCGGCTGCCATGATCAATGACGCGAAGCGGTTTGATGTGAGTGCCATGTACCCTTCCCGATTTAGACACCCAATCATCATACAACGCTTGACCGGGGCCCGTCAGTCGCTAAAGTCCCAGGGGAAACTTCACTTGGGGTAAGGCGATGCCGAACTACACCGTCACCGTGAATGGTGCGCAGCATGATCTGGATGCCGATGAGTCCATGCCGTTGCTCTGGGCGCTGCGGGACATACTTGGCCTGGTAGGCACGAAATATGGTTGCGGCATTGCCCAGTGCGGTGCCTGCACGGTTCATGTGGATGGCGCTCCTGTACGTTCCTGTGTGGTGCGTGTCGCTGATGTGGTTGGTAAGTCGGTGCGCACCATCGAGGGTCTGGTGGAAGGTAAACGCCTGCATCCGCTGCAACAGGCCTGGATCAATCTGGATGTTGCCCAGTGCGGCTATTGTCAAGCGGGTCAGATCATGTCCGCCGCCGCGCTGTTGCAGGAGAATCCCAATCCCACAGATGCGGATATCGACACGGCCATGGAGGGAAATTACTGTCGCTGTGGAACCTACAACCGGATCCGTCAGGCGATTCATGCGGCTGCCGGGGAGGCGAACGCGCTGTTCTACGATGCCGCCGCAGATGGGGAGCAGATCGCATGACTACCATAGATCAGATCAAAGCAGCAGTGGCGGCCCAGCGGCACCTGGGTCGGCGTTCGTTTCTCAAGCTCACCGGCGTGACCGGCGGCGGTGTAGTGCTGGCTGCGGTGGCGCCGAAGGTAATGAGCGCGCAGGGTGAAACGTCCGCGGACCCGGATCGAGCCAGCGAAGTGGCACTCAACGCGTTCATTCAGATTTCCACCGATGGCACTATTACGATCTATTCCGCCAATCCGGAAATGGGCCAGGGTATTAAAACGGCGCTGCCCATGATCATCGCTGAAGAGATGGGCGCGCGTTGGGATGACGTACGCGTGCTGCAATCACCGGTTGATAAAGAAAGTTTCGGCCGCCAGGGTGCGGGTGGCTCCACCACCATTCCGCGGAGCTGGAATCACATGCGCCAGCTCGGCGCATCGGCCCGTGAGATGCTTATCGGCGCCGGCGCGCTGGTCATGGAAGTATCCCCGGAGGAGCTCAAGGCTGCAGACAGTCTGGTGGCCCATGAATCCGGACGGGCCATGAGCTTTGCTCGACTGGCTACGCTGGCCGCCAAGCAGGACGTGCCCGACCCCGAGACGCTCACTTTCAAGCCCCGGGATGAATACACCATTCTCGGCACTTCGATTTCCGGCGTGGACAATCTTGTCATTGCTACCGGCGAGGCGCTGTTCGGCATCGACACGCGTGTGCCGGATATGCTGTACGGCGCCTATCAGAAGTGCCCGACCATAGGCGGCAGAGTGATCAGCGCCAACCTGGACGAGATCAAGGCGTTACCTGGAATCGTCGATGCATTCATTGTCAAAGGCAACGACGACCCTCGTGAGCTGCTGGACGGTGTTGCCATTGTCGGGACCAACACCCACGCGGTGTTTTCAGCCAAGCAAGAACTGCAGGTTGAGTGGGACGAATCTGACGCATCCCGCGACAGCTGGAATCTGATCGTCGCTCATGCCAGAGACCTGGCCGGAACCAGGGGCAAAGACCTGGTCATCGACAAGGGCGATGTCGATGCCGAGTTCGCTAAACAGGACAACACCACGGTGGAAGCGTTCTACGAATACCCCTTCGTTTCGCATCTGTGTCTGGAACCGATGAACTGCACGGCGCATTTCAAGAAGGGTGAGAACGGCGCAAAAGACGCGCTGGAATTGTGGTTGCCGACCCAGTTTCCCGGCAGCGGCGTGCGGGTCGGCAATGATATGTTCGGCATCGACGAAGACCGCGTGACGGTACATCAGATGCGCCTGGGCGGGAGCTTTGGCCGGCGCACTTCCCGCGAGTACATCTGCGAAGCCGTGACCATGAGCAAGCGGGTCAACGCGCCGGTGAAGCACACCTGGACCAGGACAGACAGCATTCACCACGACTTTTTCCGGGTGGGCGGATTTCAGTCCGTGAAAGCGGCTGTTGACCCTGCAGGCAAGCTGGTGGCGTTTGAAGATCACTTTATCGGCATGCAGGTAGACGGGCGGCCGGTCTCAGGTTCGCGATTCGGGCGCAATGAATTCCCCATGCAGAACGTCGACAACGCTTATGCGTCGAAAACCATGTTCGGCATCAACACGCCATGTGGGCCATGGCGGGCGCCTGGTTCGAACACCACGGCGTTCGTTACCCAGAGTTTTCTGAATGAAGTCGCCCATGCGGCGGACCGGGATTATGTTGAGTTTCTGCTGGAAATCCTCGGCGAGCCGCGCTGGTTCGAAGAAGGCAACATCCGTTCCCTGAATACCGGTCGAGCTGCCGACGTCATCAAACTGGCCGCACAGCAGGCGGGCTGGGGCCGGTCTATGCCGCAAGGCTCCGGACTCGGTCTCGCCTTTCACTTCTGTCATGCCGCCCACGTCGCCGAGGTGGCACAGGTCAGTGTCGATACCAACAAGCATCTCACCGTGCACAAGGTTACCGTGGCCGTGGATGTCGGCCCCATCATCAACATGAGCGGTGCGACCTCCCAGGTGGAAGGTTCGGTGATCGATGGTCTTTCGACCATGGCGGGTCAGAAGATCACCATGGAGAATGGCCGCATCAATCAATCGAATCTGCATGACTATCCAGTGTTGCGTATGCCGGATGCGCCTCAGGTAGATATCCACTTCATTCAGAGCGACTACGCGCCCACCGGGCTGGGCGAGCCGGCGCTACCACCGCTGGCGCCGGCGGTCGGTAATGCCATATTCG
Source organism: uncultured Pseudomonadales bacterium (assembly GCA_964393625.1). Taxonomy (GTDB): domain Bacteria; phylum Pseudomonadota; class Gammaproteobacteria; order Pseudomonadales; family Azotimanducaceae; genus UBA4421. The sequence goes on from CAYMUT010000001.1 coordinate 137,231, forward strand.
CCGCAACAGGGCATCGGGTCAGAAAGATGCCGCTACTGGACGAAGGGTACTCGATTTAAATTGTAAGCAGGCTCATCACTCGGTTTCGGATCGGGGCCACCATGGCCCCCTACCGAACCCGACAAGGCCGGACACACAGAAACAGCAGATGCCAGCAAGGACCATCCAGGTGTCCCAGCCCCAGTGTTGCACCACCTGAGGCAAGCCCAGGTTGAGTACCAGACCAGCGGCTGGCGACAGGGTGGCGGTAATGCCGAATGCCCGACCGACGCCCCAGGGGCTGATGCTTTCTGCCGTCTCGGAGTAGATTGCGCACCACGCTGGATAGATGAAGCCCGCAAAAAACCCCGTGGCCGACCACATGGCGATCAGCACCGGCTCCGGAGTATCGATGGGCAGGCTGGCACCAAATACAAAACAGCAGCCGGTTGTGATGCCCCCGAAAGCAGTGACAGTTTTTCGCACGCGCAGGCGGTCGGATAACCATCCGGAAACAAACACACTGATGGTGAAAACCACCCAGAAGTAAGACGTTACCGACGCGGCGCGGGCAGGTTCGAGGCCGTAGTGCTGGGTGAGAAATGTCGGCACGTAAGCAGACACGGTCACATAGGTCAATGACCAGAAAATGATTGCCGTGGACAGCAGCCACAGGCGCGGATTGCGATATACGGCGCGGCCGTCATCATAGCTGGCGGCGGCGTCGAACTGTCGGGTCTGGCCGCTGACGGCAGCGGTATCTGCCGCAGTCTGTTGAATCTGGCCCCTTACCCGAGTGCTGAGGTCGCGATAAAATATAAAGATCACCAGTGCGGTCACTCCGCCAAGCACTGCCGCGATCCAGTATTGGGATCGCCAGCCTGGCCATATGGGCAGCGTGTGCGCTGCAACCAGGGTCGACATGAGCGCGCCGATGGTGAACGCCAGTGACACCCAGGCATAGACCATGGCTCGCCCCATCTGCGGTGTGAGATCCCGCGAAGCAGCGTGCACGGCCGGGTTCATGCCGGCCATGAGAAAGCTCCCGGCACCCAGCAACATAGCCAGCGTCCAGAAATTCGGTGCAATGGCGCCCAGCACGGAAATCACGGCATAAGCGAATACGGGCCAGATCATCAGAGGGCGGCGCCCGAAACGATCGGCGGCGCGGCTCAGCAGCATGGCGCCAATGCTGTAGACCAGGCCGACTGCGGCGGCAACGTACCCCCATTCCACCAGGGTTTTGTCGAAATCTGCGAGGATATATACGAGTACCGGACCGTTCTTGAGCGCTTCGTATTGCTCGACTGCCCAGCCCAGCACGATCAGCCCGAGCAGCCACCAGCGCAGTTTGCCTTGCGGAAAAAAGTCCAGCGTCTTGTTACGCCGGTAACGCCAGAATCTGTCCGGTTGTTGCTCCGCGGGCATGCGCCCCCCAATTCCATCCCGTGGCGCATTGTAGCCCTATGTTAATATCTGGCCACCATAGACACGTTTGTATAGAACACTCCACCAGATTGACAGGAAACGAATATTCGATGAGTACACAAACTCCCCTGGGCGTAACATTCGGCAGTCTCGCGGTACTCGGTACCCGGGCGGTCATGGACATCGCGCAAACCGCGGCTTCTATGAACTACCGTTCACTCTGGACCGTGGAGGCCACCGGCACCGATGCGTTCACCCTGTTGGGCGCCGTTTCCGCGGTTGCGCCAAAGCTCGATCTTGCTACGGGGATTGTACCGGTGCAGGTGCGTACGCCGCCGCTGACGGCAATGTCGGCGGCAACGTTGCAGGCCATGAGCCCGGAAGCCGATGTGTGGCTGGGGCTGGGCGTGTCTGCGCCGGGAATTTTGCGACAGCATGGAGCGCCACTGCCAGACCGGCCCATAGCCATGATGCGTGAGTATGTTGCTTTGTTACGCGAGTGTCTGTCCGGCGAGGCGGTGACGTTCGAGGGCGATTTCTGGCAGGTCAAGCGCTTCCGTCTAGGTGTGCGCCTGGGTGAGCGGCGGCCGAAAGTCGTCATGGCCGCGCTGAACCCGCAGATGCTCAAGCTCGCCGGCGAAATCGCCGACGGTGTGCTGCTCAACTACATTCCCGTAGCCCACGTCGGAGAATCCATCGCGCGGGTGCGCTCTGGGGGCGATGCAAAGATTTTTGCGTACGTGCACGCGGCGGTGGGCGACCTCGAACGGTCCGCCAAATCGGCACGCAGGGATCTTTTCAATTACGCCATGGCAGATGGCTACGCCAAGATGTTCCGGTCAGCCGGCTTCGCCGATGATGTGGAGGCGTTACGCGCGCGTCACGCAGAGCGTGACCGCGACGGTGCGCTGGCGGCGATATCCGAAGATATGATTCAGGCGATTAACTTCATTGGCTCGCAGCAGCAGGTGACTGACTTTGTTAAGGGCTACGTTGACGCCGGTGTAGAGCACCCGGTACTGATGCCCATGCCCTGGGGTGATGACCGTCTGGCGGTCACCAGGGCGACCATGGCCGCGGCCGCGGAGGCAGTAGTTTAACCGTCTGTCAGGCAGCGCCCAATACTCGCGGCCGGCCTGCCATTCATTAACTGGGTTAGTCTCGTGCCGGGGGCATTGCAGGTAGTTTGGCTGAGGCCTCAAAGCGCTGCGGCTTACAAGAATTCGCAGGTGATGGCGATACGCTGTAATATCCGCGCCTCGAAAACGGCCGTCACGCCCCGGCGGTTGGTAAGCAGAGTGACGATATGAAAATCAATGTGGAAATCGACCTTACGCCGGAAGAGCTACGTCGCTTCATGGGCCTGCCCGATGTGCAGGGCTGGCAGCAGCAGATGATGGAGTCTTTCACACAGGAACTGCAGGGCTCCCAGGAGCGTCGGCAGGAACAGCTGACCTGCTTTTGAGCGCCTTTTTTCTGATGACCACTACGGTTCTTTTTCCACCCGCTGATCGATTAGGCTGAAACATGTCCATGCGGCTTACTGACCACGACGCCTCGTTCCTGTACACCGAGACACCTGATACGCCGATGCACGGTATCGCGCTGTCTGTCATTGAAGGGGAGGTGGATTTCCAGACCTTCCTGCGCCACATCGAAGGCAGACTGCATCGCATCCCACGGTATAGGCAGCGGCTGGCTTTCGTGCCATTCAACCTGGCACACCCGCAGTGGGTTGATGATGAGCATTTCGATCCGAACAGTCATGTACGGCTCACGGAATTGGCGGGCGAAGCGACGCTAGATGATGCGATAGCGGCAGTGCTGCGTCTGGCCGAGCCACTGCTGCCCCGGGATAAACCATTGTGGGCCATACACGTGGTCGCCGGAGTGCCCGGTATGACCGTGGTTGGCCACGTTGCGCACCATGCCATGGTCGACGGGGCCACCGGTGTGGACATTTCCCAGATACTGTTCGACATTCAACCGGATATTACCGAGCCTGACGAAGCGCAGTCCTGGCAGCCTGGAAAATGCCCCGACGCCATGGTGCGGGCGACGCAGGCCATGCGGGAGAACAGTGACGCTTTTGCCGGCGCAGTGCAGCGTATGCAGGGGATGAACCCTCAGCGGGCAGAACTCATTCGTCGGGCCACAGAGTCTGTCACGCGCTTCATTTCCGAGCCGGTATTCAATGCTCCGTGGAATCGCGGCATGGTACGTAAGGGGCGTGAGTTTCGATTCTGCAGATTTCCGTTTGCCACCATTCGGCGTATCCGCCATGCACTGGGCGGCACGGTCAACGATGTCGCCCTGACGATAGCCGCCGAAGCTGCAGCGCGTTACCTGCGCGATCAGGGCGAAGCGCCGCACGGCCGCCACCTGCGCATCATGTGCCCAGTCAATGTGCGGCGTGAAAGTGATAAGGGTGTGCTGAGCAACCGGGTATCCGGCATTTTTCCGGTATTTGATGCGCACTGTATGAATGCCGTTGAGCGGCACAAGTACGTGCGCTGGGAGACCGAGCAGATCAAACAGAATCGCGAAGCCCAGGCACTGCAACTGCTGACTGAAATGATACCGCCCATGCCGCCGGATCCGACCACCGACGGTACCGCTCTTGGCTCGATCTTTGGCGCGCCCAGCATCAACTTTGCCACCTTCAATCCGCTGGCGTTGCTGAGCCGCTTTGCGCCGCCGTTGATGCCCAATAACCTGGCCCAGTTGCCGCTGGCGGGATTCAATTTCACCTGCACGAACGTACCCGGCGTGCAGACCACGCAGTATCTGCTTGGCCATAAGGTTGTTGACCAACTCGCCGTGCTGATGCTGGCGGGCAACTTAGGTTATGGCATGGCGATTATGAGTTACGATCAGGCGTTGACGTTCAACCTGGTCGCAGATCCCTCGTTGATGCCGGATCTCGGGCATATGGCGGAACTCGTGGAAGCAGTGTTTTACGAACTCGCGGAAGCGGCTGGCGTGAGCACCGAATAATCATTACCGACCTGGAATAGTACATGGCAGATAAGGACGTGGTGAGGCAGGCGCTTGCCGCCTACCCCCAAACTGTGACATTAAACGATGAGACTGAGGTGGAACTGCGACCTGCGAGCGCTGCGGACAGAGACGATATTCTCGTCTTCTCCAATGGCCTGGACGAGCAGGATCTGCTTTTTTTGCGGGTGGATATCACTAATCCCGGCGTAGTGACGAACTGGTTGAGTAACGTTGAGCAGGGTGAAACGGTCAGTCTGTTGGGCTGGCAGGGTGATCGGGTGGTCGGCTATGGCACCGTCGATACCAACTCAGCGCAGTGGACCCGCCGTGTTGGGGAGATACGCGTGAATGTTGCGCCGCAGCTGCGATCCAATGGTCTCGGCCGGCATCTGATCGGCAAGGCGTTTGATGTGGCCCGCCGTATCGGACTGAAGAAACTGATGGCCCATATGACCCCGGATCAACAGGGCGCGCAGGCTGCGTTTTCCCGTTTGGGCTTTCGCCACGAAGCGCTGCTGACGGATTACATCGAAGACCGCAATGGCGCGGTGCACGATCTGACCATCATGTCCTATGATGTCGATGGGCTGAGCGGCCAGGTGGATTCCCCGCTGCAGGTGTAACCTGATGGGCGTGGTACCGGCTGCGTAGCTTTGGTGCGGTGCAACAAAGTTGTTGACCGATGGGGGCTTTGCAACCAAACTGAAACAATTGAAATGCGCCGGGTTGTGTATGACGCAGAATCAAACCGCAAGCCTCGGTACCGCACAGGGGCTGAGATCGGCAGAAAAAAGTACACACTCTCAGCCGCGAAACGGCAGCGGGCCTCGCACATTCGACGCACTGCTCGAATTGCCCCGCGTCATGCTGGAAGTTTCCAAACTCAGCGTGTCCTGGCCGATGCTGCTGCAGGCTGCTCCCAACGGCGAGCCTCATCCGGTAATGGTATTACCCGGTTTCATGGGGGGCGATGAATCCACGCTCCTGTTACGCCGGTTTCTGACCCGCCTGGGCTACAAAGCGCTGCCTTGGCTGCAAGGTAGCAACACCGGAAATCCCAGTCAGCTGGAAGCGGCAATGGTGCGTTTCTATCGGCTGCAGCATGCTTTCGATACCAGGATCTCGCTGGTAGGCCAGAGTCTTGGCGGCGTGTATGCCCGGCGGATTGCCAGAGAGTTTCCAGATGCGGTGCGCTGCGTGATTACGCTGGGAAGTCCATACCGGGTTAACAGCAGCGGCCAGACCAATCCGCTGGTGGAAATGATGTTCGAGCGGATGTCGGGCTTGAGCGTCGAACAGATGCGCGCACTCATACCCACACATCAGGGCGAACACGAGCACCTGCCCATGCCGGCCACCTCCATTTACAGCAAGCAAGACGGTGTGGTCAGCTGGGAGGCCTGTGTTGAGGCCGAAACAGACCTCAGTGAGAATATACGTGTGCTGGCCAGCCATAGCGGCATGGCGATGAATGCAGATGTACTGCATATCGTCGCCGATCGGCTGGCCCAGGACCCGGAGAACTGGCGCAGGTTCCAAAGCTGCAAAGGTTTTTACGGTTTATGTGTTGCCGAGTAATTGAGCAATACCTGGAATACCGTGCATAAGCTGAAGAAATACCCTAACCGCCGTCTATACGACATGACCGACAGCCGTTATGTCACGGTGGATGATGTTCGCAAACTGATCGCCCAGGGCGAGAGCATAGAGGTCATCGACAGCAAAGATCAGTCAGATATCACCCGCGGTGTGCTTATGCAGATTCTTGCTGAACAGGAATCAGAGGGCACCGGCACGATTCTCACCAATCGTGTCATCGAACAGATGATCCGCTTTTACGGTGACCAGTTGGGCAGCGTGGCAGCGCGCTATATCGAACAGAGTCTGGTGGCCTTTCTCGACCACCAGGAGCAGATGCGCAACCATCTGCGTCAGCTCAACGAGCTCAATCCCATCAACATGATGCGCAAGGCGTTTGACCCTACGCAGAACGAATTCTTCAACCCGCCCGGCCGTAGCCCCGGCAACAAGCGTGACGGCGAGGCCGACTCGAAGTCCGAGGACTAACGGCAGGATTCCGGCGCTTTTGCAATTTATCGCGATGGGCGGCTTTCGACCTTGCGCGAGGGCTGCTCTTCAGACAGAGCGCAGGCCCAGCCACTCGCTGAGACAGGGCCACATACGCTTGATGGCCCGCGGGCCGGCCATCAGGCTGACATGCCCGCCCTTGAGCATGATCTCTTCCTTGTCTTCGGAGCTGACCAGATCGAGTAGCGGTCTGGTGGACTCTCTTGGCGCCAGGTGATCATGTTCCGCGACTATGCTCAACACCGGCACATTGATGTCGGACAGCTTTGCTTCTTTGCCATCGACCACCAGCTCGCCGGTGAACAGTTTGTTGCTCCAGCTCAGTTCCTTGGTGGTTTCGCGCAGGTATTCGCCGGCCAGCGGTAGGGTTTCTTCGCCCCACCGATTGAAGGCGCGGTAGTTGTCGACAAAGTCGTCGTCGAGAATCTGATCCCACAGGCGTAGCTGCCCCGCCAGGCGCTGAGCGGGGCGTTGCATCTCAAACATCTGGGTCACCGATTCCGCGGACAGAATACCGACCGTGTCGACCAGCGAATCTACATCGAAGTAGCGCGGGTCGTTCCACACCTGGGTAAGTCCCATCTTGTGGAAGTCTACCGGTGTAGTCAGGCACACCAGATTCTTGACCGGTCCGTCGGCATGAGTGGCGGCATAGATGAGTGACAGCACACCGCCCATGCAGTAACCGATCACCGATACGTCTTCCTCACCGCTGTCTTCCTGCACCTTGCGGATGCATGTTGGAATGAAGTCCTGGGTGTAGTCGGCGAGAGTCAATCCGCGTTCGGCGTAAGAGGGCGGCTCCCAGTCGATGACATAGACATCGAAGCCCTGTTGCAGCATGTATTCAATCATGCTCTGGCCTGGAGCCAGGTCAAAAATGAACGCTTTGTTTGTGGTAGCCATTACCAGCAGCACAGGTATCCGGTAAACCTCGTCGCACTGTGGTTCGTAGTGATACAGGCGCAGTGTGCCACGCGCATAGAGTACTTCCTTGGGCGTCAAGCCAACCGGGTGTGGCGGCGCGGCGGCGATCTCCAGGCTGCGACGGCTGCGGTCGACGGCGTGCTGGAAGAACTGCTGCATGCCGGCCAGCAGATCTTCATCAAACGGGGAGCTGGGCTCAGTCATGGCTGCTTATCTCCTTCCTTCCCGTCTGCCTCTTTGGGCTGACGCGTGCGCGCGGGTTTTTTCTTGTTCCGTTTGGGCGCGTCGTTGAGTGCCAGTTTTTCTTCAATGCGTTCAAGACGACGGTCGAGCTGGTAGATCATTTCGGTCAACTGTATGACGTCTTCCCGGCTGGGCAGATTGAGGTTGGCCAGCTGGTCACCCATATTCTGGTTGAGCGTCCGCTGCATGGCGAGCTGGGCTTTCTGCATTTCGTTCATCGCCTGACTGTAAGCTTCAGTGCCCATGACCTGGTTGGCGAATGCATCGAAGTTGCGCTCCCACTGGGTCACCATCTCGCTGAACGACTGTGCGGTCTGATCGTTTTGCTTGTCTGCCATTGGCTATCCTCTCCTATGGATCCTGGCATCGGTATGCCGCGATGATTGAGTAAACCAGTATATCTCGTCAAATGGCTGTTCGACGAAACCTGTGTTGTTTCAACCTCGGCGCCATAACCGCCGTTGCGCGTGCTGCCGAATGAATCTGCGCGCATATACCTGGCGGACGGGCCAGGCGCTGGCTATGATCCGGTTTCAGAGCAACGTTAAATCGGGAGACGCCATTATGGCTGAGGCAAGAGTACAAGACACCATCAATGCAGAAATCGGCGCGGTGTGGGCCCAGTTGGGTAATTTCGCCGGCATTCAGCCGGGTCCCGGCATCGACTCCGTAGAGTATGACGGTGAGGGCGTGGGCATGGTGCGCACTATCGGTCTGCCCCACGGTAACGTAGTGGAGCGTCTGGAAATACACGATGAAGGCACCCATACCTTCAGGTACGCCATCATTAATGACGACTGTCCCCTGCCGTTCAGCGATTACTCGGCCACGGTGATCATGACCGATAACGGCGATGGTACGACCGCAGTGGACTGGACGGGCACGTTCGAACCTAAGGGTGTTGATGAAGCGCAGGCGGTAAAGGTTGCATGCGGCATTTATGGCGGCGCCATTGCCGGCGCGAAGAAAGCGCTGGGCGGCTGAATCGATTACTCCAAACGCCAGTGCTGAATTAATTCAGCTATCGCGCATGCGCAGCTTGAACCGCTGAACTTTGCCGGTAGCTGTTTTTGGCAGTTCCTCAACGTACTCGATCCAGCGCGGGTATTTGTGCGGAGCGAGCCGGCTTTTTACGTAGTCCTGCAGGGCCATGGTCAGTTCGTCGTCACCGGATGTGCCCGCAGCGGTAACTACGAAAGCCTTGGGCTTGATCAATTGATCGGCGTCCGGCGCGCCGACAACACCTACTTCCACCACCGCATCATGTTCGATCAGCGCGGATTCAACCTCGAATGGTGAAACCCAGATGCCGCTGACCTTGAGCATATCGTCGTTGCGCCCGGCGTAGGTGTAGTAGCCGTCGGCGTCCACGGTGTATTGATCACCGGTTCGTGTCCAGGGGCCCTGAAATGTGCGCAGGCTCTTCTCGCGCTGATTCCAGTAAGCCATTGCGGCGGAACCCCCGCGCACCGTGAGTTCACCGATCTCCCCTTCCGCGACATCGTTGCCTGCTTCGTCCAGCAGGCGCAGGTCGTAACCGGGAATAGCTCTGCCGGTGGTGCCGTAGCGGACTTCGCCGGGGCGATTGCTTAAGAATATGTGCAGCATTTCAGTGCTGCCCAGGCCGTCTATGATTTCCGCGCCGAAGGCGCCCTGCCAGCGGTTGCCCACATCCGGGGGCAGTGCTTCCCCGGCAGACACGGCAAGGCGCAGGCGCCGGGCGCTGTTGCCCGGTGCGATTTCGGCCGCGACCATGGCGGCATACAGGGTCGGCACACCGCAGAATATGGTGGGCTGGTGATGCTGCATGACGCTGAGCACGCTGTCGGGGGTAGGCCTGCCCGCATGCACCACCGCTGTGGCGCCGGCAAACAAAGGAAACGTCAGCGTATTGCCCAGACCGTAGGCAAAGAACATTTTGGCGGCTGAGAAAACCAGGTCGTCTTCGCGGATTCCCAGCACGCCATGGCCGTAGTGCACAGCAGTGTATATGAGATCACGGTGCAGGTGCATGGCCCCTTTCGGACGGCCTGTGGAGCCCGAGGTATAGAGCCAGAAGGCGACGTCGTCCGGAGACGTCGCCGCCGTCGCCAGGTCATTGCTGGCGGCATCCAGCAGTTCACCGATGCTGGCCAGCCCATTGCGACGTCCCTGGGAAATCACAACGTGATTCAGGTGCGGACTGCCGCCAGTGATCGGGCGCCATTTTTCGTACAGGTCATCGCTGACGATCAGCGCCCGGGCCCGGCTGTCGCTCAGAATGTAGGCGTAATCGTCGGTGGTCATCAGCGTATTGAGCGGTACCGGCACCAGGCCCGCTTTCATCGCGCCAAAGAAGGCCGCCGGAAAGTCGATGGTATCCTGCAGGCACAGCAGCACCCGGGATTCACTGGGCAGGCCGAGATTGAGCAGCGCATTCCCGGTCCTGTTCACCCGCTCAGCTAATTCGGCGTAGCTATAGCTGGCCTGATCATCGATGAATGCGGCTTTGTCGCCGCGTCCGGCGGGAACATGCACATCGACGAATTCCACCGCCGCGTTGTAGCGCTCCGGCAGGGTGATGCGGGCTGGTTCAGTGCTGTAGTTGATTTCCGCTACGTTCATTTCTCCCCCAAAACTTCCAGCAATCATGGTCTGGTGTTGTATTGAGGCGCACCGCCATCTGTGCTCCAATGCGCACCCAATTCGACAGCCCCCATTGCTGCAGATTCCGTATATGCGCGACTACTTTATACGCCGCACGCTCCTGATTATCCCAACTTTGATCGGAATCACCATGCTGGTTTTCATGGTCACGCGGTTTGTGCCGGGTGGTCCGTTGGAGCGGGCGATCATGGAAGCGCAGCAGGCCAGCATTACTTCCGGCGGTGGACGCAGTGCAGGTCAGGGCATGGCGTTGTCGGAAGAACAACTCGCGCAACTCAAAGAGTATTACGGCCTCGATAAGCCCTGGTACGAAAGCTATGTGCTGTGGGTTGGCAAGGTTGTGCAGGGCGATCTGGGGGACAGCTACCGTTATAACGAGCCGGTATGGGATGTCATCAAGCAACGCTTCCCAATTTCGCTCTTTTATGGCGTGGTGAGCCTGATCATCACATATATTGTTTGTATACCCCTCGGGGTGGCAAAGGCCATTGGCCATCGCAGCGTGATGGATACGACAACATCGATACTGGTATTTGCCGGTTATGCGGTGCCGGGCTATGTGTTGGGGGCGCTGCTGTTGCTTTTCTTTGCGGTGGAGCAGGATCTGTTCCCAATGGGCGGGTTCACCAGTTTCAATTTCGAGGATCTGACGCCCGGCGAAAAGGTCCTCGACATACTGCATCATGCCACCCTGCCGCTGATCTGTTATCTGGTCGGCAGTTTTGCGGTAACAACAATGCTCATGAAGAATAACCTCATGGACAACCTGGCGGCGGACTATGTGCGCACGGCGGTGGCCAAGGGAGTTTCGTTCAAGAAGGCGGTAACCGGGCACGCCCTGCGCAACTCACTCATCCCCATCGCCACCACTTTCGGTCAGAACATCACCCTGGTGGTCAGCGGCTCATTCCTGATTGAGACGATTTTTGATATCGACGGCTTCGGCCTGCTCGGGCTCACGAGCATATTCGATCGGGATTACCCGGTAGTCATGGGCATTGTTTTCATCGCCAGCCTGTTGCTGCTGGTCGGCAATATTCTGTCGGACATACTGGTGGCGCTGGTCGATCCCCGTGTGAGGTTCCAGTAGCGGTGGCGTTTCGTCTTAATCCTTTAACGCTGCGCAAGCTGCAGCGCTTCAAAGAGATCAAGCGCGGGTACTATTCCGCCATCGGCCTGGTTGTGTTGATTGTCTTGTCGCTCGGTTCCGAGCTGTTGATCAGCGATCGGGCGCTGTTCGTCAGCTACGAAGGCGAGTGGCATTTTCCCACATATGGTGATGTACAGGTGGGCGACGTGTACGGTCTGACCGGTAGCGATGCGGTTGTGCCGGTGGACTATCGTGAGCTCGCCAGTCGCTTTGAGGGTTCTGCTAACACCGTGATCATGCCGCTGGTTCCCTGGGGTCCCCATACCAACGATGCTGTTGGCGGTGTGCTCAAAGCCATGCCGCCGGATTACGAGCGGGCACATTATCTGGGCACAGACACCACCGGACGTGATGTGCTGTCGCGCCTGGTTTACGGTTTCCGCACGGCGATCTTATTCGCGCTCGCTTTCACCGTACTGACCTACGTGCTTGGCGTGAGTATCGGTTGTGCCATGGGGTATTTCGGTGGTGCATTCGACCTTGTTTTTCAGCGGTTGATTGAGATCTGGTCGAACATTCCGTTTCTCTACATGGTTATCATCGTGTTTTCCGTGATACCCAGTACGTTCGCCATCAGTACACGTATCGCCATATTGCTGGTTATCATGGTGTTGTTCAGTTGGACGAGTCTGACCTATTACATGCGCACCGAGACTTACAAAGAGAAGGCGCGGGATTACACCGCGGCCGCGCTGGTACTCGGCGCCGGCACCGCGCGGGTGATCTTCCGGCACATTCTGCCCAACACCATTGCCACGATGATGACCTTTGTGCCGTTTACAGTGGTCAGCGCCATTACCGCCATCACCGCACTGGATTTTCTCGGCTGGGGGCTGCCGCCGCCAACGCCGAGTATTGGAGAGCTTCTGAAGCAGGGTACGGCGAACCTTACCACCGCACCCTGGATCGTTACTGCCGCGTTCGTCACTTTGGTATTTATTCTGGCCATTGTGACGTTCATTGGCGAAGCTGTGCGCGAAGCTTTTGATCCGCGCAAATTCACTTTGTACCGATAAGGATGAATTATGGTGTTGCTGAACGTAACTGCACGTAAAACAGTGAGATTGCTGGCCTTGCCGCTGATCGGGCTGCTGCTTGCAGCCTGCGGCGGTGGTGATGATGCTGCCGATGCCGGAGCTGATGCGGCGGAGTTTGAAGCGCGCAAGGCGACCATGCTGGCGGAAATGCAGCAGCATTTCGATACTGAACTGTCGCTGCCGCCGTCGGTGCAGGAGGCGCTGGAGCGCGGTGAGCTGAGCCAGGCAGATATTGACGCCCGGGCTGCACAGGGCGAGTTCGAGAAGTTTTTCCAGTTCAAGACGCTGGCGGATCTGCCCGCTGAGCTTGATTGGGATGACGGCAGCGATCTCCCCGATATAGGCAGCCCGGACGCTAAGAAGGGCGGTACGCTGTACCAGTCTGTCTCCGATTTTCCTCGCACCCTTCGACTGGTGGGCCCGGATTCCAACGGTTCGTTTCGACCCTGGATTCTCGATAACACGCGGATGTGGATGGGGCGCCGGCATCCGAACGACACCTCCATCGATGAAGACGGCAACTTCCGCTACTTTCCGGGTGTGGTCAGCGAGTGGTCGGTGGATATGGAAAACGCCACGGTATACATGCGCATTCACCCCGAGGCGCGCTTCAGCGACGGTGTGCCGGTGACCACTGATGACGTCATGTTCAGTTTTTACTTCTGGCAGTCGCCCTATATTCAGGCGCCCTGGTACAACAACAACTTCCGGCGCAATTACTCGAAAGTCATCAAGTACGACGACAAGACATTCAGCATCACCTTGCCTGAAGCCAAACCCAACCTGTTCTTCCTGGCGATGGAATGGGACCCGATGCCATTGCATTTCTTCTACGAGTTCGGGGAAGACTACGTGCAGCGCTACCAGTGGCGCTATGTGCCAACCACGGGACCCTACGTGATTAAAGAGGGTGATCTGAGCAAGGGGCGCTCGGTTACGTTGACCCGCCTGGACGACTGGTGGGCCAAAGATCTGAAGTTCTGGCGCAACCGTTTCAATGCCGACCGCATTCGTATCACCGTGATTCGCGATCCGGCGAAAGGGTTTGAGGCGTTCAGGAAAGGAGAAATCAGCATTGCCAGTCTGACGCTGCCGGAATACTTCTATGAAAAGCTGCCGGCGCACGATGATCTGGTGACCAACGGCTATATTCACCGGTCGGTGTTCTACAATGACGTGCCGCGGCCAACCTATGGCTTATGGATGAACAGCGCTCAGCCGCTGCTTGATGATCGTGACATTCGTGTCGGTATCAACTACGCCAGCAACTGGGAAAAAGTCATTCGTGAATACTTTCGCGGGGACTACAGCCGCATGCGCACTACTGCCGATGGTTTCGGCGAGTTCACGCACCCGACGCTGACTGCGCGCCCGTATGATGTGGAGAAGGCGCTGGAACACTTTGCCGCGGCTGGATTCAAAGAGCGGGGCCCTGACGGGATTCTTGTTAACGGTGCGGGTCAACGGTTGAGTGTGTCAGTTACTACCGGCTATGAGGCACTCAAAGACACGTTGACCATTCTTCGCGAAGAGGCGCTGCAAGCGGGGCTGGAACTGCGTCTGGAGATTCTCGACGGTACGGCGAGTTGGAAGAAGATTCAGGAGAAGCAGCACGACATTGCATTCTCTGCTTTCAACGTTGGCACCGAGATGTACCCGCGCTACTGGGAGACGTGTCACTCGGTCAATGCCTACGACATTCCCTGGTTGCCCGACGGCAGCGCGAACCCTGATCGCAAGCGCAAGCCCCAGACCAACAACCTGCAGTCGATAGCGCTGCCGGAGCTGGATGAGCGCATTGAGGCTTACCGCGCCAGCGCTGACGTTGATGAGATGAAGCGCCTGGCTTTCGAAATGGAGGAGATCCTCTATGAAGATGGCTCTTTCGTGCCGGGGTTTGTCATTCCCTTCATGCGCACGGGTTATTGGCGCTGGGTGCGCTGGCCCGAAGAATTTAACGTCAAACTGGCGAACAGTGCCTTGAAATACCACCTGTTCTGGATCGATACCGACATGGAAAGGGAAACCCGGGCGGGCATGAAACAAGGCGCCACCTACGACCCCGTCAACGTCATCTTCAGTCAATATCGCCCGGCAACGCCCAATTGAGCAGTAGCGATCAACCCTTGCTCCAGGTCGAAGATCTGGTTACCGCCTTTCAGACCGAGGCAGGGGAGATTCATGCCGTCGACGGTGTGAGCTTTTCTGTCGAGCGTGGGCGCACCCTTGGCATCGTCGGCGAATCCGGTTGTGGTAAGACGGTAACGGCGTTGAGCGTCATCCGATTGTTGCCGCTGCCTGCGGCAAGTATTCTGCGCGGGCGCATCATGTTCGAAGGCGAAGATCTGGCTGCCGCATCGTTGGATCGCATGCACGAAGTTCGCGGCGACCGCATCGGTATGATCTTCCAGGAACCTATGACGGCGCTCAATCCGGTACATCGGGTTGGGCGCCAGATCAGCGAGGCGCTGCGCCTGCACCGCGAGATAAACGATGAAGAAGCGTTGGCTGCGGCTGTGGAAATGCTGGGTCAAGTCGGCATTCCCAGTCCGGAGATCCGGGTCACCGAGTATCCTCATCAGTTGTCCGGCGGCATGCGTCAGCGCGTCATGATCGCCATGGCGCTGATCTGTGATCCTGCTCTGGTCATTGCAGATGAGCCGACCACTGCGCTTGATGTCACCATTCAGGCGCAGATTCTCGAATTACTGCAGCACATGCAGAATGAGCTGAACACCAGCATTATCATGATCACCCACGATCTCGGCGTCATCGCCGAGACCTGCGACGACGTCATGGTGATGTATGCCGGCCGGGTGGCGGAGCAGGGCACCGTAGAGCAGGTATTCGGTGCGCCGCGGCACCCCTACACTCAAGGCCTGCTGAGTTCCATTCCGCGTCTCACCACACCGCGTAAAGCGAAGCTAAGTGCCATAGAAGGCATGGTGCCGGCACTGCATGAAATGCCGGCAGGGTGCCGGTTCAATAACCGTTGCCCTCATGCGGATGAGCCTTGTGTCAATGAATTCCCGGTGCTTGATGGCACAGCAGGCGGTCATGTTGCCGCCTGCCACAAGTGGCGGGCGCTGGCGGCGAACAAATCGGGCGAGGCATCCCTGTGAGCGAGCCCCTGCTGCGAGTAGAAGGACTGAAGGTCCACTTCCCGATCAAGGGCGGTGTGTTGATGCGTGCGCAGCACTTCAACAAAGCGGTAGATGGGGTGACCATTGATATCAATGCCGGAGAAACGCTTGGCCTGGTAGGTGAGTCTGGCTGTGGCAAGTCCACCCTCGGCAAGGCGGTGGTCAGATTGCTGACGCCGACGGAAGGTACCATAGAGTTTGACGGCCGCGATGTCTCGCATCTGTCAATGAAAGAGATGAAGCCCATCCGTCGCGATGTTCAAATGATATTTCAGGATCCGGCGGAAAGTCTGAACAGTCGCCATACGGTGGGCAACCTGATCAGCGAATCATTCGAGATTCATGGTATTGGCGATCCTGAATGGCGCCGCACGCGTACCCTGGAGTTGCTCGAGCAGGTCGGCTTGCCTGCCTCGGCGGCTGAAAAATTTCCATTCGAGTTTTCCGGCGGGCAGCGTCAGCGGATCGGCATCGCCCGTTCGATCGCTCTGGAACCCAAGCTGATTGTCTGTGACGAACCGGTCTCCGCGCTGGATGTTTCGATTCAGAGTCAGATTCTCAATCTGCTGCTCGACCTGCAGCAACAGATGGGGCTCGCCTATCTGTTCATAGCCCATGATCTTGCGGTGGTGAAGCACATCAGTGACCGTATCGCCATCATGTACCTGGGTCAGCTCATGGAGCTTGGCGGCGCTGACGAGGTTTATGCAGATCCGCGGCACCCTTATACCCGAGCGCTGATTGCCGCTATCCCCGAACCGGATCCGGGTCGACGCGGACGCGCCAAGCAGTTGTTGCAGGGCGATGTGCCGAGTCCTATCGACCCGCCCCCGGGATGCGTGTTCCACACACGTTGCCCCAATGCACAGGAGCAATGCCGCGGGGAAGCGCCTGAACTACGCGACGTGATCGTACGGCAAGGCGTGCCGCACAAGGTTGCCTGTCACTTCGACCTTTGAATCTTATGCCCTGAGGTCAGGGCGTCATGACAATGCGGCCCACTGATTGACGGTGCGCCAGCCGGTGCAACGCTTCAGACAAGCCTTGCAGATCGACTACGGAGTCCATCAATGGTGAGATTTTGCGGGCCGCCAGGAGTTTGTGCAGCTCATCGTAGCACTGCACCAGGGGCTGCGAGTCGCGACCGCGATAGCCGCCCATGTGCACGCCCACCACCGAGTAGTTCTTGACCAGTATGTGATTGGCGGGTGCAGAGGGGATGCCACCGCTGGCAAAACCGACGACCAGCAACCGACCTTCCCATGCCACCAGGCGTCGGGCGATCTCGAAGTACTTGCCGCCGACCGGATCATAGATGACGTCGACGCCGCGTCCATCAGTGAGCGCCATGACCCGTTCGTGCAGATCTTCGCCGTCGTAGTCGATCACTTCGTCGGCGCCGAAAGCTTTGCAGGCGGCGGCTTTTTCGGTGCCGCCGGCCGCGGCTATGACCCAGCAGTCGTGCAGCTTGGCCAGTTCGACTGCCGCCGAGCCCACGCCGCCTGCGGCAGCCAGCACCAATACGGATTCACCGGGTTGCAGTGCTCCACGGCGATGCAGTGAAAACCAGGCCGTGCCGTAGGTTACGTGGGCGGCTGTGGCGGTGACGGGATCAACACCCTCCGGGATCAGATAAGCTTCTTCACAGGAAAGTAGCGCCTCTTCGGCGAACCCGCCTTTGCCTGCTTCCGTAGGACCTACAATCAATGACCCTACAGCGAAGTGGTGCGGTACGTTCGGCCCTGTAGCTAGAATTTCGCCGGCGCAGTACATGCCGGGTACGAAAGGTGGATCGAGCTTGACCTGATACTGGCCCTGGCATTGCAATATGTCTGCGAAGTTGAGGTCCGCTGCGACGACACGAATATGCATTTGCCCCGGCCCGGGCTCGAGGGAAGGGCTCTCGACCAGCTGGAGTTTTTTCCAGGGATCACCCGGTTCGGAGATCTGCCAGGCGCGCATTACCTGGTCACCGGCAGCATGGCGATGCCATGTTGCTGACAGGCGTTGTGCACCAGAGTTTCGAAGATCTGCGGTACTTCATCGGGCAGGTGCAGATGGTCACGGTCCGCCAGGGTGTTGTATTCCCCGACAAACCGCTTCAGTTGTTCGGTGTTGCCGTTATCCAGTACCCGCGCGATTACCTCCACGAGATGGGGTGCATAGTCGTACCAGGGGCGATTGGTTCGCATCGATCCCACACTGTCGAGCAATGCCAGAGCCACGGTGATGTCATTGTCGACCACCAGGGAGTGCCAGGGCTCGGCGTCGAGGAACCGGTGCAGATGTTTGCGGGTTTCGTCTTCCAGCGGCTCTACTCCGGGTATTGCTAGCGGTTCCGCCAGGTCCACCAGAATGCAGAAGTCGGCCATATCTTCCTCGGCCAGAGAGTTCAGTGCGGTTTCGGCGCCTTGCGACAGGCCGCCACCGAGCAGGAACTCGACCTCTTCGCGCAGTTCGCCGGCACGTTCGGCGAACATCTTTGCCTGTTCGTCGTCGTAGGCTTTCGAGATGGCCAGCTTGCGATTGTAATCGCGCCAGGTCCAGAAGCGCAGGTGTTCAGAATCGTGATTCTTGTTGAAGGTTATCTTGGGCATTGGGTCTTCCAGTGCAGATACTACTTTGTCTGATCAATCTACCAGAATCTGTGACTGCGGGTGCCAAAGAAGACTAAGGGCGTTCGTCCTTCTGGTGACAGGCCAGGCACGCCCGGGTAGGTCCATGCTCGCTGCCTGAGATCTGTTCATCTGCATGGCATCCACGGCACATATCATGAAACTGTTCTTCGATGAGATGCGCCACCTCAGGGTCAGTCTTGTGGCAGTCGAAACACATCCCCTGACCGGTTTTGTCAAGGAAATTGTGATGGCACAACGCGCAGTTCTGGTCGCTGTGGTCGGCGTGAGCGAAGTTGACCGCCAGCATAGGACCGGCGGGATGAGGTACATAGTTTTCGGCCGTCGGGTTTACGCTGATCCAGCCTGCGATGGAAACAATAATGGCGCCAATCGCCACGGCTGTTGTAAGTACGATCCAGGCCCTCATGCCACGCCCCACTTCAGCAGGACGAAGGCGGCGCCAATAGCGGGAACTGCCCACAGCATCGCTGGGCTGCCCTGTGGGTACTGACGACCGAGGCGGTGTAACAGCACTATGGTGCCGCACATCGCGACAAACGCTGCGCTTTCGATAAAACCGGCAATGTAAAAACTGGAACCCCATATATGGTAGCCGCCCAACGTGATCGCGCTCAGTGACAGCCAGTAGTGCCAGCGCTGAAAGTTACGAAAGCGCTGTTGCCAGCGTCGGCGCCAGCGGGGCAGGGCGAGAACCATGGTGACCAACAGCAGTAACAGAGCGGTGAGGCCCGTCAGCATGTAGGGGGGCGCATCTGGCGAAAGGTAGTGCCAGATGGTCACATCTGCCGCCAGCAACCAGACCACATGTGCCGCAAGCGCTGCCGCTGCGCCGTAGCTGACAATCTGGTGGAATCCATTGCGCTGTCCGCGGCCGACGTCGACAAAAAGATACAGCATGCCGGCAAACGCGATGAAGCCCAGGGTATTGGCGGCGTCCCACATAATGCCGCCGGTCAGGGTCGGTGCGCTTAGCAGGGTGATTGCAAGCAGGGCGGTTATCAGTAGAAACAGCAATGTCGGATGCCTGGCTTTTGCGGCATTCTACAAGAGCCATTGGAGTGATTTAAGGGCTGCAAAACGACGCTAACCTCCGGATTTTCCTGGGAAAAGAAAGCTTGCAGGTTCCCTGCGCGAGCATTAGAATCCGCGCCTCGTCGTTAGACAAACATGGGTTGGATACTCCAGGGTATCCGGCCGTTCGCTGTCAGCGTGAAAGTCATCTTGATTTAGAGCGTTATCATTATTGAAATAGGCGTTATCATTATTCAAATAATTGTGCAAAAAGCTGGAGTTTCATATTAAGAAAGGTTCCAAGCGAGTAGAGCGATCGTTGCTCAATGAAGAAATTCGAGCGAGCAATGTTCGCCTGGTTGGCGCTGACGGTGGTCAGCGCGGCATCGTTTCACGCGATGAAGCGCTGAGTGAAGCGCGGATCTCAGGGCTTGATCTGGTGCTGGTTGCACCGGAAGCTGAGCCCCCGGTCTGCAAGGTAATGGACTATGGTAAGCATCTGTTTGAGCTGAAGAAGACCAAGGCGGCTCAACGCAAGAAGCAGAAGCAGATCCAGGTCAAAGAAATTAAGTTTCGTCCTGGCACGGAAGAAGGCGACTATCAGGTAAAACTACGCAACCTGAAGCGCTTTTTAGAAGAAGGAGACAAAGCCAAGGTCTCACTACGGTTTCGCGGTAGAGAAGTTGTTCACCCCGAAATCGGTATGGACCTGATGTCACGCATTGCTGAAGATCTCGATGAATTCGGTCAGGTAGAAGCCGAACCGAAGTTCGAAGGACGGCAGGTCGTGATGGTGCTGGCTCCCCGTAAGAAGAAAGGGTAAACGCGTAAGCGGGAAACCCTCCAACTTCCGAGCAGACGAGTATCAGGTAGCGGTGACGCTGCCTTAACAATAGCGTGGAGAAGGCAAGTGCCTAAACTGAAGACCAATCGCGGGGCGGCGAAACGCTTCCGCAAGACTTCCAGCGGTTATAAGCACCGCAAAGCAAATCGTAACCACATTCTCACCAAGAAAGCGCCTAAGCGTAAGCGCCAGTTGCGTGGTTATCAGGATGTAGCGGCGGCAGACGTACCAGGTTTGCGCCGTATGTTACCTACCAAGGCTCGATAGGAGATTAGCCATGCCTAGAATCAAGCGCAGCGTTGCCTCCCGAGCCCGTCGTAAAAAGGTATTGAAAGCGGCGCGCGGCTATTACGGCGCGCGCAGTCGTACCTTCAAAGTTGCCAAGCAGGCGGTGATTCGTGCGGGGCAGTATGCCTACCGCGACCGCCGTCAGCGTAAGCGGCAGTTCCGCCAGTTGTGGATAGTGCGCATCAATGCAGCCGCGCGCGAGCACGGTCTGTCATACAGCCGCTTTATCGCCGGTCTCAAGGCAGCAGGTATTGAAGTAGATCGCAAAGTGCTGGCTGATATAGCCATGCACGAAAAAGACGCTTTCGCGACTCTGGCCGAGCGTGCTAAAGCTGCCGTGCCGGCGCAAGCCGCTTAGTCGGGAACCCTCGGGTTCCCTCGCACGCACAAACTACGCCAGCTTCCTTAGGGACCTGAAACGGGTGTCCTTGCCGGAAGCTGCGTGTGGCGAAAAAGGGGAAGGACGAGAGTTCTTCCCTTTTTTGTTGTTGGTGCACACTGACAGGTAGTCAACATGGATACACAAGAGATCTTGGACAGAGCCCTTCAGGCGGTAGAGACGGCCTCCGAACTGCGCGGCCTGGATGACGTGCGCGTGGCCTTCCTTGGTAAGAAAGGTGAGCTCACCGGCCTGCTCAAGGGCCTGGGTCAGCTCAGCCTGGAAGAACGGCCCCAGGCCGGTGCGCTGATCAATGAAGCCAAAGTACAAGTGCAGGATGCCATCGAGGCGCGTAAAGCTCAGTTGGAGCAGGCGCAACTGGCGGAAAATCTCGCCAGCGAATCCGTCGATGTAACGTTGCCCGGCCGTCGTAGCTCCCAGGGCGGGTTACATCCAGTTACCCAGGCGATGTATCGAATCGAAGAGATCTTCGTTGGGGCAGGATACGGGGTGGTTGCCGGCCCGGAAATAGAGAACGACTATTACAACTTCGAGGCACTCAATATTCCGGCGCATCACCCGGCGCGTGCGATGCACGATACCTTTTACTTCGGCGACGGTACGCTGCTGCGTACACATACTTCGCCGAGCCAGGTACACACCATGGAAAGCCGGCAGCCGCCCATTCGCGTGATCTGTCCGGGGCGTGTTTATCGGCGTGATTCGGACCTGACCCACAGCCCGATGTTTCATCAGGTGGAAGGTCTGGTGGTAGACGAAGGCATCAGCTTCGCCGATCTCAAAGGCACGGTCATTGACTTTCTGCGCAAGTTCTTTGAGAAGGAACTCGACGTGCGCTTCCGCCCGTCGTACTTTCCGTTCACGGAACCCTCGGCCGAGGTTGACGTGCAGTGTGTACACTGCCTTGGGAAAGGCTGCCGCGTGTGCAGTCAGACCGGTTGGCTGGAAGTAATGGGTTGCGGGCTGGTTCATCCCAATGTATTGAACATGTCGGGCATCGATGCCGAGAAGTATTCGGGCTTTGCCTTCGGCTTCGGTGGCGACCGCCTGGCGATGCTGCTGTATGAGGTCGACGACCTGCGCCTGTTCTTTGAAAACGACGTGCGTTTCCTGCGTCAGTTCAACTAGATTTACGGAGAGATACGGTGAAATTCAGCGAAGCATGGCTGCGTGAGTGGGTAAATCCCGAGATGTCGCGGGATGATCTGTTGCAGCAGTTGACCATGGCCGGCTTGGAAGTAGATGGCGTCGAACCGGTTGCGGAAATGTTCGGTGGGGTCGTGGTCGGGCGTATTGAGAGCCGCGAGCAGCACCCCGACGCCGACAAACTTTCGGTGTGTACAGTATTCGACGGCGCTGAGACGCACCAGGTAGTATGCGGTGCGCCTAACGCCAGAGCCGGCTTGATCAGCGCATTTGCCCGGGTCGGCGCGGTGCTGCCGGAAAACTTCAAGATCAAGAAAGCCAAACTTCGGGGCGTGGAGTCCTTTGGCATGTTGTGCAGCGCCAGGGAACTCGGTATCGGCGAGGATCACGATGGCATCATGGAGCTGTCTGAAGATCTGACGCCCGGCGACGATGTGCGCGAGGCGCTGGCGTTGGAAGACGTCATTGTAGATGTCGATCTGACGCCCAATCGCGGTGATTGTCTGAGCCTGAAAGGCCTTGCCCGCGAAGTGGGTGTGCTCAACAACCTGCCTGTGAGCTATCCGCAGATCTCTGCGGTTGCCGCCTCCCATGACCAGACTTTTCCAGTGGAACTGGCCGATCCTGAGGGTTGCCCCAGATATCTCGGGCGTGTGATCCGTGGCATTGATCTGAGCCGGCCCACACCGCCATGGATGGTGGAACGCCTGCGCCGCTGCGGTCTGCGTAGCATCGACCCGGTGGTGGATGTGACCAACTACATGCTGATTGAGCAGGGTCAGCCGATGCACGCCTTCGATCTCGATCAGCTCAGCGATGGCATTGTTGTGCGCAAGGCTACCGAAGGTGAAAAGCTCATGCTGCTCGACGGCCAGGAAGTCAGCCTCGATACCGACACACTCCTGATTACCGATGGCAGTGGTCCGGTGGCCATCGCCGGTGTCATGGGTGGTGAGCGCTCCGGCGTTCAGAGCGACACCAAAGACGTATTCTTGGAGTGCGCATTTTTCGCGCCGCTGGCTGTTGCCGGCACGGCGCGACGCTACGGTCTGCATACCGATGCATCGCACCGTTACGAGCGTGGCGTGGATTTTCAGCTGCAGACTGACGCCATCGAGTACGCGACTCGATTACTGATAAATATTGTTGGTGGTGAGCCGGGTCCGGTAATCGATACTCATGTGGCTGAGCACCTGCCGCAAATCCAACCGGTAACACTGCGGCAATCGCGTCTGCACGCGCTGTTGGGTGTGGCAATCGACGCTGAACAGGTCGATCAGGCATTCGCCCGTCTCGACTTTGAGGTGACGGACCGGCAAATCACCGGCGCCGGCGTCGAGTGGACCGTGCTTGCCCCCAGCCATCGATTTGATATCGCGCTTGAAGCCGATCTGGTGGAAGAGGTGTGTCGAATCTACGGTTACAACAACATTCCCTTCACAAACCCGGTGACCAATCTCGAGTTGCGTAGTGTGCGGCTTGAGCAGAGCCCTGAAGCCGAGCTGAAGAAAAGACTGGCAGATGACGGTTTCGCTGAGGTCATCACCTACAGTTTCGTAGACCCGGCACTGCAGGATCTGTTCGATCCGCAACATGCCCCGATGCAACTGGCTAACCCCATGTCGTCGGAGCAATCTGTCATGCGTACCAACTTGCTGCCTGGGCTGGTCAGCGCGGCGATCTCGAACCGAGCGCGTCAAGCCGATGCGGTGCGCCTGTTTGAACTTGGTCTGGTATTCGTGCCGGGAGCCGGTGGTCTGCAGCAGACTCAGACGCTGGGAGGGTTGCTGTGGGGGCGTCGTCACACCGAGTCCTGGTATTCCGACAATGACACGGTCGATTTCTTCGATATCAAGGGTGTCGCGGACGGTCTTGTGGAATGGGCCGGATTACAGGGCGTCACCCTCAGGCGGGCTGACGACCCGGTGCTGCATCCCGGTCAGAGCGCCAACATCATGGTGGCCGGTGAAGCGGTGGGGCGCGTTGGACGCATCCACCCTGAAATTGAAAAGCGTCTGGACATATCCGGCGTATATGTGCTTGAGATGCTGGGTGATGCAGTTCTGCATCGTCCCCGCCGTGTCTATCGTGGAATCTCCCGATACCCCAGCGTGCGACGCGACCTCAGTATTGTCGTGGCACGCTCTGTCGGCGCAGACCAGGTGGAAGCCGCGGTTCGGGGCGCGCTGGGCGATATTCTGGTTGACTTTAAGCTCTTTGATGTATATGAGGGCGAAGGCATTGATTCTAATGAAAAAAGCCTAGCTTTGGGCTTGACCTTACAAAGCCAAGAAGCGACCCTAACAGACCGGGGGATTGGAGAATTTGCCCAATCAGCGCTCGGTGCTCTAAAGCATGCACTAAACGCACGGTTGAGGTAGTTTGGGCGGCAGCCAATCGACGTCAGTCGGTAGACTAACAGGGAGGCAGCGTTGGCAGCGTTGACCAAAGCGAGAATGGCAGACCAGTTGTTTGACGAACTGGGCCTGAATAAGCGCGAAGCGAAAGAAATCGTCGAGCTGTTTTTTGACGAGATACGCGATTCTCTAGAGGATAACGTTCAGGTGAAGTTGTCGGGCTTCGGCAATTTCGACCTTCGTGAAAAGGGCGAGCGCCCCGGGCGTAACCCCAAAACCGGTCAAGAGATCCCCATTAGCGCGCGGCGGGTGGTAACCTTCCGGCCCGGTCAGAAACTCAAGGCAAGGGTGGAAGCTTATGTCGGGGAGTCTGCCGACGATGGTGCCGACGGCGCAGGTCTGATTGCCGATGAGGAACGCATCTTCTAAAAACATAGCGGGACGCGATAGAGAACTTTCACAAGGACATGCTGGAACCGAGTAACAACAACGAACTGCCGCCAATTCCGGGCAAGCGGTACTTCACGATCGGTGAAGTCAGCCAGCTGTGCGAAGTAAAACCTCATGTACTGCGTTACTGGGAGCAGGAATTTCCTCAGCTTTCGCCGGTCAAAAGAAGAGGTAACCGGCGTTACTATCAGCGTCAGGATGTCATGGTCATCCGCCAGATCCGCGCACTGCTTTACGATCAGGGCTTTACCATTGGCGGCGCACGTCAGCGCCTGACCAGTGAAGACGCCAAAGAAGATCAGACGCAGTTCAAGCTGCTGGTGAGACAGATGATCGTAGAACTTGAAGACGTACTGCGGGTACTGAAGTCTTAAACATCTACTCACTGAAGGTGAGCGTAGTAAGTGAATAAGCCCTGCCGAGCACTGATTTTCACCGTTGTGGTTGTGTGCGCCGCGGTTTCGACCTGGGCGGATGAGTACCCGGGCGGCGTGTACAAGTACGACGCGCGTATTGCGTTCCTCAAGGCCGGTGAGCTCGACCTGGAACTGAATCGCTATGGCGCGGCTTACGAAGTGCAAGGGCAGTTCAAGACTTCCCGGGCCATGAGCACCTACTACTCCTGGAATGGCCTGTTTGCCGCACGCGGCGTCTGGGAAGCCGCGGGTCCCGTCACCAAGGCGTACATGGCGCGTACTTTGAGGAAAGATGAACGCCTGAAGGTTGTGGTAAACAGCGAAGCAGGTGTGCGTCTTCTCGATCGTCTCGGTGGTGAATTCAAGTCTGTGGAAAAACCAGGCGGCATAGACCTGATATCGGCGCTTTTTTTCAATCCGGGTTGTTATCGCGGCGGTATGGTGCACGATGGAGAAGATCCCTATCGGCTCGAGCTGTTGAGTGAAAAGCCGGCAACCCTGCGCAGCGCCAGTGACAAATACTTCGAAGGTGAAGTCACTCACTGCGACTACGCCGTACGCGATCATAAGGACCGCAAGCGTCGCGTTGTCGTGTCGCTTGCGGAAGTGGGTGAAACGACCGTGGCGGTTCAGGTCAGAGTGAAGATCCCCGTTCTGCCAGACGTTGTGTTCAGGTTACGCGTCCCAGCGCAGCCGCCGGCCCCTCAAGCGGTGATAGCGGCGCGTACAGCGCCATCAACCGGTGTCTGGATGAGCCGCTTCCATTAGAATGTGTCCTTCGATTCAGAAGGACGCATCATGTCAGACCAAGCAAAAGACACTCCCGATCAGGCCGAATTCCGCGCCTACTGTAAGGAATGGTTAGCCAGCAACCATCCCGGCCAGCCCCCGGTGCATATTCCCCAGGGTGCACTGGAACTCAGTGACCCCGACGCCCTGGCCTGGCTGCAGCGCTGGCAGAAGTCGGCCTATGATGCCGGGCTGGTCGGCGCGGACTACCCTGTGGAGAGCGGCGGCGGTGGCAGAACCGGTTGCCAGGCCATCGCCAATCAGGAAATGCAGCGCGCGAAAACACCTTTTTTGCCCAACATCATCGGTCTGGGCATGGCTGCGCCTACAGTCCAGTTTCATGCTCGCGAAGAGGTCGCCCGGGAGCTGCTGCCCAGGCTGCTTTCCGGTGAAGACATCTGGTGTCAGGGCTTCAGTGAACCCGGCGCCGGCTCAGACCTGGCCAATCAACAGACTTTCGCCGAAAAAGACGGCGACAGCTGGGTCATCAACGGCCACAAAGTGTGGACCTCGCTGGCGCATTTTGCCGAGTGGATGATTCTGCTGTGTCGCACTTCCAAAGAAGATAAGTACAACGGCCTGTCTTATTTCGTAGTGCCGATCAAATCCGCGCTGGGCAAAGGTGTAACCGTACGCCCGTTGATCAAGATGACGGGTGAGACCGGCTTCAACGAAGTGATCTTCGAAGACCTTGTCGTGGAAGACAAGTACCGGCTCGATGAAGTGGGTGCAGGCTGGAAGGTCGCGATGACCACACTTGCCCATGAGCGGGGTGCGGGGCCGCTGACCACACCCTCCGCCGGCGGCATGGTCAACGAGAAAGAAAAAGGTCCTTCTATCGGTAATGCAGCCGCACTGATACAGCTGGCCAGAAATTCCTATCGCAATGGCGCAACTGCTGCAGATGACGGCGCCATTCGAGACCAGATCATGCAGCTGATGATCCGCCAGGAAGGCTTTCGTCAGAACCAGCGACGCATCGGCACCCAGGCGCTGAACAGCCACCCCATGCGCCTGCCGCTGCAGTTCAAGCTGGTTGCAACCGAAATGAACCAGGACATTGCCCAGCTTGCCTACGAGATCCAAGGCGCTGCAAGCAGTCTATATGTTAATGACGACAACGCCGCTGCCGGCGGTCAATGGCAACTTGCCTACATGAACAGCTTCGGCGTGACCATCGCGGCAGGTGCCAACGAAGTACAACGTAACATTCTCGGTGAGCGGGTCCTCGGCCTGCCCAAGACCAAGTAAGTAACTAAACGGAGACAAGCAAATGGCACAGTCGAAGAATTTTGGTTTTGGTGAAGACGAGACCATGCTGCGGGATTCCGCGGCCAGGTTTTTCGCCGACAACTGCGGGCCGGAGAAAATTCACTCTCAGGTGGCAGATAACCCGGACATTCACCGCCCCATTGAGAGCAAGTGGGATAAGGGTCTGTGGCAACAGATCGTAGAACTCGGGTGGACGTCGGTGTGTGTACCCGAGGCGGCAGGCGGCATCGGCATGCCGGTGGTCGCTGCAGTGGCGCTGGCTGAAGAGGCGGGCAAGGCTGCCTTTCCTTCGCCCCTGATCGCTACGTTCAACGCAACCTTTGCGGTCCGCGAGTGCCAGTCGGAAGCAGCGACCGGGCTGCTGGGTGAAATCGCCCAGGGCACGGCTGCAACGCTGGCGATTACCGATGCCAGAGGTTCCTGGGAAACAACCGACACTGATGTGGAAGCGGCTGACGGCAAACTCAACGGTACCGCATACTACGTACAGGACGCCCAGAAGGCCGACGTATTGGTGGTATCTGCGCGGACTGCCGATGGTGTTGCCCTGTATCGAGTAGACGCCAATGCGGAAGGTGTCGACATGCAGGCAGACGGTATTATTGACCTCACTCGCGACCAGGCCCGCATTACTTTCAGCAACGCTTCTGGTGAGCTGCTGGATGCGGCTGGCGCAGAAGCACTTGCACGCGCATGGCCCGCGATGCTCTGCATCACTGCGGCAGATATGGTGGGCAGCGGAGAATGGCTGCTGCAGACCACCACGGAATACGCTCAGACCCGGGTACAGTTCGACCGCCCCATCGGCTTTTTTCAGGCAATCAAGCACCCGCTGGTGAACGTCATGCTGGCCATCGACGCGGCTAAGTCTCTGACCTATAACGCAGCCTGTGCAGCGGATGAAGAACCTGATACGGCTTTGAATCTGGCGCGCATGGCCAAGTCTGCTGCCAGCGACATGGCGGTGTTCTCTTCAAGCCGGGCCGTTCAGTTTCATGGTGGCATCGGCTTTACCTGGGAATGTTTTGTGCACCTGTTTTTCAAACGACAGATGCACAATCATGTTCTGTATGGTGATGGTAAGTACCAGCGTGCCAAGTTGGCCGAGGATTATATTGGTGAGGCCGCTTAGTACGACGGGCTCGATGCAAGTGGCTACATTGTCCCGTATCGCACGCGGCGCTCTCATTGTGTTGTTTGTCGCGGGATGCGGTGCGGGTGATCAACCCGAGGAATCAGTGATGACTATTGCCCCCTATGGCACATGGGCTTCGCCCATCAGTGCGGAGTTAACCGCAGGTTCCACCAACGGCGTGTTGTCGTTGCAGCTCGATGGTGACGATCTGTACTGGTGGGAGTCGCGTCCTCTGGAAGGTGGTCGATATGTATTGATGAAATACAACGGCGAGCAGAGCCCTGTAGAGTTGACGCCTGCAGAGTTCAACGTACGAACGCGTGTGCATGAGTATGGCGGCGCGTCCTGGCTGGTCGTGAATGGCACGGTGTACTTCTCCAACTTTGCAGATCAGGCGCTGTATGAGCAGCAGCCCGGTAAAGCGCCCGTGCGGTTGTCGGCGAGCGACGGTATGCGCTACGCGGACTGCGCGTATGACGCGAAGCACCATCGCCTGTTGTGCGTGCGCGAAGATCACCGGGGCGATGGCGAAGCGGTGAACGGCCTGGTTGCCATCGACCTGTCTGGCGAGCCCAACGACGGTGAAGTGCTGTGGCAGCAGAGCGACTTTGTAGGGTATCCACGCATCAGCCCCGCGGGCGATCAAATCTCATGGATCAGTTGGGATCGCCCCAACATGCCCTGGGACAACGTTGCGTTGTGGGTTGCGTCGGTAGATGCGAATGGGGCGCTCGGTACGCCCATGCGTCTGAACGAAGGCGTAGACGAGTCGGTGCTGCAACCGACCTGGGCGGACGATGGCACCCTGTACTTCCTGGCCGACCGATCAGGTTGGTGGAATATGCATCGTTTCGACGGGCAAGGCATTGCAGCGGTGCACGATATGGCTGCTGAGCTCGGCGGGCCGCTGTGGGCTCTGGGTGTCAATTTCTACGAGTTGCTGTCTGACCGTCAGGCACTGGTGGAATACGGCAATGCTGACGGCGTGCACCTGGGCTTGCTCGATCTGCAAAGCGGCGCAACCCGGCCGTTTGATCTGCCGTATATCGGATACGGGTCGCTGGTGGCACGCGACGGCGTTGCCTACTTTCTGGCGGGCTTGAGCGATGGTCCGACCCAGATTGTGGCGCTTGATCTGGCCGCCGGCGAACACACGGTGATTCACGAAACCGGTGAGCGGGTGGTGGCGCCAGAGTATCTGTCGGTTGCACAAGCCATCACGTTTCCCACAGCCGGCGGCAGAGAAGCTTACGGTTATTATTATGCCCCCGCGAATGCGGACTATATGGCGCCGACAGACGAGTTGCCGCCGCTGATGGTGTTGATGCACGGTGGGCCCACCGGCGCGACGTCACCGGCATTCAGTGCTGCGAAGCAGTTCTGGACGTCTCGCGGGTTTGCCGTGGTGGATGTCAACTATCGGGGCAGCACCGGGTATGGCCGTGAGTTTCGCCAGGCGCTCAACGGGCAGTGGGGTATTGTCGATCTGGAAGATGCGGTGGCCGCTACGGAGTATCTGGTCCTGCAGAAAAAAGCAGATCCTGATCGTCTGCTGATACGCGGAGGTAGTGCCGGCGGCTTTACGACCCTGTCAGCGTTGGCGTTTACAGATGTATTCGCCGCGGGTGCAAATTACTTTGGTGTGAGCGATCTGAAAGCCCTTGCCGAGCATACCCACAAGTTTGAATCGCGCTACCTTGACTCCATGGTCGGGCCCTACCCTGAGGCCGCCGCAACCTATGCGGCGCGTTCGCCGATTAACTCGCTGGATGGGTTCAACAGTCCGCTGATTACTTTTCAGGGCCTGGAAGACAAAGTGGTGCCGCCGGCACAGTCGGAGATGATATACGAGGCGGTGAAAGCGAAAGGTACCCCAACTGCTTATGTCGCATTCGAAGGTGAGCAGCATGGGTTTCGCAGTGCGCAGAACAACATTACCGCGCTGCAGTCGGAACTTTACTTCTATGGGAAGGTGTTGGGGTTTGAGCCTGCGGGTGATCTGCCGGCGGTGGAGGTTGATAACCTGGTGGAGTGATTGCGCTACTGTAGCGGGTTTACCCAAGACAGGGTTTTGAATCGGCCGAAGTCTGCATCGTTGGAGTAGACGGTATATCCATGCTCGATAGCCAGTGCGGCAATATGCGCATCTGTAGTGAGATTTCCTGCCGAGCCCGAAGCTACCAGGAGACTTTGTAGTATCGGCCAGTGTCGCGCAGTTGGCATGACGAATGTCGTGTTTGGTTGCGCAGTCCACTCATCTAGTATCGCTAGTGATTCATCGAGCGAAAGTGGATCGTCATAAACCCTTCTGCTTGTTGCGATACGAATGAACCCCAGAACTGTCGGATAGCAGAGTCCGACTGGTGATATTGATGACAGGCACTCGTTCCACCAGGAATGGGCTTTCCGATGGAACGGGCTTGAGTCATCTACTGCATAGATGAGCATGTTAACGTCGGGAAGTATCAATGCTGCCGGCCAGTAAAGTCGTCGATTTCCAGTTCGTCCACAAGACTATTTAAACGCGTTGGGTCGATGCCGGGCTTTAGTCCTAATGCCTTGGTTGGCGTGCGATATTGCTTCGGTCTTGGTGGTGCAGACTTTGCTTGTACGCCGAGTCGTATCAGTTGATTCAGCGCAGCCTTGAACGAGGTGCCATCGCGTTTGCGTAAGTCTTCAATGGCTATGGCGAGATCATCATCGATGGTAACTGTTGTGCGCATATTTGCATCATAGGCATCACCAGTTTGATGTCAATGATGCTTTCTGGCGCTGGCACGTAGGAAATAGTTGTGCCCCCTTTATTTGCGGGGCGCGAGTGGTATCATGCGCGTCGTTCTCGGGGCGTAGCGCAGTCTGGTAGCGCACTTGACTGGGGGTCAAGTGGTCGCAGGTTCAAATCCTGCCGTCCCGACCAAAAATCCCCGGTCCGTACCGGTTACATGGTTTACATCTCATCCTGAAACCTCGTTCATCAAGAATTCAAGCAGCGTTGAATTCCGCGACATTTCCGAGATCTACTTGCTTAGCAGCCTCTTCGAGGTCATAGCTTGTCTGCAGATTCAGCCAAAACTCTGGTGAAGTGCCGAAGTATTTAGCGAGGCGCAAGGCAGAGTTAGCAGTGATCGAGCGTTTTCCATGCACAATTTCGTTTATCGCTCTTGGCGACATACCAATCTCTCGACCTAACCGATTCTGGCTGATGCCAAATTCTTTTAGGAATTCCTCGAGTAGAATTTCACCAGGATGTACGTTCTCTAGCATGAATGCACCTTAGTGGTAGTCCATAATTTCCACGTCACTCGCAGAACTGTCTTTCCAAACGAAACAAACTCGCCACTGATCATTGATCCGAATGCTGTGTTGCCCACGACGATCACCCTTCAGTTTTTCCAGGCGATTGGATGGTGGAATTCTCAAGTCATCAATGACAGTGGCTGCGTCGATCATTCTGAGTTTACGTCGAGCGCGCTGCTGGATGTCTACTGCCAGTCCTCTAGCGCGACGACCGCGATAGATTGTCTCTGTGCGCTTTTCTCTGAAAGACCGAATCACGAAGTTAACTATAACGTGATGCGTTATATAACGCAATGCGTTATGAAGTTGAGGGCAGGGTTTTTGAGATCGGAGGCTTTAGCCATTCCAGCGTGGAGCACCATGTTGCAATTCCTGTTGCAATAATTCTCAACAAACAGGGTCTTTGAAACCCGCGGTCTTTCACTCACAGCACTTAAGCTATTGTTGTGGCTTGTTGTGAGGTATTGGCAGGTGTTGTCATCACCGCCCTGGGGGTCAAGTACGACCCTTCGGGTCGTGGTCGCAGCGGCGGGGCTGCCCGTTAAATCCTGCAGTCCCGACCAAAATTCCCTGTTTATATCAGCAGGTTGGAGTCGCTCGAGTGTTCCTGAGATTCCTACTCCTGGTCGACTGGTAGGATATCGGTAGACTTTGATTTTGTCAGAATCCTACCGGTTTGGATCGTCCTTCAACCGCGCACTCACGTAAACGTGAAAGAGGGTCGTCGGCTGTTACGCCGCGCTGCGCGCGCGTCGTGCCTTATCCAGGTCGTATGTTGCCTGAAGGTTCATCCACAGTTTTGGGGAAGTGCCCAGAACATCGGCTAGGTCCAAAGCCGCCTCTGCGGTAACTCCTCTTTTTCCGCGAATGAGCTCATTTAATCTTGCGCGTGTCCAACCGATTTTGTCAGCAAACGCTGTCTGCGTCATACCCATTGGCTCAAGAAATTCTTCCAAAAGAATCTCGCCTGGATGGAATGGGTTTTTAGGTTGCTTGCTCATGTCAAATCTCAACTAATGATAGTCAACTATCTCTACGTCCATAGCCTGTCCGCTGTGCCAACGAAACACGACACGCCATTGATCGTTGATCCGGATCGAATGAAGTCCTTTTCTGTTCCCGCTGAGTGCTTCCAGTCGATTGCCTGGAGGTGCTCGAAGGTCCTTTAATTCTGCTGCGTCATGCAGATAAAGAAGCTTCCTTCTGGCGACGCGGCGAAGTTCTTGCGGGAACGCTCTTGTAGCTCGACTGCTCTTGTCATAGAAAAAATCTTCTGCAAGTCGGTTCCCGAATGATTCGATCATGTTCCTATGTTATCGGAAAACGATAATTTCTTCAAAGATATGCCGGGGTGCTTACCGGCACATGGGTGACACTTTGCCCCGAACGCATAGGTTGCGATTCTAAAAGCTGATTCGGCCTAGCTTTCCACCGTGTATTGTCGGAGAAAGGTCTCCAGTGACTCCTTCACGCGGGTACCTTCCTCGATGATCCTAATGATCTTTTGGTGGGCATCGTCTGCCTCCACTGCGATATGGAAACCATTTATTCGCAGGAAGACATCGACAGCAAAGAACGCCACGCGCTTGTTTCCATCTACAAATGGATGGTGCATTAGTAAAGACTCGAAGAGCGCTGCCGCCATTTCGACTAGGTCTGCGTAGTACCCGGTACGGGGTCGAAACAAGGCGCTCTCCAAAAGCCCCAGATCCCGAACACCAGGCGGCCCGCCAAACTCCTTCAAGAGCGTGGCATGAATGTCCAGCACCTCCTCAAGTGTGAGGAATGCAACGGCACCAGGCGGAGATTGCCGCTCACTTGGCAAGCAATTCTCCCAACTTGCGATTTTTGTCAATCGACTTTGCCAGCGCCGATCTGACTTCCGGGCGGACTCGTCTACGCTGCACGTATTCTGCGATGGCTTCAGTCAATACACCCGAGATGCTCTGTTGTGATTCTGCAGCCAGCGCCTTGAGGTCCTCCCACGTGTGTTCCTCGACCTGAGAGCTCACCTTTACGATAGCCATGTTTTTCCTGAAATATCATGAAACTTCATGATTCTATCATAACGTTGGGTTGATACCCGTGTTGCACTTAGTGTTGCAATAATTCTCAACAAATTGGTCTTTTGAAACACGTAGTCTTCAGCCCCAAAAATCCTGAGTCGTAGTGGTTACTTGTTGTGAGTGATTGGCAGTTGTTGTCTTCACTGCCCTGGGGGTCAAGTACGACCCTTCGGGTCGTGGTCGCAGCAACGTAGCTGCCAGATAAATCCTGCCGTCCCGGCCAGAAATCCCTTTTTAAATCAATCGGCTAGGCGTCTCCGGGTGGCCTTCGGATGCCCATTCCTGGTCGACTGGTAGGCTATAGGTAGATAATCGAAATTTGCGCGCGCCAAGGGCTAGTAGACTGTCACTCGGTGTAGTTCCCGCCGGTAACCTTCGCAGCCCCCTGTGGCACGGTGGACACCGCTGCGATTGTCCCAGAGAACCAGCCTGTCTTTTTCCCACTTGTGGCTGTACATGAACTCTTCTCTGCTTTGCCAGTCGTTGAGTTCGAAGATGAGCTTGTAGACGTCTTCCTCGCCCATCCCCTCAAATCCCACGATGCATGACACACCGCTTAACAAGCCTCTGCGCCCCGTTTCCGGGTGTTCTGGAGCGAGAGGATGAGTGTGGTACATATGTTCAGCCTCTTCTGAAGGTTTGATGTCCATCGCGCCGTTCTCCTCCACGTTGCCGTAGGCCCCCTTCGGTGAATATCCGAGCTTGATATAAGAACGTATCAAGAACGTTGGTAGATCAATAAATTTCGGTCAGCCATGGGCACGCCGCAGCCAAAGGCCGGTTTACTGAACATCAAGAAAAAGAAGTGCAACTAACAGAAGGTTTGGTTTCCGGCTTTGCTCGTGCCAGAGGCTCTGCAAATTACGTCACGGCCCGGTCGCCCTGGGAGCGTGTGGGTGCGCTGCCAGATGCTGCAGCAGCAGACTCCTGCCGTAGTCATTACCGTTAGGCGTTCGCACTACGGTATGAATATGATCTCTGCTGGGTACCGGGGGCCCATCCAGCGCCACGGGCATCTGGTGATCAAATTCAATGAGTACCACCGGCGATTGGATGCGGTAATAGAAGATACTGTCTTCTTCTGTCTGACCTACCCAGGCAAAGTAAGTGTCCTGCCAATGCTTCAGTATTTCTGTGAGCTTTACTTCCGCGTGCCCTGGTCTGATTTTATCAGTGTAGTTGCGTATCAGCGTCACTGCCAGAGCCTTCTGCTCATCGTTCATCTCGGCGAGATTCAAACCCTGGATCGGCACCACATCATTGTCTGAGAAAAGCTCGGCATAGTTGTTGTTAACGAGTTTTTCTTCAGACAGTATCGCTTTCGAGCGTTGCGCGTCATCGAGTGCTTGTATGAAGCTCAAGCCGTCGATTGTTTCAGAGCGCAGAATTTCAGTACCGGCATACCGACCTTCACTGGCCGAAGTGGGTTCAGAGCCCATAAAGGTAGGTGCCATGACCACTTGATCGCCCAGCACGAAAAAATTGATGATCAGGTGATGGCCATCCAGCTGCCAGCCCCAGGGTTGTGATGTCGATGGCTCGCCCATGATGGTGAACCAGTATCTTTGCTCACCGTATTCGGCATAGTTGTTCATCAGGTCAGCAAGATGACCTTCCAGCCGCATGATATCGCGTGCGGTCTGATATCCTTGGGCACTCAATCCGGCCCGCATCAGATTAAATGCGGCCTGCTGTTGGGCTTCGCTCATATCCAGCAGCCCAACACCCTGGCGAGTGCTGATGTGAATATTCGCCCAGCGTTGCCACTCTAAATCGTCCACAGCGAACATGACGGCGTCACGCTGATCATCACTTAAGTTCGCCAAGAATGCTCGCGCCGCAGTCACAACAGGTTCTGTCGATACTCCCGTCGACTCGATGGGGAAGAGATCGGGGACAACCTGACCCTCTGTGGTGATACCGATAAAGTCTGCCAATGCAAACCATTCCACAATGGGCCAGGCAATCCGCGAAGCAACCACAGGCTTTGTGCCGGCGAGCAGGATGAAACCACCGACCAGTAAGACCAACAGCAGCAGAATGAGGCCCACTCTCCTTAACACAACTGCCATATTCGCATCCTTCTATTTTTCGCTGCCAGGCGCCGTCGAACCGTCCGTGGCTGAGAAATTTGCTCTGCGGCGCGATGACGTTTCCGCCACCACCTCCTGCATTCCGTCCCACTCATGCCACTGATTGCACATGGCGAACTTTGAGCGTTCCCAGGGATCATTGCCTGCTTCGAACTCCAGCCACTCGCCCATCTGGCCTCGATCCGGATGGTCAGACACACCGTTGACCTGAATGTCGGGCTGACGTTTTTTGTTTCTCAGTCGGAATATGATGTTCTTGCGTGATTCGCTGCCATGCTCATTGCGTGTGCCCGAATGCGGGGTATGGTAGGTGGCGATACAGGCGTCGCCGGGTTCCATGAGCACCTGGGTAGGTCGCGGCCATTTCCTGCCATCCGGCGTTGACTCCGACGTTTCGTCGATAAACTGATTTCTGACTTCCTCCGGCAGGTACACCAGACCACATCGATTGGGCGCCGTATAATCGAGTCTCGGCCAGCCGGGCCCTTCAGGCCCCAGACAATTGTTGATATCCCGCTGCTTGCGGAAAAATCGCTCAACGGCGTGATGGGCGCCCTTGAGCAGACATGTCTGCCCGCGCCCCTCGATACTTTGATCGCTCAAACATACGAAGACAAACGCGGTAAAGCTGCCGAGCCCGAGCGTCATTTCGGGGTCTTCGAACATGGGCACCATGTTGTTGCCCATGACCTCGGGGCTGCGGCCGAGGTCGCCCTTCGGGCCGCTGGCGAAGTAGCGGTCATAGATTTCCTGTTCGGTACCCTGCTGAGCTTCCTGGGGCGCTGCGATGGTAATGCTGCCGTCCATATGCACCTGGGCGCCGTAGTAGGGCATGTCTTTGTCGCGGTAACCGAGGTTATTGAAATGTTCGCCCGGCTCGGTCTTTTTCAGGATTCCGGTCTGACAGGTCACTGGAGGATCGAATGGCCCCATCAACTCATGCATTATCGGCGTCACGCTGGAAGCATTGACGAGATCGGTCATGGCCGGGTCTGGGCCCAGGAATTCGCCCTTTCTGGCCGACTTTATTCGCGTCAGGGCGGCCTCGACCAGATCCGGGGCGACCGCTCCTTTTACGACAAAGTAGCCGTCTTCATAGAACTGTGTTTTCTCATCATGTGTCAGTTCGGTTTTCATCGCTCGTGTTCGCACTGTTGGTTTTTGACAACTGCAGGTCCTTGATTTCCTCAGGGGTATATCCGAGCTCCTGAAGAATCTCCTCGGTGTGCTCACCGAGATCAGGCGCGTGCACGGGGCTCTGCCGACTCACGCTGGAGATCTGAATGGGGTGGGTAATGAGCCGCGGAACGCCCCCCTCGGGAGCGCCATCAATGATCATGTTGTTTGCTGCCATCTGGGCGTCTGCGGCGGCTTCATCCACGAGGGCCACGCGATTGACCGGTACTTGGAATTCCTCGAAAACCTGCAACCAGTCGTCGGAGTTTTTTGTGCCGATGATTGCGGCGATTTCGTCGCCGAGTGCTTCTCGGTTTTCCCACATCAGATCGAGGGTCTGAAATCGCTCATCGGTCAGCAGGTGCAGGGCATCCATGGCTGCCAGCGCCAGCGACAGCAGTTCCTCATTGCGGACCATGTTGAACTGCAGCAAGCGTCCGTCGCTGGCCTGATATACGCGGAACATTGCCGAGTTGACGCGGTTCACTTCCCGGTACTGCTGCATATCGCCACCCGCTATCGCACCCTGGGCGATGCCCGCCGCAGACCACAAGCCGTTGGCCAGCAACGAGGTATGCACCATGCCGCCTTCGCCGGTCCGGTCGCGATGCAACAGTGCTGTGACGATGCCAGCGTAAATGGCGACACCGGTCGGGTGGTCGCCCATGCCGGGCAGGCCCTGAGTAGGCGGCGTGTCCGGCGCCCGCATCAGATCCATCAAGCCGCTGCGCGCCCAGTAAGCCAGCTGATCGAAACCCTTACGGTTCCGTTCCGCGCCGGCTTCGCCGTAGGCCGTCAGCGAAGCGTAAATCATACGCGGGTTCAGCGGCTTTAGATCTTCGTAGCACAGCCCCAGCGACTCCCTCACGGAATAGGGCTGGTTGGTGATGAAAACGTCGCACTCTTTAACCAGCCGGTGCAGCACTGCGAGTGCGTCGGATTGCTTGAGATCCAGCGTAATGCTGCGTTTGTTGCGCCCATCCATCTGCCAGAACCAGTTGCCGTCGCCATCGGGGGTGGCGGGAATATCCGACAGCATGCGCAGCATATCGCCCTCGCCGGGCTGTTCGATCTTGATGACGTCGGCGCCAAAGTCCGCCAGGATCATGGCCGCGGCCGGTGCTGCGATCACGGTTGCGCAGTCAATTACCTTGAGGCCTGAAAATAGCAATTCGCTCAATATCATTTCCCCTTTCTCGCCGTCTTCCAGCTACTTTGCGGTGAACCTGAAGCCGGCGTCGAGGTTGCTGTGCGCCGGTCGCGGCGTATGGTCTATTCGGTGACGCGCTTGAAATTGGGCGGTCGTCGTTCAACAAAGGAATTAACGCCTTCCTTGAAGTCATCCTGCTCGAGAGATGCGGCCATCCACTCGTTGCTCTCGTTCATGGCGTCTTCCAGTTCCATATTGAGATGGCGGTAGACCTGGGCTTTGATCATCTTGATCGACTGTGGCGCGGCCGTTTCAGCCAGCATACGGATGTAATTCATCGCGTCTTCTCTGGACTGGCCTGCCTCACAGAGCCGGTCGGCCAGACCTATTCGCTCGGCTTCTTCGCCAGTGAATTTGCGGCCGCTCCATAAAATATCCAGCGCCTTGGCGGAACCCAGCAGCCTTGGCAGAACCCAGCTGGAGCCGTGCTCGGCAATGAGGCCACGATTGACGAAAGCCGTGGTGAATTTCGCCTGACGTTCGACGAAACGCATGTCACACAAGCTGGCAAATACAAAACCAAGGCCGGCGCAGGCGCCGTTCACGGCGGCGATCAGCGGCTTGCGAATGCTCAGCAGGTAAGAAAAGGTAACCTTGAAATTGGGCCCCATGTCTGGATTGCCGGGATTGGCTTTGAACTCGCTTAGATCTTCCGCCTGCCGGCTTTCGCCTCCGGCGGTTGCCTGCAGGCCACCGATGTCCGCGCCCGCGCAGAATCCGCGCCCGGCGCCGGTGAGCACGATGCCCACCACCTGTTCGTCTGCTTCTGCCGCGGCCAGCGCATGTTTCAATTCGGCCTGCATGCGGCCGGTGATGGCGTTGAGTTGATCCGGA
The DNA here is from genome assembly GCA_964393625.1 of uncultured Pseudomonadales bacterium. Lineage (GTDB taxonomy): Bacteria > Pseudomonadota > Gammaproteobacteria > Pseudomonadales > Azotimanducaceae > UBA4421. Next base: position 176,295 of record CAYMUT010000001.1, read on the forward strand.
CGGTTCAACGTAATGACGGCTACCGGATCATTTACTTCGTATTGGATGTGTTCGTACATCGTTCCCCCTTTAGATGCGATGCGCCAAAGCATACCAGCAGATATTGGCCTGGGGTAAGTCTGCGGACCCTGCTGTGACGGACCGGGTGAAGTAAGCGTTGACTATATCGGGCCGTCTGTTGAATTCAGGTAGGTTGACACTCTCAATTTGGCATTTTCATGGATGTCCATATAAAAGAGTGCGTAATCCAAGCCGTGGTAACTGTCCATCATCAGACCTGCCATAGTCTTAAAGGGGCCTGACTCCTGTTTGGGTACGAACAGACTGCCATCGCGGCACTGAGCTTGCACAAGATTCTCCACAGGCGCGTCGAGCTGAGTGAAGCTGTCACCAGATCGGACATCCGGATTGTCACCGAGAACCATGTTGTATGTGCCTTCCGGAACAACAGCACCGACATTCTGTGTGGCTTCGGCAATTTCTTCATTGACCTGCCAGGTCAGAGGATTAGTGCAGAGGCTCGACGCGTCTCTCTCGATGGGGTCGGTGCCTTCCGGCATGGTGTCCCAGTGAACTACACAGTGCAGATCGTCAGCCCGCTTGCAGGGTTTAATGTGATTCATGCTGGCGAACCAGTCGGGTGACAGCGGTATCAGCACAGCGCCGATTGTATAAGCGGCAACCATGCGCTCACGCAGTTCCGAGGGGTCGATAATCTCCTGGAGCAGTTTCATCGCGTGATGCGTGCCCTGGCTGTGACTGGCCAGAACAAAGGGCCGCCCGTTATTGTCATGCTCCAGGTAATGTTCAAATGCACGCTTTACATCCTGGTAAGCAAATCCGAGTATTTGTGAACGCCGTTCCGGACTACCCATGTAGGCGAAAATATTTGCCTCACGATAGCGAGGTGCGTAGACGTTGCAGCAGCCGTTGTAGGCACTGGCCATGTTGGCCATCATGAATTCCGTGTTTTCTTCAGTCCCCGAATCCAGTTCCATGGGAGATGTCCAGCTCCCTGAGGTCAGAAAGCCGGTAGGATGTATAAAAAACACATCGACGGGGTGATTACCCTGTGGATCTACCGCAAGGCCAACAGGTACAAGATCAGCAGGGTCCTGTTTTGCCGGCAGGGCTGCCCAGTTAACCGGGAGCCTGTAGTCGGGTGGTGCGACCGCATCAGCGGGGTCGAATTCACCAGCAGGCTCGTTCATTTGTGTAAACGACCAGAACAGAAACTGTCCACCGAGACCGCTGATCCAAAGGCCGCCCATGATTGCTATCAGAATGGCGGCTGACACACCCAGTATTTTTAGTGTTTTCATTGTTCGATGGGGCCCTTGCGACGGAATTAAGGGTACGATTGTAAGCCCTCTGCCTGTCCGACCAAAAGCGGGGTTATCCCCGGGTAAGAAGGATAAGAGTTAGCGGAGCAAGGATAGAAAATATCGACGCTGGATTGACGGCGAAATGGAAGTACAGATGCGGGTTTAAATCCTGCCAGACTGGATCGTTCTGTAGCTCATCAAGTACGGTCTCATCCAACCCGACGGTAGTGGGGGTTCGTTGGTCACTTGCTGCATCATTTGCAGCAGTAAACGCGCATCTTCGCGGCGTCCGGTGTGCTCCAGGGCGGCTATATATTCCAGGACATCAACCGCGTGAGGCTGAGTCTTGTTGCTGGCCTGGATGCGCCGGGCAGAGACGCGTGACTCTTGTGGCGTGCCGTGAAACGAGCGTCAGGGTTGGCAGGATAGGGGGGCGTCGTTGGCAAAGCCCATATCTTCGGCGATCTCATTAGCGGGTCCGTCTTCGAAGGCAAGCATTGCATCTGCGGCGGTATCAGCTAAGGTCTCGAACTTCGATTTCATTGAGAACGGGCTGGTCGCATCGTGGCGCGCAGCAATCAAGCGGGCCGATAGTTCATCAAGTGAATCTACTCCCATTCCATAACTGATGACTTCACCGACAAAGTCTTCGAATGAACCGTTCTCTGCGATTATGTGGGTCAGGTCCTTGCGGTCCCCCAAAGTCGCTAAAGGTTGAAACCAGAAAGACTCGTCGAATCCGGACCGCCAATTCACCAGCACAAGGCTCGCTGCAGGATCGATACCATCGATAATGGAATAGTCGCCGTCTATTCCGGTAAGCGTGCTTTTGCTGATACTTTCCGACAGTTTGGCCATCACTAAGGTTGACGCTTTCACTCGATATCGACTGGAGACATCAGGCGTTTCAATCCTAGTACCGTAGACGCGATTCAGTTCAGTCACGCCTGTCAATATCGCGGTCGGGTCGAGATTTTCAGAACCACAAGTCGACAAATTCGTTTGGATTTTCGCAAGCTTTTGTCGCTGGCTTTCAACCTCAGCGAAGACATCTCTTGCCGCACGGCAATCAGATTCGTTCGCAGCGAGTTGGCCGATTTGAGTAGCAAGGGCGCTATTGTTGAAATCTACAATGGTTTGTTCGTGCTCTTTTTTGATGCTTGCGATTAAAGATCTCTGCTCGTTGATCTGGAGGTCTTCTGGATAGGACTGATTGGCGATTTGTCTCTTCAGGCGAGCGATCTGCGCATCCTGAGGCAAGCCCTGAGCCGCAGCTTCGGTTCGAAAATCGACCTGCTTTGGACTGTAGGTGATCGCTGAGCCATTTCTAGTACCGTTCTTGTCGGGAATGACGAACAGGTCGGGCGAAAACTCTTTGATTCGGATTTCATCAGGAAGAACGTAGCCCTGACGATTTGGCGTCCATCCGCGTTCGCGGGCTAAGAGCTTACCTTCCGGGGTAGACAGGGGCAAACCTGGAAAATCGTTAATGCCCCCGCCTCCGATCACCACGCTACCGCCAGGAGGAAGCAGCTAACCTTTATCAAAACCGAACTCGTCTGTGAGTGTTGAAGCAGTGCCATAGCGAGGAATACGTATTTCGGACTCTGATACCTTAGTGCCGCGATAGTAACCCTCAGCTAGAGGATTGTTTCTATATTCGGCCGCCTTCAGAGCGTATTTGGAGCCGTTAGTCAAAGTGACGCGGATCTGTTGACCAGCGTACAGACTAGAGGTACCAAGCTCTCCCCTGAGCTCGAATTCAAGTTTGGCTATTTGCGCCTTAACCAGTTCATTCGCTCTCTCTAACAGTTCTTTATCGCGTGCTTTTTCCAGGCTTGCCAGGCGCCGACCGAGTTCGCCTGCTTTCTCAGAGCGCGAAGCCTGGAGTGTTTTGATCTTTTCTTGCGCATTGGCAATCGCGGAATCCAGGCGAGATATGGTCTCGCCGAGTTGCTCTCTGTCCCGGCCTCGTTGTTCCTCAAGATTCACCCTTTGTGTGCACATATTGAAGCAAGCTTCGGGCGTGGCAGGCAGGTTGCCACTATCTGTCAGCTCAAGCAGCGCAGAGTCGTTCCACTCCTGGATTTCAGCCAGCACGGCCTGCGTTTGGTTGCAGGTTGGAATCAGTTCGGTTCCCAGATCTGCCGTCGCATAGACGTAGGCTTCCCTCAGCGGCAGATAGAAAAATTCCGCCCTTGATTTGCCGGGAAGAAACGCGATTTCAGCACCAGCGGCGGGGAGTGTCATGCCCGCGCCGTTCATCTGGTAGACGTGTCCATCAGGTCGAGGTTCTGAGCATGCGCTGAGCAGCATCAATGCGCCCAGCACCGTTATATTGGCCAGATGCAAAGCACCGCTTCGCGAAGGTTGAGGAGAGAGCATGAAATTTCCCGAGTACATCCCTTCTCGCAAATATTACTTAACATCTAAAACCGTTTCCAAGTGCACACTTCGTGAGAAAAACAGGATTAATCCTGTGCCGTAGGAATTAGCTGCTGAATAGCCTTCCTGCCAGCCGGCCGAACTTTCAGCGGATGGCGGATTTGAAAGTTAGTTGATCCTGTTTCCTTGTCGCAGCCGGTTCAGTTGTCTGAGGGTTATCGATTCAGCCGGTTGCTCGCCTGAGAAAGTGATCAAAGCTTCGGTGTGATCGTTAAAGAATGTGGCTTCATTGCCCGGGTAAAGTTTTACCCTGATTTGATTGGTACCCCGGGCGTAAAGTTGCTTGCCGTCGGTAGTAATTCTTATATTGAAGCGTGGCTCCAGTTGATAGGTGCCCACGTAGTTTTCAAAGAGTGTAGGGTCGATGGTCTGCTGCACCCGGGGAAAGGTACTGATAAACTCGTTCGACTCCCGTACGGCACGGTTCAGGTCGAACTCGTGTTTGAAGGCAAGGCTCACCGGTATCAATGCCAATAACGCGACGCCGCCCATCAGAGCCTTCTTCATGGCCGACTTCCTGATGCTCTTGACCGAATATTGCCTCAATTCTCAGCGGTTCGCGATGTCTGGCGGTATAGGTTGTCGGGCAACGTGTTAACATTTGGTGATTCAGTCGAGGAAATAACCTTGTTAATCAACGTCAACGACTGTCGCTTATACGTAGACGTAGTCGGTTCGGGACTTGTCGCCGAAGGCCCTCAGATGGTCGAGCGCCCAGTCGTGTTTTTTTTTGACGGGGGGCCGGGCATGGATCACTCGACGATGAAGCCTGATTTCAATCCGCTCGCAGATGTTGCTCAACTGGTGTACTACGATCATCGCGGGCAAGGTCGAAGTGATAGCGATAAGTCAGAAAACTGGCATCTTGATCAATGGGCCGACGACCTGCGGGGTTTGATTGATACGCTGGGTGTGCAATCGCCGATTGTATTGGGATTGTCTTTTGGCGGCTTTGTCGCACAGAACTATGCCATTCGGCACCCCGACCGGCTGCACAAACTCATCCTGGCAAGTACGGTCGCACGAATGTTGCCGCAACGTGTATTCGACGCTTTTGAGCAATTCGGTGGAAGTGCTGCACGGCAGGCTGCAGAAGATTTCTGGGGTGGTCCCACCGCGGAAAATACTGAGGTTTATATGCGCGAATGTGTGCCTTTATATACTCGCAGCAAGCGTGGCGAAGAGGAGGGCATGAGGGCGATCTGGACGCCGGCCGTGATCGAGCACTTTTCAAAACCTGGTGGTGAAAACTGGACTTTTGACTATCGCGAACAACTCTCGACAATCACCTGTCCGACGCTTGTCACTGCAGGCGATATTGATCCGGTAACACCGGTAACCGCCGTTGAAGAAATGGCAGCGCACATTCCCGATAACGTAAAGCAGTTCGAAGTTTTCGCCAATTGTGGCCATGGTGTGCATCGAGACGATCCACGCGCGTTTGACGTGATGAAGCGGTTTCTGACCGACTAAAGAAATTATGGGCAGATAAGGTAAACCAGAAATCGGAGGATGCCACCCACCAATAGGTTTTTCGCGTTTGCTTACAGACCAGATCGAAAATACCCTTCAGTTTTTTCTTCTGGTCCTGCCACGACAGCGTATCCCGATAGCTAACTGGAAAGAGATCATGCAGATATCCATCATCAGCGACGAACAACAAGCGCAATTCGCCAGCCAGATCCCGGAGCTGGTCTGGGCGACCGGCCCGGTATCCTATGACTATCACTTCGCCCGCCGTGAACTGTTCGATGCGGTGGTACTGGGTTCCTGGCGCACACCGGGTTCCCTGTTTGCTGCAGATGCAACCACCGTCGCCGTTGAAAACGGGCAGCTGATGGGTGTCGAAATCGGAATGCCGGGCAATGAATACAGGTTGCGTCAGCATGCATTGGGGCCAGTCTGGCAGGGTCTGGTCGCAAATGGGGACGTTGATGCAGAAGATATTGCCGGTGTACTGGAGCGTTCTGACCACGCCAGCTGGTTGAATCCCGTGATCTACGAAGACACTTATTACACTCACGCGCTTTCCGTGAAGCCCGAATTTCGCGGAAAACGCGTCGGCTACGCGCTGATCGAACACGCCATCAACAAAGCCCGCGAACAGGGTTTCGCCAGATTTCAGCTTGATGTGCTTTCCGATAATCCTGCAGTTGGCTTTTATCGCGCTGTCGGCCTCGAGCTGCTTGCTGAAACCACGGCACCGAAACCCGCCGCGTTCGGTGTGCCTCCCGAGTATCGCATGGGCATGAGGTTGTAAATGATTTACCAGCAATTCACTGGAGGGGCCTCATGAGTAAGCGTTTCAGTTCACAACAGGAGATCGACGAATTCCTGGCAGAGCCGCGCCTGGCGATACTGATGTACAACGGTAAACGGCCGGCGCCTACGGGCGTGCCGGTCTGGTTCGATTGGGACGGCCATACCCTGCAGATGTTCGCCGGCCGCACCAGTCCCAAGGTCGAGCTATTGCAGAAAGATCCCGCTGTTTCGGTTCTGATAACAAACCGGGTCGCAGAGCCGGAAGCCTGGGTGGCGTTTGATGGCACTGTGACCATTGGCGACTTCGCGCCCGCCGACTGGCAAGCCCTGATCGACCGCGTTGCGCCACGGTATTGGGATATGTCCGAGCCTGGCTACGCAGCAGAGATCAGCAACTGGCGATCGGCGCCGGAGGCATTTGTGTCCATGGCGCTGGTGCCCGACGCGATCCGTTCCGGCGCCTGATCAGCTGGCAGTCAGACTTTTTGAGAATTCGGAAATTTCCCGCTCAGACGTCAGGCGAATAAAGGCCACGTCTTTCCACGTCCCGTCGGTCAAAAATTTCTGCGTCTCTGCGCGTTTGCGGTGGTGCTGGGTGTATACCCACCAGAGCAGTGATTCTTCGCCGCGCCAGATCATCAGCTGTTTGACGAAACTTTCTCGATTGGTACCCCAGAGAAGTTCCTGATTGCGCCACCGCTGCCAACTTCGCTTCAGGCAGCGCCGAATGAGAAACGCCCGAGGTAAATCCAACCAGATGACGGTGTCGAGTGTTGGCCAGAAAGTTTCCTTTGCCTGGCTGGTGTAGCTGCCATCTGCAACCCAGCGATCGCCTTGAGTTGCCTCCAGCATACGGCGTTTCAATCGTTCAGGATCAGTGGCATTCAGGCCTTGCCAATCTGGCAGCCAGTTCAAAGCGTCCAGTTCAACGTGCTTCAGGTCATGGCTTAGCGCCAGATTTTTCGCCAGGGTACTTTTCCCTGAGCAACTGTTACCCCACACCAGTATACGTTGGCCTATGGTACGCATTACTTTGAGGTGGCCATGGGCATAACAACGGTTTGTAGATCGCCCTAAAACTAAGTCTCTGCCAGCAGTCTCTGCAGGTTTTCAGTTGATGCTTGTGCGAGATCGCCCAGCTTTTTGGCTTGTGCGGCTACTTCAGGGTCGGACATATCATGTTCGGGAGCGTCCGCCATGGTAAAACCATCCAATCGAGCTGCTTTCAGCCATGCCTGCAGCGCTTGATCTTTGGCCCATCTGGCACCGTTGCGCGCATTGGTCAAGGCGGTACGCAGAAAATCTATGTCAGTATCAGGATGGGGTACGGGCGTGCACAGTTCGTTTTTGTTTAGCTCGTCGGTGTAACTTGCTTCTATGTGCCCGATGAACGCTGCGCTGAATACCTGCTGGCAGGTTCTTACAGACTGCAGAGTGATGTGATTGCCGTCGAATACTGCAGTCGCTTCCCTCTTTTCCAAGCCGTCAGCGCTGCAATCGATGTGGAGCGTTTGCAGGTTTGTCGGCTCGCTGCCATCGTCCAGGTGGATACGATCAGTATCCAGTGCTGTGACTCGACCTTTGCGCAAGACTTTTTTGATGCGTCTGAGTTCTGTAAGTTCTGCCTTCGTAACGGTCGCGCACCGATACATGGATGGCACTACATCAGGGTCCAGTCGCAGCAAGCCGCCACGGGCTTCAACCCTGTTGAACACGTCTTCGATTGAAGTGGCAAGGGCCATATCTTCCAATTGTTCACCTAAGCTCTTGCCGATGCTCGCAGCGAATAGTTCGCCCGGCTGGATGTTGGCTCTATCCAGTAACCAACTGTCACGCGGCATGATCCAGCGTATGCGGTCGGGATCCACCTGGTTGTTAAGCAGGAATAAGCATGCATCCATGCCGGTCTTGCCGGCGCCGATGACAACATAGTCAGTATATTGACCCCGGATGTTAGCCAGGCTGTTAGGCGGTTGACAGGCGACGCCATCCGCAACCTTGTAACTGGGCGGTCTGATAGAAGGTACGGTGACGTTCATGTAGGTGGCGTCGACGATCTTTTTGGCCTTGGCTGAAAAGCTTTGGCCGGAAACGAGAGATTTGAATTTACCGTCGCCCAGGTATTCACAGCTAGGAAAATACTGCACTCGGCCCGATGACAGAAAAGTGTGCTGCATGACCTGGTCGAAATATGCGACGACCTCGCTATTTGTCGCGAGCTCGTACAGTCCCTTGTTCCAACCGGTATCGTCGATGCGGTCACTACCGAGATGCTTTGAGTTCACGCCATAAAAAGCAGAGGGTTGATGCAGCCGCACATGTGGGTAAGCATCGTTCCAATGTCCGCCGGGCTGATGGTGGCGGTCGATCATGATGACACTTGCTTCGGTTTCGTTGAGGATCACATCTGTGAATGCCATACCCATGGCGCCGGTGCCTACGACCAGATAGTCCGCTTGAATAACGTTCATGTGCTGCTCCTGCAAATCTGCTTAAGTTACTTTCTGACTTTTTTCGGCCATCGCCTGAACGATCATGTAGACATGAGGTTCCGGGAATTGGTCGTATTCCAGATGGCGACAAATGCAATCATTGTCTGCAATCAGAGACAAGGTCTTCTGTATTCCGAGTGTGCTGTGGTACATGGGCACGCCCATGGCGTTATTGAACACTTCGTCTTCGTAGCGCACGCCGCCCATCGTGAATATGAGTACGCCGCCGGGTATCAGGGCGGCCATGAGTTTGGCGATCACGCTGGCCTGGTTTTCTAATGGAACGTGCCAGATGCTGTCCCACGCAGAGATAAAGCTGTATTGCCTGGGTGGTTGCCAGGTGCAGATGTCCGCGTGATGCAGAGTGACGTGCGGATGGCTGCGACGGGCTCGTTCTATCATGGCGCCTGAGATATCTACGCCTTCGGCGGTAAACCCGTGATCTTCTAAGAGATCGAAGAATCTGCCATTGCAGCCACAACCTGCATCCAGCGCAGCCCCTGGATGTGAAGTGAACGCCAGCGCGCGTTCGTGGGCTGTGATGCCATTGGTGATATCAAATGTTTCGTCCTGCCACTGATGTGCTATTTCGTCATAGCTGGCGGCGATTTCTATTGGCGTCATTGTTGTTGCGCTGCGGGATAGGCTTGGGAATCATTTACGCCTATTTTGTGTTGAAATTGAAGTGTCGAAAGCAGCCGCAACGCTTGCTTAATAGATCGAGTTTTTTGGCCGCGCGTGTCAACCGAAGAAGAAGCTGAGCCGTTATAGACTAGAGTGATGGCAACAGAGCTCTTCATGGAGCAGTGTTGTAACATCAGTGACAACTCACTGATGCCTATTGCTGCGATCCGAGCAGGATGTTCAGCATACAGCCATGATAGGAAATAGGAGAAGGTCAGTTATGCATCGTATAGTTCTTATCTGTTTCAGTACCTTGCTGCTCGCCGCATGTGGCGGAGGCGGCGGTGGCGGCGGTGGCACTCCGCCAGTGAATAACAATCCACCGCCACCGATTGAACCCACGGCTCAGGATTTTCAGGACGCAGCGGCTCTACTCAATGTAGCCACGTTCGGGCCTACTTATGAAGAGATAGATAGTGTGGCCCGCCAGGGCACAGATGCCTGGTTGGACAGCCAGTTTGCCCTGGCACCGTCCCGACACCTGGATATTGTCGTACGGTATTTGGACGAATATGGCTACGATGCGTCAGCCAACCCGCACCCAGGTAATTTCCGACGGTTTGCATTCTGGGAGAACGCGCTGACGGCGCCCGACCAGCTGCGGCAGGTTACGGCTTATGCACTGACCCAGATATTTGTGGTCAGCGATGAGGTAGGCCAGATCTTCAATGATCCCAGCGCGTTGTCCAGTTATTACGATATGTTGCTGGACAACTCGTTTGGTAATTTCAGGGATCTGCTGCGCGATGTCACGCTGCATCCGGTGATGGGCTTCTACTTGAGTCACGTCAACAACAATCGTTCTAACGCCCAGCGCAATACCTTCCCGGACGAAAACTATGCTCGCGAGGTGATGCAGCTTTTCAGCATTGGTCTCTACGAACTGAACGAAGACGGCTCCCGGGTGCTTGATAGCAATGGCGCTCCCATCGCCACATATGACAATTCAGATATCCGCGAATTCTCCAAAATCTTCACGGGCTTAAGCTACGGTGAAGGGCAGAGTGGGAGGACACCCTTTTTCGGTAATCGTCAGAGGGTTTTTTACGTGCCCATGGTCATGTTTGACGACAATCATGAACCAGGAGAGAAATTTCTGCTCAATGGCCAGGTTGTCGCGGATGGACAAACCGGTATGCAGGATATCGAAGACGCCATCGACAACCTTTTTAATCACCCCAATGTGGGCCCCTTTATCGGCAAACAGCTGATTCAAAGGCTGGTCACTTCAAATCCATCACCTGAATATGTCGCGCGCATCAGCGGAGTCTTTGCCGGTGAGGGAGGTGGCACCAGGGGCGATATGCAGGCAGTGGTTCGAGCGATACTCACGGATCCCGAAGCGAGCGAGGCCCTGCGTCTGCGAGAACCTTTTCGAAGGTATGTGGCGCTGAACCGTTCGCTTGGCGCTGTTGGCGATGATGGCACTTACCCTGCACTGGGAAGAGTAAACCAGTTTCTTACCCGGCAGAATGTGCTCAGCGCACCCAGCGTGTTCAATTTCTACTTGCCCGTGTTTTCACCAGCAGGGCCAATCAAAGATCAGGGCCTGGTAGCGCCTGAGTTTCAGATCACCGACGCCTCGACCGTTATCGGGGTTACAAACACAGTGGCCTATGCGCTTTTTGCAGAGCAGTCGATTGATTCGCCGCGAGATTGGGCACGCATCACGTTGAATCTCTCAGATTATGAAGCACTGGTGGATGACGCAGATGCTTTCCTGGATCGCCTGGATCTGCAGTTCTTCGGCGGTGCTATAGACGCAGAAACCCGCACCATTGTTGCCGATGTGTTATCCCAGCAAAGTGGCGATGCAAATCTACGCACCAAGGTAGCGATTTATATGGCCCTGGTGTCACCGGGGTACGCAGTAATTGGAGAAAGCCCATGAAATTGAAAAAAACACGCAGAGATTTTCTGGCTCACACGGGCGTTGCCATGCTGGCTTCTTCACAGATCGGGGTTTTGTCCCGGGCCGCGCACGCTGATGTCACCGAGGGCTACCGCGCCATGGTCTGTATTTTGCTGGCGGGTGGGGCCGATTCGTTCAACATGCTGCTGCCCTATGACCAGAGTCGTTATGACGCTTATGCAGCAGTTCGGTCTGACCTTGCATTGGCGCGGGAGGATGTTCTGCCGCTGAACTACACCGGTGGGGATGGTGAAGTGTTTGCCGTTCATCCAGGGCTCGGCGAAGTGCAACAGATGTTTGACGTTGGCGAGCTGGCCTTTGTTGCCAACATTGGCCCCCTGGCTGAGCCCACCACCCGGGCAGCCTACGACAGCGCTCAGGTGCGACTGCCGCTTGGGTTGTTCTCCCATTCTGATCAGATTGCCGTCTGGCAGACGGCGGCGGCAGGAGAGAGGATCTTCACAGGTTTCGGTGGCCGCATAGCCGATCTGGTGGAATCGCAGGTCAACACCGGACCCGTATCGATGAACATTTCCATGTCCGGCAACAGTCTGTTCCAGACAGGAAGTGCAGCTACGGGTTACGTCATGGACGCTGCGGACGGTGTACGCACAGTGGGTGGATATGATGATCCCAACAATACCGCGCTGATTAACGCCATCGACTCGATGCTGGCTGTGGATTATCAGGATCCTTTTCGGCAAAGCTATGCGCAGCTTGTGCGGGGCTCCTTAGACGCGGGGCGCGAACTCGCAGCGGCGTTACAGAATGCCCCTGCATTGTCCACAAGCTTCAGTGCCGGTGGATTGTCAGAAGCGTTAGCGCAGGTCGCGAATGTCATCAGTATACGCGATCAGCTCGGTGTATCGCGGCAAACCTTCTTCATCACGATTGGTGGTTGGGACCACCATGATGAAGTGTTGGATAACCAGGCCAGCATGCTGCCCGGCATCAGCCGTGGCCTGTCTGAGTTTCAAGCTGCCATGACAGAAATGGGTATTGCTGATGCCGTGACGACCTTCACCATTTCGGACTTTGGTCGCACCCTTACCAGTAATGGTCGTGGCTCTGATCACGGTTGGGGTGGTCACAACCTCATCATGGGTGGCGGGCTAAGCGGTGGCCAGGTCTTTGGCAAATACCCAGAGCTTACTCCTGGTGGCGAACTGGATGTGGGCCGAGGTCGTTATCTGCCCACAACCAGTGTGGATGAGATGTACGCAGAGCTGGCGATGTGGTTCGGTATCGACCCGGGTAACGTTGCCACGGTACTACCGAATATCGGTCGGTTTTATAACCCGGCAACCGAAAGTCCTCGACTGGGCTTGTTCAGTTGACTGCTGAATCGTTTGGATTGTGGTTGTCGATGGCGATTTCGCCAATATTTGATGAGCTAAGCGCAGGACATCCAAGGTTCTGCCCTGCACTTACCATGCGACTTTATAGTGGGCTTGCGTACTCTCAGCCAATTGTTCCATGGTCAATCCATGAGTTGGGCTAATTCTCTATGCATAATGATTTGACTTGTCCTTTCTCAAGGTGCTGACCGGCGCGTTAGTCGCAGCGCTTGCCAGCCCCGGGTGATCACGAGCATACGGAGCACGAAAACCAGCAGCATGGTAAGTCCGATTGATAAAGTAATGTGGAATTCCACATTGGAGCTGAAGTTTGATAGGTATAGCAGCCCTGATAGGAACAGGCCGCCCCCGATGGCGACCTCTTCGTAGATTATGCCGCGAAAGGTTCTGGGCTCCTCTCCCGTAACGATATCCAGCAGTACGCCGCCTCCTGCACAAGTCACTGCAGCGAGGCATGGAATCCAGAACCAGCTGAGTTGGGCTAGGATCGCCACTTTTGCTCCGATAATGCAGAAGGCGGCAAACCCGATGGTGTCGATGACAGACATGATTCTCGGGAAACGCTCGCTGATCGGCTGGTCGTGGGAGAAGCGGGTAAGAAGCGTGCCGACAATCACGATGCTGAAGACAACGTAGAGGTAGGCCGGGTCGTTCAAAATGAAAGGTGGGTGACGATCACCCCCAACCAGGATATCGCGAATAGTACCGCCGCCGACAGCGGGCAGTGAAGTCAGAACCAATGCACCCCAGATATCGTATCGCCGGCTCTGTGCCCTAGAAAAACCCATGATGCCGAAAGCCAGGGTCCCGATAAGGTCGATGAAGTAAAAAACCGGAGAGGTCAGTATCTGGTCCAATCGGTAGCGCACCTCCAGCGAAAAAATGGAACTCTTGTTATGGGCTCTCTCCCAAAGCTCATGGGTCCACGCTCTGGTTGGTTCCGCTTCGAGAATGTGATGCTCCGCGTCACTGCGCCATAGCATATCAACCACGCGGTCATAGGCATCCAGGTGGATCATACCAACGGTTTCGAGTTCCCCGAGTAGGTGATTTACTTCTTCCATCATGCGTAGCTGGTGATGGCGGTCAAGATCGGGAAACCTTTGCACGAGCAAATCAACCGCCTCGATAGGTCTTTCCATCGCGTATCGCCAGCCGCGCAGAGAGGCTTTTAGGAATCGCAGTAGTTGATCCTGGAATGCCGGATCCGAGAGTCTTGACTCTGCTACGTACAAACCGTCTTCAAGTATTCCGAAGCCGGACTCCTCTAGGGAGAAAATCGTCATGTCAGATAAACTGATTCCCGCTCGAATCAGTATCCAACGCTCGTTGTAGGTCATGGCAGAAACGCAGTCCAGCGTCCCTTTCCGCCATTCATCAAGCGCTTCACCCTGTGGCATTACCTTGGCGCCGTCTGCTGTGTCGGTAGGGATGCCAATGGCATCCAGCCAGGCATTTACTGCAATTTCTGAGCCGTTGAACCAGGTGCCCAAATGTTTGTTCTTTAGATCCGAAGGCCGCTCGATACCTCGTTCGCGGTGACAAATAAGCAGCAGCCCGGAGTGCTGGAACAGCTGAGCAACGTTGATGATCGGTGCGCCGCGTTCCCGAGCCACAAGTGCCGGCGGCATCCATTCCACAGCGGCATCAACTTGGCCCCGGGCCAGCAACTCTGCGAGCGACAGGTCCTCCGACCCGGGATGCAGAATAACCTCGAGCTGCTCCTGACGGTAATAGCCCAGCGAGTCGGCGATGTAGAATCCCATGAACTGGGCCTGGGGCACCCATTTCAATTGCAGCTCAAAACGATCCACTGCGGCTACTGCTTCCGTTCGCAGCGTTATGCAGCAGATTATCAACAGCAATCGGAACAGAGATTTTGAGCCCAATTTCACAACAGGTCCTTTGTCCAGCACACTACCACGTTAAATGCTCAGACAAGTTTATATCTTGTAAGGATAGGAATTCTTAGCGCCCATTTCGCGCGGAATTAGAAGTATCGAAAGCAGATGATGGTGTTTGGAATTCGGTTGAACGTGTGGCGAAGTACCAGCCGAGGGGAGGCATGCCTGGGCTGATCAGTACATTCTGGTGAATGGTGCGCGCCAGTTGTATCGCAGACTTGCAGCCCTTGATCTGGAGCATCGCTGCGAGAAGTTTGCGGATAGTCATTCAGGTATTGATTACCACATGGATTTTTCGTTAACGTTTCTTTACGCAGTAATTCAGTAAGCAGTTAGCTTCAGTAAGTAGCAACAGATAAAGCAAGCTGCATCTAAGGAGGATAAGATAATGAAGAAAGTTATAGCGATTCTGCTCAGCATTCATGCGTCGCTGACCTATGGCCACAGTGGCATGGATGCGCCGGATCCCATGGATCTGAATACGTTGGCTGGAGCCTTCGCCTGGGATTTCGATGCTGAGATTACTGTAGAAAAGATCACCGATGACCTTTATGTGCTGTTCGGCGTTGGCGGTAATATCGGTGTCAGCGTCGGTAGCGATGGTGTCTTTATCGTTGACGATCAGTTTCCGCAGGTCATGCCGAGGATCAAAGACGCGATAGCGGGCCTGGGTGGCAGGCAGATTGATTTTGCCGTGACGACTCACTGGCACTTTGATCATGCTGAAGGCAACCTCACTCTTGGCCCTGAGGGCACCTGGCTGGTGGCTCATGAGAACTCAAGGGAAATGATGAAAGTCGACCGGATCATCAACCTGGTCCAGCTGGCCTATGAGCAGAAAGCCTATCCCGAGAGCGCGTGGCCCGACATTACTTTCTCGGACGATATGTCTTTTCATCTTAACGGTGAACAGATCGACCTCTACCACTTCGGGCCGGCCCACACGACCGGCGATACTGCGGTGGTCTTCAGAGGTTCCAACGCGGTGCATCTTGGAGACGTGTATAACAACTCCGGTTATCCGTTTATTGATGCCGGCAATGGCGGCAGCATCGACGGCGTTATTCACTTCTGCAGCGAAACACTCAGTCGAATTGATAAAGACGCCGTGGTCATACCGGGCCATGGACCGGTATCCGATTACCAGGGGCTGTCAGACTATATCGACATGCTAACTGTTATCCGTGACCGGATGGTCACGATGATCAAGGCAGGCAAGTCGCTGGAAGAGATCATAGCGGCCAAACCCACTGCGGAATACGATGCCCAGATGGGTGACCCGACGATGTTGATCAACCGGGCCTATGTTTCGTTAACCCACCGGTTTGTCGATTAAATGCCATCAAACGCCTTAACCTCAGGGGGTCCTGCCAAAGGATAGGAATTGTTAACGCCCATTTCGCGCGGATATAGAAGTATCGAAAGCAGGTAGTGGTTGTACCCTTCGAGGGCTCACTGTTTACCTACATCACACCACGGTTTTCTATGGGTTAACGAGCCGGGCCCTATCTTCGCCAACCTCGTTTGGCCATGACCCTGCTATATTCCTCGATGAATTGAAAGAAGCTTATGCCGATGACTGTGCCGTCGAAACGCCCGTGCCCGCATAGTACTTACAGGCTATCCGCCAGCGCGTCGACAAACGGATCCAGGTGGGCGTGGTATTCACTGCCTACCGCAGCTGTTGAACTGCTGTGCACGGAAATGACGATCCGTTTCACGGGATCGATATAAATCTGCTGGCCATAGATTCCTCTGGCACGATAACTGGCATCGTCATCCAGCCACCAGAGATAGCCATAACCGGGGTAACCCTTGGATCGGCTTACAGAATTTGCCATCCAATCATCCGGCAGGGGCGATGAGCCATCAGGCAAACGACCACCGTGCAAAGCGAAGATGCCGATCCGTGTATAGTCCCGCAGCGAGGCATTGATACAACATCCACCCAGCTCACCACCACCAGGATTGCCTAACAACCAGTTGGCGTTGTGCTCCATGCCAAATGGCTGCCAAATCTTGTGCTCCAGGTAGGCGGATGCATTGTTGCCGATGGCGGCACGCAATATCTCACCCACCAGATTGGTCTCACCGGTGTTGTAGTTGAACTTGTCACCAGAAGGTGCTGTTCGCTGCAATCCTTTCAGGTAATTCTGCAGCACCAGGCCATTCGCTGCCCCCGCCTTGGCCACATCTGAATCTGGGTCAGCATAGTCCTCGTTCCAAGCCATGCCAGACGACATCTGCAGGACATCTTTTACCGTGGAGTTGGCATAACCTGTGCCAGCGAATCGTGGCACGTAGCGAGTGACCGGATCTTCAACGCTCTCGATGTAGCCATCCTTGATCGCCGCTCCGATCAACATGGACGTTACCGACTTAGCTACCGAGAATGACATCCACAACGACTTTTCGTCGTTGCCATTGACATACTCCTCTAACAGTATTTTGCCGTCCTGCCAGACAAGCACGCCTCGTGGTTCAGGTCGAGCAAAGAAACCGCTGTAGGTAAAGGTCTTACCATCGACTTCGTAACTCACCGCGGAAAAGTCGTGGGGTGCACTCGGTAATGCGTAGGTATAATCGCCAGCGCGTATTTCGCGGGCAGGACTCAGCAGCGCCATGTTCTTGAATGCCGCGTCTCTCTCAGCTTGAGAAAGAAACAGCACGCTAGTGGATTCACCACTGGCTATGTTCCTCTGTGCCGATGCTAACGCGGACGCCTCATCGGCATGACTCAGCTGGCCAGCGGCAAGCAGGGCAACGAAAACTAAACCTCTAGGCATCGTAACTCTCCGTTTGAATGCAGGTCAGATACTACGCCGTAGTCGGGTATTTTGTAATTGCGGGACCGGCCGTTTACCCTCTACGCCAGATACTTCCAGTAGAAAGCAAAAACAGCGTTAATGCTTGCTGTTCGTTTCACACGCCTTTGCTTAATTAAATTGCATGCTGGCTGCCTGCTGCCGTAACGCACGTGCTCTCAACCGCTCTGTTTCCTTTCGAATATACTCAAGAAGTTGGTTAACTTCTTGAGTCTCCAGGCGAAAATTAGGCATTGGAATGCCGTAAGCATCGTACATTGCTTTCGCAATTGGATCACCCTCTGCAAGCATCTTGTCAGGTTCGATCATCCACCGGTTTAACCATTTAGAGTCCCTTCGCTCACCGACCGCGTACAAGTCTGGTCCCAGAGCACGCGCAGCGCGGATGGGTTTGTGTCCACCGTTGATGTCGTGACAGGAGCTGCATCGATCACGAAACATCATTTCCCCAGCTGATATCTGCCGCAGGGATGGCGCCCGAGCGTAGTCCTTCAACTTGCCTGGCTGGGTATCTCGCCACTCATGCAACCATCCACCCAACTGATCGGCCAAAACCTGCGGGTTTTCGAAGGGGGAGCGCTTAGCCCACTTTCCGGTCGTCTGGTTACCGATCATCAAGTTAATGTTGTGATTTGACAGATCAGCCTCTTCCTCCGGGGTGCTATACAGCCCGAAAGTATCTCGAATATGGTCAATCTCAGCCTTGTTGCCGGTCAGGAACTTCCATCGAGCACCATCGATTCCGAATCGTTCTGCGTAGGCCTTCAGTGCTTTCACATCATCTCTGGCAGGGTCGATGGTGATGGAGTAGAAAAACACATCTTTGCCGACTCGATCTGCAAGCAGATTGAAGACGTCGCGCATGCGCGCGGTTTCAACCGGACATATGTCGGTGCAACTGGTAAAGATGAAGTTAACGGCCACTACTTTTCCGGCTATGACGTCGTCGAAAAACTTCAGTGTTTCTCCGGTGTGAGCAGTGAGCTCGTAGTTCGGAAAATAATGTTGTCCCCAAGGGGAAACGCGCTGGGTGGTGCCTTCTGAAGTGTTGGTCGTCGCTGATGCAACGTCAGCAAGCAGCATCAAGGAGCTGCACAGCACGAGCAGCACTATCTTTCCGTGATGCAGGATAGACGAGTGAATCATGGTACTTTCCTCGAGGTCTGTATCGAACCGGACCTGGGGGGGCCCCCACCCGGCCCCCGGGGGGGCTCCGGACCCGGAGGTGCGGCGCCCGCCCCCGCCCCCCCGGCGGCCCGGGGGGGCC
>CAYMUT010000001.1:194778-417504 GCA_964393625.1 uncultured Pseudomonadales bacterium
CCAACGGGCCCGCCTGGTCCGATGCATCGCCTTAGTTCGGCAGACCGAAGCCGTCACCGCTGCGGAAGGTTGGCAACGCTACGGAGTCGGTGTATTTGACGCCATCCCAGGTGGGAATGGGTGCCGGCATCACCTTGACCTGTCCAGGGTTTTCGAGGTCCCAGCGCAGTAACATGGCGGAATCCTCGTGCTGGGTGTTATGGCAATGCTCCACGTAAGTGCCAGCAAACTCGCGGAAGTTGTAGTATAGATCCATTTCGCGCGCGCCGTCGTCTTCCGAGCCCAATCGAAACACATCCTTACGCGCCCATCGATTCCATTCCGGAGGCACTTCGCCATCCTGTCTCAGAATGATGCCCTCTTCGAAATGAATATGGATTGGATGACTCCAACCTCCACCCGTCTCAATGGTCCAGACCTCCGCCGTGCCATCCCCGGGAAAGCCCGCCTGCTGGCCCTGCGCGGGTGTAAGCAGTTGTGGTGCGGAGGACACCCGACGCGTGTCGGCATTGTATGCAGACTCGTTGTCCACCTTGATGGTCCAGGGCATTTCATCAGTTCCAGAACTGCGGCCAAACTTATAGGTACGATGCCGAGCCTGTGCCAGCGTAGACAGGTGATCGTGCCGCTCGCGATCGAATTTCAGCGGTATCATCTTCTTGCCCCCGACCTGGTACTCGGCCAGATTGATGCTGTTATCAGTGCCCTGATAATCATGCACGCGTAATTCCATGAACTTGCCGACCACTGGATCTCCATCTGTCCAGCGCCCTTTTTTAATCTTTGGATTATATTTCTTACGAAGCACCTGCCGAAGCGGGACCACATCGCCTACTTTCTTCCCATTGTCATGGGACGCCAGGTTGACGAAATATAGCTTGTCACCAGCTTGGAACCTGGAGAGGTCGACAACGATGTCATAGCGCTCGGCAATGGCCAGCATCGGAAGCGTCCCTTTGTGTTCTTGCCGGTTACCGTCTCCATCAAGGTCTTCAGAGCCGTCGAAGGGAACTGCATGCTCTAGAATATTGCCGTCATTTGCGACCAGGTGGAATGGTACTCGATCCCATGACACATTCTGCTTCTTTCGTCCCTTGATCTCTCCGCCGCGGTCCTGGCGTTCATGCACCAGAGCGAGTTTGAAGTAACGAGACACAGAACCATTGAGGATCCGGAAACGGTATGAGCGAGCCCTCACATCAAAGTAAGGTTCGTAGAGCCAGTTGACCACAATGCGGTCGCCGAGGAAGCCGTCTTTGTTGAATACGTTAAACCACAACTGCCCCTGTTTATCCCAAGCTTTATCCCCGAGGAAAAAGTTGACGTCGTAGTCCCGATAACCCCAGCCCTCAGAGTGATCAAATCCGTCGGCGCTGCAGTCGTGACTGGGCAACCGCAAGTTAACGCCGTCGTTGACGCACTCGTTCCCGCGATCGATGGCACTGTAGTAATTCATCATCGCCTCGTTGCCCTTGTAGACGTTCGTCGCCGTGAAATCGAGCATATGGTCATGGAACCAATGCGTGCTCATGGTTTCTCTCCAGTCGCCAGGCACTTGGATTGTGCCCTCTGTGCAAGGGGTTAATTGCCCTTTGATCCAGAGAGAATCGCCTGCCTGGCAAGGCGTAGCGGCGCGTGGATCTGTTGCGTCGGTGTTTATCGTGTCGTGCCCAGCCAGCCCGATTGGCCACCGATAGTCATAGAATTGCCCTGGGAAGAAATAGGCCGAAGCCACCCCGTCGCTCTCTGCGGGATTGTGCCCATTGTGCTCGTGCGTCGTAATGGTGTGCATGCCAAACCCGCGATTCGCAGATACATCGATGGGTAGCCCATTGTAGTGGCGCATCAGAACCGGCTCGCCGTAGCGCACTTTGAGCAGCTTCGGCGGCAATGTCCCGTCAAAGGTCCACAGCGACTCATTCTTTTGAAGGGGCAAGTTGGGATGCAGCATGCCTGCAATGCCTGCGGTCGTCCCACCTGGGAGTCCGTCAGCTGTGGTATGGTAGAGCCCACCCGGACCGAATTCACCCTGAGCATATCCGTGTGATTGCAGATCGTCCCGAAAGCCAGTGTTTGGGCGAACGCCAGCCTGAACCGTCTTATACGCGTTCACTGGATAAAACTCGTTCCATCGCTGATGAGACCAGCCTTCACCTGGGGGACGGCCTTCAATCGGACCTGCTACGGGCCGTCGCACGTAATCGGAAACGATCGAATTCCATGGGTTGCCGGTGTAGTCATTAGCCGCCTCGGTAGGATAAGGATAAACCGCGGCCTGGCTCAGTAGCGTATCCAACTGCTGACTCGCGACCGGGTCACCCGACCAGTTTGTGGAAAAGGGCCCAGCGGAATCGTCACCCCTTGCTGGATACGGCAGTTGCTGCTGCTGCGCCTGGACGGTGGGGTCTAGACGCTGTGGACCGAACTCTTCGAACCGCAGCATCATCTGCGTAAAAGAACTCGCTTTGGCGCCACCACCAATCTTCAGCCGACTTGGCTTGCCGCCGGTAGGGATATCGCGACCGCGCTTCGGTATTTTCAGGCGCTGCGTCTGGTCGGCACGTGTTTCAGTTGCACCACCTTCGAGGGCACCACCGATCACACCCAGGGGGTCATCTTCCAATGCTCTTGCAGCGCTTTCACTCACAATCGCATCCCGCAGCGCTGACTCATCACTGTAGACAGGCTCGCCGAGCGCCGGGCCTTCGGGCAGCGCTTGAGGCGCCTCCGCCTGAACATACGCCGCTGCCATCAGTATTGCCGCGGTCAAGGGAAATGACATAGCCAGGTGCGGACTGAACTGCCGCAAACGCTCCCACACCCTGGTCTTCACTGCCTTATGTCTGAAATTTTCTGTCGCTAACGAAACCCAATACGTCTTCACAATCAATCCCCCCTTATCACACTTCGAAAGAGCAACGCTCGGTGCGGTGGCGAGCTACGCCCGACCCTGCTTGAGCAGTTTCTCTCATTAATAATTGAGTTGCTTCTTGGGACCTTCCTTGCTCTTCTTTCTTCTTTCTTCTTTCTTCTTTCTTCTTTCTCCGGTCTTCTCTTGCTCTTTTTGGTTTGACCGGTTCTATCCTTAACTCAATTTAGAAGTCTGCCCCTCGATTCAGACTCTGCGCCTATTTAGTAAAATTAACTGACTGATATCCAGTACGTAGTTCTACTTAACCAGCGCTATGCTTAATCTCGATACAGACCGCTACCAGAAATGGTACCCACATTTGTTAGAATATGTAAAGAAATTTGTATAACAAGTTATTGACTTATGCGCTTATTTGTAATGGCCAGATAATTCGACCTAAACCCTATCGTCTGCCATTAGAAGTCTTGAAAGTCGACTTCTTGAGGGAAGATCCGCATCGTGCTCCAAGGCCTGCGCGGCCAGCAAAGCAGTGCCTGGCTGGTCACACGGTTCGGCAAACCGCTTTTGATGAAGTGAATCAGCTTCGCTTGGAAGTGGCTGCTTTGAAGGAGGCCGTAGCTGAGAGGCTCATGGAAACCGGCTGCTGAAAAAAAGCGCGATCGGGGATGGGAGGACGACTTGTGGGATATTCGGCGTCGGAGAAATACCAGATCGTTCAAACGGTTGAACAGTCCAACCTGCCGATCAAGCAGACGCCTCAACGGCTTTGAAAGCCGCGTACCCCGCCGGGGGCAATACTCTTCCACCGCTATGTGGCTTGTAGGTTACGATGCCAGAGCCATCTCCCGAGGCTGAATTTCGTTAGCCGCTGGTGTGTATGCTGCGCCCGAGGGGAAGCTGCCGATCAGGCAGCGGTTTGCAGCGCCATGCTCTGGGCATCCTTCCCGGCACCGACAGCGTTCCCCTGCCTGACAGATTCTGGCAGCAATTCGAAGAAACGTTGAGTGGACCCGAAGGCGGTTACGACGCAACATCGATTACTGTGGCGGTGGCATCCTAGAGCGGTGCGCTCGACGACGGCTACGCGCTGCTCAGCGAAGCCGCGGCTCTTGCGCATCCCGGCTCGGACGATGCGCAGCGTAAACCTGTACCGCCAATGATTTCACCGTCCAGTCTCGCAGAGTTTTCCGAAGGCAGCTTGGCTCGAGAACTGCTTCGCATGTGGGTAGATAACGGATTCGATCCTGAAGTACTCGATCGTGATGCCATCGGCCTCGTCGGGATCAGCCCAGCGCTTCGTTACCTCAACACACGCATTCTGCAAATGCACGATACCTGGCGTTTGGTAGCGGGTTACGAAACGACCGGTCTGCACGATGAGCCATCTCAAGCAACCCATGGGGTTTCCTCTGCTGCTACAGAACATGTCAGAAGCCTGGGCACACGGCTGCGATGCGCCAGACTTTATGGCTATCGAGTGGGAGCAGGATTGGCACATGAACCTTGAGGATGTGCGGGCAAAATACGGCATTGCGCCATTTGCCGGTACCTTCCCCGCAGATTTACTCGAGCAACTTAATCAAGCGTCGTGATTGTTCTCTGAGTTTGCTGTTGTTTGTTTATGATTTCTGATCTGGTGCTGCATAGTTTGTAACTGCGATCGATTCAAACGGTATTGGGCTAACAGCAAGATCGGAATGATGCTGAAAGCGGGCACCAACAGCCCGTCAACAACACCTAATCGGATAATCAAGTCCGGGGCTAGTGTGTCTGGTTGGGTTTGAACCGGAAATGCGACAACCCACTCAAGTAACAAACCTCCAGCAAACAATCCCAGGCCGGTAGTGCTCTTGCCCGCGAAGGCAATGCCCGCGGAGAACATGCCTTCCTGTCGCAGGCCCGTTGTGTATTCATTTTCATCAACGATGTCGGGGATCATCGCTGCGTACATGATGATTGCGATCGCGCCGGCGAACGAGACAACCGACGTATGCAGCACCAATAGCGGTAGTAGAAGAGGATGACCGTTTTCCGGCCATACACCTAGAAAGCGAAAACCGACCTTGGTCATGCTCAAAATCATGATGAGAAGGGCGGCGGCAATGATGATCTGTTGTTTTTCAAATCGCCGCTGCAGGGGGGCAACAGACACAAACGCTGCAGCCGCGCCGACGGCTGCGAAGATAAACCACTTGATCTCCTTGCTGCTGAATTCCCAGAAATAAAGATTCATGTAGATGTCGAACACCTGGCCCGTACCCGCAATTGCCGCCGTTGTGAGAGAGGCCAAGAAGACCATGCGAAAGTTGCGGTTTTGCAATGCACCCATGGTTTGGGATACCAAAACCCCGAGGCCAACCGTTGGCATTGCGTCGGAAGGCCGCGCGAGATACGGTGTTTGATCAAGCGTGGCCAGCGTTGTGATCAGCATCCACATGCCTATCAACAGGCTTACTACCGTGCCAAATGGCGTATAGCTGTCCGGTCTCAGGAGCCCGCTGGGGTCGCTCTCGGTCGGCGGAAAAATAAGCGCGTACATCAAGAAAGTAAAAGTGACTCCAACGAACCATCCCACGGCCACTCGATAGGTCTGAATGCTCGTTCGCTCCTCGTATTTGTGAGACAACTCTGCCGACATGGCGGCCCAAGGCACAGCGAAAAAAGTGAAAGACAACCGCGTCAGGATGGTAAACGTCAGCATCCATGCTGCCAGTGCAGTGTTGGTGAACTCCTGTGGGGGGTGAAACAAGGCATAGAATGACAAGGCTGTTGGCCCAATAGCCGCCAGCATAAAAGGGTGGCGACGCCCGAAACGCGAGCGAAAATTGTCCGACCATCCACCGGCCAAGGGGTCTGAAATCGCATCAATCACTAACGAGGCGCCCAAGGCCAGCGATGCCCAAGAGGCGGGTAGGCCTAGTATCTGGGAATAGTAGAGCAATAACAGCGTATTGAACGCGAAGTCCTTATGCTGCCCGGGTATCGCGCCGAAACCGTTCAGGATCTTGGTGCGAGTAGTAACTGGGCCTTGTCGCTCGCGCGCACTGATGAACAAGGCCTGGCCAGCGATGTGAGGGCTGGCCTCGCTTTGATTGGGGTCCGTCATATATTTCGTCGTTCAGTGGCTTTGCTAAAGCTGGGAATTCAGAGGTTTCACCTTGATCAGATACCGGTGCCACCACAAATGAATGTGGTGGTCAGCAGTTAAGTTAGCTGGTCCGATAGTTTCTGTTTCACCTTTCCCTCATTCTGTTTATGCAGCGTCTCTTTTGATGGGACAACTATACTATTGCACAAAAATGCCCCGGCCATGTCAGCAGACTTGGTCAAGCAGTCATTTCTGGTACGTTGAGGGGTCACGAGCGGTGCCTGGGACAAGTTAGTTTGGTACGATCGATAGTCAATTGAACTGTCGCAAGGGGGGACCATGGACACTTCAGTTTCAGAGCAGGAACTCGCTGAGATCATGACCACACTGGGTATGTCCGCGCAGGATGCAGCCCAATACAAAGGTGTGGTCGAGGGTAACCTGTCTGCGGTAACCGCATGCGATGCGTTTGAGTGGCCGCAAGCGGATGTTCCCGAGCGCCACTGGCACACGCCGGATGCCGCGGACAACCCGCATGGCGCCTGGTACGTGCGCACGGATATCCGGGGTGCAGAAAAAGGCAAGCTCGCGGGAATGACTGTGGCGGTGAAAGACAACCTGCTGCTGGCGGGTGTACCGCTGATGAACGGTACACCCATCCTGGAAGGGTATGTGCCGGACGTGGACGCGGAAATCATCACGCGGATGCTTAACGAAGGGGCTACCGTTACCGGCAAAACGGTCTGTGAAGCCTACTGTTTTTCAGGCGGCAGCCACACCAGCGCACCGGCGATGGTGAAGAACCCCCACGATCCTGCCCGCTCCGCGGGTGGCAGTTCGTCGGGATCCGGGGTGGTGGTTGCCACCGGTGAAGTTGATGCTGCCATCGGCTGTGACCAGGGAGGTTCCATCCGCATGCCCGCTTCGTTCTGCGGGATTGTGGGAATGAAACCCACCTGGGGGCTGGTCCCTTATACGGGTGTGCTGGGTATGAATCCAAACATCGACCACACCGGACCGATGACAGCCAATGTGGCAGACAACGCCCGGCTGCTGGAAGTACTGGCCGGCCGGGACGGCGAAGACTCCCGCCAGGGGCACACACCTGCTGATGTGCCGATCTACACCGAAGCCCTGAGTGCCGCAGACCTTGCGGGGTTGAAAATCGGGGTGGTTGCTGAAGGTTTTGGCCTGCCGACCTCGGAGCCGGATGTGGATGAAACTGTGCGCAGTTCTGCAGCCAGCCTGGCTGAACTGGGTGCCGAGGTACGCAATGTGTCTGTGCCTCTGCATGCTCAAGCGGGTGCAGTGACGTTTGGCTCCCTGCAGGCGATCATCGCATCGATGTTTACCCTGGACGGTGCCATCCTGGAACGGCCTGATCTCGTGCCGCCGGAATTCGTCGAAAAACAGCACGGTTGGCGGGACCGAGCTGATGAACTGCCAGCCAACGTTAAGACCTTTCTCATAGCATCGGAAGTCTTGCGCCGTCGAGCGGGGTACCGCTACCTTGCCCAGGCTGCCCGGGGAGTCCGGCTGTTGCGGGATGCGTACGATCAGGCCCTGGCTGACGTCGATGTGCTGGTGATGCCCACCACACCCATGAAAGCCACACCGCTGCCGGAAGAGGGCGCTTGCCCGGATACGGTTCTGGCGCTGGCGTTTGGTCCGCTGGGCAATACCAGTGCATTTAACCAGACCCATCATCCGGCGCTGACTGTTCCCTGCGGAACATCCCAAGGGTTGCCGGTGGGCATGATGCTCGTGGGCCGGTTCTTTGACGAAGCCATGCTGTACCGTGTCGCACACGCTTTTGAGCAGGCGCGGTTGAGTAAGAGCGGCTAATCGAAGAACTCGCTAAGGCCGGGAATCCTTTATTCACGCACCCTGAGCGATTGCAGGGCGGCCGCCGTAAGGTGGTGGCTTAAGTCGCCTATCATATCCATAAGGCGATAATCTCGCTCAAGGAAATACCACCCGTCGTCGTCGCGCGCAAAGCGGTCGTGGTAGCGGCCGCTGATTACGGCTTGCAAGGGGAGAGATCCGGCCTGTTGAAACACAGTGTAGGCGGAGCGACAGGTCGCGCCGGCGCGCGCGTCATCCACCTCGATAATATGATTGGTGATCACGTGTCGGGTGCGCGGTGCGCCATCGTGCATTATCAGGATTTCGTCCCACATGGCGCGCATTGCAGCTGCATCAATGGCGATCTCTTCGCCGACGATAAAGTGCCCACGTGAAAACAGCGCCAAGGCGTCATCAAAAGCGCCGGCATCGAAGGCTTCGCCGAAGCGGTGAACTAAATTCATGATTTGGCGTGTGTCGTCAGACATTTGCGTGTGCTTTTCACTCCATGAAGGTGCCGTGATCATAGCCGAATAGCATTTATTGCGCCCAATTGACCTTAACCCCGGAAAACTACTCCATGATTGAGATGGGATTTCCCGCTAATGTAGACTCCAGGGAGGTCCCGATTGAAAAGAAAAAGATTTACCGAAGAGCAGATCATCACGATCCTTAAAGCACTAGAGGTCGGTCGTCCGGCGGCATGGAGGTATGGTTATCCGACGCCGCACGACATGCTCAGGCTTGAAGGGCTCGTTCGGAATCCAAACCGAACCTACCGGATTTACTCGGAAGAAGCATAGAATCCTTCAACGGCAAGTTTGGGGAATACTGCCTGGACATGCGCTGGTTCAGAACTCTGCATGAGGCTTGTATAGAGATCGAGGGGGGCGCAAACATTACAACGAAGAGAAGCCTACAGCTCGTTGGGCGGGATGCAGCCGCGCTTGTTGTCCGACGAAAAACGGCCTATGACAAGACGCTTCCCATTTGATTGATGAACTTGTAGACTCGCCTTCCGAACGCGTATGTGGAGGGGGCGGTGCGCACGAGAAAAGCATATAGTTTGACAATGAGTTTGGTCGCCGCGAGCACCATCGTCTACCTGGTGTTGTCAGTGCCCTTCGCGCAGGGCACCGAGGACGAACGCCATCATGGGCCCGACCCGAGAGTCAACATACCCGATACGAGCCTCCGCCGTCTGGTTGAGGCACGCTATGCAGACGATACTGACGGTATGGCCGGCCATTTCCGGGCCGGGGCACGCGCCATCAGCAATATCGTATCTGCGCAGAGCGAAGATCAGCCGAACCCTGCCGGCGCTTCAGACATGCTGTGGCAGTGGGGCCAATTCCTGGACCATGACATCAGCCTGACCGGCCATGCCGCACCGCCCGAGTACGCCCTGATTCCCGTGCCAAGGTGGGATGCGCAATTCGATCCACACGGACACGGCGCCGCCACGATCGAGTTCTCCCGCTCGCTGCACGCACACGATCGCGAGGGCGTGCGCCAACAAGTCAATGAAGTCACCGGCTGGATCGATGCGTCGCACATCTACGGCTCGGACGCGACACGCGCCAATGCACTGCGAGCGCACGACGGCAGCGGCCGTCTGCAGGTTTCGAGCGGCGACCTGCTGCCGTTCAATCTTTACGGCCTGCCGAACGCCGGAGGTCCGTCGCCTCATCTGTTCCTGGCCGGCGACATTCGCGCCAACGAGCAGGTCGGGCTCACCACCCTGCACACCTTGTTCGTGCGCGAGCACAACCGGCTGGCCGAGCTCCTGCGGGCGCGCTATCCAGCAGCTGGCGGCGACACGATCTACAATCGTGCGCGCCGCCTCGTTCGTGCGGAAATTCAGCACATCACCTACAACGAGTTTCTGCCTGCATTGCTCGGACGCGAGGCATTGCCTGATTATCGCGGCTTCAGGCACGACGCCGACGGCCGCATCTCAAACGCGTTCTCGAGTGCAGCTTACCGCTTCGGTCACAGCATGCTCTCGTCCCGGCTGCTGAGGCTGGACGCGGACTTAGAACCGATCGCCGCAGGGCACCTGCCACTCGCACGCGCATTCTTTGCAACCCACGAAGTGCAGGCGCACGGTATTGAGTCCGTGCTGCGCGGCCTTACGCAACAGCGTGCACAAACCGCAGACGTGCACCTGGTAGACGACGTACGCAACTTCCTGTTCGGCAATCCGGGCCGCGGCGGCTTCGATCTCGCCGCGCTCAACATTCAACGCGGCCGCGATCACGGCCTGCCGAGCTACACCAAAATGCGTGACAAACTCGACCTCGAGGAAGTCGAGAGATTTTCCGATGTTTCGTCCGACGCCGCGCTCGTCGACCGACTGCAAACGGCTTACGACAGGGTTCGCGACATCGACCTCTGGGTCGGCGGCCTTGCCGAAGACCCGGTGGCCGGTAGTCATCTGGGTGAGCTGTTCCACAAGATCATTAGCGAGCAGTTCGAGGCGCTGCGCGACGCCGATCCGATATGGTATGAACGCACGCTCTCGCACCGCGAGCGGCAATTGATCGAAGGGCTGACGCTCGCGCGCATCATTCGGTTGAACACAGCGATCGGCCACGAACTACCCGACGACGTCTTTCATGTGGCAGGCGACAGTGAAAGCCCCACCGACAGACAGCAGGATTCAGAACAAGAACAAGAACAAGAAGAAGAAAATATCAATGGACTGAGCGTAAGAGATTTCCTTGAAACAATCCTGCGACACAGTTCGCGAGGTCATGGCGGCGGCCATTGAGGATGACGATCAAGGCACCAATAAGATGACTGACCTCTGCCGCGAACAGGCATGAGCCAAGCGACGTTTTGCAGGTGGCGATCAAGATACGGCGATCAAGATACGGCGGTAAGGATGCGTCGCTGATGAAGCGTATGAAGGAGCTTGGCTGAAACCATAAGCGTGTATATCGCATCAATCGCGAGCTCGAGCTGAGTTTGCGGATCTAGCCCAAGCGGCGAATTCAGCGGGACCGGCCCGATGAATTGAGTGGGCCAGTTGCGATCATTCAGGTGTGGTCAATCGACTTCATGAACGACGGCCTGACGGACGGCCGTAAGTTCCGACCGTTCAACGTGCTGGATGACTACAACTGCGAAGGCCTGGGTATTGAAGTTGACTTCTCTCTGCCAGGTGGTGCTCCTGTAAATCATCACCTGGCCGATAGCGCTTCAGGCCGGATCTGGGAATCCAATTACGCCATTATCGCGCCAGCTGTTCAGCACGGTTGAGTCACGCCCCTGACCGATAATTTCCAGTGTGTGCTCACCGAGCTCTGGATTGGTGGGGCTCGTCGAAATATTACAGGAGTTCAACAGGTAGGGAGCATTCTGTATCAGGAATTTACTGGTGTCGTCCTCAAACTCCGTAAAACTGGCCCGTTCAGTCAACTGGGGATGGGAGAAGAGGTCCGCTGGTGAATTGTATCTACTACAGGGCACGCCGCCTTCGTTTAACACCTGCTCAGCTTCGGTCGCAGACAGCTGTGTCGTAAATGACTCAATTTCTGCGAAGAAAGCATCCTGATTTCTGCTGCGATTACCAAGTTGAAATCGCTCATCCTGGGCCAGCTCAGGTTTGCCTATTGTGTCAGCCAGGCATTTGAGATTCTTTCCGGAAACGATGCACACCATGACGAATCCATCTTTGCACAGGATCGGTCGAAACCCCCCTGCCGGTGGGGGATTTTTCATCTGGGCAAACTGGATCTGTGATGGAATGAGCATCATCATCGACTCGAGCATGGTGACGTCAATGTAATCTCCGCGCCCATGACGCTCGCGGCCGAGGAGCGCGGTCAGTATGGCGCCATGGGCATAAGACCCGGTCAACATATCAGCGACCATAATACTCCAGACCGGTGGCGGGGCATCCGGCTCTATCTGGTCCAGCCGGTGTACCTGGTCAAATCCGCTGGCCGCGTGAGCAATAGGCGCATACGCAGCACGATGAACCTGAGGACCGGACTGCCCAAATCCTGAAATCGAGCAGTAAACCAATTCCGGGAATTCATCTCGTAACGCGTCGTAATCCAGGCCGAATTTGGCCATGATGCCAGGACGATAGTTTTCCACCATGACATCAGCCCCCGCTATCAGTTCACGAGCCAGTTCCTGGCCCTGCCTTTGGGCCAGATCGAGTGCCACGCATCGTTTGCCCGCATTGAAGTGAGCAAAAAGACGACTGCGCCCGAGGGGGCCACGAATAACATCGCCGCCTGAAGGTGGCTCAATCTTGATAACATCAGCACCGCAGTCAGACATCAGCCGAGTGCAAATGGGACCGGCAAACACGGCGGAGAAGTCGACAATTTTCAATCCCCCAAGTGGTTTATGTGGCATCTGTTGCAATCCTTCCCTTCAGCATTTATTGCATGAAAAGTTAACCTACACCCTTTGGCGTGCTTTTGACGTGCTTTCCCACATCCGTGCAGTCGCGGCTCACCGGGTTCATTGAAATTTTGTACGACAGAATGAGCAGACGCCCCTGCCTTCCTCAAGCTCGCAGCAGGGCCGATGGCATTATCGGAACACAGACGACGCCATGAGGGTAGCTTGGATCATGCGTCCACGCGCGCCCAATAGTCGGACATATCTATCACCTGGCCAGTCACCTCGGCTTCGTCGATACCGAAACAGGTCACGGCAGCATCCAATCCTTCCTCCAGGCTTGTGGGTATCGGTGCACCATGCAACATGGTAGCAATAACCTCTTGCGCCAGCACACGATCTCCACCACCGTGCAGCCCCTGGCCCGAGGTTGAGCAATCCCTCATCGATTTACCAAACCCGATCTCCTGCACCTCTATTAGCCCCTGGTGTACATCAGCTCGCAAGGTACCAAGGGTACCGCAAATGTACATGCGCCTTTCAGGCATAGCAGCATTACTATTGAGATGCAGTGATGCACGGACGCCATTGGCATACTCAATTATTGCGACCTGATTATCGAGAATGTCTTTGTCCGCCTTGAACGGATTCAGTGTCCCACCGTCACGCCATGTCATGTAACCCTGCCGACCGCTGCGAGTCCTGCCTACCCGATCCAACGCGCCCTCGTACTGCGGCCTGAAAAAGTTCAGACCACCAAATGAGGCGACTCTGCTGGCACGACTCTCGACAATCCAGTTGACCAGATCGATATCATGGCAGCACTTCTCCAACAGATGACTGCCTGCGTTGGCCTGGAGCCGACGCCAGTCTCCCATGATGAAGCCGCCATGATTAAAGTCGAGAGTCTCATTGAACTCGAGACTGATGATCTCGCCGATTTCACCAGCTGCAACGATCTCCTTAATGCGCCTGTAATGGGGAGAGAAACGAAGCGTAAAACCAATAACGAATTGTTTCCCGGAACGAGCCCAGGCATCCCGCATGGCGAGACAGTCCTCCAGGTTTGTTGCCAACGGTTTCTGGCAGAAAACATTTTTGCCGGAGTCCAACGCAGCAATGACCTGCTCCGCATGAAAGCAGTTCCATGATGATATCAACACCCAATCCAGTTCTGCCCGAGACACCAGTGAAGCCAGGTTTTCTTCATCTTGAAAGACATCACCGAACAGCCTGCGAGACTCACGAATTGCTTCTGGATCGGGGTCAAAGATGGAACTTATCTGCAGTAGGGCATCGACCTCCGTCATCTGCTTCGCCACAGCCCGGCCCATAGCACCTGCACCAATCAGTCCGATCTTCATCATCTTCACCCCACGGATCGAATACCTCGAATCGTCGTCTCGGAGGAATACCGCCAATTGCTGTGTGCGGCTATTCGTTATTGTAGGTCTACAGCCACTGAGTTGCGAGCAGCTGTGCATGTTCAGGTTGTTTGGCTGAGTGGTAGTGAGAGCTGATGAATGAGTGAGAAGCGGTGGTTTAGTAGTTGACTGGCTGGGGGCATGGGTTGGCTCTCAGGTACTGGATAAACGATATCTGCCGTGGGTTTTGTTCAGACGAGGCAGAGAGTGGATTCAGAAAGTTAGGATCTTTTCGGCTGTGTAAGGAACCGGGCCTGGACTGAGAAGTCATTGCAGTCGACTTTTCCGCCGAATAGCGAGCCCCACCGGAATGGCGTGCGCTGAATTCCGCCGGTAAAGTCACGGTCATGCAGGGCGGTGATCTGACCATGGAGCATAGCAACGAGTAACGCTGCAATTAAACCATTACTCCGTCACGTTATTCTGGCTTTATGTTTGAGCAGTCCCTTCTATTGCATTCTTTGCTTGTCACTTCCGACAAAGAATGGTAGTCATACCAAGTAACGGGTGAGGAGGGGATATGAGTCAAGCGAACTATACACTAGCGGTAGCAGTGTTGGCGCTATTCGGTTTGATTGGCTGCTCTCAAGAGCAGGTAGAAGATAGCAGTGAGTCGGGGGCCAGCAATACGCAACAACCTGCAAGCATTGGGCAGATATCTGATAAGCGCATCATCAATGCCGAAAGTGAACCGGGAAACTGGTTATCACACGGACGCGACTTCGGCGAGCAGCGCTTTTCGCCATTAACCCAGATTAATACAGAAACGGTCAGTCAGCTTGGGCTTGAATTCGAAGTTGATTTGAAATCCAACGGGGCGATGGAAGCTACACCGATTATGGTGGACGGCACGTTATTTTTCTCAGCACCGTATTCGGTTACCTATGCCGTGAATGCAACAACGGGAGAGGAGATCTGGCGCTATGACCCCGAGGTCCCGCGCGAGTTTTTGCGCCGGGCGTGTTGTGGTCCGATCAGCAGAGGCGTCGCGGTTTATGATGGCCATGTCTATATCGCAACACTTGACGGGAGGCTTGTTGCGGTAAGGGCTGATTCTGGTGAGGAAGTCTGGGAGATAGACACAATTATCGATCCTGACCGCAACTACTCGATCACGGGCGCGCCGCGCGCGGCCAAAGGCAAGATTTATATAGGCAACGGAGGCGCGGAATTCGGCGTCCGCGGATACGTTTCAGCGTTTGATGCTAAAACCGGCGAACTCGTCTGGCGTTTTTATACCGTTCCAGGCGACCCCTCGCAGCCGTTTGAGCATCCCGAGATGGAACTCGCCGCCGATACTTGGAAAGGTGGAGAATGGTGGAAAGCCGGGGGCGGCGGCACGGTTTGGAATTCGATTGTCTATGACCCGGAATTCAACCAGGTCTATCTAGGCGTTGGAAACGGGTCACCCTGGTCCAGGTTAATCCGCTCTCCTGGTGGCGGCGATAACTTGTTTCTCACCTGCATCATTGCAGTCGATGCGGATACCGGTGAGATGAAGTGGTACTACCAAACTGTGCCCGGAGACAATTGGGATTACACAGCGGTTCAGGATATGACGCTGGCCGACATGGTCGTAGACGGCACACCTCGTAAGGTGATTATGCAGGCGCCAAAGAATGGCTTTTTCTACGTGCTGGATCGATCCAACGGTGAATTGTTAAGGGCGCATCCGTATGTACAAACGACTTGGGCTTCCCATGTTGACATGCAAACAGGCCGCCCTGTTGAAAACATGGAAATGGATTTCACTGAGAAGCCTAAATGGATCCTGCCTGGCCCCCTCGGAGGTCACGATTGGCAGGCGATGTCTTTCGATGAAAGCAAAGGTGTCATGTATTTACCGACCCAGGACATCGCCTACCTGTATACCCTGGATCCGGAATTCAAGAATACAGGCTTTTACAAGCGCAACCCCGGTACGTTTAATTTGGGCACAGATGAAGAGAACATTACATTTCTGGTGGCCAAATATGCCGATGAAGAACCCGCAGCAAAGGGTAACCTGAAGGCATTTGATCCCCTCTCAGGGGAGGAACTGTGGTCTGTAGAACATCCTTTCTACTGGAACGGTGGGGTTATGGCGACAGCAGGCAACTTAGTGTTTCAGGGCGACGCGCTTGGCTACTTCAGCGCATATCATGCCGATTCAGGGGAAAAGCTCTGGACGCATAATAACTACGTCACCATGCTGGCGCCACCGATCAGCTACGAAGTCGATGGCAAGCAGTACATTGCAATCCTTGCTGGTGCCGGAGCTAACATTGTTAATTTCTTCGGCATCAAGAATGCTGACTTACCAGCACTGAAGTATGGCAATTTCGGTAAGCTGTTTGTGTACAGTCTAAATGGTGATGCCGAGCTAACACGGCCAGCCGAACTCGATAGATCTATACCGGAGCCTCCACCACTCACCGCTGGTGCGGATCAACTAATTCGCGGGGAACAACTCTACAATAAGGTGTGTGGCGCTTGCCATGGCGGTGGAGTGATTTCCAGCGGCGTGCTTCCTGATTTGAGGATGATGTCTGCTGACACGCATGGAGCATTTCAAGCTATCGTTTTGGGCGGCACGTTGAAGAACAATGGTATGGCCAGTTTTGCTGATGTGCTGTCTAGCGAAGATACTGAACTGATCCGTCAGTACGTTATTTCGCAGGCCCTTAAGGCGAGAGAAGAGGCGTCAACATCTATCGGCGGTTAGGTCTTCTTTGCGCCTGTTAGTGATACTCAAGAACAGCTCCGGCGCTTGTACGGGTGCGCTGGAGCTGTCTGTCTTGACTCATGCCCGAGGCATAGATTGTTGTTCCAAACTGGGTTTTCAAAGTTAACGTAGGGCAAGACCGTCAGTGCTAAGGCATAGAATATTTCTGCAGTCCGCAATTCTTTTCGGAGTCATCGTTTTTGGATTGACGGTGCTCGTGTACAAAGGGTTTCTTCAAGCGTTGTTGCAGGGTGATGGCAGCAGATTGAGCATCGTCATTTTCGCGCTGTTTGTTGCTATTGTCGCTAATTGGTTGTGGGCAAGCTGGCTGCTGTCTTGCGATCGCTCAGTGTTTGAGGGAGATGCCCACGGGGTGCACATGAGTAAGGCTGCCTCCTATCTTATGCCAAACCAAGATAGTTCCCCGGGAGTGGTTGAAGCGCTGTCTGAGCGCTTGCAGGCCAGACACATGATGGGGCACTTCGGCTCGGATGTGTTGTTGAAGATGGGGTTAATCGGGACGATCATTGGGTTCATCCTCATGCTTCTGCCCCTGGGGGACGTACAGGATTTTGATGTCAACCTGATCAGGCATCTAATGATTAGCATGAGTGAGGGCATGGGTATCGCTCTCTACACAACGTTAGTTGGCTTATCTACCAGCACTATCGTAAAACTCCAATATCTCCTGCTCGATCGAGCTGCCAGTGAGCTGGTGTCCGATTTTGAAGATAGGATGCGGCAGGCAAATGTCGATCATCATACTGAATGAGGTTCCTGAAGATTGAGAAAACCACGTTTTCAAGTCGATTATGACGGCAACGCCTTTACCGATCTTCTATTTAACGCCCTGCTCGGCTTTACCTTCCTTTTTTTCTGCGCTTTCGTATTGATCACTGATCCCGAAGCGAAAGGAAAAATCAACCCGAACGCTGAAGTACTGATTTCCGTGAGCTGGGCTCCCAATCACCCTGACGATGTAGATGCTGTAGTTGAAGATCCGAGAGGAAACCTTGTGTGGTATCACAACAAAGACACGGGGTTGATGCATCTGGATCGCGATGACCGAGGCACGCTGCAAGATACTGTTGTCATTGATGGCCAGACCCTTGTCAGCCCGATTAACCAGGAGACCGTTTCATTGCGTTCTCTGGGACCTGGGGAATACGTTGTGAACCTTCTGCATTATAAATCCCACTACGATGAGCCTTTGGAGGTCACGGTCAAAATCGAGAAGCTCAACCCTTCGGTGACACTCGAGTACTACGGCCATCATGAATTGAACGGTGCGGGTGATGAAGTCACTGCTGTGCGCTTCAAGGTGGAAAGTGATGGTTCGTTGGGCCAGTTTTCGAGCCGACCCAAGGCTTTGATCGTCAATGCCGTGAAGCGCATAAATTCCTGATGATCTGGTTACTCACTGGAACTTACGTTCTTCTGGCGGTGCTGCTGCTTAGCTTGAACATACGCAGCAGCTGGTCCTGGGTGATTAAACTTATCGCGATTATCATCACTACACTCGGATATGCAGGCACATTTTACTCACTCGATCATTTGCGGGGTTATCCCGTGAGTGAAGCCTTGCCTGATAGATTTGAGATGGAATGGGCCTTGGTAGACGAACCGGACAAAGTATCAGGCGAAGAAGGCTCAATTTACTTATGGATACGTGAGCTTGATGATCTTAAACAACCGATAGGCCTACCGCGGGCCTATCGACAAAGCTTTGACGAGGCGCTTGCAGAAAGAACCGAAGAGGCGCGCGGGATGATTCAGGATGGCGAGAGAGTGGTTGGGTATGTTGAAATCATTGAAATCGAAGACGACTCGGACACAGTGGGAGAAGGTGAAACTGGTCTGCGAGCCAGCAATGATTCTGAGCGCCGAGACTTCATCAACTTCCGGTCGGTAGGCCGCGTGGATCTGCCAGCAAAGCCAGCCATCAACTCAAGCAACTGATCCGAATCAGGCTTGTAACCACGACGTCACCCCGCATACCCGGCGCAGGTCGACCGTTTTCATCGGCGCGGTTCAGTATGATCGGGTTCATCACCTACATGGCGATGCCGAACTGTACTTCGGTCCGGTTGGACAGGCGGGCTAAGTTGTGGGTCGCAAGGCGGAAGTGAACCTGCGCATCAATGAATCCCGGCATCAAGTACTGAGCATCAGCATTGATGACTCCCTCGACACGTTCTTTGAGAGGCACCCCGGCAACGGCCTCAGCATCTTCACCGCCGATTCGGCGAAACTCGCGCAGCGAGCGGTCGACGTCGAGTATTGTCCGGGTGCTGCTTCAAGATCGTGATGATCTGCTCTTCGGTGAATCTTTTTCTTTTCAATTGGGACCTCCCTGCGCTCTACATTATCGGGCAATTCCATCTCAATCATGGATTAGTTTTCGGGGGGTAAGGTCAAAGTCTCCCATATCTGAAGATTACCGAACTACCTTCAGGGCAAGCCCACTTCCTCACTTTCCTGTTCACGCGCAGGTATGAATCGCGGGGTCGGCTCGCTGGTCCTGACCTGTTCGAGCCAGAACACGCCGTCATAGGGTGCGCTGTTTCCGCGGGTGGAGAGCAGATCCATATCGCCATCGCCATCGAGATCTCTGGCAATGAATTTATCGAACATGCCGCGTTTGCGTCGTGAAACCTCGTGCCTCGTCCAGTCTCTGCCCGGCTTATAGTCAGCGCCCGGGTTTTCAAACCATGCGAGACGACCCAGGGGTGAATCAATGGGTGTGTCACGCTCTTCGAGTCGGGAGCCCCGGCTGTAACCACCGGCGAAGAGATCCTGATCGCCATCGCCATCGATGTCTACCAAGGTCATGCCGATCAGGTTGTCCGGGGGGAAGGCGCCAATAGAATGACCGATCCATCCTTCATCGATGTTTTCCGGTTGCGCGAACCAGGCAACGCCCTGACGGGTCAGGGAAACAATGTCTAACCGCCCGTCACCATTCATATCCGCGTAGTCCATGTTGAATCCATGGGCATGCTCGCCGATCGTGCCGATCGCGTGTTCTTTGAACTCCATATCACCTAGATTTTCGAACCAGGCGATCCGTTCTTCGCCGCGGCTGCCAATGATGATGTCGAAATCACCATCGCCATCCAGATCTACTGGCTCCGAATTCTGTGGCACGCTGTACTTGCCGAGAATCATCTCTTGCCACTTTATGCCATCAAGTGGATCGCCCGCTACGGAGTAAATCGATACGGGGTCAGAGCGCATAAAGTCTTTCGTGCCCGGTCGTTGTGCACCTTTGTTTGCGGCGATGGCCTCTGGTCTGTTGTCGCCATCAAGATCTGCCAGAAACACGCGAATGAAGGAGCCGCGATCTTTGGTCATCGGTAAGATCAACTGCGGCCAGGGCTCGGAGCGTGCATTGGGACCAGGATTCTGCAGATAGAGAATATAAGCAAGCTCTACTGCCACCATGACGTCCGGATAGCTGTCTCCATTGATATCCGCTATCGCTGCATCTTCGGGTGCGGGCGC
Organism: uncultured Pseudomonadales bacterium; assembly: GCA_964393625.1. Lineage (GTDB taxonomy): Bacteria > Pseudomonadota > Gammaproteobacteria > Pseudomonadales > Azotimanducaceae > UBA4421. The sequence goes on from CAYMUT010000001.1 coordinate 214,578, forward strand.
CTCCGCCAATGTGATGTTGTGCCATACCGTGGGATCTGCCGAACCAAAGGCAAGCCTGATATGGCCGCCGGCATCGGGGACAAATCCATCTTCATTCGAAGAGGCCGAGTCATAGTTATCATCTGCTTCATGCACGGAGACGATGTCTTCATAGCCGTCACCGTCCATGTCAGCCATGACCAGGCCATCACTTCCGGTGAGGTTAAAGCCGGCAATTTCGGCGCTGTCGATAATGTGTTCGCGCCAGGAAATGTAGGAACCGGTTGCAGCCTTCGCATCGGAAAGCTGGCGGCCTACTGGAGCCTCACCTGACGACGAGAATGACGATACGCAGAGCAGCAGGGATAAAGCTATGCGCCTGAATAGCTCCGGGGCCATCTAATTGTCCGCGGTGAGTTCCACCTGGACACCCATGTCGCCCCAGGTCCGCCTCAGGTCCCGTACAATCCATACAAGCCAGCCGGCAAAAGCCAGCCCAACCAGCGGTGTGGGTGCAATGGCCAGGGCGGCAATCCAGATCAGTACGAACAGCAACCAGCGCGAAAAGGCCGCTTTGAAGCGTTCGGGGACAGATCGCACGCCAGGCGAGTACGCGAAGGATTTTGCTCGCAGAAACCACCCGTTTGCGATCAACGCAGCAAAGAACAAAATTCGCGGAGGTGGCGATCGATCGATCTCCGGATTGTCATCATGTGATGCGTCTCCAGCGGCGTCGCCAGCGGCTAACGAATTTTCGATATGATCCCATACGTGACCTGCCGTGGGCCGCGCCGTTGTGCCATTTAAATTCTCCTGAGACGGCACCGAACGCCAGCGATAGAGAATTCGACCTTCGTTTGTCAATGCCAAAACCCCCGGCTGAAAGAAACCTTTAGGGTGCTCGACACGCCAGTTCGTGCCACGCTGTAAGAACTCGAAGTCGCCTCTGTTGGCATAAAGTGTCAGCCAACCCCGCTCGCTGCAGGTCTTCGAAATTTCCTGGTGGGGATCACCGACGTTGTCGAAGTGGAGTTCCCAGTGTTTGTGCGCCTGATCGGCCAGATGCTGCGGTTCGCTGGTGACGGCATATACCTCGCCACCTGCAGCGCGGATCTTATCGACGACTCCCTGGTCTACATAGCTCCGTAACTCGGAGCGACAGGGAGGTCACCAGAAGCCACGGTAGAAAAGCAACACCACGAATGCGTGTCGGGAAAGCGCTCCATCGAGCCAGCTGCTACGAACACCCGGCGGTGGGTCAAGCTCCGCCTGCGGCTTGTCACCTTCTTGCGGTGTGAAGGTATCTGATAACTCGATGGCCCAGGCATCTGTGGACTTCGTGAAGCGAAACGAGCGTTGCTCGCAGCGGTCTCCACCACACATGATGAGCCTTAGCTCATCCGACCCGGCCAGTGCTTCATCAGCGTCTATGATACCTGTGACTTTGAATTCGTCCTCAGCTGACTCCGCTGAGGCATTGAACCACGCGACTGCTGCTGCAACTCGCGGTGCTAATGCATCTGGAATGGTCTCGCTAACTTGTGGCATTACTCTTCCCCTACCTCGCGAAGTAAATATATCATCCCGAGTGCGCCAGACGCAGCCGCCAGACTTTCTTCATTGCGCTATCGCCTGGTCTCGCTCAGGCGCAGTGCCGAATACTGCGATTGCGGTCGGTAACCCTGAGAGCGCCTCGATTCTGAAGGACTCTGCTCTGGTGCTCAGAGCGCCCTGCCACAGAACCTGGTGTTTGGGCACCATGCCTCCAGTTTCCTGTGCCAGGATCGATCATTGCCGGATTTTCCATTGCCGCTATGTAAACGAGCATCAAATGGTCGGCTTCAAGTAGTTCTTCGATCGTTTCTGAGTAACCCGGAAGATCGATTCTTACCTGTCTGGCAAGTGCTTCAACTCCGGGAACGCCTTCACCCCAGTTTGTCATGGGGTAGTCCGCCTGAAAATCTTCCGCAAAAACTCACCTGCGCGTTCAGCTTCACCGTCGCTGCAGATGACTTTACAAGCTTGGCGAACAATGTCTGCTGAATGTCCCATGATGTGTTCCGGTGAAATGTTGTGAAAAGCCCGTTATACGGTAACATCGAGTAATATTGATAGTACTGGCACATTGGGAGGGTAATGATGGACGTAGGGGCAGCACTAATTTTTCAGGGGACAGATCCAAGTCTTGCGGATCGAGATGTTTATCTGAACGAACTCAAGATGGGTGATTTGGCCATCGATTTAGGGTTTCAATCGATATGGTCGGTTGAACATCACTTCACGGACTACACCATGTGCCCGGACGTTACCCAGTTTCTTTCCTACTGGGCCGGGCGCAATCCAGATGTCTTGCTTGGCTCGATGGTTATTGTCTTGCCGTGGCACGATCCGATGCGCGTGGCTGAAGAGATTTCCATGCTCGATAACATGTCTGATGGTCGAATGGTCTTGGGTGTCGGGCGTGGACTGGGTCGGATCGAGTTTGAAGGTTTCAACAAAGATATGAACGTATCTCGGGAATACTTCACAGAGTCGGCGCAGATGATTCTGGAAGGCTTGGAGCAGGGTTACTGCGAGTTCGATGGGGAACATATCAAGCAACCTCGCCGAGATATTCGCCCGGCGCCATTCAAGAGCTTTAGAGGTCGCACGTATGCGGCTGCTGTTTCACCGGAGTCTTCCCAGATTATGGCGCGTTTGGGTGTGGGCATTCTCATTGTCCCGCAAAAACCCTGGGAGGCGGTAGAAAAGGAACTTGCTTCCTACCGTGAAACTTATCGCGAAGTAAATGGCGACGAAGCACCGGAGACCATTCTTGCCGGTTGGACATTTTGTGATGAGGACGAAGGTCGTGCCGAAGAGGTCGCTCGTAAGTACATTGGTGGGTACTACCAGACAGTCGTTGAGCACTATGAACTTGCCGGTGATCATATGAAGAAAACGAAAGGTTATGAAGCGTACGTGTCTGTTCAGGAAAATGTGCAGAAGGCTCAAAATGAGATGGAAGAGTTCTTTATGAGCATTCAGGTTTGGGGCACGCCTGAGATGTGCTACGAGAAGATCAAGTTATTTACATCCCGTGTGAACGCAGGTGCGTATAACGGCGTCTTCAGCTATGCGGGCATGCCTTACGACGTAGCTGAGCAGAGCATGCGTCTCTTTGCTAATGAAGTGATGCCTGAAGTGCAGAAGCTGCCAGGCCAGGCGCTGTCTACTGCCGTTGCTGCATAATGGGCGATTGCGAGAAGTCGGTCCAACCGGACCCCATACCAGCGGTGTACGCGTAGGGGTGTTTGTGGCGGTTCGTGGCAATATCGTTTCACCTGAGATTGCGAGGCGGACGATGGTGAATAGGATTGTGATCCTGGCGGTTGCGTTGGCGACCGCTTTTGTCAGTGGTGGAGCATCAGCGGCGAGAAGTACCTACGAGCAGAGTCTGGACCGTTTCGGGTACCCCCTGGATGATCCAGAATACGAAGCAATCAGGCTATTGCTCGAGGAACAAGAACGCGGTCTGAGTCTGTTTCGCTCGGAGAAGTTCCATGAAGCCTACGAAGTCCTCGAGGAGCCCGCAAGGCATGGCTTTAAGAAAGCCCAACATGCACTTGCGCTGATGCATATCAACGGTACCGGGGTGGAAAAGAACATTCTGGTAGGGGTTGCGCTGCTCGGGTTGGCCGCTGAATCGGGCGACCGGCGCTTGCAGAAAAATTACAGAAAAGCCCTGAAAGCGTTGCCCGATAAATATCAATCTCTTGTGCGAAAGCAGGTGCAGTACTATGTGGCCCGCTTTGGTATGGAGGCCCAGGGAATCTCTTGTTCCTACCAAGCGTTACGCGGTTCGAATCGTAAAGCGCTGCATTGCCTTAAAGATCCCGGCAACTACGAGGTGTATCCCTGGTCGCCGTGACAAGGCGCCGGGCAGGGCACCATCAATAGTGGGGCGCTTGGTGATCGTATTGCAGGTCCAACGTGGGAATCACCAGTTGCCCGTGGTCGTTACAGATTAAGTGTCAGCACGCCCTTCCTCTGACGCGCGGGAGCAGCACAGGGTGACTTTGCTCTCGCGGGCTTTTTCAACAGTACGTAGTCGCGATGTTCTACATCGCCTGGGCTGTATGGTCTTTGGCGGGGCCCTTGAGCCGGTGAACCCTGGTCGTTTTACGGGTAGATGTTGTGTTAGCGTACATTTCCTGCCGTATTGAGGGCACATCGTTGCTGAAAAGAATTCTGTTGAGTTTAACCCTGCTGCTTGCCCTGACTGTCACGGGTGCTGCTTTGTGGTTCTGGGTGACTCCGGTAGGCATCAATAACTATGTCAACAAGGTGTCATTGCAGCTTGCGACAGACTCGCCTGAATTGCTCACCAGCATTGGTCTGATCGACAACACCTTCCTTGATTTTCACAGCGGCCGGCTTGGCGATTACACCCGGGAGGGTGAACTGCGGTCACTGGAAATGGTGCGGCAGGCCAGAGCAGGTCTTGACAACTATGGTCCGGATGGCCTGGAGGGCCAGGAACTGCTGACCTGGAATATCACGGCCTGGTTTCTCGACGATATCCTGCAGGATGCGGAGTTTGAATACAGTGGCTATCGGGTTAATCAGATATCGGGTGTCACGGTCAGCATGCCTTCTTTCCTGACCGATACTCACGTCATCATCGATGAACGCAGTGCCGAGCGTTACCTTGACCGCGTTGAAGATTTTGGTCGCGTACTGCGAGAAACCCGAGCCAGAATTATCGATGATCGCGACCATGGCGTGGTGCCGCCTGATTTCGTTATCACCAAGACGCTGGTGGGTATGCGCAAGTTCATCGAGGGCGGTGCCTCCAACAACCTCCTGGCGACCAGCCTGCCAGACCGGCTTACGGGTCTGGCAGCGCTGGACGGCGAAGCGCGTGAAGATATGGTGAGGCGAGCAGAACAACTCGTGGATGAGGAGGTGATTCCCGGTTATGAAAGCCTGATTGCGCTGTTTGGGGACATGGCCAGCGAGGCAAATCATGATGCAGGTATCTGGCGTCTTGCCAATGGACAAGCCATTTACAGGAATTACCTGCGCTCCAGTACCACGACTGATTACAGTGCCGATGACATTCATGAAACGGGTCTGGCGGAAGTCGCCCGGCTGGAGCAGGCCATGCATCAGATTCTGGATCTGCAGCAGGTGCCTGAGGGAGACATTGGTGTGCGGGTCCGGTATCTGATGGACGATCCGGCCCAGCAGTTCGCCAACACTGATGAGGGTCGGCAGGCCATGATTGCCTTCCTTGAAGCATTTGATGCCCGTGTGATGGCGGGGATTGATGAGTATTTCATGACGATTCCTCCCCAGCGACTGGAGATTGTACGTGTCCCTGTGCACTCAGAAGACTCATCCCCTGGCGGCTATTACAATTCGCCGGCGATGGACGGCTCCCGACCAGGGCGCTTTTACATCAACCAGAAGAACACCGCAGACAATCCTCGCTGGACACTGCCCACATTGATGGTCCACGAAGGCTCACCTGGCCATCATTTTCAGATTTCAGCGGCACAGCTGATCGAGAATGTCCCATTCCTGCGGCGGATGTCGCCTTATACGGCTTATACAGAGGGCTGGGCGCTCTACGCAGAGCGCATCGCAAAGACTGATATGGGGCTTTATGATGATGACCCCCTGGGCGATCTGGGTCGCCTGCAGGCGGAAATGTTCAGGGCTGTACGACTGGTGGTTGATACGGGTATGCATGCCAGGCGCTGGAGTCGTGAGCGGTCAATCGACTATATGGTCGCGAAAACCGGTATGACTGAGGCTGAAGTGACCCGAGAGATTGAGCGTTACGTCGTCTGGCCCGGCCAGGCAACGGCCTATAAAACAGGTCAACTGGCGATACTGGAACTGAGGAGCATGGCCGAAGAGGCGCTGGGTGATGCTTTCGACCTGCGGGTGTTTCATGAAATGCTGCTGATGAATGGTGCTATGCCACTGACGTTGCTCGACGAAGAAGTCACTCGCTGGGTAGCCGATCAGGCTGCTCTCAGGCAATGAGTTAACGAAAATAAGGGGCAATAAACCACGGCAAATGACCCATTCGCCGCCGCAGTGCGGCGCTGCCGGCCGTCTGGAGGCACCTGGGTAAACCACACGATGTCGCATCCCTACGATTCCCACCTTGATCTCGCACATAACTTCATGCGCAACGCGGGCATCGATCCGCTGGCTGAGATACTGGGGCTCGAGAAGCTGCTCCTGGAGCAGGGGACCCCACCGCAGGTCTTCTACGGATAGGAAATACAAAGGGGATATTCATTCTGTCGGCAGGGTAGGCGTGCGCAAAATCTGGTACGCTTTTTGAGTTTTGGGAAACAGGCCTAGAGATAGGCCCAAAGGAGTATTCGTGAAGAAAGGACTGCTGCTCTTAGATCTCCGGCAAGTTCGAGGTCGATATGGAAGATGAAGGTCTCAAGACATACACGGATGGCCAAGCACTGCGAATGAAGCCCAACACGCCTATGGATGCTCGCAATCCTAGTCAAACGAAACCGCTAAAGCTTGCCGTCTTCCAGGTTGGCAATCCAGATGCACCGTTCGTTGTCCCAATTCAAGCGACTGAATAATGCTTCTTAAGACGAAGGCACCCGCATGAGTGAAAAGGCCGTTATTGCGACGCTCGACGACTATGCAAGTGCCTATTGCGGCAGGGACATTGATGCGATCATGTCGGTGTTCGACGATAGTGACGGCATTTCTGTTATCGGGACGGGAGCGGAGGAGCTGTGTTCTGGAAGGTCGGAAGTTAGAGAACTCTTCCTCCGCAACTTTCGTGACGCGCATGCCACGCGCTTCGAGTGGGGCTGGACGCGTGTTGCTGTTGCCGAAGACTTTGCAGTCGTGGCTGTTAGTCTCACTATTGATCTTGAAATAGATGGGGAGGAACTCCAAGTTCCCCTGCGCTGGTCCGTTGCGCTGCGGCGCAGTGGTAGTCGATGGTTATGGATTCATCGGCACGCTTCAACTAGCGCTTCGAATCAAAGTAGTGGCAACGCTTACCCAACCGGACCCGAGTAACCGCTAATCCAAGTGTTTCCACAAGGCTTCTCAAGGTCTGCATGTGGCCGTACGCGGACGATCAACCATAGGCACAAATGACGGCGACCCAAATCGGTGTGAAAGTGATTCATTGTTAGAGAGCATTTACGCCGACCATCATTATCGCGACACCGATGATTACGCCTAACAACCCAAGCAGTCGCCAGCCAAATAGGGTTCCGCTCAGATCATCGGGCATAAGAGAATTCGCAAGATTCATGTAAATGCTTGGAAATAGCAGCAGTCCCGGGACTGCAATCACGAGCATGAAAATGCCGAATACAAACAAAACCGCTTCGAGCCCGGCCCGTTGGGACATGCCCGCCCACACCATAAGTAGAGCGATCATGGTTACTACGGTCCCCAATACCCTGGTCCGAGCTTGGGTTTTGATAACTGTGCCAAACCATCTAAACGTGTAGGCTGGAAACAGGATCAAAGGGCCGCGGGTGCAGATGATTAGTGCACCTAGAAATATGGCGACAATCGCAGCAAAACTCACTGTGGCATTCCAGCTCTCGGGCTCACACTTTACCGCGATGTGTTCCACAAGGACATAAGGCTATAAACGTCCGCAGTTGGCCGGGTCGACTCATATGCCGCTCGCGCTCGCGAATGACGGTCTTCACCAGTTCAAGGCGTAGCGGTATCGTTGGCATATCCGGGTAGTACCGACCCCTTGCAGTCATTCGAGAGAAGCGAAGAATGATCGTCTTTGGAGACTTTCATGGTCGCGGAATCTGGAGCAGGGGCGTGTCAGTGCGGGAGCGCCTTTGGCATGAGCCTTCTGCCCAGAGTGCGGGGTACACGTTTACAGCTCTTAATTCTGCCTTTGATGGCACAAGGCGAGCGCCTCGAGACTGCGGTTGGCACATACAGCGGGGTGACCGAGCGCGCACGGGGCCGCGATGGAGCGCGAGGCCAGGCGCCACCCGGGTCTCGATCGACCGGGCTCCGATCGATCACATGGTGCGGCGAGCAGTGAGACCCTGGCGGCCGGAGAAAGCGCGGTGGTTGAGTTTACCGTGCGTGTTGCAGGCGTGAGTGGTGACTTTCTCAATCAGGCGGAAGTCACCGCCGCTGAAAGTGAAGAGGGCGACCCCGTTGCCCGTGACCTCTCTGACGATGGTGCTGACCCGGATCCCAACGGTCATGGCGATTCCGGTGATGCCGATGAAGACGATCCGACGCCAATCAATCTTCCGGCCCCCACGCCGGTCGCCATTGGTGCAGCAAATGCTGTGACAGAGCAGTTCAAAGGAATGAACCACCTTTTCCGCCAGCGGGCGTAAAGCACTATTGATGATGGCGGCGTTCTCACGTGCAAGGAGGCCGAGGCGGCCGATGTCGCTACTTTTGGTCACACTGAGATCGGGATGGGCTCGTGTAATGAGGTCGTAGGCTCGTTCTTCCATGTCGGCACGGACGATCGAGAAAACGCTGCTCAGCGCGATCTGGGTGACACCTTCAACCGTGTGACGTCACCCGTACAATCGACAAAGCTACCTGTGAAGAAGCGCAACCTTTAAACTGCACTTGTTGACTGGAGGAAGCCAATGACACCTACCGCAAGAAAGGCTGTATTCGCTCATGCCGCGATCCTTATCTCTGCTGTGGTATTCACCACCGTTTGTCCATGTGGTCGCACGCCCGGCGCCTTTCTTTTCGGGGACGTGGTCCCCGACTCTGTCGCTGATTGGTCGTTCGCTAACGATGTGCCACTGTGCCAACTCGAAGTTCGGACATGGCGTCCACACTCAATCAATCTCAACTGCATGGCTGGCGCGGACGGCAACTTGTATGTCAGCTGTTCAAGTTGTGCGGGCAAATCATGGTCGCAGACCGCTTTGGTGACAGGTGAAGGCAGGATTCGCATGGACCGGACCGTCTATCCGGTCTCGCTTAGGCGCGTGACAGACAGTAAAGAGCTGGATAATGCCTGGGCTGCACGCCTCACCAAGCTTAAACGAGCACCTGAACCTCGACCCGACCACTGGTGGTCTTTTCATCTGACATCCCGATAAAGACCGTGTGCGGATGAACCAGCTTCAACAGGTTCGAATCCATTGCCCTTACTGTGGCGAACCGCTCGATATCCTCCTGGACCCCAGCGAGGAAGGAGACGCATACATCGAAGACTGCCAAGTCTGCTGTCGCCCCATCGTCATCACACCAAATATTGACGGTTCTGGCGTGACTGCACACCATGAAGACGATGCCTACTAGTTCGGTTTATCGAAGCAGTACCAATTTGCTTAACCCGACTACTGCCAATAGATTGCAGCTGACGTAACCGCAACAGCAACGAACGCGCCTGGCGGGTTCTTCAAAATCGTCTGAAACACCAACACCCTTCGCCCTCGTAATCCGCTACATCTTTAAGGGCAACAGCGGGTGTACCACCCGTGCCGCGCGGCATACCCCCTTCAGGCAGCAGGGGAAGCTGCTAGCGAGCCCACCAGGGAACCTCATCAATCACATGGTCCTTAACCGGATGCTTACCGAGATTCCATTCTTCGAACATATCGTCAAACGGAGGTCGCTGCGCCGCGGCGAACTCGTTGCAATCCATGATCCACTGATTAGTGACTTCGCGTACCCCGTCTTCCGACGGATAGGAAATACAAAGGGGATATTCATTCTGTCGGCAGGGTAGGCGTGCGCAAAATCTGGTACGCTTTTTGAGTTTTGGGAAACAGGCCTAGAGATAGGCCCAAAGGAGTATTCGTGAAGAAAGGACTGCTGCTCTTAATTCTGCCTTTGCGTACCGTCGTTTTTGGTAAAATATACAGGGCACTTAAGGTTGAGTTCTGCTGACAGCAGTTCAAAGGAATGAACCACCTTTTCCGCCAGCGGGCGTAAAGCACTATTGATGATGGCGGCGTTCTCACGTGCAAGGAGGCCGAGGCGGCCGATGTCGCTACTTTTGGTCACACTGAGATCGGGATGGGCTCGTGTAATGAGGTCGTAGGCTCGTTCTTCCATGTCGGCACGGACGATCGAGAAAACGCTGCTCAGCGCGATCTGGGTGACACCTTCATCCAGGAGTTCTCGGACGGCTTGCAAGAGTTCGACCTCATCCAGTGGTGCGATTTCACGACCGTCCATTTCATATCCGCCATGGATGAGCCGAAATTTGCCCCCCATTGCCCGCGTGAGGGCATCTGGCCAATCTGAGAACGGAGGTATGCTGGCTCCGGAAGGAAGACAGATGCGTATGACGCCGGTGCGTTCAAGATCACTGCGGCGAACGAGTGCATTGACAAAGTGGGTCGTACCGATCATTAGAACATCGATGTCTGAAACTGTTTCTCCCGAGTTTGTAAGGGTTTCTGAAATCGCATTTTCACACCAGAAATGATGTCCGGCGTAGTCAGTTGCTTAGAACCTGCGCGAAAACCGGTAAGATCCATTAAGACTGCATCTGTATTCGTGCCGCCGACGTCTACGCCGATTCGAATCATCCTTAAATCTCCTAAAATCTGCCCTGGTTACCTACGGCTACCGCCTGGCAGGCGTGCACAGGTAATGATTATGCCTTCAATCGTTCGTAGAGCTGTTCGATGTCGCTGGCGGCAACCATCCAATTGAACCTATCCGGCGCATACCCCTCCTGGATATCGAGCAGCGCTCGTTTTAGCTTGGCCGCAAGACTATCTACCTGGGGCAACTGCCATCGTGTGCCATCCGCTTCGCCTAGCTCTGATAGAGGGCAGATTATGGCCGCGGTTCCAGTGGCGAACAGTTCACTGCAGCGACCGGCGTCAATATCATCCAATAGTTCATCCACGGGTATCGTGCGTTCCACAATGTTAATCTCGAGCATGCGGGCCAAACTAAGGAGGGAGTCTCGGGTTACCCCAGGCAGTATGGAACCACTCAGCTTTGGGGTATGAAGTGTTCCGTCGATAACCGCCATCAGGTTCATGCCAGAGAGTTCTTCAATATTGCGGTGCTCCAGTGGGTCGAGCCAGAGTGGTTGGTCGTAGCCTAAGTCGATAGACTTTTGTGTGGCTTGAAGCGAGGCTGCGTAGTTGCCGCCCACTTTGTTTGCACCTGTCCCGCCGGCGGCGGCTCGGCAATCATTTCGCTCAATCATGACTTTGATTGGAGCGGCGTAGTAAGCATCTGATGGGCTGGCTAACACCAGAAACACAAAACTTTCGGAACTCTTTACCGCGAAGCTTGGGTCGGTTCCCAGTAAGGTTGGTCGCAGATACAGTGACTGGCCGGTGCTGCCCGGAATAAATGGCTGGCAGGCCTTGATGACCGAGGCCAGAGCCCGGCTGAAAAGTTCTGCGGGCACACTGGGCATACACACCCGACCGGCAGAGCGATTGAGTCGATGGAAGTTTGTCTCCGGTCGAAACAGGGCGGGTTTGGTCTGGTTGACCTGGTATGCCTTCATCCCTTCAAAGGCTTGCTGAGCAAACTGTACGGCTGTAGCCGCTGGATTGAGGCCGATCTCCTCAAAAGCCTGTAGCGTGCCTTGCTGCCAGCGGCCGGCACAATAGTCAGCGCGATACATCACAGGCGCGAATGCTTGGCCAAAGCCCAACGGGGTAGGGAGTTGGTAGTTATTCAACAGTGTCTTAAGGTCTTGCGCGGACATCAGGAACTACCTTCACGTAAATAGGCGTCGGTGCCATCCAACCAGTCCTGGCGAGGTGGATTAAAAATATCCACATCCAGGGTATCTTCCAGCGCAATGGCGCTGTGGGGAAGGTGAGGGGGGATAGTAATGACCTCTCCGGCGCGAACGGTTACCTCCTGATCCTGGGCTTCACCCAGTAGGAATCTGAGCGCGCCTTCCAGGATATAGGTGATCTGCTCGTTGTGGTGGCTGTGTTTGGGGGCAACGCCACCGGTTTTAAAGTAGACCTGGGCAATCATCATGTCGGTGCCGGTGACTATGCGGCGGCCGATTTTGTCATTGAGCTCTTCACGGGGCATCTTTTCCCAGTTGTAGTGTTGGGCGGTGGAGGTTATCTCAATCATATTCTCTCAGTCCTATGGTTGATAAAGGGCGTGTATTTGTCGTAGGTGACGATAGAACAGGGTCAGATAGCTAGTTTTCAGCAATGCAGAAGGGAGAAAACATTGTGGTGTGAGAACACGTCCAGGACACCCTTGTGACTACTTTTCGATGAGAAATGACAGGCGTAAGCCCCTTGTCGGAAAGTTCAGTGGTGTAAAGACGCCGCATCGGCTCTTGAAACATGGCCTTTACACGGCAGAATGATTTGTTGAAGACAAATACCTTGGTAGGCACACCGAAGATGTCCTCGATCGTTGAAAGAAATGCTCTGGGTGAAGTGCCGAAGGCTGAAAGGAAGCCCTGGCCAAATATCGCCATGATCTGGGCAGGGGCCATGATCTGTGTTCCAGCACTGATGATTGGTGGTGTGATGATATCTGGTTTACCTGTATGGCAAGCCATTATCGCCGGAACACTTGGATACGCAACTGTGGTCACGTATATGGCCTTTCAGGGCATGGCGGGAGCAGACTTAGGGCGCCCAACGGTTTCAGTCGCCAGTTCGGCTTTTGGTGACACAGGATCAAGGTTAATCATCTCTTTTGTTCTCGGAATCGCCATCATGGGATGGTTCGGTGTGCAAACCAGTATTGCTGGTTCTGCGTTTTCCGAAATCATGAAGCACTGGCTGGGCGTCGAGATCGCAGTTCCCTTATCAACCGCTCTTTGGGGTGTGGTCATGTTGACGACTGCTATATTGGGCTATCGTGCTTTAGCTTACCTAAACTATATTGCGGTTCCGGCTTTGCTTGTGTTAGCCATCTATGGGACCTATATCGCAATATATGAATATGGTTTAACTGCATTAGTTGATTTACAACCCAACAACCCGATCTCTTTGTTGACCGGAATTGGGATAGCGGTAGGAACCTTCGCTGTTGGGGGTGTTATTGCGGGTGACTACACGCGCTATGCCCTAGATCGTAAGGGTGCCATCCTATCCTGTGTGTTTGGCGTCCTTCCCTTAGGGATCTTATTGCTCATAGCGGGCGCGTTAATGTCGGCGGTTGCGGGTAGCTCAGATATGACCAAAGTCATTTCAAATTTAGGGTACCCAGGCATCGGTTTAACGACCCTTATTCTGGCGACATGGACCACGAATGCGGTGAATGCCTATTCAGCTGGGTTGGCTTTGACAAAGCTGTTCAGCCTGAAGGATAGGCGGCGCGCCCTGGCCACTGGCGTGGCTGGAATCATCGGCACTGCTCTGGCTATCGCTGGAATCATCGATCACTTCATCCCGTTCCTGCTCATATTGACCATGGGAATTTGTCCGGTCGCCGGGGTAATGATCGCGGATCACTGGATTGTTGGGAAAGGGAAAAGAGAAAACTGGACGGCAGTCGAAGGACTGCACTATGCCGGAGTTGCATCCTGGGCAATTGGGTTTTCTGTGGCCTATTTTTCAACCGTCGGCATAGCACCGGTGAATGCGCTTGTGTCTTCGATGATTGCCTTTTGTATTCTAAGAATCTGGCTGAAGCCTCGATCGCAGCGAAAGCCGCCAGCAAATATTTGATGCTACGCTGTTTATGCAAGCGTCGTGGAATCCATGCGTGGTTGCGCGGTGCGCTAGGATGCTAAAGCCCGATTTTCAGCTCCTCGGCTTGAGGGCGATTGGCGTTCTGCCATTATCAGCGAAGTATCCGTATTTGAGATCCAACTGACGAGCGGCGGGGGTGGTTCGCCTACGAAGATAAGCAGAAATTAGACGGCGAAAAAACTAACCTGGTTCAAGTTCTGATGTGAGTCGATGAAATTTTCGGATCAATTGTTGGTTCGAAGGGGTCGGTTTGATCTTTGCAAGGCTTGCTTTCACTTCGACCAGCATCTGTCGTGCGGCGTCATGTTTCCCTACAGCCTGATAAAGTCGGACCGTCTCTAACAGCCAATCCGGGCTGCGCCCGAGTACGTCCTCCAGGGTTTCCCAGCGGGCAATCGCGCCTGAAAAGTTAGTTCTCTGCACTTCCAGTTCAGTTGCGAACCGCTGCAGCTGGGGGAGAATTCCAATTCGCTGCATGGCCTGATCCAGAAGGTTTAATGCATGTGTCACATCATCGGGCCACAGGGTTAGTCGCAATCGAGCGGCTGACAGGTATTCACCCGGATGTGGCATCCTGGATACACTAAAATAAGCGTTAAAGTACGCATTGGCGAGTATTGGGTGCGCACCATCCCTGGCGGCTCTTGCGCTGTATAGAAGCGCCTGTTCATGGTCGGGATAGTGTTGCAGATACATCTTAAGGGCTTCAAGTGCGAGCTGGTATTGGCCGTTGGCATAGTGGTACTTGCCGAGCTGGAAACCGACTTCACTTGGTTCGCCGAGCAGGGTGGCTTGCTGTAAATCCATGTGTGCGTGTTTCAGTCTGCCGTGGTCTGTATACATTGAGGCTCGATGCAACCGCAGGGACTGGGATTTTGGATGTTGCTCGATAAGCGCATCAATCCGGTCCAACCGGGTCACGATACCTGGATGCGCCGAACAGACAGAATTCAGGTACAAAAGAAAAAGTAATGAAAAGACGCCCGAATAGGTCATTTGGCGTCGGGCCAGTCCCTTTTGATGATGAAGTGGTCTCTCACTTCACCCTGCTCATCGACGAATCGTGAAGTAAGCGTTTGCCGATTGGCATCCAGCACGACCGATCCTTTAAGCGCAAGTCCGTTGCTGTAATTTCCCTTCTGATCTTCCTGGAAAGTCCGGTGTGCCGGATGGCTTAACCAGTTGGGTAAGCTGCATCCCATCGTTCTCCCATCTTTGCAGAGCCTTTCTTTGTCTGCTTTGCCTGCACTTCCAGCCACGGTATAAACTGCTTTGTCGTCGGCTGAACTAACCGCGCTGATCTGCGGATAGGCGTCTGAGCCTTGCCCTAAAGATGCATCACCTTTGCTGTCCGTTTCGACGTGCCGACTGACATCAAAAGTATCTGCTGTGCCGTAATGCCCGTTTAAGTACCAGGAACGTTTGTAAGAGTGCGCATGTCCGCTGTAGACGACATCTACGCCATAGTCCTCAAACACCGGAGCAAAAGATTCCCGCATATCTATTTCATTTTGTTCAACGTCAGAATCGTGGTTTTGGCCTTTCGAATAGGGCGGGTGATGGAAAATCACCACAGTCCAGTCCTGGTGATTACTGTTTAAGTCATCGATTAGCCATTCTCGCATCGCCGAACGTTGCGCCGACGGATAGGAAATACAAAGGGGATATTCATTCTGTCGGCAGGGTACGCGTGCGCAAAATCTGGTACGCTTTTTGAGTTTTGGGAAATAGGCCTAGAGATAGGCCCAAAGGAGTATTCGTGAAGAAAGGACTGCTGCTCTTAATTCTGCCTTTGATGGCACAAGCGGAAGACAGTCAATACTGTTTCACTCAAAGCGATAAAAAAGAAGAGTTTGAGAAATGCGAGAAGGGAGACATTCTTGTCATTCGAAGCGACAGCATAGCCGCACGGGTTTGCGATATTGAAACCATTAAAATGGGATCCACGGCCGTGATATGCATTTATCGTGGAACAATCAGAGAAAGACGAAAAGAATGAAAGAGGAACCGTCCACGGATAGGCAATACCAAGAGGATATTCATTCTATCGGCAGGGTACGCGTGCACGAAAGGGTAGTTGTGCTCAGATCTACTACAAGTCTGTGATTGCTGCTGGTAACGTGGGGTGCTCAGGCGGTCTCTTATTGTCGAGCAGACATGTTTACACTCTCAAAGAGGCCTTCACACCTGAGAAAAGCCGTAATCTCACTTAACCCTTCGCCTGTTTTCAGATTAGTAACTACGACCGGTCGCGGTCCTCGCTGCCGGGCTGCGTCGGACTTCATGACCTCGAGTGATGCCCCCACAAACGGAGCCAGATCGGCTTTGTTGATAATGAGAAGGTCGCTTTTGGTGATTGCCGGCCCGCCCTTCCTCGGAACCTTCTCACCCCCGGCCACATCGATCACATAGAGCGTAAGATCAACCAGTTCGGGACTGAACGTGGCGCTCAAATTGTCACCACCACTTTCTAAAAACAATAAATCCAGGTCCGGAAATTGTTCCGTCAGGGCATCGAGTGCAGCCATGTTCATAGAGGCATCTTCGCGTATAGCCGTATGGGGACAGCCGCCTGTCTCCACAGGGACGATTCTCTCTGCAGGCAAGGCCTGAGTCCGCCAAAGAATCTCTGCATCTTCCTGGGTGTATATGTCGTTGGTCACCACTGCTACGGAATATTCGGGATGCAATGCCCGGCACAATTGCTCCAGCAGGGTGGTTTTTCCGGCCCCAACCGGGCCACCAATGCCGACGCGGCAAGGCTCTGAACGACTCATCATATTCTCCTTTGCCACCTCACGATCGGAACAACCGTGAGGCCTGTGTTTCATGCCGGGCGCTCATCATGAATACCCCTAATGTATTAGCGCCCAATTCGTTGTCTTCAAGCGAAACCGCCCTGTCAATGACAGGATCAATCTGTTGGCATAAATTCCTCAGCATGCGCTGCGCTTCAAGATGCCCCAAAGGCAGCAGTTTTGCCGCGACCAGCGACATGTTCTCAGCCCACATCCACAGGTATCCAGCCAACACCTCCCGTAATGGAGACCCAGCTTTTGCGCCAAGGACAGCAAACAGTGACGTAAAACCCTCGAGGTGTTCAGGTGTCTGCTCGTCAATGGTTTCTGCCCACCTGGCCAAAGCGTGGCCCATAGCCAGTTCTTCTCGACGCAGTTCATCGGTTTCCCGGTACGCGCGACTCCATCGATCCCAGTATCGAACACCTTCCTCATCCTGAGTTGACCAAGCCCGGTAAGCCCGGCAAATGATAGGCAGGTCTAGCCTGCCAATACCTTCTTTCATAACCGCATTGAGCCACCGTTCGGCTCTGGCGGCGCTGGTAATTTCACCTCGGTAAATGGCTGTTTCCAGGCCTTGAGAATACTGAAATGCCCCAACCGGCAATGCCGCGGAAATCAAGTGCCAGAATCGCCAGTTTTCAGTCATGGTGATGGCCGTATGCACCGCTTTCGGGTTCAAACGGCGCACTTTCGTGATGCACGGTTCCGCCAAGTTCTACAACCATCTTGTCGAGCACATAATCTTCAAGATACCGCACCCAGTTTTCACCCAATTCAAGCGAAACGTGTCGATTGCCCAGATGGTAAGCGATTCGAACCAGATCACCATCAGTGGTTACAGTAGAGACATTCTCTGATGCACATTTAACCAGGACACATCGACCGGCGTCGGTCATGAGATGGTCACCGCCTCTCATCACGCTCCCGCGTTTCAAATTAACCGCAACGTCTTCACCGGACTCGAGTCGCACACGCTGGCGTGCCTTCTCCCGTTCGGCAAATGCCAGGGTCACCACATCGGTGTAACCTTCTGATTGGCAGGGTCCCTTAATCAGTTCAACAAAATGATCCACCTGCACCCCTAAAACAGAAAATACCGCTGCGCCAGCGGCAACTCGGTCGCCGGTTCGCAGCTGATGTGTGATCCGTCGACACGTACTTCATAAGTTTCAGGATCGACTTCCACCTCAGGACAGTAATCATTAAGTCTCATGTCTGCCTTTCGAACAGATCGACAATCACGCACAGCCAGCGTCTCTTTGCCTAATCCGTATGCATCGACAACCGGCTTGGACGCCTCAGAGACAAACAGAACACTCGTCGCGCTACAAGCGGCACCGTATGCCCCAAACATAGGCCGATAATGGACAGGCTGTGGCGTGGGAATCGATGCGTTCGGATCTCCCATCGGTGCCGCAGTAATCATGCCGCCTTTCAAGATGAGTGATGGCTTGACCCCGAAAAAAGCCGGTTTCCACAACACCAGATCAGCGATCTTGCCCACCTCGACCGAACCAACCGCCTCGCTGATACCGTGAGCAATCGCAGGATTGATCGTATACTTGGCGATGTATCGCTTGATGCGGAAATTATCCGATTGGCCGATCTCTTCAGCTAAGGCACCCCGCTGGACTTTCATCTTATGCGCGGTTTGCCAGGTGCGCGTGATGACTTCGCCCACACGACCCATGGCCTGAGAGTCGGATGCGATCATCGAAAATGCCCCTAAATCGTGGAGGATATCTTCGGCCGCGATGGTTTCTCGACGAATTCGGGATTCAGCGAAGGCAACGTCCTCGGGAATGCTGGGGTCAAGGTGATGACAGACCATGAGCATATCCAGGTGCTCATCTACTGTATTGATCGTAAACGGCCGCGTCGGATTCGTCGACGAGGGCAAAACATTAGGCAGCCCACAGGCTTTGATAATGTCTGGAGCATGCCCACCCCCGGCCCCTTCCGTATGAAACGTATGAATGGTGCGGTCCTTAAAGGCAGCAAGCGTATCTTCAACAAAGCCCGATTCGTTAAGGGTGTCCGTATGAATAGCCACTTGAACATCCTGCGCTTCGGCAACCGACAGGCAATTATCGATGGCGGCCGGCGTCGTGCCCCAGTCCTCATGCAACTTAAGCCCCATCGCGCCTGCCCGGACTTGTTCGATCAATGCCTCCGGCAGGCTTGCATTGCCTTTGCCCATGAAGCCTAAATTCATCGGAAACGCGTCTGCAGCCTGTAACATACGCTGAATGTGCCATGGCCCCGGCGTACAGGTTGTCGCATTTGTCCCTGTTGCCGGTCCGGTTCCTCCACCGAGCATGGTAGTGACACCAGACATCAAGGCTTCTTCGATTTGTTGTGGACAGATGAAGTGGATATGCGCATCGATCCCACCTGCCGTAACAATCTGACCTTCACCTGCAATGGCTTCAGTACCCGGGCCAATGACGATCTCTACGGCGGATTGCGTATCCGGATTACCCGCCTTACCGATGCCTACGATGCGGCCGTCTTTAATGCCAATGTCAGCCTTAACAATACCCCAGTAATCAACAATCAACGCATTGGTCACTACTGTATCAACGGCTTCCGCGCCAGGTCGCTGGGACTGCCCCATGCCGTCACGAATGACCTTACCACCGCCAAACTTGACTTCGTCGCCATAGACAGTCGCATCGGATTCCACTTCCAGAATCAGTTCTGTGTCACCAAGGCGCACCCGATCTCCGGTGGTGGGCCCAAACATATCCGCATAAGCACTTCGTGATTGTCTGCTCATCGATCTTCCTTCAACGATCCCATTACCTCGCCCCGAAAGCCGTAGACATTTCGCGCCCCGGCAAAGGCTACCAACGTAACTGAACGGGATTGACCGGGTTCAAAGCGCACCGCCGTTCCTGCCGGGATATCCAGCCGAAATCCCATTGCCTTATCTCGCTCAAACGCCAAGGCGGGATTGGTTTCAGCGAAATGATAGTGTGAGCCCACCTGAACGGGCCGATCACCTGTATTCGCAACTTCCAGATCGAGCGTTTCACGGCCCTCATTCAGGATCAGGTCACCATCTGCAACAAAATATTCACCTGGTTTCACAATACCCCCCGGTTACACGATTGGTTGGTGGACGGTAACGAGCTTGGTACCGTCCGGAAAGGTCGCTTCCACCTGCACTTCATCAATGAGCTCAGACACGCCGTCCATGACTTCATCCCGATCAATGACAGTTGTACCAAAGCTCATGAGTTCGGCCACTGTTCGACCATCTCTCGCACCTTCCATGATGGCGGCGGAGATAATTGCAATGCATTCCGGATAATTGAGTTTTACACCGCGCGCACGACGCTGCTCAGCCAATTGCGCGGCCACGAAGATCAACAGCTTGTCTTTTTCCCGGGGTGTTAATTCCATGCGCTCATCCTATATTGTGAATTCCCTATCAGATCTGATCATGTCGCCCAAATGCGTGGATGGACAGGGACAGTCCCCGCTATGGCTTGTCGAATCTCCGACCATAAGACGACAAAGTCTGCCTGTAGTTGCGTCAGGTTGTGGCTCAACGCCCGAATGACCAAGAGACCATCCATGCAGGTCACAATCAGTTCGACTCGACCCAGCCGCTGGATCACTTTTCGACAGCGTTCAACTAAATCACCATCACCTGGGTAAACCAGGAAAAGGCCAGCCGCCGTATGACCACCTAGCCCCCAGGTTTCCTGCAAAAGCTCATCCTGCGCGCACCACACCTGCCGATCTCGCCATAGTGGGGCCTGGTCCAGATAGACAGTCCAAACCTGGCTGTACGAGCCCGACGCATAGTCATCGCCACTGGCCGGGCGGCCCAGCGAGACGATATCCCATGCCATTAACCTTGACTCTGAGCTTATGCGAAAGTCTGTGGATTGGGATACCCGGCTGCCGCCGAAAAGGATCGTCCCTTGTGGCAGCCACTCCAACGTGCCCATCACATCGAAATCCTGCCTGACAAAAGTGACATCGCCGCGACTACGATAGGCCTTGTTAGCCGCGGGTGTGGTGATCAGTGCGTTGGCACGTTCTGCGACATGCACATCCACCGCCAGGTCATCGTGACCTGCCATACCACCGGGCGGGTGAAGAAGGTATACGTGGCAAACACCATCTTCCGGATAAAATGGTTTCTGTACTCTTAAAGGACCCAAGTGCTGGCAATGGCCCAGCACCGTTCTGCGGGCGCGTTGTTCGAAACTCAAACTGATCTGCGCAGGCCACCGCGTCATGTCAGAGAGTTCACTCATACCGACAAGTGCTCCGATATAACGCCTTCGGTAAGTTCTAACATGGGTCCGGATGCCACGATGGCACCCTTATTCATCACATAAAACTGCTCCGCAACCCGTCTCACAAACGGGAGCTTTTGCTCAACAACAATCACCGTCATACCCAGATCTTTGTTTAGACGAACGACCACATCACCGATCTCGTGCACGATATTGGGTTGAATCCCCTCGGTGGGCTCATCCAGAATCAGCAGTCGCGGCTCAATGACCAAAGCACGGGCGATCGCAAGCTGTTGTTGTTGACCTCCGGAAAGATCTCCACCGCGACGGCTCATCATATCCGCGAGCACCGGAAAAAGATCAAATACGTGCTCTGGCAGGTTACGCTTGTCTCGAGCCAGGACGCCAAAACCCGTCATGAGATTTTCTTCAACGGTCAGGAGCGGAAAAATCATACGTCCCTGCGGGACATAACCGATTCCCAAGCGTGCACGCGTTTCCGCCGGCTGCCCCCGCAGCGAATCGCCATCGTATTGCATCTCACCCGAATCGATTGGAAGCAAGCCCATGATGCAGTTGAGAAGCGTGGTTTTGCCTACACCGTTTCGCCCGATCAGACTCACGCAGCTGCCGCGGGTGATTTCCACATTCACATCCCACAGAGTATGCGACTCACCGTAAGATTGATTCAGCGATTGAATCGATAACATCACGCCCCCAGATATACTTCGCGAACCTTAGGATCCGACTGAATCTTCTCAAAAGGGCCTTCTGCAAGTACGCTGCCCTCGTGGAGCACGGTCACCGTGCGTGCAATGGAACGAACAAATTCCATATCATGTTCAACCACGACCACGCTGTGATCACCGGCCAGACGCGTCAGGAGATCTGCTGTTGCTTCTACTTCCTGCTGGGTCATACCAGCTACCGGTTCGTCTACAAGCAGAAGTAAAGGGTTCTGCATGAGCAACATACCGATCTCAAGCCATTGTTTTTGACCATGTGCCAGCGATCCTGCCGGCCGATGCATGTGATCTGAAAGTCCAATTAAGGCGGTGACTTCATCGATACGATCGCGCTGCTCACCGTTGAGCCGGGCCAATAGGGTAGGCCATACGCGCTTGTCTGCATGCATGGCTAATTCCAGATTCTCAAAAACCGTGTGAAATTCAAAGACCGTGGGTTTCTGAAATTTGCGGCCAATGCCCAGCGTCGCGATCTCAGGCTCGGACAATCTCTGCAAATCTACCCGTTGTCCGAAGAAGGCCTTGCCATGGTCCGCGCGGGTTTTACCTGTAATCACATCCATTAGCGTGGTCTTGCCAGCGCCGTTGGGGCCGATAATGCAGCGCAGCTCACCGGTCTCGATATAGAGTGTCAGGTCATTCAGCGCTTTGAAACCATCGAAACTGACCGTGATGTCCTCCAGATATAGAATGATGCCGGTTTCCGTATTGATGAGCTCATCTTGAGACGGCTTCTCGACGAGGAGGTCTGTCATGCGTGTTCGATCAAGAATGTTACTTACCACCGTCAGATTTCCTCCATTGCATCAGTCCAACAATGCCTTTTGGTAGCGCAACGGTTACTAAAACAAATAATGCACCCAGAGCGAAAAGCCATATTTCGGGCAATGCTCCGGTAAGATATGTCTTCGCATAGTTCACCAAAACAGCGCCTAAAGCTGCCCCATACAAGGTGCCACGTCCGCCGAGCGCCACCCAAACCACAAGTTCGATGGAATTGAGCGGCGCATATTCTCCAGGATTTATGATCCCGACCTGGGGGACATAGAGCGCCCCGGCGATCCCTGCCAGTGCCGCCGAGACCGCAAAGATCCAGACCTGATATTGTTCCACCCTGTAGCCGATGAAACGTGTCCGGTTCTCCGCGTCCCGAATCGCCGTCACCACTCGACCGGCTTTAGAAGTCACGATCCATCGACATAACCCGTAACCAAGTGCGAGGGCTAGAGCAGACGATATATAAAGCGCCACTCTGGTTGTATCGGCCTGCAGGCTCGCGCCAAGAATATCTTTAAAGTCCGTCAGACCGTTATTGCCGCCAAAGCCCATCTCATTGCGAAAGAATGCCAACATCAGGGCATAGGTTAGCGCCTGTGTCATGATAGAGAGGTAAACCCCGGATACGCGTGATCGAAACGCCAACCATCCAAACACGTACGCCAACACGCCCGGAACTAAGATGACCATGATCGCGGCAAACCAAAAGTGATCGAAACCGTACCAATACCAGGGCAGTTCTTCCCAATTTAGAAACACCATGAAGTCGGGCAGTATGGGATCTCCATAGACTCCTCGCGTGCCAATCTGGCGCATGAGGTACATGCCCATTGCATACCCGCCCAACGCAAAGAAGGCACCGTGCCCCAGGCTCAATATGCCGCAGTAACCCCAAACCAAATCCAGGGCGAGTGCAAGGAGTGCAAAACAGAGATATTTACCCAGCAACGTCAGGGTATACGTCGATAAATGCAGTGCCGACGTCTCCGGAATCCAGAGGTTCGCTATAGGGACCACGACGACGGAGATCGCTAGCGTCGCAAGCAAAATCCATCCGCCCCGATCATGATCGAGCAGCCTTGCAGTAAGCATCAGCCTTCGACCGCCCGACCTTTTTGCGGGAAGAGCCCGCGCGGCCTACGCTGGATAAACAAAATAATAAAAACCAACACCAGTATTTTAGCGACAACAGCTCCGGCTGTAGGCTCAAGAATCTTGTTAACGATACCGAGCGAAAGGCCACCCACCAATGTACCCAACAAGTTGCCAACGCCACCGAACACGACCACCATGAACGAATCTACGATATAACCCTGACCCAGGTTAGGACCCACATTCGTGAGCTGCGACAAAGCTACACCTGCGATTCCGGCGATGCCGGACCCCAATCCAAAAGTCAAAACGTCAACGCGCGTACTGCGAATGCCCATGGCCTTTGCCATCGGTCGGTTTTGTGTGACAGCTCGAACCTCAAGCCCTAGGCGAGTTTTCTGCAGGACCGCCCACAAGGCTGCAAACACAGCGAGCGCGAAAAGAAAGATATATAGCCGATTGTAAGTGACGGACAATCCTTGCGCGATTTCCCAGGAACCACTCATCCACTCAGGCGTCGCGACCGAACGATTCAACGGCGAAAAAATTGAGCGCACCGATTGTTGCAAAATGAGGCTTACACCAAAAGTTGCAAGCAGTGTTTCCAGTGGGCGTCCATACAGGAATCGAACCACGCCACGTTCAATGCCAATCCCAACTGCGCCGGAAACCAAGAATGCTGCCGGCACGGCAATCAAGAGGGAATATTCGATGGCCTGAGGCATTAGAAGTTGAACCACGTAAGTCGTATAAGCGCCCAGCATCATCAGTTCACCGTGCGCCATATTGATCACCCCCATCACACCAAAGGTAATCGAAAGTCCAATCGCTGCGAGCACCAGGATCGAGCCGAGGCTCAGCCCGAAGAACAAAGTTTCAATCATTTGAAAGCGGGAAGCCCGATCAGCCAGTGTATCGAGGGCTGAAGCAGCCGCGCTGCGCAGAGCATCAGGTCGCGACTCATTATCGCGTATACGGGTAAGGCCGGAACGCACACTGGGGTGAAGATAGGTTTCGCTGTCTTCGATGCTCGCGAGCACCTCTGTCTCGTCGTCTGCATCCAGACCGAAAGCCACACGTGCCAGGCCCAGGGCATAGCGTACACTGGCGTCCGTTTCGGTTTCCCTACGAGCATCCAGCATCGGCTTAAGCGCCAAATCTCCGGCATTAACAATGGCATAAACGGCCTGCGCTCGAACACGGGGGTTGGTATCGTTCAGTTGCCGGCCCGCAAGCAGGCCGCGCAGCTGTCTCCGCAAACTGTTGTTGACGCTGATTCTCTTTACGGCCCGGCGCCCAACCATACCAAGGTCGTTGCCGCTGAGAATATCTGTTAGCTGATAGCCGCCTTGTTCCAGTCGCTTGGCGTAGACCACGAGCCCGTCTGATTTTTGTGTATATATGCGCCCTTCCATGAACGACTGCAGGACTTCAATGACGCGCGCATCCTCTATCGTCGCGAGTTGCTGGGCTGCATTCAGTTTTGCATCAAATGATCGGGTATTGAGCGCATCGATTGCACTTTCCAACTCGGGTGGGTCCGCCCACGCGAAAATCGAAGTGCATAGCAGGCAGGCAGTCCACAGAGTTGTTATGCATGATCTGACAATCATGAAAAGCTAAGTCCTCCCGAAAAAAAGCGGCGAGCGGATCATGCCGGTCGCCGAGTCAAGGTGTCAGTCTAACGGGCCCTAGGCCCGTTGGGAATTACTCATAGTTTTGACCTGAACATTGACCACTCTTTACGTTGTAGTTGCCGCAGGCGAGAGGTGCCTGCCAGTCAGCCGTGATGTCCTGGGAGCCAGGCAGGAAGTCTGACCAGGCATCACCAGGGACGGTGCCGGGCGTTTCCCAGACAGTATCGAATTGCCCGTCGTCCTGAATTTCACCAATGAGCACGGGCTTGGTGATGTGATGGTTCGGCATCATCGTTGCAATGCCCCCCGTCAGGTTTGGTACCGCAACTCCGATTATCGCATCTTGTACTGCACTGGGATCCGTTGACCCGGCCTTGGTAACGGCTTCGGCCCACATTTTGAACCCAATGTAATGTGCTTCCATGGGGTCATTCGTCACGCGGTCCTCATCGTCGATGAATTCCAGCCATCCATCGATAAACCCATCATTAGCTTCAGAGTCGACACTCATGAAGTAGTTCCAAGCCGCAAGGTGGCCCACCAACGGTCCGGTATCCATACCTGAGAGTTCTTCTTCACCAACAGAGAACGCAATCACAGGAATGTCTTCGGCAGAAACGCCCTGGTTACCCAGCTCTTTATAGAACGGCACATTAGCATCACCGTTGATCGTGGAAACAACGGCTGTTTTCTTGCCGGCAGCGCCAAACTTCTTGATATCCGCCACAATGGATTGCCAATCCGAATGACCAAATGGCGTGTAGTTGATCATGATATCTTCCTCTGCCACACCCTTTGCCTTGAGGTACGCTTCCAGGATCTTGTTGGTCGTGCGCGGGTACACGTAGTCGGTTCCTGCCAGTACCCAGCGCTCGGCACCGATATCGTTCATCAGATAATCCACCGCTGGAATTGCCTGCTGGTTAGGAGCAGCACCCGTATAGAAGACATTCTTTGAAGACTCTTCACCTTCATACTGAACGGGGTAGAAGAGCAAACTGTTTAATTCTTCGAAAACCGGCAGGACAGACTTGCGAGATACCGAAGTCCAGCAGCCAAAGACGACATCCACCTGTTCTTTGGAGATGAGTTCGCGGGCTTTCTCAGCAAACAGTGGCCAGTCAGAAGCGGGGTCGACCACAATCGCTTCCAATTTTTTTCCGAGAAGTCCCCCGTTTGCATTCTGCTGTTCAACCATCATCAATATGGTGTCCTTCAGGGTTGTCTCGCTGATGGCCATGGTGCCGGAGAGCGAGTGTAAGACGCCGACTTTAATGGTCTCTTGGTCTGCAGCCTGCACCTGCCAGCCACAAACCATCAAGACGAGCCAAGCGGTTAACTGAGTTATTCGTTTGAACATAGGTAATCTCCTTAGATTTGAATTTGTACGCCGAAGGAAATGCCATCTGCATCCATACCGGGCGACCCGGTCAGATTGGCATCACCACTGGTGAAATTGAGGTTAAAACGCAAGTTATGCCCGTCCATCACATAGTTAACGCCCACCTCTGTGAGGTCGCTGTCATCCATTCCAACAAAATCAGGCTCGTTCGAGGTGAAACGCACATATGGCTGGAAGCGACCAGGGCCGTCGTTCGCCGGGAAAAGATAAGCGGCGGTCACGAAGTACGAGTCACCATCGAATAAACAGAAACAGGTGGGGTCAGCGAGTGCAGTCGGGGTGAGATCTGCATCGAACATCTTGTACTCACCCTCCAGCGTAATCGCCGCGCCGTTGGCAAGCGGCTTTTCGAACAGCGCATCGATAATGAATGCCTCGAAATCGCCGGGTTCCGAAATCGTTCCTGTACCGTCCGACTGCGATTGAAAAGACAACCCAACGGTAAAGATGTCACCGCCACCACCAAAATAGGTGGAACTCGTGTAGTAAGCCGGATTTTTCTCCATGTCCAGGAAGTTATAAGCTATACGACTGGCAAACAGCAGGTTGTCATCCTGATTAGGACCGTCATTGAGACCATCAAAAAAGCCTACTGCATACTGGAACTTGTCTAGGTTGCCCCATACCGTAATCCCATCGTCACGACCCAAAAGGCCAGCACGGCCCAGCTGATCCGACGGCAGCAAAGGCACGGTATATTGATTCCAGTTGAGTCCGTAATAGGGTCCGTTGAGCTCAATTCTATCGGCCGGCGTCAACATACGTCCGATCCAGATGTTGAGTTCATCGCGCAATTCAAACTGGACGATCGCATCGAGCACATCAATGTCGCCACCTGCACCGGTGGGATCATCGCTGTCCTGGCCAAAGACACAACCTTGGCATTCAGTATTGAAAGTAAATTTCACCTTTTCGCTAATTTGCCCATTCACGTAAAGACGAATGCTCTGCAACGAAAAGTCGCTGGAGTCATCGTCACCGCTTGGTGCAGCATCTTCGACACTGGTAAAGGCAGCGCGCATGCCGGCGCCTACTGAGACAGAGCGATTTTCGCCAAACTCAATGGTAGCGCCGGCCCAGGCACTGGTGCCCAACACGATGAGTAGTAGTGATATCAAGAAGCGCGTCATTAGATTCCCCGTTAGACCATTTGAACGGGCGCATTGTGTCTCAGCTATAGGGGCTCGCCCATGCGACGAATAACAGGGAGCACTACGTCAATTGACGTAGTGCTTTACCGTCATAACTCGAGTATGCGAATCGCGATGGCTGCTGCGGCAGTACGATTCTCAACGCCGAGTTTGGGGAAGATCGTTTCCAGGTGTTTATTTACAGTCCGTGGGCTCAAATCCAGGATTTCAGCAATTTCACGATTGGTCTTGCCCAATGCAATCCAGTACAACACCTGTGACTCCCGGTCGGTCACTGGTAAGGCCTTCTGCAGATGCTTTGCGTCAGGCTTGTCCGCGGGGTCCACAAGACGAATCAAGCTTTCCGCTTCGGCTGAATCGCTCAACAGCGTTGCTTCAAGGGGCACAGTAGCCAGGCGTAGTGATTGGCCACGTGTCGGACGATGGCTGCGCCAGGACGCAATCTCCTGATACACGCGTGAACGCTCGACAGGATGCTCAAGCCCGACTGAACTCAACAGTATCCCGGCCTGATCCGACAGCCAGAGCTCACGACCCTGACCATCCAGGCTGACCAACCGCTCTCCCATTCGATCCATCGCTCGCCGCACGTTTTGTGATTTAGCCGCGTTATCCAGGTGCACACGAATTCGCGCAATCAGTTCCTGTGGGTCGATGGGTTTAGTGAGATAATCGACGCCGCCTACTTCTAGGCCACGAACTACACTGTCGGTGTCACTCAAACCGGTCATAAAGATCACCGGCACCTCGGCAAGGACAGGATCTTCTTTCAGTGCCAGACACGTTTCGAACCCATCCAGGTTTGGCATCAACGCGTCGAGAAGAATAACATCTGGCGCCATACGCGACGCGATCGTCAGCGCTTGTTCACCGTCCAAGGCAAGTAATACGGTCAGCCCTGTTGGTTCCAGGGCATCATTGAGATAGCTCAAAGTCTCCGGCGAATCATCTACCAGAAGCGCCACACTGCCTGATAAAATATCCGTCACCGTGTTCGCACCCGAAGAAGTCGGACAATTTTCGCAAACTGGATCCGATCCAGATAATCAAGCAACTCTTCGGCTAACTTTGCGGAAATGCGCTCCGCCTCAAGATAGGTTTCAATCGCAGCCCTCAGTCCCGATGCATGGCCGAGTTCCGCATGGCGTAACAACGTTGCCGCGACTTCTTCCTCAAGTTCAGCGATATCGTTTTGTTCCTCGTAGGTCCAATCAAGGTCGAGCAGGTCGGCGATTTGATCCATCAGGGCGCCGATGCGTATCGGCTTCACCAGATAGTGATCAAAAGCATCCTCAGTTCCAGGTTTCGGCTCTTCAGCATTGGCCGACACCATCACTATAGGCAGGCCCATATAGTCGACTTTGAGCATGCGAGCCAGTTCCAATCCAGACAGTCCCGGCATCTGCACATCGATGAGTAACAGGTCGGGCCGGGACTGTGCTTCGGTGAGCTGCCTTTGGCAGTCGGCAGCGTCCCGGGCTTCCAGAACAAGAAATCCTAAGGGCACCAGCATGTCAGAGATTAATCCACGTTGAATGGGATCATCATCAACCACCATCACTGTACGCTGTTCACCTGCAAATCCAGTGGGCAGACGGACAACTTCCTCGTCGCCGATGGGTGCCTCGACCGGCGGAAGGTAAAGCAAGGCTTTAAAGGTACTGCCCCCACCTAAAACACTGTGCACCGTCACATCTCCACCCATGACATCACACAGTAGCCGAACGATGGTCAAACCTAAGCCCGTGCCCATCGCACCCAACTCGACACTTGCACGTCCCCGCTCAAAGGGCCGAAAAATGGTCTGCAGATCTGCTTGTGTAATACCCGGACCGGTATCGCGGACTTCAAATTCGGCCACCTGAGAACCATACCGCACGTTGAAGTTAACCGTGCCTGACTCAGTGAATTTAACCGCGTTCGACAGCAGGTTCATCAGGATCTGGCGCAGACGCTGAGGATCGCTACGAATATGACTGGGCAGGTTAGCAGGTAAGTGTGTCTCAAACACCACGCCTTTCTTCGCCGCCATTGGCTGGAAAATCGCCACCAATTGTTGCAAAAGCTCAGGCAGCGAAAAGACTTCGGAACGCAGCTCGATCCGACCAGCTTCAATCCGTGACACATCAAGCAAACTTTCGACAAGGTCTGCCAGGTGTTCTGCACTGCGGTGAATGATTTCGATCCCGCGCCGTTTCGCCCCGTCAGCCTCATCGCGCTTGAGCAGTTGTGCATATCCCAGTATGGATTGCAAAGGCGTGCGGAACTCGTGGGTGATGCCGCTGAGGTATCTTGTCTTTGCGTAACTGGCTGCTTCGGCGGATTCTTTTGCCGCCTGAAGCGCTCGATCTGCTTCTTCGTGCGCCTTGATATCCCGGACCAAACGCTGGGTCTCCTGCTCCATCGCGCGTTGTGCGACACCTCGGCTATCGCGGGACAAAAGTAAGCGCCAGGTGAATGCAGCCAAAGGTATCAACAGCAGAACATACAGGGTCCACATGGTCGTTGGAACGCCTGCCTGGAGATCACCGCTTTCAACCAGGGTAATTAATATAAGACCAAAAAGCCCCGCCATAATGCCAGCGGCCAGCACGAAAGTGAGACAGAATCGTGCCGAAAAGGAGAGCAGCGCATTAACAGGCGTCTGTGGAAAATACCGGCATAGACCCTGGCGCAACTGTTCGTTGACCCCCGCGGGAGTTTTAGATTGGTCCATGCACCCTACAACCATTGAACAAAACGAGGAACAAAGTGCTCAATCACCCTAGTAGCGACATTAAACTCAGACTAAGCATACAAGATGCCAACCCGAGTTACCTGCAAGAGAATCAACCGGCGCAGGCAATATTGTTGGCGACAAACGAAACAGCTCAAGACAAAACC
This sequence comes from uncultured Pseudomonadales bacterium, assembly GCA_964393625.1. Lineage (GTDB taxonomy): Bacteria > Pseudomonadota > Gammaproteobacteria > Pseudomonadales > Azotimanducaceae > UBA4421. The sequence goes on from CAYMUT010000001.1 coordinate 244,960, forward strand.
GGTGATTTTCGCTCATCATCTGCTCATCCCTGCCAACAGCCACCCATAAAGGCTGGTGAGCGTACGATAGCGAACGCAGTCGGCTCGGCTGTGTCTGCCGAGGTTGAGAGTGAGCTGGGTTCGCAGATGCCGCTTCAAGCGTTGGTGGTGCGGGCCGTCAAGTAGCGATCAGCTTGCAGCTCGGGCTTTTGGCATCTTCCGCTTGGCTTACTTGGTCCGGCCAGAGTGAAACTGCATTAACTCCACTGGCGCACCATTCACTTCGACAAAAGCAACCGTTACTCCCGGGCTGGGGTTGTTTGGTTCGATGATGACTTTCTGCCCCTGCAGTTCTTTTTCCAGGTCTTCAACTTCGAACGCGACATGGGGAACTGTCTTAACCAGTTCGGGATATGGCGCGTCTTGCCAATAGCGCTGCCATTGGATGCCGTAAGGATTGTTCAGGTGATCTGAAACCGTGATCTTGAGATGAGGAACGTCAATCTCGCCTTCAAAAGCGTCCTTTACGGGAATGCCGATGTGATTAAACTTCATGGCCGGTCTGTTTCTTGCGTCGGGTTGTCCTGCCTGAAGCGATCTGAAGTGTACCTCCAACCGCTGTATGAATGTTAGCAGCGCGCTTTCGTGCATAGGTAGTTTCCCGAATATCTGGGCGAATCCGTCAGGCTTAGTATTAAGCGAGGTTGTACACGGGAGAGCCACTATGGACACAGTTATCGTTATCAGCATTACCCTGGCCACCTTGTCGATGGGTGCACTGGGCTTCACCTTGCTGGGCATCGCGCTGGGTAAGATCAAGGTATAGAACGAAAGAGGCGGTTTCACGCCTGCGCCTGATCAATTCAGGCGCATTTCTTCCGCCGGTGTTTGCTGCCGCCGAATTTTCTGATCAGCGGTAGCCACATATGCGCGTGCTGGCGAAATTCCTTTCGCTTGTACGGGTCGATCTGATACTCCAGCTAGCACGCAATCATGAGTCTGTACCAGATCCAAGAGCGCCAGTTCTTTCTGTTTGTTGCTTGCGTGGAGCGAAATGATCCTCAAGTTCATGCACCCCCTGGCAAATCCCCGGACATACTCACAAACCCTGCAATATCTCTTAAGGGCACGAGTTCATTTTGTTTACCAGCAGGAACGACACGAGGCCTAGGGTGGGCCTAGCGGTTTGTCACCCTGTACGCTGATACGATGCAGCTCCCGGACCGCCGTGTCGCCGTAATCGTGCACGGCATAGTGCACGGTGCAGCGATTGTCCCACATGACAACATCACCGTCGCGAAATTGGTATCGATAGACTCGATCTGGTTCAACACTTTGTTCGTAAAGGAAAGTCAGCAGAGGCAGGCTCTCCTCAACACTCATGTGCTCAAAGTGTGTAACAGTTGATCCTGGTTTTCCCAGAAACAGAGCATCGCGGCCCGTTTCCGGATGCCGTCGTACGATGGGATGAAACGCCGAGGGGACTTTCTCGGCGCCTGCCAGCGCTGCCAACCGGACGCACCTCGATCACCGCCTTTTTGTTTGCGATTCCTCCCACAGGTCAGCCCTCCAGTACAATTTTCCCCACTTGTTCGTTGGTCTCCATGTATTCATGAGCAGCAGGTAGTTGCGTCAATGGAAAACAACGATCAACGACAGGCCGTAATTCTCCGGTCGAAAATGCCGGCAGCAGGTGTGCTGCAAACTTCTGGCTGCAGCTCAGTGCCTGTTCAGGGGCGCGTGTTCGCAATACCGAGCAGCGCTGCAATCTGTATCTCCGCAGAGCCAACACGCCGCCGTGCTTCGCCAGCACGGTCCACCACTGCAACATTGCATGCCGCTTCGTCTGCATTACGGAAATATGATCGTCGTTAAGTCAGGACCCATACCAGAAGGGATTACCATAACGAAGATGTCGATCTCGTCGATGTGCCGCCCTCGCTTGGCCAGCGCAAATGGATGGTGTTGCGCTAATCAGCTGAACGGCTCATATGCTTTGCAATAAACACTTAGGCCGCTCTTGAGGAGTGTTCTGTTGATTCAAAATGGTCAGAACATAGCTGAGTAGACAAACACCAATGGAGCTGGCAGGCTTGTGTCACTTCACCGGATGGGTGAATTGTGCGGCGCTTATATTATCTTGGCGAAGATTTAGACGTTACCCAGGCACTTTCGGAACGGCTGCATCAAGCCGGGATCTCCGATTGGAATTTCCATGTGCTGGCACGTGAGCAGACTGGACTTTATTCCCATCACATTCATTCAGCACTTGCCCACCACCACAAAGACATCATCCGGGTTGGGGAGATTGGTGCATTGTATGGTGCGCTTGCTGGCTTTGCTGTAGCTGCTTGTGTGAAGCTGTTCGCGTCATGGTATTGGCTGAGTGAGTGGATTGACGTTGCCCTGATTGTGCTCCTTTGTTTGCTGATTGGTGGATTGAACGGCGTGCGTTTGGGCATGCATCGCGACAATCACAGACTGCGCTCCTTTCATGATGATATCGATGCAGGCCGCCACCTCATTATGGTAGATGTACGCAAGCAAGATCGCGCGAGAATTCGCGAAATGATGAATATGGAATTTCCCCAGGTGATCTATCGGGGCAACGAATCGACTTTTATTCGCCCATTTAGAACTGAAGAACGCGTGTTTCCGCAGCCAGTCGATTCACTGTTCAGTGAGCCGCCCAGACGTTAGTCATTCAGTTGGTGCCGATAGCCACCTGCTATCAATAGCTGGCGGTGCATCTAACGTTTGTAGAAAAGCCGTTAAGGCCCGATGTTCCCAAAACCAAAGATTCAAGGGCTTAGCTTCGTTGTGACCGATGAGTGCCTCCGGAGCTTCGTCATAGTGGTTGACTACGCTCAACAGTGAAGCATGCTGGCCTGCATGTCCGTAAGGTGCAGTACCTCCAAGATTACGTAACGAAGGCGTACGCATGGCACCTATGGTCTCTTTGCCGGTTTGCATAAACGTCAGTTCGTCGCAGCTTTCAGCCTGACTGAAAGGCCCGGTACAATTAAAAGAATCAGTAAGAAGCGTTTGCAAAGCGCTTCTCCGCCCAAGATCCGGGGTAGTCCCGGGACTGGGTAAATTGCCAATGTTGTGAAACGAATTATTCGTCAGCAAGGGGCCGTTGTGACATTGCGTACAGTTACCTTTGCCAATAAATATTCGCAAGCCAAGCCGCTCCAAGGGAGACAACTCAGCCGAACCTGAAGTGGATTCACCGTGGTCGAGCGTGGCGACATAGTGATCGAACCTGCTAGGGCCCGGTAGTAACATCCTCTCATAGGCCGCAACGACCTTGCCGAGATTGCTAAACACGGTATTGACCAAGCGTTGGTCTGTGTTACTCACTTTCGACCAGGCGCTGTGCCACGCTGGCTGATTCACGGCATCGGATACCAACGGGAACCGTGTCTGATCATCGAAATCTGGAAGTGGACCAAAAAGATCCAGATACTGGCTACGGTAGTTTTGATCGCTGGCTAATAGTCGAGCGTAGTGCAGTCGGTTGCTACCGTGTTCTGCTGGATCTTCGAGTGGTGAGAGCGCCTGCGACCAAAGACTGTCTTTGCGCCCATCCCAGTAATACCACGGACTTGCCGCCGCGCCGATCAAGCTGGGCGCGTTTCTCTTGGAGGTGCCCAAAGCCTGGCTTCTTGCTTTACCGTCGGTGAACCGCAACTGAGGTTGATGACACGTTGCACATGATATTTGTCCGTTGGCGCTAAACCGCTTGTCGAAGAATATATTCCGGCCCATCGTTCGTGCCGTTGGTTGATCCTCAGCTGCGAATAACGGCTCCGCCATAAGCGATTCAAAATTGTCTAACTGCAAAGACCTTATCAGGGCCAATTCGCCATCTCGCCAAGGCGCATGCACCTGTTGCCAATACAAGAAGCCGAGCAACAGGGTGCCGACGCCAGCCGAGAGCAGCAGCCAACGTTTCATGGCTGGAGGTGCAGGGTTAGCTCGAGGGTCTCGCGAACATCACCTGCGACAACACTAAAGGAAAGAACCCAATCGCCTGGCATATGGAACTTGACGCCTTGGAGCAGATATTCACCACTATTCTGAGTCGGACTAACACGAGGATTTGTAGGCATACCATGATCATGCTGAGGCATACCTCCACTGACAGCAAATTCTGCATTCGTAATCGCAGCGCCATTGCGATTGGTAAGAGAAAACCGAAAGCTGAGCATGCGATTAATTGGGATAGGCTCGTTTCGCTGCTCCATACTTAACACAAGCACCTCGCCGCTAGCGGTATTGGATTGGGCAAAGGAAATCGGCGCGAACAACATCAAAAAAACCAACAGCGCCGTTGTGTGCAAGTTAGTTCGATGCCTGCGCACGGCATTGACACCAAAAACAAACAGGGTGGACAGAACCAAACCAAAAGCAATCGTTCGAAAATCTACCGTAGCGAAGCCCACTTCGAATGGGAACACTGCGGTGTACACTTTTTCTGTGAGCGAATTTGTTGCTGTGACTATACCGACGAATTCTCCATTCTTTTCGAAAGTGTGTAATACCGTCAAAAGGTCAGGATCGATCGTTGCTGGCTGATAAAACTCAGTCAGTTTGCTTAAGTCGCCGAGTTTGCTGATGTCGTCCCAAGAGGTAAATGTCCCCATGCCTGTGGTGTTGCGGATGATGCGGAAATCGATCGGCATTCGCTCCAGTCCGTCGTGCAGATACTCCAGGACAAAAATACTCTCACCTATGCGCGGTAAGTCCTCACAGAACTCCCTATGGCGATCGGTCGCAGGTTGGTAAATTGTAAAGTGCGCTTGGTAAAAGCCAATCTTCAGCAAGCAAAGATCCTCTTCCGCGACAACACCGCCGTGAGAGAAAGCACTATTGCTCACTATGTACAGCAGCAGGATCGCCATCGTCTTGCCAACTGAGAGATGCTTGCTAGCGAGGTGCATGGGGGGGACTATACATACAAAGTATGTGTCGCAGAAGCCGCATGGGACATGGGAATCGTTATCGCGCTGGCTTGCCAATTTTTTTCTATTCGTGTAAAAATGCGCTCTTTGAACAGTCTCTTTGCAGTTGATACGCAGCCCTTCCAAGGGAAAGTAATTGCGGGGAGTGTGATAACGTAGTCCGTAGTTGCGGTCGGATGCGCAGTCTTCTCGGGAGGGGTATGTGCAGGGACAGTCTTAAGGACGCTTGCCGTATCAGCGTCCGCTCAAGCATTTTAATGCTTTTGGTGTTTTGGCCATTAATGGGCCAATCTCTGGAACGTATTGAAAAGGCAGGAAGCGAAATGGTAATCGGTGAGCGTGCGCCTCGCCTGGTTTTGCCAATTATTGCTAATGCTCCGCAATTGCAGCAGACTGAAACCCCGCCCGCCATACAAACGCGATTTGCTCTTTTGGACCTTTCTGAGTACCACGGTAAGGTTGTCTATTTGGATTTTTGGCATTCCTCCTGCGGCCCTTGTCGCGACTCAATGCCGTTGTTAGATCAGTTGAACTCCGAATTAGCATCATCACGAGTGCGATTGAACAATTTCGAAACCAGGGCCGAAATCGAGATTATTGCGGTAAACACCGACTCGTTTGTTCGCGATGCTCTGGATTTCCTAGACCATTTCCCAGTGAGCTACCCTGTTGTCGGCGATCCCGCATCGATTGCTGCGCGGAACTATGGCGTGGAAGCACTACCTATGGGGTTTTTCATTGGCAAGGACGGTTTGGTACGAGGTATCCATCGGGGATTCGTGCCAGGCGACATTAGCAAGATTCGTGGTCGGCTTGTAGCACTCAGTGGCAAGCATGGCTTTACAGGGGATGCCGCGCGCAGGATTGCTAAGGACGTCGATTGAAGTAGGACCGTTGGTCAAGACCAACAGCGTATAATAGTACTAGAAGTTTACCTGATAAGACGCGCTCACAACGCTCACAACGCTCACAACTAGAATAGGGAGCCTACATGGCACTGGCAGTTGCATTAATTTTGCTGATCATCGGCTCGGTGTTGTTTCACTTTCTGAGTCCATGGTACCTCACTCCATTGGCTTCGAATTGGAGCACGATCGATTTCACTTTGGACGTGACCTTCTGGGTGACAGGCTTTGTGTTTGTATCCGTAAACGCTTTTATGGCCTACGCGGTGATACGTTATCGCTACAACAAAGACCGCCGCTCAGAGTATCAACCAGAAAATAAGAAACTGGAGTGGTGGCTGACAGGGTTGACCAGCGTTGGTGTGGCAGCGATGTTAGCACCCGGGTTATTTGTCTGGGCGGAGTTTGTTACTGTGCCCGAAGAAGCGCATGAAGTAGAGGTGGTCGGCCAGCAGTGGCACTGGAGTTTTCGCTTTCCTGGAGAAGACGGCAAGTTCGGTGCGGTAGAATCACGCTATGTCAGTGATGACAACGTGTTCGGCATGGAGGCAGATGATCCCCATGGTCAGGACGATGTTTTGATTGAAAGCCCGACGCTTCACCTACCTTTGGGTAAACCAGTAAAAACGCTGTTGCGATCCAAGGATGTTCTGCACAACTTTGCAGTCGCTCAGTTCAGAGTCAAGATGGATTTGGTACCAGGCCTGGTTTCGTATCTTTGGTTTACACCCACGAAGGTTGGTGAATACGAAATTCTCTGCGAAGAACTTTGTGGTGTTGGTCACCACACCATGCGCGGCACGGTCGTGATTGATGAACAGGAGGATTTCGAAAGCTGGCTTGCCGACCAACCCACCTACGCTGAACTCAAAGCAAAGCAACCTGGAAATGCTCAAATTGGCCAAGCGCAATACGCTGTCTGTGCTACCTGTCACGGGGTCAACGGTGAAGGTAACCGCGTACTCAATTCGCCAAAACTGGCCGGCCAAGAAGGCTGGTACATGCGCCGACAGATTGAGTATTTTAAGGATGGTACCCGAGGTGCTCATCCTGATGATGAGTTCGGCCAGCAGATGGCACCGATGGCGGCCACCCTTGCTGACGAGGCCGCCATCGATAACGTCATTGCCTATATCCAAACGCTGCCAGATTTTCAGCCGGAGCACAGTGTTGTTGGTGACATCCAAAGGGGCGAAGAGATCTATGTCACATGTGGTGCTTGCCATGGCTATGACGGCGAAGGCATTGCTTCTGCGAATGCACCGCGTCAGGCGGGTATGGACGATTGGTACCTAGTCACTCAATTGAAGAATTTCCGAGATGGCGTGCGTGGTGCTCATGACAACGACAAGTACGGCATGCAGATGAATATGATGGCGGCGATTCTACGAACGGACGAACATGTCAATGACGTCGTTGCCTACATCAATACTTTGCAAGGTTCCTCAACTCAACAGGAAGGTCCTGGGCAGCCATTGGCCACCAGGGAGTAAATTTTATGTCTGATGCAACCCACGACGCACTCGATTTTGTCCCTCCCCTAGAGGTCGAAGACGAGGAGTTATATCACCCCAAAACCTGGCTCGGTACCTATGTGTTCAGTCAGGATGCGAAAGTAATTGCCGTTCAGTACAGCTGCACGGCCATTGCCATTGGTCTTGTTGCACTCGTGCTATCAGTATTGATGCGCTTACAACTTGGTTTTCCGAACGAATTCGACATTATCAACCCCAGCAACTATCTACAGTTTGTCACCATGCACGGCATGATCATGGTGATTTATCTGCTGACTGCACTGTTCCTGGGTGGCTTTGGGAATTACTTGATCCCGCTGATGGTTGGGGCTAGGGATATGGTTTTCCCATACGTCAATATGATCAGTTATTGGGTCTACTTGTTAGCGGTGTTGGTGTTAGTCGCAAGCTTCTTTGTTCCCGGCGGCGCGACAGGCGCCGGGTGGACCTTGTATCCACCCCAGGCGATCAGCGCCGGCACACCAGGAAGTGATCTTGGCATCATGCTCATGCTCATTTCGTTGGCGCTGTTTATTATTGGTTTTACCATGGGTGGTCTCAACTACGTTGTCACCGTTCTACAGGCGCGTACCAGGGGTATGTCATTAATGCGCTTGCCTTTGACGATTTGGGGCATATTCATGGCGACAGTACTGGCCTTGCTGGCGTTCCCCGCCCTATTTGTAAGCGCCATAATGATGCTGCTCGATCAATCCCTGGGTACAAGCTTCTTTATGCCTGCCATGGTTTCTTTGGGCGAACAGACGGAGTATGACGGCGGCAGTCCGGTATTGTTCCAGCACCTTTTCTGGTTCTTTGGTCACCCCGAGGTTTACATTGTGGCCTTGCCTGCCTTCGGAGTCGTTTCTGATCTACTCAGCACCCATGCACGCAAAGCCATCTTCGGCTATCGCATGATGGTCTGGGCGATAGTCGCTATTGGTGCGCTGAGCTTTATCGTCTGGGCTCACCATATGTACGTAAGTGGCATGAATCCCTACTTTGGGTTTTTCTTCGCCACCACCACGCTAATTATCGCGGTACCCACCGCAATCAAGGTGTACAACTGGGTATTGACCCTATGGCGAGGGAACATTCGGCTGAACGTGCCTATGCTGTTCTCCATCGGCTTTATTTTCACTTTCATCAACGGCGGTTTGACTGGACTTTTCCTCGGTAACGTAACCGTCGATCTGCCCTTATCCGACACTTATTTTGTAGTCGCTCATTTCCATATGGTAATGGCCGTATCGCCAATCCTCGTGGTCTTTGGCGCAATCTATCATTGGTATCCAAAAATCACGGGACGCATGCTCGATGACACGCTGGGCAAGCTCCACTTTTGGTTGACCTTCCTTGGTACCTACGCGATTTACTATCCCATGCACTACTTGGGCTTTGAAGGTGTGCCACGTCGCTACTTCAGCTACGGCGATACGGACTTTATGTCTGCGTCGTCACAAGACCTGAACGCGGCCATTACAATAGCAGCGATTTTTGTCGCGACAGCGCAGTTGTTCTTCCTATACAACCTGATTGTCAGCTATTTCAAAGGCCGAGATGCCGGTGGCAATCCATGGGAGGCGACGACGCTGGAGTGGCAAACGCCGCACACGCCGCCGAAGCACGGCAATTTTGATGAGCTGCCGCTCGTCTACAGATGGGCCTATGATTATGGCGTGCCAGGCGCAAAGGATGATTACATCCCGCAGAACGTGCCGCCAATGGACGTTGAAAAGGCCGAGCCAACGTCATGAGCTACGTCCTTTTCTTTCTGGCGATCCTGATGGCGTTTGTTGTTTGGTGGCTGGTTAAACAAACCGTAAACCTCACCCCTTGGACGCCGTCAGAAAGTACCGAAGCAGTCCGCAGTGAAGGTGTTTTTTCCATGGGGACCGGGGAGCCGCTGCATTCGCGAAAGCTCGCGCTGGGCGTTTTCTTGGCGGTTGTCACTTCCTTGTTCGCTCTGTTTATCAGCGCTTACTCATTGCGCATGGAATACAGCGACTGGCGACCCATGCCAGAGCCCACCATTTTGTGGATCAACACCGCCATCCTCATTGTTGGCAGCCTCTTTTTGCAACATGCTTGGAGTGCCGCAAAACGCCTGGATCTAAAAGGTGTTCGTCTCGGGGTCGCTATTGGCGGCATCGCTACTGTCTCATTCATGGTGGGACAAGTGATCGCGTGGAACCAATTGTTAAGCGATGGCTATTTCGTATATAGCAACCCAGCGAACGCATTTTTCTATCTGCTTACCGCACTTCACGCATTGCATCTTTGCGGTGGATTAATCGCGGTGCGCAAAACATTAGCCCGAGCGTGGACAGATGAGCCCCGGTGGGGCGGAATCGCTCTGGGAACGGAGCTGTGTGCTGTGTATTGGCACTATCTGCTCGCGATATGGGTGATTTTATTTGGTTTCATGTTGAGCACGTAACGACCGAAAAGCGAGGATAAGGAATCTAAGACAATGGCAGAAGTTCAACTAGAGTCGGGTCTGAAAGGACTGGCATCAGATTGGGGTTCGGATCAGCGCGCCTTTAAGGGAGTCCCTTGGGGCAAGGCGATGATGTGGATATTCCTGTTGTCAGATACGTTTATATTTTCCTGTTTCCTCGTCTCCTATATGGCCGTTCGCATGTCGACGACCGTCGAGTGGCCCAACCCCAGTGAGGTATTCGCGTTACAGGCGTTCGGGGTGGATGTCCCACTACTGCTCATCGCAATCATGACCTTTATTCTCATTACTTCCAGCGGCACGATGGCTATGGCCGTGAAATTTGGCTATGAGAAGAAAAAGGTACCGACGTTCTGGTTGCTCATGGTGACTGCACTCCTAGGCGCCAGTTTCGTTGGCATGCAGGCATTTGAGTGGACTAAGCTGATTGTCGACGAGGGTGTACGGCCTTGGTCGAACCCTATGGGGGCTCCTCAGTTCGGCTCAGTGTTTTTTATGGTCACCGGCTTCCACGGAACGCATGTAACTATCGGGGTGATCTTTCTATTTATAACCGCGTTCAAGGTTAGGAACGGTCGTTTCGACCGGGAAGACCCCGGTTTTATGACCGGGCGCAAAGGACGTTATGAAATTGTCGAGACCATGGGCTTGTATTGGCACTTTGTTGATCTTGTGTGGGTCTTCATTTTCGCGTTTTTCTATTTGTGGTAGCCGAGAATAAACTAAATTGGTTTGAGGAATAGCAATGGCAACAGAAGGCCAACAACATCCAATCAGCATCTATTTCTGGATTTGGGGATTGCTCTTTGTCCTAAGTGCATTTTCGTACATGGTGGACTATATGCAGTTGCAAGGTTATCTGCGTTGGACGCTGATTTTGATTTTCATGTTCCTAAAGGCAGGTCTGATCGTCGCGGTATTTATGCATATGGTGTGGGAGCGCCTGGCCATAGTCTATGCCATCTTGGTCCCGCCTCTGGTCATCTTGGTGCTGATTGCTCTCATGGCTTTGGAAGGTGATTACACACTGCTCACACGCGAGATCTTTTTCTCAGACTGGCAGAATTTCTTCACTCCCCAAGAGCACCACTAGCTACGGGATGGGTTTCCAGACGTTGCACCAACTTTTCGCTGCAGCCAGGTAGCCTGGGAATATCCTGCAGGTGCCCCATTCCGCTGTCCAAGTGGTATCAGTACTGGTGTTGATCAATGTGATCAGCACCGCACCTTGCTCTGGTTTGAGGGCTATGGCAGCGTTTCTTGCAGCAAGTGAGGGATTCTCTTTTGTCCCTTCATGATCCAACTCGGTGTGCCAAGCTCCGTTCCGGCCAACTCCAGGCCTGGGTGCTTTGCGACCAACTCCTCCAGTAAACCTTCCTGATCAGGCAACAAATCAACGAAAAAGATGTGCTTACCCTCTGCCAGGTCATCATGAAAGCGGGCGAAATGAGCGTTTTCTGTCTGGATGCCGATAAAGCCACCTTCCCAGGTGCAAAAACCGACTATTATCACCGCCAAAAATATGAACGGTATCCAACCTGCGGCAGTCTCCGTCCACCCCATAAACCATGCGACAAAGAGTAGGAGAGCCGCACCAGTCACACCAACGCCAAGGCCCCACTCTCCCTTGCGTATAACGTCGCTCTTCATTAACGACGATACATCGTGTATGTGCTCGTGCTGTTCCGTTGCCGCGTCATCCAGACTTAAAACATGAATTTGTTCGGTTTCAACACCTTTGGCCTCAAGTTCTTGTTCGAGTACTTCGAGGTCATCCAAATCGTTGCTGATAAAATAGTGTCTCAGAACGCTCATATTGTCTCCACTTGTTTTAGTTGTCTTGCGTTGGAGGAAAAGGTGGTCATTGAAAGAATATGCCGAATAGCAGATAGGCAGGCACGCCGAATAGAAACCAGAGTGCGAACAGGGTGATTAATATTGCGCCAATAGATTGCATGACGCGAACGAATTTGCGCCTCGGGACCCCTCGGCGTAATTCTTCGGAATTGGCCTCGAGTGGATCAGATTTTTGGGTATCCTCGCTGTACACCGTTGTCATGTACGACTCCTGTGCATCTACCCGTTGCGGGCAGCATCGACCTTTTTGTACACCATCTGTGCAGTCATGGCAACCGCCGCCAAGTTGAGATAGGGTGACATGATTTGGAGGGTTATGATGGCTACACAAAGTAAGTCGAGAATCGTCCTTGGAGTTGCTACCTCCTATCTCCTCATCTCTTTCGGAATCGTTTACTTGGCTCGTATCGAAGCATTGAGTATTCAGCAGGCGGGCCTGATGTTAGTCGCACAATTTGGCTTATACGTTGCTATCGGGATCCTTGTTACTGTCTATCGGCTGATTACGAAACTTGAATAGCATGATCAATAATCATGCTGACAAAGAGTAACCCAAGGTACCAGATTGAATAACGAAAGGTTTTGATGGGTGCCGAATTTGATTTGTTACTATTTAGACCAACGGCCCGGTAAAGGAACCCACTGCCCAGAACCAGTGCACTGGCCAGGTACACAAGGCCTGCGGAGCCAAAACTAAATGGTAGGATGCTGATGACTACCAAAACTAAAGTGTAGATAAGGATCTGCAGTCGCGTATGTGCGTCACCGTGCGTTACTGGCAGCATTGGAATCCCCGCTTTGGCGTATTCTTCCTTGCGATCCAACGCTAGTGCCCAGAAGTGGGGCGGCGTCCAGATAAATATGATTAACACCAGCATTAGGCCTTCGATTGATACTTGATTGGTGACTGCCGTCCAGCCAAAAAGTGGCGGTGCCGCACCGAAAAGACCCCCAATGACGATATTTTGCGAGGTCGCGCGTTTCAAATAAAAAGTATAAATCAGACCGTAACCAACCCAGGATGCCAGATTGAGCCAGGCGGTGAGCGGATTGATTCCAAACCAGAGAATGGCCATACCCAGCGTACCAATGATCGCTGAAAAGAACATGCCGTGGCTTGCCGCTACTCTACCTCCGGCAACTGGACGGTTTTGCGTTCGCGCCATCTGCGCATCTATGTGCGCATCTGCAATGTGATTAACGACCGCGGCTGACGCAGCTACCAAGCTGATGCCAAGCAGACCCAGTAAGACGGTTTGAGCTGGGATATAGAAACCGGGTGTGGCGAGCACCATGCCGACCAGTGCACACAAAAGCATGAGCAGAACCACACGTGGTTTGCACATCTCGATAAAGTCCCGCCAACTCGCAGAATGGACCACCAACTGATTCACGATATACCCCCCCAGATAAGCTAGAGGGTAGAGCATTCAGCGCCAGAGTAAAGCGCTGCTGGCATATCCTGTGGGTGGCTGATTCGCAATCAGACGGATACCGGAGCTTGAAACAAGCCGTGGCAATGAGATATCCAAGCGGAATCGTTAATGTCGAGGAACGGGGAGGTTTGGATTGGTGCGAAACCGCCGGTGATCGGCCGGAAAATGCAGTGCGTGACACTATCTCGTCGCCTGCGTGAACCCCAAATCCGACGGGACGACGAGGGCGTTGGTCAATTATGACGAGGACCCAATGAGATTCTAAGCTGAGCGAATTGCGACGAAGTAAGTTCGGGGCCTCTATTTTCTTCCACCCGCCGGGCCGGAGCATGGTCAGCAGTGCCAGTGTCAGGTTGACGGTGGTAGGCATCTCACTGTCACGATTGACTGCGCAGTTGTGCAGCAGGTCTGGATTCTGGAACCCCTTGCTTACTGATGGCGTCCGGTTGCCGCGTCCTTTACGATAGCAGGGCGTCCGCCAACGGGCGGGCATCGCAACGAAAAGGGGAGGTTTCATGCGAGAAAACACTGCACTGAGCGCGTGGCGCGCAGGTGGCCAGACCGTGGGTGGTTGGCTGAGCATCGCCAATGCCTACACCGCTGAGACCATGGCAAACCTCGGGTTCGACTGGCTATGTATCGACCTGCAGCATGGCATGCTGAGCTACGACGACCTGAAATACATGCTGCCGGCGATTTCGACCAGCACAACGATTCCCTTCGTAAGGGTTCCGTGGAATGAGAGCTATGAAATCATGAAGGCGCTCGATGCCGGCGCCTACGGGGTGATCGTACCGATGATCAACAATCGCGCCGAGGCGGAGCAGGCGGTGTCGGCGTGCCGCTATCCGCCGGATGGGCAACGCTCGTTCGGGCCCATCCGGGCCGCAATGTACGGCGGGCGCGGCTATGCCGGCGAGGCGAACAGTCAGATCGCTTGTATAGCGATGATAGAAACCGCCGAGGGTCTCGATAACCTTGATGAAATTGCCGCCACTCCCGGCCTTGACGCCATCTACATCGGACCGTCTGACTTGTCATTTGCACTGGGGCTGAAGCCCTTCGGACAGTTCGAAGAGCAGATCCACAAGGATACGGTGCAGAAGATTTACGATGCATGTCGAAACGCCGGAATCGCCGCGGGCATCCACACCGGCAGTCTCGAGTATACCCAGCGTTACCTGGAGCAGGGCTTCAATCTGGTGACTCTGGGAGGGGACAGCGCTTTTATGGCACGCCTTGCAGGCCAGGAACTCGCCCAGGCGAAGAAGACTCAGGAATCACAGCGTGAGCAGTCCGGGTATTGACTTGCGTCACGAGGTGATCTAGTCGGGTAGGTTCGATTGCGGGAGGATGCACATGGAGAATCTTTACGCTCCGGTTGATCAAACTGGGGCGATCATCGACGGGCTGGATATCGGCGCGGTGGTCGCCACCATTGGTGAGCAGGGGTACGCAGTGGTGGAGAACTTTCTGCCTGCGCAAGAAATAGCTTCCATGCGGCAGGCCTTCAACACCGATGTACCTATTACGCAGATGCGCGCCATTGGCACTGATACCGGGCAAACCTGGCGAGCGCACAATCTGCTGGCCAAAACCCGTGCGGCAGATCATGTTTTTCTCGATGCTCGATTGCGCGCAGTCGTTGCCGGGGTGATCGGCAAGTACAACCAACTCAACATCACTACTTTGTTCAATACGCTGCCTGGAGAAACCCAACAGCTCCTGCATCAGGACGACGGTTTGTGGCCGGTGCCGCGACCGCACCCGACGTTCCTGTGTAATGCATTGATCGCCTTCGACGACTTCACTAAAGAGAACGGCGCTACCCATCTGGTGCCCTATAGCCATACCTGGACCCGAACTGTAGATCAGTGTGTAGAGAGCATTCAGGCGGAAATGACGTCGGGCAGCATGTTGCTGTGGGACGGAGGTATGTGGCATGCCGGGGGTGCCAACATAACAAACGACCAGGAACGCATGGGCTTATTCATCAGCCACCAGGTGAGTTACCTGCGACCCCAGGAAATTCAATTGCTGGCCGTACCACCGGAAGTTGTCAGGGAAATGCCCAGGAAGCTGCAGAGATTGATCGGGTATCATCCTTTCGGCATTGGAGTTGATGGGCGTGACCCGCTTGATGTGCTCGCCGACGGCATTGTGGTGAACCCGGAGGCCCGCGTGGCGCAACACTGGCGTGATGAGCATGGCATCCTCTAGCGTCATCTCCCAGGTCGCTTACGTCAATGACGAATGGCGGCATCGTCGCGAAATGCCAAAGATCTATTCGCGCCAATCACGCAGACAAAATACCAGTCTTCGCGACGTGGAAATACGCGATGCCCGGCCGGGCAATAAACTCGGCCAGTTCACGCTTGCAAGTAACGGCTTCGTTATGGTCGATCACAAGTCGGCGTTTGCGAGCTTTGACAGCAAAGAGCGTGTACTGGCTGAGTATTTTCCTGAAGCCAGAGAGCTTCTGCTTGCCGTCACAGGGGCGGTTGCGGCGTTGCCATTTCCCTTTTACCAGGTGCGCACGCGTGAGCCTCAACACTTCTTTGACGCCTATTCACTGTATATGCACTGCGACTACAGCATGTCCAGTTGTGCGGGATTGGCGAAAAGCATTTTCAAGATCAATGATCAGATTGGCGCGTACCCTTCCGAGCAGTGGCATTATGTGTTTTACAACCTGTGGCGCGCCGTCGATTATCCAGCCGAGCGCGACCCGCTGGTGTGGGTCGATGCCAGCAGTGTCGACCGGGCTGACATCATCGATTACAGCCCGGTCAAGGAAGAGGGTAAGGGCGCTGCCGCTGTACCTCTGTACAACAGCCAGCACCGCCATTACTACATGCCCGACCTGCGGCCTGATGAGGTGCTGATCCTGAAGCAGTTGGATTCGCGGCCAAATCGTATTCAGGTCAGTCCGCACACGTCTTTTGTCGATCCTGAATCCGCGCCTGATGCCAGGCCGCGCCGGAGTGTTGATGTACGGTTCATGTGTTTGTTTCCCAGGGCAGGGGATGGTCAATGAAGATCAGCACGGTCGAATGCCTGCATTGCGATGCGGGTTGGCGAAACTTCTCTTTCTGCAAGATAACGACCAGCGATGGCATAGTCGGGTACAGTGAATTCAATGAATCCTACGGCAGCCGCGGCGTCAGTACTGTTATCGCCGCGCTAGCGGAGCAGGTTGTCGGTGCCGACCCGTTGCATCATGAAACAATCTTCGCCCAGCTTTACGCTATGACCCGGCAGGCGCCTAATGGCATCAATGCCCAGGCCATAGCCGCCATCGAAAATGCTCTGCTGGATATTAAAGGCAAGGCGCTGAATGTGCCGGTTTACGAACTGTTGGGCGGGAAGATGCGTGAACGCTTGCCCTTATACTGGTCCCATTGCGGCACATACCGCATGAACGCAGCAACGGCGGCGATGATCGCTAAACCAACACTGCAGTCGGTGGAGGACCTGGTCGGTCTTGGTGAAGAGGTCCGCCAGGCGGGATTCAAGGCGTTGAAGTGCAACATGTACCGCTTCGGCGATGCTGCCCATGTGCACAGCCCGGGTTTCGCACGCCGGGTCAATGCCCACGAGGCACCCTCGCTGAACGCCCCGTCGGGTTTGCTCGATGATCTGACGGCACAATTCGAAGCGCTGCGACGTGGCGCCGGGGCCGATGTTGATCTGCTGCTGGACCTGAATTTCAACTTCAAGACCGAAGGATATCTCAAAGTCATCCGCCATCTTCGGGAGTTCGACCTGTTCTGGTTTGAACTGGACATGTTCAATCCGCAAGCCCTTGCCTACATCCGCGATCATGCGGATGCCCCTATCGCGTCCTGTGAATCGCTATACGGCCTGCGGGAATTCCGCCCGTACTTTGAGCGACAGGCGGTGGACGTAGCGATCATCGACGTACCCTGGAACGGCGCCTGGCAGTCCTACAAGATCGCCGCCATGGCCGATGCACACGAAGTTAACGTGGCGCCTCACAACTTCTACGGTCACCTGTGCAGCATGATGAGTGCCCATTTCTGCGCTGCCGTTGCCAACTTCCGAATCATGGAGATCGACATCGATGACGTGCCATGGAAGGATGAGTTGGTCACCCATCCGCCGGAAATTGTCGATGGAGAACTGATTGTGCCGGACCGCCCCGGTTGGGGTACTGACCTCAACGAAGAGGTAGTGCGAGCCCATCCGCCGAGGTAGGCGGAGATCTCGGCGACTTCCTCCGCCCGTCAAACATGCTTCAGCACAAACTGTAGGAAAACATCCGTGCAGAGATCAGGCCGCATGAGTACGCTGCCATGCCCCACATCGGGCAGTTCCACTAACGTCGAGCGAGGCATCAAAGCAACTGCGTCATGGCTGGACGCAAGGTTTGGATCATGATCGCCGGTGACGACCAGCACCGGCATGTTCAGCTGCTTTGCATAAGCCGCTAAGTTCACCTTACCTGCTGCGGCAAGACTTTTGGTCAATGCATTCTCATCCAGGTGATCGTTCCATCCCTCGGGTAGCGCTGGCAACGCCACGCCGGCTGCTCGTTGTTTTCGACGCGCCTCTTTGGTGCCTTCGATCTGCGCCGCAACGTCAGCTGTACCAATACTCAGGTCAAACAAACTGGCGCTCTTTACGCGATCAGGGTTTGTTGCACTGAAATAAAGGGCTGCCCGGGAGCCCCATGCCATGGACCAGACGTGGCACTGGTCGATGTTCAGGTGATCCAGCAGCTGGCGCGCATCTGTTGCATAGATCGAGAAATCGTAGTCTTCATCGCGGCCGGGCCCGCTGCGGCCTGCGCCCCTGATGTCGAACCGTATGACGTGAAATCTGGCGGCAATCCTTTCGATAATCAGGTCCCACTGCCGCAAAGTACAGCGTGCCCCATGCCACAGCAGCACGGCAGCAGACCGTGGATCACCAGCAGACTCGTAGTGGAGTCTTACGCCATCCTGCAGCTCGAGTATCATGCCGGATCGTAGTAGGGAACTCTCTTCGCCTGGTCGTAGTCGAGGATAGTCAGCCGCTCCATGTGGCGACGGTGCGGCCAGAAATCTGCGGTCGCCCGATGCAATACAGCCCTGTTGTCCCACATGGCGATGGAGCCTGGTTGCCACTTGAATCGACAGGTGTATTCGGGTTGCCCCTGGCGTTCGAACAACTCGAATAACAACGCCTGCTCCTGGTCCGGCGTAAGTCCATGACCCTCAGCAAACGCCCTGACAAAACCGCGCTGGACAAAAAGTACTGTGCCGCCGGTTTCCGGGTGGGTTCTTGCTACCGGGTGGACAGCGCTTGGCGTTACCCCGTCCATCTTGTGTTGCGGCTGACCCACGTGCACCGCGTAGAGTTGTGCGGCAATTTCTCTGGTTTCTTCTGACAAGCCTGCCCACATCGCATAGGCGTCGCAGAAGCTGGTATCGCCCCCCACGGGTGGTGCCTCAATGCATCTCAAGATGGACCCCATCGGCGGACGCGTGGACCAGGTCGCATCGCTATGCCAGCCGGATGCGGCGCCGGCGTATTTTTCGCTGGATTTGAGAACCAGCATATCCGGGAAGCCAGGTGGCGTCATGGGCCCTTTGCTTCCGTCCTTTGAGCCGGGCACATGATCGCGCTCGCCGTGATGGGCGCCCACCTCGCCGAAACACTCAGCGAATCGGACCATCTCTTCACGGGTGAGATGTTGTTGATCGCGAAACATGATGGTGCGCCGCGCAAGCCATAGTTCGCGCAGGAATCGAATCATCTCTGGCGTTTGTATGGCTTGGGCCAGATCAATACCATGAACGACGGTACCAATACTGGGCTGCAGTGGTTCCAGCTTGAGCTCTACCCCTGCAACCGTGACTTGCTTGAAGTACACGGTGCCGAAGTGACCCGGTTGCAAATCTGCGTCCTGGGCGCGAATCGCATCGATTTGCTGAAACGGATCTTGCGCCTCAGGTGCTCGTGTTTGCGCTACCACCTGCATCTGCGGTGCCACCCGCAATTTGACCTCGTCAGCCGTATTGGAACTCGACATAGCTAAACTCCCCATGAGACCTGCCTTGAGGAAACCTCAGCTTTTGCTCGGAGTCAACTGCTGGGAGTCAGCCGATTATGACTCATCGGAACGTTTCGCGACTGGCATTGTGCTGAAGACAGCAGGACAATGGGGTTGGAACCGAGATTAATGTAACCAGGTAACCGGTCTCACAGAACAGGGTTGTATCACCTTTTGATCAGGAGGGGTCCAATGCAACACATCGTCGGGTGGTTGTCGGCTTCAGTATTCATTTCCGCGCTGGTGGCGACTGTCACCGCCTGTTCCGATGGCGATAGCGCTGCCAGTAGCTTCGCTGCCCCCGAACCCGTCGAAGAGTCCAAGCCGGCCTCTCGATATGTGTCCGCGCCGAGTGGTGAACGCTATGCGTACTTTGGTGATCTCCACGTTCACACTACCTATTCGATGGATGCCTTTCAGTTCGGCACACTGGCCACACCTGACGACGCATACCGCTACGCGAAAGGCGCGGCCATCAAGCATCCGGGCGGTTTCGATATGCAGCTTGAGCGGCCCCTGGATTTCTACGCTGTAACAGACCACGGTATATTTCTCGGGGTGGTCCGGGCGGGGGCCGACACTTCAACCGAAATCTCCACCAACGCGGCTATGAAATTGATCCACAATCTCAATGCCGCGGAAAACCTTACCCTCGAAAGCATCTCTACCCGGAACTTTCGGGGCTGGATCAGGGATTTTGTAGATGCTATGGCCAGCTCCGAGCCGCTCGAAGTAGAAGTTGAGCGCATCATGCGCACGACCTGGGCCGATGAGGTGGCTGCTGCTGACCGACATTATGAGCCGGGGAAATTTACTACTTTCGCTGCCTATGAATTCTCAACGACCAGGCAGGACGGTGGCAGCATGCACCGGAATGTCATCTTCCGTGGCACCGAAAACACGCCGGCGATGCCGTTCAACCGGCTCATGTCTCTTGATCCTGAGGATCTGTGGGACTGGATGGACAGCCTCAGGGAAGAAGAGGGCGTAGAGAGCCTGGCGATTCCGCACAATTCCAACAAATCCAATGGCCAGATGTTCGAACTGGCCACCTGGGCAGGCGACCCGATGACGCTGGAGCACAACAAAAAGCGCATGCGTAATGAGCCTGTAGTCGAAATCACCCAGGTCAAAGGTACCTCGGAGACGCACCCGGCTCTATCGATGAACGACGAATGGGCGGGCTTCGAGATCGACCCCTACATTGCCGGTGGTGGACCTTTGAGAATCGGGCAGCCTTCAGGCGGCTATGTACGTGATGCGCTGAAAAAGGGGTTGCTGCTGGAAGCGGAAGGCTTAAGTAATCCGTTCCGGTACGGCTTTATCGGGTCTTCTGACACCCATACCGGCGCCGGTTCTTACGATGAAACGAATTATTTCGCCAAGGTAGGTCTGCTCGACTCGACTGCCGCGCTTCGTGGTTCAGTACCCGTCACTGACGATGAGGTTGAGATCCTCGGTTTAAGCGATGCAGATGAGTCGGGGTTCTATATCGCGTCGGATGGTAGACGCTATCTGCATCGCAGATCATCGGTCTATGGTGCGTCAGGCCTGGCGGCTGTGTGGGCTGAACAGAACACCCGGGAATCCATTTATGACGCGTTCCGCCGCAAGGAGACTTTTGCAACTTCCGGACCGCGCATGCAAGTTCGCTTTTTTGCCGGGCTTGGCCTCGACAGCACGATGCTGGAAACCGCAGATGGCATGTCGCGCGCGTACACCCAGGGCGTGTCTATGGGTGGCGACCTGACGGCACAGTCCGGGGATGTACCTTCCTTCATCGTCTGGGCAGCCCGGGATGCGCAATCCGCACCGCTGCAACGTGTGCAGATCATCAAGGGTTGGCTCGAAGATGGTGAAGCTCACGAGCGGGTGTTTGATGTTGCATGCTCAGACGGTTTGGCGGTTGACCCGACTACTCATCGCTGTCCACATAATGGCGCTAAAGTGAATCTGTCTGATTGTGCTGTTTCTGCCGACCGGGGGGCGGTAGAACTGAAGACGCTGTGGCAGGATCCGGAATTCGATGCGGAACAGAAAGCCTTCTATTACGCGCGGGTTCTGGAAAATCCGACCTGTCGATGGTCTACCTGGGATGCGCTTCGCGCCGGTGTGGCGCCGCGCGACAATCTTGATTCGGTTATTCAGGAACGTGCCTGGTCTTCGCCGATCTGGGTGAATCCCCAAAGTTCCTGAAGTGAGACGTTAAACAAGGTGTCAAACGATGAGTGAGCCAACGGAAATTGATGTCTTCTGGTCTTTTCGCAGTCCCTGGTCCTACCTTGCGACCCGGCGATTGCGCGACTGGCAGCAACAGTATCAGGTGCAGGTCAACTTGCGGGCAGTGTATCCAATTGCGATACGCATGCCGGAGTTTTTTGATCAGGTGCAACCACAGTGGTTTTCCTATTTCGGGATTGATGTGCGCCGTGTCGCGGAGTTTCTGGAACTGCCCTTTGCGCCGGCAAGGCCCGACCCGGTCATACAACTGATCGATGAAGAGGGCCGGCGTCAGACTGGGGCCGAGCAACCCTACATTCATCGCCTCACCAGGCTGGGCGCGCTGGCTGAAGAAATGGGGCGAGGCATCGAGTTTGCGGATGAAGTGTCATCGCTCATCTGGGGCGGTACAGATGGATGGGATCAGGGCGATCACCTGGCAAAGGCGACACAGAGAGCAGGGCTCGATCTTGAAGAGATGGATCGGCGCATTGTCGCTGAAGCCGACCGGCTCGAATCGGTCATCGAAAATAGCCAGGCCGACCATGAACACTCGGGTCATTGGGGTGTGCCGACCTGTGTTTATAAGGGAGAACCGTTTTTCGGTCAGGACCGTCTCGACGTATTGCTGTGGCGGCTGAAGAAAGAGGGTCTGCAGACCCGGCCTGCCAGGTAAAATTGACGAGGACGTTCAGATACGCAAAACGCGGTAGGTCGGAGCTCGGCCTTAGGTCAGCTTTGTGTGGTCGAGCTGCGGTAGTACATATCGCGCAAACAACTCACACTCCTGTTCATGGGGATATCCCGACAGTATGAATGCCTTGATGCCGAGTTCCGCATATTGTTTGAGCTTGTTGAGCACCTGGTCCGGGTCTCCGACGATGGCGGCGCCGCAGCCGCTGCGGGCGCGGCCGATGCCCGTCCATAAATTGGCTTCAGCGAAGCCATCTACATCTGCGCCCTCCCGCAGCATAGCTTGAGCGCGCACACCATCGGAATTGCTGTCCAGTGATTGTTCTCGAATTCGTTTACCCTCGTTCGGGTCCAGGCGGGACAGCAGACGTCGGGAGGCATCGATTGCCTCTGCTTCGGTTTCCCGGACGATCACGTGTACTCGATATCCGAAGCGCAATGCCCGATCGAAACGTGCAGCCCGCGCTCGCATATCGTCGAGAATGTGAGCGACCTCAGGCAATGTGGCGGGCCACATTAGGAACACATCGGCACACTCCGCCGCGACTTTGCGGGCATGATCTGACAGGCCGCCAAAGTAGAGCAAGGGTGACCTGCCGCTCACGGTACGGGCGTTTGGCGGATCGAGTCGCAGATTGAGAAAGTCCCCTTGTATGTCTACCGGACAGCCATCAAGGAACTCGCGTAGAACATGCATGGTCTCCCGGGTGCGTGCGTATCTGCCGGCAGAGTCCAGCGTCTCGCCGGGTAGGTCAGATGAAATGATGTTAATCGCGAGGCGTCCGTCGAGCATCTGATCCAGCGTGGCCAGCTGTCTTGCCAGCTGTGGAACCCACAGCTCGCCACAGCGCACCGCCACCAGCAGCCTGATCTGGTCGGTCAGCGTTGCAATGCCGCCGGCGAAGGCCACGGAGTCGATGCCCAGTTGATAGCCGGATGGCAGCAGAATGCTGTCGTAGCCGAGAACATCAGCGGTGCGTGTGATCGAACTGCAATGGGACCACGTGGATTTCAGGTTGGGGTCGTGTACCCCCAGATATCGATAGTCGTCATCGCATAATGCTGAAAACCAGCTGACCTCAACCGTCATGTGAAATCCTCGTTAAAGTGCTCAGGGAGTACCTCGGCAAGATCAACCGCTTCGCCGCGCTCGATCGACAATTGCGCCGCCGCGCCGACTGCTACCGACCAGAAGCCATCGGCAAGGCTCGCGCCGCTACTGTCGTCACCTGCCAACTCGTCGGCAAATGCCATATGCTCGAAAAAAGTCGAGCCGTGATGTCCGGCGGCGGTAATGTACCCGGGGTAGGTGGGATTGGTGGTGCGCGAAGCGCCGTTTTCGCCGCTCCAGATCTCGATCCGGTTCTCGTACTCGGCGCCAAGCGCTGCCTGTTCTGCAGCCTGCAGACGGCCTGTGTCGCCGCATATCACCAGTTCCTCCCGGGCTCCAGGTGCAAACATGCACAGCGAAAATCCGCCTACCACGCCATTTTCGTACTGAATGGTGACCTGTGCCTGATCAAGCCCGTCGGCCTGCCTGTTGTCATAGGCAAAGTTGCGGAAATTCACCGCCTGACTCCCCGCGGCAAAGAGCCGCTTTGGCCTGCTGCCCGCGAACAGATTCATCAGGTCGAAGTAGTGGCAACATTTTTCCACCAGAGACCCGCCTGTGTATTCGTTGAACTTGTTCCACTGACCGACCTTGTCCAGAAAAGGAAAGCGGTGTTCGAGCATATTGATGTTGTGAACGTGACCGACACACTTGCGTGTAAAAACCTCTTCGATTGCTTCAGCGTAGATTGCCTTGTAGCGGTATTGCAGTCCGAAGCGCACGGCGCGACTGTGGGCGGCGGCCAGCCGACAAACCTCATAAGCATCGGCTGTTGTGGTAGCAATGGGCTTTTCGAGCAGAATTGCCTTGTCGTAGCGTGTCGCGACGCGCAGCACTTCCAGGTGGGTGAAGTTCGGTGTGGCGATGATCAACGCGTCGGTATCGGGGTCGGCGCAGGCTTGTTCGAGTGAGTCATAGACCCTGGGTTCCGCCCCTGGCTGTTGCTTCGCGATGCGGCGCATGGCGTGGCTTATACTGCGCTGTGCCGGGTCGAAAATGCCGCCGATACCCGCGCGCCCTGCGAGCAGGGCATTGTGCATGTGCTCCTGGCCCATCATGCCGCAACCGATAACGCCGTAGCTGAGCTGGGGAGTGCCTCGGTCGGTGAGGTACCGGTCTTTATTCTCCAGGTAGCCCAATGCCGACCCGTGCCGGAACATCCGGCTGTCTATGACCTGCTTATCCATCCCACCGGTTTTGCTGGAAGTAACGCCGCCAATGATACTGAATCAATCTCGGTTTATAATTTCCAATTCGGAATAAATGGAGCGCGGCTGATCATGAGTGATCTGCGGCTGATCGAGAATTTTGTAGCGGTATTTCGCCATGGCAGTTTTCGCGCGGCGGCAAACGAAATGAGAATTACCCAGAGTTCTGTCACCAAACGCATTCAGCTTCTGGAACGCCAGTTGGGCATGCGTCTGTTCAATCGTACCACTCGGGCCGTGGAGCCCACCGACACCGCTCGGGCGCTGATTCCCTATGCGGAAAGCGCGCTCCAGTCTGCCGACGCGTTTCAAGAAGAGGCGCGGCTGTTGGCAGGAGGGGATTTGGGCGGCATCCGTGTCGGTTCCATAGCGCTCGCCGCAGAGACGGTGATAGTGGGTGGGCTGGCGCAGCTGGCTCAGACGCATCCGAACCTGGACGTGGAAGTGCTTGTTGGGGGCTCGGACATATACAGAGATCTGGCTACCGGCGAATGTGATGTGGTTGTGGGCGATAAAGCCAACTTCGAGATGTCACCTTACGCGGCTTCCTTGAGGATGGAACGCGTGCACGAAGACCAGCTTGTATTTATCCATCGCCGCAGGCACCCCGCAAGACGTGCCAGGGCGTTGTCGGAACTGCTGCTCTATCCGCTTGCCATTCCCAGTCGCTATTTCAATGAGAATCGACTGTTCGAAGCCATGGCAGTACAAACCGACCCGCCGGCTGCGCCTCGCTATCGCCTCAACAGCCTTTCGGCGTGCGTGTCGTTGGCAGCGACCAGCGACGTTGTCACGCTGGCCCCCAGGTCCATGGTTGGTCGCCCGGCGCCTGGCGGTAGTCGGCCTGCAATTGAAATCGCGGATTTTGATACGGGCATTGACTACAGCATGGTGCTGGTTACCCTGGCGAGAAATGCGCCGACGCCGGCGGTGCGTGCGTTTGCAGAGGCCATCGCCACCGCGCAGGTCAGCTGAACCTGCGAACGCTCACGAGTACCGGATGGTGCTGTCGAGATAATCGGGAGATCGAATCAAAGACATGACTGAACTGATCAAAGGGCCCATGTGGCCGGCACGCAATCTATCCAGCAATGTGGGTGTCGGCTCTGTGCACAACGATGCGACGGCGACTGATCTCGGTTTTCGAGGTGGTCCCGTACGGGGCGACAACCACATGAACCAGTTTATACCGGTCATTGTTGAGATCTTCGGAAATGAGTGGTTTGAACAAGGTCATCTTTCACTGGACTTCAAATCCGCCACACTCGAATTAGAGAAAGTTCAGGTTCATGCAGACCGACGTAAGGCCGGTTCAAGTCAAGTCAACGTCTGGATGGAGCGTGAGGATGGAACACTCGTTTGCAAAGGCACAGCAGGTATTGGCGAGCCGTCACAGACAGAGCTGCGAACCAAAGAAGTACGTCAGACCGATCCTTCGAACTTAAGAATCTGCAGGAACCTGAAAGTGGGTATGGATCTGGGTACCTACGAAGTTCAATTACCCTCTGCCCCCCAGATTGAATGCTATGACAGTGGCCTGATCAGCGACCCTGTAAAAGGTTACCGTGACGCGGACGTTTTCGACGGCCTTGTTGCCTGTCCGTCAACCTATCTGGAACTGTTGTGGCGTGCCCCCACAGTAGAAGGCCTCGGACCTCATCTTCCCGACGACTTCGTCGGGCTGTTTGGTGCAATGGAAATCAGTAACGTCAATGGACCGCTACTACTCGATCGCACGTATACGGTAACAAGTACGATCGTAGCCCTGGGTGAAACGCCGAAAACCGAGTTTGTCTGGCACGATGCTCAGGCTTTCGACGCAACCGGTAAGGAAATCGCGAATTTGAGGATGATGCAGCGAATTCTGAAGGCGTCCAGTGATCTGTATGGGCAGTAGAGCAGATACCTGTGGGTCAAACATACGTCGACCTGCACTCTATTGACAGTACCCGGAATTATGAGTTTACGTTGAGTCTACTGATTAGGAGGACATATACATGACGGTTGCAGCGGTATCTCACAGAGAAGGTCGTGTGATTCATGACGCAGACGCGCACATTGCTGAACCCATCGGTTGGTTGGACCGCTATGCGTCGGAGTACGTAAAGGAAAACCTGCAATCTGGGGTGCGTCCTTCCGATCTGGAAGACCTGCAGCCTTTCATCAAAGCTGCGGAAAAGCGTCTCGCGGGGGATGACCCTGAGAAAACTGCCGAATTGAAAGCCGATGTTTTTGCAAAAAACAGCAAGCTCAACCCCTGGTCTTCTTTTGGCTCGGTTGACAAGAAAGAACGCAGTGAGATGTTAGACATCACCGGCATCGAGCAGCAGCTGTTGTTTTCCTCTCCTTTGGCCATGACGCGTTTTGCATTCACCAAGGATGAAAAACTTCTGGAAGGCGGCTGCGAGGCGTTGAACCGCGGCATGGTGGATTTCTGTTCCGATGATCCACGCCTTATGCCTGTTGGATTTGTCAGCATGTTTGATCCCGCGCTTTCTTACCGGATTGCAAAGAAGGCTGTTGATCTGGGCATTCAGGCTTTGTGGGTGCCATCCGACGCGCTTGGCGGGCGCTCACCTTCGCACATTGATTTTGATCCTGTCTGGGCCCTTGCTGAAGAAGCCGGGGTGCCGATCGTATTGCACATTGGTAGCGGCCGCTTGATGGGCCCGGCGTACAAGAATACCGGGATCGAAAGCAAATCTTCGGCTGGCGTTGTTACTGCCGAGACGACTAACGCAAAAGACTTTCCGGTTATCCACCACTCTGCGGAACGCTGGTTGTGCTGCATGATTTATGATGGCGTGCTCGAGCGTTTTCCGAAGCTCAAGATCGGCCTGATCGAGTTAGGCGCTAACTGGCTGCCAATGACCCTGATGAACCTGGACATTGGTGTGAGCGAGTTGGGCAAGTTTGATGAAAACCTGAAAAAGCTTTCTATGAAGCCCTCTGACTACGCCCGTCGACAGGTCAGGGCGACGCCATTCCACATGGAAGACGCCGGATGGATTTTGCGTTATGGCAATGTGGGTAACGATATGCTCATGTTCAACACGGATTATCCTCACATGGAAGGCGGCACGGATCCTTTCGGCGACTTTGAGACAAGTCTGAATGCGGTTGGCGCGACAGCAGCAGAGCTGGACAATTTCTACAGTAAAAACTTTGAAGATCTGATGGGGTTATAAATTGCCGGCAAGGCGTAAGCGGCAACCTGAAATGTACTTTAGCTATGTGCTAGCGCCCGCTTGCTCCCACATTGCCTTGCAGCAGGTCATTCTCGAGAATACGCGCACCACGCATGATGTTGCCAAGGGCGTAGTTTCCTTCATGGCAGGCGTATTCGTAGACCTTGTCGGTGCTGGCTTTCCAGACATACTCGCCGGTCCATGAGCCGGTCCAGTGGCCTGGGTCGTTGACCGTAAAGTTGTAGAGAAGGTTGCCGTCTTCCATTGGGGTCAGCCGTTCTATAACGTGCATCTCCTCTGTTCCCCCCATGTAGCCGAGCGAATTGGGGTAGAAGTTGGTGGTGTCGATTACCAATGTGTCGCCTTCCCACCAGCCGATGGAGTCTCCCAGCCAGGACCGCAGGTGCGGCGCCAGGTGTTCGCTGTTCATACGCACGATACGCGCATCATGAATCATCTCGATCAGGATCATAATGGTGTCCTCGGTCTGAACCACGCGCTTGAAGTTGTTGTACAGGCTCGGAATCGAGGGAACGGCGCCGCTGAAGCTGGTGAGACAGCGCTCTGCATTATTGCGCTGCTCCATGTTGTCGTAGGGCCCTGGGCCCTGCTGATCCACCCACCAGGCGATACCTTCGTTCTTGCGGACAACACCGCCGATTAGCAAAGCCATGGTTTTCTGACCTCGGGGCGTGTATGGCGGGAGTTGGCCGTTGGTCGGCTCGACGATGACTGAAGTGCGGAATTTGCCGTCTACGCTGAACACTTCGTCGCCGCGGTCGATCCAGAAAGCGTTGTAGCCACCGACGTTTCCTGCCGCGCCAGCCGATCCATCTCCACCCGCTGGAGGCGCGCCACGGTCCGGGTCGCTGGCCGCCGATGCAGCTTCATTCATTGCGCGTGCGCTCGCCGTGATCTTTGCGGCTTCCTCCCTGGTGAGGTAAAGGTTGTCGCCGAACTCCTTGGGTCGCGTCATGGGTGTCAGTGTCGCGCCATTGTAGGTGCCGGAAAGATTCGGATGGCCGGCCTCGGTACGCGGAAGCTCCGCCGTTGTCTGAGTGGAAATGAATAGCGTCAGTATGGCGATATACGAGAGTCTGATGGTCATGTTCGCGCTCCCCTTTAAAGTAGCAACACTATACACAATTGTTTCCCACGCGGTGCGCGTCGTGTACTTCGCGTGGACCGAAGCAACTGCGCTGGTTGAATTGGTTGACCTGGTCAGGAGAACTCGACCTCGGTGCGAGCAAAGATCAGGTAGAACACCAGGCCGAACAGGTTAATTGCCGCGGCAACCTGAAACACGATGATCCAGGAGCCGGTCCATTGCAGGATCAGGCCGCTCACGAAAACGCCGATGATCCCGGGGACCGTACCGGCGGTATTGGTGACTCCCATGAGCGTACCGGCATGCTTGGGTGCGATGTCCATGTGATTGCTTCCCCACCCGCCCATGGCGAAGGCGCCGATGATGCTGCCCAGAGACATCAGCGCAATTGCCCAGGGAACCGATTCAACATAGCCAACGACGGCCAGGACGAGCGCACCGCCGCCGAAGCCAATGGCCTGCATGGATTTGCGCACCATGGTGAGATTGGCGCCCGTCGCGATCCACTTATCGGTCACCCATCCCGCCACGTTGAGAAACAGAAAGGATGCTACCGACGGAAGCATAGTAGCCAGGCCGACCGCGGCGAAATCCACCCCCAGACCCTCGGCAAAATAGGTCGGCAGCCACGATAACAAAACGTAGCCGCCCCAGTTGGAACAGAAATGACTGACGATGATCGCCCAAACGGCCATGGACCCCAACATAGCCTTCAACGGCGGCGCCGCACTGGCGTCGGCTTGTTGTACACCCGTGCCGATCTCCTCCAGTTCAGCTTCTGATATCTTCGGGTGTTCTCTCGGCTCGGTCGTGGCCATGCGTCGCCAGAAGAAGTACCAGACGAAGCCCACCGCGCCAAACAGATAGAACGCCCACTCCCACCCCATGGCAAGCACAATGACCGGGGTCAGCAGCAGCGCGAAGACGGTCCCCAATGGGATGGCGCTGGCATTCAGCCCGATCGCACGGGTGCGCTCGGTGATGGGCACCCAACGGGAGAAAAGGCTGTAAATTGAAGGAAACGTCACCGCCTCTCCCAGGCCCATGCCGACCCGGGAAAGCAATAGCAGCGTAAGCCCGGCAAACGCGGCAGGCGGCGTGATCAGCGTGAAGGCCGACCAGAACAGAACACCGATACCAAGCACCAGCTTGCCGCCGAGCCGGTCCGCAAGCCATCCGCCGGCGATCTGGGTTAACAGATAACCGACAAAAAAGGCGGAGAGCACCAGCCCGCGAGTGGCCTGGTCCCAGCCGAATTCTTCCGCCATGGGGATGATGGCAACGGATATGTTGACCCGATCGATATAGCAGATGAACGTGGCCGCCGCGCACAAACACACCATGGTGTAGCGGGTCTGCCAGCCTTTAGATTCCTTGACCTGGTCGTTACTCATCAGAGATCCTGCCATCTGCCGCGGATCACGCAGTCGAGTTGCTCTTCGTAGTGCCTGATTGTTGCAAATATATCTTCCGTGGCGAAGCCGAGTTCGATAAAGCGATCAACCAATTCACGTGATGTGGTGGCGATCGGTGTGTTGACGCGGAGCTCGTCTGCCAGATCCACGGCGAGTTGCAGATCCTTTTTGATGAGGTTCAAATCGAAAGTTGGTGTGAGCTGGTCTTTGAGAATCGCCGCGGTACCACCCCGCCAGACCCATGTTGCGCCGCTTGAATTGCTCACCACATCGCGTAGCAGGTTAGGATCCACTCCGGCCTTGGTCGCCAGCGCCATGCCTTCGACTAAAGACCACATGCTCGTAAAGCACATCATGTTGTTAACGAGCTTAGTGACCTGGCCCGAGCCGACTTCGCCCATGTGATAGAGGTTGGCGCCGATCTCCTCGAAAAGTGCCCGAACCCGTTCATAGGTCTTAGGATCACCGCCAACGATCACCGAGAGGGTGCCTTCTTGAGCGCCGCGCTTTCCGCCGCTCACCGGCGCGTCCATGAATTGGATTCCGAGTTCTGTCGCACGATCGGCGATCGACCGAGCGAGTGAGGGCGGGCTGGTGGAGAGATCGATGAGCACGGTCCCTGGTTGCATGGCGCCGAGCGCATGCCCCGCGACCTCTTCTACGATCGCGGGTGTCGGTAACGAGAGCATCACCACATCTGCCCGGCGCGCAGCCGATGCCACGGAAGCGGCCTGTCTGGCGCCAGCCGCTGCGAGTATCGCGCATCGTTCATTGTCAATGTCATATACGGTAAGCGACCTTCCCGCCTCGAGCAGGTTGCTCGCCATGCCCGTGCCCATGACGCCTGCGCCGATCAACGTTATCTCCATTTCTACACCCCCATCCAGCCCCAGAGTATGAGTCAGACGCCAGCTTGAGTGCTAGTGATCTGTGTCGGCGGGGTTGAGCGGCCTGTTGCCGGTTGATACGCTGACAGGCTCTTCCTTTGGCATGAGCCTGAGTTCGTAATGACGGGAGGCGGAGAGTGATATGGGAATGAATCGGCGTAAAGCCTTGTACGTCCTCGGCGCAGGCGCTGGCTTGCCTGCAATAGCGCGCGGCTACATCGGCGCTGCCGATCTGATCGTTACCGGCGCGAATATGCATTGTATGGACCCGGGCTACGTGAATGGCACCGCCATGGCAGTGCGCGGTGAGCGTATTCTGGCGGTCGGTACAGACCAGGAGATTCTCAATCTCAAATCCGCGCGCACGACGCACATCGATGCCCGGGGCATGACCATTACGCCCGGGTTCATCGATGCCCACAGCCATCCGACCATGGCCAATGAAGCCGTCAGCGCCAACGTCGACGTGCGGTCGATCGGGCAGGTGCAGAGACTTCTCGCCAAACAGGCCGACGCAACGCCGGCGGACGCGTGGGTGCTTGCGCATATGTATGACGATACGAAATTTGTGGAGGGTCGGCCGCTCAACCGGGCTGACATCGATGAGGTCGTGCGGTCTCACCCGGTGATGGTCCGTCACCGGGGAGGACATACCGCGGTGGTCAATTCAGCCGCGTTTGATCTTCTGGGGGTTAATGCCGATACCCCGGACCCGGATGGAGGCCGTTTCTTTCGCGCCAACGGCGAATTGACCGGCAAGGTCGCCGAGCACGCCATGGATCAGTTTCGATCCGTGGGCGTGTGGCCCGTGATTGACCGCGCTACCATGCGGGACAGCGTTGCGCTGACCAGTCAGCGCATGGCCGCCACAGGTCTGACATCGACCACCGACGCGGCGGGTCAGGCACAGGCCTGGCTCGCGTATACCGATGCGCTGGCCGATGGTGTCATGGACTTCCGTCTTTCGTTCATGCCTCACGGCCAGAACGAAATTTATACGGCCATGAAAGCGGCGCGCATACGCTCAGGCTTCGGCAACAATATGCTGCGGGTAGGCGCGGTCAAATATGGCGCAGACGGCTCGGCATCCGAGCGCACCATGCGTATGAGCACACCGTTCGAAGGTACCGACGACTACGGTATATCTACCATGAGCCAGGAGGAAATTTATGCCGCAGTGGACGAAGCGGTGGCGAATGATTTCAGGATCGGAATCCATGCGAATGGCGATGTAACTATCGATCAGGTCCTTAACGCATACGAACGAGCCCTTACCGGCTGGCAGGGGCCGAACCCGCGATTTCGCATCGAGCACTGTTCGCTGGTCAATGACGACCTGCTGCGCCGGATCAAGGCCACCGGCACGATCCCCACGCCGTTCTACACCTACGCGCACTACCACGGAAACAAGTGGGTCGACTACGGGCTTGAGCGCATGGAAAGTATGTTCGCACACCGCTCGTTTCTCGATTATGGCATCCCAGTCGCTCCGGCTTCGGACTTCACGCCGGGCCCCTATGAACCCCTGATGGCCATTCAGTCGATGGTGACACGCAAAGATTCTCAGGGCCGAGTCTGGGGGGCGAGTCAGCGTATCAGCGTCATGGAAGCTCTGCGGGTGTGCACGGTCAATGGCGCGTATGCTTCATTTGAGGAGCATGAAAAAGGCTCGCTCACACCCGGTAAGCTGGCGGATTTCGTGATGCTGGCTGCAGATCCCGTTACCGCAGACCCGGACGCGATTAAGGATATTCAGGTGTTGGGCACCTGGCTTGGCGGGAGACGGACCTTTACCGCATAAAGGGAGGGATTGCGCAGTGATTTGAAGTTGACTCTTTGCATTGGTGGTTATTCACTGTTTTACACAAAGATGGTCAGGGTCTGAAAAATGAAGAAAACGGCTTTCTACCGTAATGCGCGCAATGACTTAACGGGTCCGCTGGCAGGTGTCCAGGTGCTTGAAACGACGACTACCTGGGCGGGTCCAATGTGCGCGGCCGTGCTTGCTGATTTTGGCGCCGATGTAATCAAAATTGAAATCCCAACGGGCGATGTCAGTAGAGCTGTATTGCCGAAGGTGCAGGGAAGTGATGTCAGCGTCATGCACGCCACGGTCAACAGGAACAAGCGTGCGCTTTCTCTCGACGTGCGCACTGAGCAGGGGCGAAAGATATTTCTCGAGCTGGGTGCCCGCGTAGACATCGTGGTGGAAAACTTCAAAGCGGGTACGATGGATGATTATGGTCTGGGTTACGGCCACTTGGCCGAGGTAAAACCGGATATTGTGTATGTGTCCATAACCGGCTGGGGGCAATTTGGACCCAGCCATACCGCTGCAGGCTACGACCCTCTTGCGCAGGCCTCTTCGGGTTTCATGTCGGTTACAGGAACTCCCGACGGCCCGCCCACCAAGGCGGGTACTTATCTCGCGGATGATCTGGGCGGACTGCATGGCGCCCTCGGTGCCATGGCGGCGCTGCGTCACCGGGACCAGACCGGTGAAGGGCAACACGTCGATGTAGCGCTGCAGGATGCTCTGTTGTTTCAAAGTAACGGCTTGCCCACGCTCGGTGCGATGGGCATTGAACCTGAGCGGACGGGTAATCAATTTGGCGCGACGGCGCCGGCCAGCGTATTTGACTGCAAGGATGGCCCTGTGTTCGCAGGAGTGTTACTCGATAGTCATTGGCGTACGCTTGCACCGATTATCGGAGTCCCCGATCTGGCGGACCATGTGAGCTTTGCCAGCCGTGAAGAACGGTTGGCAAATCGAGAAGCGTGTAACGTGCTGTTGGGTAACTGGCTGGCTGAGCGGACCAGGGATGAAGCAATCGGAATAATGCGGGAGGCCGGTTTGCCGATCGCGCCTGTGAATACGTACCCCGAAGCTGCGCGAGACCCCCATGTGCTGGAGCGAGATATGCTGCAGGACACGCGCCTGCATGATGGTGTGACTGCGCCGATTGTAGGCCCTGCTGTGAAATTTTCCCGCACACCCACCCGCGTACGCAGTGGCGCGCCTGAAATTGGTGAACACAATGCTGAGATACTCGAATCTATTGGCCTTGACGAGAGAGCACAGGGCGAACTCGTGGCTTCGGGTGTCATCGGTTAAGACTGGTTATACGTTGCGCTTACATGGAAGCAGCGTCTAATTAGGGTAGTGGTTGAACTCTGATTCGAAGTTATCGATATGAAAGCAGCAACTGCCGCAGACGTGGTGAAACGGGCGCTGGGCGAAATAGATTTCGACCCCGATGCACTTAAAGCCAAGCATCTCGAGGAGCGGGATAAGCGTTTGCGCGACGTTGCGAACGAGCGGTACATAGAGGTCGAGGGTGATTGAAAAAGGTGGAGACTTTGGCGATCAGGTGCTGTGATCGAAGTTACGTGAGCTGCAGGGGCACACGATGGGTGAACTGACGGCGCTTGTGATCGGTGGTACAGGTCCCACTGGACCAAGCCTGGTCAATGGGCTGCGGGCTCAAGGGTTCGAGACAGCCATTCTCCACACCGGGCGCCATGAGGTAGATACCATTCCGCCGCAAGTGGAGCACATCCATACTAATCCCTTCAAGATCAGCGAAATGGCCGCTGCGCTTGGTAACCGCACCTTCGACATCGTTTATTCCATGTATGGCAGGTTGCGCGACATAGCGCCCTGGTTCGTTGGTAAAACGGGAAAGTTCGTCGCGGTTGGGGGCATGCCAAGTTATCGCGGATACGCGGTGCCCGACCTGTTGGAACCTCCCGGATTACTTGTCCCTACGCGTGAAGATGCGCCCCGCTCGGGGGTAGAGGAGAATGAGAAAACGGCCAAAATGGTGGCCAGTGAGAACCTTGTCTTTGAACACCACCCAACGGCAACGTTGTTTCGCTACCCCCTGATCTATGGTCCAGGCCAGATCCTTCCCCGTGAATGGTTGGTGGTCAGGCGGGTTCTGGATGGTCGACGAAAGATGATCGTAGCTGATGGCGGGTTGACCCTGCGCACCTCGGGGTACGGACCAAACGTTGGTCATGCGCTGTCGCTGGTGGCAGCTAATCTGCAGATCTCCGCGGGTAAGACCTACAACGTGGCAGATGAACAATGTTTGACTGCTGCACAAACGATTACTGTACTGGGTGACGCCCTGGATACTGAAATTGAGCTTGTCAGCTTGCCGTCAGAACTGGCTACGCCTGCTCGCCCTTTCCTGACATCCGAGCACACGCTGCACCAGCAGATGGGTGTTGATGCCATTCGATTCGAACTGGGCTATCGGGATGTCACCCCCGCGATCGATGCGCTTCGCGAAACCGCACGTTACTTACGAGACAACCCGATCAAAAGAGGTTCCGTTACCGAACAGCGCCTGCAGGATCCGTTTGATTATCAGGCTGAAGATGCACTCATCGAGGCATACCGAAAGGCCGCAGGCGGTATGCAGCGGTTGGCGGATGCGTATGATCCCGGGTATCGCAATCGCTATGCGCCAGGGTCGAGTGACTGGCGCCTGGTCGAGGCGAAGAATTAGCGGATCTACATCAGCGTCCTGGAGGACGGTAGACAGTAATCGGCCGTGTTTTAGTGATCCAGGATGCCTGGCGCGTCCAGGCTCTGCCGAGCGAAATGCCGCCATCGACGACTTGGGCGTGCCCGGTAATGAAGGAGGCTTTGTCAGACAACAGAAATGCAGCGGCCTCTGCGATGTCTCGGGGGTCGCCCGCCCGCTCAACAGGCTGCGCGCCTGATGCGAAATCTTTGAAGCGATCCATCTGCTCTTCGCTGGCGTCGAGCCCGGCGGCGAGAGGCGTCGCAATAAACCCCGGGCAGATACAGTTGACCCGAATATTCCAGTGGGCAAGTTCCAGCGCGGTTGTCTCAGTGAGCGCAATCACTGCGGCTTTAGCGACCGCATAAAGGTGTGGCGAATAACCGGACATCATTCCGGCGACGGAAGCAGTGCTCAGGATGTTGCCGGATCCCTGAGGCTTCATGACGCGCGCAGCATGTTTGATGCCAAAGAACACGCCCTTCAGCAACACATCCATGGTGATGTCGTAGTCTTCTTCTGACGTCTCATCAATCGGCCCGAGCGCGCCGCCGAATCCAGCGTTGTTGAACATGCAATCGAGCTGCCCGTATCGTTCAACCGCAGTATCGACGGCTGTGCGCACGTCTGCTTCGCTGGTTACATCGACGCGAACGAATGATCCATCGACCTGGCGGGCCAGTTGCTCTCCGCGCTCTTCCTGGAGATCAGCGATGACGACCCGTGCGCCCCGCTCGGCAAAAAGTTCCGCGGTAGCTGCGCCGATACCGCTGGCTCCACCAGTGATGAGCGCGACTTTATTCTCAAGATCTGCCATGCAATGTCTCCGTTATTCTCTGTACCAACGCCCTGGTGATGCTCATCAGATCGGATGAACTCTAACGGGCACATTCTTAATGCCGCGAATAAAATTATTGGGCAGGCGCTCTACCTCTCCAACGACCTCTACGGTATGGAAGCGTTTCATGATCTCTTCCCAAAGAACACGGAGTTGGAGTTCGGCCAGCCGATTACCCATGCAGCGATGTACGCCAAATCCAAAGGAGACGTGGGCTCGGGCGTTGGGCCGATCGATGATCAGTTTGTCGGCTTCTTCGAATACAGATTCATCTCGATTGCCCGACAGATACCACATCACGACTTTGTCGCCTTTGGCTATTTTCTGGCCGCCCAGCTCATAGTCCTGTAATGCCGTACGCCGCATGTGAATCACCGGCGTTTGCCACCGCACAACTTCGGCAACCATGTTGGGTATGAGGCTGGGGTCATCGCGCAGTTTCTGGTACTGCTCCGGGTATTGATTCAGCGCCATGACGCCACCACTGATGCTGTTTCGTGTGGTGTCGTTACCGCCTACGATGAGGAGCAGAATGGTACCCAGAAACTGATCGGGGTTTTCATTCATGCGCGCGGTCGTTTCATTGTGCTGCAGCATTGAAATCAGATCGAACGTAGGTGGCTGACCCGCTTTCGCGGTCCAGAGTTGATAAAATGCGCCGGCAGCCTGCATCAGCTCGTTGTAGCGCTCCTGCATATCAATGCTGTCATCGCCGGTCACCTCCGGCACGGCGGTGGCCAGATCCGACCAGTGCACCAGCTTGCGTCGGTCTTCATACGGAAAGTCGAACAGGGTCGCCAGCATGCGAGCGGTCAGTTCGATGGAAACTTCCTGTACCCAGTTGAACGTTTCGCCAACGGGCAGATTGTCGAGTATGTCTGCAGCTCGGTCGCGGATCAGGGGTTCAAACTCTTTCAGGTTCATTGGCGCGACCGTTGGTGCCACGGCCATCCGTTGTGGCATATGTTCCGGTTCGTCCATGGTGATGAAGCTCTGTCCTTGAACCTGACCCTCAACCCGTGGCGGATCGACGATAGCTATGCCGCCAAATTCCGATGAAGACGAAAAAACAGTATTGTTGGAATCGACCTCTTTGATGAGTTCGTGACTGGTTACTGACCAGAACGGACCGTTGACACTGTCTGCCTGGAAATGGACGGGGGCTTCCTTGCGCAGCCGCGCGAACCAGGGTTGCCAGGTATCGTTATGGAAAAGTTCCGGCCTGCTGACGTCGATCTGGTCGAGGGATAGTGTGCTTACGTCGTTCATGGGTCTGTCCTATTCAGTTGAAGATGCTGCCTGATCATCATTCACCCAGTTTATGGGTTCGTTCAGAAGGTTCGGGAAGTTTTCTTCCCAATAGTGAATGCCTGCCTCGTGAGTCAGCGTCGAGATTTGCCGGGCCGAATCGGCATCGCCCGTTTCGATGGCTTCGACCATTGTGGTTGAGCGCTGCAGATAGGCACGCCAGTGGTTGGCGCTGTATTCGACTCTTGAGTGTTCACTCATACGATGAAGCGCATTGACCAGATAGCTCAGCACGAGATTGTTTGATGCACTGGCCACGAGTTCATTGAAATTGCGGGCTTCCAGTATGGCTTGGTCGGACTGCGTCGTTAGATCTCGTAGCCTGGCGAGACTTGCTCGTAATGCGGCGATGTCCTGCTGGGTTGCTTGTTGTGCGGCTTCGGCAGCCAGAATCGGGTATATCGATTTGCGTGCGTCGAGTACCGATCGAAATGTTGCGTTGGCGAACTGCAGCTGCAGCGAAAGCGCGCTGGTCAGATGATCCACGCCTGGGACCGCTACGATCGGTCCACCACCCGGACCGGCCTTAATTCGCAGCGCACCTTGAAACTCGAGGAAGCGAAGCGCCTCACGCACTGTTGCTCGTGCGGCACCTTGTTTTTCCACCATTACATGTTCAGGTTCCAGTTTTGCGCCTGGCCTTAACGACCTTTCCTGTATATCGCTGACGATGTTGCGGGCAACGCGTGTTGCCGCGCGTTGGTTGGGTTTCTTTGCAGCCACGCGCCTCGAGTTCCTGTTTACTTCCTAAGTGTCAACTATGATACTAGTTCTTGAAGGCGGTACAAGGGGAGGTCTAGTGCCGAGTTCTGAGTCTTTTCGCGACGAAGTTCGAGCATGGTTGGATGCTGGGTCCAGTACTGATCGAATTCACCAGAAAAGAACAGAAGCGACACTACCTGCTGCAGATCGCGCCGGGAATGCCGACGGCAACCACGCCTCTTTCATCAAGTACTACAACAGTGAACAAAACAAGCGTAAGTATGATCTGCTTTTGCAAGTGATGGGCACTGGTATGTTGGGTTGGGAAGGTGTGTCGGTAGACGAAGTCGAAACCGCCACAATGGTGGGTGAAAGATTGGTAAACGAAATAATTTGGGGAAAGGTTAGATGAAGCTTGGATTGAGCATTGGTTATTCGGGTGGCGAAATGCACTTACCCGTCGAGAAGGTGCAACTTGCCGAACGGCTGGGTTATGACAGTGTATGGACAGCGGAAGCTTACGGATCGGATGCGCTCTCGCCACTGGCGTATCTCGCGGCAAAAACCGAACGGATCAAACTGGGCACGGGTGTGATTCAGCTGGCTGGACGTACGCCAGCCAACGCAGCGATGACCATTGCGACGATC
Source organism: uncultured Pseudomonadales bacterium (assembly GCA_964393625.1). Taxonomy (GTDB): domain Bacteria; phylum Pseudomonadota; class Gammaproteobacteria; order Pseudomonadales; family Azotimanducaceae; genus UBA4421. The sequence goes on from CAYMUT010000001.1 coordinate 283,998, forward strand.
GATGCCCTGGCCGGTGGAGGGCGGGTGATCTGTGGTATCGGGGTTTCCGGCCCGCAGATCGTCGAAGGCTGGTATGGGCAACCCTGGGGCCGGCCGTACTATCGAATCAAAGATTACGTCACGATCATGAAAAAAATACTGGCGCGGCAAGAGCCGGTAGTGCATGAGGGTAAGGAGATCAGCTTGCCTTATGCCGGTGAGGGCGCGATGGGTGTTGGGAAACCCCTCAAGTCGATTCTGCATATGAATCCGGATATTCCGATCTGGCTCGGCACCGGCATGGAATCGACCGTTCGGCTTACCGCCGAAATCGCCGATGGCTGGCTGCCGTTGGGCCTGGTGCCGGAAACCTACGCAACCTACCGGCCCTGGATAGAAGAAGGTCTGGCCAAGGCAGGTAAGGAGCATAGTCAGTTTGAAGCGCATGGTGGTGGTGCCGTGATCGTTACTGACGACGTGCAATCTGCGTTAGATCGGTTGAAGCCGAACATAGCGCTCTATGTGGGCGGCATGGGGCATAAGAACAAGAATTTCCATAAAGAAATGATGATTCGTCGTGGTTTCGGCGAAGCGGCTGAACGTATCCAGGAGCTGTATCTTGCCAAGCACAAGCGCGAAGCTATGGAGGCCGTGCCGGATGAGTTTGTCGATCAGGGCGCTCTGATTGGTGATCGTGCGCGCATTCAGAAACGCTTTCGAGATTGGGAAGATAGCGGCATCACGGGATTTACCGTGAGTGGTAACGAGGAGGCGTTGCGGTTGATGGCAGAGCTCGCCAGGCTCAATGTGGATCCGGCAAGTTAAAGAGGGAAGGGAGAGCAGGTATGAGTATTGCTGACGACGATAAACAAGGCTCTGGACGCGAGGGTCCTCCTCGCATGGTCAAGTGGTCTCCACCCTATCGACGTGAAAATGTGGAGATGCCGGAATTTGACCTGATCGAGATTGAGCGTGATGCGCCAATTGGCCGCATCGTTCTTAATTCTCCCGAAAAACGTAATCCGCTGGGCTATGAACGTTTGCTGCAGATCGAGATGGCAGCGAAATTGCTGGAACTGGAAGACGATATCCGCGTGATTATCATCAAAGGTCAGGGTCCGAGTTTCTGCGCAGGTTACGACATCACGCCGGTAAAGAGAGGCGAGCGCCAACGCAATATGCCGCCCGGCGGGTACATCAACAAGCAGCGGGATCGGCTCTGGCAGTCCTATGACCTCGAACACGCACGCGTTTACATGACTTTATTTGACCTGCAGAAACCCGTCATCGCGCAGATCCACGGGGCTTGCCTGGCGGGCGGCACAGAACTGGCAGGCTTCTGTGATCTCAGAGTAGTCGCAGACGATGCCAAGATAGGCTGGCCTGTGGGGCGTAACTGGTCACCTGGCAATCTGCAGTACATACCCTGGCTGGTGGGTATGACCAAGGCAAAGTACTACATGTTTACTTCAGAACCGATGACGGGCCTGGAGGCCGTTCAGTGTCAGTGGGCATCTGAGTCGGTGCCGGAAGAGCAGTTGCAAGCTCGAACCGAGGAGCTTGCGCAGCTGATCGCGCTGACCCCGACAGATCTCATCATGATGACCAAGCGCAGTATCAATCGCCAGTTTGAGGTGATGGGCTTCAAGACGGGCATCGCCACAAGTGTCGACCTGCTTGCGCTGTCCAGTTTCCGTGATCAGGGTCTGTATACCCCTCGGGGCAGCGACGGTGAAGGCGGCGATGAGTTCATGCGTCGTGCTGAGCGGGATGGTCTGAAGGCTGCGCTGAAGTGGCGGGAAGAGACGTTTGGTAACAAGTACCGAGGGAATGACGAAGAGGTGTAGACGAAAGGCATGGAATACCCACTGGAAGGCATTAAGGTTCTGGACTTTTCGCGCGTGGTTGCGGGACCCTTCGCGACACGATTGATGGCTGATCTGGGGGCGGATGTGGTTAAAGTCGAGCCCCCTGACGGTGACGGGACGCGCGTTCACGGGAGAAAGGTCAACGGCATCTCAGGATTTTTCAATCAGCAGAACGCGGGAAAGCGAAACATCTGTATGGATCTGCGCCATGCAGATGCTGTTTCGCTGGTACGAGAGCTTGTCAGCGTTGCGGACATTGTGGTGGAGAATTATCGACCGGGTGTCATGCAACGATTAGGTATCGATTACGATGTGTTGTCGGCTGTGAACCCCAGCCTGATCATGCTCTCGATATCCGGTTACGGACACGACAGCCCGGAATCACACCGGCCATCCTATGCGCCCGTGGTCCATGCAGAGGTCGGGCTCATGCACAGAATGGCCGAGCGTAATCGCACGGAACCTGGAGATTTACCTTTGTCTGTTGCGGATACCAATGCCTCACTGCATGGTTTGATCGCGGTTCTGGCCGCGCTCAATATGCGTCATCAGACCGGACGCGGACAGTATATCGACATGTCGATGATGGATGCGACATTTGCAACTGATGATCGTGCTCATTTCGAAATGGAAGACTCCCCAGACACGTTACCCGTATGTCCGATTGTCGATCTGCCATTTGGTCCGGTATTTATCGCGACGGATATGAAGCTGATGTTCAAGAAGCTGCGAAAGCACTTTGGATTGCAGGATCCTGTACCTGAGGGTGCTGATTTAGAGACAAAGATCGCGTTGCGCAATGAAGCGATTGAAGCGCGCCTGGGAGAATGCCAGACAGAGGCTGCATTCGATGCATTGATGGATGCCATCGACATCCCCTGGGGGTTAGTCAGAGACCCGCGCGAGCTCAGGCAGCAGGCCACGCTCAAGCACCGCGAACGTATCGTGGAGATTGATGACCGCGAAGGCGGCACACGGCCCGTGGCAGACTCGCCCTACATCTTCTCCAATGCGCAAAGTGGTGTTCGATTTCCTGCCAGTCATCGAGGTGAGCATAATCGAGAAGTACTGTCTGAATGGTTGCGTTTGAGTGAAGACGAGATCGATCAGCGGCAGCATTCCGGTTTGATGGCCGACAGCTCCCGAGAGAATGTTCGAGGTGATTAGCTGCCGGTAAAAACGGGTTTGCGCTTCTCGAAAATCGCGCGCACCGCTTCCTTGCCGTCGTTGCTGGCGAGTCCGCGGCCAGTGTACTGCAGCTCTTCGCGTATCAATGTTTCCAGATCTTCGGGTAAGCCGGCCCGGGTCACTTGCAGTTTTGTCTGCCGAGCAGCTAGTGGCGCGACTTCCGCGATCTTTGCGCAATAGGCGAGAAAGTCGGCCTGGAAAGATTCATGATTGACAACATCGCCCACCATCCCCATCGCGTGTGCGGCTTCAGCATCGACGAATTCGACCTCCAGCAGAAAGCGCATGGCGCGCTCATGTCCGACCGCCTGAGGCAAGCTCCAGGTGAGCCCACAATCGGGAGAGGTGCCCGCTCGTGCATAGCCGGGATGAAATCTGGCCCGGGTGCCCGCCATGCGCATGTCGCAACACATCGCTAGTGACAAGCCGGCGCCAATCGCCAGTCCGTTGATACCCGCGATGACCGGTTTTTCACAGTTCACCCGTATGTTGGTGACCAGTTGCACAGCGGTCTCAATGGTGTCTTTGCCTCGCCCTCGATTCTGCCCGGGGCTTAAGTCTGCACCGGCGCAGAACGCATCGCCGGCGCCTGTGATACCCACAACGCGGACATCGTCGTCCCGGGTGGCTCGCTTGACGGCATCCACGATGGCCTGGGTCAGATGGGGCGATAAGGCGTTTTTCTTGTCCGGTCGGTTCAGGGTGAGTAAACGCACACCATTGGTGGTCTCTTCCAGTAAGATATTGTCTTCATTCATTGCTTGAGCCTTGCGTCCGGTTGGTCGTGGTCTGCGATACCTTCTGCTTCGTCTTCTAGCCGCTCGACAGGCACTGCCTTCAGAGCCAGGTCGTAACCGGCACAAAACGAAGGGCCTGCTCCTTTGAGGATGACGCAATGCACGCTCTGGTCTTCATCGGCCTGCCATAGCGCATGCTCTAATTCCTCGAGCATGAGCTGTGAAATGGCGTTATGGGTTTTGGGGCGGGCGAGGGTGATACGGGCGCGGCCCTCGGCTACCTCGTAGCGTATGTCCTGATACCGATTGTCTGTCATGTGGCGGCCCCCGATCGTTGGTTCAGCGCAGCCGCGTTGTCGTGCAGGATCTTTTGCTGCACATCCACAGAGATGTCGTCAATCTCTTCGAGGATGTCTCGTGGATGTTCCAGACCTTCCATATGCGGCCAGTCGGAGCCGACGATGACGCGGTCAGCGCCCATGTGGTCGATGACTTCACGAATGTCATCTTCCCAGAAAGGATTGATCCACACATGTTCCTTGAAGCTTGCTACCGGATCATCGATGTAGTAGGTGGGTGTGCGCTCCTTGCTGTGCGCAAAGGCGCGCAGCAGATTTCCGAGAAACTCTGACCCATTCTCGATGCTGGCGACTCGAATGTCTGGAAAGCGTTCAAACAATCGGTCAAACACGAGGCTGGCGAGAAAGTCGTTAATGTTTCGAGCCCGGTGGAAGTTGGTCACGCTCGGTTTGCGTCCCATGCTCAGCACGTCCTGGTTTTTGACATCGTAACCATTGCTGTCATGACGGGTCGCGCCAATGTGCGCCACGACAGTAATGCCGGCTTCGTTGACGCGGGACCAGAACGGATCAAACTCCGACGCGGCCGGATTGCGCGGCCCCCTGCGTGTATAGACAGCGCTCGGCCGCATCACCAGGATGCGTGCGTCTTTCGCCAGCGCTTTTTCGAGCTCGGCACAGGCCCAATCAACGTCTGCAAGAGAAATATAGGGTGCTGCGAACAACCGATTTTCGTAGTTGAAACCCCAGTCCTCATCCAGCCACTGGTTGAAGGCGGAATACATCGTGCACAGCGCGTCGACGTCTTTTTTCAGAAGTTCTTCATAGAGTATTGCAAGGGTTGGAAACAGCCATGCAGCTTCGAGCCCTTGCTCGTCCAGCCTTGCTAACCGTGCTTGGCGATCCATGTATTCGGGAGGCATGGGTTCGAGGGATGAACGAATGAGTTCGTCGCTGGTTGTACCGTTCGGGTTGCCGCGAAATAGTTCACGCAGAACCCCAGGTTTAGATACAGGATCGAATGTCGGGTTGGTAAAGCGATCGATCTTTCCGGCGATGGAGTGATACTTACGGCCATTCTCCATGGTGATCCACTGCACGCATCTCGATTGCATGGCCTTAGGTACGTGGCGCGTGAAGGCGTCGTGTGATTCATAGTAGTGGTTATCAGCGTCGAAAAACTGACCTTCGAATTGTGGCATGGCATAGTTCCCCTCAGTTCATAACTATGATACTAATTTTGTTTTGTGGGCGGCAAGGCTCGGCTTGGTAGTATGCTGGGTGAAATCCAGGGGGAGTGGTGTTATGAGTTTGCAAGATCTGGTCCTTTACGACATTGATAACTATGTTGCCACGGTGACACTGAACCGACCGGCGCAGCGCAATGCACTGCTGGTTGAATCCCATGAACGTCTCGCTGAGATCTGGCGCGATGTCGACAGTAACCCTGACGTGCGGGTCGCCATTCTCACTGGCAGTGATTGCGGAACGTTCTGTGCCGGCGCTGACCTTAAACAGATGGCTGCAATCAGAGCCGAGGGTAGTGACTATCTGGAGCGAATGAAAACCATTGACGTGTACGATATGAAACAGCTGGGGAAACCGGTGATCGGCGCCATCAATGGGTTTGCTCCGGCAGGGGGTATGAGCCTGGTGCTCAACTGTGATCTGCGCGTTGCCCTGCAGGGCACACAGCTTGGCATCACCGAAGTGCATCGGGGTCGCGGCTCGCCCTGGGCTATGCCATTGTACTGGCAGATGCCCCAGGCGCTGGTATCTGAAATGACGCTGGTTGGAGATTTCATGCCGGTAGAGCGCTTCTACCAGGCGGGCTTCATCAACTACGTGGAAGCCGACGTCCCGGCGGTAATGGCGCGCGCACGCACGCTGGCGGAACGTATCGCCAGCGCTGCGCCGCTTTCCGTGGAGGCGGCGAAAAGAAGTGCTATGGCCAGCATGAACCTGGTCATGGAAGAGGCTTTGCAGCGGGCTGAGCAGTTGCACGAAAAAGCCTATGCCAGTGACGACGCCGAGGAAGGGCCGAGAGCTTTTGCCGAAAAGCGGCCGCCGGTGTGGCGGGGGCGCTAGTCATGACCGAACAGATTGCCGAACGATCAACGGCGCACCACTACCTCGCCCAGCTTGCCGAACACGGCATTCGTAAGCTCTACGTCAATGGCGGCACCGACTTTGCACCGCTGGCTGAAGCCTATGCGGCCAACGCCAGGGGAGACAACACGCCGCTTCCGGAGCCCGTGCTGTGCGCCCACGAAGGCCTGGCCGTGGGCATGGCGCACGGCGCCTGGCTGGCCTCGGGAGAACCCCAGGCGGTCATGTTTCATGTCAGCGTAGGTACCGCAAACGCCATCTGCGCGGTTACCAATGCCGCGCGCGACAATGTGCCGCTGCTGGTAAGTGCCGGGCGCTCGCCGATTCTCGAAAGCGGGCCGACCGGCGCCCGGGATGCCATGATTCACTGGGCTCAGGAGATGTTTGATCAGGCGGGAATGCTGCGCGAACTGGTGAAATGGGATTACGAACTGAAGTATCCGGATCAGGTCGAGCAGGTGGTAGACCGGGCCCTCGGTATTGCTCACACGGCCCCGAAGGGGCCGGTGTATCTTGCCTTGCCGCGAGAGGTGCTGGCGGAACCGATACCCGGTAATCTCGTGCCGCACCAGCGCACCGCGCTGCCGCAACCCGGCCTGCCCGATGCCGCGGCAGTGAACGCACTGGCAGCGCGGCTGGCTGACGCCCAGTGCCCGATCATCGTGACATCTGCGCTGGGCACCGATCATGATGCCGTCAAGCTGCTCGGTCAGGTTACCGACACTTATGGCATCGGTGTCGCCGACACCTGGTCACGCTACCTCAACCTGCCGTTCTCCCACCCGATGCACCTGGGCGTTGCCAATCCGGCGATTTATGAGCAGGCTGATGTGATCCTCTATCTCGAATGCGACGTGCCCTGGATATCCGCCCACATGCGGCCGAGTGATGATGCCTTTGTCGCTCAGGCGGGCATCGACCCGTTATTCAGCCGTTATCCGATGCGGTCGCACCGCTCCGACCTGACCCTCAGTGGGTCGCCGTCGGCAATACTGGCGGCGCTGGCAGATGCGCTCGCGGAGCACCACATCGTGAAGCAGCGACGGCAACGCATGGCGGGGCTAGCGCAAAATGCACACACATCGATCGATGGGCTGCGCCGCAAGGAACTCGACGCCGGCGGCCCCATCACCAAGGCATTCATGTCCGCTGTCATCGGCGAGCAGGTCAGCGCCGATACCACCATATTCAATGAGTACTGGGCGGTACCCCCATTGCTGAATCGCACCCGGCCGGGCAGCTATTACTTTCTGCCCGCCGCCGGCGGACTCGGCTGGGCGATACCCGCCGCTCTGGGTGCGTGTCAGACCACCACTCGTCCAGCCATCGCCCTCGTGGGCGACGGCGCCTACATGTTCGCAAACCCCGCCGCGTGCCATCATGCTGCAGCAAAATACGAACTGCCGGTGCTGACCATAGTCGCCAACAATGCGGCGTGGGGCGCCGTTGACCGCGCGACACGCGGCGTCTATCCACGCGGCGAAGCCGCCCAGCGCAATGACCGCAGGCTCGCCGATCTGGGGCCTAATCCTGCTTTCGAGGCATATTGTTCAGCTTCGGGGGGCTACGGCGAATGCGTCCGTGAGCGCAGCGAGTTTGCGCCGGCATTGAGTCGCGCCCTGCATGCTGTCGAACAGGAAGGGCGGCAGGCGCTGCTCAATGTGATCTGCGAGGATTAGCGGTAACACGCCCCGGAATCTGTGCAGCTAAGACGAGGCTTCTATCAGAATCCGTGCGCCATGGGTCTGTTGCGGGGCAAATGTGATCGTCGTATCGACTTCCACAGCTTGCAGACCACGCTGCTTCAATGCTGCCGCGAGTTGATCAAAAGCCGCCGCCTGCAATACAAGCGAATACATCCCCTCACCGCGCCGGGCAATAAACTGCGCCAGTTCCCCCGCAAATGGCTTGCTCGCATCATCAACGGATGTGAGTTCTATAACGCCGCCGGCTGGCGGTCGACAGACAGCGGAACGCACCCCTCTCATCCGGTCTGCCTTTACAGGTTCAACGGCCAGCCCCAGCTTATCACCATAGGTGTGCACGGCTTCGTCAATATCCCGTACGGCGATGACCACCCGCATGATTCCTGATAAACCGAGGCTGTTATCGGGTTCCGGCGATTGCCGCTGGAAGGAATCCACCGGGTAAATTCGAATCAGCACACCATGTGTCGAACTCGGGTGGATGTCCCGTCCGCCGGCGCCGGCCATCAGCGGCAACACATTCAGTCCCTGGGCGATCAGGCGCTCTGCTTCCTCATCCGGGTCAGGGGCTTCCAGCATCAGCGCGAACAATCCCTCGCCGCGGCGGTCGACAAAACGCTGCAGACTCTGGCTCAACGGCGCATCGGCGACCGCGGGAGACATCAACTCGATGTTACTGCCTCCCCGGGGCACACACATGCCCAGGTGCGCGCCCAGGCTTTCGACGCTGCTGTCTGATATGTCGAGGACGGGCATGCCGAACACATCCCTGAACGTCGCGGCAATGTTTGCAAAATCACTCACTGCGATGGCGATGCGCGGCATGGCTGTGATCATGGGTTCCCCCTGTGGCTGGCGGGCTCTGTTTGATGTGGCCGAGAATTATATCAGCCTCTATGCTTGGGCCTTTAATGCTGGAGAAACTGAATGGACATGCTCGAGACGCTTGCTGCAAAAGATGAAATCAGAGAACTGACCGCCAGGTATTGCCATGCGGTAGTCGACGGTGACGCGGATCAGATTGTGTCTCTGTTCTGCGAAGACGGGATGTTTCGATCTCATACACTGGCGCCTCAAGGTCATGGGGCGCTGCTCGAGTTCTACAGCGCCGGCGTCGGCGAACAGACTCACAAGCCATTTGTTCAGAACCACGTCATCGAGTTCGAAGATGACGACAACGCCCAGGGCCGCTGCTCGGTGGAGATACGGGTGTGGCAGGACAACCGGTCCTACACGCAGTCTGGTCATTATCATGACCGGTATCGCAGGGAAAATGGCCGCTGGCGCTTTGCCGAACGCCACTACGTGCGCTATCACAATGCGCCGTGGGATACCGGTTGGACGAAAAACTCAGTAGTGTGATGCGCCGCCTTCTGCAGGTATTACCGCAGCGTTGACCATTCTCGATTCGTCGCTGGCAAGAAACAGGGCGACGTTGGCGATGTCTTCGGGCATGCCGTGACCGAACGGGTGGCGCCGGTCCACCAGGCGATTGTCCTGGGCAACTGATTCGGCAATCTGTTCCTCGGGCGATGCCGCCTGATCCATCTGCAAGCGGCCAGCGACCCGTTCGCTCAGCACGATGCCCGGCGCGATGGCGTTGGCCCGTATGTTCTGGCGCCAGTACGTACCGGCAAGGGCCTGTGTCAGCGAAATGATCGCGCCTTTGGCGGCCGTGTAGACATGGCCGCCAAAGGCACCTTTCAGTGCGACCACCGAGGTGAAGTTGATGATGCTGCCACCGCCCGCACGTTCCAGCAGCGGGATGCCCAGGCGGCAGCAGAGGAAAGGGCCCTTCAAGTCGAGATTCATGGTGTGATCCCATACCGCGGGTGCGACTTCCGTAACCGCGTTGTCTTCGGCGATGGAACCTCCGGCGCAATTGACCAGTACGTTAACCCTGCCGAAGCGCTGCTGTGCGTGTGCCAGTGCGGACGCAACGCTGTGCTCATCGGTTACATCCGTTTGCACAAACATGGCATGGTCCGTACCGACTTCAGCCTCGGTCGCTCTGCCGCTTTGCTCGTCAATTTCGGCAATGACCACCGATGCGCCCTCGGCCGCAAACCGTTGTGCGCAGGCCCGGCCAATGCCGGCGCCCGCGCCGGTAATAAAGGCTACCTTGTTTTCGAGCCGCATTGCGTTCTCCAGATCGGTAGTTCAGATGAGGTGAAAATTTCAGCAGTGCGTGCCGATGGACACCAGTTCACTGTCTCTGAGCATCACGGGCGTGCCGCAAAACTCTTCTTTCTGCATGGCGTCCATCAGTTCCGGGTCGTCGGTGTTGACCCATGTTCGTTCCAGTTCCGGCGTAAGACACGCCAGATGGGCGATCGTCGGCCCGTCGCTGCCATACATCACGGTATATGACTCTACATGGGCTGTGCCCGTATGCGCTGCCACACATTTCCGGGGTGGCAACGCGTCGATTCGAGCCTGCACGTTGTCGAGGGCAAAATCCCGAGCAGGAGGGTCACTGGAATAAATGCCATGCACATGTTTGTAGAGATTGCCGCCATTCGCTGTCACCAGGGCATGGCCACCCTCTTCGCGAAGCAATTCCACCGTTGTCGCAATGGAATGCATCACGTAATTGTTCAGCGGCCCCCCGCCAAATGTCAGGCCGCCAGTCACGGTAAGGTCTCGATCCTCTCGCAGGCCGTATTCTCTGGCGGCGATCTGCACAGCCGATGGGAAACAACTGTATAAATCGACGAACTTCAGGTCATCCACCGTCAGGTCCGCCAGCTCCAACAAACGCTCGCCAACAAACCGAATGCCCGGTGAAGAATAGAAATTATCGCGTACCGAGGCGGAAAAATGATCATAGCCGCTGACCCCGGCCACCGGGTATACCCATTTCGTGCGCTCTATACCGAGTGCTTGCGCCTTGGCGACACTCATCATGATCAGCGCGGCACCCATATTGACCGACATGTTAGCGTTCATGAATTTCGTATAAGGGAAGCTCACGGGGCGATTCGATGACGACGGCGTCGTGATCTCTTCGGCAGTCATGTTATGGCGTACCCAGGCCGACGGATTGCGCTGCGCGACATCATTGAAACGTGACCAGAGCGCGCCGATGCGCTGGCGATGTTGCTCGATCGTTTCGCCGAGGTGATAGCGCAATGCGTTGTCATACATGGGATATATCTGGATCGCCTGGCGAATACCCCGGGCCATCTCGTATTCGTGATGCTCGGCCTGCTGGGCGCGGCCGAGCACCCGATCATAATCGCCAGGGGTATCGGTACAGGGAAGCTCGACACCCAGCTTGCGCGCCTTCATCGACGCGTTGCCGTCCTCCGCCCCGGTCACAAGCACCAGGTCCAGTTCGCCCGCGAGAATCTCAGACGCCGTGGCGTTGATCACAGCCTGGTTCTGGTTGCCGCCGATCAACGTGCCGACAGTTTCGGCCCCGTGTGCACCCAGGCGCGCGGCAATGTATTTGGCGGGGTTTTCATACTTCCAGATACCACGCACTACCCGGACCGATTGCGCCTGGCGGAGCACGCCTTCAACGCCGGTGTCCTGCTCCGCCAGGGCGAGGGCTTGCAGCATCATGGCCAGCGGTTCTACGGCGTCGTCGAGTGTGTCCAGGCGATGCAGGACCTGCCCTACACCGACAATTACCGGTGTTGTTGGATTCACCTTCACCTCTTCCTGTTCTTGACCTGTCAGGTGGACTGTCTGTTCGTATAGTCCCGCCAGGCGGATCAACCGGTCACGCATTCGAACGTCGGTGGCCGGCGCTCAACGAATCATGCCAGGTCTGGCATAGGCTGTCTGCAAGACTGCAATCGAAAGTGCTAATGTAAGGTTTCAACGAGGCAAATTCTGAACGCGTGGAATACCAAGACATAACAAAAGTGATCGGCAGCGACGGTCTGCGTATTGTTCTGCTGCGCGGCTACCCCAGCCCGTGGGGCCAGGCCGCAAAAGCCATGATGGAATACAAGGGGCTGAATTACTGCAAGGGCGCCCTGGAAGCAGGCGGCGAAAACGCGGCCGTAGCGGGCTGGTCCGGAACCAACAGCGCCCCGGTGGTTGCATGGAATGACGAAGCGCCGCTCAACAGGTGGGACGACATACTGTTGCTGCTGGAGCGCCTCGCGCCAGACCGTCCACTCGTACCCGATGATCAATCACAACGCGTCCGGTTTTTTGGCATTGCTCATGCTATCTGCGGTCAACTCGGGTTCGGCTGGAACTGGCGACTGGATGGCACCCATGCCAGGGTGCAGGACGGCGGCAGCCCCGGAGTGATCGGCGAAAAATATGGATACAACGAAACCGACGGAGCGCTGGCATGCCAACGATCCATCGGGTTCATACGCTATCTGGCTGACATTCTGAAATCTCAGGCGGAGCGGGGCAGTGAGTTTATCCTCGGTGACACGGTCACCGCGCTGGATTTCTACTGGGCGGCGTTCAGCAATCTTGCGGCGATTCCCTCGCCCGAAGTATGTCCTCTGGCTCCGGCGATACGTCCGTTCTTCGAAGAGGCTTCCCCGCAGATCCGGGAAGCCCTGGACCCAATTCTTATCGAACATCGCGATCGCATCATGCACAGCTACTTCAAGATTCCGATGGAGTTGTAGCGGATGGCGAATCCCACCCTGCTGATGACAGATAGCCAGGGGCAGACCGCTACACAACAGATTGGATTTATCCGCTCTGACTGGCAGGTACTGGTGAGCGAAACCCTGGATAGATACGGGGTCGGTCGGTGTGCGATCGACTGGTCATCGTTGCCCGAATGGCGACCGGGCTGCGGTTCGCTCTCCGTCGATCCTGCACATGCGGAGCGGTTGCAGGCCCAAGCGGACAACAGCCCGATCCGCCACCGAGCGGTCCACTTTTTCGAACCCGATGAAATTCACCATGTGTTTTGCCGAATGGGAGGAGCGCTCGTGCTGGGAGCCGCTGCACGTTGAACGTGGCTTCAAACCGGAAGAAGACGTGGTCACCGTTATTGCCATGTCCGGTGGCCCGACCCTGATTCTGGACGCAACGTCCCTGACCGCTGAGGATCTGGCGGGAACCATTGGCGAAGCGACGTCGACCATGTTGAACGCTAAAGCCTACAGTTTTTCCAACTGTCTGATGGTGGTGTCGCCGGAGCACGCGACCACGCTTGGCCGCGACAATTACAGCAGAGCGGATCTGCGCCGGCGCATGCAGCAGGCGAGCGAAAAGACCGCTGCAGAACTTGGCTCCGGACCCGGGACCACGCCCGAGCAACGCGAGATGTTGCGCGAGATGGCGCCGGACACACGTATCAGCAAATTCGGCTCGGACGACGATATCGACGTCGTCGTAGCCGGCAGCGAGGCCGGTAAATGTACCGGTTTCTTTCGCGGGTGGATTCCGCGCAGCATCGGCTCCATCCCTGTTTCACGAAGAATCGAATGAATATCAAGAGGAGATCGCCATGGCAGTAATCATGCTCGACCCAACCAATGAAGAGGTGCCTGTCACACGACAGTTGACACCAAGGCCAAGTGAATTCGCGGGCCAGGTCGCGTTTCTCGACATCGCCAAAAGGCGGGGCGATGAGTTTCTCGATCGACTGCAGGAAGCCCTCGAACAGCGCCTGCCCGGGATCGAAATCAATCGTTACCGTAAACCGACCTTTTCCAAACCGGCACCGGACGCGCTGCGCCGGGAGATCCAGGAAGCAAACGATTTCGTCGTAATCGCCCTGGCCGACTGAGGCTCATGTACGTCGTGCAGTCTGCATGACACGGTCTGGTTCGAAATCCAGCAGAAACCGACGGTTGCCATTGCCTCGACCGAGTTCGCTGACGCCGCACAAACCCAGGCGGTCGCGCTCGGCATGTCGGACGCCAAACGCATATTCGTTGACCACCCCATACAGGATGCCAGTCAGGATGCCAGTCACGAACAGATCAGCGCCAAGGCTGATGCGGTGGTTGAGCAGGTGATTGCAGCGCTAAGCGACCAAAACCGTGGCTGACGTTGGGTTCGGGGTTGTCCCTCGACTCCGCCGAAAGCTGCATTCCTATGTCATCTGGATTGGTCCGGACTTCACCCGTATGCTATGCAGGCACTGACTGGGACGAGCAGGAATGTACGAACATATCAAATACGAAGTAAACGAGCCGGTTGCCGTGATTTCATTGAATCGACCCGATCAGCTGAACGCGATCACCGGTCGCATGCAGGCCGAGCTGCGTCACGCACTGGAGGCGGCGGAAACAGATGAGCAGGTTGTCGGCATCGTCCTTACCGGTGAAGGCCGAGGCTTCAGCGCAGGTGCGGATATCGGCGGCCTGCAGGTTACGGCGTCAGGTGGGGGTCGCGGTGCAGGGGAGGATCTCAGCCACCTGAAAGCGACCCCGGGTAACCCGGAAATGGGGCCGAATTTTGCAGTCACGTTTTCCTATCTGTTGAGTATCCGAAAACCTTTGATCGCAGCAATCAACGGCGCGTGTGCCGGACTTGGATTCGTATTTGCGAGCCTGTGTGACATGCGTTTCGTAGAAAGGCAGGCGAAGTTTACGACAGCATTTGTCAATCGCGGACTCATCGCCGAGCATGGCAGCAGTTGGATCCTGCCAAGGTTATTGGGCCCGGCCAAAGCGCTGGATCTGCTGTGGAGCGGTCGCAAGTTCACCGGTGAGGAAGCCGAGCGGTTGGGTCTTGCGGACAGACTTTGCGATGAGGGCACATCCCGGGAGCAGGCAGCGGACTACATCAGGATGCTGGCGGAGACTGCCGCACCCCAGTCGATTCGTACGATCAAGGCCCAGGTTTATCGCCATCTGAACATGGAACTCGGCGATGCCATGCGTGAGACCAACGAGTGGATGGCAGATTCGCTCGAGCAGGATGACTTCAAGGAAGGCGTGGCATCATTCGTCGAGCGCCGGCCACCGAAGTTCAAGCGCGTGAAGGAGTAATCTGCCTGGCCAGCGTAACGGCGGATGATCTGAAGTTCGCCGGTATATACAGTTGGTTCCCGTCGGCACGCACTAACGTGTTTTCAATCGGGAAACCCTCGGGGAGCAGTTGGGGAACAGATGGCTAATCACTCAGGCGGAGCGGCAGAGGTTCCGTATGTAAACAGGCGCTACGCCTGGTTTGTGGTTGTTGTGCTTATTGTGGCGTCGCTGATCGCCTTCATCGACCGCCAGGTGGTGGCGATCGTTGTTGAGCCCATGAAGCAGGACCTCAACATCGGCGACACCGAGATCGGCTGGTTGTACGGGGTGTTCGCGCTCTTCTACGCTGTTGCGGCGCTGCCGATTGCAACCCTCGCGGATAACAGAAGCCGTAAGCACATTATCGCGTTCGGCATATTTCTCTGGTCGCTGCTGACCATTGCCTGCGGCCTGTCGCGCACCTATTGGCAGATATTTCTCGCGCGTATCGGTGTGGGTATTGGCGAGGCGACGTTGTCGCCCAGCACGACGTCGTTGATCGGCGATTATTTTCCCCCGAAAGACATCCCCATGGCATTGAGCGTGTTTCAGGTGGGGCCGATTGCCGGCTCCGGGATCGCGTTTATTCTTGGCGGCCTGGTGCTGGGGATGGTGGAACAGACCGAACCGCTGGTGCTGCCTTATTTCGGGGAGCTTGCACCCTGGCAGCAGACATTCGTTTACCTGGGGATTCCGGGACTGGTGCTGGCCGGATTCTTTCTCATGTTGAGAGAACCCCGGCGCCAGCCCAGTACCCGTGACGAGTCAAAGACCGGTACCGAGGAACTGCTGGCGTTTTACCGTGAACACCGGCAAACCCTGGTGTTACACCATCTGGGCTTTGTTTCCCTGGTGCTCATGGGCTACGCCTTCGTGTTCTGGAGCATTACCTTTCTTTCCAGGGTCTATGGCGAGCCGGCCGCCCAGGCATCTCAGATATTCGGCTGGATCTTTCTTATATTTGGCCCCATGGGTCCGCTGCTTGTCGCATGGATCGCGCGGGTCCTCACTGAGCGAGGCCGCAGAGATGCCAACATCACCGCCGGCATGATTGGCGGGATGATGACGGTTCCGTGCGTTTTGTTGTTGCAGGTCGCGCCGGATGCAACATGGGCTTATGTGTTGTATGCGCCTGCGCTGCTGGCGGTGAATTCGCCATTTGGCATCGCATCAGGGGCGCTGCCGGTGATTACGCCGCCGCACCTGAGGGCGCGGGTAGCCGCTGTATATATGCTGGCGGGCGCCACCGGCATGATGTTTGGCCCGCCGCTGGCCGGTGCATTTAATGATTATCTCTTTTCGGGGCTCGATGGCGTGAGGTACTCGATGATGACCATGACGCTGTTGTTCGGCGTGCTCGGCGTCGTTTTGCTGTGGTTCGCCCGGGCGCCTTATGCGAGGTCTCTTTCCCAGGCGATGGAGGATGGTTAACCGATAGCTTCCACCCGAACAGGTACCGATTTATGCCATGGGGTCCCAACGAACTCGTCGGCCAGTGTGGTCGAAGTGAGTTCGTTGGGCGATATGCCTGTGACTTTCATCTCGCCTTTCTCATCGGGATAGTCGAGTCCTAAACCGTTTGGAATGGAAACGTGTCCGCGCTGCATGCGGTCGTTGACCTCCACGACGACGTCTACGGCAGAGCGCTCGCTTGTGATGCGAGCCGTTGAGCCGTCTCCCAGATTCAAACGAGCCGCATCGTCAGGGTTGATGTACATTGCGCCGTCGTGGTCTTTTCTACGCCACTGCGGATTGCGAAAAATCGTGTTGGCGGTGAAGGCGCGCCGCTCACCTGCAGAGAGTAGAAATGGAAACTCAGCAGTGGTTTCCTGCGGATTCTCCGCGTTGAGATTGGCCGTGGCCTGCAGCATGTCAGGCAGGTCGAATTGGATACGCCCGCCGGGTGTTCGTTGCCAGACGTCGGACCATTCCTCCTTACTCATCACCACCGCACTGGGCCCGGCGATGATTGCGTCGAACAGATTTTCGCCAAGCGCCATGCCGTCGCCGGTCACGCCCGCGGCTTCCACAGACTTGCGGTTGGCCATGGCGTGCTGGTGACACACCGCCCACAGTGCTGCAGCGTTCTGCATACCCTCGGGTAGAGTTCTGCCCAGAGTCCGATAGAGGAGTGCCGGTGCGACTCTGGCGAGCGCGGGGTTCTCGCCGAGCTTGGCGAAAACCAGGTTGCGAAAGTCTTCGCGCCCGCCCTCAGCCAGGGCAGAGCACAGTTCCTCCTCTATGTCCGCGGGAACTGTCCCGAGCGCTTGCGCAATACGCGCGTGGATTTCCGCTTCATCCAGTACACCTTGCGGAGGGGTGAAGAGCGGGGCGCGAATGTGGAAGTAGTTTTCCGGGAACTCGAAGTTGAAGAATGTGGCTTCCGCTTTTTCGAACTGGGTGGTGGCAGGCAGAACATAGTCGGCTTCGCGCGCGGTCTCGGTCATGGCAATGTCGATGACCACGCTGCATTCAAGCGCGCGCATGGCCTGTCGCCATTTGCTGCTGTCTGGCAGGGAATGCACCGGGTTGCCTGATTCGATGATCATCGCTCGATAGTGATTCGGATGGTCTGCCATGACTTCATCCGGGATGATGTTCGCGGGTACCAGGCCGGCGATGATGCGGCCACCCAGCACAGGGCTTCTGCCGCCCTCGGTACCCGATCCCACCTTACCCAGGCCATTGGGTGTATAGGCAGCGCCCGGTTTACCGAAGTTTCCGGTCAACAGCCATGTAAGGCGCTGCAGATAGCTCACGAGCGTTGAGTGACGGTTCATCTGCGTGCCCAGATCCTCGAACACGGCAACACTTTCGGCGTTTGCGATAGTTCGCGCTGTTGAACGTATGATGGCTTCGTCGATGCCGGATTTTTCAGCGCAATCGGCGATGTCGATGCGGTCGAATACTTGCAGAACCGCTTCGAAGCCTGCGGCGTGTTCGGCGATCCAGGCGTCGTCCTGCAGATTCTCCCGCACAATGGTAGCGACCATGCCGGCCAGCAACCAGGCGTCGCGGCCTACCTTCACGGGAATGTGGATATCTGCAAGATCAGCAGTTTCTGTTCTCTTCGGGTCAAGGACGATCAGGGTTCGATTCGGATCCTTGGCCATTTCACGTATTTCGGCACGAGCGCGGTGAAAGCCATGGGATTGCCACGGGTTCTTGCCCACAAACATGACGACCTCGGCATGTTCGAAATCGGCATGGGTGTAGCCACCTGTCATACGTTGGGCCACCCAGAATTCACCGGTCTTTTCCTGGGCGAGGGCATTTGATCGATACTGGATGCCCAGGCTCGCCAGCGTTGAGCTGGCGTAAGCACCCGGCAGGTGGTTGCCCTGGCCACCGCCGCCATAATAGAAGATCTTGTCGCCGCCGTGTTCATCGCGAATCTCACCGAGCCTGGTCGTGATCTCAGCAATAGCGGTATCCCAGTCTATCGGGTCGTATCCGCCGTCGGTATTACGTTTCATCGGAGTGCGCAGACGGTCTGCGCGGTTCTGGTAGAAATTCAATCGCGATGCTTTGTTGCAGAGATAGCCTGCTGACGCAGGGTGATTCTCATCCCCCCTGATGCGCAGGATCTCTGTGCCGTCTTCGCTCAATTGAACCTTCACGCCGCAGTTCAGCGAGCACAGGATGCAGGCAGTGGATGTCCAGTCGGCGCTCTGCTTATCTTCGGTCATGAAACTCTCCGAGGTGAATGAAGTTCAGATCAGGAAGCCTGTTCCTGCTTCTTGCGGGCCTGTTTGAAGCCATCGCGTTCCATCAACTGGGCGAGATAGCGCTTGCAGTTGGGCTTGTATCTTTCATCGAGCCCCAGTGATATGCCGAGGAAAAGTGCATAGCCCACCGCAATGTCGGCAATGGTGAAGCGCTCTGCCACCAGGTATTGCCGATCTTCGAGTGCTGCTTCGAGGGCCCGCAGGCGGGAGTGATACCAGATCGCGTAGTCTTCAGCTGCCTGATCGAGGCCTTTGTCGGGCTCCTGCACGGTGTAGCGCAGCACCACGGTCTGGGGAAAAGTGAAGGTTGCGTCGCTGCGATAAAGCCAGTTGAGATATTCGCCATACAGGGGGTCGTCGCGCTCTACGGCGAGGTCTGTCGGGCCATACTTGTCCACCAGATAGTGGCAGATGCCGCTTGACTCGGTCATCATGAGGTCACCGTCGAAGAAGGTGGGTACGGTGCCCATGGGGTTGATGTCAAGGTAACCCGGGTAGGTGAATCGTGGCGGAAACTCCATGAGTTCGAGCTCGTACTGCAGGCCCATCTCCTCCATGGTCCAGAGTGGGCGGAGCGAGCGGGCGTCAGGGCAGTGGTAAAGTTTCATCGTGTTCCTCGATCAGTGTGACATTGGCATCGCCTGGTATCATACCAATCCGGGGAAGTACGAGGCAGCCTACTTTCTCTGGATTCCTGCGGGCCGCCCAGCGCCGGGGATGTTACGATCAGTTGTGCGCAGTGATGCTGCCGCGCTTTGTGCTTGAGCTGAGGAAAGAATGCCATGAGTGACCCGCAAATCGAAGATCCGCTGCTTGCTCTGATTGCCGAAAACCCACCGAAAGATGCGCTGGAATTGCGCGAGACCCTCGACGGGTTCATGGCGCCGATGAACGAGAACCTGCCCTTGATCGGCGAAAGTATTGATGATGTTGTCATTACAGAGTTTCCTCATCAGAACCTGACGGTTGACATTCATCGGCCGTCGGGTGAGGGGCCGTTCCCGGTGCTGGTATACCTGCATGGTGGTGGCTGGATCCTTGGCAGCCCGAAGAGTCATCGCAGGCTGGGTTTTCGCTTCGCCCAGCAGGGCTTTGTGGTATTCAATGTGCACTACCGGCTGGCGCCGGAGCACCCGTTTCCTGCAGCATTCGACGATTGTGTCAGTGCGCTGCAATGGGTCATTGACAATGCCGCCGAGTATGGCGGCGATGCGAATCGGTTAGCCATGGGTGGTGACTCGGCAGGCGGCAACCTGACCGCGGCCGTGGCCGCGTCGCTGGCTCAGTCCGGCGAACAGCCTCTCAAGGCGATATTGCTCATCTATCCGGCGCTTGATTTCGCCACCATGGATGGGCAGGCGGTCATGGATGACGGCGGGCCGGACCTGATGGAGATGATGGTCGGTTCGTATATCGGTCACGATCGTGAGGCGCTGATACAAGACGCGCGGGTGAGCCCGATTCATGTTGCGGAGCACCTGCCGCCTGCGCACATTTTATGCGGCACTGCAGACACGTTGCTTGAAGACTGCAAAGTGCTTGCCCAGCGGCTTCTGGCCGGCGGCATCGATCACGAATCGGTGATGTATGAAGGCATGCCCCACGGTTTCGTGCAGTTGGAGGAATTTTTCCCGGAGGCGCGCCAGAGTATCGAGCGCATGGCCGCCTTTCTGCGCGAACGGGTGTAGCTGGAAAATCAGCTTGGGAAGACAGTTTCAGGCGGGTACTCAAGTATCCCGTCACATTGCAATGCACGCGGAGGACGCATGGAGCTTAAAGACAAAGTAGCGGTGATCACGGGGGGCGCCAGCGGCATCGGCAAAGCCACAGCCCGGGCCATGGCGCGACTGGGTGCGCAGGTGGCGGTGGTCGATCTCAACGCGGAGGGTGCCAGGGCCGTGGCCGATGATATCGGCGCTATCGGCGTACCTTGCGATGTCGGCAACGAAGACGCGGTAAACGCCATGGTAGCCGAAGTGCAAAGCAGCTTGGGACCGGTAGACGTGCTGTTCAACAATGCGGGTGTCGCAACCGGCGGCGGACCTCTGGATACACCCATTGATGTCTGGCATTCCCAGTGGGATATCAACGTCATGGCGCACATCTATGCGATCCGCGCCGTACTGCCGTCGATGCTGGAGCGGGAGTCGGGTTACATTCTGCACACCGCGTCCATGGCCGGGATTCTAACCACCCACGGCAATCTCACCTACGCTGCGACCAAACACGCGGTCGTCGGCATTGCCGAGTGGTTGTCCATTACTTATCACGATAAAGGTATAAGGGTCAGCTGCTTAGCACCTCTGGGAGTGCGTACGCCGATGCTGGGTGATACCGAATCGGCATTTGCTTCAGAGGCCGCCGGCCCGATCAAAGAGCCGGAGGACGTGGCGCAGATGGTAATCGATGCCATTGCAGAAGAAAGATTTCTGATCCTCACGGATCCCGTCGCCCAGACCTGGATGGATCGCAAGAACACAGATCTGGAGCGGTGGCTGAGCGGCATGCGGCGATTACAGACGAGGATGGAAGACTGAGTCGCCCCGGCACCCTATGAGTCAGTCGATGCGATATTGATCTGCATCGCCCAGGGCGGCAAACGCCTCGGCAGCCGCGTCGCAGATGTGCTCGATATCCTCGTCGGTGTGCGCCGTGGAGACGAAGTGATTGTGATAATTGAGCAGATATACGCCGCGCTTCACGCATTCATCGATCCAGCGATCGTGGGTCTGCCGTGAGACGTTGTCGAGGCGGTAATACGGCATGGCTGGAATGCCCGACGCCGCAAGCTCATAACCCTGTTGTCCGGCGACGCCGACCAGTGCGGCGTTGAGCTTTTCACCGATGGCCGTCATGCGGTTGGCGCCGTCGAGGGTCTGCAGTTCCAGCAGGGTAGCCCTGGCGGCCGCCATGGGCGCCGCATTAAAGAACTGTGTGCCCGTATAAAACACGTCGGTTGCGGCTTCTTTGAGGGCGTCGCTGCCCATCAAAGCGGAGATAGGATAGCCATTGGCGATGCCTTTACCGAAGCAGATCAGGTCGGGGGTGAATCCGTAGGCGACGTGGGAGCCGGCGAGATTGAGCCGGAAGCCGGCGCGTACGTCGTCTTCGATCAGCACGATGCCGTGCTTGCGGCACAAGTCCTCCATGCGCGGCCAGTAACCTTCCGCGGGCAGTTCGTTGTCGCGCATTACCGGGTGGTCGTAAGGTGATGAAATGAAGCATGCGATCTGGCCGGGATGGGCATCGATCAGCGCTGCAAACGCATCGGCATCGTTCCATGCGACACTCAGTACGTGTTCAGCATCAGCGGCAATGGTGCCCGGCCGCCCATCCTGCATCCATGGGGCAACGCCGTGATAGCCCTCGTCGACCTTTACGATCTTCTCTCTACCGGTGGCGGACCGCGCCACCATCACTGCCAGGCTGGTGGCGTCGCCGCCGTTCTTGCCGAACAGGGCCCAGTCGCCCCCGGACACCATCTCTACCAGGGTTTCCGCCAGTTCAACCATGACCGGTGCGGCGAGACTGACGGTGTTGCCTTGCGCGTATTGTGCTCGCGCGGCTTCATCGACCACGGGATGGTTGTAACCCAGGATCATAGGGCCGTAGGCGCACATCATGTCGATGTATTTGTTGCCGTCGACATCCCAGAAATGCGCGCCCTGGGCGCGGGAGAAGAACTTCGGACCCGGTACGTGGGCGGCGAAACCGTAGTGTCCGAAGATACCTCCTGGAATGACTTCGTTCGCGCGTGCGTAGAGTCGCTGGGATTCGGGTGTTCCGTAAGTGTCGATGGTCTGGTTCTCCTGTGAAGGGTAGCGAGGGTTTTACGGCAGCTGTTGCTAAACATCAGTTGCCCCTCATGCGACTCTACAAGTACATTTGCACAATTATAAACAGTTCTACGGGTGCGTGAAGCAGAGTGTTGGTGCACAGTTCGGCCTTGAAGCAAACTCTGGAGAGGGCGCTTGTAGAAGATCAATCGGCGTAAGATGATTTAGTGCAAGCAACTTAAGCACCTTGTTCAACCAGTCGGGGAGGCTTGAGAAAGTGAGTAAATTGCGAAAAGAGTACTCGAACCTGGGTTTTGACCCGGATGAGTTGCGTGCGAAGTACAAGGTGGAGCGGGACAAACGCCTGCGACCAGAGGGCAATCAGCAGTACCGGCAGGTAAGCGGTGAGTTCGAGCACTTTACCGACGATCCCTATGCCGATGCGGATTTCACCCGGGCAGCCATCGAGGAAGAGACCGACGTTGTCATCATCGGTGGTGGGTTTGGCGGGTTGCTGGCCGGCGGGCGTTTTCGTGAGGCGGGGCTTAAGGACATCCGCATCATCGAAGCGGGCGGCGATTTCGGCGGCACCTGGTACTGGAATCGATACCCGGGCGCCCAGTGCGACATCGAGTCGTATTGCTACCTGCCCCTGGTGGAAGAACTGGGCTACATGCCGAAAGAAAAATACGCCTATGCGCCGGAGATTTACGAACACTCCCAGCGCATAGCGAAGCACTACGATCTGTACGACTGCGCCTATTTCCAGACCAAGGCAACGGCTGTGACCTGGAGCGAGACCGATGCGCGGTGGACGGTGTCCACCAGTCGCGATGATGTAATTCATGCGCGTTTTGTAGTCATGGCGACCGGTCCGCTCAATCGCCCGAAATTGCCGGCGGTGCCGGGAATCGAGTTATTCAAGGGGCATACCTTTCACACCAGCCGCTGGGACTACGACTACACCGGCGGCGATACGAGCGGCGGTCTTGACAAGCTGGGCGACAAGAAAGTCGCCGTCATCGGCACCGGCGCCACGGCCATTCAGTGCGTGCCGTTCCTGGGGCAGTCTGCCCGGTATCTATACGTGTTTCAGCGCACGCCGTCGTCGGTAGATGTGCGCGGCAATTCGCCAACCGATGTAGAGTGGTTCAATGAGCTGCAGGCCGGCTGGCAGCGGCAGCGGCGTGATAACTTCTGCGACGTGGTGATCGGCCGACCTGTTGAAAAAGACCTCGTCAACGACGGCTGGACGGCGATTTTCAGGGAACTGGCGAGCATGGTGCCACAGACAACAGCGGGAGACCTGCCGCCCGAGGAGATCGCGGAACTGGCGGAGCTTGCTGATTTCAAAAAAATGAATGGTATCCGTGCCCGTGTAGATGAAACCGTTGCCGGGGATGAAATCGCCGAGGCATTGAAACCCTGGTATCGGCAGTTCTGCAAACGCCCGACCTTCAACGACGAATTTCTACCCACGTTCAATCGCTCCAACGTCACGCTGGTCGATACCAGCGATAGTCAGGGCGTGGAGCAGATTACCGAAAACGGTATCGTGGCGGGTGGCGTGGAGTACGAGGTCGATTGCATCATCTTCTCCACGGGCTTTGAAGTGGGCACCGCGTACACCCAGCGGGCCGGTTTCGAGGTGACGGGCCAGAACGGCGTGACGCTCACCGATTACTGGGCCGACGGCCTGCGGACCCTGCACGGCTTTTCGGCTCATGGATTCCCCAACTGTTTCCAGATGGGGATCGGCCAGAATGGCCTGTCGGTCAATTTGACCGCCATGCTGGATGATCAGGCCCAGCACATTGCCTACATCATCAATGAGGTGATGCGGCGTGGCGCCCGCTATTCCCAGCCCACCCTGGAAGGTCAGGCTGAGTGGGTCGCCACCATTCGCAGTCTGGCGATGCTCAATCGGGAGTTCTTCGAGGCGTGTACGCCAGGCTACTACAACAATGAAGGTCAGCTCGAGGAAGCCCGGGGCATCAACAGTGAAGCCTATGGTCCGGGTATCAACGCCTTCAATGCGTTGCTGGCGGACTGGCGGGAGCAGGGTGATCTGGTCGGTTTGGAACTCCACTGAGCTCTACCCGTAAATCTGTCGCGAGGAGAAATATGAAGCCGCTTTCTGTCACTGAAGTCGAGAAGCATGTCGAAGCCATCGCCCGTGACGGCTTTTCGGTGATGCCGGGGGCGATCGAGGCCGACTTGCTGCAGGAGATTCAGGCAGAACTTGAACGTCTGGAAAAGGTGCGGCCCGGGGGTGACATTCCTCCGGCGCCGTTTACCGGCCAAGTCACCCGGCGTTGGTTTGACCTGTTGAACGACGGCGATGTCTGGCAGAGGGTCGCTGTGCATCCCTGGGTCATGCAGGTACTGCCTCATGTACTGGGTAGCGGGTTTCTGCTTTCTACCATGGGTACCGCGGTGGTTGGCGATGGCGAGGTGGCCCAGGCCATTCACGATGACGACTCGGTCTACGAATTCCCGCGCCCGCACCCGAATCTGGTGTGCAATACCATGTGGGCCCTGTCGGATTTCACTGAAGAAGCAGGGGCCACCAGAGTAGTACCTGGCAGCAACAACTGGAGCGAAGATCCGGATATAACTGAGTCCTATGATTCGGTGCCTCTGCTCATGCCGGCGGGCAGCATCGCGTTTGTGGTGGGAAGTTGTTATCACGGAGCGGGTCATAATCATTCGGGCCGTGACCGTGTGGCGCTGACCATCAACTACTGCCGCGGTACTATGCGACAGCAGGAGAATCTCATGCTTGGCGTGCACCCGGCTCGCATGATGGGCTTCTCCGAGACGCTGCAGGACATTCTCGGCTTCAAGTTGTGCGTCCGTGCCGGCCATATCTTCGCTGCGGATCCGCGTGAGGAGATGCTTCGACATTATGGCGGGGTTTCCAGGGAGGATCCGTATCTGGCAATGCGCAATGACCTGCATGAGCTGCGCACTCGCGGCGGTGCGGACTGAATCGAAGATCATTGAGAGATTGGGCAAATGGCGACTCATCACCCGGAACAAATCATTCATGCTAACGGTATCGAGATCTGCACCGATGCTTATGGAAGTTCGCACGACCCTGCCATTGTGCTGATCATGGGTGCCAGTGCGTCCATGCTGCTGTGGGAAGAGAACTTCTGTCAGCGTCTCGCCGATGGTGGGCGTTTTCTGATCCGACTGGATAACCGTGATGTCGGCCGTACCACATGTTGTCCGTTGGGTGCGCCAAACTACTCATTGCAGGATATGGCCGACGACGTCGTGGCGGTGCTCGATCACTACGGTGTGGACAAAGCTCATATCTGCGGCGCGTCCATGGGCGGCATGATCACGCAGCTGGTTGGCTTGAACCACCCCGCCCGCGTGCTGAGCCTGATCCCAATCATGTCGTCGCCGGACCCTGCCGCGGTAACGGATCCGTTAGAAGGCAAAGCCGGTTCGTTGTCACCTCCTACCGAGGCGGTTCAGGCGGCAATAGCGGATGGCGCAGAACTCGATTGGTCGGATACCCAGGCGGTGCTCGAAAACCGCGTTGAAATGTTTGCGGTGCTTGCGGGTTCCGGGTACCCCTACGACGTCGAAGGCCGGCGTGCGCTTTTTCAGCGCGAGATAGATCGCGCCAGCAATATGTCGAGCAGCGCCAATCATGGGTTGGTTGTGGCTGCGACAGAGCGCTGGTATCACCGGCTGGGCGAAGTCACAGCGCCTACACTGGTGATCCACGGTGATGAAGACCCGATTCTGCCGCTGGATCATGGTCGCGCCATTGCCGAGGCCATAGCTGGTGCAACTCTGCTGGTGCTCGAAGGCGCCGGGCACGAGATTCCGGAGGGTACGCTGGACCAGGTTATTCCCGCGATTCTGGAAGCGACAACATGACGCTTTGTCATGCAAAAGCTTCTGAAGGGCTGCTTTGTTCAGCGAGCTATTTTATGCATACGAAGTTGTCTGCCTCACGCACATCTCCCTGTCCGCCGTATTGCGCCAGTTGTGGATAGGGGCAGAGTGGTCGGGAAAAGTCTTCTTCCGAGGGCTCCGGTTGCCGGCTCCGATCCAGCGTGAACCGCTGCGCACCGGTTTTTGCCTCGATGCGCTCGGGTGCTACACCCTGCTCCCGCCAGGCGACCAGCGGATCCACATAATCGGCCACCCAGGCGCCGGGCCCGGTACCGCAGTGGACCATACCGGGAACCATGAATAGCCGGAAAAACTCCGCGGTTCTTTCCCGGCCGCCGTGGTGTTGTTCTGCTTCTTCGAGATATGCAATGGCGCGCTGAGGACGCAACGGGTAGTCGTTCCACCCCTGGTACATGAGCAGTCTGCCGCCATGTGCCTGGAATTCACTGAGATCAGCGGTCTGCACATCTGTGACCGCAGTGGCAGCGGCGAGCTGTTCCCGATCTTCCACCGGGTCGAACTTCTCGATATCAAAATCCGGCTCATGGCGCATCAGCATTGATAAAGTGTCCGCCATGCCGCCAATGAGAGATTCACTACCGAGCAGATCGTTGGGGAGCATCCAGAACGCCCAGTCATCGGCATTTTCTGCTCCGGGGAGCACGCCCGGAGAAACCACCTGGCCGGAGCTGTCGATCTGATCAGCATATATGTAGCGCGCGGTTTCGATCTGACCTTCGGTCAGGCATCTGTCATGCACTTCGCCGGTGCAGGCCAGCGCATCGAGGTTCAGTTGTGCAGCCGTGCAGTTGCGAGGGTCGTTGATGACGCCATCTTCTACGCCGTCTATTGCGTCGCAGGCCTGCCGTGAGTTGGCGTCGAGTACGGCGAATGCGTCTGCGGTGAGCGGGTGTTTTTTCTGTTGTTCGGCGGTGCCCACCATCCAGGATGCAAATTCTTCAAAGCGAAATGCCGGTGCGCCGGCGATGATGCCATCGTAGTCATCAGGAAAGCGAAGCGCTTCCATCAGCGCGGCGCGGCCGCCGTTAGAGCAACCCTGCAGGTAGCTGTAGCTGATCTGTTGCTGGTAATGCTTTTCGATTACGGCTTTGGCGAATACCGTCGCCAGATGTACGCCCCGGTAGGCATAGTCGATCAATGCTTCGGGCTGTCGCATGAATTCCATGCTCTGGCCTTCGTGGCCGGTGTCGGTTGATGCCATGGCGAAGCCGCGATGCAGTAACGAGGTGGTATCGCCGATGCTGCCGGCACCGCCGCCGACGGTGGAGAACATGAGGCGGCCGTTCCATGCGTCGGTGGGCATGCGCACCTCTACGCGGATGGCGCGATTCACCACGCCGCGTAAGCGGCAATGCTCCGGGGCAGTGTCGGATGCCGCGATCACGACGCCGGGTTCCACGGCCCAGGACATATCTGTGAGTCTATACAGGTTGCGACAGGCAGATTCAGCGAAGCTTGGGAGCGACACCGCGAACAGCGTGCAGGCAAGGGTAGATCGGATCAGAAGCAGGGCCATATCTTTTCTCCGGTTTTCCGTGTCGGGGAACAGGTTTCGGCGACGTGTTGGTGGAAAACACTACTTGAGAGATGCGCTGAGCGCCAGCCCCGCGGGTACCGGCTCGGAATTAAGTGACCGGCAGCGTGTGGGAGGATTTGATGGCCTTCAGGCTGAACGCAGACTCTACATGCGCGACCCCGGGATATTTCAGTATTTCCTGCATGCACAGTTCTGCGAAGTGATCCATGTCTCGGGCCACCACCTTCATCAGAAAATCGAATCCTCCGCTCATGGCGTGGCACTCAATGATATGAGGCTCATCGGCCACGCACTGGTGGAACTCATGCTGGTCCCGATCCGGCTGTTGCGCCATACGTACGCTGACGTAAGCGGTGACCTGTAGGCCCAGTTGCCGCTGATCCAGAAGCGCGACATAGCCGCGAATCATGCCCTCTTCTTCGAGCAGTTTGACCCGCCGGAACGTGGGAGACTCAGACAGTCCGATGCGCTCAGCCAGCTCGATGTTGCGCATGCGGCCATCTGTTTGTAGAGATTCCAGTATCTGCCGGTCTACCTTGTCCATGATGGGTCCGATTGAAATAAATATTCTTTATTTAATCTATAAATAGAAGAATCTTCCATTATATTTGCCATTTATAGATGAGAAGAAGGAACCTTCCAGCCCGTCTCGCGTAGCATGGCGCCCTTTGTTCCGAGGAGTAAACAGCCATGCAATCGCTCACCTGTGCTGACGCCATGGTCAGAACCCTGATAAAGAACGGCGTGGATACGGTGTTTGGTATTCCGGGCGCGCAGACCTATGAGCTGTTCGACGCGTTGTATCGTCATCGCGATCAGATCCGCACGTTTGTCACGCGCCACGAACAGGGCGCTGCCTATGCGGCGTACGGCTATGCCAAGTCCACCGGTAAAGTCGGCGCTTACTGCGTGGTTCCCGGCCCGGGGGTTCTGAATACCACTGCCGGACTCTGCACCGCGCACAATGCGCCGGTGCTGTGTATTACCGGTCAGGTTCCCAGCGAGTTTCTCGGTGTGGGGCATGGCATGCTGCACGAGCTGCCGAATCAGCTTGAAACCCTGCGTACGCTGACCAAGTGGGCCATGCGCATCAACCACCCCGCCGAGGCGCCGTCACTAGTGGAGAACGCGCTGACCCAGGCGACCAGCGGTCGGGTTCGGCCGGTGGCCGTTGAAGTTCCCATGGATGTGCTCGGCCAGAAAGCCGGCGTGGATCTGGACAACCTCCGGGCGCCTGCCGTGGTTTTCGAACCTGATCTGGAAAAGGTTCAGGTTGCCGCGGATATGGTCCGTCGGGCCAGCCGACCGATGATTTACGTCGGCAGCGGCGCCGTGCACGCCAACGATGAGATTGATCAACTGGCGCGCCTGATCCAGGCGCCGGTAGTTTCCTTTCGCGGCGGGCGGGGCATCGTTTCTGATGAATCGCCCTACGGTTTCAATTGTGCCGCCGGGTACAAGTATTACCCCGACATCGACCTCATGATCGGCATCGGCACCCGGCTGGAACTGCCCGCCTTTCGCTGGCAGGCAGGCATCGCCAATCACGACATGATCCGTATTGATATTGATCCCACCCAGTCGGTTCGGCTGCGCGGCGACATCGGAATTGTTGCGGATTCCAGACTGGGTGTTCAGGCATTGCTGGATAATCTGGGGAGGAACTATCAGTGTCCGGCGAGCAGAGCGGCGGAGTTTGCCGCTGTCAAGGCAGAGAGCTGGCAGGAGGTGCAGGAGATTCAGCCGCAGATGAGCTACCTGGGGGTCATGCGCGAGGTGCTGCCGCGGGATGCGTTTATCGTGGAAGAAATATCACAGGTGGGCTTTGCCTCTTACTATGGGTTCCCGGTCTACGAGCCGCGCAAACTGGTCACCTGCGGCTATCAGGGTAACCTGGGGCATGGCTTTCAGACAGCAATTGGGGTCAAGATCGCTAATCCGGAAGCGCCGGTAGTCTCCATCGCCGGTGATGGCGGCTTCATGTTCGGCGTGCAGGAACTGGCGACTGCGGTGCAGTACAGGGTCGGCCTGATCACCATCATCTTCAACAACAATGCCTACGGCAACGTGCGGCGGGATCAGGACCGACTCTACGGCGGGCGCGTCTATTGCTCTGAGCTCGAAAACCCGGACTTTGTCAGGCTGGCGGAAAGCTTCGGTGCCCGGGCGTATCGTGCCGATGGCGCGGCAGAATTGAAAAGTTGCCTCGAGCGGGCGTTGATCGATTCGTCCGCGGGGCCGGTGGTTATAGAAGTGCAGTGCGCAACGGGCTCGGAAGCATCACCCTTCAAATTCCTGATGCCGGCAAACTACGGGCGGTGATTCTGCAGGGTGACTGAGCTTATTTCGCCGTGGTGACATAGGCGAGAATGCCCGCGACCTGTGCCGGCGTTGTGGCCCACGCCAAGGCGGCGGCGTCGACCTCCTTCAAAGGATGCACAATGTCGTCATCGTGAAGAGTTATGTAGGGCTTGCCCAGTGCTGCTAGTTGGCCGGCGTCAAACGCCGCATTCCACTGCTTGTATTGATTGCCGAAGCGGACCACAGCAAGGTCGCATTTCTCGATCAGTGTGCGAGTACGGATCGCATTTACTTTCGAGGACTTGTGATCCCGCCAGAAATCGGAATCTTCTGCTCCCAGCAGATCACCCGCGGCATCACTTGAGCCATGGTCGGTGACCGCAGAAGTGAATTCCACGGGCAGACCTTCGGCCTCGGCGCCGGCCATGATCTGGTCTCGCCAATCGGTGTGAATCTCACCGGACAGATAGATGATCCAACTCATTGATCTCTCCAATATCTCAGCTGCATATTCTACGCTATCTCGCAACTCGCCCCCACTGGTGGCACACTTGGTCGCGCTGGCGCGAGGAAACTTACGTGCCATGAAGGACGAACGAAAACGGGGAACACCATGATCGACAGCACCACTTCTTCAGCAGGCACCGCCGTTTCACCGGCCCATGGCCCCATTGCCGTAACCGGCGCCAGTGGCTATATCGGCTCATGGATCGTGCAGGACTGTGTGGAGCAGGGGTATACCGTGCGCGCTTGCGTGCGGAATGCTTCCAACCCGGAAAAGGTAGACCACCTGCTGGCACTCAATAACGCAGGTTACCGGGGGGCGGTTGAACTGCACGAGGCCGATCTTTTCGATCGGGGCAGCTACGACAGCATATTCTCCGGTTGCGCCGCGGTCATTCATGCTGGTGCCACCGTGGGCTACAACCGAGAGTCACCTCAGGAAGTGTACGATGGCTGCTTCACTGAAAACGATCATGTCATTGATTCAGTGAAGCAAGCGGGCACCGTTACCCGCTTTGTTTTCACCAGCTCGTTTGCGGCTGTGGGCCACCCACGGCCGGAGGGCTACGTGTTCACGGAAAAAGACTGGTGCGGCGATAATGTTGAGGCCTACAAAGGTGCCTGGACGGCAGAGAACATTCCGAAAAATCGTGATATCGCGTACGCCATGGCCAAAGCGAACACCGAACGGCTGATATATCAGGTTGCCGGAGACCATGGTGGTTTCGACGCCATGGCCATTCTGCCGCTGCATGTGATCGGACCGCTGATGTGCGCGAACCACGATCAGAGCTGGAGCTGGCAGAACTGCATCAAGTTCATGTTGATGGGTAAGGCCTACAAGAAATCCAGAGGCGGCCGCATGCTCTGGAACAACGTAGATGTCAGAGATGTGGCCCGAGCGCACAGACTGTGCGCCGAGTCCACCATTGCAGCTAACGGCAGCCGTTATATTCTCGCCGCCACCGATCGGTCCGGTGAGCTGTTCACCTGGCAGCTGCAGGCCAGGTTGCGTGAGTTGTTCCCGAATGTCGCCGAAATCGGCGGAGAAGAGATGGAGGGTGGCACACCGTCTCAGGCCACTTATGACTCTCCGCGCGCCTATTCTCTACTGGCTCGGCAGGAACTCGGCCTGCAGACCTATCCCATAGACGAAAGCATCCGTGCTACCGGGGAATCATACTTCCGGCTGGGTTTACTGTAGGCTTGTGGCTGCCGGCAACAGGCGTGAAATCGTCTGACGCCGCGGTTCGCGGTCTGTGTTAGGATCATTGTTATGGAGGGCAGGAGTGAAATGGATTCAACAGACAAAATCGTAATCTACGGTCATCAGGCCAGTCGCGCATCACGCCCGTACTGGCTGCTTCGTGAATACGGGATGACCATTAACGAGGACTTCATTGAGGTAGATACAGGTGGCCCGGTAACCGGGTTCAATGAGGTTCGCGAGACCGACCAGTTTCTGGCGCTGAACCCTTACGGGTTGATTCCGGTGATGCAACACAAGGACCTGGTGCTGTATGAGTCCCAGGCCATCTGCCAGTACATAGCCGATCTTCTGGGTGGGCCTCTGGCTGCGCAGAACGCGAACGAGCGTGCCCGCATAAACATGTATGGTCTTTCATCGATTGCGAACTTTGAGCCGAATTTCCTGCCCATGGTTTTCGGCCAGGGCGGTGATGAAGGGCGTGCACGGTTCACGGCCAATCTGCAGCCGCTGCTGGGTGCGCTCGACGGGGAACTCGAAGGTCGTGATTACCTGATCGGCGATGGCGCGGGACGTTTTACCGTGGCGGATGTCATGATGGCGTCGGTTGTCGGGCAATACGGGCGTGCTATCAAATTCGACTTTGAGCCGTGGCCGAACGTCAATGCATGGGTTCAGCTTACGACACGACGCCCCGCGTTTTACCCGCCGCGCGATATGAAGGTAAATCCGATGAAGGATTGATGTTCCGGTGAGCTCGCCTAGTTCGGCACGAAGCCAGCAGGAGAACCCTGGAATAGAGCGAGGTGCTTTTGCAACAAGACACGGTCACAACCAATTACAACGACAAAGGCACGATCATCATGGAGATGATCTATGCTGAGAACTATTTGTCCCCGGGTGGCGCTGATACGACGAAAACTCTGATTGAACTCGGCGAGGTTGCTGATGATCTGAGTGTCCTCGATATCGGTAGTGGGTTAGGGGGTGCGGCGTTTTATCTGGCCGGTAACAAAGGCTGCGTGGTTCAGGGTATTGATCTGATGGATTCGAACGTTGCCGAAGCGAATCGCCGCGCCGCACTTAACGGATTGACCGACAAAGTCGGTTTCGTCACCGGAGATGCGACCGATCTGCCTTTTGAGGACGAGTCTTTTTCGCTGGTGTGGGGGCAGGATGCCTGGTGTCACGTTGAAGACAAGCGTTCGTTGATCGCTGAAGCATGCAGAGTGCTCGCACCTGGTGGTTTGATTCTGTTCAGCGACTGGCTCCTGCGGGATTGGCAGAGCACCGACGCGGACGAGGTTCGTCGCGTTACGGCATCGCCGGGCATAGCAGATGCTGAAATGTACCTGGGGCTGCTCGATGAGTTCGGTTTTGTGCTGGAAGCTCATTTAGACACCAGCGACAGGGTTGCCGGCAGCTATGTTGAGGTGCTTGAGCGATTGCGCGGCTTTGAACAGGACCTGTGCACCCGGTTTGGCCAGAAGGTTTTTGACATCGTACGCTCAAAACAACAGATGGTGGCTGATGCTTTTTCCAGTGGTGTGTTGGGCACAGGGGCTTTCGCGGCGCGCAAGGCATGAAGCTGTCTGTCTTTGGTGATCACGCACCAGGCTGTTTTCAGGTAGAGGCTCGTATAACAGGACTCTGCGCGTCAATCAGAGCTGCAGAATCGCTTTGGCGACGATATTACGCTGAACCTCGGCAGAGCCCCCGGCGATAGTGCGCATGCGGTTGTTCAGAAAGCTGGGCATCAGCGGCAGGTAGCCTTCCGGTCCGATCGGCGCTGCCCCGGCAACCTTCAAGGCGCCGGGCTGATAGGCCATGGCGTAATATGCACAGACCTCCAGGGCAAGCTCGTCAGCCCTTTGCAGCGTCTCTGAGCTGATTGCATTCAACACCGATGACACTGTGCCAGGCGTTTCGCCGGCGTCCAGTTGGGCCAGTACCCGCTGTTCGGAAACCTCAATAGCCTGGCATTCGATTTCCAGCGCGTCTAGCTTGCTGCGAAAGTCCACCGACTGCGCCAGAGATATGCCAGCGCAGGTGGCCTGTTCCGCCAGATCACGTGTCCGGCTCAGCAGGCGGCGTAACTCAATGGACGACATCGAGAACCGTTCGAACTGGAGCAGATATTTCGCTACAGACCAGCCGTCGTTCTCTTTGCCGACACGATTCGCCTTGGGAACGCGCACATTGTCGAAAAAGACCTGGTTGAGCTCGTGGCTGCCCTCGAGATTGATGATGGGTTTGACCGTAATGCCAGGGCTCGTCATGTCGATGAGCAGAAAAGATATGCCTTGTTGTACTTTGCCTTCCGTGGAAGTGCGTACCAGGGCAAAAATCATGTTGGCGTGCTGGGCAAAGCTGGTCCAGATCTTGGTTCCGTTGACAATGTAATCGTCACCGTCTGGCATCGCGGAGGTTTTGAGTGATGC
The DNA here is from genome assembly GCA_964393625.1 of uncultured Pseudomonadales bacterium. GTDB lineage: Bacteria > Pseudomonadota > Gammaproteobacteria > Pseudomonadales > Azotimanducaceae > UBA4421. The sequence continues at coordinate 318,267 of CAYMUT010000001.1, forward strand.
CAGGTCCGAGCCGGCCCCGGGTTCGGAATACCCCTGACACCACACGTCTTTGCCGGACAGCATTCTTGGCAGGTAGTGCGCCTTCTGCTCCTCGGTGCCGTATCCGATCAGCATGGGTCCGCACATTTTCAGTCCCATGGGCGAAATGCCGGGAACATCGAAGCGTGCGCATTCCTGGGCAAAGATGTATCGCTGGGTAAGCGACCAGTCGGTACCGCCGTATTCTTGCGGCCATTCTGGAACCAGCCAGCCTTTCTTATAGAGGATGTTCTGCCAGGCCGCAGCGGATTCCGGCTCCTGCCAGATGCTGGTTTTCTTGCGGCCGGCTTCGCGCAGTTCGTCGGTTAGTGAAGATTCGAGAAAATCACGGACCTCCCGTCGAAATGCATTGTCCGCGCCGTTTTTTTTGATTTTCATAGGGTTGGCCAGGTCTCTTGCAGGTAGCAGATTCTTGACTGATCGATTCAAGTGTAACTGAATCGCGCTTCAAGGGATTGTGCCTTGCAGGGTCTCGGGATTACCAGGGGGGCGTCAGTTTCTCAACCGCGACTGCGACTACACGGGCGGCGCTGTCGACACTGAGACGTTGATCTCGTCTCAGGCTGATCCAGTATTCGATGCTCAGGACTCCATCCAGCACCTCAAACAATATCGGATCATCCGCAATGGGTTCGGGAAGAATTTTTTTGAGTCGGTTGCGCCGGCGCTCGATTCCCCGGAAGTGCAGGGCGTCAGACCGTGTGGCCCGGTATCTGCTCCAGATCGTTGATATATAGAGCGGCAGCAGCGACTCATAGACGCGTACCCTTCGATCGATTACTACCGTGAGTAGTTGCGGCCACTGGTCAGGTGTGCCTTCGGGAAAAGGCTCATCCATGACGCTGGAAGCGCTGGCTTCGACAGCTTCGATGAAGCTGCTGTGCAGTGTCTGCATATCCGGGAAGTGGCGGAACAATGTCCTTGTGGTGATGCCGGCCGTTTCGGCAATTTCAACCGCGGTGGGATCGATCGTGCCGCCAAGGATCAGCTCTCGAGTTACGCTGAGGATCCTGCGGCGCGTTGCCACCGTGCGTTCAACTCTTCCGTCAATTCGTCCATCAGGCTCTGAGTCTGGTTGGATACTTTGTGTCTGACTCATCGGTGGGCCTCGGGACTTGCGAGGGTGTGCATGACAAGGGCGGTCAACAAATAATGTCACTAACCGTGACATTATTTTATTTCTGTGTCAATATCATTCAACTGACACACTCGGATCGGGGTTGAGCAACAGCGACCTTGTATGTGAACGGGGAGCACTGACATGGTTAGGCTGGCCGAATTGCCTGATTACGAACGCGAGCATCTGCTTTCAAAGAACATGCCGCCGTTGGGGCCGGCCGTGTGGACGGCACCGATAAAGCCGGTAAGTCAGATGCGGTTTGCGCTGGTTACCACCGCAGGCCTGCACCACCGCGACGATACGGCGTTTGAGTTTGCCGATGCCACCTTCCGGCCCATCGATGGCCAGGAGAACCCGGACAAGCTGGTGATGTCGCACAGCTCGGTCAACTTTGATAAGAGCGGCTTCGCCGAGGACGTCAACATCGTTTTCCCCCTGGGCCGATTCAGAGAACTCCTGGCAGAAGGCTCAATTGGCAGCCTGGCGGATGTTCACTACAGCTTTATGGGTGCCGGGCTGCTCCCCGCTGCATACGCAAGCAGCGCGGCTCAGGTGGCGGGAATGCTCAAGCGGGATAAGGTCGATGCGGTGTTTCTCACGCCCGTGTGACCCAATTGTACGCGCGCTGTATGCGCGCTCAGCTACTACCTGGAGCGCGAAGGGCTTTTAACAACCGGAATAAGTCTTGTCAGGGAGAATGCGCAAACGATGCAGCCGCCCCGGGCATTGTGGGTGCCATTTCCATTGGGAAGACCCCTCGGTAAACCTGGCGATGCCGCCTTTCAGCTTGATGTCATCAAGACTGCGCTGAAATTGTTGGATCGCAGCGAAGGTCCGGTGCTTGAGGATTATCCCCACGATGCACCACCCGTTGAGGCAGAGGACGTGGCGGTATGTCCGGTATCTTTCGGGCAGGACAGTGCTGATGATGATTCATGGAAGTCGCGCCTGAACCGGGAAATCAGCCAGCTCAAGCCCTGGTATGAACTTTCTTGTCGCCGTCGTGGTGGTCGTACCCTGGTCGGTATCGCAGATCAGTTACCCGAACAGAACATCCAGACCCTGGCACAACACCTCGACGAAGATGTGCTGCCAGCGGACATCATCTGGATGAAGCGCGCGGTGGAAGACATCAAGGCTTACTACGTCGAAGCCATGACGGCCCAACCGGGCGACTATGACCCTCAGGCGCTGCAGACCCAGTTCTGGCAGGAAACCAGTTTCGGCGCAGCAGTTCTTGCGCTCTACCACGAGTTTTCCAGCTCCGAGAGTGGTCAGATGAAACTGATCGCACGCATACTTGCACCGCGTGAGGCTGTGGGTGCGGCCTCAGGTCCTAAAGGAGGGCATACCCCATGATCGACGTACGACCGATTAAGAATGGTTTTGTCGCGGAGATTGCCGGCGTAGACGTTGCTGATATCGCAAATGAAGAATTCGAAAAGATCTATGCCGCCTGGCTTGAATATGGCGTTGTGAGATTGCGTAGCCAGCACATCGGTGAAGACCAGTTGCAGGCGTTCAGCGCCAGGTTCGGGCCCCTCGAAGAAGCACCGTTCGGGCGTATGTCAGAAGCAGAGAAGGCGAAGATAAAGAATCGCTATGTCACCCAGCTGTCGAACATTGTCGTCGACGGCAAACCGATCGGCGGTCTCGGCAATGCTGAGGCCAGCTGGCACTCTGACATGACCTACATTGACACACCACCGCCTGCCAGCGTTCTGTTGGGGGTGGAAATACCACCGGCGGGTGGCGACACATACTTTGCAGACGAAAACGCGGCCTTTAAGGCGCTCCCTGAAGCGCTGCGGGCCCGCATTGCCGGCCTGACCATCAAGCACGACGCAGCGCATACCAGCGTTGGCACGCTGCGCCGGGGGTTCGAACCCTTTGATGATCCCCGGGACGCGCCCGGCGCCGCTCACCCGATTGTGCATACCCACGAGGAAACCGGTCGTAGAGCCCTTTATCTCGGCCGCCGTGAATGGGCGTACATACCGGGCCTGGACCTCGAGGAGAGTGAACAGCTGCTCGACGAACTCTGGAGCTACGCGGTGTTGCCCGAAAATGTCTGGATACAGCAGTGGCGACCCTATGACCTGATCATCTGGGACAACCGCCGTGTGCTGCACCGTCGGGATGACTTTGATGCGCAATCGCGTCGTCTGATGAAACGATGCCAGGTGCTGGCGAGAGCATGATCCCGCCGTGGAACCGCTCCTGACGGAATGCCGGCAACGGGCTATAGTATGTGCCATCTATGAGGGGAGAAAAGCCAATGCCTTACATCGAAGGCCACCTTGTCCATGATGCCGATAGCCACCTGATGGAAATGTCGGACTGTCTGAACCCGTACTTCGAACGCTCATTGCTCAAACGCTTTCTCGATCATCCGAACCTGGGCGTGCGCGTTGGCAATCGACTGGCTGTCGAGGATGCGCGCAAGCGGCAGGAGGACAAAGCCTTTCGGGCGGGCTCGGCTGAAAACATCATGCTGCGCAAAAACTACGATGCTCAGGGCGCGTTCCTGCAGGAAGACCGTCCTGCAGCGGTCGATCATATTGGGGTTGCGAGTCAATTGGTCTTTACCACCTTCTGTCTTGGCAATTTCGGATTTGATCAGTCCGATGATGTGGAACTCTGCTACGGTGCTGCGACCGCCCACAACAGAATGATGACCGACTTCTGTTCGGTGGACAAAAGACTGCTGGCGACGGCCTACGTACCTTTGGAGGATTTTGACCGCGCCGAGGAAACTGCTAAAGCTGCCATTGAAATGGGCGCAAAAGCGTTGATGGTACCTTCATGGTGTCCGCAGAATCACGGTCCCAGCCATATCGGACTGTTTCCCGTCTGGGCGATGGCGCAGGAGGCGGGACTGCCTGTCGTATTTCACGTGGGCGGAGAGGACAAACTCAATCTGACATACAAGATCAATGGACTACCTGCTGTCCCTGATTTTCATGGGGGTGATGCAAACTTCACCTCCGTTACCTACCTGCCGATATCGACCTCGGTGCAGCAGACGGTAGCAACGCTGATCATCGATGGCATTTTCGATAAATTTCCCAACTTGAAATGGGGTGCAGTAGAACTGGGCGCTTCCTGGGTGCCGGGTTGGCTGCGCAACCTCGATTCCGCGGCGCACGCGTTCAGCAGGAACGAAGAGCGGCTGCAGAAGTTGTCCGCTAAACCGTCGGAAATTGCGCGTCGTCAATTGCGGGTAACGCCTTATCCTCATGAAGACAGCGGCTGGATTATTCGTAACTCTTACGAGGAAATGTGCCTGTTTTCCACTGACTATCCGCACGTTGAAGGGGGTCGAAATCCGTTGAAGCGATTTGGCGAGTCACTTGATGGTCTGCCGCAATCGGCGCAAGACGCATTCTACGCGGGCAATTTTATCGACATGATGGGCGAGGGATTGGCGCCGGAGCTACGCAGCCCCGAGCACCTGGCCGGCGCCTGACGTTCCGTCTTATGAGGAGAAACCAATGTTGACACTACATGGCCGTGCGCGGAGTAACTACTATAACGCGGTGAAAGCGACCCTGATCGAAAAGGGCCTGGAGTTTACGGAGGTGAAGGAGCCTTTGCCACCGACAGCGGAATTTCTGGCGATCAGTCCTATGGCCAAGGTGCCGTGCCTGGTGACTGATCAAGGGCCCCTGACTGAGACGACAGCGATTCTCGACTATCTCGAAGATACCTATCCCGAAGTCCCCTTGCGCCCGGGTGAAGCGTTTGCTCGAGCCAAGTTCACGGAAATCAATAAGTCGCTGGAACTCTATGTGGAGTGGGTGGCGCGCCAGGGCTATGGCGCGTTGCGCGGTGAACAAACCACTGACGAGCAGAAGGCCAGGGTTGCGGCAGGGCTGGCACAGGCCGCGAAAGCGATACCAACCCTGACGAATTTCGAGCCGTGGGTGTTTGGTGATTCATTTACCTACGCGGATATCTTTTGCTACTTCATGCTGGTGTATGCCCGCCACTCGGCGAAAATTCACGCTGATATGGATCTGCTGGATGCGCTTGGCGCTACCGCATGGTTTGCCAGGATTGAAGCTCGAGAGTCAATGCAGTGTGTACTGGCTGACGCTGCTGCTTATGAACCATAGGACTCAAGTAAAGGAAGCACAACCGCTATTGTGGTTGAACCTGTAAATTAACGATCAGCCAGCATATCGTTACCTTCAGTTCGAATGTGCGTTTGAGACGCTCAGCCCAACCCAGGCGGCTTGCGTGAGATGAGTCTGGCGTGCTGAGCGAGTTCTGCAATGGGTTACGAAGTGTCGGTGTCCTGCTGACGGCATTGGCCCCGAGAATGACCCGACACTGCACCCTGGTGGAGCAGATCAATTCGTCTAGTGCCCCTCAACGGTATTGATCGCGTCTTTGTCTGCCTCGCCGACTGTGCCCAGTCCCACTTCGGGCGGCAGTTCCAAATGAAGTTCATTGCACTGGCAGAACTCAAGCTCTGCCTCTGTCACGTCAATCGCTACGACATGCCCCCCATGGTCGCGGGACCTGGAGAGAAAATGCAGATGCCATCCAGGCACTTCGACTCCTGCCACACTGTCGGGAAAGCGGAACCCGATGAGGTCGCCCACCTCCTCGTCCAAATGCCATTCTGTTTGATCAGCAACCACATCACTCAGGGGCCGGTAGGGTGGGTCCTGCTTCGCAACGCTGCGAAGATGCAGATTGGTAAAGGTTCCGCTGGCGCGGATGCCCAGCACGGGGGTCTGCGGGTGCCGGGCATTCACCTCGGCGAGAAATTCATCATAGCCCAGCCCCGCGCACTTGTGATGTGCCCCGGACTGGAACCGTGTCAGGACCGCAAAAGGCGTCTTGGTTTGCGGCGAAACCATGCCGACACTACCATCCGCCCGAGCCGTGTAGGCGACGCCCCTTAGAACAATAAGCTCACCATCAAGGCTCTGGATCGTCCCAATCCCATCGGTGCCGTGCTCCAGAAGCTCGCCGATCGTGACATCACCCTCATAACTGCCATCCAGAAGCGCGTTGATCGTGCTGGTTTGAATGACGGTCCGTTCAAGCTCCGGGTCATGAGCCAGCCCTTCGCGAGTGAGTGCCATTAAATGCAGAGACCCGATAAAACGGTCATCAATCACATTTCTAGGCATGCAGTTCCCCTTCAGCGATAGATATCATCGACGATCCTGTGTGACGCAAAGCCTATGGCGCGGGCGTGTGCTTGGCTTCCTGGATAGTGTCAGATTGAAAACAAGTATGATGATGGTCATGGTAAAGGTCTATACACGACAAACCCTTGACTGGTGGCACGGGGTAAAAAGGCCCCGGCACCAGAGCTATCAAGCTCATACACAGAGTATTCACAGCAAGAGGACGCACTCATGAACGTGACACTGGACATACAGAACGACATTGCCCTCATCACCATCGATGACGGTAACAAGAACGTCATAAATCACCAGGTGCTGAGCGAACTCGAGCACGCCTGGGAGCAGGCAGAGGCCGACGCTTCAGCCGTGGTCCTTGCCGGGCGCGAAGGGAGTTTCTGCGCGGGCTTCGACATCAACGTCATGACAGGCAAGGACCGCAATGCCAGCGTGGAACTGGGGCATCGCGGCGGTCGCTTCGCTCATACGCTGTTTGGCAGCGCGATACCAACGGTAGGCCTCGCCGCTGGTCATGCGCTGACCATCGGCGCCGTGTGGATGGCCTGCTGCGATATACGCATCGGGGAAAATGGCACCTTCAAATACGGTTTGCGCGAGGTGGCATTGAACGTGCCGTTTTCAGCATGGCCGTTACAACCGCTGAAGGAGCGACTGGCTCGACAACACCTGATTCCGGCGGTCCTGCATTCTCGCATGTACGATCCGGAAGGTGCGCTGGAAGCTGGCTTCATCGACCAACTCGTGCCTGCAGGAACGGGAATGGAAGCTGCGATGGCTGCGGCCGCCGGGCTCGCAGAATTGCCCCGCAAGGCTTACAGCATCAGCAAGCGACAACTGCGCGCAGAGCCACTGGCCATTATGGCCGCGGAACTTCTGAGCAGCACCGGCGCGTAGTACCCGTCTGCATGATATGACAAGCTATCTGGAGACTCAGACCCCAAGAGCATACAAACACCGTTCTGCGATACCCTGGGCACAGAGCACGCCATCATTCTGGGCGTTCATAGTCCATGGCGCCGGCGTGAGCTTGACGTGGTTGAGAATCTCTTTGATGAGAATTGCTTCAGCGTTGTCTGCGATCGCCGGTAGTGACCCGTTGCGCAAGTCGCAACGTCCAATTCGAATGCGCGTTTAAGACGCTCAGCCCTACTCAGGTGCCTTGAATGAGATGAGTCTGCCGTGCTGGATGCTTCCTTGCGGTGCTGATCATTTGTCTCGGCTGGGCCGCATCGACGTATTCATTTGGCTGTAACACCCTGATTGAGGCGTCGAGCCAGCCAGAGTGCCGCGCCACCTGCGACCACAAAAGTAAGCACATACACGCTGATGATGGTGAGCAGACTGAAACTGGGCAGAATGGGCGCCATGACGGTAAGTACGTGGAATGCCAGAAACAGAATCGCGACGTTAAAAAACGCCAGCTCCCGGGCTATGGGCGTACTTAGATCCGGGTCCAGCATGCGCAGTAACAAAATACCGCTACCCGTCGACCCACAGCAGCAACCAAAGGCCGTCAGCGCGCGCTCAACACCCAATTTACTCAAGTTGCGACCGAGCATGAAGCATAGTGTGGCGGTACCCGCGGTGACCGCCAGGCACACAGCGAGTATCGGTACGATGTATTCAGCTAGCAACGCAAACTGAATGCTCATGATGGTGGCCACCACCATAAAATCAACAGAGGTACCGGTAATCCGACGTTGCGAGTCATCGTCGATAAAGTGACCTAACCCGAACCGATTTAACAATGCGCGCAAAATCACACACACCACTAGCCCGTGAAAGAAAAACAGATTGTGGGTAAAGATGACCGCAAAGTTGATGTCACCCAGCTGAATCTGGCTGACGATTGGATGCATGAAATCGATGTACGCGTCGGTCAGAATATACGCCAGCCCCAGGATCGCCAGATGGAACGCCAGACTGTCGACGTTGGCGGGATGGGTCACCTGCTGCCCGGCCGACAGCCTTGCTTGCGGGTTCAAAATACCGGAGACAAATTCCTCATCGATGCGCGCATTGCGATTGACGTTCAGACCTTGGCGCACCGCCCACCGTGCAACCGGCACGCCCAAGGCAAAAGCGACAATAAAGCCAACCGATGCATAGATCAGACCAAAGTTGATCGCGTGGGTAATGCCCATTTCGTTTTCCCACAGCGCGCCGAGCGCCATTGCCTGTCCCGGCCCTTGGGTAAAACCATGGGTAACCAGCAGGCCTAAGAACTCAGACAACCGACCTTGAGACACCTGGTTATAGGCAACTATGACCAACAAGCCGATGAGCGCCTGCAGGACGAGGCTCATAACCCAAACCATGGACAGCCAACTCCCGCCGGTGGCAACCGAGTTGCCATGGTTGTCACTACCCTTGGTTAAGACCAGCGACATAAAGCTCAGAGTAAAGAAATGAAATGTGAAGGGTGCAAAGTCACTGCTCTGATAACCGTAGGCGAAACCCAATGCGATCAGCACAAATCCGAGTACACCGCCGATCAGGCTGGCCGGCACCAGCGCCTGCTGCAGCCAGCCGATGCGCGCGCGCAGGATCGTGCCGCTCAGCAACATGCAGCCTAAGACGGCAAACGCGAGTACGCCGTGGAAACTTGACTCCATTCAGCCGTTCTCAGCAATTAGAAGTTCGGTGCGCGGCATAACAAACAGGTCGGCCCCGTATGCCCGAATCATGGATTTGCGCGCCGTCCTGATCGCTCAGTTCAAACTCCGCTGCAGTATCACCTATCTTCAGCAACTCAACCCTCTTCTATCTATGCCGCGCCTGTGGCCAGTTATTCCATACACGGCGATGCTAGTACATCCGCCAACCGATCCTCGTCGTAGCCAAGCACCTCGGTGAGCCCTTCGATATTGTGCTCACTGGTGGCTGGCGGTCCGAGCCGAATCTCGGCGGGGGTACTATGCAGATGAAAGCGACTGGCTTCCACTATTGTTTCGCCAAGGAAAGCGGTTGTTTGCAGGTACGATCCGGCGCCTGAGCGTACTGTTTGGTACGAACACCCCGAGGTAGCGAATCAGATTGGCCCTGGGTCTGGGCACCAAAGGAGCAAGCCGGGCGATAAAGTCCAGGTGTTCGAAGAGAAAGTGGGTGGTGCCATTGGAGTAGGGGTGTTTCAGTAGGGTTCTAGTCGGCCGGCACACCATAGGCGACCGGCCGAATCGGAGAACCAGCACTGCCTTTCGATAAGAGCGGGAGGACCATGGTACAGGAAAGACTGACTCGGTCTTCCGCCAGTTCGGCCAGACGAAGATTTTCCAGCGTGTATATGCCTACCTGGGTCAGGAAGTGATGATGGACAGGAAAGGCCATGTTTGGCGGCGTGCCCTGAGGGGGTGCGAATTCTGTCGAAGACGCCGCTGATGGCACGCTGTCAACAAAAGGCGTGTCCAAGCCTGCCGCGATGATGCCGTGATTTCCCAGATACACGGCAGCGCCATAAGATAAACCCGGGGCAGAACTGTAATAAACGCCGCTTTTATCAGGGTCCTGATAATGATCGCTCCAACCTGTGTAGATCAGCACAATATCCCCGGGGAGCAAACCACGCGCCTCAAGGCCCTGAGCCTTGATAGTGCGCTCGAGCATAGCTTCGGTGATAAATTCTCCGGCCTTGAAGCTGCTGCCCTCATTGACATGTCGTCTGACATCCAACAGCACACCACTGGTCACCAGTGGCGGTATCGTTTCTGCACCAAGAATGAGCAGGGGTGAGTCCGGATGCGGTTTGACCTGTGCCTGACGCAGGCCACCGAAGTAGGTCGCATCCTCAAAGCCAGAGGCTTCTTCTCCTTTCAGGGGCTCAGCGGTGTACGCGAAATGGCCAAAGGCGTCCATCTGGGTCCCTTGATTGGCCGAATTCGCATCGACGTTCAGCACGTCCATATTGTAGAGCTGGTGAGTCCCCGGCATGGGCATGGACGGCAGGAATTTAGGCTCGAATTCGCCGGCAAATGGCGACTTCGGCATTGTTCCGGAACGTTCATAGGACAACTCATAGCTTTTCGAACCCGCCTGCATGAGTGCCTCGGCACACCTGGCCTGGGTTGCGGCACCTAAATGGGTAGCCATCCCCAATAAGGCCTTGTCATCTGCAACTACCTGAGCAGAGCAAAAAGCACTCAGGAGCACCGCGAACAGTCGTCTCGCTACGAGCTTCGGCCATTGTCGAATGAAATTCATATTCCTTCTCCTCTTTGCAGGTCCATATCACCTCGCTCAGCAGCGCTTTCGTATAACAATCATGTCAAAGCAAACGAGCAGATACCATCGGCTCACCATGACCCCAGGCAGCCCACTATTACACAGATTGGACTCCGTAGCGCGTATGCCTGCCATCGATGGGACAGCCTCTATCGATATACCTTATCCCACATACTTCCAGAATTTATGAGAATGCTCGACGGCATCTACGCGACACAGATAATACTGCCGCCACTGATTATCGATTCGAAACGGAGGCCTGGAACAAACTGCCGTCCTCATTTCGAACTCACAAAGCACTCGATGCGCGCCCTCGTAGGCACGACCATAGGGAAACGAGAAATGAATGGGAGTCTTGCCTGTTACGTTCTCGAGTTTATTGATCGAGGTTGTCATCTCCGACCGAAATCGAGCGTCATGCTGGTTCACATCCAGATGTCCATCTGTATGTACTCCAAGAATGATATTGCTGGATGTTCGCGAAATCTTTTCGACTTCCTCCCAGGTCAGCGTCAACCTGGGGAGGTCCTCTTCGAATTTACATTTCGATGCCAGCGTTTCCAGTAGCTCCTCTCTCTCTCCCTCCAATCTCGAAATCATGAGATCGTTGAGTTGTGCAAATAAATCAATTTGATCCTCGAGAACACTGAGATTCCAGTTTCTCTTTTGAAAATACTCCAATTCGATTCTATCTTCCTTTCGATACTTGAAAATAGAGTACATCCTGTCTACCCATTGCGGCGTCGACTCGTCGATGTACCGGGTAGCCAGATAGAAAACAGCTGGAAAGTTATATGCATCGAGAATAGGCATTGCCACTTCCAGGTTATCCAGGTAGCCATCATCAAAGGATAAAATTAATGCTTTCGGGGATAGCATTTCTCCGCTCTCGATGATCTCGGCACAATCGTCGATCGAAAGGACATCGAAATTTTTCTTGATGAATAACAGATGTTGCTCGAAGAGCTGGGGGGAGATCCTGACACTGGGATGAATATAGTTCGCGGCTCGTTCTTCAGCAATGCTGTGGTACATCAGGATTACGGGTTGCTCGGCAGTTTGCTTCTGCAAGAATGATCCAAAAACCGTAGCGGCGGTTTTGATTTTCCGTTTGATGATTTTTCTTGGCGAAAAGGGCTCCTGGCCTAGCCAGAGACGCGCCTGAGAGCCGGATTCTGAATTATTTGCCATCTCGTTCTTAGTTGTCATGCTAGCTCCAGCATCCACGCCCAAGGCTGGCTAAACCTACCCGCAAGATGCTACCAGGCAGGGCAGTCGACCTGAAACACATCGAACGGTGCCGACCCGGTCTAGGAGAATTTCTTGCGGCGCCTGTAATGCCGAATAATCCGAGCCGGTATACGCGCCGGAACGACGAGTGGCGTATTGCGGATAAATTCGGCAAGTGTTTTTCCAGTCTGTCTCAGCTTCCGCGCCAAGATTCCGGTTTCCGCAATCCCCTCGGCGAGACCGATTGTTGCATTACTAAACTGGTCTTTGTAGCGAGATTGGTCCTTCCCCAGGTCGATTTTCCTGATTCCCTGGGCCTCTGAATTCTGAATCATTTCCATCAGCAGTATCGATCCCGGTGAGTACCGTGAAAACTCGCGATTATAAGTGGGGAACCACCAGTGCCAGACATATCGCGATCTCATTCCCATGTGTATGGCCACCAGTTCGTCCCCTGCATACAGTACGGAAAGAACACCGGCAAAATCGTCATCCTGGGTCGCGCAAATACTTTCTAGGAGATTCCTCGTCCAGTCAAAATCAAAAACGTTCACCAGATTCGTATCGAGATATTGTTGTGCCTTCCAGGCAAACATTTTCGACATTAGTTGAGGGTCGGGCTTATGCTGCTCGAACGATACCGGTCCTTTTTCCCGTTCAAGCTTTCGCTTTTTTCTTGCCAGGGTATTGAATAGTTTGGAACCACCCTCTTTGTGTGCTTGCATGTACTGCATGACACCATTCGAAAAATCGATCAGATAAGACTGATCGCTGATTTCGTGGAACTGTCTGAATGCTGTTTGCGACTCGATCAGATGATTGAATTCCCATGATTTCAGGTGGCATTGCCTGAGCATGTCCCTTATGTCTATTTCAAGTTCGGGTTCGATAATCAACCCGTGATAGTCAGACAAGGGCCCGCTCACGGGACCAGCGGCAAAATCGGATCGTCGCTGAAATGGGAAAAACCCCAGTACCTTGTTGTTTTCCTCGATTACGCCAACATAGATATCGTCGCGGGTTTGTGACGCCAGCATCGTGTATTGCGGGCAAAAGTACGGGCTTTCCAGCGATGGATTGTCTTGCTGAATCTTTCGCCAGATTTCCATATTCGAATTGTCGACTTCGCGACCGGGTATCACAGAAATACGCATTCCGTTAAACCTGTGTCTGCACTTTCGGAGGCAACTTCAAAACGGGTCCTCGAATTCTTGTGTAAAAGGCACTGGTACCGCCTCGATTCAATATTTTTGACGCCAGGGTCCATAATCGGAGCAGGCATATCTCACCCAGTTCTGCAACCGCGGCCATGACAAGCCCATGATGCTTCAAAAAGTAGTAGAACCGGCTTTGAAAATAATGTTCTGCGATATTATCGCCGAACTTGGCTTCGCTGGCTTCGTCGGAACTCGCCGCACCTATGTGATAGGCAACGGCTTCGCCGACACACCAGATTTCCGCCCCTTCGTCGAGTATTCTGCGGCATAAATCGGTTTCGTCGAAATACAGGAAAAAGCGAGGATCGAAACCTTTGAGTCTACGCAGGAAGCCGGTGCGCCCCACCATTATTGCCCCGCAAATCCATTCGGTTTTAAACGGTTTTTCACCGGGATACAGGGGGCGGCGCCCTGGAGCTTTTACTAGCGGAATTTCCTGCAGTAATGTATTCCATGGTGAAACCAGGTTACCTACACCTTGAACTCCGCCGCCTGGCTCGTTGATCGCAGGTGCTACGAGTTCGACCTTGTCGCGTTGATTCATGAATTCGAGAAGAAGCTTTACCGAGTCGGGTTCTATGGTCGAATCAGGATTAACAAACATGACGTACTCGGTGTCAACCTGCTCCAGTCCCAGATTACACCCACGCCCGAAACCAACATTGTCCGAATTTTCGATTATGGTCGCCCAGAACCCATAGCTTTTCATAATATTGACAGGTTCGTCACCGCTTTTGTTGTCGACGACGATACACCTTAGTACCCCAGCATCGTATGCGCGCTTCATCGATTCCATCGTGTCGGCAATAGTCTTACTGGACCGATAGGTAACCACGACGGCTGGTACGGTTGGACTGCTTTTTTCAGGGTTAAAGTTCATAAACGTAGAGATATTCGAGCAGAAACGTCACAGAATTGTCTGGGGCTTTCATGCATGTCGAGTAACAAGGCCTGATGAAACTGCATGTATCGCTGAACATCCTGGATATTTGCAGTTTGGTATCTCAAGTACTAACCGGCTTTATACTCGATGATTTCCCGACGTCGATTCCTGAGTTTGTCGTAGAAATATCCGAGTTGTCCCTGAAATTCGGCAAATTTTCCAAGTAACACGAATAACGCATAGTACATTTTTTCATGCTGGGAACGATTTATGCTTCTGGTAATTCGGAAAAATTGAACCGGGTAGACCATGAACAAGAACAGGCACCAGGGACTAATGGCAATTGCCATCAGCAATATCGAAAATGGTATCAAAGCGGCCCAGGCGGTCACGCTCAGAGATTCCCTGACCCAGTGCCGCTCTTGTGATTTTCCGTGCAGAAACGCACCCTGAGTAAATGCATAACCTCCTCTTACCATGCGTTTCCACCATTGATGAAAATGATGGATTGATGCATCGTGCACTGCCATGTGGCAGTCCATGTGCCAGATTTTCCAGTTTTCCCTGCGCAGCCTGATGCAAAGGTCGGACTCCTCACCCGCGATAAGATCTTTTTGATATCCCTTCGCTTCAGCGAAGGCACTTGTTCTTGCAAGCTTGATACCACCGCATGATTTAGCTTCACCAACGGGCGCTTCCCATTCGATATCGCAGATCATATTGTAGATGGATGCGACCGGATATTTTTCTTTCAAGTGACCGGCCACGATAGCCACGTCAGCATTGGAACGCAAAAAGCGAATTCCCTGTGTCAGCCAGTCTGGCGTGATTTCACAGTCACCGTCCATAAACTGCACGAACTCGATTTCCGGGTAGGAATCCACTAATTTTTCAAATCCCGCATTTCTGGATCTCGCGGCAGTAAAGGGTTGGCTCGCATCCAGCGTGACGGTCAAGGTCGCGAAGCGGCTAGCCAGCGACACGCTGTTATCGGTGGAACCCGAATCCACATAGACAATTTTTTCGCATTGCGACGAAACACTTTCAAGACAGCGCAGTAAGCGCGTCCCTTCATTTCTGCCGATAACCACAATGCCCAGCTTGTCCAATTTGTATTCCCGTTCCCGACCGGTTGGATATTCCGGATTGATGTAAGATCCATGTCCCAGATATGGGTAACGCGGGTCTATGCATCCACCCGCTTGATTTTCAGTTATTGTCGCACTTAGGTAAGCTCAAAATCTCGGCAAAGGCCTGATATTTCGGCGCCTCTTCGACATCGACCTAGTCAGGAATTATTTCATTGACAAAGGCATCTGCAATTACCTCCGCAACAGCAGCAGCACCTAACTCGCTAATGTGCATACCGTCATAGAAATAGTTTCCGCTGGGTTCCAGCAATTCCGGTAGACCGATATAGTGCAAGCCATGCTCGATCGCAACCCCCTCCAGAACGCCATTGTATCTCAAAAGAACAACTGAATACTGCTCCTCGCTTACGTAGCCTTGCCCATCACCGAGTTCTCCCATTCATAAGCAATCTCGATCTGCCTGACTTTCAAAGATCGTTTGCACCGCCTGCCCCATAAACACCGACACAGAAACGGACGCTGCTAGCAGCAAGCTGTTCTGCAAGAAATTTTTCACATCTCCTCCCGTAAGCCTTATGCGAGAAGTGCCTTGGTTGGGATAGTGCGATGCGTTAACTTTGCCCACAACGTTGATTGAGTGCATTCGCACAATATCAATTCCACGGTCTGGCGATGATAATTCACTGAACCATCTGTCATGTGATCAGAACGTAAACGAATCATGGCGGGATCCACTGAGGGTTATCCAATAAATGACGCCATAAGCAGTGAGAAATCTGACAGACTGGAGACCATGATGAGGGTCTGTAGATGGCGCGAAAGAAATAGGTACTTGGTTGAGCAGATTATTCCGGTAGTTGAACAACACGAGCACGGCACACCGGCGACTGAGATTTGTCGTCGACTGGGCATAGCAGAGGCGACATTTTACGGTGTTGGCAACAGTATGGTGGCTTGGAGCTGAACGAAGCGCGGGAGCTGAAACAGGTGCGTGAGGAAAACGCAAAGTCAGAGCGAATAGTAGTCGATCTGAGCCTGGTCAAAGCGATGCTGATGGACGTCACTCGAAAAAAGTGGCGCCGGTGCAAAAACGAAAATCGATAACGATATTTGTTGGAGCACTATCCAGATAGCCAAGCGCGTGCATGCGCATCAGCAAAACTGCCACGGGGTGAAGATGGTGTCCAAGCGCCTCAACAGATCGCTCGGACACGAGGGTACCCAAAGCGAGTGATTGCGACAATGGTAGCGAGGGTGCCGGCCGTTCAATGGACCTATGGGCGTACGCGAACAAGGTCGTCATAGAGTTCTCCAGACCCGGCAGACCGACCGACAGTGCTTTCATTGAATCCGTCAATGGCAGTCTTCGCGATGAATGTTTAACCGTTAACTGGTTTGCAGATTTGACGGAGGCAGACAAAAGCTTGCGGGCTTGGCGTAAAGACTATGGAGAGAGCCGGCCTCACGGGGCTCTCAACAATCAACCCCCAGCGAATTTGCTGGCCAATGGAAAACTCAAGGTCCGAAATTTTTGCCCAAGGTGGCGCAAAAAAAGGGGGCCTCACTTTGACCTTGGAAGCTTATCCGCCGAGGCTCGATCTCGATGGGATGTTTGTATTGATTCTTGATGATATGCATTAGTAATAATCCATTATCTGTCGTAAATGGGGTTGCTGGGTGGGTTCAGTTTTTTGCTGCTTCGACGGCCTCGGCTGCGCGGCGTTGATCACGCCGTTTAATGTGGGCATGCATGCGCTGTTGGCGAGCGCGGGTAAGTGGGTAATTCCATAGCAAAGGTAAAGCCACGCAGGCTACGATCGCAGGGATAATGCTGTAAAGACAGGCGAGTGCCAGCTTGGCGCTTTCCGTGTTGGCCGCGGCTGCCGGGTCGAAACCGAAATAAGCCACACCAGTGGTTGCCAGAAAGACGCCGAGCGCCGATGCTGCTTTATTGACCATGCCCCACAATGAAAAATAGAGTCCGGTGCGCTGTTCTCCTGTGCGTAGCGTGTCGAGATCGATCACGTCTGCGGCCATAGAAGAAGGTAGAAAAACCAGGGCGCCTACCGCTGAACCTTTCAGCATCATGATGACAAAGAATATCCAGTAGTGGTCTGGGCCCAGTAACGGAATAAAGGCGCTCCATAAGGACAACCAGGCGATGCCTAGTACCACCGTTTTGTGTTTGCCGAGACGTCTGGAAATGGCAAACCAGACAGGAATACCCATGCTGCTGGATAGATAGTAGGCGAGGATAAATATCGTGTAGCCAGCAAATGATTCTTCCATGACCGAAGCAACAAAGAAAAAGGACAGTGAGGCGGTCATGGTGACTGCGGCAACCAAAAAGACCAGACTGATCACCAGCCGCCTGTAAGGTCCGTTACGCCAGACGATCTTGAGGCCCTGGCGCCATGCGATGCGTTCTTTGCGTTTAGCCAGCGGAGGAGGTTCCTGTACCCCTATGAGGGCGGGTAAAGTGAGTATTGGGAGCGCAATCACCACGACAACGGCGACGGCGTACAGCGCATTGTCCGGTCCGGATCGATCAAATACGAGTGACGCGACCAACGGGATCAACAGCGCCATGAGCGTGCCTCCGTAACCAAAGGCCTCCCGCCACCCGGTTACTTGTGAACGCTCATCATAATCCGGAGACAGTTCAGCGCCCCAGGCTCGATACGGTAGGTCGACTAGGGTAAATCCGAGATATAAAAGGCTGATCCACACAAACAAATAAAGATTGTTGATGCTTTCGCCCCCCATGCCATGCCAGATGATTAAGGCAAATTCGCTATCGGGTACAAACAGCATCCACAGAGACAACACCTTCAACGGCATACCGATGATCATCCAGGGTTTGCGTCGGCCAAAGCGGGTTTGCCAGCGGTCGGAAGCTATGCCTATGGTCGGGTCGGTCACGACGTCTGTGAGTCTTGATAGGGCAACCAGAGTACCGATAGCGGCGAGTGAGAGGCCAAGGTTCTGCGAATAAAATGCGGGGATATACAGCGCGATGGGAAGACCGACGATAGAGGTTGGCAGATTGACCAGCCCGTACAGGCCCATTCGAAATTTTCCGATACCTGCTGAATCTGTTGTCTTGGTCATAATCGATGACACCTTTATGTTGTTGGCACTTGACCGAAGATGGTTCAGCCGGCCGCCATCTGCTCGTCACTACGCGCACACCAGGCACCTCCCACGGCCAACGACAGACGCCACGCATACCGTACGCCATTGACTATGCACGCCTACTGCACTCAACCGAGCACAATTTGCCGGTTGATTGATACTTTGCTAGTTCTACCAGAAAAGCGGTTGTGCTTCCTGCCCTTGACTGATGACAACGGGGCTACCAGGGCCAAGGTCTCTGAATAAAAGGCGATGTGGATAATGCCCCAACAGGCGGCAAACGTCGCTGACCCAAAGAGGCGGCTGCCTGAAACTAAGGCGATGCCGGCGCCGGTTCGGAGGGTAGATTCAGTCTAACCCGACCCCAGGGAGCACCATAGTGAATGCGGCCGGCTTCGTCGATGAGTGTCCCGGAAAAGAGTGGATTGTAGCGTTGGCCACCAATGATACTGTGATAGGTGCTGTCGCCGGTCTGCCAGTCAATAGCTTCAAGGGTCCACTGGTTGCGCCGAGCACCGATCAGATACACCCGGTCGCTGGTGTGGCTGACGATCGGGACGCAGCTGGGTGAGCTGACCGTCTGGTTGACCCAGGCCTTGTTGAAGCGACGGGCTTTGGGATCCCAGATAAATTTCTGTACACCATAGGGCTGGTATTCGGGAGCGCTGCCCAGGTAACTGATCAGAAGTCTCTGCGCCTGGTCCGGCAGCCACCAGGGTACGTTCCTTGGTTCGTTGTTGACTACCAGTGCCCCATACCCTGCAACGACAACGGCCTGCTCCGATTGGATGCGTGACAGATCCGGGTTGCCCATGTCGGCGGGCTGCAGTCCAGCGATCCGCCGGGGCAGACCCGGTAGTCCGGACCAGTCTTCAGGAACGTGGTTGCGCCAGAATAAAGCGACGTTCATCAGGTGTTCTCCGTCAGTAATAACGACGAACTGATCCTCGTCGCCAAATCCCATCAGGCTTGGCGTAGCACCCGTACCGTGGCCCCAGCTATTCTGGTAAGGCACTGACCAGGCGCCATCGCCGGGTTCGTGACTGAACCCGGACCCGGTCCAGAGCACTTTATGCATGTGATTCTGCGACGCAATATAGATGCCGCCATCGATGTCGATAGCAATACTGTTGCGAACCCAGCCGTATCCTGTAGGTCGGGTCGCTTTGTCCTCGGCATTGGCGCTGTGGGGCAGTCGGGTGACATGGGAAGTTGCGAAATCACGGGAGATTGCGACCAGGTAGCCATGTTCAGTGGGTACAATCAGCCAGCCATCGTAAGTCATGTTCATGCCGACGGTATAACCTGTGACGTCGGCCGGGAGTGCAAATGAACGTTTCGCGATGATGGGTGAAGCCGGAGCCATAGGATGCTCATCGCCGTAAGCGGTGATCGTGCCGTTCTTATTCGCTATAAAATAGTTGTTATCGACATCCAGAACGGTATAGACACCAGCGAGATCCCGCAGTTTTTGGACTTCCTGGAAAGACCTCCACAGGGCGCCGATACCCTGGTTAGATGTGTCGAAGTACTCAATGGCGGCATCGGCTTCTGCCGCCGTCCATCGTTTGCTGCCGTCGAACCAATAGGTTGCCAGGATCTCAAAGGTATCGAAATCGATTTTGACGATCCTGTCCAGGCCGTTGGCCCACAAAACCCGACGGCCGTCGGGATAAGGCCCCGAAGTGTAAGCGCCAAACTGTGCTGGTCCTGAAGCCGCGTATCGAATCGACCCCGAGGGGATGACGGGGCCGGGGTTCGCTGGACCCGGCACTGGCAGGGCATCCTGTTGAGCGGCATCACCGTGCCCCAGCGGGTAGACGGAGTCGGCGAAGTAGGGGTGTTCTGGTGGTAACTCGGCGGCAGTGAGGTTGAGTGAAAGCACCATCAACAGAGTAGGTAGCAGCCAGTTGCGTGGATCATGGTGTTTGCCGCGGCCGATCTCGGGTTTACCGGGCCAGAAGCGGCTACGCATTTCCGCACCACCCTCGATCTGGTGGATCTGATGGATGAGGTAACCCAGAGTGATTGGTGCTCGCTGGAGTTCGACCTGAGCGCAGACCAGTGCTCTCACCGAAACAGTCTTCGGGGTCCGTGAAGTTTATGGAAATCCGTTCGAGTCGATTGCCGATGCATGCAGCCACGTAATGCGTTGTCATGTGTTTCTGCTTATCAGTTAAATTCGGGTTGTCGCCTTGCATCTCTTGTCCCGTTCGCTACATGGGCTTGTGGGTGCCATAGTTTATAACGCTATTGCTACATGTAATGCCAGCATCTACGCAGTAGCAGGCCCGGCACTGCATGCCAGGCGCGCAACGAAGTCGAATTTCCCGGCAAGACTGCGATTGACGGTGTTAATGGTCAGTGACTGCGAAACTTGCTACTCAAGCTCACACATGCCGGTACGGGCTGCACGGGGAGTCCGTCTGTTGCAGGATGCGGACGGCAGATCGACGGAGGAGAAGTGTTTCAAGCAGGCCAAACAAGTTAGCATGGAGTACTTTTACCTGCCATGACCGTGTTTCCCGTCAGCAGGGGTTGCGCCGTTCGGATACATACACGTACACCAGCTGTTGCGCTCGCCGGCATTATGCGGGCTTGTTATCTGGACTTGTACATTGCTGCGGGCTACCTTAAGGCGGCATGAGTTAACCAGGAATGGGGAATGGATAACTGATGAGAAACTTCGTAAAGATTCTGATAGGAGTCTTTCTACTTGCAGGGCTTGAAATGCTTGTGACTGCCGATTCGAATGACGATCGCAAATTCAGATATAGTCACCAGGGAGCGACGCATTTCGTAGTGGACGGCAGTCTTGCGACTCGGATAGGTTGAGTGGTAGTGAGAACTGATGAATGAGTGAGACTCGAATGCCGACCTCGACGCCATCGGGCGCCAGCGCGGGACAGACGCTGCCGACGCTCATCCAAGAGGCCCTCGCCAGCCGCGGGGTTCACCATCCGTTCCTGCGCCGTTTCGCATCGGGCGACCTGCCCGACCCGGCCGGCGCGCTGCGCGTCTACGCGAGGGAGTACTCGGGCTACTCTGCCTGGTTCCCGCGCTATCTCAAGGCGGTGATCGCGAGGCTCAGCTCGGCAGCGCATCGCGAGCGCCTGTCGCACAACCTCCAGGAGGAGCAGGGCGTGCTCGACGGCGCCTACTGCGAAGAACTGCGTCGCCGCAGGATCGATCCGTCCACGGTCTACGGCGTCCCCCACCCACAACTGTTCACCCGGTTCTGTCGCGCGGTGGGGCTCGATGGCAAGGCCCTGAGCACACCCACGCCCGCGGCGCGGGCATGGCGGGAGCGGTTCGAGAGTTACCTCAAAAACGCCACCCCTGCGCAGGCGGTGGGCGCGCTGGGCCTCGGCACCGAGCACGTCGTCAAGCCGATCTACGAGCAGCTGCTCGAAGGGATCTGCCGCTTGGGCGACCTGCGCCGGGAAGACTACGTGTTCTTCGAGCTGCACTGCCTGGTCGACGACCAGCACCAGCAGGACCTGCTCGACATCGCCGGCGATCTCGTGGCCGAGCCGGGCGGCCTCGGCGAGCTGCGCGAAGGCATGCTGACCGCGTTGCGCCTGCGCTGCCAGTTCTGGGACCACCTGCTGCGCGTAGCCGACAGCGCCCAGGAGCTACAAGAATGACGATCTCGACCCGCGAGCTCTACGACGACGCCAGCGACGACTGGCAGCGCACCGCGCCGATTCTGCTTTCGGACTTCACCGCGCGCCCATTCCTGATGGAGTGGTGCGAGCCGGTCGACAGCCTCGACGTGCTCGACCTCGGCTGCGGCGAAGGTTACTTCGCGCGCGGCCTCAAGCAGCGCGGCGCCGGGCGCCTCCGCGGCGTCGACGTCTCCGAGGAGATGATCCGAGGCGCACAGCAGCGAGAGGCCAAGGAGCAACTCGGGATCGAGTATCGCGCCGGCGACGCGGGCGACCTCGCCGACGTCGAGGACGGCGTCGTCGACCTGTGCGTCGCGGTGTTCCTGTTCAACTACGTCGACCTCGCGCGGACCCGCCACATCATGGGCGAGGTGCACCGCGTCCTGCGTCCCGGCGGTCGGTTCGTCTTTGCGGTCCCCCACCCTTCGCTGGCCTTCCTCGGCGAGAAGCGGGCCCCGTTCTACTTCGAGCCGGACGGCGTCGGCTACTTCTCCGGCCGCGACCGCCAGTTCGAGGGCGAGATCTGGCGTCGCGACGGCAAATCGGTGCCGGTCCGCAGCGTCCACAAGACGATGGAGGACTACCTGACCGGCCTGCGCGACGCCGGCTTCAACCGCATGCCCGACGTCGTCGAGCTGCGCGCCACCGAAGAACACCTCGAACTGGACCCTGAGTGGTTCGGTCCGCTGCGCGACCTGCCGCTGCACGTCGCGTTCCGCCTGACGCGCTGACATGGTTGCGTCCGAAGAACCAACCCGCGCGCTCGAACCGGTCCAACTCTGGACCGCCGACGGGCTGCGCGACGATCCGCGCTGGCAGCTCTCGCTGCCGACCGAGGCGCGCGAGGAGCTGCGCGCCTTCGCCGAGCGCGAGCCGGCGGCGTCTTCGGAGTCGTTCCGCTGGCGTGCTGAGCAGTGGCCGGCGTTGTGCCGGTTCGGCGATGACCTCCGCCGAGAGCTTGAAGAGGGTGCCGGTGTCGTGCTGCTGCGAGGGCTCGTCGCACTCGGGCTCGGTGTCGAGCACGTGCGCTGTGCCTACGTCGCGATCGGCTGCGCCTTGGGGACGCCGATGATGCAGTACGGGCGGCTCTACCCGGTGGTCGACAGCGGCGGTTCCCATGAGCAGCAGACCATTCCGGTCTCGATGACCAACGCCGAGACTCGCTTCCACACCGACAGCAGCTCGGTCGACGCCGTGCCGGACTACGTCGGGCTGCTCTGCGAGGAGCCGAGTTTGCACGGCGGCGACAGCCTGGTCAGCAACGCCGCCCGTGCGCACCTGCAGCTCGGCGAGCGGGCGCCGGAGCTGCTCGCGCTGCTGGAGCAGCCGCTTATCCGCGACGTCGTCACGCCGGGCCGCGAGCGTAACCAGTCCAACCTGCTGCGCAACCGCTTCCCGGTGTTCCAGCCGTGCGCGCGCAGCGGCGGCGTGCTGTTCCGCTACATGCGCTACTGGATCGAGAAGGGGCAGGAACGCGCCGGCGCGCCACTCGACGCGCAGCAGCGAGCGGCGCTCGACCTGCTCGACCAGTTGCTCGAGGCGCCCGACAACGTGGTGCGTTTCGCGATGGCGCGCGGCGACCTGTTCTGGATCAACAACCGCCGCCTCGCGCACAACCGTACCGCCTACCGGGACACACCCGGCAACGTGCGGCAGCTGCAGCGGATGTGGATCCAGGCCTGAGACCTACCGGCGCGCCCAGCCGTCCAGAACTGCAGTATCCCGAACATGTTACGAAATTCGCCACCCACCTCCCTTAGGCCACCAACAATGCAGTACGTGCGTGTGACGGTATCACCAACAGCCAGGGAGACACCGGGTCATTGATCGGATCTCGAGCGATGGGTTTGCTGTAGGCGACTGGGAAGGAAAGGAAGGATAGGAAGGATAGGAAGGATAGGAAGGATAGGAAGCTGACGTGGTTGAGATTCTATTCGATGGGATTTGGTTCAGTGATGTCTGTGATCGACCGTAGTGACCCACCGCACAATGCGCAAATCGTTACGCCCGATTCGAATGTGCGTTTACCACGCTCCGCGCAACTCAGGCGCCTTGGCTGTTATCCGGTCCTGTGGAACGCATTAGCGAAACTGGCGAGAGACTTTTCGGATGCCGACAACGATTGGCTATTCCACGATACGGCTGGCAAAGCTTACCGAACGTAAAGGTGGGCCATTCTTTGTTTGTGCTTATCGAGATTAAAGAACAACATTATGAATGCAGCTAGTACATAAAATCCGGCCATGAGATAAACACTTTCAACGAGTGATAGGTCGGTCGCTATCAAACCGAAAAATGCAGCACCAACCGATCGGGCAAGGTTCGCTAATGACATATAAACGGCGAATTGAGTCGCTGCGACCTGGTTCCAGCAGATCATCATGAAACCGGCGATCACACCAATGAAGAGGATCTGAGTCGTCGTGAAATACCAAAGGAGCATTGTTAGGACGAACTCATCACTTTCCCAAAGTTGATTTGCTATTGCGAATGCTGCCAAACCCATAGCGCTTAGCGCAAAGCCTAGCACCAGCAATGGTTTTGCACCGTACTTATCTACTAAAGGACCGAAAAATAAGCCGATGAACGCCGCGATGGCGTAGGAGGTGCTCATCCAGAAGGAGTAAACCTCGGACGGGTAACCTAGCTGGTGTACACCCAAGAGAGGAAAAACAGCCAGTCCCACACCAGCACCCATTCGTCCTAGCCATTCTGCTGCGACAAGAATCAAACTCATCGGCAGAAGGAGAACTTTGAACAGATTTTTTAAGATCTCTGCAAAAGATTTGACAGGCTGGGTCTCCCGCTGAGTAGCTTGGCCCGCAGTCCAAGGCAGTAAACGTTCTCCTTCACGCTCGCGAACTAAAGCGACAAATACGAATATGACCCCGATAGATATTGCGGAAACCAAGGCAGTTGCAGGAAGACCATGGTTAACCAATAACCAACCATCGAGCGCACCGAAAATCGAAAATCCGGCAACTTGGCCGAATGCCATGAATGCGTTAGCGCGACCCCGTTCGTCCTCTGGTAGAAGATCGATTGCCATACCATCAACGGCGACATCTTGAAGAGCGCCGAAGCAGTTAATAGCGAAACCTATCCATACCATAAGCCAAAATTGAGACTTCACGTCGACGACACTCATCATCGCAAGCATTGCGAGTGTGAGTCCGCCCTGCGCACCGAGCACCCACGGTCTCCTAAAGCCCATGGGTAAGAAGGAGAAGCGATCCATGAAGGGGGCAGCAACTAACTTAAAGCCCCACGGGAGACCAACTATTGCAACCAGGCTAGCGATGTCTGCGGCGCTTAGATCGAGTTCAGATAGCCAACCAGGAACAGAAATGGTCAGCAATCCGATGGGAATGCCTTGGGCAAAGTAGAAGAGTGTGAACGCGCTTATTCGCAGTTTTCGGGATTGGTTTAGATTGCTGTTGGTCAGGGCGGCTAGCATATCTCTGAACTTAGTCCTGGTCGTCAGGGGATTTCTTTAGCGTATCAGCTAATGCCTTGTTCTATTCGATCCAGAGCGTAACCCCGGTGGAGGGTTGAGCAGCTTGTGTCACAGATACACGAAAGCGATGGCCGCGAGTCCCGCAACCGTTACCCCGATCGTCCACCACAGCTGCCGAAACGATTCTTCGTTATCGGAGTGTTCCAATGTCGTCAGTGGCGCCCTGTCGTCTTTCTGTTCTTCCATATCGATCCTCTTATTCGCCTGCTAAAGGGGCGCCGCCCGCTTGTAACGCTGGTTTGCGATACGGGCGACGCATTACCTCGCTGTACTAGCCCGGGCGGTGAATGCCGCAGATTTTGTGCCCGTCCGGATCCAGAAAGTAGCACAGGTGCATCACGCCCATGTTGCTTTCGCGGGGTCCCGGCGGATCTTCGATGCTGGTGGCGCCGTTGGCTACGGCTACATCATGCAATTCTTTCACCTGCTCAGGAGAGTCGCAGACGAAACCAATGGTAGAGCCGTTTGCGCTACCCACTGGTTCTCCATTGATGGGTTCACTAATGCTGAAGGTGGAGCCGTCATGTATATAGAACAGACGAGTCTGCCCGGTGTCGTTAACGTGCTCCATGGGCGCGCCGGCACCCAGCACACCGAGAACGGCATTGTAGAAGTTTTTGGTTTGTTCGATATCGTTCGAACCAATCATGACGTGATTGATCATTGTATCTTCTCCTTAAGTGGTCGTTTGTCCAGGCGCCAGCCTATCTGTTTACTGGAGTCTTGGGCAACTCTGTTCTAACCCGCCTGGTAGATAACGGTTTTCAAGCAGGATATGGTTTTTCAGGGAACGGTGCCCACGCTCGATCTTGCCCTGGGGTTGCGCTGGTACGGCCGTCCCCTCGCGTGCTTGATATCTTGCTCCGCTAAGTACTTGGCCAGATCTGACGCGATCTAGGAAGGGCCGTTATCAGACAGCAGCCGCTATTCTATTCAGCTTGCTGCCGGGCGGATGCCAGAACATCATTCGTGGAGACAATATTCTCTGGCAGCCAGCGGCTCAATACGGAAACCAAGGCCTCTCTTTTGAGAGGCTTGGCGATGTAGTCGTTCATGCCCGCATCCAGGCAGCGTTGTCTGTCATAGGGCATGGCGTTGGCGGTGAAGGCAATAATGGGGATATCACATCCCTGACTACGTATGATCTGCGTGGCCTGGTAACCGTCCATCTCCGGCATCTGGCAGTCCATAATTATAAGATTACAACTGGAGTGCTGCAGTTTCTCGATTGCCTCTTTGCCATTGCTAGCAAGAATCGCCTCGAATCCCAACTGCTTCAGGAAGCTTTTGGCCAATAGCTGATTGCTGGCGTTATCTTCCACCAGCAGGATTTGTCCTTCAAATCGCAGCAGCTGAGAGGAAGCGGGTGGTGCTGTATCTTGATCTGTTGTTGCACGATTCGGCAGTTGTTGGTTGCTGTGAGAAGCTTGGCCCCCGGATTCAGCAAGGGGCAGCGCAACATCAATCCAAAAGGTGGATCCCTTTCCGGGGCTGCTTTTTACTCCAATAGTACCGCCCATTAAGTTGACGAGGCGCTTGGTGATGGCGAGTCCCAGGCCTGCGCCGCCAAAGGAACGGGTATGAGAGCCATCGGCCTGGGTAAAGGCGTCGAAGATGACCTTCTGGGTTTCAGGGGCGATGCCTGGGCCGGTATCCTGGACCTCAATGTGGATCTCAGCCTGTCCATTGCTTCTCTCTGTGCCGGTGATATCGATAATGACGTGGCCGGTGGTGGTGAATTTTACGGCATTGCTTAGTAGGTTGAGTAGGATCTGCCGCAGACGCCCTATGTCAGCAATGAGGTTTATAGGGCAGTTAGCCCCATAGTTGCTAATTAGCTTTATGCCCTTATTTGATGCATCAGGTGCCAGCAGTCTTTGCACCTCCTGTGACAATTCCTCCAAGCTGAATGCTGTGGGTTCCAGCTTGATTTTGTCGGCCTCGATTCGTGAGAAATCGAGTATTTCGTTGAGAAGGACGACCAGGGTTTCGCCTGACTGGTTGATGATATTGAGGTAGTCACGTTGCTCATCATCTAGTTGAGTTGCGTCCAGCACCTGGGCCATTCCAAGCACCCCGTTCAACGGGGTTCTGATCTCATGGCTCATTGTGGCCAGAAAGGTGCTTTTTGCCCTGGCGGCCGTCTCCGCCGCCCATCGGGCGTGTTCGAGTGATTGTTCACGAGACTGCAGCTGTTCCAGCATCTCGTTAAAAGAGCTCGCCAGAAATTGAATCTCATGTAGGCCTTTTTCGTTGTTGCCTATCAGAACCCGCTGGGAGAGATCTCCATTTCTGATATCAATAGCGGTATTGGTCAGTGATTCAATGGGCCGGGCGATTTTTTTGACCATCAAGAACCACAGGTAACCACTTAGAATCAGCCCTACGATGGTAAATAGGCCGATGGCGGCAAAGGTGCTGAAGGTTGGGCCAAAGGCCTCCAAAGCCGGCAGCTCGGTAATGATGTGCAGCTGCTGATCACCCAGGCTCACTGTCGTTGTGGTCAGGATGGCCTTTTCGCCATGGAGGCCGTTTTGCAGCCCATTGAACGTCGGAAGTGGAAATCGGGTTTCGCGCAGCACAATTGAGGGAGTGGCGTGGGCGACAACCCGGCCGTTTTCGGTAATGATATAGGCTGATCCGCCAGTGCCGACTGGAAGGCTGGTGACAACATCCCACAGCTCCTTTAGGCGTAGCTGTAGAACCACGATGGACTCGATGTCGGCGGTCAATAGATCCCTCAATGGAACCGACATGGTCATCAGTGGATCCCCGGTCTGCTGGTCAAACCAGACCGGGCTGAAAAAGACCTCCTCGGTTTGAATGGGGGTCTTATATTGGAGTGATTGAGAATCATCCTCCAGATCACTATCGGCATAGACGCTGTTTCTGGAGACCCTGGTGACTTGATGCCCTTGTTTGTTGAGCAGGATCACTTCACTGATGGTGTTGCTATGGCGCCGATCCGTATGGCGGCGAAACAGGGCAAGGAGGCCCTCTTGTCTCTTTGAGTCTAGCTTAAAGAAACCTGGAATATTGACGATTGACTCCAGACCACTTTGTATCTCAGTGATTGTTCCGTTGATCCTGTCCGTCGCCTGCTTTGAAAGCTCATGCTGGAGATTTACGGCGTGTTGACTCTGTACCTCATAGCTAAACCAGGCTACAGACAGGCCCGCCATAATCAGTGGGCCAATGGCCAGCAGGCTCAGCGCGCTATATAGCGATTTTCTTAGGTTTTTGTCTTGCGTCATGAGGGTGTGCTACGGCATCTCTTTCTTATCAAATGGCTGGTGCTATCGGACGATATCCGCTGCCTGGCGTAACACATTGGGGGGAACCTCAATGCCTATAGCTTGCGCTGTCTTAAGATTTAGCCCAAGAAAAAAGTCGGTTGTAAGTACGGGTAATTCGGCAGGTGACTGACCAGTAAGGACCTTATGGGCAAGCTGGCCGGCCTTTCTTCCAGTGTGCCTATGCAGGTGGCCATAGGTTAGCAAGACCCCTGATTTGTACTGTGAGGCGACTGAACCCAAGGGTAATTTGTGCTTGATGGCCGAATCCACATACAGGTTTACATTGGAGACCAGGAAAGGGGAGTTGAGTAGCCAGATAGCATCTGTCCGCTTAGGTGGGTTTTGCAGTGAACTTGCCAGTTCGGATTTTGTTCCAATCTCCTTAACAAGCAGCTTTATGCCGAGTTTATTGGCCCCCTGCTGCAGGTCTTCCAGGCAGTAGACTGCCCCATGGCTCTTTAGATGATGTGGTACGAATATCTGCTTCATGCCGGGTGCGATTTGCTGTAACCACTCTAAGGCCTTACCGCAGACCAGGCCGATATGAACACCGGTCGCTGTTCCTCCAGGGTGGGTGAAGCTTTTCACTAGCCCTGATCGTATGGGGTCAATAGTAGGAGCAAAGATGATGGGGGTGTCGGTGAGTGCCAACACCTTTTTGGCGGTCACGGAGGTTACTGCAAAAATGAGATCAGCTCCTTTTTTTTCGATCTCTCTGACCGCCTGCTCAAGATTGGCATGCTCCTTTGTTATGACCGGCTCATGGTAACTGATGTTGCTGTTTTCCACGTAGCCCAGCTCGCTTAAACTCTCCTTGAATCCCTGCACCACCGGCTTTAGGCCTGGAACTATATTGATGATCCCAATCTGGTGGTGCTGAACAGGTTGCTGGGCCGGCTCACAGCCAATAAGCCAGGAAATCAAACACAAAGCAGTAAGTGCCTTGCCAAAAAGGGGGAATCTGATTGGTGGTGGGCTGAATGAGATAGAAGTGGATTTACCGGGACTGTGTATGAACATAGTGATGCGGTTTGCCCTGTCTGCTGCCAACTGTTGAGAAAATGCTGCTTACTTCAGGGTTTTGGCGGCACAAGGTTGTTGCATGATCCTTATGTTATTTCTTAATTGTAGTAATTGATTGCAAATAAATGAAATGGGTAAGGATAGGCAGCACAACCGCTATTGTGGTGAACCTTGCAAAGTATCGGTCAGCCAGGTGTCCGAAAGGTTCTGACGACGGACAGGCAGTAGAAGTCGGGCGTTGATTTGAGCGTGTTGGAGAACCGGTCCTGACGGCGTGCGCGGGCGGGGCGCGGGATTGGCGGGTGTGAGGATCTTGTCGGATTGAGTATGCAGGCAATCATTCATAGTATTGCGTGACCTATCGTTCGGGGAGGATCCCGTGATTCAACGTTGGCTGATTCTGTATTGCCTGGTTCTGGCGGGTAGCGTTCAGGCTCACCGCGGAAGTGATCTCGTGCCCGTCCAGCTCTTAGCCAGCCAGTGGGCCACCGCTGCACAGAGTGAAGATGCTGATGCGATGGAGCCGCTGCTGACGGACGACTTCAACTACCTCGGACGGCCAAAACAGGCGTACTTCGCGACCATGGAAATGGTGCAGCTGCGTAGAATTTCTTTGCGGTACGCGACTTACCAGATCGACGGATCAACCGCGACGGTTTCCCCGGTGCTGTATGTGCCTTATCGGGAGATGTACAACGCGTTTGCCTGGACTTTGAAACTCAAGAAACTGGGTGACGAGTGGCGGGTTAGCGCGGTTGAACCTGCGCAACTGCCTGACGAGTACAGTCCGCCGGATCACCCGCATTACCACCTTCTGCATAACGTTCGGGTAACCATCACAGACGAAACTTCCGGCGAACCGCTCTTTGCCCGCGTGCATGTGCGTGATGCAGCCGGTGACTACTGGCCACCGCAAGGGCACCGCAAACGGGTGGCACGCGGCTGGCGTGCGGACATTGGCGGTGCCGTGGTTGTCGGCGGCAAAACTTTTGCATACGTACAGCCGGACTTTGTGGTGCCGCTGCCGATTGGGAGATATGTGCTGGAGGCACGGCGCGGTATCGAATACAAACCGTTGGAAGTTGAATTTGAAGTTGCGGGTGATGGTCAACAGCTTGACCTGGCGCTTTCCCGCTGGACCCATATGGCGGCGAAAGGCTGGTATTCGGGAGACACCCACACCCATTTCCTGGATCCCCATTTCGGGATGCTGGAGGCCCAGGGTGAAGATCTGAATGTGCTGCACTCGCTGGCTTCTTCCGGTGGCAACCTGTCCACCCAGGTGGCTCACTTCACCGGTGCCCCCAGCGTGCTGTCTACGGATGAAAACATCTTCTACATGTCCGAAGAAACCAGGCATGACTACCTGGGTCATACTGTGCTGCTGGGGCTGAAGAAGTTCATCTATCCATTCGGCTGGGGACCGCCGCTGACCGGGGTTCACGGTGGTTACGATTTCCCGACTATGGCCCACCAGGCGGATCAGGCGCATGCCAACGGCGCGGTGGTGGCATGGTCCCATCTGCCGCATCCCCATGCGGAACTGCCCATTGACGTGGCGCTGGGCAAGATTGATGCGGTGGAAGCGTTTGTGTTCGGTAGCCCCTTTGAACCCCACCCGGTGCGCATCAGCATGGGAGAGCTCACCCCTGAATCCATGAGCCCCATTCAGCTGTGGTATGCGCTGCTGAATAC
Organism: uncultured Pseudomonadales bacterium; assembly: GCA_964393625.1. GTDB lineage: Bacteria > Pseudomonadota > Gammaproteobacteria > Pseudomonadales > Azotimanducaceae > UBA4421. The sequence continues at coordinate 349,564 of CAYMUT010000001.1, forward strand.
GGGTTCCAACATGCCGGGTGTGGGTGGCACGGACAAAATGTGGAACACCCAGGTGGTGGGTGCTGTGCGAACCTATGTGCAGATCGACGGTGAGCTGACATACGACAAATGGGTGGACGGGGTCCGCAAAGGCCGCAACTTTGTCTCCACGGGCGCCATGATTGAGTTGGACCTGGATGGCGCAGACCTGGGAGAGGTCATCCGGGTCGATAGAGCTGTACAGATACCGTTCAGGACGAAGGCGGAATCCCTCATACCCATCAAACGCCTGGAGGTGGTGGTGAACGGTGAGGTGGTTGCCGAGACTCACGCTGACGAAGGTGCGCAGCTACTGGAACTCACGGGTGAGTTAGATATCGACGAGAGCAGCTGGCTGGCCGCCCGGGCTTACAACGATTCGCCTCTGCCGACCCAGGGTGAGCTGACCGGTTCTGGATCACTTGTGCTGGCACACACCGGACCGGTTTATGTGGATGTGGACGGGCAGCCCCGACGCAATCCTGATGACGCGACATTCCTGCACAGGATCTGCGCAAGAACCATCAAGTGGGCGCAGACAGCTGCGCGATACCACTCCCAAGCGCAGCGGCGAGCGGTGATTGATCTGTATCGTGAAGGGTGTGACGCCTACCGGGTGCAGGCCGGACCGTGAAAATTCCGGTCTGTGTGCACTGACTCTGCCGCCCCGAAGGGGTTAGGATAGCGAGCACCCTGACGAATGGAGAACTCACCATGGCCGAAATGGCTGGCGCATGCCTGGTTGGCAGTGTTCCGCTGGACGCCGCTCAGGCCGTGTTTTCAATTTGTTCAGCAACCCTCGGAGCTCACCTGCGCAGAATCCCGGATGGCGAGACTGGGGAGAGATCTAACTGGATTCAATGGCAGACTGCTGTCTTTGATGCCACCGAGGGCCTTGAGCGTGTTTCCGCTGAAGTAGACTACGGCGCTGCGACGCAGTTCAAACTGTCTGGATCCTCAGTCAAACTACCCCCGCTGGGGTATGCGCAAGCGGCACTCACCTCTTATGAAGTTTTCAAAGCCGCAAAAGCGCGGGGCGAAATCGCTGGCCATCTACGTTTCTTGGTCAGTCTACCCACCCCACTGGCCCCGGTTCACCTGTACATCCACCCCGATTCTGCTCAAACCTTAGATGCGCTTTATAGCGAGGCGATGGCATCTGAAGTGACGGCCATTATCAACGGTATCGCCCATGAAGACCTGGCCATTCAGTGGGATACCGCCGTTGAGTTCGGCATTCTGGAAGGCGTATTCCCTACATACCTTGCAGATCCAATGCCGGAGATCGTGCGCCGTCTGGTTGTTCTGGGTGAGCAGGTTCCCAGCAGCGTCGAGTTGGGTTACCACCTCTGCTACGGCGATGCCGGGCATAAACACTTCTGCGAACCTCAGGACACCGGCTTACTGGCCGACGTTGCAGGCAAACTACTGGCGTCAAGCCAGCACCCAGTTGATTGGCTGCACATGCCGGTTCCTCGCAGCCGAGACGACGCGGCATACTTCCAACCCCTGGCGGCATTGGAACTTCCGGAACAGACAGATCTTTATTTAGGATTAATTCACGCCTCCGACGGCGAGGCAGGAGCACGCAGGCGCATGGCCACAGCCAGCCGTATGATTAAACGATATGGCGTCGCCACTGAATGTGGTTTAGGACGGCGCTCTGCAGAAACCATAGCCCCGCTGCTGGAACTGCATGCCACGCTACTACAGTAACCGCTGATTGCTGCGCTGATGCGGCTGAGCGGCAACCGCGTACCCATCAGGGTAAGATGTGTTGCGGCTGAACGCTAATGGAGACATTGGAAGACGGCAAAGGTAACTGAAAGGAAAGGCTAATCGCGTAGACCAGACCGGGCTGTCATTTGACTAAAAACCAGTAGCTGGCAGATTAAGTCGCGGCTACTGCAAAAAAGCACCCCAATTTCAAAGGAAGACAAATGAAGACATCCATCGGCGTGGGCGGCTACGCCCGAGGCGACATCACGGGCTCAACTGCCTACGTGCAGGCAGCCGACCGCCTCGGCGTGGATTACGTTTTCTCAGCGGAGGCGTGGGGTCAGGATGCGATCACGTCGCTCGCCTATCTCGCCGGTAAGACGGAGCGGATCAAACTGGGTACGGGGATCATGCAGATCTCTGCCCGGGTACCCACCATGACGGCAATGACCGCATTGTCTGCGAATGCGCTGTCGGGAGGCCGCTTCGTGCTGGGCCTCGGCGCCAGCGGGCCGCAGGTTGTGGAGGGGCTGCATGGTGCCGACTACTCGGCACCGCTCACGCGTCTGCGGGAAACGCTCGAGATCTGCCGCATGGCCTTTCGCGGCGAAAAGATCCAGTACCAGGGAAGGCAGCACGTGCTGCCGCGCCCTGGCGGCGAGGGGAAGGCCATTCGACTCGAGCATCCTCCCGCGGACATTCCGATCTTCCTTGCTACCCTCGGCCCGAAAGCGCTTGAGTACACGGGTGCGGCAGCAGATGGCTGGCTTGGCACCTCTTTCTCACCCGATCATCCGGAAGCCCATATTGACTATATCAGGCGAGGTGCGGAAGGTGCCGGTCGTACCCTCGCTGACATCGAAATGCAGGCCGCCGTCGGTGTGGTCATCGGCGACGATGTGGATGGACTCATCGCCGCGCGGAAACCGGGAGTGGCCTTCCAGATGGGCGCCATGGGTTCGGAGAAGACCAACTTCTACAACGAGGCGTTTCAGCGAGCGGGTTACACGGACGATGCACTGGCTATTCAGCGATTGTGGAAGGACGGCAAGCGGGAGGCGGCGGCGAAGCGTGTACCTGATGCCATGGTGACGGAGTTTCAGGCCATCGGAACCGCGGATATGGTGAAAGAGCGTCTCGAGAAGTACAAAGCCGTCGGTATCAGCACGTTGGGTCTGCGGGTAGACGTAGCTGACAAGAAGGGCGACCGCATCGAAGCGCTGGAACAGGTGCTGGACATGGTTGCGGCGCTTTAAGCCCGCCCCATCGCGCCTGGCCGTAAGCTTCCCCGTCAAGAAGACAGTTCATAACTCGAGGCTTCGGTGCGGTCGTTCTGCGACCGTTCCTGTTGTCAGTCAGGCAGGTACAAACTGATCTATCTGCAAGGAGCTACCTGTGCCCTTATCAGCGCCTAATCGCTAATTCGATAAGTTAAACAATCGTCGGGCGTTGCCGCCGAGTACCAGATTACGGCGGTGTTCCGACATTGGTGCAAGTGCTTCATGCACTTCCGCCATGGCATCGAGATGAGAATCCACATGCGGGTAGTCCGAACCCCAGAGAAACTTATCCTCGCCAACCAGATCGCATTGCGCATCGATGCTGGCTTCGCTTGGATCCATTACAAACCAGAAATTTTCTCTTATGTACTCACTGGGTCGTCGAGACAAGCAACTGGTAGCGCTGAAGCGCTCATACTTTTCATCCAGACGGTCCATCAGGTAACGCACGTATCCTGCGCCAGATTCGACGATAGCCACTTTCAATTTCGGGTGGCGTTCAAATAGCCCGTCGCAGACCAGGGCTGCGACGGCTGGAATCAGCTGCATGGTGCCGCCCAGGCCGAATGAGAACACCGTGTCCGGCCGCTCGGTTTCGATATTCCACCATTGTGTATTTGAAAGATTGACCACCCGATTAAAGCGCACGATCAAGTGAATACAGATGGGCAGGTCAGCGTCGGTCAAAAGTTCCCAGATGGGGTCGAAATCTGGATGGGACGGGCGCTTGCCGCAAACCGGTTCTGGAGCTAAGAACATGCCTTTGAAGCCAAGGTCCAGGCATCGCTTCAGTTCGGCGTAGGCCAGGTCCACGTCGTACAAAGGTACCTGAGCTACCGGTAACACTCTGTCCAAGGCGGGTTTGGCGAAATCCCACTGCCAGTTGTTGTAGGCCCGGGCGTAGGCTAGGGCCAGCTCCGGATCATCTTCTTTATCCCAGAGAATGCCTATGGTGGGGAACACCAGGCCCATGTCTACACCCCACTCATCCAGCAGCTTTATGCGAGCGTCGGTGTCGTAGGATGCTTTCGGGCAGCCGTCCATATAAGTCAGTTCGGGGTCGGTGAAGGTCTGCACAGCGTCATGCTCCGCCCCGCCCAACGCGGCCAGCCGGCCTTTCAGCAGGATTTTGTTATCCATCATGATGGCCTCCAGGCCATCATCCTGACGCTCGATGCGAATGGCGCGATCGCGGTATTTTGGTTCCAGGTAGTTTAGCCAGAGGTCTGGTGGCTCCAGCACATGAGAATCCATATCTACCACTAATGGCTTTGTGTTGTTCATATCCCTCCCCAGTGATATGTAGACTTGGACATATTAGCATGCAGATCGGTATCGGTATTGCTGTAGGGGATGAGGATGCAGAGTAGACAAATGCCTTATGCACCGGTCGATCAAACCGGCGTGGTGATTAACGGCCTGGATATCGGCGCCGTGGTAGGCCAGGTGCAGAATAAGGGCTATTCGGTGGTAGAAGGCTTTTTAACCGTTGAAGAAGTAGAGGCGATTCGTCATGCGTTTGATACAGAAGTACCAATCACGCAGATGCGTGCCATTGGCACCTCTACCGGCCAAACCTGGCGCGCGCATAACTTGCTGGCGAAAACCCGGGCTGCTGACTTTGTCTTTCTGGATGATCGATTGCAGGCCATCGTCTCCGGCGTCATAGGCAAGTACCACCAGGTCAACATAGCAACGCTTTTTAATACTCTGCCAGGTGAAACCAGGCAGGCTCTGCATCAGGATGACGGCCTGTGGCCCATCCCTCGTCCGCATCCACCTTTTCTGTGTAATGTGCTGTTCGCCTTTGATGAATTCACTAAGCTCAAGGGCGCCACACATGTAGTGCCAGGGAGCCACAAACAAACCGGGCCGATCGATCAGGGCGCAGCTACAGTGCAAATCGAAATGAAGCCAGGTAGTGCACTGTTTTGGGAAGGTAGCCTGTGGCATGGGGGAGGGGCGAACCAAACGGCTAGGCTGGAACGAATGGGGTTCTTTATCAGCCATGCGGTGAGCTATTTGCGCCCGTCCGATCTGCAACTGGTTTCAGTACCCAGAGAGATGGCGAGGCAGATGCCTAAGCGTCTGCAAAGGTTATTGGGCTATTACCGATTTGGTAATGGCGTGGATGGTCGCGATCCATTAGATACCCTGTACGATGGTATTGTCGTCCACCCGGACGCAGAACTTGCAGAGCATTGGCGTGGTCTGGATAAATAGTTTAGAACTTAAGAGAACGATTGCACGTTGGGGGAACACATGACTTTCAGTGAATTCGATCCTGAACACATAGCCGCTCGGTCAACGCCGGAAATGCAGATTTATCGCGCCCAAACCCGTGCTACTGAGCCCATGGCGTCGGTGTTGGCCAATAATCCGGAAATTCATTTCGTGCCACCTAAGCGCGGTGACGAATGGGGAAAGTGGGATTACCAGACCGGTGCATACTACGACACCACAACAGGGGCCAAGCACCCTTATTGGCAGGAATTTGATTTGCCACAACCCACTAAAGACATTCAGCAGCTGCGCCAGGACATGCTTAAGTGGGGCTATTGCAAGATTGCAGACGCACTGTCGGCAGAACAAGTCGCGGCAATCCGTACCCGGGCTCAGGAGCAGGCAGAAGGTGAGCGTCGAGCCGGTATTGCACAGAAGACACCCAGTGGTCAGAACATCAACTGCTGTGTTAACAAAGGGCGGTGTTTTGAACTGTTGATTGAGCAACACCCATCGGCCATGCAGGGTGGTCCGCTGGTGGAAGAGTTGGTCACGGAGGCGCTTGGCCCGGGCTGGATTTGCACTTCATTAATCGCAGCCATCTCTCTGCGAGGTGGCGTGCCCCAGGCTTTGCATCAGGATCAAAGCAATGCGTTAGATTCCAAAAGCCCGATGACGGTCAATGTTTTAACAGCCATCACCGATGTGGATGAAAAAAACGGCGGCACGCTGGTTATTCCTGGCAGCCATGTCATTTTGTCTGATGCCATGGGCGAAGGTAAGCCGGTAGGCAAGCTGCCACCGGCCATCAACATTGACGCGCCTGCAGGCACGGTGGTGATCACGGATGGTCGGTTATTGCACGGCACCGGCATCAATCACACCGATGAACCCCGCATCGTGATGCTCAACGGCATGCAGAAGCCCTGGATGCGACAGCAGGAAAACTGGATGTTGTCGGTACGTGAGGAAGTGCTGCGTCGCGCCAGCGACAAGCTGTTGCATCGCATGGGCTATCAGGCCACTACCGGCACACAGACCAACGAGGGCCACGGTTTCGGAGCTAAAGGTCTACCTGGCGAGGCAGCTGGATCGACTGTGGCGTTTAGGTTGGCGGCCGATGAAGGTAACTATGTGCGAGTGGGTGAGCTGGGGCCCGATTCCACTGAAGAAGAGTTGGCCAAACAGTTCACTCTGAGAGAGGTGGTCGGTGCGGCTCGTCAAGGCGGAAAAAGCGCGCCGGTGGGCATTACCGGAATACGCGTACCTAATGGCGACTGACGTGGCGAATACAAATCAGGCGAATACAGATTAATAGTAGGGAGCATCATGCTGGTTGTATACGTCGTCAGAACCTTTCGGAACTTTAGCCTGCTGAGCTGAGAGACACTTAGCTCATCTGTGCGAGTGATTGCACTTGGTTGCGAGCATGCCTCCTTCGACGTATAGCCGGGGTATTCAACTTGATCTGGTTTCTCCTTGCCAAGATGGACTCACCACGGCCCTAGTACACGTCCGCTGGCGTTAAGTTGTTGAGCGACTCGTGGTAGCGCTCGTTGTTGTAGTGATCCACGAAGCGTTCGATCGCCGCCTCTAGTTCTGAGCGAAAGTAGTACTGCTCCAGCAGGATCTGGTTCTTCAGCGAACGATGCCAGCGCTTCATCCAGGGTATCCTGGACATCCTGCGCCGATATCGTTGTACACAGCCGCCAGGCCAGGATGAAGCGTGAGTAATCGTCCTGCACCGTTGACAGGTAATACCAGCCCCAGCCGGTGACTTTGCAGTACGTACAGTCCGTCTGCCACATCTCATTGACGCGCTGGGTAGGGTGCTGGAACTGATCAGATGCCTCCATCAGGATATACGCCGGACTGGTGGTCAGATCACGTGCTTTGAGCAGCCGATACACTGTAGATTCCGAGACATGGCGGGCCTGCTCATCCATGTAAGTCACCGCCGGCGCTTTCTTTAACGCAGCGGCTTCAGATCGCAGCTGTTTCTCTTCATCACAAGTGGCTTCTGGATCGGTGTCACCAGCCAGACGCTGCTTGCCAGCTTCCAGAAATTGCTTGCTCCAGCGGTAGTACAGATTGGCATTGATTCCTTCGCGGCGGCAAAGCTCCGCAATGCTTTGCTCGCCGCGCAGGCCTTCCAGCACGATACAGATCTTCTTTTCGGGATTGTGTTTGCGCCGTGTGGCTCGGCGGATATCGCGTACCGTTTGTCGACGCTGTCCTGGTTTCCTTTCGTCTTCATCGTTTCCTTATCGGGTTAACGATGAGCCATAAGTGTCTCTTACTCAATCAGGCCAATTTGTCCAACAGGGGCTGTCGGGGGACACCTCCTCCAGCCATTCGTCAATCTCTCTGGAGAAATCACGTTTGAACAGTCGGACAACACGTATAGATAAGCGTCAGGGTGTCAGAAGGCTTTAGTTTGTAACAGCCTCTGATCGAAGGGAGAGGCCGTCAGATTGTCGTATCCCGTTTCGGTGATCAGCACCTGTTCTCTGAGAAGAAAGTATGCACGGCGCGTGGATTTCTTCGAAGTAGGGGCCGGAGGAATCATGGGCAATCGGCGTAGGCTCTGGATGATGATTCACCGGGGCTGAGCGAGGCGCTTGTACCACACCGTTAAGATTCAGGTCGAGAAGCTGCGTGCCGCGATTACGCGGGTCGGTTATATCTGCAATGATCCGTGGCCTACCTTCACAGAGCGGGCAGATGGTCACCGCCTCCGATCCCGCACATCTAAGCGACCTCTGTGCTAGAGTCGTGACGCTCCCGGGGTCATAGACCCAATAGATTCAAGCGCCGGCTTACCATCGCTTGCAACCATGACCCAGGCTATCGCGCCGGTTCGGCGGAGCTGCGACTCCAGGTCCTGGGCCTTCTCTTTAGGAGCGAAGTAGGCTTCTATCCCATAGTTGATGAGCAACATTCCTTGCCCGTCTCTATCCTCAACTGATCCTCTATATCCCTGGTAGCGACCACGAATGAAGACCCCTTCATCGGGCTTTTCAAGGGTTACTGACTCAACATGATGAAGACCCTCTTTACCCTGCCTCAGACTGACAAACAGCGGCTCACCAAAACGCAGGCTGGTGTGATCTGGTAGGAGGTTCGCCGGTAACTCTGAGATTTCATAGCTCAACATCGCATAATTACCTCTAAGCAGGGAACGAGGGTCAATAGGTACGGTCTTCAACCTGATTTCCGTACCTGTCCAGAGTGGCAGAAAGGCATTCACCAGCATGCCAGCCAACACAGCCATCTGTAGCCCAATACCAGCCAACAGGAGCATGGTCTTACTCATTGCTTGCCTCCAGTGATCGCCAGAACCGCGCAGCACCCAGCAACATAGCGGCAATCAAAAGAAAGAGTATTGAACCACCAACGTAGCCGCCGATCAGATCAATATAGCGGACCATCGCAAGGAACAGAATCGCAGCCAGCCCCGTCCAGAAGTACGAACCGTTGTGAGATCTGACACCTTCAATCACCAGATAGATGCCTAATCCAACGACCACGAGGTTAGTCACCAGTTGGTAGACAACAACAGCTAAAACGCCCGACCAGACCATCGTCAGGACCGACCCTACCAGCAACCCTGCAACCACCAGGAAGTAGTGAGAATGCACCCGCCACGCCAGGTAAAGACCTGCAGCCCAGAGCGAGACGCAAATAAACAAAAGAGAAGCCATATGGGACCATTTCGCACCGAGCAGATTTTCCCATGAGCTTTCGAACGAAAGAGCCAGTAGATACAAAACCAGAAACCGCAGGCACCAGACATCCAGAGCTGTACCGTAATCCTTGAGCACTGGTTCTGGTCGAGCCATCAACCAACGACCGAAACCAGTCGCAAAGATCGCCAGACCCGCGGTCAAGACAACGTGTTCCAGCTCGAAGGCGAGCGCACCACCCTCTGACCAGAACCAAGCAGCGCAAAACTCCAGCCAGAGCAGCAAACCAAGCATCGAACCAAGAAACAACATGGAACTGCTGACCTTTCTCAACACATAGCTGCTCGCCACAATGAAAATCGGGAAGGTTGCGGAGAAGTAGCCCATACCTGCTTCCAGCAGGAGCCAGATCCATGCCAACAGCAGCATTTGCAGGGTGATCAATAGGCTCCTGGTTACCAGAGCAAATGGCAGGCATCCGAGGGCCCACCAATAGACGCCGTCCGGCATATGCTCGCCAAGATGATAGATCTGCGCGATCAGAATAATGGTGGCGCCATAAAAGATGTTGCCAAGAAACAATGCCCCAACGGCCCTGCTGTTGTGTCCCTGGCGATAGAATTGCCAACCTGCTAGCTGCGTGCCGGCGGTCAGAGCAAATAAACCTGATGTCCTCAGGTAACGGGGTATCTCATCCCAGTTCGCACCGATCAGGGTAATCAGTGACAAACCGATAAAAAACAGCCCTAACCCTACCAGGATCCGGTAACCCAGCGAACCGGATTCTCCCGGCGGAATACCATAACGTGCGAGTATCCCCGCATGTTGTGCTTGCGTGATTAAACCCTCCTCCAGCCATTCATCAATCTCTCTGGAGAAATCACGTTTGAAGAGTCGGATAACACGCATAGATAAGCGTCAGGATGCCAGAAGGCTTTAGTTTATAACAGCCTCTGATCGAAGGGACAGGCTGTCAGATTGTCGTATCCCGTTTCGGTGATCAGCACCTGATCTCTGAGAAGCAAGTATGCACGGTTCGTGGATTTCTTCGAAGTTGGGGCGGGAGGCATCATGGGGCAATCGGCGTATGCTGTGAATGATCATTCACGGGGGCGGAGCGAGGTGCTTGTCCTACTCCGTTGAAATTGAGGTCGAGAAGGTTCGTGCCGCGATTACGCGGGCTGCTTGACTGCACATCCGTTCTGGCACTTTGTGAAAGCGACGGAAACGTAAGCAATTTGTGGTATTGCGGCCTCTGCCGGTTGCTGGAGGCGTATGATGGCTGTCCTAGATCGTGCAATCGAATATGTGCATGTCGTCAGAATCATTATCCAGTATCGCCCAGACCGTGCGCGGCATCATCGGAAGTTTTGCGCAGGGCACCGGCCTGCCGGAGCATCTGCCTGATGATCTCTTATTGATGGACGATGGCTTGGGATTCGACTCGATCAGGGTGGTTGAACTGCTGTTCGTGTGCGAGGAGGAATTCGGTGTCACCATTACTACCGAGATTACTGAGGACACGGTCATTGATGTGGGCACGATTGTCACTCTTATCAATAGAGAGGTCGGTAGGCGGCTGAAACCGTGAACTTATCCGCTACGATCATCGACACACTTGCGGAGCACGCGCGAGCCAAGCCAAACGCACTGGCGATTGCAGCTGGTGGGCGGGAAGCCTCCTACGCAGACCTATACCGGGACGCAGTACACCTGGCCGGCGTCCTGCAGGGTCGCGGACTGCATCCGGGTGAACGGTGTGCGTTGCTCATGGGTACCAGCATGGAACTGGTGCAATCCGTGTTTGCAGTCCAACTGGCGGGAGGCATACCGGTAGTGATGAACACCGCGCTACCGCCCGAAGGCGTGCAGCGCCGGCTCGAAATGATTAAACCCGCCATCGTGGTGACGACGCCGGATGCTGCCATGAACCCGGACCTGGACGCGCAGGTATGCGTCGTCGAGGAACTGATACGCGAACCAGGTGCCAGCAAGGTTCAGCTACCCCAGCCCGGCCTGGACGACATCGCCTATCTACAGATCACTTCGGGCACCACCGGTGAACCCAAAGCCGCAGCGATCTCGCACAGAAATCTCATGGCTAGCGTAAGCGCCGGCCAGAAACGCCTTGGTTTGAGCGGCGATGACGTGATGGTGGCCTGGGTACCACTGCATCATGACTTGGGGCTGGTTCGCTTCCTGTTTGGCAATGTTCATCTGGGGGCTCGCTCCTACCTATTGCCGCCCAGCATAGCGAGCATGGGTGAGTGGCTTCGAACCATGACGGAAGTGCGTGCGACGCTGACCGGTTCTCCGGACTTTGGTTACCGTGTGGCAAGTCGGACCGTCAAACCCGACGGTATTGATCTGAGCACTCTGCGATTTGCCACGAACGGTGGCGAGCCCGCGCGACTATCGACTATCAAAGCATTCGAGGATCGTTTTGGTTGTCCCGGGGCAGTGCGTCCGGGCTATGGCCTGGCTGAGGCTACGCTGGGCGTGACCGCCCTGGCGAAAGGCGAGCCTATCGAGGTTGATGCCGTGGGCAGTGTGTCCACGGGCCGCGCGTTTGACGGCATCAACATTCGAATTGTTGACGATGATGGTCATACCGTCGGTACCTCCGAAGTGGGACACATTCAGGTAAGCGGCACGCCGGTTTTTAGAGGCTACTTCAATAACGATCAATCAAACAGCGAAGTGTTTTCGCCGGATGGTTGGTTGCGTACCGGTGATACCGGGGTATTGGATTCGCGGGGTAATCTGTATGTGCGGGGCCGTACCCGCGCGATGATCAAACGGGCGGGCGCGCTGGTCGCGCCCTTTGAAGCGGAACAGGCAATCGACAAGGTCACTGGTGTACGGATGTCCGCGGCAGTTGGTGTTGAATCGCCGGCGATGACCGGTACCGAAGATGTAGCGATTATTGCCGAGATCCGTGACGAGGCCAGCGATGAGCGTGTTTGCCGTCAGATATCTGCTGAGATTGCCGACGCGGCATCCGGGGCTCTCGGGTTTCCACCGGGCAAAGTCATGCTGGTGGCGCCGCGGACCATACCGCTGACCGCCAATGGCAAGATCCGGCACGCGATCCTCAAGGATCTGGTGCAGAAGGGGGACGTGAAGCCTCTGGGGTGATGTGCGGGGCGCGATTGATTGCCCTCAGACTGAGAGGCCAGAGTTCTTCGGGCCGGCGGATGATTTCGCGTTCCCACCAGGTGGCTAATGCGGTCTGAATGTCGGTCTCAGTAGGTGCATCTTCCGGCGTTGCCACGGGCGGCGCGAATTGTACTATTGCCTTGTTTCCCTGCCAGCGGGCACTGACCGGAATGACCGCGGCTCGGCCGATGCGCGCGAGGGTTGCCGCGCCCTCGAGCAGGTCTACGTCGCGGCCGAGCAGCGGATAAGGCCCCGGGATCTCCGGGGTTTCGTTAGTTGGAACGTCCACCACCGTCATCACTACACCGCCCCCGTGCAATCGTTGGACGCCGCGTTTGAGCGTTTGAACGCGCGATGCGGCAGACCCTTCGAAATGTAGATATTCGATGTGTGACCCTTGTTGTTTGCGAGGCCACCGTTGCAGCACGAGAACCGGTACGTCCATCTTGATCAGGGCAGTACCGATGGCAAACAGCGGTCCGAAGTGCCAGGGTGCAAGGACCACAGGCACATTCCTCTCCAGTAAATCGCGCAGATGTTCTTCGCCTTCAATCTGTACCCACGGCTTCAGACGTTCGTGGCCCAACGTTTGTACTGCCCGCTTTAGAAAGGCGTTAGCGGCCCTGCGTCCGGCGAGTATCTTCGCCAGTTTCCGAGCTCGCGCTGGTTCCAGGCTCGGAAGAAGCGTTTGCACCTGCTGCCAGTCGGGGCCGAGCATCGGGTGCGAAAGCAGACCCAGCCGGAAGGCAATGTAGAACAAGCCTCGCAACGTTCAATGATCCCGTTCTAGCACCATTCGGGCAAGGTCTTGCGGTTCTGAGCTATACGCCCCGCCGGCGTGCAATGTGGCTACGCTTGCTTGCACCAGCGTGTGGGTTAGTTCGATGGCAGCATCCCTGGTAACGCTCATACAGCAGACGTCGTGTTTTCGGTCCAGGGTTTGTTTTTAGCTTCGTCCTCAAAGCCGTCCCAGAGATCGACAACGATCTCATCACCTTGAATAACGCAGACCCTGGTGCCGATCTCACCAGGTTCGTCAAAATTGCGCTGGAAAGCTGCCTGCAGCATGTCGAATTGTGGTGTTGCGTGGCCGTTCATTGTCTGCCTCAGGCTCCAAACTGGAGGCAGTAGATTACGTGAGAAGTGGCGGCAGCACCAATTTACCCAGGCTATCGCATCGATCGATCCTATCATCAGCAAATCAAGGAGAAAATAGCGCAGCTTGCCTTCGTCGGTCACCGACAGGCGTTCCAGCGCCAGCGGCGGGAGTGCTACATATCTGCATAACCGTTCGAGCTTGTCGTGCTGGTGTGCCTGGAGTGTTTTCGAAGAAGAACGTAGACAAAGGTTTGAGGCAGCCTGGCAGCAAGGCGGTTTTCAGTTTTGGTGCGGTACTTATAGCGACTTTCTCAGTCACCCTGAATCAAATCGGCTAGCCTATGATTTCTGGCGGGATAACACTCGGGCGCGACTTGCTGATCCCACTTTCCACGAAAAGCTCGCCCCGATGGAGCCTCTGTACCCGCTCGGTGCCAGGCGACCGTCGTTGGAGCAGGTGTATTACGAATGTTTTGACCAGGACAACGTAGAGCTTATCGAGTTGAAGAAGACACCTGTTGAGGCGCTCAGGCCTGCTGGGGTGAAGCTTGAAGGTCGTCAAATTGACCTGGATATTCTTGTGCTGGCAGCAGGGGGTCCGAACCTGGCTGGGCATCGGTGTGCCCAGCTTTGCTAACGTGTTGATGCTGTATGGACCCCAGAGCCCGACAGCCTTCTGGAATCGACCGACTTCGGCGCAGGTCCAGGGCGACTGGGTTGTAGGACTGCTTTGTTGGTTGCGGGAGACAGGAATGAGCACATGAATGAACTTGCTGATGCCACCTTGTTGCCGCAGGCAGACTCTTGGTACATGGGCGCCAATATCCCGGGTAAGCCTTGCCCGGTGGCTGTTGCCGGGTCCCAAAGCATGAAATGGTGCCGTTTTCCTCTCTAAGTGATCCACGGGACCCATCATAATTTGCTAGCATTGACAGTCGGTTGCTGGCCAGCGATAAGAACATGCAGATTCATTCACTTGACGATTCACTACTGCCCATCAGGAGCGACCTGAAGGTCTCGATAGAAACTGCCTGGTCTCAGATGCCACAGACAGGAGCGTGGTTGTCGGGTCAACAGCGTCTGGCAGTGGTGGCTGAAGCTCGCCAGGCCTGGCTCTGTAAGTTGTGTCAGCGGCGTAAGGCATCACTCTCGCCTTATGTTCTAGAGGGGTCACACGATAGTCTCAATCAGTTGCCATCGACCTGGATTGAGGTGATACATCGAATTGTCACCGATCCTGGAAGAATCACTGAAAGTTGGTACGAATCAGTGATCGGGGCCGGTGTTGTGGAAGATGAATATATTGAAATACTCAGTCTGGCGACGATCGTTACCTGCATAGATACCTTTAATCATGGACTTGGCATTGAACGATGGTTGCTGCCTGAAACGGCAGAGCCGGGTAAACCTGAATGCCGACGTCCCGTGGGTGCCGCTATCGGACCAGGTTGGGCACCGACAGTGTCGCCGGATGCCGCCGGACCGGAGCTGGGTAACTTCTATGATCATGGGCACCAATACATCCGTCGCTCCCTGACACTTGTGCCGGATGAGCTGAACCGGTTCTGGGGGCTTATGAATTCGCTCTACATGGCGAATCCGGCTGTGGACGAACTCGAGGGAGTTGATCGGGCAATATCCCGGGCGCAGATTGAGTTTATTGCGACGCGGGTTTCTGCCTACCTGGATTGCTTTTACTGAACCACCAGCCACGCGATGCGGCTCAGTATGAGCGGCACCTATACCGGGGACGATTATTCGTTGGAGGCTGCCGTAGGCGGTGAAAGCGGCGATGGTGGGGTCCCCCACGGAAGCCTGCTGAATGAATTTGTTGGCGCGGTTTGTCTGCACGATGAGAGTAAGGCATTGCAAACACGTCAGGACATCCGACGAGAGCTTGGGGACGCTGCTCTGGTGGATATCTCGGCGGTGATGGCTGCGTTCAATGGCTATCCTCGTGCCGCGGATGGCACTGGCATACCGCTGGAGGATTACAAGGAAGAAGCTACCAGAACTATGAGGTCAGCGCTTGGTCTGGACTCCCTGAATCAGGCCAGCTGAAGTGACCAGCCAACCGGTTCCCGGCACAACCCATGGCATCATGGCGGTGCTGATCGGCAAATATGAATAAAGGGTTGGGGTGAGTTGGCATGGATGATCCTTCAATCATGCAGCGTCACCGCTTGGCTGATTACTCGGTTACCGGTGCTACCCGCTCCGGACTTCCGGACCAGGACCAGGCCATGGTGGGCCGGGAAAGGCCCAGCATGACGCCGCCCAAGGTAGCTGGGTGTAGCCAGATTTGATCGGCAGGCAGATTCTCAGACCGGCCTTCAGGACGATCAATGGTCTGACCCAGCCCGCGTTCTGCGACGCGCGATTCAATGTCAGAAATCGAGCTCGTTTCTGCAAAACTCATATACAGACACGGCCCGACTTTGGCGAAAAACCGACCCATGGTTTTGTCTGCATCCAGCGGGCTGATGACCTCGAACCGGTGAAGATGTCGTGATTTGAAGAGGGTGAGCTTGCCGTTGTAACCGAATCTAGGCGAGTCGATGGCAACGAATTCCTGGGCATCGAGTGCAAAGATCTGGGCAAATCGGGCCGTGAGTGCATCGGCATCTCCGGCGAGAACGGTCGCTTCATATAAGTAATCGATGCGTCCGACCGGCTCGCGCTTTTCATCAGGGCTGACAACCAGACGGAGACCTGGGATGTTGATGCTGTCGCCGCTCACGAACAATCGACCGTCTTCAAGCACTGGTTCTTCGGTATATTTCGCAAGCTGATGCATAAGTGCACCTACGTCCGGAGTCGATGCACCCGCGGAAAACATGTGCGGTCCACGCTGGGCAATGGCATCAGCGACCAGGCCAGCACCATCTGGCTCGAGGATTTCTACTTCACTTGTTCCAAGACGGAGAGTCGTGCACCGGGCAGACAAACAGCGGATCTGACTTCGTTTGGCCACTTCTGCGCCCAGAATGTTGGTCCATCGGTCGATCGCGAGGCTGGGGTCTGGGGTGGCAAGTTGCAGCCGGTCTATTTCGAGCAACATGGGCAACGTCCAACAGAGCAAAGGAACTAGGATATTTGATTTGCATGGTAAATGTCGCTCGAATACTGCGGCCAGCCATTCACACAGCTACAAGACCTAAATATTCCTTAAGGACTTGATCGCCGTTGTCACCCCGCTGCTCCAATTCAAGGTAATCCAGCAGTGCCTGCTCAACGATAGGCTTACTCGCGGAGACGAAATCTTGCCCGGTATCTACAGCGAAATTCTCTAACCGAGCCCTTGATCGATGAAGCCCCCAAAAGTCTCTTCGCCACGAATTTCAGCCAGGTACCCTTGCATCAAATATTGTTGTGGAAGATCTGGTTCTTGCATCTATCATCTCCCTTCAGGGGTGTGAGCTATCGAAGATTACCGGCGGGTCAAAATCAGCATGCAGCCACAGCCGATAACGCCGGATTAATCCGTCTTCCAGGCTAATTGAGCTAGCAACGGTACAAGGATAGGAAGAATTGATTTGGGGTTTATCCATTGAGGATTTTCAGTAGTGCACTGCGGTAGCTTTTATAGGCCTTAATGCCAGTTTTGGTCAAGCTGTACATGGTCTGCGGTTTCTTGCCGACAAATTGTTTGTCCACATGAAGATAGCCAGCATCTTCGAGTTTGGCGATGTGGCTAGCTAAATTCCCCCAACTTAATTCGGTTTGTTGGTGGAGCCAAGTAGCGTCGGCTTCTTCAACCGCCATGAGTTGAGTCATGATTGCCAAGCGTGCCGGCGAGTGAATGACGCGATCAAGATTCAATTGGATTGTCGAGGATAGGGTGTTTGCTAAGGAAGCGGGCGAGGAGGGCGGCGCCAGTGACAAGGACAATTACTCCGCTAATTGTGAGTGGCAGCAACAGGTCGTCTCTGCGAACTTCGAGTTCAAGAGCGCGGGTCGCCAGGAACACGGTAGTGATGCACGCGGTGTAAAAGAAACCACGGCGGGCGCGATAAATAAAACCAATGGCTGCCGCAACTAAAGCGAAAACCAAGCCCAGCATTAGCGGCCCCAATGAATTAATGGGGATTGAATCGGCGAAGCCGCTTACCACCACTCCGGCGATGGCGGTGAAGCTGAACACTCCGAGCGTCAGTAATTGCTTGCCCTTGAGTGTTGCCTTCTTGAGTTGCACCTTGCCAATGCGAGGCTCGACCAACTTCTTGCGCAATACTAGGGTGCTTGGGAAGCAGATGGCAAAGCTAATCCCACCAAGGCCGCCGGCGTCAAAGGCAATCATCACTGCCCAGGCAATCATGCACAGTCCGCAGAGGATATCGATGATCCCATCTTGCAGGGCGGCTTTGTGGAATGCTTGTTGTTCAATTTTGGCTAGGTTTGGTTGCATACATATATCATAACAAAGAACTTTGTCTTTCAAAGTAAATAACAAAAAATTATCGCCCGCAACATAGGGAATCGCCCATTCACGGGGGACACAGGACTCTGATTCCATCCGCTGGGTGAGGTATTAGCTGATTCAGGGGCATATGGGCTAGTCCGCGACCGTTGTGGCGGCAAACGCTTGGCCAATTTAACGGCTCAACATGAACGACCTAGAGACTGATTTCGACCTGACTGAAGAGCAGGAAATGATTCGTGAGACCGTGGAGCGCTTCCCCGACGAAGTCGTGGCGTGTGCCGCCGCTTATGCCGATGAGACTTGCACCTCTATTCAGGATGTGTGGTCGCAGATGTGCAAGCTGGGTTTGCCGGCACTGCCCTTTCCTGAAGAAGAAGGTGGAGCGAAGGATAGGAAAATTAAACCGGTTTAGTCGTTGAGATGAAAGTACGCACGGCTGATGGATTTCTTCGAAGTTGGGGCCGGAGGCATCATGGTGCAATCTGCGTACGCTGTGGATGATGATTCATGGGGCTGAGCGAGGCGCTTGTCTCGTACCGTTGAAATTGAGGTCGAGAAGGCTCGTGCCGCGATTACGTGGGGTGGTTGCTGTGTCGTCTGGAGCCTTTTGAGGTTTTGTGTGGTTGCGCGGGGGCTGGCGGGCTGCATGCAGGAGTCAATGAGCAACATGGGGGAACTGGGCATATTCAAATGCAATTGATTTCGGTTAGCCTGTTGTCCGCTTTTTTACCTGCGTGCCTCAATTAATCTGATTTGATCTCGGCTTCGTAAATTTCAATCCAATTCTGGACGGACATTCTGGCACAGAGTTGTCCGATGAGATCATAGGGTATGTTCTTGACATTTTTGAACCGGATGCAGCTTTTGCCCATGTTCAGTTTGGTTTTGCTGTGCTCCGGATAGGCCTGAACAAACCAGTCCAGCAATGGTGGGCTGGCGTATACACCCATGTGATAGAGCGCGATGTGATTCCTTTGCGAGGCCAGACTCATAAACGGTAGTGGTAGCTCCGGGTCCACATGGTAACCAGCCGTATAGAGATTGTGCGGGACCACCCAGCCAGGCATACCGTAACTGATTGCTTCCTCAAAGCCAGCAGGGATGTTGGCTCGGACAACAGAGATGAGGCGCTCCATGGGTTCCTGTCGTTCCTGCGGAAGCGCCTCAAGGTACTCAGAAATACTGTTTGGCTTACTCACGCCTCCCTCCTTTTTCTCCCAGAACTTTCCAGCCTGACCATGCAGAATCGAAATCCAGGCATGTTCTCAAGCCCGAGTTAACCTGGCGCATTATCCAATACCACTTGCCAGATGAGTTGACAGGACCTTTGGCCGACAGACACCGTCGGCGCCGATCGATTGTTGAGATACTAGGCCGTAAGTCCACCTTCTACGGTGTGCACGGAACCGGCAATAAATTCGCTGTCATCCGAAGCCAGAAACAACATCAATTTTGCGACATCATTGGCCTCAGCATACCTGGCGAGCGGTAAGGACATTAAGAATTAAAACGGTTTAGTTGTTGAGAAGGAAGTATGCACGGCGCGTGCCGCGACTACACGTTTGCCTTCCAAGCGGTTCCCCATAGTGTCTCCCCACTCATAGACGTGACAATTCTTCTTTGAAACCACACAATACGCGGCTTCTTCATAGCACATCAAGCGCTGATGTCATTGAGCGGGAATGGAGCCCTCAGCGAAGGGTAAAGAGCCCTCAGCGGGGGTAAAGAGCCCTCAGCGAAAGGTAAAGAGCCCTCAGCGCGGCATGATCGTGCTTAACGTTGTGGGGCACTGATCGTCGACGAGTGTGATTATGGTCGAAGGTAAGGGGAGAGCGTGGAAGTTATCCAACTGCTGATCAGCGGTATATCGCAGGGCTGTGTCTATGGCCTGATCGCGTTGGGCTTTGTATTAATCTACAAAGCCACCGAAATGGTTAATTTCGCTCAAGGCGACATCATGATGCTTGGCGCCTATGTCGCGATTACGTGCATCTCGATTTGGGATTGGCCATACTATTGGGCGTTCCCCGCAACCATTCTCGTTATGGCTGTCTTGGGTGTTGTGCTTGAACGGTTATTGTTACGCCCCATGATAGGTGAGCCACACTTTGCCGTGCTCATGCTGACGATTGGACTTGGCTTTGTGTTGCGTGCGGTCGCCGGTGCGATCTGGGGTAATGAACCGCGAGCTTTGCCAACGCCATATAGCGGTGAGGTAATTCGCCTCGGGGAATCCGTTATAGGCTATGAAAACCTAGCGATTATTCTCGGAACCGCGCTCCTCTGTCTTTTGATGTGGCTCTTTTTCAGATTCACCCGTGTGGGTGTCGCGATGCAGGCTGCATCACAAAACCAGTTAGCTGCGTTCTATGTTGGCATTCCTGTTAAGGCCATGTACTCCTTAGTCTGGGCGTTGTCTGCGGGTATCGCGGCGCTCGCAGGCATGCTAACAGCGCCCGTCTCGTTGGTCGATCCGCTGATAGGCTTTGTTGGTATCAAAGCTTTCGCTGCAGCCATTGTTGGTGGGTTCGGCAGTATGCCGGGAGCAATTATCGGTGGGTTGCTTGTGGGCATTGTTGAGCAGTTTGCGGGGCTTTACCTACCGCCAGGCTTTTCAGATACCAGCGCCTATGTACTGCTGCTTGTGATGCTGCTCGTTCGCCCGCAAGGCCTCTTCGCCACCATGCAAAAGAAGAAAGTCTGATGCGTTTTATTCGTAAGACTCATTATTTCCAGGACGTAAAGCTCATTCCACATAGGGGGTATCTGCTGTGGTATGGCTTGTTGCTTGCGTTGGTTTTTGCGGGGCCTCTCTGGCTTGATCGGTTTCTTATGGGTGAGTTTGCGTTGGTGTTCATCTACGCAATCGCGGGCCTTGGACTCATGCTACTTGTTGGCTACACGGGACTGGTGAGCTTGGGGCATGCGGCTTTTCTGGCCATCGGAGCATACACACATGCCTATCTCTTGAACCAAGGTCTACCGCTGCCTGTCGCAATGTTAGTCGCGACGCTCTTTAGTGCCTTCATCGGAGGCTTGGTAGGAATACCTGCCCTCAGAATGACCGGGATTTATTTGGCAGTGGCAACGCTCGCGTTTGCCGTGATTGTCGAGCAGGTGCTGGTGCACTGGGAGTCTGTCACCGGTGGGTTTAGAGGTATGCCGGTTCCCAAAGCTGAGCTATTCGGCTTCAATCTAAGTGATCCCTTAGCCTTTTACTTTATGTGCCTGGTGCTGCTGTTAGGTTCTATGGTACTCGTAATGAACCTCTTGCGGAGCCCGACAGGAAGAGCCATGACGGCTGTGAGAGATTCAGAGACGAGTGCCGAGAGTATGGGTATCCATTTGGCTCGCACCAAGACGCTCGCCTTTGCACTCTCGGCTGCATTTACTGGCCTTGCCGGAGCACTCTTCGCTCATCGATTAAACTATTTAGCCCCAGACGCCTTCACCATTATTACCTCGATACAGCTGCTCTTGATGGTTGTGGTCGGTGGGTTAGGTTCGCTGCATGGGGTGATCTTTGGCGCTATCTTTATCGGTCTTCTACCTCAAGGTATCGCGATCTTTCGAGATGCTGTGCCGCCCGCGGTCGCGCAGATTCCGGGATTAGAGCCAGCCATATTTGGGTTAATTCTCATTCTCTTCCTAATATACGAACCTCTGGGCATATACGGGCGTTGGCGCAAGATTCGACTTTTCTTTGAAGAGTTCCCGCTGTATCGCAAAGCGACCTATAAACGCCAGAAATCGTTCCTACGCACGGAGAGACTGCATTGAGCCTTCTGCGTGCGCAAAATCTATCCGTACACTTTGGTGGCGTAAAGGCGGTGCAAGATGTTTCCTTCGATGTAAACGAAGGTGAAGTATTCAGCATCGTGGGACCCAACGGTGCGGGCAAAACAACCATCTTTAACTTGGTCAGCCGCATCTATGACGTAACAGGAGGTGAGATCTACTTCGACGAGGAAGAAATCACAAATGTACCCACACACCACGTTGCGGAGCTCGGTATCGCGCGGACGTTTCAGAATACGGAGCTTTTCGCTCAGGAAACTGTGCTTAACAATTTGTTGATTGGTTGCCACATCCATCGACAATCAAATCTTCTGGGCGACCTTTTGTTCTTGCCTTCCGTAAAGGAACAAGAGCTTGAGTTTAGGGATCAAGTCGAAGACGTTATTGATCTTCTGGATCTGCAAAGTTACCGCGAACAAGTAATTGCCAACTTGCCATATGGTGTTCGCAAAATGGTCGAGATCGCACGTGCACTTTGTTTGCAACCGAAGCTGTTGCTATTGGACGAACCATCTTCTGGCCTAAATCCTGAAGAAACAGAAGATCTGAGCTTCTGGATTGAAGATATAAACGAAGAGCTTGGTATTACCGTCATCATGGTTGAGCACGATATGAACTTGGTCAGCATTGCTTCTGACCGAGTCATGGCCTTAGCCGATGGCCGACTCATCACCATTGGTTCGCCACAGGAAGTTCAGTCTCATCCTGAGGTCCTCAGAGCGTACTTGGGGGACTAATGACGAACCTCCTAGAGCTAAAGAACGTCGAAACCTACTACGGTCCTGTTATGGCGATTCGTGGTGTCAGTATGGAGGTTCCTGAAGGCAAAATCGTTTCCTTGTTGGGCGCAAACGGCGCTGGAAAAACAACTGTTATGAAAACCATTAGCGGTGCGATGGACCCCCAGAAAGGTGCGGTGATCTATGATGGCGCTGAAATACAAGGACAAGATCCAGACAAAATTGCACGGGGTGGCATCGCGCATGTTCCGGAAGGGCGAGAGGTTTTCCCGTTTCTTAACGTCGACGAAAATCTTCGCATGGGTGCATTTTCGCGTAGCGATAACGAAATTCAGCAAGACATCGAAATGGTCTACGGCTATTTCCCGGTTCTCAAAGAGTTAATTAAGGCGCAAGCTGTTAACTTGAGTGGTGGTCAACAGCAGATGCTCTCTATTGGGCGTGCGCTTATGTTGCGCCCCAAACTCATGTTGTTGGATGAGCCTTCGCTAGGTTTGTCGCCCCGGCTTGTTCAAGAGATTTCAGAGATCATCGTGCGGCTCAATAAGGAGCAGGGTGTGACAGTCCTCTTGGTTGAGCAAAATGCCAAGATGGCGTTAGCAGTGGGTGACTACGGGTATGTCATGGAAATCGGAAGAATCGTGATGGAAGACAGTTGTGAGAGACTTCGCGATGCACAAGACATACAAGAATTTTACCTGGGAATGAAAGACGAGGGTGTACGAGGTCGTCGTCGATGGAAGCAGCGAAAGACATGGCGCTAACTCAAGAGGGTGCCAACTCAGAGGTCGTCGTTCATGGCTGTACGACAATCTCCCAATTGTTTTGGAATCGGGTACAGCACTTTCCAGACAAAGTTGCACTGCGCGAAAAAGACTTCGGTATCTGGAATGAGTACACCTGGGAAGAATATGGTAATTACGCCCGCTTTGTAGGGCATGGCCTTAAGGCGCTTGGCCTCGAGCGTGGCGACGTGTGTTCAATCGCTTCCGAAGTAAACAAAGAATGGCTTTTTGCGGATCTGGGAGTGATCGGCATAGGTGGGGTCACAAATGGCGTGTATCCAACCGATGCAGCGAACCAGGTTGAATACCTCATCACGGATAGCGACACCCGTTTCTACTTTGCAGAAGATGAAGAGCAGCTAGATAAGGTGCTCGAAGTTCGCGAACGAACGCCCACGCTGAACAAGGTCATCATCTTCGACATGGAGGGTTTGCGGAACTTCTCTGACGATCAATGCATAAGCTTTGATGAACTCATTGAGCTCGGCAAAACGCACGCAGAAGAAAACCCCGATCTCTGGGCGCAAGAGATCGCGGCTGCAAAACCTGACGACCTTATGGTGTTGACCTATACGTCTGGTACGACCGGCCCACCCAAGGGTGCCATGATCAGCCAATCTAACATGCTATTTATGGCGCAGAATCTGCAAAATATCTACGGTGTATACCCTGATGACGAGCAGCTTGGCTTTTTGCCACTCGCACATGTCGCAGGACGTATGTTCTACACGTTTATGTCGATGGAATCGTGCTCTGTGGTTAACTTGGTCGAGGCGCTAGAAACCGCAACCAGTGATCAGCAGGAGATCGCTCCCACCATTCACTTCGCGGTGCCTCGTGTATGGGAAAAGCAGTACTCGCTCGTCACGATTAAGTTAAAGGAAGCGACTGCATTTGGTCGTTGGGCATACAACTGGGCGATTGGTATTGGCGAAAAGACGGCTGCATTTAGAAAAGTAGGCGATTCTGTACCCACGGGCCTGAATCTTCTGCACAAGGTGGCCGATTTTTTGGTGCTTAAGAATATTCGGATTCTGCTAGGTATTGATAAGTGCCGCTGGCTCTCTACTGCGGCTGCACCGATCGCGCCGGATCTCATCGATTGGTATTGGGCCTTGGGTAAGCCGATGTATGAGGTGTATGGGCAGACTGAATGTTCAGGCATTGCCACAGCTAACGTTCAGGGTGCGAATCGAATTGGATCGGTCGGGCGTGCTACAGAGCCGATGGAAGTTACAATCTCCGATGAGGGCGAAATCCTGATTCGCGGCCCTGGCGTAATTCAAGGTTATTGGAATAAACTTGAAAAAACGGCCGAGACTTTTGTGCAAGGCTGGCTGCATACGGGCGATGTCGGACGTATCGACGACGATGGCTATGTCTACATCGTTGATCGGATGAAAGACATCATCATTACGGCGGGTGGTAAAAACATCACCCCCAGCGAGATTGAAAACCAACTCAAGTTTTCCCCCTTTATTTCTGATGCGGTCGTGGTTGGAGATAAGCGCCCATTTCTGACATGTTTGGTCATGATCGATCACGAAAATGTTGAAAACTTTGCGCAGGACAATGATGTGCCGTTTACGAACTACACCAGTCTTTGCCACACCCAAGAAGTTCAGGATTTGATATGGTCTGAAATTGAGTCGGTTAATACGAAATTTGCCCGGGTAGAGACGATTAAGAAGTTTCGGCTGATTGATCAGTTGCTAGACCCCGAAGATGAAGAGCTGACGCCTACGATGAAGCTCAAACGTAAGGTTGTTAACGAAAAATACATCGATCTCATTAACGAGATGTATTAGTGACGAGATCAGTTAGATGGAGACGGAATGATTAAACGCATTTTTTGGTTCAGTTGTGCGCTTTTGGTTGCAGCCTGTGGCGGCGAAACCACTGACACCAGTGCCGGTAGCCAGAATCGGGGCGTTACTGATTCTGAGGTTGTTCTAGGGGTTTACACAGATTTGTCTGGCGCGACTGCGATATGGGGGGTTGGCGCGACTAACGCCGCTCGTATGCGCTTTGATGCGGCTAACGAAGCAGGTGGTGTGCACGGACGTCAGATCAGGTATGTCGTTGAAGATACCTCCTACCAAGTGCCGAAGGCGATGTCGGCCGCAAACAAGCTGGTGAACAGAGATAATGTCTTAGCGATGGTGCTGGCAATCGGTACACCTCTCAATAACGCGATCATGCCGATGTTGTTTGAGAACAATGTGCCTAACTTTTTCCCTATTAGTGGTGGCCGCCAAATGGTCGAGCCATTTCATCCGCTTAAGTTCACGCAGCGTGGTATTTACTACGACGAAGTTAGAGCGTCGGTTAAGTACTTTGTAGAAAACCAAGGACGCGAAGTACCGTGCGTGATTTATCAAGATACTGACTACGGGGTAGAGATCCTCGAAGGTGCGCGAGATCAGGCGGAGGCAATGGGGCTTGAGATAGCTGGGGTTTCGGCACACAAGCCTACGGATTCAGAATTTACCGCGGCAATCCTCAGGCTTAAGAACGCAAACTGCGATCTCGTCCTAATGGGCACAGTCCATCGAGATACGATTTTGGTCTTAGACGCTGCACGAAAGATGGGTTGGGAAGGCGTTGTTTGGGTTGGCAACAACGCGGTATACGCCCAGGTGATTGCTGATCAAGACAGTGGTGAGGGTTTTTATAGCTTCGTGCATATGGCGAAGATCTATGCCGATGACGAAATGTCTCCCGGGGTGAAAGCCTGGTGGGATAGATACGTTGAGCGCTACGATGTAGATCCCGGTCTGGCGGCGATGGAGGGGTATCGTGCTGCTGACTTAATGGTGCTTGCCTTAGAGAAAGCAGGGCCCGATCTAACTACGGAAAAGCTCGTTAGTGCGATGGAAAGCATTACCGACTACACCGATATCTTTGGCTACCGAGTTTCGTTTGGCCCGGATAAGCACAGCGGCGCTACTGAGTCTGTGTTATCACAGGTACAGAACGGGCGGTGGGTGACTTTGCAAGAAGCGATCACGTATTAGCAATATCTATGACCATCGAAATCGTCAACCATGCGGATACACCGGTTTCGATCGAGAATGTCAGTAAGGATCGCTATGTAGATCCGTCCGTTATCGACCAAGAGTGGACCGGTATCTGGCGGAATAGCTGGCTCGCCGCAGGGCTCGTCATTACCGAGCGTGGTGCAGCGGCCAGTTTTCGATGCGCTCACCCTGCCTGGACCTATGACCTCGATGGCGAGCTCTCAGCAATCCCTTATAAAGAACGTTTCGCTGAGGGTGTACCGTGCGCCGATCGGGCGCTAAAAATAGTTCACACAAAGGGTAGGAAGAATTAAACCGGTTTAGTCGTTGAGATGAGAGTATGCACGGTTCGTGGATTTCTTCGAAGTTGGGGCGGGAGGCATCATGGGGCAATCGGCGTACGCTGTGGATGATGATTCACGGGGGCTGAGCGAGGCGCTTATCCCGCACCGTTGAAATCGAGGTCGAGAAGGCTCATGCCGCGATTACGCGGTAACTGCCGGTCCCGGCAGGTTCGGCCAGTCCGTCCTGGAAGAACTGCAGGAATTCGCTGGTGATGAAATTGCACAGATCAGCCTCATCGATCAAGACGCCGACCGCCGCGTGCTCGTTGTCGCCGAACAAGAGCGCATTCGCTATGGTTTCGAGCAAGATGTATTCGAAGGCGACATAATTCACCCCGACGTGTGGCGGCAACTAACGGAACAAACCGATTTGGCCAGAGATTTACCAGCCGTCATCCTCGGTGCCGGTAGCGAGCAGGACAAACTGCGCACAGCACTGTGGATCGAACGGCGCTTTGCAAACGCATTAGTTGCTACGCGCACCAACGATAGCTCTACGTTTGCCCTGGAAGTTGGTGCCGAACACGATATTGAAAGCATCAGCATCAGCATCAGCATCAGAATCACGGATTTGTCGAGAACAATATCCCGAAGCGTTGGCTGAGCAACGGCGTTGACTTACCTACCTGATAGGCATATAACCAATGTCGGAGGGCGATCAAGAAATCACTGTTACGTCGATCGACGGATAAAGTAGTACCGTTCAAAGCGACTTTGGAGGGGAAGCTATGACTATTCTACGATCGGGCGGAGTGCCTCTGCTCATCTTTTTACTGACTGTACCAACCGGTCTACGCGCTGAGGAAGGCGAAGGCCGTCGTATTGAGGAAGTGGTCGTAACCGCCGAGCGGCGTGAATCAACCGTCAGCGATACTTCGATATCGATTACCGCTTTCACTGGGGAGTTCATTGAGGACTTCGGTATCCGCAACCAGGAGGATCTTCAGAACCTTGTACCTGCAGCGGTGATTGAGCCGTACGACATGGCAATCCGTGGCGTCGGGCGCAACTTTAGATCCCTCGGTGGTGACCCTGGCATCGCCACCTACCTTAACGGTGTTTATTCGGAAGACTTTGGCATCGCCTCGACAGAAGGTGGCCTCTTTGACATCGAACGCATCGAATTCTTGCGCGGGCCACAAGG
Organism: uncultured Pseudomonadales bacterium; assembly: GCA_964393625.1. Taxonomy (GTDB): domain Bacteria; phylum Pseudomonadota; class Gammaproteobacteria; order Pseudomonadales; family Azotimanducaceae; genus UBA4421. Next base: position 377,001 of record CAYMUT010000001.1, read on the forward strand.
CACGCTCTATGGGCGCAATGCCATCGGTGGCGCGGTCAACTTCATCAACAAACTTCCCACTGAAGAATTCGAAGGCGAACTGCGAGCCGTCGCAGGATCCTACGCATTGAAAGAGATATACGGTGTCGTTTCGGGACCAATCATCGATGATATCTTGCAGGGGCGCGTGACGGGTGTAAAACGTACCCGGGATGGCTACTACGATGACCTGTCGGGTGCCAGCGATCCAGGTAACTACGGCGATGAAAACTATGCACTATCGCTGCGGTTCACCCCTACCGATAACATCGAAGTGAACATGCGCGCGAACGAGCGCAGTTACGCCAGAATGATGGGTGGCGCCGACGCAGCCGGTATTATCAACATCAGCGAAAACGGTGGCTTTACCCGCGACACGACCACCTATTCGATCGGCTATCGCGCAGTCGATCCAGGTAACGTCTGTCCAGACATGTTCACAAGAACCGCACCAATCGCGACCACCGGAGTGATTGGTGGCACCGGTTGCATGGTGGCGGGTGTGCCAACGACCAGTTTTATCAACCCCACCACCGGCGACACGGTTATTGGCCAACGCATTACATCCGGCGTGGACAAACAGACGCAAACCACAACGGACCACCCCAACCTCGCTTATGGCGCTGATACATCGCGGCAACGACTGATCGGCCTGGACGGTATTGACGGCGATGATTTGAAGACCGACACCAACGGTCAACAGGATGAGTACTTCGACCAGCAGGCCGTTTCCATGGACGTGCTATGGCAAATCAACGATCGTTTCGCACTGAAGTATATCTTTGGCTATACGGACTACTTTTACGACCGCAGCAGCGACGTCGATTTAACCAGCAGCACAATCGTAGACCGCACTTTCTATGTGATCCAGGAAACTGAGTACGTATCCCACGAGGTGCAGTTTTTCATCGACCCGACTGATGACGTGTCCATCACTGCGGGGATCTTCTACTACGACGCCAAGATTTCACAACGCGGCGATTTCTACGATCACAACTGCTACAAAGGTCGGGAATGTGGTTCTAGGTATGCACAGGATTTTCCGTACGAAGCCATTTTTGGTGCACCGGGTGAGGCGATTCTCGGCCCTAAGGCGGACCTGTTCACAGCAAGAGCGGCACATAGGGCAATGGAATCGGGTGCGGGTTTACCGGGCACCTGTTTTACGGGTGCCGCAATTGGTGCCGGCGACCAACTGGACGTCTTCTGTTTCGGTAGTTGGGCGGGCGATGACGGCGATCGCATCATGCACGGTCCGCAAACCCACGGCACTGACCTCGAGTACACCACCCGTTCCGAACGCTACGCTTTCGCCGCTTTCGGTCAAGCGGTCTACACCTTTAACGAAACTTGGGCGCTGACCATGGGTTTACGTTGGGCACGTGACCAACTGAATGGTTATGAAACCGTGTTTTATTACAGTGAAGCCGACATTATTCCACTAGGCTTCGGCGCTGGAGGTAACGGCTGCGCAGCCGAAACAACCTGCACCTCGGATCTCGCGGGAATCAATGCCGCCTTAGGTTATCTCGACGGTACAACGGGTGAGATCCTCGATCCAAACCGACTTTTGGTCGGTGGCATCCCTGCAAGTACCTCACTGTATCGCGAACTCTATGAGGCAACCGAGGATGTAACGTGGCGTATCAATCTTGACTACACACCCACGGAGGATGATCTCATTTATCTTTCAGCAACCAAGGGCCTGCGCTCTGGCGGCTTCAACCTCGTTTTCTTCTCCAGTAACTCCGTTTTCGACGCGGAAGAACTGATCGCCTACGAGCTGGGTTACAAGGGCACATTTGCCGACGGTCAATTTCAGTTGAACGCGGCTGCTTACCTCTATGACTATGAAAACGTGCACACCTTCGCCAACGGCTTGGCGTTCTCAGGAGGTTACACGACCAATGTCGTTGCTGTCCCGGAGGCTGAAATGTTTGGCCTCGACTTTGACTTCACTTGGCTCGCGACTGACAACATCACCCTGGGTGCACACTTTAGTCACACGAGCACGGAGTACACCTCAGACTATTTTGTGATCGATCCAAATAATCCACAGCGACCGGCAAGTCTCTTCAGTGCGGCTGATAACTTTATCAACATCAAGGGTAATCAGATGCTTCGTGTCCCTGAGAACAAGGGCGGCGCGTGGGGAATGTATTCGTTGCCACTGGGTGACAATGGCCGGATAGAGTTCTTAGCCAACTATTCGTGGATTGATCGAGTCTACTTCTCTGTCTTTGAACAGAAAGACCAATCCGCGCCGAGTTACGATCGATTCGACCTTCGCGCAACGTGGCACAACAGCGACGATTCCATCATGGTTGCGGCGTTCGTGAACAATGTATTCAACGACATAGGCTGGCGCCAGATTGAGCAATATGGTGCAACTGAAGGGTCGCTCTACCGACGGACAGGAGCGCCGACCGATCCACGTCTAGCTGGGCTTGAAGTCCGCTACAAGTTCTAGTTATTGACATTGCACGGACAAGAGGCCAGCACACGCTGGCCTTTTTCTTGCTGACAGCAAAGCCTATCCTTAGTGCAAATGAGCAATAGCGGAAGCGATTGTGATCGAGGGCATTCATCATGTTGCTGTCGGCGTACCTGATCTGGAAGCCGCGCTATCTTTCTACTTGGATGGGCTTGGGATCAAGGAAGTCCAGAGGAGCTCTTATTCGGGGAGCATGCCTGTGGTCGAAGCTGCGATTGGCATCAAGGAACCATCGGCGCAAATGGACATGCTGCGGGGTGGCAATGCACATGTCGAACTATGGCAATACGACAAGCCTGAACCACGCGGCTTCCGTGCAGATCCGCCAGATCTCGGCTATCCGCACTTTGTCCTGGAGGTGAAGGACATCAGGTACGAGTACGAACGACTGCTTCAAGAAGGCATGACGTTTGTGGGTTGCACGTCGCCAGTACTGATTCGCCGTGACCGATGCGAGCCTCCAGTTGTCCTGGCAGGTAGTAGTTTTCAAACAGGATCTGGTTTTTCCAGGGCGAGTTCGACCACCGCATCGTATTCAGTCTGAGGCAGCTTGTTCCAGACCGATTTGGGCACAGCCTTACGGTCTTCGAGGCCATCGATATCACCTTCCTCAAAACGCTTCAGCCAGGGCTTCCTTCAAAGCCGCAGATTCGAATCGCAGTTGTTTGACTTCATCGGACGTGGTTTCGCGAGCGGCACGGCTACGCGATGCTTTCTTCACCGCGCAGGCCTTCCAGCACAATACCGATTTTTTCTTCAGCGTTGTGTTTTGTTTCGTCATCATCAATCCTCATTGGGTTAACGATGAGATAAAAGTATCTCTTATTCAATCAGAGCCAAGTGTCCATCTAGTACTGACGGGCTACAGGGTTCAAAAGAGCTTCGCTCGCAGTCGGCCGGCGCCGTCCGGGCAATGCCGAACGGCACCGTACAGGCAGGCGCTACCGGGCCAGATGCTCAGTTCACCCGCCGGAACACCGGCGGTGGCTCAACGGCCCTCGAACCACCGCTTGGGTACGTCGAAGTCCTTGATGCACTTGAGGATATTGCGGCACGTGAGCTGGCCTACAACCACATTTTGATCGTTTACGACCGGCCGGCGGCGGTGTTTGTGGTCGATCATGGATTGAGCGACGTCGATGACGTCTGCGTGACTGTGGACGCATTCGACGTCCTTCCCCATGTGATCCTTGACCAGGATTGTGCCGATCTCTTCACCATAGTAGGTGCCCGAAAGGATTGCCCGCAAGCAGTCGAGTTCGGAGAGCATGCCCACCGGGTGATTTCGCTCGTCCACTACGGTGATCCCGGAGATTTTGTATCTCAGGATACGGTGGATGGCTTCGAAAAGGTCGGTATCGGGGTGCACCAGCACCGGTCTCTTGACCATGTAGTCGTTAACATCTACTGAGTGTTTCATGACCGTACCTCCTTAAGCTTAGGTCAATATTTAGGCATCCCTGCCTCGCGTTCCGGGGCTGAGGAAATACATCAGTGCCCGAATCCAGATAACCATGCGGTGACGACTTCGATAAGAGGCGATGGGTAAACGCCTACCGCTACAACCGCGACGCCGAGGGCGGCGACCACCGCCACGCCCGCGGTAGTACGCTCCGGGTGCGGGTACGGAGCGGGCGCTTCGTCAAGCGTCATCGCATATATCACCTTTACGTAATAGTAGACGCTGACCGCAGAGCCGATGATGAGTGCCCAGAGCAGGACCCACATGCTGCCCTGCACGCCGACCGCGATCAGGTAAAACTTGCCGATGAACCCTGCCGTGAGCGGCATACCCATAAGCGCCAACAGGGCCGTCGTCAGGCTGGTCGCGAGCGCCGGCCGGCGCCAGAAAAGACCGCGATACTCGTCGCTTTGCTGGGCGTCGTCCCCGGCTTCCGCGCTGGACAGCACGCTGACGACGCCGAACGCCGCGAGCGTCATGAGTGTGTACGCCCCGAGATAGATGAGGGCGCTCGCGAGAACAAATTCAACGTCGGTGAGTTCGGCGACGGCGATCAGGGCGATCAGCAGATACCCCATGTGGGCGATCGACGAATATGCGAGTAACCGTTTGAGATTGTCCTGCATGAGCGCGAGGACATTGCCGATGATCATGGATAGAAGCGCCAATGCCGTAAGTGCATAAATGACAACGGGCCCTGATAGGGCATCGCCAGTAACCGCCAGGCGTAAGAGCAGCGCGAAGACGGCCGCCTTCGAAACAGTTGCAATGAATCCGGTAACAGGCGCGGGTGCGCCCTGGTACACGTCCGGCGTCCACATGTGGAACGGGACCAGAGAGAGTTTGAACGCGATGCCGGTGAACAGGAGGGCCTGGCCGACGCGGAGATGCACCTCGAGGCGTGCATTCTCGGGCGTGGCAAGATTGTCGAAAGTCATCACGCCGGTTGCGTTGTAGATCAGTGCCATGCCGAACAGCATGGTGGTGGACGCCACGGCGGAGAGGACGAGATATTTGAGTGCGGCCTCCACCGGCGGATGCTTTTCTTCCGGATACGCCACCATGGCGTAAAGCGAAATCGACAGGATCTCCAGTCCGAGTACGAACGTCGCGAAGTGGGTTGCGGCACCCATGATCATGGCACCGATCGTCGCGATCACGGTCAGAATGTAAAACTCTTCCAGTTCGCCCCGGCGTCCCTCGAGGTAGCGGTAGGCAAGGACGCAGGTTATGGCGCCGCCGAGCAGGAAGAGAATATTGAAAAACGCGGTGTAGCCGTCGATCTGCAGGAGATGCAACACGACTCGTGGTGGTGCGTCTGCAACCAGGAAGGCAGCCACCAGCGCGGCGACGAGAGACAGCGTCGATGTCACCATGGCCGCGAAGTGACCCCGGAAAAATGCCACCACGAGGAGCAGCAACATGAGGCCGCTGCCGAGGACCAGTAGAGGTAGGATGCTCCAGGCGTCCTGCGCGCTCATGACGCCAGCCCCACGAGCACTTCAACGGCGGGTGCGGCGAGATCAAACACCGGTTGTGGATAAACGCCGAGCAGGACGAGCGCCACCATCAGGAGAATCATGACGCTCATCTCGCGCATACCGAAATCTGCCATTGGGCTCGCGTCTTCGGCGGGTGTGCCTTGAAAAGAGCGTTGCATGAGGATAAGGCCATACACGGCCGCGACGACAATCCCGAGGGCGGCGACCACCGTGACCGGTATATCCACCTGGAACGCGCCCAGCAGCACGAGAAATTCGCCGACAAAATTACCGAGACCAGGCATGCCGAGCGAGGCGACGACAAAAAACAGGGTTAAGGCGCCCATACGTGGCGCCCGCATCCACAGACCACCCATCTTCCGCATGTCCCGTGTATGCAGGCGCTGTTGCAGCGCCCCCGCCATCATGAAGAGGGCCGCAGTTGAAAATCCGTGTGCGATCATCTGCATTACCGCCCCCTGCAGTGCAACCTGATTGGCCGCGAAGACCCCCAGCAGTACGAATCCCATATGGCTGACGCTGCTGTAGGCGACAAGGCGTTTGAAGTCGTTCTGACTGAATGCGAGATAACCGCCGTACACGACACTCGCCGCGCCCAACACCATGGCTGGCCAGCTGAAATCCATGGCGGCTTCGGGAAACAACGGGACGACGAAGCGGATGAGGCCATAAGCCCCGGTTTTCAGAAGAATCCCGGCAAGAATTACGCTGCCCGCGGTAGGCGCCTGAGTGTGTGCATCGGGCAGCCAGGTGTGGAACGGCACGCCCGGCAACTTCACCACGAAGGCAATGAAAAAGCCAAGCATCAGCCAGAACCCGAAGGGCCCGGCAACGTCTGCTGTCAGGAGTTCCTTGTAGTCGAAGCTGAGTGTCCCGCTGGTGGCGTAGTGCAGATAGACCAGACTCAGAATGGCCAACAGCATCAGCAGCCCGCTGATCTGGGTGAAGAGGAAGAACTTCATCGCGGCGTGGGCGCGTGCCTCGTGACCCCAGATTGCGATCAGGAGATACATGGGCACCAGCATCACTTCCCAGAATACGAAGAAGAGGAAGAGGTCGAGGGCGGTGAACACGCCAACCACGCCCGCCAGTGTCCACATGACATTGAACTGGAAGAAGCCGTGGCGGTGATCAACCTCTGACCAGGAAGAAACCACCGCGACGATACCGAGCACGAGGGTCAAGCCCACCAGCATGATGCTCAGCCCGTCCATCTCCAGATACACGCTGATCCCAAATGCCGGAATCCATGGTAATCGCGTCACGGCGTAGAGCCCGCCGGGTTCGGCCTGCAGCCATACGCTTGCGAGCCAGAGCGTGGCGGCGATCAGTACTGCCAGCGAAACCCACCTCGGCGCATCCTTGTTCCATCGGCTGCTCACCCCGGCCGCGATACCGCCGAGGAGCAACAAGAGGATGAGTGCCAGGAGATTCACAAGAGTAACCCTGCTAGCCCGAGCACGAGGGCCAGCCCGATACCCATGTTGGCCGCATACCAGCGCAGACGCCCGGTCTGGGTGTTTGCGACCCACCTGTGACAGAGTTGCGCGAACGCAACGACGAGGTCATAGAAGCGATCCACGGGTTCGTTGCGCATCGCTTGCGCCAACCGGACAAACGGACGGACGATCAGCGCATCGTAAAGCGTATCGAATCCCCATCCGGCCTGGAGGAACTCCCCGCTGGCCGACTCATCGAGCCTGCGCGGTTGACCGATGGAACCCCTGCCATAGATGAAATACCCGATCAGCACGCCTGCGATGGGGACGGCGGCAGTAACGAGTGCGAGCCAGGTCGCGTGTTCCGCACCGTCCAGCCCGCCATCAGGAAGTACGTCGGCGACGGCGGAGAGCCCGAACCAACCACCTCCCAGGGCAAGTGCGGCGAGCAGCATGAGAGGCACCGTCATATTCCATCCCGAGTGGTCGTGAGGCTCTTTCTTGAGATCTCCGAAGAAGACGATACAGATCATTCGTGTGCTGTAGATCGCAGTCATGAGGGCCGCGATCGACGCCACGATCCAGAAGAGCGGCCCCAGGGGACCCGCGTCGAATGCCGTCAGCAGAATGACGTCTTTGCTGTAAAACCCGGAGGTCAGCGGCAGGGCGGCCAGCGCGGCGGCGCCGATGAGCATGCAGAAGAAGGGCACCGGGAGTTTGCGGCGCAGCCCACCCATTTTGAAGATGTCCTGTTCGTGGTGCAGCGCCAGAATCACCGAGCCTGCGGCGAGGAAGAGCAGGGCCTTGAAGAACGCGTGGGTCATGAGATGAAAGATCGCGGCGGACCATGCGCCGACCCCCAGCGCGAAGAACATATAACCGATCTGGCTCATGGTTGAATACGCGAGAATCCGTTTCAGGTCGCGTTGCGCGATGGCGCTCATTGCCGCGATGAAGAGCGTGATCAACCCCACCCAGGCGACAGCCAGCTGGGCGGTGTCTGACAGGAGATACAGGTCGTGGGTGCGGGCGATGAGATAAACGCCCGCCGTCACCATGGTAGCGGCATGGATCAATGCACTGACGGGCGTGGGTCCGGCCATGGCGTCAGGCAGCCAGGTCTGCAGGGGGACCTGGGCTGATTTGCCGACCGCGCCGCCTAACAGGAGGAGTGCAATCAGCGTGTTGATCGAGCTGCCGTCGGGCCAGGTTGTGCGCGCCCCTTCGAGAACAGGCTGGATCTCGATTGTGCCGAGTTCCCGGAAGAGCAGAAAGAGCCCGAATGCCATCGCGGTGTCACCAACCCGGGTCACGACGAAGGCTTTGCGGGCCGCGTAGCCGTTGGCCGGATCGTCGTGGAAGTAACCGATCAGCAGATAGCTGCACAAGCCCACGCCTTCCCAACCCAGGTAGAGGACCAGCAGGTTATCTCCCAGCACCAGCATCAGCATGGCAAAGACGAAGAGATTCATGTAGGCGAAAAAGCGGCTGTAATCTTCCTCGTCCGCCATATAGCCGGTTGCGTACAGGTGGATCAGGAAACCGACTCCTGTGATGACACCGGTCATGACCAGCGACAACCCGTCCAGGTACAGGCGGATCGCCGGATCGAATCCGCCGACGTTCATCCACAGCCACCAGGTGTGGGTGTACACCTCATGTCCGCCGCCGATGAAGCTTTGGCCGACGAGTGCAGTGAGGAGCGCCGCGCCACCAACCGAACCCGCGCCGATGATTGCGACGGCCATGCGGGGCAGGCGGCCTTCGGTGACGAGGAGGATGAGAAAGCCCAGTAGCGGCAGTACCGGAATCCATCCTAGAAGTGGCAACGAACCGCTCATCCCTTCAACTCACTCAAGGTATCGATGTCGAGGCTTCGGTGTCTGCGTTCCATCTGCAGGATCAGCCCCAGCGCGAGCGCGGCTTCGGCCGCCGCGATAGAAAGCACCAGCATGTACATGACCTGACCGTCGGCTTCCGCCCAGCGCGTCCCTGCCGCGACGAACGCGAGGCCGCAGGCGTTCAGCATGATCTCCAGGGACATGAGCATGAAAATGACGTTGCGGCGCACCAGAACCCCGGTGAAGCCGATGACAAACAGGGTCGCGGCGAGAATGAGCACGTGATCGAGGGGAACCGCAACACCAGTCATGAGCCAGCCTCCTCACGCCGTGCCCGCAGATATCGGCGCCCCAGGTGATAGGCGCCAACGAGCGCCGCCAGGAGCAGCACCGACGCGAGTTCCACTGCCAGCAGGTAAGGGCCGTACAGCGCAATGCCGACTGCCTTTGGCGGCACGGGTGTCCCGGATGTGGCGACGCCCGTGCCCAGCAGGAGATATCCCATCTCCAGGAGAAGAATGAACGTCAGAATGCCTGGACCGATCCAGGCGTAAGGATCGAGCCAGCCGCGCTCCCGGTCCACCGAACTCTGGCCGAGGTTCAGCATCATGACGACGAAGAGGAAGAGCACCATGATGGCGCCGGCGTAGATGACGACTTCCAGCGCTGCCGCGAAAGGGGCGCCGAGCAGATAAAAAATTACGGCGATCGCGAGCAGCGATACGATGAGATAAATCAGCGCATGGGATGCATTGGTCCGCGTCACGACGATGATCGTGCTGACCAGTGACACGGCGCCGGCTACGTAGAAAAGGGTGAGTTCCATACCCGCGTGCCTTTATCGTTGTCGTCGTTGTTATGGTTGTCGTTGTCGCACATAACTGTTTTCCGTCGGGCCAGCCTCAGGGTAAGAGACTGTGCACATCCACCGGGGGTGATTCCCGCTCGGCTTCGCCTTTACCTTTTCCTCCAATCGTTTTCCCCGCTACTTCCCAGAAGCTGTAGTCGGGGTATTTGCCGGGGCCCTTGATCAGGAGGTGCTCCTTCTCGTAAACCATGTTCTGGCGGTCGTATTCGCACAGCTCGAAATCCGGAGTGAGCTGAATGGCGTAGGTTGGACAGGCCTCTTCACACATCCCGCACATGATGCAACGCGAAAAGTTGATGCGAAAAAACTCGGGATACCAGCGCCCGTCTTCGCCTTCGGTTTTCTGCAGGGCGATACAGTCCGCTGGACAAGCCACTGCGCACAGATTGCACGCCACACAGCGTTCCTCCCCGCTCGGGTCGCGAGTCAGCACAATGCGGCCCCGGTACCGCGGTGCGAGATACGGCATCTCTTCGGGATACTGCACGGTCTCATTGCGCGAAAAGGTATGCTTCAGGATGGTCCACAGGGTTTGCAGCTGACTCAGCATCTCAAGTCTCCATCCACAGCACGACTGCCCCGGTAACGAGGATGTTGAACAGAGTCAAAGGCAACAGGATCTTCCAGCCCATCGACATGAGCTGGTCGTAGCGCGGACGCGGAATGGCCGCGCGCAGCAGAACGAAAAAGCAGATGACGAAAAAGGTTTTCAGGGAAAACCAGACGATCGGCGGCAGAAAGGCTGGACCCAGCCATCCGCCAAGGAAAAGCGTGACCACCATCGCGGAGGTGAGAATCACGGACAGGTACTCGCCAACCATGATCAGCGCGAACTTCATGCCACCGTATTCTGTGTGGAAACCGGCCGTCAGTTCGTGTTCCGCCTCGGGCAGATCGAATGGCAGGCGGTGGGCTTCCGCGACCCCTGCGATGAGGAAAATGATGAGCCCCAGTACCTGTGGCACGGCGTACCAGACGTCGCGCTGCGCATCGACGATCTCGTTTAAGTTGAACGAACCCGTCTGAATTACAACACCCATCAGGGACAGCCCCATGAAGACTTCGTAGGTCACCATCTGCGCCGCGCTGCGCAGCCCACCCAGCAGCGAATACTTGTTGTTGCTGGCGAATCCTGAGAGCAGGACGCCGTAGACCGCCAGGGAGGTCATCGCCAGGAAAAACAGGAGCCCGATGTTCAGGTCGATGATGTAGAGCTCTGGCCCGAACGGAACGACGGCAAAACCCATCAGCATGCCCGCCACGATCGCCAGTGGGGCCAGCACAAAAACGACGCGGTCGGCGAAAGGCGGAATCCAGTCGTCTTTTGTGAAGAGTTTCAGCATGTCCGCGAAGATCTGCATGATGCCGAAGGGCCCCAGGCGGTTCGGACCGAGCCGGTCCTGCCAGAAGCCGAGCAGGCGTCTTTCCCACCACACCAGCAGTACCGCGGCGACCATGGAGCCGAGCAGTACGGGCGCGATCATGAGAAATTCGATCGCCATGCGGTCAGCCTCGCGCAATGATGGTTGGGGGTTTTACGAAATCCGGATCACGACTGAGCGTAACCGGGGTGTCGGGCAGATACGCGGGCGCCTCGCGCATACCCACTGAAACGGCTGCGAGGCCTGGCCCAATGGTTTCGCTGATCTCAACCTCGAGGGTGTGTGCGCCCATTCTTACGCCGTCGCCCGCGGTGACGCCAAGCTGACTTGCATCCTGCGGGTTCAATGTGACCAGCGGATGCGGTGCGCGGTTCTGTATCGCCGGTGCATGCGCGGACAGCTCTTCGCTGCCGAAAAGTTGCGGGCGCGGGAGCAGCCGGAAATCGGGCGCCGCGGACCGGGGCTGGTCAGTCGTGGGCGTGGGTGTTTCGGGACGCGCAATCCACGGCAGCACGACGCCCTGATCGCCGTTGGCCAGTACACCGCCGATCTCCTCCTGGAACTTGAAGATCGACTGATTCGAGTTCCACCCTGGCGACCAGGTATAAGGCATTGCGCGGGTCTGTTCCGTTAAGTTCGCGCCCTCCATCGAGTAGGAGAAGGGCGTTTGGGTGTCGATCGGAGTCTTGGGCTCGTGCACGCTCTTGCCCGCGTTCATAGCTGTACGTCCGCTGTAACGGTGCGACTGGCGCGGCACGGGACGACCGGTGCGGGTCTCATGGGGTGCGAAATCCCTCAGGCTGGCGAAGTCGGCAAGCGAGGTGAGTTCTTGGAGAACTTGATCGGCGCTTTGCCACCGGCAATCGCTGCGCGCGCCCGCGCTCGCGATTTCCTCGACCCAGGACCAGAGCGGTCGGATGTCGTCGGCCGGTTGGAAGACCTGATAAAAACGTTGAGCCCGGCCTTCATAGTTGACCAGCGTGCCCGTGGATTCAAACGCGGTCGCCGCGGGAAATACGAGATCGGCAGCGTTTGCGGTAGCGTTGTCCAGCGCATCCAGCACCAGAATCCTCGCTTCGCAGTTCAGGGCTGCGCTGACTTTTGCTTCCGGCGCGCGTCGGTACAGGTCGTTACCGGCAATGACCAGGGTATGCACCAGACCTTCGGCCGCACGGTCGAGTGCATCTTCCAGGGGCATGCCGCCCAGGCGATGCGCACCAAACGTATTTGCCTCGGCGCCACAAACGAGGAATGCACAGGCTTGTGCATCCTGGTCGAGCGCAGAGGCAACGCGTGCCGCGGCATTAATCAATGCGGGCGAAGCGCAGCTTGTACCCGTTACGATCAGCGGTTGTTTGGCGCTACCCAACGCTTCGGCACATTTCGCGACGAAGCTGTTGTCAGTCGCCGTGCCGCCCAGCGCGCCGGCGAGTTCATTCGCGAGTCGAACGAGGTCTTCAGGTGCACCGCAGGTTGTGGCCGTCGCCAGATCGTCCAGGCGGGTGGGTGCGATTGTGGCGCTGTAGAACGGATTGCTGGCGTGTTGCGCGTGACCCTGCACACCCGCTTCCTGCCAGGCCGGAATCGCCGCCTCCGCGGCCATTTCATAGGACAGATTGCGCGTTGCCTGGCGCAATGCAAGAGCAACGCGCGGCGCCGTGTTGAGGAGATCTTCGCCGAGCACTAGAACCGCGTCGGCCGCCTCTACGTCTACCAGACTGGGCGGGCTGCGCCCGGCTGCTGCCGCAGCATCCAGGCAGGCCGATTCATGAGTACCGATGCCAGGCGAGAAATTGTTCTCTCCGACCAGCGCTCGCAGAGCAAAGTTGTCTTCCATGGACATTCTGGGAGAGCCGATTCCCACAACCGTCCCCTGGGCCAGCAACTCTGCGGCTTGCGTGGTTGCATCGGCGGGGGGGATCTGACGGAAAAGGCCTTCACCCTGACCCGCGCCAGTAAAGCGCATACGGCTCTCGCTGTTCGTATAGGCCGCCCCGAATCTTCCCCGGTCGCAGATGAAGTAACGATTGATGTCGGGGTGGTAGCGGTTGTGGACGCGCTTCAATACACCATAACGTTCGCTGGCGTGCAGGTTGCAACCTACCGCGCATCCTGTGCAGACGGAGGGTGCGGATTGCAGATCCCACTTGCGCGTATACATGCTGCTGAACGGCTTATCGGTGAAAACACCCGTCGGGCAGACTTCGACGAGGTTGCCGCTGAACTCGCTTTCCAGCACGCCGGGCTCGGCGCGCCCAAAATACATCCGGGCGCGGGAACCGAACGCGGCGAGATCCTCGCCGCCCGCATAGTCTCTGTAAAACCGCACGCAGCGATAACAGGTAATGCACCGGTTCATTTCATGGTTGATGAGCGGTCCGAGGTACTGGTTTTCGAACGTCCGCTTGTTGCCCCGGTAGACACGCGACGTGTGCCCGGTCATGACAGTCATATCCTGCAGATGACATTCGCCGCCTTCTTCGCAGACGGGACAGTCGTGGGGATGATTTTCCATCAGCCACTCAATCACGGATGCGCGGAAGTCCACGGCGTGATCGGCGCCGATTGCGATCCGCGCGCCATCCTGCACCGGTGTCATGCAGGCCATGGTGAGTCGCCCCCGTTCGTCGTTCTCGTCGGCGTACTGCACGACCGCGCACTGGCGACAAGCGCCGACCGAGTCCATGGCCGGGTGCCAGCAGAAATACGGCAGGTCGAGGCCATGTGACAGACAGGCCTGCAGCAGGTTATCGCCTTCGTTGACTTCGTATTCCTGCCCGTCGACGGTGATACGCGGCATCAGGCGGCCCCCCTATGCTCGTGATTCCAGGGGCAGGCACCCTCGCGGATGTGCGCTTCGAAATCTTCGCGGAAATACTTGAGCGCGCTGGACAGCGGTTCGATTGCCCCCGTGGCGTGCAGGCAGAAGGTATTGCCCGGCGCGCCGATGTAGGCGGCATTCTTGTCAAGCAGTTCCAGATCTCCCGGTTGTCCGCGCCCGGCTTCGATATCTTTCAGCAGTTCTTCCACCCAGGGCAGACCTTCGCGGCAGGGTGTGCAGAAGCCGCAGGATTCCTGGGCAAAGAAATGCTGCAGGTTTGCGGACATGGCAACCGGGCAGACGGAGTCGTCCATCAGGATCATCGTACCGGTGCCCATACGGCTACCGGCCTGAGCGATGGTGCCGTAGTCCATTGCGAGGTCCAGGTGATCGTCGGTCAGAAAATCCGTCGACGCGCCACCGGGCAGAATCCCGCGCAGCTTGTAACCATCCTGCATGCCACCCGCGTGGACCTCGATGATCTCCCGGATGGTCGTGCCTATCGGCAGTTCCCAGAGCCCCGGGTTGTTCACACGACCGGATACGCCGAAAAGTTTGGTGCCTGCATCCTCCCCGATCCCGAGATCCTGAAACCATTCGCCGCCGTGACGCACGATGCCGGGAACGTTGCACAGGGTCTCGACGTTGTTGACGATGGTAGGCCGTCCCCAGGCGCCGCTCGCGGGCGGGAACGGCGGCTTCGTCCTCGGTTGCGCCCGTTTGCCTTCCAAAGCATTGAGCAGCGCCGTTTCTTCGCCGCAGATGTAGCGACCGCCGGACCGGTGAATGGACAGATCCAGAGCGAAGCCGGAGCCGAACACCGACGCGCCGAGGTATCCCGCCTGTGCGGCCGCCTTGATCGCCGCATCGAGCGCGCGGAAGGCGTCGTGATACTCGCCCCGCATGAAGACGTACGCCTTATCGGCGCCGATGGCGTAGGCGCCGATGATCATGCCTTCCACGAGCAGATGTGGATCTTTTTCGAGGAGATAGCGATCTTTGAACGTACCGGGCTCCATCTCATCGGCATTACATACGAGGTATGTATGCCCTGGGGTCCGGTCGCCGGCGCTGGGTACAAATCCCCACTTGACGCCCGTAGGGAAACCGGCACCGCCACGGCCGCGGAGGTTCGCCTCGGTTACGAGTTGGCGAACCGCGTCTGGTGTCATCTCCGTTACCGCCCGGCGTGCCGCCGCATATCCACCAGCATCGGTGTAGGCCGCCAGATCAACGTGACCGCCCACGCGTTCGACGCGCTCAGTGAGGGGACGTTCGCTCATGTAAACCTCCCGAACACTGCGGATAGATCGTCGACTTCGCCGACGCCGAACACTTCATCGTCGACCATGAGAACGGGCGCTCGATCGCAAGCACCGAGGCAGACGATCGGCAGCAGCGTGAACCGGTCGTCAGGAGTGGTTTCGCCCAGACCGATACCCAGTTCCCTCTGTACCCGGTCGCGTAGACCTTCGCCGTCCATGACGAAACAGCTCACGCTGTCACAGATCATGACGACATGTCGCCCCACGGGTCGCCGATGAATGAGATTGTAGAAAGTTGCAATGCTGTCGAGACTGGCCGGCGACATGTTGAGCAGTCTCGCCGCGGCTGCCAGGCTCTCGTCGGATACCCACCCGCGCGCCTGTTGAATGATCTGTAAGGCCTCGATGGCCGCCGATTCACGGTCGGGCAGATGGGAGATTTCCTCTTCGATGGCGTCGATTTCTGCCTGCGAGAGGGCGTTGATGAGTTCCATGCTCTCGCTCATCGGTCAACGTCCGCCATAACAAAATCGATACTCGCGATGATTGCGATCAGGTCCGCAATCATGAAACCCCGACTGATGAGCGGGATCATTTGCAGATGCGCAAACGACGGTGTGCGGATGCGCGTCCGATAGGACATCCCGCTCTTATCCGAGACGAGGTAGTAGGCGTTGAGCCCTTTGGTGGCTTCTACCGTCATTGTCGCCTCGCCCGCAGGTACGACAGGCCCCCAGCTGACGTTGAGGAAGTGCTGAATGAGCGTTTCGATATCGTGCATCGTGTGCGCTTTGTCTGGTGGCGTCGCGCGAGGATGATCTGCCTTGTATGGCCCGCCGGGCATGTTGTCGAGGCACTGGCGGATGATCCGCAAACTCTGACGGATCTCCTCCACCCGTACTACGGCGCGGTCATACGTGTCGCCGTTCTGGGCAATGGGTACGTCGAATTCGAACTGATCGTAGCCGCCATACGGTCTGATCTTGCGCAGATCCCATTCGAGGCCGGTGGCGCGCAGGCTTGGTCCGGTAATGCCCCAGTCCAGTGCCTCTGCGGTGTCATAAGCACCGATACCGACGGACCGCCGCTTGAGAATGCCGTTGTCCATCGCCATCTTCTGATAGTGATCGAGACGCTTGGGCATATAGTCGATGAAGTCCCGCACCATCGTATCCCAGCCCTTGGGCAGGTCCTGGCAGACACCGCCGATGCGAAACCAGGCTGGATGCATGCGGCCGCCGGTAATGGCCTCGATGATGCTGAAAAGCCGCTCGCGGTCGGCGAACATGAAGAACACGGGCGAGAGCTGGCCGACGTCTTGGGCGAAGGTGCCGTAAAAAACCAGGTGGCTGGAGATGCGGAAGAGTTCGGCCAGCATGATGCGAATCACCTGCGCGCGCGGCGGTACCTGAATACCCGCCATCTGCTCCACGGCCATTACGTAGGGCAGGTTGTTCATCACCCCGCCCAGGTAGTCGATCCGGTCTGTGTATGGGATATAGGTGTGCCAGGATTGCCGCTCACCCATCTTTTCCGCGCCACGATGGTGGTAGCCGATATCGGGAACGGCTTCGACGATGATTTCGCCGTCGAGTTGCAGGGCGATGCGGAAAACGCCATGGACACTGGGGTGATTGGGTCCCAGGTTCAGGAACATGAAGTCCGTATGCTTCGCTTCGAGATTCATCCCCCAGCGCTCGGGTTCGAAGCGCAGACTGTCCTGCTGAGCTTTCTGAAATTCGGGGGTCATGGTGAACGGGTCGAGCTCGGTCGCCCTGGCGGGATGGTCTTTCCGCAACGGATGACCTTGCCACAATGCCGGCGTAATAATGCGGAACAGATTCGGATGTCCGGTGAAGTTGATCCCGAACATGTCGAACACTTCCCGTTCGTACCAGTTGGCGTTTGGCCAGACGCCGACCGCCGTGGGAACGTGCAGATCGTTTTCGTCGAGCGCTACTTTGATCCGTGTTTCGGCGTTCCTGCTGAACGACATGAGGTGGTAGAACACCGTGAAATCGCTGGCGGGCTGTCCGGCGCGGTGCGTGCGCGCACGTTCGTCGATGGCCGAAATGTCGAACAGCATCTCGAACGCGCAGGCGGGATCGGTTTTCAGATAGCGCAAGACGTCGACCAGCTGGGCGCGATCGACCCACACGGTCGGGATGGTATCCAGCGTCTCCTGGGCCTGGATCGACGCACCAAAACGACCCTGGAGGCGTTGGATCACCTCCGGGAGTTGTACGGTAGCTTCGATAGCGGCATCAGACATTGGGCGTGGTTCCTAGAACATCAAGTTTCCCTTTTGCGACCCAGCAGATCCTTAGACAGCGGCGCATCGCCGACGCTGTCTGGAGTCGCCAGTACGTCTGCCCGCATCCGATCGGGCGTTCTGAGATCGCGTTGACTTATCGCTGGCACACGCGGGTCGGCTTCTCCGACCACACGTGCGAGCGGGCGAGGGTGATCCTTGACGGTCTGCTGCAGAAGCAGGAGGCCTTGCATCAGCGCTTCCGGTCGCGGCGGGCAGCCCGGGACGTAAACATCGACAGGGAGAAACTTGTCGACACCCTGGACCACGGAATAAATGTCGTACATACCGCCCGAGTTCGCGCAGGAACCCATCGAGATAACCCACTTGGGTTCCAGAAGCTGTTCGTAAAGGTGTTGCAGGACGGGCGCCATCTTGCGGAAAACCGTGCCGGAAATGACGATGAGGTCCGCCTGCCGGGGCGTGGCGCGGATTACTTCGGAACCGAAACGCGCGATATCGTGGCGCGAAGTAAACGATGTCGCCATCTCGACATAACAGCAGGATAAGCCGAAATTAAACGGCCAGATGGAATGGGCGCGGCCCCAGGCCACCATGTCCTCCAGCTTGCCCATCAGAAAACCCTGACTGGTCTGTTCGTCGTAAGCGTCGTCGGGCGCCTTCATTTCGTCACCCGGAGCGATCGGTATGAGCTCCCAACGCATCAGATATTCTCCACCGCGTCGCCCCGGGTGGCATATGCGCCCCGACCCTGTCTGCGCAGCACACCCCAGTCCAGCGCCCCGGTGCGCCATTCGTAAACCAGTGCGAGCAGCAGGATGACGATGAAGAGCCCGGCCCCGAAGTAGCCGCGCCAGCCGAGTTCGAAAAATGAAACCGCCCAGGCGAAGATGAAAATCGTTTCCAGATCGAAGATCACAAAGAACATTGCGATCAGATAGAACTCAATGGTCAGACGCGTCTGGTCAGCGCTGCCCACCGGCACGACGCCCGATTCGAAGGGAAGGTCGGTTGCGTCAGTGTGTCGCGTGCGATCGCTGATCAGCCTCGCAACGATCAATGTGACCGCAAGCAATGCGACTACGGACAGGGCGTAAATCAGGAATGGCCAGAGATTCTGGCTAGCTTCCAGACTGGAGCCCAAGCGGGCAACTGGGTCGGCTTGAACCGCACCGTCGTTTACTCCAAAAGCCATACCTGCCTCCCAAAGGGGTATGAATCACTGTGAGAACAACTGTGTCTGTATATACAACTACGCCTTTTTCGCGCTGAATACAAGCACTATCGGCGCCGATGTAATTGTGTAGTTGAACAGGTCCATCACTGATGCTAAATGGTAGTTTACTAACAATAAATATCAGCCACACGTGAAAACCCGCAGTCAGCGCGCCGCGAGGCGTATCAGAAGACGGTTAAGATGGTTCTTCGCTACTTCGGTATGACTCGGACAGGTAGGTCCACTATGCGGCGAATTACGCGGTACGAGCTGTGACTCAGGCTGCCTTGGGCTGACCGGGTACGAGTCTGGCGAGCAGGTCAAGTGGCTCGAAAAGAAAGTGTGGGGTGCCGTTTGAATACGGGTGCCTGAGTGCATAGCGCAGCTTGCCTTCGTCGGTCACCGACAGGCGTTCCAGCGCCAGCGGCGGGCGTGCTACATATCTGCATTACCTTTCGAGCTTGTCGCGCTGGTGCACCTGGCATGCCACGGCCGCATTGAGCGAGAAACCGTCCCGAGCGACCGCTCGTGTCTTCTCAGCTCCTCCGCACCTGAGTTCCAGTACGTGCGCTCTGTCGAAAAAGAGCACCTGCTCGATGATGTCTATTTCCCTACGGATTCCCACTCCCATCCGCCTCCCATATTTGCGGGTTGATCTTAAGCGCCGCAATCCGATGTCCTGCAATGTAGTCGCGATAGGTCGCTGCAACATCCGCTGAAAAGTCCGAAGCAGCTACCGCCGTTGTGGTGAGTGCATCCACATCCGGAATCGAATCCACGATCAGGATATTGGTCTGTAACTGGTCTCGATGATAGAACCGGGCGAGGTCACCGGCCGTCGCGGCAACGATGATATCATCACCGAAGATAAACGAACGGAATATCATCATCTCGCCAGCGGCCATGCCAATCGCAAGCGCCGTCTCTATCTCGTTTTCAGCAATGAACTCGTGCCACCGCTTTGTCAGGAACAGGATCGCTTCAATTGCCTGCGCAAAGTTGCTGAACGTGAACGAGCAGGCGTCACCTTCGATCAGCCAGATTTCGCCCTCGTATTCTCGCGCAACCTGACGACACAGCGTGTCATAACGGATCAACAGCTTTTCAAGCGCCCTCACGGGCAGCGAATGACAGAGTTGGGTGAATCGCCGAATATCGACAAAGACGATGGTCTGACCGGTACGCGTACGGATGCGATACTGGATGCTCTCCCCAACAGCCTCGATGAGTTTCTGGCGGTAGTGCGTTTCCGTCAGCCGGTTTTTCATAATGGCTTGCTTGCGGCCAAGTACGAATGCGAGCCCCGGCGGCAAGGCGATTTCTTCCAGGTGCACGACGAGCAGCGTGCTGCCATTCTGTTCGGCAAAGTCCAATTCGTTCTGACAGTTCGGTGATTCGATCGCGTTCCTCGACAGGAAAAGCAGGAACAGCGAACAGTCACGGATGGCTTCGGCCAGTTCCTCGCGCCAGCTTCTTCCCGGGCTCACCCCTTCGTCGTACCAGATGTGCAGGCCCTGTTCATGAAGCCACATGAGCTCGGGATAGACGGTCTCCGCGTCTTTGTGGGCATAGCTGACGAAGACGTACGGCTCGTCGCCAACGTATGCCTTAAAAGGTGGATGAGGCATAGTCGATCTGGTGGCAGGTGTCGAACCAGTCTACCGCCTTTTCTCCCGGGAATTAAAGGAATGCAGCAAGCGCGGGTTTTGAGGCACTACCTCTCACATGGTACAAGGATAGGAAGAACTAAACGATTTAGTCGTTGAGAAGACAGTATGCACTGCTCGTGGATTTCTTCGAAGTTGGGCCGGAGGAATCATGGGCAATCGGCATAGGCTGGGGATGATGGTCGGGTCGGTTATATCTGCAATGATGCGTAGCGTACCTCCACAGAGCGGGCAGATGGTGATGCGGCTGCCTCTCGACATTTGAATTCCCTGTTTATTGAGATTGCCTCATCAAGTGCGGCGATCACGGGTTACGCCGGCACCAATTCCCTGCTCTTCACCAGGTTGTATGTATCAAACGAAAACTGCACACACTCGGCGGGGTATTTACCAACTGCGGTTTCTTCGGATAATTGAATACCCGAAATACCCTGGCGCAAGGATTTATGCATGTCCATGACTTCACTGATAAGGGGAACTGGGTTGACTTCCATGTTTTTAAGAAACTGTGTGGCCAAAAAGATTTTTTTGCCGGCAGCTAACACGGTTTCAATCACTTCTTCTTGGTAAAGCGGTAGTTCCACCAACGGTACGTCGGTAGATAGATCACCACGGTCGATGTTGCAGACGTTTACCAGCTCTAAAATACCTTTTAAGTTTTTGGTGGCAGAAAGCGTTTCGATTTTGGCGAAAATTTCGGGTTTATAGTCGAATTCGCCAGCTAGGTCGATGGCGATTTGCACATCGGCGGCATCGCGCACAAAACTAAGGGAAATGATGTCTACACCCGCTTCACCAGACGCTTTAATTAAGTCTTGGTCTTTTTGAAACAAAAAGGGAATGTCAGCGTGAATACCATGCACATGCATACCTTTGTTGGTGAGCAAGGGACCGTCAGAATGCGAAAGAATTTCGATGGTTTCACCTTCTACCCCAACAACTTCAAGGGTATACACGCTGTCGTTGGCTAAAATTGTATCGCCAGGTTTTACATACTCATAAAAGGTTTCTAGATTGACTTGGTTTTTTTCTAGTTTAAATTTTTTACCGCTTTTGAGTTGAATAGGCTCGCTCAAACCGCTGGTGCGCACTTTGTTACCCGGTAAATCCACCATGATGCGTGCACCTGGGATATATCCGCGAATTTCATCTACATTCTGTTTAACATCGTCTGGCCCAACGTGAGCACCGTTAAGGCGGTAAATACACGGACCAATCGCGTCGATTTTAGTTAGCGTTTCTCTGTTTAGATTCGCTGGACCGATTGTACAAATCACTTCGAATGACATTTTTGGTTCTCCTCCTTCTTGTATAATCAATGGCGCATTTGTGACCCTACCGCCAGAACTGAACCACAGCAGAGATGGGAGATTGAACTCTATTCTCATGTCGCTTGCTCTGCAAATTGCTTTTGTGAAAGCCTGCCGGGAAAGCTGTGCGGCCTCTCTTCGTTGTAATTTCTTCGCCATTCGTTGATCGTATCTCTGGCTTCGTCGAGTGATCGAAACCAGTGAAGATTGAGGCAATACTTCCTGAACTTACCGTTGAAGGATTCAACAAATGCGTTCTGAGTTGGCTTGCCTGGTTGGATGAATTGATGCTTGATCGATCGTTCTGTGCTGCGCAAGAACATGGCCTTGCTTGTTAGCTCCGGGCCGTTGTCACGAACAATCGTCTTCGGGTTTCTTCCAGGTGTACCCATGAATCTCGTCAACCTGGCACCCGAGATCGAAGTGTCTACCAGTTGACCAACGCACTCGCGAATGAAGTCGTCGACAATGTTCAAGACTCGGAACCGTCTGCCATCAGCAAGCTGGTCAGGTGACTAAATCAGTTCACCAACGCTTATCAATCACTGTCGGTAACACCATTGGTACACAAGGTCGCGTCAGCTTTTTTCGCTTCTTTGTCCTGACCTGTAGGCCTTCTTCCGAGTAGATTCTGTGGGTCCGCTTAGGATTCTTTACCAGGCCCTCAATACGCAGCATGGTGTGCAGCATCGGATAGCTATACCTGGGGTATTTCTCTGCCAGTGCCTTCATCCTGCTTCTCAGGTCACTGTCATCTGGACCATGCGCCTTGTAGCGCACTGTCGAGCGAGAAACTTCTATCGGCCTGCAACCGCGACGTTCAGACAACAGACCAGATTCAACCCGGTGCTGCACAACACGTCGCTTCGCTGCAGAATTTGCCACTTTCGCGAGAGCGCGAAGACGCCTGGCATCAGGGACCTCCCTTGGGGCTACTTTATCGGGAAATCCCATCTTGCTCATGGATTAGTTTTTGGGGCTAAGGTCATGGGCGCGGACAGCAGGTCCTGGATCGACGTGAACAGATTAAACTGAACACCTTGGCGATGCGCCGCAAGATGCATTACGATAACCAGGTGAAACTACAGACCCTGATGAGCTGCAGTGTTTCTTAAATCAGGCCGTAATCTGTCCAGAAGTTCTGACGACGTACATTTTTGAACCTTTGCGCGCAACGTTGTGACTCATAGGTATCAGAGAGGAGAAACCCATGAAATTTGTTAAAGAACTAATTGTCCCGACCTTGATCGCTGCGGTAATGGGTTTAAGTCCCGCGCTATTTGCCGACGACTTGAGCCAAGTCGCAATCAACGGCCAGGTACTCACTGTGCAGCAGCTTCGGGCATTGGAAGACAGCATCGGTTCGCGTATCGCGCCTGGCGCATACGTCGTTGACGGAAGTGGCTGTTGGGCTAACCTGTCTAACGGCACCAGCGGATGCCTGGGGGGTGGTATCACACAATACCATTCACGATACGGCAGCGGCGAGCGCACTAGCGATGGCAGCTGGAACCACTACTCAAATTCAGCCGGGACGGGTGTAGGGGGCACATCAGATGGCTGCATTTACACCACTACCGGATGGTCTAACTGCTAATCCAGCTTCTGACTGAGCGATTTACCTCTCACAATCGCTCAGTCAGGCTTCTATCTTCTCTACAGGCTACTAGTACATCTGACCGATACAGCCGTATCAGGCATGCGGCTAGCCTTTTCATTGTGACCTTTCCGCCAAATAGGTAGCCATTGTATTTCGGACTCATCCCGATAAATTGACCCAAGGGAGGTCCACAGATGAAGCGCAAGAGATACAAGGAAGAACTGAATCACCCCGGGTTCTGCGGAGACTCATTTGTTTGAATGTTCGAAGCGTCTGCGATCGCTTGCCAACGTGAACCCTAGCGGTGCCAGCGCCTCAGCGAGTCTATCTCTCCGTTTTGATGTGACGAAATCCAGGTCTTTGGATTGGCACTCGTTCCCGGTATACATACTGACGGCGCCACCGCCCGAGAGGATCGCGCGCCGGATGATCAGATCGCCACGCTCGGTAATGGTCTCGGTCTCCATCGCTCATATCCATCGATCAGTTTCCGCGGTCCGGTCGGTCACCGCATCGCCGGTGTTCACGACCCCTCTCGGCTCGATCAGCAACACCTCAGCGCACGGTTTGGCCACCGGGCGATGACGCACACCCTTCGGGACCACGTATAAATCACCTGCGGACAAGGCCACATCTCCGCGTTGCATTTCGATCACCAACTCACCGCTCAAACACAGAAACAGCTCATCGGTTTCCGCGTGGGCATGCCAGACGAATTCACCTTCCAGGCGTGCCAGCTTGATCAGATAGTCGTTCAGCTCGCCGACCACACCTGGCTGCCAGGGTTCGGCAAGCGTGGTCAGTTTCTCAGCTAAACGCACGATATCGTTCACGTCTCTGCTCCCTGATCCAGTTGTAGCGAACGCTGCCAGGCCGGCAGCACCGTATGCCGTACCCGGTAAGCGACCAGTTCAGTGTGTGCCGGTGGTGTTAAACGCATCAACGTGACTGCCCTCACGAGGTGAACAGAAAGGAGAGGAAGAATTAAAGCGGTTTAGTCGTTGAGATGAAAGTATGCACGGTTCGTGGATTTCTTTGAAGTTGGGTGGGAGGCATCATGGGGCAATCGGCGTGCGCTGTGAATGATGATTCACCGGAGCGGAGCGAGGCGCGGGACTGGCGGATGTGGGGGACGACCGCCCGCGGTCAACGGTCTTTATCCGTAGTCCGACGAAAGTTCCGGCAAACCTTCCGGGCAGGTCGCTCCAGACAAAACCGGGGCTATTCCCCTACGAACGCGTGCACTTCTCCCAAGGGACCCAGATCGCCGGTGAGCTCGTCTCCCGGTTTTGCCAGGTACATACCGGTTAGGCTACCGGTGCTGACGCATACGCCCGCAGGTAGTCCGACCCCGACTCGAGACAGTTCGTTGGCGATCCAAACGAGGGGCGCGAGTGGGTGCTCCACCGCGTCGAAGATGCGCCCTTCACGGCGTTGAGTGCCATTGACGCGCAAAGCGGCATGGCCCGCGCTGAAATCGTGCGAACGCCACCCGACGATCGCTTCCCCGAGCACGAGGGTTCCCGATCCACTTCCATCGGCAAGGATCGCATTCAAGGGCGGGAACCGGTCATCGTGCGCGAAACGGCACTCGGCGATCTCGAGGCCGGGATGGATCGATCCTACGGCTTCCTCGATATCGTTACGCAGATAGGGAGACGACCGGGGAGGCAAGGGTGCTGACAATCGAACCACGAGTTCGACCTCGACGAGAGGGTGAAGCAGCCTGCGGCCTTCGAGTCGCATCGGTGAGAGGTGGATCTGCGGCTTGTAGACGGGACCGTAGATCGGCGCGTTCGCCCGCAACCGCCTTTGCATCTCCGGCTTGAACGCTGCAATTTTCCACCCACCGACGTTCCAGCCAAGGCGGAGCGACACCTCACGCGACACTCGATACGCCGCATCCGTATCGCCTGGAACGAGGTCGGACGCCAACCCACTTTGCTGCCGGTTCTCGAAACGAAGGGCGGTCAGCAGCTCCGCTAAACGCTCGTTCTCAACGGTTAGGGCTATGTCCATCGGGCAGTATCCACAGTGTCGACAGCCGTGACCAATGTGCTGGTATGCACTTGCGTTGAGTCACACAAGTCATAGCGCCGGCTCAGCTTTGCGCGCATCTCGGCTTCCTCCACACCTTGCGGGAGCTTCGAGCGTTCCCACATCACGAGGTCGGGCCGGCGGGTCATGAGCAAGCTTTTCACAGTCCCTGCATCCTCCTTAGTTGTGGATTCGAACCGCCACAGACCGATAATCTGAGAGTCGTAAGCGCTTTCTAATCCAGGCCACGCTTCGGTGCACAACGCGAGGAATTCCGCCCAGTTCACCGCCGGCGCTTCGAACCCCTCCACGGTCAAGGATAGGAAGAATTAAACCGGTTTAGTCGTTGAGATGAAAGTATGCACGGTTTGTGGATTTCTTTGAAGTTGGGGCAGGAGGCACGTGGCTTGCGGGAAAATGCCACCAGCAGTTTATTTCGGCAGCCGGTGCACTTGTCAATCGTTGGCCGCACGGATACGCGTGGAACCCCAATGCATTGTCTGATCAAGAATTTGAGGATGGCGAAGCACCACACGAAGTTGCTCGCCAACCGTTCGGGCAGATCAGAATTGCGAACTCAGACGCGGGCGCAAGAGCCTATCTCGACTGCGCGATCGATGAAGCATGGCGAGCAGTGAGCGAGTTCGACTAGTTCAATTTAGCGTTTGTATCAGGGTTCTTCAGGAAGGTCTTTTAATGGCTTTTTGTTCCGCAGCAGGTACAAAGGTGCGTTAATAACGGGCAGCAGCCACTCGTAATGCATCGGCGTTATGCGTTGCGCCAGGTCCATTAATTTTGCATCCAGACCCACGAAGATACGTCGCTTCCCGCGCTTTACACCGTCCAGGATGATCTGAGCGGCACGCGATGGGTGCATGCCTCCAGTCCTGAACATTTCCGCCAGCTCGTCAATGTCAACATTATCCTGGCGCAGAAAGGTGGCTTCGTCTTCGTCGTTGAAGCGTGAGTTAGACACTATATTGGTGCCGATGTGCCCGGGATGCACGCAATGAACATGTACCGGTGAGTTCTTAAACTCTTTGGCCAGACTTTCCGTGAAGCCTCGAACGGCAAATTTAGTTGCGTGATAAACCGACTGCCCTGCAACCGCGATCATGCCGAAAATCGAAGAGGTGTTAATGACCGCTGCTTCAGGCCGGTCTTTCAGCAAAGGCAAAAACACTCGAGTCGCTTTCACCACACCGTTAAGATTGATATTCATGACCCAGTTCCAGTCTTGCTCGGACATTCCCGCAAACGACGACGACATGGTCACACCTGCGTTGTTGAAAACCAGATCAACCGTCTCATGTCGCGACAAGACTTCGTCGGGCAGTGCCTCAATTCGTTCCATGTCCCCCATATCTACTATATGGGTCGACACTGCGACATTATATTGCCTGACCATGGCGGCAGTGCCGTTCAAGGTCTCTTCATTGATATCGCAAATTGCGACGTTCGCGCCGCCTTTAGCAAGTAGCACAGCAAGGTAGCGGCCCATACCCGAGCCAGCACCGGTAATGACGGCTGTTTTCCCGGTAAAATCTTTCATAGCATTCTCCAAACCAGACGATCAAACTAGCAACCCAAAGGGTGAATTCCAACATAGGATCCTAAGCCGGGCATACAACGCTCGAGATGCTGAAGAGACGAAATTGGGGGGTGATCATGGTTGCAAGAATTCTGTCCGCTATTGTCGGACTATTTATGGGGCTATCGGCAATTAATTGGATACTGGATCCAGGTGCAGCGGCTAGCTCATTAGGCATGGGTTTGATGGACGGCCTCGGACGCAGCACTCAGGTCGGCGACTTCACCGCGTTTTTCTTCTGCTGTTCCGGTTTCGCACTATGGGCGGCGTGGAAAAGCTCTGCTCCATTCGCGATCGCGAGCGCGGCTTTGCTACTTACTGCAGCTTTGTTCCGAACCCTCGCATGGATGGTTCACGGAGCTGACTTTGCTGCCACCTTTATTGTCTTTGAAGTCGTTGCTGGGGCCATGTTGGCATTTGCCGCATATAAATTCGGGGCGGATTAAGCTGCGCCAAACCTTGGCCGCTACAATTAACTACCCGGGTTAGCCCGTATTCCGGAGGCCGCTGGCGATGCCTGCCATGGTGACCTTAAGCGCCCGTTCAACCGAGTCCAGATCATCCGTGTGCTCTCCTCGCCATCTGGCCAGCAGTTCTGCTTGCAACAGGTGCAGTGGATCCAGATAGGTATTTCGAACATTCAGCGACTCTGCAAGCTCGGGATTGTTGGCCAGTAGCTGCGACTGATCAGTCATTCTCAGCAAGTCGTCAGCAAGCTGTTCAAGCTCCCGACATAATCCTTCAACAGCTGCTTGCTGAGAAGCTTCAGTTAACCGTTTTGCATAGTAAGACGCTAAAACTGTATCCGCTTTGGCAAGCACCATCTTCAACATCTCAACCTGCATGCGGTAAAAGGGCCAACGCAACATTTCTTTCAGTTGATGATCTGTGTTTGCATCGACATCCCGGAGCGCTGCCTGAGTACCGAGCCATGCAGGGAGCATCAGTCGAACTTGTGTCCATGCAAATACCCATGGAATCGCTCTCAGGCTTTCGACTCCAGCTGTCGCCTTCCGACGGGCCGGTCGACTGCCCAGCGCAAGAATGCCCAGCTCTTGCTCAGGCGTCAGATCGCGTAACAAAGAAACAAATCGATCATCCTCGCGCACAACTGCCCGATAAGCGGCAACAGATTGTTTCGCCATCGATGTGATTCGTTCTCGCCATTCCTGCGTTGGCGTTATGGGCGGCTCGAGCGTTGCAGCAAGCGTCGCACTGACATAACGTCGAAAGCTTTGTCGAGCAAGCTTAAGCGTACCCAGTTTCCAGCGAATCATTTCGCCTTGCTCTGTGACCCGGATAGCGCCAGCTACTGAATCAGGCGGCTGTGAGAGAATCGCCTCCTGAGCCGGACCACCACCCCTGCCCACGGCACCGCCGCGACCGTGAAACAGCACCAGACGAACCTTATGGTTGGCTGCGATTGAGACCAGCTTTTCCTGCGCCTGATACTGTGCCCACGCCGCAGCAAACTGCCCTGCATCTTTCGCGGAGTCTGAATACCCAATCATGACTTGTTGGTAGTTATCCACGTATTCCCGGTACCAGGGAATTGATAACAGCGCATCAATACTTTCAGCTGCACCTTCGAGGTCGGATAGCGTTTCAAACAAGGGAACCACCGGCAGATCGCGCTTAAGGCCAGACTCCTTGAGCAGCAGAATGACAGCCAGCACATCACTGGGTGACGTCGCCATCGAGATCACATATTGCGCGACGCCCGCTGCGTTTCCAGCCGCAATCGTTCGGCAGGTCGCTAAGACCTCAGCGCTCTCTTCACTGATCGGCCAGGCAGCAGGAAATAACGGTCGTTTGTTTTCTAGCTCAGCCAGCAAAAACTGCTGGCGCACAGGCTCCTCCCAGTCCGCGTAGCTCATACCTTGCCGCTCGATATCGAGATAACGTGTGAGTTCGTCTAAGACCTTGGTATGGCGTTCAGAATCCTGTCGAACGTCCAACCTGACAAGATGTACCCCGAATGCGGTCACTCTTCGCAGTGTATCCAACAACGGGCCATTGGCGATGGTCTCCATCCCGCTCTCAAGCAATGATTCATAACAAAGCGCAAGCGGCTCGAGAAGCTCTTCGTCAGTGAGATATATCGAGTCTATAGGCGTTTGATCTAACTCTGCCGCCCACGCTCTGGTTCGAACCAGTCTCTCCCGCACCTGCTTTAACAGTGCGCGATACGGTTCATCAACATCGCCAACCAGCGCACGCATTTCAGCTGAACAACGCCTCATTGAAAGTGATGCCAGCAGCGACTCGATGTCTCGAAGGAAAAGGTCAGCCGCCATCCATCTGGCCAACATTAGCACCTCGTTAGTCACAGCGGCTGTGACATTGGGGTTGCCATCCCTGTCACCACCCATCCATGTAGCAATGCGTATCGGTGCTGCTTCTATGGGCAGTGGTTTCAAACCACGATCTACCAGCGCACTATCCAGCTCACGCAAAAACTCAGGTAACGCGTGCCACAACGAACTTTCGACAACGGCAAAACCCCAGCGCGCTTCATCTTGTGGCGCAGGTCGCGTTTGTCGAATTTCGTCCGTATGCCAGGCTTCCGCAATCAGACGGGTCAACGCCTCTTCGTTCTGCCGGTTTTCACCTTCGTGATCCCGAATTACCAGAAGATCAGTAATTGAGTCGTATTTCTGGATCATCGTACGACGTAGTACTTCTGTCGGGTGCGCCGTGAGCACCAGTTCGATGTTCAAATCCAGCAAGGCTTTGGCCAAGTCGGGATTTTCTGGCAAATCAAGCGTGACAGCTTGATCCCGATCATGACGTGTCAGGTGGTGTTGCTCCGCAATATTGGCCAGGTTCAGAAATTGATTGAACGCGCGTGCCACATCGACCATGTCACTGGCGGGGATGCGCGCTAAAAAGTCGCTCAATTTCTGCCAATCTGACTCGGCGCCGCTTCTAGCACCTTTTGCAAGTGCACGAATGTCTTCGATCAGCCCCAGAAAATCTGCGCCTCGATCTTCAGCGATAACATGCCCGAGCATCTCTCCCAGCTGACGAACATCGTTGCGGAGGGCTGCTTCAAGATGACGGGTATTCGAGTCTGATATCGTTGATTGTTTCAAGTTGTCGAAACTGGATGAAAGGATGAAAAGAATTAAACCGGTTTAGTCGTTGAGAGGAGAGTATGCACGGTTGGTGGATTTCTTTGAAGATGGGGCCGGAGGCATCAGTGATTCATGCCTTGCGCGAGGCCGTTGAGAAGTACCCCGCATATGGTTTTCCAAAGCTGTTCAAGATTCTGAGACGCTGGGGTTACAGGTTAATCACAAGCGTGTTCACCAGCCACCGATTCCGCACCTTCAATGTGGTCGACGACTTCAATCGGGAAGCCCTGGCCATCGAGGTGGATCTGAATTTGCCTGCCCCAAGAGTCATCCGCGTGCTGGAACGAATCGCAGCGTGGCGAGGCTATCCGGATAAAGTTCGCATGGACAATGGCCCGGAGTTCGTCTCGATGGTGATGGCCGGCTGGGCCGAAGATCACGCTGTTGAACTTGAGTTCATTCAGCCTGGCAAGCCAACACAGAACTCATTCATCGAGCGGTTCAATCCCAGCTATCGCGATGAAGTGCTCAATATGTACGTCTTCAGAAATCTGAAGGAGGTTCGTGAAATCACGGATCGGTGGATCAGGGAATACAACAATGAACGGCCTAACATGGCGATTGGAGGGATTACCCCGATACAAAAGTTGGCGAAAGCCGCATAACACTACTTCTGACTTCAGCTAAAAATGGGGGGATTACAGGATCTCGGCCTGAACGTGCGCCGCGACGGATCCAAAGTCGCCTCGCCTAGAAAGCTCTGTTTTCATGCCACGTGACACAGGCCAAGACCTGGGCTGGTGCCGGAAGACTGCCCGGCTCAGGCGCAACGACGCCACGCTTAAGCATCTGCCAATCGGCAAACCAAACGCTCCAAATAACCAGAGCATAAACGCACTCGCCTGTTCGACCTTGCGCCAAAGACAATAACCCGTTACCTAGGGCGCTTGAACCTCTAATTGCCTTCCTTCAGGCTTATCGCCGCGTTCAAATTCGCTTGTGCTCTTGGGAAGTCGGGCTTTAGAGCCAGTGCTTTGTGACAAGCCAGGATTGCCCGGTCAAAGTCTTTAAGCTGAATGT
Source organism: uncultured Pseudomonadales bacterium (assembly GCA_964393625.1). Lineage (GTDB taxonomy): Bacteria > Pseudomonadota > Gammaproteobacteria > Pseudomonadales > Azotimanducaceae > UBA4421. Next base: position 407,943 of record CAYMUT010000001.1, read on the forward strand.
AGGCAGAACAGATATTATTGTATGCGAGGGCCGAACTTGGATTTATATTAAGCGCCTCAACACTGGCATCGACACATTTTTCCCATTCACCGTCAAGATAATGCTGGAGACTCAGGTTTACAAATTCAGCTTCAGTTTTTGGGACAGGCCCATCGGGAGCCTTTGGGACCGATCTTCTTTGGTTTGATTGCACGATCTTCAACGCCTCAACTACCTGCGCGTTGATCCCTGACGCGTCGTGCTTCGGGGTTTCTCGTTTTTTGGTGGTGCCATCTGACTGATTGCATGAACTGATTAAGAATGTAAATGTAACGAGCACCAGGCAGGACATTAATCTCGCATTCATAAATCATCACCCTCTTCCGACTTAATCACGCAAATCCCGGGGTTTTATCAATTGCCCTGGAACTAAATCCATTATATGCAAACGCTCCCTGCACAACGAGAAGATACCCAGCACTACGGGCGGTATAAGGGCCACCAGGTGGGCAACTATCGCCACGGCTTTCGCCTCATCCGATCCCATACTGGGTATCACCATCAGCAAGCTTGCTACCACAGGGATATGATATTGGCCTAACAATCCTGGAGTTACAGTTACGCTGGTGAAAACCCCCAACATTGAAAGCATTAACAAAGGTGTATACCACGGGTAATCGAGGTGGAAGGCATTGAGCAGTGCGGCTATTGAAAGCACAACAAGTGCCCATGTAAGCAGAGAAAAAAGGATAGATTTCGCCATATCAACTACAGAGCGAAAAATGTGCATGCCGGCGGCAAAATTCAAAAACATCGCATGCAACCCATCCGCCAGTTTTTTAGATAAGAATCCAGCGACTTTATCCAATATGCGAAGAACTAATTGCTGCTGAAAATAAAGGAAAACCAGCATTAGAATCACGACTGCAAGGCAAAGTATCAGCAATAACACAGCGGGCTGGATTAATGAGCTGGAGACGACAAACGGATCGGTGTTGCTAAAGGTGCTGGCCGGAAATTCGATATCACGATTGCTAGGAAAAACCAATACCGTAACTAACAACAACGCGACCAACGCAATGACGTCGTTGATTCGATCTAATGCCACCAGAGTAATACTGCGAGTAAAGGGAATATTTATTAATCGGGCCAGCACATATCCTCTCACCACGTCGCCAATTCTGGCAGGAACAACACTATTTATCAGGAGGCCGATTTGAACTGAACTAAACAGATGACGGAACGAAGCCGGATCTGAAGCACGAACGACGTACGTCCATCGTTGAACCCGGGCAAAAAAACTGCTGAAGGAAAGTACCAGAGACAGGACAAACCAACCCGGGTGAACTCGGTGCAAGGTTTTGTTCAATACCTGCCAGTCGCTACCATGAAAAAGCAACCACAGCAAAAACAGGCTGAATATTGTGCCAGCGATAATCTGGATAGGTTTCGACACAGGCTCAGGTCAACTCCAGACGGAATCTTACGTGTTTTACGTCATACTCCCAATACTCGCCGACTTGCAGGAATCCCATGCGATGATAAAAGTCGATAGCTTGTGTATTGTCTGCATCAACGCTCAATTCGTAGACTGAGACTCCTCGTTCGAGAAGTGCCTGGCCGAATCCTTGCACCAGTTGCCGCGCAACTCCCGCCTTACGATATCCCTCACCAACCGCCAGATAGGTAAGTTCAGATAGCTCAGTGTCATAACTCCGCTCTGAATTATCTCTAGTGCTTTGCCACAGCGAGACAAGCGTCGAGGGTCTCCTAACTACCCCGAAACAAATGCCGATCATTATCTGGAAAAAGTTATTCTTCAAAGCATGCCGCTTTAACTGTGCTGGGTTGGTAGATCCAAACACGAAACCCTGAACTACTTCGCGATCCGAAAATACTGACGCAATCGTAAACTCGCTCTCAATAGCACCGGCATAAAATGCCCTGATTGCTCCAGGCCCGAGGTCACGAAGTAGACCGGTGAGGCTTACGTAATGTAACGCAGCAATTGTGTCTATATGTACTTTACTTAACGGTTCAACCATTCCGATCTCTGGTTTTTGCGACCATCCAGATCGCTGAAGCTACAGATGTTCAAACCTTCGGTAAGCTTGCATGCCTGCAGACAGGCTGTAAGTTCGCGGCGTCGATCTTCGAGTTTTAGATATTGCTCCAATCCTGCATTTGCCAGATGCACATTTTCACTATCCTCGGGCACCCCCGGATGAACCATGATTTCAGTGACACCATCGGGCGATTTTTCCAGAATATCTCTTAAGACTAAATCGAGGTGCCCGGTGAAGACATAGCTGGCAAAATTATCGCAGCTGTTTATGTTTTTGTTTTTCCTTCGATTTATCCACGTTAATCCCTGGAGAAGCACGAATTTGACAAGCCCTCCTCTTAGAACAGCTGGCCTGAAATGAGCCAGGCGAATCAGCCTCAAGCTAAAATCGTTTCCCGCCCGGACAAACGGAATACCATGACGCTTGGCTGCTAGATTTACCCGATCAAATATGCCAGGAATAAGGTGGACGTGTCGTTCGCTATCAATGTGGTCTGGCTGGATTCCGTCTTTGTGTAATTGCCCAATTTGCGCTTCAAGCTCAATTTCGATTTGATCCAACAAATCACCCTTCATACTCCAGCCTAGCCTGCGAAAAAGCGAGACAAACTCCCATTTGAAATAACCCCTTTCGTCGACAAGCAAAGGAACATCCAATGGCGAGCTAACCGGCTTACCGGCACTCAGGGTGAAATGCAGGCCAATCCCCAAATTGGGGCAACCTCTGAGTACAGTTTCTACGGCATATCGGTAATCAGCACCGCTGGGAGCGAGGCTGGCGCTGCTGACCACCCCTTGCAGATGGGCTTGCACAATCCCTAACGTAGCGCCCCGAGAAACGCCAAGATCGTCAGCGTTGACTACTATGGCGTTTCTCACTAAGCCAGGCCTCTCATCAGGCGCGGTCCTATAGCCCTGGCGACAAAAAGTGGAAGTTTCTTCCATACGGCGATCGGCAGACTGTACCGGGGATTCCTCGGATCAACATAAGGTATTTCAGCAAGCTCGCGGAGGTAAAAGTTATAATCTAGCCCCACAATCCGGGTGCCCCAGTTTTCCTTAAAACGAATATTGGGGCTACCCATTTCGGAGCGTCCCATATCGAACCTGGTGTTACCACGTTCACAGCTGCCCTTTATCATCTCCCAGTAAATTAAATAATTCGGGCAGCGCGTGTTGTACTGTCTCAACGCTACGGTGTGATAATTCATAGCAGTCCCGTTGATTTCAAGCAGTAAAGCCCCCGCTACCAGTGCATTCCCATCTCTAACCACGATAAACTGTGCGTAATCGCCAAGATGATCGATTATTGATTTGTAAAAGTCCTGCCCTGGAGCAGGCGAACCTAAATCACGCATGTGAGCATGGAAAACATGATAGAAATCCTGCATCTGATCATGCCCGGAGTGGATGGTAAAACCTTCTTTCAGTCCTCGACGAACCTGATTTCGCGCTTTACCTTTTAGCCTTTCTTTCCATACAACATCGGCACCACCACTCAGATCCAGAATCGCGGTTTGATAGTGCTTATCAACCGCAAAGCCTTCAAGCTCCAGTCCGCGATTTCTGATCAACAGGTAATCCACTTCCAATTCATCCGCCAGACGTTTCGCCTCAGTTACCAGTCGATCTGACACCTGCCTATTTTCATAATGAAAACCACCATCATTGGAAAAGGCAGAGGTAGTCAAATAATGCCCAAACAATGGATGGTCTATCTCAAATAGACCCAATGTTCCGACAATGTCGCCGGATTCCTCTATGGCTATGAAGTGAGACTCAATTTGATAAACCTCCTGGAGAATCTGACTCCAGGCGAATAATTCCGTCACCGAACTGGCGCGTGGAGTTACAAAATCATTCCAGCCTTTCTCATCTGGATCGATAACTCGTAAGGTTTGCAATTCGTGTTAGTCCAGTGTAATTCGCATGGGTAAATGTTCAGTCTGCATTGAGAATCCAACTGTTCGCGAAGCTCCCTAGAAGCCGGCAACCTGGCCAGTCCTGGTTGCAATCGAATGACGAGATCGACAATTCTTCAACAAACTCAAGGTCCACTCTAAGCCGCTGATCGAAAAAACCTGTTACAATTCAGGCAGATATTAGCATGATAATGGCGGGTCAGGATGAGCGGCTCACGAACAGGTTATGGCGGACTCCAAGCGGCACCCTAACGAGCATGACGACAGAAATCTTTTGTCGATTGTTACACCTTGTTTCAATGAAAGCGAAGTCATTGGCATTTTCTACAAGGAGCTAAGATTCGCTCTACAGGGATTATCGCAACTAGAATTCGAAATCATCTTTGTTGACGATGGCAGCAGCGACGACACGCTGCTTCAGTTAAATGACATCGCTCAGGAAGATTCAACTGTGAGCGTTTATTCTCTATCCCGGAATTTCGGACACCAGACGGCTTTGAGCGCCGGTCTTGATTTTGCAACTGGCGATGCAGTGGTGTTGATGGACGCAGACCTCCAGCATCCACCGCACCTGATACAGGAGTTTGTCACTAAGTGGCAGGAAGGTTACGACATTGTGTCCGGCGTTCGTTCTAACGAACAAGGTAGTTCCTGGTTCAAAAATGCCAGTTCAAATAGTTTCTACACTATCTTCAATTTCCTGAGTCCAGTTAATATCCCACTTGGTGTTGGCGACTTTTGCCTGCTATCAAAACGCGTGCGTGATTCCCTGCAGGATATGCCGGAACGACACAGATTTTTACGCGGTATGGTTTCCTGGACCGGCTACAGTCGATCGCTTGTGCCCTATGAATGTGCCGCAAGGGCAGCCGGGCATTCAAAGTATTCCCTGAAAAAGATGGTCGGGCTATCAATGGACGCCGTGTTTTCCTTCTCTGCCCAGCCTTTGAGATTGGCGTTACGTCTGGGTTTGACGATGGCGCTATTTGGATTCATTTACCTGATCTGGACCGTCGTACCCGGCTTATTGCGGGGCGACCTAGTGCCCGGTTATGCCTCTCTGATCGGTGTCACCATTATGCTTGGAGGATGTCAGCTCGCATTCATCGGGCTCATCGGAGAGTACCTGGCCCGGGTTTTCGAGGAAGTTAAGAGACGTCCTATGTACTCGCTCAAACAAACCCCAAATGACATCGCGATCTCAAATAAGCGCACACAATCAATAGCTTCTGAATGACATCTTTTGGTCAGGATTGATTTAACGATTTCGCCAAGGTGTGTTGAAGGATGACTGAATTCACCGTTGGACTGTTTCTGCTGGGACTCGCTTTTATCGTCCTATGGATACCGGCATGGTGGCTTGCGGGAAGAATCGATCAAGACAACATTCAATCGCTAGTCAGGCTACCCGTATCGCTCGGTCTTATGCTGGTCGGCTATATCACCAGCGTAAATCTGCTTGGCAAATTGTTTGAAAACTCGACCTACGCGGCAATAATCCATTTGGCACTCAATCTTGCAGCGTGTGTTTATCTTCTTTGCAATGACCGGAAAGCGCTATCAATCTCACACCTGCGAGACAAAAGGAAATTACTGCTATCGGCTGTATTGATTGCACTTTTCCTGGCATTGCCACAATGGTTTCAAGCAGTTAGTGGCAACCGATGGGACGAAGGCGCCTCCAGTTCCATCCATATCACCGCACCCAATCAGTTTGCCGAGGGTGTTTTCCCGCCCCGCCACAATGCCTTTCCAGATATCACGATAAAATACCACTACGGTTTTACAATTTTATCCGGCACCGTGCATTGGCTGACTGGATTTTCTTCGAACGTCAGCATCGACGTGGTCAGCACAATGCTTTGGTTATTGTCGTTTCTGATTGTCTTTTTCTGGTTACTCGAAATGGGCATGAGCAAAATTGCCACTATCTGGGGAAGCTTTGCAATGTTTCTAGGAGGAGGGTTGTCCTGGTTATATTTGCCCAGATTAGAAGTGTACAGGGACTTCCAAAAACATCCCCCACCGGACTGGCTGGTTCACAGTTACGATCCCGAGTCCAGCTGGCTGAGTAATCTCATAACGATCAACCGGAATCAAAATGTACACCTGCGAAATGCTGACGGTGACCTGTTCGCATTGCCTTTTGATATAGCAATCCACTATCAGCAACACGCTGTTGCATTGGGAATTACCCTGACAATAGTAGCTGCTTATCTATTTTGGCTCTGGCAAAGACGAAGTGGCTTTGCCCCACTCTTAATGGTCTGCAGCATCATTGCTTTTGGCCTCATTTTCCTCGGGCACGCTGTGTTCGGTGGTATTGCAAGTATCAGTGCCGGTCTGCTGCTCGGCGCGCTATGGCTCACAAATCCTGGTCGAATCAGATTGGTTCAAGGAATCGTATTTACCCTCGGGGTAACGATCATTGCATTTTTGCATGGTGGCATGATGAGCATAGGAGACGAGTATGGGCCGGGAACAGTTCTAAGACTACGTGACAGTTTTGGCTACATGTCTGGAAGTCCGGTCGATATTGCACATTGGCTATTGGCCGGGTTTGGGTTACCGCTTGTTGTTTGTGGGTTGTCCGTTGGGGTATGGTTTAGATATCGCCATAAATTTTCTTTACAACACAATCTGTTTTTCGCGTTTTTTGGGATTTTTGGCCTCGTTTCTTATTTGATTCCCCAGTTATTCTTTTTTGGTCACGGCACTTCTATTGAAGAACAAACCGAGGTCAGCAAATTTTTCTTTTGCACCCACTTAGCGATCGCCCTGATTTCCGTCATTGGCATCAACTATCTTGGTACCCGTTTTAAGTGGTGGATGCTCAGTCCAGTTTTCCTTATGAGCGCAGTTACTCCACTGGCTGTGAGTTATGCAGCAGCACACGAACATAAACCAGGGTCCGAATGGCAAGGTTTCTACAAATCGCCATATGATTGGCACAGAGGCATCAATCTCAAGTCAATGGGTGAAGCCCTGGGGCGATTGAAACATAGCAATCGCGATACCTATTACGATTTTTCTTCGACTGAAAGATCGAAAGGCGCACTAAGCGAACTTTTGATATTCAGTGGAAGCATATTCACCCTTTCTCCTACTCGATACGAAATCACTGGCACTGGTTATTTGATTTCGGAAGATCTCGTTCGTGACCGCATACTCCTCGAGAGCAGAGTGGGTCGATTACTACCCGGATCACTTGAGAAGTCCGAAACTAACTGGCTTTACTCTTCGCCTGGTCGCGACATGGCAAACAGACCCGTTATCGTTAGAAGCCGTTTTAACAAGATGGTCGCAACCGGCACTGTCGCAAAAAAGTATGAGAAGGGACAATTCGGTTTATATCGTGTCGAGCAGACATCAGAAAACCTAGATCAGGACATTGATCGCTACTGGTCTCCCAAGGTTATTTCTCAAGCAAATGCAGACTGGAACGGTGACGGAAAGAATGATCTTGTGTTCTTCGATCACCAGAACAATTCGGTTCTGGTTGGCGAACAAAATATCCCGTTACCTCATTCACAAGGCGCAAAAGCAAAGTCTGAATTCCCCCTTTTGAGCCTGGCCAGATTCAAAGGTGATTCAAAGACCGGTTTGATTCTTGGTCGTATGGCTGACTCTTTGTATGTTCGCGGTGAGACGGTATCAGATATGGTTCGTCAATATCCGTTTCACTGGCAAAGATGGAATCCTGGACTACAAACTTGGAATAGTTCCTATAAGTATTGGTTTTGGAACTCTCCCATCGATATACCAATAATTGCAGATCACGATAGCGACGGTTACGACTCTCAATTTGCTTATAGGTCCACATCCGGCCATTGGACTCTGTATCCAAGGCAGATACTCGATGGCCCAACACTTCCTAAAGAGAACAGCCCGCTCCCGGTTATCGGACGGTTTTTACCAGGTTCCCATGCAAACCTGGCACTTTGGAGTCCAATCACTGGTGAGTTTAGAATGCAAAACACCCCGGACAAAAAGATCTTCTCCGTAGATTGGGGCGGTCGTCCTCATGATGTTTTGCTACCAGGAGATTACGACGGGGATGGCTATGATGAATTGGGACTTTGGCAGCCTCACTCTAACAGTTGGTGGGTAAAGGTCATGCCCTCTGGCCCGGAATTGCATTTTACTTTCGGAAGTTCTACGGGTATTCCCCTGCCATTCGATTACGACGATGATGGGCGTCTTGATTTGGCTTATTGGGAACCCGGTGATCAAAAGATTTATGTGTCATTTGACTTTGGAAAATCAATCGGGAAAACAGTCGATGTTCCTGCACACTCAATTCCCATTTTTGTACACATGTACTGACAAAACTACCGTATCAAAATTTAATGCAACAATAGTAAAACCTAAATTCGAGATACGAAGATGAATACAGCATGTCCGTTTTGTCAAAATCGATCGAATACATTGAGCATGGACCTAGACGATTATTCCATATTCAGGTGTATTGAATGTTGTATCGAATTTAATACTCAGTTCCCTCCCAAAGGGACCGTTGAAGAAACTTTTACAGGAGACTACTACCAGGATGTACAAAAAAGTGCTTTTGCCCCGCAGATAGAAAACCACGCTAACGACCCCAGTTACGACGCATTTGTCGCTGGGTTGAAGCAGTTGGAAAAAGCCGCGAATTTTTCGCAACAAGAAGTTGATTCAAAGAAAATTCTAGATATCGGCAGCGCATTGGGCACCTTCCTGAAAATCGCGCATGACCGTGGATGGGAGGTAAAAGGGGTAGAGTTGTCAGAATTTGGTGTCCAGCATACACGAACAAGGTATGGATTTGAGGTGCATCACGGCGATGTCACCACGAGCAACTTTCCCGCACAAAGTTTTGATGCTATTACAATGTGGGATGTCATCGAACACGTCGAAGAACCCGTTGCCAACCTCGAGAAGGTTATCGAGCTCCTAAAGCCGAACGGGTTGTTATTGCTCACCTCGGATTCATACGATTGCATTATGGCTATGGTTGCCAGACTGTTGTACAAGCTTAGCTTGGGGAAATTCACTTATCCCGTACGTCGATTGTTCATCCCTCACAACAAATCCTATTTCACAACGAAAGGAATGGAGTCACTTTTTACTCGATTGAACCTTGAAGTTATCTATTTCAAGAAAATGGAGTACCCACTCGACAAAATTGAGACCAGTTTCTTGGAAAGACAGGTTTTGCGCTTGTTTTATCTGCTCGGAGAACTGTTTAATTTGCAGTCTCAATTCACTTACGTACTCCGTAAGACGTCCAATTAGAAGTTGTTCCTTCACAGAAACCCAGCCTATGTTTATGTGTTTACTCGGATCTTTGTTGTATGTCAGCTCTGCTATCGGGGTACGGTCAAGACCAGTAACAGGCAAATCCTATTAAGATGATTGAGGCGCAATACACTTATGAAACAGTGGTGGGTTGTACCCGGCGATAGCGGCGGCGAACTTGAACTACGCGATGTCGATACGCCTGAAGCCGGACCAAACCGCGTTCTGATAGACATTCACTCAACAGGTGTAAACAGAGGCGAAATCATAGGCATGGCAGCCATGCAGTCCGCCAATCCAGCAGCAAAGCCCAGACCAT
>CAYMUT010000002.1:0-12382 GCA_964393625.1 uncultured Pseudomonadales bacterium
TTGATCTAGACAACCATTAGCTGCTTTTTTATTTTTCCGGCTCGCTCACATATCCCCAGTTGAAGCGCGGATGCCGCACCGGCATGTAGAATGCCGACGGCATGCGTATCATGGGGTGTAGATCGCCACCGCCGGCTTCCAGCAAGGTGACATGCCGTTTGCGCTCTGCACTGAGTCTGTTGGCCAGTACACAGCCGGCAGATCCCGCGCCAACAAGCAAAATATCGCTGGTCTGTGATTTCGTCATACACTATCGATCGCACACGAGTTTCAGTCAAAGCATAACAGGAAAATCCAGATGACCGAGTTAATCCGCTTGTCAGCCGTTGCCGGGCAACTGCTCAAAGACACCCAACAGACCATCGCCGTTGCTGAGTCGTCCACCGCAGGGTTGATCTCCGCCGCTCTGCTGGCGGTACCCGGCGCATCCGCCTACTACAAGGGCGGCACGGTAATCTACACATTGGAATCCCGCCGGGAACTGCTCGGTATCAGCAGGGAAGACGTCGCCGGCCTGGAGCCGCTGACAAAAGAAATGGTCTTGCAGTTTGCCCGGCGCGCGCGGGCGCAGCTGGATGCAGACTGGGGAATCGCAGAACTGGGGGTCGCGGGACCGGCCGGCTCGCGCTATGGTCATCCCGCAGGGGTCAGCGTGCTGGCGGTTGCCGGACCCACTGAACGCGCAACCCTCATCGAGACCCACGATGAAAATCGCGAGCGCAATATGTGGGCGTTCACCGGCGCTGCCCTGGAGTTGCTGGAAGAAACGTTGCAAAGCGCGGCGAGCGAATAGATACCCAGAGCATTCAGGGAGACAAAGCGTGTCCAAAGCCGACAGGTGGAATGAGCGCTACGCTGGTAAGGAACTGATCTGGTCCGCCGGCCCCAACGCGCTGTTCGCAGAAGCAGCAGCACAACTCCATAGCGGCGCCGCCCTGGACGTAGCCTGTGGCGAAGGCCGCAATGCCCTGTGGCTGGCGGAACAGGGCTGGCAGGTCACCGCCATGGATTTCTCATCCGTGGCCATCGACAAGGCGCGGAAAATCGCCGGTCACCGTGGACTGCAGGTCCACTGGCAGCTCGCCGACATCACCAGTTGCTCCCTGCCCGCCGAAGGTTTCGATCTGGCGGCGATCATTTATCTGCATACGGATCCTGCATCACGGCAGATCTGGTTACCGAAGGTGCTTGACGCCGTGAAACCCGGAGGAACATTCATTTACATCGGTCACGACCCACAGAACATCTCACATGGCGTGGGCGGCCCCCAGGACCCGCGGTTTCTGCCCAGCACCGGAGAAATCACAGCGCTCATGACTCAGTTCGAGGTCATTGCCGCCGAAATGAGGCAACGGCCGGTAGCCAGCGACCCGGGACATGGTGCCCCGGGCGAAGGTAACGCATTAGATACCTACGTACGTGGCGTGCGCAGAGCAACTCATTCGTAAGCGTCGGCTCGATCAGACCGCCGGCACCGCATCCAGCAAGCCGGTCTTCATGAAGAACCTGGCCACGCCTGCCGAAATCTTCTCGCGCAAGGCGTTCTGATAGGGGCTGGCCATGGCCATCTTCGCCACCTCGTAGGGGTCTTCTATGCCGGCGTCTTTGTAGGCGGCCGGATTATAAAAGGTCACCCAGATGTTTTTCATGAAACCGGCCAGCCAGGTGTGGAATTCCGACACGGTTTCCGACTCCCATTCCGGCATGTACTGAACTGCCAGTTCCGTCAGGTATGCCCGGTCGAACGACAGATGCCGGGCCTCATCCAGATGATGAACCCGGCTGATCTCCCTGACCAGCGGATCACATTGATCGTCGTTCATCGCGCGGATATTGAAAAAATCGCCATAGGCTTCCAGCACCATGGCCAGCGCATAGAAGCGCAGCAGTTCTTCGCCCGGCGCATATTTCTTGGCGAAAGCGAGTTTCTTTTCCGGATATACGCGCCCGATGTACTTTCGACAGAACACGCCAAACATGATCATGTGCTTGTTTTCTTCGTCGAGAAAGTGGTGCAGATAATCGGTGATTTCCGCCGGCGCGTTCTGCGTATAAAGCTGCGAAGAAAGCCCCGAAACCAGCAGACGCTCGCCATTGAGCGTGTTGGCGTAGAGGTTGGCGGTATCGGTGATGCTGACCATACGGATCTGCTCATCGGTCAGGCTGCTCCACACATCGGTGCCATACAGGGTGGTGTACTCCGGTGCTATAGCCAGGTAGTCGCCGCCGAGTTCGTCTGGCCACTCAAACGATTTGTAGACATCGTAGAAGTTCTCCCGCGACAGCGCGTTCAACCGCCGGGACAGTTCACTGGTGTTGCTGAAACCGGGCGCCTGCTTCATCGCAACGCTCCAGCAGCCTGCACCGGGGGTTGTTCACTCCGGGCGGGCGGTTCTGCGGCAAGTATGCGCACTACATTGAGCTTTTCCAGCGAGTCCAGCACCGTTTGCGTATCTACGCCGAAATCTACCAGGCACGCGACTTCGTCGACATCGATACCGGTCAGTTCGTCGACAGTGTCCAGACACTTCTCATAGGAGCCCAACAGGCTGCCCATGTGGAAGTATTTTTCGAACGACGCCTCGAGCACCTGATCTACCATCTCATCAGAAAGCGCACCGGTGTCTATCTGATCGGCATTTTTCAGAAAAGGCACCGTTTCGAGGTGTGCGGCAGCAAGGTTGAGCGAGCCCGCCAGGTAGCGCTTCATGGGTTCTTTGGCAACTTCGTGCACTTCTTCGTCGCTTGAGCCTACCAGGGTATGCAGCATCAGCGTCATCACACCCCTGCCCGGGTGCCCGGCAAGCTGCCAGGCGTCACGATAGATCCCGATCTTCTCGCCCAGCGCCTGGGTGGTCTGCCCCAGCAGGTGAGTCAACAGATTGAGACCCATTTCGCCGGCCTGACGAAAGGTTTCGGGATTTGCAGCCGCAGTTATCCACATGGGCACTTCCGCCTGTACCGGACGCGGCACCGTCTGCACGCACACTTCCTCGCCCTGGGGGTTCACCGCCTTATGGGTTTCACCGCGCCACAGCTTGCGCAGCAGCTCGATCTTTTCTTCAAAGATCTGCTTTCGGCAAGCAAAGTCTTTCTGATGATCGGCAATGACGAAGTCGTTGGGTACCCAGCCGCTGGCCAGTCCAAGTCCAACACGGCCGCTGGAGATGTTGTCGACCACCGCCCACTCCTCTGCTACGCGAATCGGGTCGTGCAGGGGCAGCACCACGCTGCCGGAACACAGCTGAATCCGCTCAGTGCGCGCCGCCAGTGCTGCAGCGAGCACTGACGGGTTGGGTGACAAACCCCCAAAGCTGTGGAAGTGCCGTTCCGGCGTCCACAGCCGGGCAAAACCATTGCGATCTGCCCAGGCCGCGCTTTCCATGATCAGACCATATTTGTCGGCATCTATGTCGCTGTCTTCGTGATTGGCGAAGTAAAACAGGCTGAAGTCCATGAGTCGCTCTTAAAGTGCAATTCTTGAGCATCATGCTAGACCCGAAGCCTTCCTCACAGTTGATTTGAATCAAACGCGCACCCGCGAACTGTGAGAGTTTGTAAATCTCATACTTGCCACTTAGATCTGCGGCAACTTGCTGCGCCGGGTCCTTTCCTTCACTCAAGACAACTAGCTATACTCCCTCGGCGAAGGCACAGAGTAAGCGCACACGCCTGCGCAGAGACCACAGTTACATGATCGATCTGAACGACGCGCGCAACGACGCAGAGCGCCTGGCGCTCACCATGTTCCGCGCCATGGAAACCGGCAACCTGCTGCAGACCATGGCTGAAATCTGTATTGACGACTTTGTCTGGGCCAACAGCGGCCTGCCCACCCTGCATGGCCAACAGGCCGTGCGTGAACTGATGACCCGCGGCGGATTCCGCAACGAAATTGCTATTCTGCAGCAGCAGACGCATTTCAGCGCCGATCTACTCCACATGGCGAGTGATGGTGGTGTGGTGTTTACCGAAAGAATCGATCATCACTGGGATGCCGAGGGCAGAGATCTTATGACCCCTCATATCGCCGGCGTCATCGAGGTGCAAAACGGCAGGATTTGCGCACTGCGGGATTTCTATGACGTGGCCTGCTATCAACAGCAGCCTACGGACATTCAACCTGACTTCGAGTTGCGCGCCTTCCAGTCTCGAACAAATAATTGATCGCGATTCAATTCTTGATAGGCTAGCGCCAGAACAGCCGGGAGAAAACAATCATGGCAATCGCACCCACAGCCAATGCAGACGGCGTAAGAACCATGGATGAGGCATTCGCGCGTATGCTCGATGCAGACACCCACGCCAACAACATTCCCGATGCGCTGCGCCGCAATAATCCCTTGGGGCCCGGCCCGGCGCTGATTCCAGTGGCGCGCTATATCGACCGCAAATACCACGAACTGGAGAAGGAGCGTCTTTGGAGCCGCGTATGGCAGGTGGCCGCACATGAAGACGATTTTGCCAATGTGGGCGACGCGGTGCCCTACGACATCGCCACGAAATCCTATCTGATCGTGCGGGTAGCGGATGATGAATACAAAGCCTATTTCAACGCCTGCCTGCACCGCGGCCGCAAACTGCGCGACACCCGCGCCAAAGGCCTCGACGAACTGCGCTGCGCCTTTCACGGCTGGTCCTGGAACCTGGACGGCAGCCTCAAACAGATCCCCTGCGCCTATGACTTTGCCGGTCTGCAGCGCGATGAAGAGGCGTTGCCCGAGGTCAGAGTGGGACGCTGGGGCCGCTTCATCTTCATCAACCCCGACCCGGACTGCACACCCCTGGAGGACCACCTGGGCGACCTGGCAACACAGTTCCAGATTCTGCCCTACGAACGGCGCTTCAAGCAGGCCCACGTGGCAAAAGTAATAAGAGCCAACTGGAAAGTCGTGCAGGAAGCCTTCATGGAGTCATATCACGTGCTCATGACTCACCCGCAGATTCTCACCGGCGGCGCCCATGACCTGTGCACCAAGTACGATGCATTCGAAAACTACTCCAGAGCGATCAGATGCGGGGCACTGGAAACCGAGGGCATGCCCGCCTGGGAGCCTGTCGAGAACGAAAACGGCACCAGCTGTTTGCGCCACCCGCTCAACGGCTGGCTGTACGAACACATCGGCGATGGCGTCGTGCAGGTCACCACCCCGAAAGGCATGACCGGCAAATTCACCGACGACGGTGCCTGGCTCGAAGGCGAACTGACCGACGCCAATCCCCACATGTGCGTGTGGGCAGGCGGCGCCCAGATGCCGGAAAACAACCGAACCGCACGACTCAAAGACGCGGGTGTACCCCAGGATATCCTTGACAAACTCGGTGCAGACGCACATCCGAGAGTGCTGCAGTCGGAGATGCAGCGGCGCCTGCTGCAGGACGTGGTACCTTCCATTGCCGATACGATTCCCGATGTCGAACTGCACTCATCGATTTTCCTCACGGTTTTCCCGAACTGGCACCCGTGGGGTTCTTTCAACCTGATCAACTATCGATTTAGACCCAATGGCGACAACCATGAAGAATGCATCATGGAGTGCATGTACCTCGCGCCCATACCCGAGGATGGCGAGTATGTGCCCGCTTCGGAAATCCACTGGCTTGAACCCGACGAAGACTGGACCCATGCGCCGGAACTGGGCATGCTCGCCAAGGTATTCAATCAGGACCTGCGCAATCTGCGCCACGTGTACGCAGGCATGAAGACGACCGCCAGGGAGCACCTACGGCTGGGCGACTACAATGAGTTGAAGCTGCGGCATTTCCACAAGCTGTACAACGAGTGGGTAGAAGAAAACTAACGCGGCCTGTCAATCAGGTTGACAGGCCGGCCCTGCGCAACAGCGCATTGCGGCGGTTGTCAGGGACGATCGGTAGCAGCACATATACCTGCGCGCGCAGGTACTCGCGGCATACTTCGTCGAGTGTGAATACACCCATCACCCACGCCATGATCACCCCCCATGCCTGCGCGGCGCTGTGACGGGCGTATAGCTCAATCTTCGCGCCCTCGTCGATTTCTCCGTTGCGCTGCCCGCTGCGTAGCTGCTGGATCATGAAATCTACGGTCCGATCATACAACAGGACCTTAAGAGGATGCTCGGCCTCGGAGTTAAACAACGCTCGACCCATCGCCTCGGCATAGGCTGGGTTCTCCACGATAGCTTCACCGGCGCGCTCCCGCAGCGCAATGATGCGATCGATTCCCGCATCACTCTCGGCAAACGCCCGCGCAGCAACCTCGTCGAGCATTTCCTCCAACGCCGCGAGAATCAATTCATCTTTACTCTTGTAGAGGTTGTACAACGTACCTGGAACCACACCCGCCCTTTCTGCCAGGTTGCGCATGGTGGTTCCGGCATAGCCGACTTCCGCCAGCATCTCCCGGGTCGCCGCCAGAATCGACGCTTGACGAGCCAGCTGCCTTGACGATTCGTATCTCTTTTTCGAAAAACTTGGCATTTGGTGCAATTTTAGAGCGGGCGCTTGCGCAAGGCTAGTGAAACGCCGCCCTGATCGACTAACATCTGTTCACAACCAAAATCGAGTCTCCAGGAGAAAACATGGATTACGAATGCTTTGCGGTAGAGATCGCTGACAACATCGCACATGTCATATTGAACCGCCCGGACAAGCGCAACGCCATGAACAGAGCATTCTGGCGCGAGTTGCCCCAAATCATAGCGGACATTGACATGAACGCCCGGGCCCGCGTCATCGTCATCTCTTCCACCGGCCCGCACTTTTCTGCCGGCCTCGACCTGAGCATGTTCGGCAGTGGCGGCGATGATCAGAACCGGCCCGACAAGAATCAGCGCGCGGTCGCCTCGTACAATCACATCCTGCACATGCAGCGCACCTTCAACTGTCTGGAGGAATGCCGCCTGCCGGTGCTGGTAGCGGTACAGGGCGGCGCTTTCGGCGGTGGCGTAGACCTTTCCACGGCCTGCGACATCCGCTACGCCAGCGAAGATGCATTTTTCGTAGTGCAGGAAATCAACATCGCGCTGACCGCGGATGTCGGTACATTCCCCCGCCTGGCGAAGCTCATTCCCGAAGGCATCGTACGGGAACTGGCATATACTGGCCGCGCCATGTCCGCTGCACAGGCCCAACAAGCCGGTCTGGTCAACCGGGTTTTTGCCGACCACGCAACCATGCTCGACGGAGTTATGGAAGTGGCCAGGGAAATCGCCAGCAAAGCGCCGGTGGCAATCTACGGCTCTAAGCGCATGATCAACTACGCGCGCGATCACAGTACCGCTGATGCCCTCGACTACATCAGCATATGGAATTCCAGCATGATGAACTCCGAGGAAATCACCGAAGCAATCGCCGCCAAGGCAGAAAGCAGGGCCGCGCAATTCTCCGATCTGCCCACCAGGCATGCATAACCGCCGGCACGAAATAGCGCTGCACATTCCAATTTAATCTCTGCCGAGGGAATATCGCTGGACGTCTTGGGCGCAATGGAACTCATTCCCTTGAGGCTTTGACCAGCACCTCCACATCGACGTACTGACCCACCCAGGTGGTGTCGGTCCAGTCGCCGGTGCCGATGTTGAGGGCGAGACGGTCCAGTTGCGCCGTTCCACTCAACGTTAACTGGTCGTTATGCCCGGCAATCGTAAACCGGAAGGCGATCGGTATCGGTCCGTTACCGAAATCCAGCGTGGCATTCGTCGCCTCATAATCATCACCCACCCGGTTGAATTCCGATGCCGCGAAAACCGCCTGGGGCGTTGCAAACCATTCCGACTGGGCCAGGGTCTGATCCCGCTCTGCATCTGCGGTATTCACCGAGCGCAGGTCGATGGCCACCCGGGCGCGGCTGGCGGCCAGGTTTGCTTCGTCGAACTGAATCTGGCCCTGCCATTGGGCAAATACACCGGTAAAACCTGCGCCGGCCTGCTCTGCGCTGAAGCGGATTTCACTCTGTGAGTAATCCATCATCCAGATGGACAAAGACGCTGGGCCATCCGCAGCTGCAGTCTCTGACGAAGCCACGACGGGCGCCACTGGAACCTCCGCAGACTGAGCTGCCGGCATAGCATCACCCGCCGGCGGGTCGACGCTACCCAGCAGCGTGATACCACCCGCAGCGAGCAATACCGCCAGCACGACCGCACCGAGACTCCACATTCCCCTGAGCACAGCATCTTGCGCAAAAAAGTGATGCCACACCGCTGCGGCGACATGCACCACCGCGAGCAGCAACAAAACCCGGGCGAGTGCTTCGTGCACGGACTCCAGGGTCTCCTTGAATTGCGCGTCTGCGCCCACCAGATCGGGAAAGGTGAACAGGTTGAACCAGCTGACAGAGTAGGCCGATGCTGAAGACATCAACCAGCCGCTGAGGGGCAACGCGAAGATCAAGCCATACAGAGCCCAGTGTGCCGCCCGGGCAGTCAGCACCTGCATACGCGCCGCTTCCAGAGGCGGCGGGGCATGGGCAAAACGCCAGGCCAGGCGAATCAGCGCCAGCATGAGCACCGTCATACCGACAGACTTGTGATTGGCCAGCAATGCCAGTTGAGCCAACTGACCACCCTGCTCCGCGGCGCCCTCGGCCAGCTCGCCCAGCACGTACTGCACTACGATGAGCCCGGCAATGACCCAGTGCAGGTACTTCGCCGGGGCTGCGTAGCCCGTCGGATTACTCAGCGGCCTGCAACTCCACGGTGATATACAGTCTCACCTCATCGCTCACCATGGGTACGGCATACCCCAGTCCCCACTGCGCACGACTGAGCGTCGCCTGGGCGTTAAAACCCATCACCGGCTTCTTCAGCATCGGGTGCATACCGGCCTTATTGAGCACCACTGCCAGCTCCACTGGATGGGTCTGCCCTTTGATGGTCAGATCACCGCTGACCGTCGCGGTATCGGTTTCACCCAGCTCAATGCCGGTTGCTTCAAATGTGATGGTCGGGTGGTTGGCGGTATCGAAAAACCGCTCACCCAGCAGATGCTCGTCAAACTCGTCCACCCGACTGTCGATGCTGTCTGCCGCGATCGACACGCTGAGTTTGCTCTGCTGCGGCGCTTCGGCATCGAAATCCAGCGTCACTTCAAACTCGTTGAATCCCACATGGGGGGTCGAAAACCCCAGGTGGGAATAGCTGAAAGTAATGTACGCGTGGGTGTTTTCCAGCACATAGGTACCCGCGGGCACCTCGGCGGCTGCCCAACCGAGTTGGGCAGCAACACCCGCCAGCACCAGCGCGGCTGATTGCATGACGGTCTTCACGCGCTTGCGCATGAATCGACCCTCCTTATGAACCGGTTGGTACATCAGTGAACGGAATGCCTTTATCCGCCCGTGGATCCTGAGGCAGCCCCAGCACCCGCTCAGCAATGATATTGGCCATGATCTCATCGGTACCACCGGCGATGCGCAAGCCCGGAATCGACATGTAGGTATCCTGGAACAGTGCCTCGAATGCCTCATCTGTTTCGCGGTCACGCACGATGCCCTGCTGTTCCAGCAAATCGATGGCAAATGACGCCATGTCCTGGGCCTTGGGCCCACCTACGAGCTTGCCGATGGAGTTTTCCGGACCCGGAATCTCTCCCCGTGACAAAGCCGACAAGGTCCGGTAGGCGGTGTACTTCAAACCTGACTCTTCCACATACCAGCTGGCCAGCCTGGCCCGCACATGGCTGTCTTCGATGGCGGGCTTACCGTTGATGTTGACCTGCTCGGCCAGACGCCTGACCGAGCTGTATCTGGTGCCGCCACCGCCGGCGCCGATACTGGCCCGTTCGTTCATCAATGTGGTGATCGCCACCTGCCAGCCCTGGCCGACTTCACCCAGACGCTGGCTATCGGGAATGCGCACGTCAGTAAAATAGACCTCGTTGAAGTTGGCGTCGCCGGAAATCTGCTTGATCGGCTTGATCTCGATGCCAGGGCTCTTCATGTCGAGAAAGAAGTAAGACAAGCCCTTGTGCTTGGGCACGTTAGGGTCGGTACGCACCACCAGAATGCCCCAGTCGGAATAGTGCGCACCGGAAGTCCAGATCTTCTGGCCGTTGATGACCCAGTCATCACCGTCCCGCTCTGCCTTGGTGCGCAACGCCGCCAGGTCGGATCCTCCTGCCGGCTCGCTGAACAGCTGGCACCAGATGTCTTCGCCACTGGCAAGCCGGGGCAGAAAACGTGTTTTGGCATCATCGCCGCCCCAGGTCATCAGCGTTGGCGCAGCCATACCCTGACCGATGCCGAACACCCCGGTTTCAGGGGCATCTACTTTCGCTTCTTCCTGACCCAGTATCACCTGCTGAATCGCGTTTGCGCCGCGGCCGCCATACTCTTCGGGCCAGCGGATGCACGCCCAGCCGCCATCTGCTTTGCGCTTCTGCCAGAACTTGGCGCGCGCCATGCCGTCCATACCGGCCATTTCGCCTTCGCTCGGCACATTGGCTTCGAGCCAGGCGCGTGCTTCTTCGCGGAATGCTGCTTCTGCTGCTGTATCTTCGAAATCCATTGCTGTGCTCCTCCCGTTACGCGACGTCAGCCTGAGCGCTGGCGTCGATGAGTTTATCTGCCCACAATCCTTCACTGCCGATCACCACCGACAACACCTTCGAGCGGCGATAGTAGAACTGGCAATCGAATTCCCAGGTATAACCCATACCGCCGTGGGTCTGGATGTTTTCCTTGGACGCGTAATAGTACGCCTGAGTGCTGCCCACCCGAGCGGTCGCCGCTGCCAGCGGCAGTTCCTCGGCATCGGTATTCAGTGCCCAGGCGCCATAGTAGGCATTGGAACGCGCCAGCGTGTTTTTCACATACATGTGCGCAAGCTTGTGTTTGATCGCTTGATACGATGCGATCGGCCGGCCAAAGGCGTAGCGCCCCATGGCATATTCTTTGCCCATTTCCAGACAGGCGTCACAACCGCCCAGTTGCTCCCAGGCGAACAGGACCGCTGCCCGATCAAGGACGCTCTGCAGCATGCTCCAGCCTTCGCCATCTGCGCCAAGCAACTCCGCCTGCGCGCCGTCAAAGGTCACGTTGGCGTGGTTACGAGAAGGATCCAGAGTTCTGACCGACTCACAGGAAACACCAGGCTGATCCATGGCAACCAGATAAAGCGAGGCGCCATCACCGCTGTCGCTGCTGGCCGCCACCACCATGACCTGAGCAATTTCCGCATCTGCCACTACCGGCTTGGTGCCGCTGATCTTGCCGCCGCTCACCGTAGCGCTCAACCCGGCGGCGCTGGCCTGGCCGTCGCCTTCGGCATAAGCAAAGGCGCCGATGATCTCGCCTGCTGCCAGCCTCGGCAGCCACTCTTCTTTCTGAGACTGCGAACCAGCCCGCAGAATCGCTTCAGTGGCGAGGTATACCGATGACGAGAATGGCACGGGTGCACATGCCCTGCCCAATTCTTCTGCGATCACTACCAGTTCCAGGTAGGACAGACCCAGGCCGCCAAATTCCTCGGGAATGACCGTGGCAGTCCAGCCCATTTCCGCCACCTTCTGCCACAGGTCGGCGGCATAGAGTTCATCGGAATCCAGCACACGCCGCACGACGGCGGGCGGACAATGTTCAGCAAGAAAGCCGCGGGCCTGATCCCGCAGCAGATTCTGCTCTTCTGCGAATTCGAAATTCATCGATCCCCCTTTTGTAAATATCAGTCATGAGTATCCGTTCACCGAATCTACCATCAACGCCACCAGGGCGTCACCTGCACCCACAACGCACACTACCCCATTACCCCGCAACTGGCGCACCGCGTACCGCATCGTCGGCCGCAATCAGCGCATCGGCGAGCAACTCCACCATCTGCGCTCTGGCCTGTGGTTGAGCTGCCTTGAGGTCCTGCATCTCATCCGGGTCTACGGCCAGGTCGAACAACTGTTCCTCCCCTTTGGAGTTGCGCGTATAGCGGTACCGGGGCGAAATCAGCGTGCGGGTCTTGCCGGGAATCGGCGTGAGCTGGGCGGTAATCGGCGCGACATCGTCTTCAATCAGCACGTAATCACGCACCTGCGCCGAAGCGTCGTCAAGCACCGGTGTAAGCACCTGGCCCTGCACGCCGTAGTAACTGTCGATGCCGCACAGATCCATCAGTGTCGGCCCGAGATCAATACTCGATGCCAGGGCCCGGGTCGAACCGCTGGACACGCCCGGCGCACTGATCACCATGGGCACCTGCAGGGTACCCCGGTAATGCATGAAGCCTTTCAGCAACAGCCCGTGATCACCCATCATGTCACCATGATCAGAGGTAAAAACCACGATCGTGTTGTCAGCCTGGCCAGTCTCCTCAAGACAGGCGAGCACCTGGCCCACCCGGTCGTCGAGCAATTCGATCATACCCAACCACCCCGCAAAACCCACGCCCCCCCGCGCGGCGTTAACGAAAAC
>CAYMUT010000002.1:12392-69596 GCA_964393625.1 uncultured Pseudomonadales bacterium
TCGATCATTTCGATCATCCCGTACGTCGCCGCAATGGCCTCGCCCAGCAGGTCGTCGTTACCGTATCCACACGGCGCCACCCAGTTGCGCTGTTCGGACGGATGCAGCGCGGCATACTGACGAAGGTGAGCGGGTGCATCCGCCAGATCGTCTTGACGCGATGCCGGCAGGGTCATGTCCTCAGGCCGGTGCCGGAAAAACCAGTCGCCCGGCGGGGTCAGCGGGTGGTGTGGGTCGGGGAACGAGCACCACGCCAGCCATGGTGCGCCCCGGGCGGCGGAGGTACCAATGAAATCCATGGTGCGCTCAGCAACGAACGTCGTCGAATGCAGTTCTTCTGCATAGGGCGCCTGATAGATCTGCCACCAGTTGTCACTGCGGTGCTGGCCCGGCGCGTCGGCCTGGTATTCGACGGACAGATCCTCGAGCTGACCGCCCTTAGACAGTGCCCAGCGCAGATGATGGCCCGACACCCGGGCACCATGGTCTATCGCCAGTTCCACCCGTTCGAATCCGTAAAAGTCCGCGGGCATTTCCGGAGTGGTTTCGAGGTAGCGTTCAAAATCTTCCACCTGGTCCCAGCCATCCGGGAACGGCAGTGAGCCAGCGCCCTGGCCTCTGAAGGGCACCACGGCATTCTTGCTCATGCCATGCTGCAGGTGGGATTTGCCCAACAGAGCAGTGCTGTAGCCTGCTTCCCGGAAACGGCGCACGAAGGTGTTGGCGGTCCATTCCAGCGAGCGGTCGTTGAAGATCACCCCATGCGCTGTGGGCATGCGGCCGGTCATGATCGAGCAGCGATTGGGCATGCAGACCGGGTTGGCCACCCAGGCGTTCTCGAAAACCCTGCCCCGGGCAGCCAGACGATCGAGGTTCGGGGTTCGCACCACCTCATTGCCCATGAAGCCGACATGATCGGCGCGATGCTGATCTGTGATGATGAACAGTACATTGGGTTTGGTTTCAGCCATTGATCGCTCCAGCTATGGTTCAACCCGCTCGCCGAGCCAGTCGGCCAGCACGGCATCGTTGTCTTCACCGAGCGCGCGCACGCGTATGTACTCCTCACAGGGTGTACTGCCGAACTTGACCGGCAGGTGATCTACCCAGGTCTGACCAAGCTGCGGGTGAACGTCGCTAAGCTTTTCGAAGAAACCCCGCAATTGCGGGTCGCGCTCCAGCAGATCCACGCCATCCTGAACCACCCCCGCGGGCACACCAGCCTGCTGTGCCCGGACCATGAGTTCATAGGCGTCCTGCTCCCGGGTCCAGGCCGCGATATGAGCGTCGATGGTGTCGCCGGCGGCGACCCTGCCTGAGGCGCTTTCCAGGGCAGGGTCACGACTCCATTGCGGGTTGCCCATCAGCGTAAGTAGCGCCTGCCACTGCTCGTCGGTCATGCAGGCTATGGCAATCCAACGCTCTTCCTCGGTGGCCGCCGCGTCAGCGGGCGCGCATCGATAAACATTGTGAGGCGCCACATCGTCATAAGGCAGGCGATTACCCATGGGGCGCGCCGCACGGCCATTGGCATAGAGGTGCAGCAGCGTCGGGCCGGCGAAATTAACACCCACTTCGAACTGCGATACGTCAACACGCTGGCCGCGCCCGGTGCGCTGCCGCGCCGTCAGCGCCGCCAGCATGGCCACTGCACCGTGCAAACCGGCCTGATGGTCGTTGTAGGAAAAGCCAATGCCGATATCCTCCCGCCCCGCTACGCCGGTCAGGTGGGTGAGCCCGCTCAGGGCGTGTATGGTGGGTGCATAGGTTACGAACTTTGACCACGGCCCGCCGTCACCCATGCCGGACATCTGCACGTAAATCACGCCGGGATTCTGCGCGCTCACGTCCTCGTAACCCACGCCCCAGCGGTCCAGCACACCCACGGAAAAATTATCGATGACCACATCTGCCTGCTCGCACAATGCTCTGCATGTCCCGCGGTCCTCGGCCTCCTTCATGTTCAACGCCAGGGCACGCTTATTACGGTTCCACATCAGATAGTAAGGGTGCTCCGGCGCATTGGCGCCCATACCCCGGTCGGCGGAATTGACTTTGACCACGTCCGCGCCCATATCACCCAGCACCCGCGTGGCGAATGGGCCAGCCAGCACATGAGTGAAGTCGAGGATCCGCAGGCCAGCCAGCGGGCGCGTGTCGCTTCCGGCGGCCCGAGGACCTTGCCATTGCTGCTGCTCGCGAGGCTGGTCCCAACCCAGTTCCGCCAGAACATCCTGCGCTGAAGCAGCGCCCTGTACTGCACCGATAGTGCGCGGCGGCGCCATACGCCAGGGTGTTGCAGAAAAATGGTAGGGAGCGCCGGGGCCCTGCACATTGTCACTGCCCACCTGATATGACTCGTACCAGTTCCTTGCATGCAACTGCGGGTTGTCGGCGAGCTTTTCCACCGGCAACACGTGTCCATAGGGCATGTGCCGCTCCTGGGCTTCGAAGAACAACTGCTCCACGTCTTTCTGCGCTACCCATCCAGCCAGCAGATCCATGGTGCGTTCGATACGCAGCAACAGGTTTTCCGGCTCCAGGTATTTCGCGTCAATCAGATCTTCATGGATGTCTTCTTCAATCATCCAGGCGAGTTGCGCATCGAAATCCGGAGCGGGAGTGATCATGATGCTGCCGTTACGACCATTCATGACCGTGTACGCGTTCGACCAGTGTAATGCGCCGCGCCGGGGCAGCACCCGCATGTCCGGGCGCATCAGGCGATCGCAATACCAGTAGAACATCAGCACCTGTTCCAGGCAGGAAACCAGGCACTCGTGCACCGAAACATCAATCTGCTGGCCGGCGCCATCACGCCGGGCGGCGGTGAGCCCGGCCAGTGCCGCGATCGCCACATATGCGCCGGCCACCATGAAGTTGAGTTCGCCGAAACATTTCAGTGGCGGCGTATCGACATCGCCCGTGGTGGCCACCGCCCCGCCAAGGGCGCCCGCGATCAAATCCGGTGCGCAGAAGTTGGCCCACGGCCCCTGTTTGCCCAGCGAAGTGGTATCTATGACCACCAACCCGGGGTTGGCCTCACGCAGCGCGTCAAGATCAACCTCGGCATCGGCAAACCTGCCACCACAACTCAGCAGAACATCCGCCGATGCTGCCAATTCGGCAAGTTGACCCGCTTGCATACTCACAAAGCTGCGATTGGAAGCAAAAAAAACATGCCACAGCGATGCATCGGCTGCAGTCAGCGGCCCACGGCGGCGCAGTGGATCGCCACCGGGCGGTTCGGGCCGCACCACCTGCGCGCCCAGATCCGCCAGCAACTTGGCCCCATAAATGGCCCGCTCATCCGTCAGATCAACCACCCTGATCCCCGCCAGGGCGCCCTTTTCGGCTTCCATCGACTCTCCTTTGTGTTGCCGGAACCGGCAATCAGCCTGTGAGCATAGGGGATCAACCGATCTGGCTCAATGCAGCGCCAGACGGTATCATTCGCCGCCGCGAAAAGAACATAAACCCACGGGGAACCCATGCAAGACAACATTGCCAAACTGCGCGCGAAACAGGCAGCAGCGTTGCTGGGCGGCGGTGAACACCGCATCGAGCAACAGCATGCCAAGGGCAAACTCACCGCCCGCGAGCGCCTGGACGTGCTGCTGGACGAAGGCAGCTTCGAAGAATGGGACAAATTCGTCGAACACCGCTCCCATGACTTCGGCATGCAGGAACAGAAGATCCCGGGCGATGGGGTGGTGACCGGTTACGGTACCATCAACGGTCGTCTGGTGTTCGTGTTCAGTCAGGACTTCACCGTATTCGGCGGCGCCCTGTCGGAGGCTCACGCGGAGAAGATCTGCAAGGTCATGGATCAGGCCATGAAAGTCGGCGCTCCGGTCATCGGCCTCAACGATTCCGGCGGTGCGCGTATTCAGGAAGGTGTCGCATCCCTGGGTGGTTATGCCGAGATCTTTCAGCGCAATGTGACCGCTTCGGGCGTGATTCCCCAGCTATCAGTCATCATGGGCCCCTGTGCCGGCGGTGCGGTGTATTCGCCCGCCATGACCGATTTCATCTTCATGGTGGAAGATTCGGCGTACATGTTCGTCACGGGACCGGACGTGGTCAAAACCGTTACCCACGAGGTGGTGACCCCCGAAGAACTTGGCGGCGCCAGCGTGCATACCAAGAAGTCCGGCGTCGCCGATCTGTCGTTCGAGAACGATATCGAAGCGATCCTGCGCACCCGCACCTTTTTTGACTTCCTGCCACCCAACAACAAAGAAAAGCCGCCGCGCTGGCCCACCGACGACCCGGCCGCGCGCAGCGAATCCTCGCTCAACACCCTGGTTCCTGCCGATGCGTCCAAGCCCTACGACATCAAGGAAGTCATCACCAAGCTGGCCGACGAAGGCGACTTTTTCGAAGTTCAGTCAGACTATGCGCAGAACATCGTAATCGGCTTCATCCGCTTACAGGGCACCACCATCGGCGTGGTCGCCAATCAGCCCATGGTGCTGGCCGGTTGCCTGGACATCGACTCGTCTAAGAAAGGCGCGCGTTTCGTGCGTTTCTGCGATGCGTTCAACATCCCCATTCTGACCCTGGTGGACGTACCCGGCTTCATGCCCGGCACCGCCCAGGAGTATGGCGGCATCATCAAGAACGGGGCCAAACTGCTTTACGCATACGCCGAGTGCACGGTGCCCAAGGTAACGCTGATCACCCGCAAGGCGTACGGCGGCGCCTACGACGTTATGGCCTCCAAGCACCTGCGCGGCGACGTGAACCTGGCCTGGCCCAGCGCCGAGATCGCCGTCATGGGCGCCAAGGGCGCAGTGGAGATCATATTCCGCAAGGAACTGGGCGACGAAGAAGGCATACAGCGGCGCACCGACGAGTATCAGGAGCTGTTCGCCAACCCATTCGTCGCCGCCAGCCGCGGCTACATCGACGATGTAGTCATGCCCAGCGAAACCCGCGAACGGGTATGCCGCTCTTTCGCCATGCTGCGCGACAAGAAGCTGGAAAACCCCTGGCGTAAACACGGCAACATTCCTCTATAAGAGCCGCTGGAAGGTAAGTTAAGAACATGTTTGACAAGATACTCATAGCAAACCGCGGTGAAATAGCCTGCCGGGTCATCAAAACCGCGCGCCGTCTGGGCATCAGGACGGTGGCAGTATATTCAGACGCAGACGCAGCAGCGCTTCATGTGCGCATGGCCGACGAAGCCGTGCACATCGGCGCGTCGGCTTCCGCCGAAAGTTATCTGCGCGCAGACCGTATCATCCACGCCTGCAAAGATACCGGCGCCCAGGCTGTACACCCGGGTTACGGCTTTCTCTCTGAAAACGCAGATTTCTGCGAAGCGCTGGATACCGCCGGCATAACCTTCATCGGCCCCGGCGTCAAAGCCATAACCAGCATGGGCGACAAGATCACCTCGAAGCTGCTGGCCAAGGATGCCGGCGTTAACACCATCCCCGGGTACACCGACGTGATCGACGGCCCCGAGCACGCGGTGCAGATTGCCCTGGAGATCGGCTATCCGGTAATGCTCAAAGCCAGTGCCGGCGGCGGCGGCAAGGGCATGCGCGTGGTGTGGAACGACGACGAGTGTCGCGACGGTTTCGAACGGGCGGCCAATGAGGCGCGCTCGAGCTTTGGCGATGACCGGGTGTTTGCAGAGAAGTTCATCGAAGAGCCGCGCCACATCGAGATTCAGGTTCTCGCCGATAAACACGGCAACGCCGTGTATCTGGGTGAGCGGGAATGCTCCATTCAGCGCCGCCATCAGAAGGTCATCGAAGAAGCGCCTTCGCCGTTTCTTGACGAAGAAACCCGCCGCGCCATGGGCGAACAGGCTGTGGCGCTGGCCCACGCCGTGGACTACAGCTCAGCGGGCACCGTGGAGTTCATTGTCGACGCCAACAAGAACTTCTACTTCCTGGAAATGAACACCCGCCTGCAGGTGGAACATCCGGTGACTGAACTGATCACCGGTCAGGACCTGGTCGAGCATATGATCTCAGTGGCGGCTGGCGAAAAGCTGAGGCTCAGCCAGGACGACGTAAAACTCACCGGCTGGGCGATGGAAACCCGCGTCTATGCGGAAGACCCTTTCCGCAACTTCCTGCCGTCCATCGGCCGTCTGGTGAAATACCGCGCGCCCACGGAAACCGCCACGGTGCGGGTTGATACCGGCATCGAGGAAGGCAGCGAAGTATCGATGTTTTACGACCCCATGATCGCCAAGCTGATCAGCTACGGCGACACTCGCGAAGAAGCCATCGAAAACATGGCTGACGCGCTCGATGAGTATTACATCCGCGGGGTAAGTCACAACATCAGCTTCCTCAATGCTCTGATCATGCACCCGCGCTTCCGCGAAGGGCGGCTGACCACCAACTTCATCGCAGAAGAATATCCTGATGGATTCCACGCGGCGGACGTGCCCCAGAGCGACCCGGTCATGCCGGTAGCCATCGCCGCGATGGCCCACGTCAAATCAAGCAAACGCGCCCACGAGATCAGCGGCCAGACCCGGCGCTTCGAACCCAGCGAACGCAACGACTGGGTAGTCGTTGCCAACAAAGAACATTACGCTGTAACCGTCAACGAGGTCGAGCCCGGCTATGAGGTCGTTCACAAGGATCATACCTACCGGATCAAAACCGACTGGCAATTCGGTGAGCGCCTGGTACAGGCCGAAGTCGACAACGTACACGTAAACATACAGCTCGACCCCTACCGTTCAGGCTATCGCGTTTTCCACCGCGGCAACGAGACTGATATTGTCGTAATGAGCCCGCGCGCGGCGGAGCTTTCCAAACATATGATCGAGAAAGAGCCACCGGATCTATCCAAGTTCCTGCTTTCTCCAATGCCCGGTCTGCTGGTACGTCTGGCCATCCATGAAGGTGAAGAAGTGAAAGCCGGCGAGGAACTGGCCGTGGTGGAAGCCATGAAGATGGAGAACAGCCTGCGTGCCGAGGAAGATGTGGTGGTGTCGAAAGTACTCGCTGCCGAGGGCGATTCACTGATGGTGGATCAGCCGATCATCGAGTTCGAATAGGCCTGCCTATACGGCGGCAAACACCTCGGCCCAATCCTCCAAAGCGCCCTCATGGCCGTGCACGAGTTGCACGGTCACCTGACTGTAACCCGCATGCTTGATCGAGCGTAACCGCTCGAGCAGTTCTTCGCGGGTACCACTCAGCGAGGTCGCTTTGACCAGCTCAGGAGTAATGTGGGTCTCCTCCGGCCGCACATACATCAGATGGCCCTTGTGATTCTGCAGGTATCGCGCGTCGTCGGGCTCATATTCCTCATGAACCTTGAGATAATGGGCGAGCACATTGGAAAGCGGCCCGATATCCAGGTTGGCGCCGCCCATGGGGCCAACCTCATCCGCGAGATTGTGAAAAATCACCGAGGTCCCGGGCGCCGCCTGGCTCATCAGCCGACGTTCGTCCTCAGCTTCGTCTCCCGTTAGCACGGCACCAAGAAAGAACAGATTGGCATCTAATGTATCGGCGCCATGACCCGCTGCCTGCCATGCTCCGGTCATGTCCTGCAGCGCCTGTTCAGCGTTCGCGACGCCGAAATTGAGCCAGCCCGCGCCAAATTCGGCGGTCATCTGCCGCGATTTGGGACCAAATGCAGAAATCCACAGTGGAATAGGGTCATCTACATTGATCAGGCCCAGATCAACGTCCAGAAACCTGACTTTGTGCACGCCGTCGGCATCACGCCATTCCGGTGTCTCGCCACGCAGCATGCTCTGCACCACATCAACATAACGGCGCGTTCGCGCCAGGCTCACTGCACCCTGCCCCATGGTACGCCGCGCGGTGAACCCGGTACCGACACCGAAATCGATACGTCCCGGCGCAAGCTGATTGAGTGAAGCCAGCGCGTTTGCTGCTACGGGTTCGATGCGATTCGACGGAACCAGCACCCCCGTACCCAGGCGGATGCGTGAAGTCTCATGGGCGGCCAGCGCCATACAGATGAAAACATCCGGGTTGAGCAGCTGGGTGTCGTAAAACCAGGCGGCATGGAATCCCAGTTCTTCCGCACGTTTTACCCACTTCCACGAATCTACCTCAGAGGCGAACGCTATCGAATATTTCACTAATATCTCCTCACAGTCCAGGGGCGCGCATCGTTGGTCTGCACTTGCGTCATCGGCACGGATTGTGATTGTGAATGTGTTATGCAGCCGATATCAAGGTTAGCGGCCATGATCTGGTACACTCCCGCCTCCTTCCGGAGCTGTTGATTGCCTGACAAACCTTACTATCCGTGGATCATCGTCGCGACCACGCTGGTCAACCAGGCCTTCAGCGTGGGCATTCTGATTTACAGTTTCGCGCTGTTCGTGGTGCCGTGGCTGGACGAGTTCGGCATCAGCCGCGGGCGCATGATGCTGGCCATCGTGGCACTGCAGATGGTCGTCGGTTTCGTCAGTCCGACAATCGGTCGTCTGCTGGATACACGTTCGCTGCGGCTGATGGTGCTGCTGGGCGCACTCAGCACTGGCGCAGGCCTTGGATTACTGTCACAGGCCACTGCATTCTGGCAGGTCATGCTGATCCACGCGACGTTACTGCCATTGGGTATGGTGCTGTGCGGCACGCTGGCGTCACAGACCCTGGTCAGCAAGTGGTTCGCCGAAAACAGAGGCCTTGCCATTGGCATCTCTGCCATGGGCACGTCGATGGGCGGTTTTGTGTTCCCGCTGGTTACTGCACAACTTCTGGCAACCTACGATTGGCACGGCACGTTGCTGATACATGCGCTCCTCTGTCTTGCCATACTGATTCCGCTGAATTTCTTCATTCTGCGGGTACCACCCCCGGCTGCCGAGCCGAACAGTGCCGACGGCACCCACCGCGCACCGCAATCGTGGAACACTCGCGAAATATTGACTACCCGCATGTTCTGGATTCCCATCATGGGCCTGATACCAATCAACGCCGCTTTCGGCGGTGTGCAGTTCAACCTGGGCGCGCTGATGTCCGACCTGAGCATGAGCCAGGATTTTGCCGCCATCCTGATCTCAATCACCTCCGTGAGCATGATTATCGGCAAACTTCTGTTCGGTATGCTGGGCGACCGGGTCGAACACCGACCGCTTTTCTGGTTGATGTTCGGGTTGATGGCTGCGGCGCTGTGGATGTATATCGGTACACCCGGCCGCTTTGAGCTGATCACTGCCGCGACCTTGCAGGGGCTCGCTACCGGTGGGGTACTGCCGATGATGGGCGTAACCTACTCCAGCCGCTTCGGCACACTGGCGTTCGGCAAAGTGCTCGGCCTGGTAAACCTGTTCATGATGATCGGCAGCTTCGGGTCCATTCTGTCGGGCTGGATTTTCGATTTGACCGGCAGTTACAACACGGCATTCTGGACCTTTCTGGTGCTGCTCATCCCGGCAATGATTGCGTTGTACTGGCTGCCACCCGCGCGAAACATGTCACGGCTGGAGAACGCCTGATAAATCAGGCGGCGACTTCCTCCAGTTCAACCAACGTGCCGCAGAAGTCCTTCGGGTGCAGAAACACTACAGGCAGACCGTGGGCGCCGGTTTTCGGCTGGCCGTCGCCAAGCACTCTGGCACCGTCGCCAACAAGTTGATCAATGGCTTTGTGGATGTCGGTAACCTCGTAGCATACGTGGTGCATACCGCCACTGGGATTGTTATCAAGGAAATTCTGCACCGGCGAGTCCTCGCCCAGCGGATGCAGCAGCTCGATCTTGGTATTCGGCAGTTCCACAAACACCGTGGTCACGCCATGATCCGGCAGCGGCAACTGCTCCGATACCGTAGCACCCAGGGTATTGCGATACATCAATGCCGCAGCCGCGAGATCGGGCACGACAATGGCGACGTGGTTCAAGCGTCCAATCATAGGGTTCTCCTGTGTTCTTTGATTATCTGTTCTTGCCGGGAATCAGCTTGAGGATCTGGCTGGCCGCTTCCGGAATATTGCTGCCGGGACCGAAGATCGCGTGCACGCCGGCATCATACAGAGCCTGATAATCCTGTTGTGGTATGACCCCGCCGGCCACGATGACCACGTCTTCCAGGCCTTCTTGCTTGAGCAATTCGATCATTTCCGGCACCAGCGACTTATGGCCACCGGCCAGCGTCGACACACCGATCACGTGGACATTCTCTTGTTTGGCCTGCCGTGCGGCCTCCTCGGGGGTCTGGAACAACGGCCCCATGGAGACGTCGAAACCGAAATCGCCAAATGCATTGGAGATCACCTTGGCGCCGCGATCGTGGCCGTCCTGCCCCATCTTAACCACGAAAATGCGCGGCGCGCGCCCCTCTACATCGGTAAAGACCTTGATCTCATCCGCAACCTTGGTGAACGCAGGGTCGTCACCATACTCCTTTTCGTAAACACCCCGGGTCATGGTCGCCTTGGGCTCATGTCGGCCGTAGACCTTTTCCAGGGCATAGGAAATCTCGCCGACGCTGGCTCGCTGACGGGTAGCTTCAATAGACAGATCCAGCAGGTTGCCGGAGTTTTCCTTAGCGGCCGTTGTCAGCGCATCCAGAGCCGCCTGAACCTTCGCATCGTCCCGGTTGTTGCGCAGATCGTTGAGTCGGCGCAGCTGAGCGTCTCGGACCTTGCTATTGTCCACCGCCAGCACATCCAGCTCGCTGTCTTCTTCTTCGAGCTGGTACTTGTTGACCCCGACAATGACATCCTCACCCCGCTCGATCCGCGCCTGACGTTGAGCCGCTGCTTCCTCGATACGCTGCTTGGGCATGCCCGACACAACAGCCTTGGTCATGCCACCGAGCTCTTCTACCTCGTTGATCAGCGCCCAGGCATGCTCGACGATCGAATTGGTCAGACTCTCAATGTAGTAACTGCCGCCGAGCGGGTCGATGGTGCGGGTGATCTGGCTTTCTTCAGCCAGAATGATCTGGGTATTGCGGGCGATGCGCGCTGAAAACGGCGTCGGCAACGCAATCGCTTCGTCCAGCGCATTGGTATGCAGGCTCTGTGTGCCCCCCAGCACCGCCGCCATGGCCTCGATGGTGGTGCGCACCACGTTGTTGTACGGGTCCTGTTCCTGCAGCGATACCCCGGATGTCTGGCAGTGGGTGCGCAGCATCAGAGACGCGGGATTGCGCGGGTTGAACTGACTCATCAGCTCGTGCCACAGAATGCGCGCGGCACGGAGCTTGGCGATCTCCATGAAGAAGTTCATGCCGATGCAGAAGAAGAACGACAACCGCGGGGCGAACCTGTCGATCTCCTGGCCAGTGGCAAGCGCTGCGCGCACATATTCGATGCCATCCGCCAGGGTGAACGCCACTTCCTGCACCGCGTTGGCGCCAGCTTCCTGCATGTGATAGCCGGAGATGGAAATGGAGTTGAAGCGCGGCATATGCTCGGCGGTATAACCGATGATGTCTGCCACCACCCGCATGCTGGGTTCCGGCGGGTAAATGAAAGTGTTGCGCACCATGAATTCTTTGAGAATGTCGTTCTGAATGGTGCCTGCCAGGTCTTTCCGGGCGACGCCCTGCTCTTCTGCCGCGACCACGTAACCGGCCAGTACCGGCAGCACCGCACCGTTCATGGTCATGGACACCGACATCTCATCCAGCGGAATACCATCGAACAGGATCTTCATATCCTCCACGGAATCGATGGCGACTCCAGCCATACCTACATCGCCCGCTACCCGGGGATGGTCCGAATCAAACCCTCGATGGGTCGCCAGGTCGAAGGCCACGGAAAGGCCTTTCTGGCCAGCCGCCAGGTTCTGACGATAAAACGCGTTGGATTCTTCTGCGGTAGAAAAGCCGGCATATTGCCGGATCGTCCAGGGGCGATTGGTATACATCGTCGCGCGCGGCCCCCGCACAAACGGTGCGCCGCCAGGAAAGCTCTCGGTGTGGCTGATGTTCTCCAGATCTTCCACCGTGTACAGCGGCTTGATCGGAATGCCCTCCGGGCTGACCCAGGTCAGCTCATCCAGAGGTTTGCCACGCAGCTCCTTTTCCGCCCGTGCTTCCCATTCCTGGCGCGTTTCGTCTGACATTGCTTAGTCCCAAACCAATAAATCAAAGCGCTGAATTTTAACCCAAGATCAAGGTGCAACGCTGCCCTGGGCAAAATGGCCTATCCCACTAATAGGGCGCAGAACCCCCATCAACAGACAACGCCGCACCGGTAATGCCGCCACCGGCCTCGGAGGCAAGCAGTACCGCCATGGCGGCAACTTCCTCGACCGTATTGGGGCGCTTAATCGCGGCTTCCTGGGCGAACATGTCGATCATTTCGTCGAAGGTGATGCCCATGGCTTGTGCCGTTGCAGGCCCGTTGGCCTTGACGATGTCGGTGATGACCAGACCGGGACAGATGGAGTTGACGGTAACGCCCGCCGCGCCCACTTCCTGGGCCACGGCCTTGGTCATGCCATTGATGGCATGCTTGGCGGTCGAATACGCGGTAAACACTGGCTTACCCACTTTGCCCTCGGTAGATGAGATATTGACGATACGTCCCCACTGCCGCTCCAGCATACCGGGCAACGCTCGACGGGTTGCCCAGAAAGTCGCATAGACGTTCCACTTCATGGTTTCGTCAAAGGTCTCGTCGGACAATTCAACCAGGGGCTGCAGATCGCCGGCGCCGCCGGCGTTGTTCACCAGAATGTCGAGCTGACCGAAATGTTCGATGGTGCGATCTATGAAGCCCTCGACATCCGCCTGCTGCATCACATCGCCGGGGATAAATATGCAATCGTCACCGGCGCCCAGCGACTCCAGCACTTTTCGGCCTTTCTCTTCGTTGCGCGCATTCAGCGCGACCTTAGCCCCCTCAGCCAGAAACGCCCGCGCGATGCCCAGCCCTATTCCCGCGGTTCCGCCGGTTATGGCGGCAACTTTGCCCTGCAACTGCATCAGTCCGACCTGCTTGTAGAATTCAATGCGCTACGTTAACGAAAGCTGAGGGCCGAGGGAAGGTGCGGCACTGGCGTGACACATCATCAATCTGCAACGAAATACCTTGACACAAATTGCCCCTTGCAAATCTGCATGTGAAGCCGATAATCGACATCAATTCGGGCAAACTATAAGGAGGTGATCGTGATATCTACTGCTAGTTTTGAGGGTCAGCTCTCGTAGTTGGTCCAACAACGAGCAAAGAAGGGTCGGTCGCGACGTGAGTCACCACCGGCCCTTTTTTTATCCCCTGGATCCAGCATAAGCGGATCGGCCTGAGCGACGCCCAGCCATCTACCCCAGCTTGGGAACGCTGTGTTCGCCGGTAGCGATGCAGACGTTCTTGGTTTCCATGTAGAAATCGAAGCTGTAATCGCCGCCGTCACGTCCGATGCCACTGGCCTTCATGCCGCCGAATGGCGTCGGCAGGTGGCGGTTATTCTCGGAATTCACCCAGACCATGCCCACATCGAGATCTCTGGCCATGCGGACGCCGCGCCCGGCATCGGCAGTCCAGACGTAACCCGCCAGCCCATAAGCCACACCGTTGGCCAGTTCCACGGCTTGGGCTTCGCTGTCGAATGAAATGGCCGTGAGCACCGGTCCGAAAATCTCCTCCTGAGAAATACGCATGTCGGCCGCAGCATCGATAAACAATGTGGGCTGAACGAAGTTACCCTTGCCATCGATCGGCGCCGGGGCGCCACCGACCGCGAGGGTTGCGCCGTCTTCGCGGGCAATATCGAAATAACTGCAGACCTTGTCGAAGTGGCGCGGATGAATCAGCGGCCCCACCTCGGTTTCAGGATCGAGGGGATGCCCCACCCGCAGGTTCGCCACCCGCCGGCTCAGTCGCTCGAGAAACTCTTCTTTCACCGAAGACTCTATGAGCAGACGGCTCGACGACGTGCAGCGTTCGCCGTTAAGGCTGTAGATCATAAATACCACCGCATCCAGCGCACGCTGCATGTCGGCATCCGCAAACACGATCACCGGATTCTTACCGCCCAGTTCGAAATGCACGCGCTTCAGCGTATCGGCACCCTGTTTCATGATTTGACTGCCGGTAACAGACTCGCCCACAAAGGCCACAGCCTTAACTGCCGGATGCTCGGTCAACGCTTTACCCGCACTCTCACCGAACCCATGCACGGTGTTCAGCACGCCAGCAGGAAGGCCTGCATCGTGCATGATTTCTACCAGCAGCGCCGCGGTATAGGGAGACCATTCCGCCGGCTTGTGAACTACCGTGCACCCGGCAGCCAGCGCCGGCGCGATTTTCCAGGTAGACAGCATGAAGGGCGTGTTCCAGGGCGTAATGACACCCACCGGCCCGATCGGTTGGCGCAACGTGTAATTGATATGGTCGGCTGCCGGTAACGACGACCCATTTCGTGCATCCGGCGCACGATCTGCAAAGAACCGGAAGTTTTCAGCGCCACGAATGGCCGCTTTGCTCATGAATCGCAACGCCTGACCGGTATCAAAACTCTCGACGAGGGCAATCTCGCGGGCATTGGCTTCGATGGCGTCAGCGATGTTATGCAGCAGGTCACGCCGCGCAGATCCGGACATGCTGCGCCAGGCGGGGAAGGCACGCTCAGCAGCCTGGCAGGCAAGGTCAACATCCACCGGTGTGCCACTGGCCACCTCGCCGATCGGCGAGTTGTCGATGGGCGTATGGTTGGTGAAGGTCTCTGATCCTTCAGGCATATAGGGCGCGCCATCTACATAGTGTTGCAATACACTGCCGCGAAAGCGTTGCAGTACGCCTTCAAGGTCTGCCAGATTCTCGGCTTTGCTCATCAATGGTCCCCGCCTTCTGACTTAAAATTAACATGTTAATTTTATTTCACTATCCCATAGTGGTCAACCGTGATTGGCAAGCGCTGTCGGCAAAGTTATCCTGTCTGGGCAAAACCAACAGCGAAATATGCGAGACCTCCAACACAGCCTCCCCATACAACTGCTCAGAGCCCGCGAGCTGGCAATGGCCAGGTTCCGGCCCCTGCTGCGCGATCACGGCCTCACCGAACAACAATGGCGGGTGCTTCGTGTGCTGGCAGCCGAGCAGAACGGGGAAATTGACGCGACCCTGCTGGCGCAGCGGGCACTACTGCTGGCGCCAAGCCTGTCACGCATCCTGCAGTTCCTGCAGCGGCGCGGCTACATCGCGCGGTCCGCCGACCCGCAGGATCAGCGGCGCGCCACCTTCACCCTCACCGAGGCCGGCCACAAGAAGTTTCAGGAGGTCGCGCCGGACTCAGAGCGGCAGTACATGATCATCGAAAAACAATTCGGCAAATGCAATCTGGACGCGCTGTACAAACTGCTTGGGGAGTTCGAAACCGCTCTCACCCAGGACGCAGATAACCACTGATCGTCAGTTGCCGAAGCGCCAGCGTATCTTGGCGACTACCGAGTCGATGATCGGGTCGTTGAACGAGTCGCGGAACAGATCCTCAAAACCCGAGCTGTACTGATTGGGCAGGGAATTACCCCGGTTGTAGACGAGGAAGAAGTCCGTCAGAGGCGCAATTTCCCAGCGATAGCGCAGCTGTGCGGTAAGCAGACTCACGGTGAAATCATGGTCAGCCCTTGTACGCGCCGCCGGCTGCAGCGGACCATCTCCGACCGGAATCGCATAGAAGCCGTCTTCATTGGCCTTGACACCGGCCCATTGCAGCGACAGCTTGATCTGGTGGTTGTATGCCAGGAACCAGTTGAACTCGAGGCTGGGTTGAATCTCAGAGCCGTTATATCGGCCGAAATTGCGCCCGCCCTGATAGACCAGCCAGCCACGGCGGCGCTTGTACCGCAGGTCCAGATCGATCACAAACTGGTCGGAGGGACGTATCGTCACGCCTGCCGAACCCTGCAGCGTCCAGTCGCCCAGGTGCTCCTGCAGAGCGCCAACGCTGGCAGAGAAACTGAACATATGCTGTGCATTAGTCGCCAGCAGCACATCCACCCATCCGCGATCTTCCACTTCATAGGCCCCGTTGCCCCGGCTGTCGCGATCTTCCCAGCGCTCGGGCAGGTAGCCGAAACTGGTTTTGAGGGTGTTGCGTCCGGGCAGGACCATGGACGAGCGCCAATAGAGCCCCGAGTCAGTCACCTGCCCGGGATCGATATTGTACTGCTGCTCGGCTACCAGTGTCGTGCGGAAGTTCTTGATGGAATCTGTGAGGTTCTGCCGGTTGTACAACAGCACGTAGCGTGCTTTGGCGTAATTGTTGCGGCGCAGAAAGCCCAGGTCATTCAAATCGACGTCTTCGTCCATGAAGTCGAGTTCGAACTTGTGCCGCAGGTTACCGCTCACGGCATACATCATGTCGAACAGGCCGCCATAGCCCGCGACGCCATCCCGCTCCGACATGATCAGCTGACCATCTGCGCGCATGCGCCCGGACGAGCTGGTGTAATGAGCATCAACGCTGTGCGCGAACGCATCATACAACGGGCCGCTGACCATGGTACCCAGATAGCCCACCGATCTGCGCGTTGCACCAACGTCTTCATACAGAAAACGGGCCACTGCAAAATCGCGCCCGGAATCGTCGATATCCACCGGGTTACCCAGGTCATCGACACCTCGCCATTCCACGTCATCTTCAAAAGCACCCATCAGGCCATAGCGGGTATCACCGATGGCGCCGGTGAGCTTCATGGCCCCCAGCAGGTCAGTGGGGACGTCTCGTTGACCCCGCAACGGCGTCACACCGGGGTCAAGGCTCACCTGATTCGCGGTACCGCCAATGCGCCGGGTATTGATCAATGAAATCGGAGTGGGAATGAACTCAAAGGGAAACACCCGGCGTGATGTCGAGGAAAAGTCTTCATTGGTGGTGATGCGCATGATGTTGCTTCTGCCCGCCCGAGGGTTGGCGTCGAACACCTCGTTGCCCTCCAGGAAAAACAACCGCTTTTCCGGAAAAAAAGTCTCGAACGCAGTGAGGTTCAATACCACGTCGTCCGCTTCCACCGCTCCGAAGTCCGGGTTCAGTGTGCCGGTGATTTCCAGCATCGGCGACGGCTTCCAGACCAGGTCGAGTCCTACACGCAGATCATCTTCGTTGTTCGCTTCATCCATGGTCGCCGCGGCAAATGGGATCACCGCGCGCTGGGCGACGGGCTGCACGCCGTCGACCTGAATTTCGTTCAGCGCCGAAAGAAATCGCGCCGATGAGTAGGGGTGCCCCGGCCATTGATAACGTTCGTTCCTGTGAGAGACCTGCCGGCTCGCGACAAACCCGATGGTGCGTTTATCCTCCGTCTCGGGCATCGACATCATCGACCAGGGCAGGAACAACTCGATGCTCCAGCCGTCGTCCAACTCTGCCGTTTTGCTCTGCCAGGGGCCATCCCAGTCGCTCTGGTAATTGCGTTCCGGTAGTAACTTGCCGTCCTGCACACTGCCACCCAGGGCAGAGATGAACCAGTAGCCCACCAGACCTTCTCCGGTGGCGTCGACGATAAACCCGAAAGAATCGCGATCGATGAAATCGTCGCGTACCGACAAGCGGCTGACCAGCGTCTCAGGCGGCTGGAACAGCACCGCGCTGACGTACAGCCCCCGCTCCGTGGCGAACAGACGCATGTGCGTCTCGTATTCGCCTGGGTTTCCTTTGGCCGGCACGGCAACCATGAATTCATCGTAATACGGCAGGCTCTGCCAGATCGCTTCGTCGACGCGTCCGTCCAGCGTGATGTCCAGATCTGCCTCACGGAAGTCGGCGACTTCGATACGGTGACGCGGAATACCGGCCAGTGTTTCGATCAACTCGACTTCGCCGGCACCGACATTGGATCGGCGCACGGCAGGCGTCAAGGCGACAACATCCGGTGCCGGCCCGGGCGAGGCCGCGTGTGTCGCGTCTTGGGTCACACGAGTGGGTTGTTCAGGCGCGGCGGCAGAGGAGTAATCAGCCAGGTACCAGGCCCCTTCGAATCCCGATCGCCGCAGACCAGCGACGACGTCACGTCCACTCAGCCCTGCCGCCGGAACAACCACCACCCGAAAATAGCTTGTGCCTCTGACGACCCCCGGTAAAATCACCACTTGCTCAGCCCCTAATGAGCTGAGCCGACTGCCGATCTCGGCCATGGCCTGTTCAGCGTTGTGCCGGTTCAGATAGCTGCCGGCGACCGCGGCACCCTCATGTGCATTATGTGCATCTCCGGCTACCGCCGGAAAACAATGGAGACCGACGCACAGCAGTACTGCAAATCTCAAACCTGCTCGTCCCGGCATACCTTCAAGATGTTTACCCCCAACCCGGCATCATCGCGCCTGGGGGAATTTTTTGCAAAAGAAAAGAAAAGAAAAGAAAGTAACCGCAGTGGACTACTCCGACCCAGCTTCTACCTTCCGGCGCAGTTTCGAAAGGGTACGGACAGGCCCATCGACCACGAATCGATTGACCAGCCAGGCCGGCGCCTTGGCTTTTGGATCAGCATGGTAAAAGTGTATCACCCGGGTCGCATTGCCTTCGTTCTGCAACCACCAGCCACCACTGGCCACCTGCATGCGCACCACACCTTTGACCTCGTCAACGCGACCCGGCTGACTCTGCAAACTGACCAACGTACCCGCAGGTTTGCGCTCTACGGTCACCCAGTTCACCGCATCCCGGTCGGCCAGTGGAAACGGTGCGTTAATGGTAACGCGCACCAGTGCGCTTTCATCTTCGTGGCGTTCAATGAGGTCCGTGGCCTTGCAGTTGAAATACCACTCGGTGTAACTCTCATGATCATTCAACGCCACAAGCACTGCTTCCTTCGTCGCATCGATCACCGTCTCGGCGCGAAAGGCAAGAAACGGCGAACCGCCGATGCTCGCAGTTTCAACGCGCACGCCGGCTTTCTCCTTGGCGAGTTGCCAGTGCTGAGCATCAAGCCAGCCACCCTCCAGCGCCGTCAGTTCCACACTGAGTAACGCCACCAGACACACCGCACAGATTCTGATCATTCAAACCTCACTCTGGCCAGCGCTATACCGGCTTCGCCGCCAACGGCATACAGCAGATAAACTTCGTCGCCTTCCTGATATACAGCGGGGTCACGCAGCTGATTGACCACTCCGTAGGCGGTGCTGCGCATGGAAGGGGTCAGTGGCGCATCAGCGCCCTCCCATGAAAACCCGGGCCGCAATACCTCATAACCGGGCGTTGCCTGCCACGACTGCCAACCTGCTGACAGATCGATTTCGCTGACCTTGATGTGTTCCGGTGCGTCTTTGACCTGTGTCCAGAACACGAACAGTATATCGCCCCGCACCAGTACCGCGCAGTGGCGCATGTCGGGGTTGAACAGCAGCGGGCCCTCCTCAAAAGGCCCCAGCGCGCTCTGCGCGCGATAAACCTGGCCCGGCATGGCCATGCCATATGTCTCCCCGCGCCACTGGAATACCCGTAAATAGGTGCGGCCAAGAATCTGGGGATGCGCCCGAAAGCTGATGCCATCCTCGGATTCCGCCACCCGGGTAACCTGGCGGCCGACGTCTTCCAGTCCGTGGTAATACATGACAATACGGCGGCGTTCATGGTCGACGTGAACATCCGGAGAAGCAATGTGCGGTGCCGTCACCTCCTCGATAATGTCATGGGGCAACTTCATGCCGGCCTCTGCCCACGCCTGCCGGATCTTCCGGGCCTGCTCTTCGGAAACCTCAGGCGCCCGGGTGGGGAAGTGTGATTCGTTGAGCTGCAGACTGCCCGGCACGTGGATACGCCACGGCCCCATTAGCTCATCGGCATAGGCCAGACGGATATAAGCCCCTTTGTGATCAGCAAAATACAGATAGTAGCGACCCAGCGGATGTTCCACCCAATCCGGCACACGAATCAGCGACGGCCCCTGAATGTTTACCCCAATGCTTGCATGCAGGCCCGGGTGAATGATGGGCCCGTCACCGAGGCGTGTGACGGAAACCTGTGCATGACTACTCATCACCAGCAGCCCCCACAGGATCGCGCCTACGACCTTCAAACATAACCCCATTCTCCTTCCTCCGTGCTCCGTGCTCCGCACTACAGAGATCTGCTCGATCAAAGATTGCCGACAACAAAGTGTACCTGTTTAATGTGAGCGTTTCCGGTCGGAGGGCTCCCGTGCGTATTCTCATTTTCTGCAGCGCGATCTGCAGCCTGGTTTCGAGCATAACCGGCGCGCGCGCCGAATCGGTGGAATGGCCGGCCTACGGCGGAGCACCCGGCGGCGGTCACTATACCCCGGCCACTCAGATCACCCGCGACAACGTTGCCGAACTCAAGTTGGCCTGGAGCCACCGTTCTGGTGACTACGTGGCAGGACGGTCGGATCTGAGTAAAGAGATTACCGAGGCCAGTGTCACCCAGCGCCCGACAAGTTTCATGGTCACGCCGATCATGGTGGATGACACACTCTATTACTGTACGCCTTTCAATCGGGTGTTCGCCCTCGATCCCGGCACCGGCACAGAAAAATGGGTATTCGACCCCAAAGTCGACATGTCGAAGGAAAGCATCACCAACTGTCGCGCAGTCAGCTTCTGGC
Source organism: uncultured Pseudomonadales bacterium (assembly GCA_964393625.1). Classification (GTDB taxonomy): domain Bacteria; phylum Pseudomonadota; class Gammaproteobacteria; order Pseudomonadales; family Azotimanducaceae; genus UBA4421. The sequence goes on from CAYMUT010000002.1 coordinate 32,875, forward strand.
GCGACCCTCAGCGAAGTGATGGCCCATGCAGCAGCCGCATTCTGCTGGGCACCCTCGACGCACGGCTCATCGCCCTCGACGCACGCACCGGCAAACGGTGCGAGAATTTCGGCACCAACGGCGAGGTGAGCCTCACCGCAGGACTCACCGAACATGCGTCCAATGAGTACGGCGTTACCAGCGCACCCGCCATCATCTACGATCAGATCGTCACCGGCGCATTCGTCATCGACAGCCGACGGCCCGACACGCCGTCCGGTGTGGTGCGAGCCTATGATATCCGCACCGGCGCATTCCGCTGGGGGTGGAACCCGGTTCACCCGGATCACTCCCAGACAGACGAAGCGGGAAACTACGTGCCCGGCACAACCAATGTCTGGTCGACGATATCGGTAGATGAAGAGCGCGGCCTGGTTATCGTGCCCACCGGCAACTCGGCTCAGGATTACTACGGTGGCGACAGAGATGGATACCGCGATTACTACTCCAGTTCTGTAGTTGCCTTAGATGCCACCGACGGCAGCGTTGCCTGGCACTATCAGACCGTTCATCACGATATCTGGGACTACGACGTTCCAGCACAGCCTACCTTTGTCGACCTGAGCATCGACGGAGTCACCCGCCCTGCGGTGGTGCAGGTCACCAAGATGGGTATGACCTTCGTACTCGACCGGGAAACCGGCGTACCGCTGCACCCGGTAGAAGAACGCCCGGTGCCAACCGAAGGCGCAGTGCCCGGGGAATATCTGAGCCCGACCCAGCCATTCCCGGTTAAGCCACCGCCCCTGAATCAGTTGGGAATCACTCCGGATGACGCCTGGGGCCTGACCTTCTGGGATCGCGGCGCGTGCAGGGAAAAGCTGCAGAGCATGAACACCGGCCCCATTTACACACCACCCAGTCTCAAGGGCACCGCCGTATTTCCAGCCATGCTCGGCGGCAACAACTGGGGCGCGCCTGCGGTAGATCCTGAACGCAAGATCATGGTGGCGAATACCAAACACATGGCCATGGAACTGCGGCTGGCGCGACAGGAAGATTGTCCGCAAGGCCTGCCCTTCCCACAGCACGGGTCCGACTACTGTGTAATCATGGGCCCACTCGTGTCACCCCTCGGCGCGCCGTGCAACGCACCACCCTGGGCGAGCCTTGCCGCGGTAGATCTGGAAGCGGGCGAGATACTCTGGAAGATCCCTCTGGGTAATCTGAAGAACATGGCGCCCTGGCCGATTTACCATATGTTTGGCAGCGCCATTGAGATGGGCGGACCGATGGTCACCGCCACCGGTCTGATATTCATCGCCGCAACCTCCGATGGTTACTTCCGTGCTTTCGACATAAGCAATGGCGACGAGCTATGGCGCACAGAACTGCCCACATCCGGAAACGCAGTCCCCATGAGCTACACCTACCAGGGCCATCAGTACGTAGTGATCGCAGCCGGCGGCCATTTCGTTTCACCACTGCCATCTTCAGATCATGTAATGGCCTACCGCCTTGGAGGCGCCGGTGAGTGAAGTGGAGCTGGTCTGCATACTGAAATACCTGGTCAAAGGCGTGATACCAAGGCGCGAAGACCAACAGGAGCTACAGAACGAGCTGCATGAGCTGTTGCCGAATTCCGCTGCAGTCACGGTGCTGCCCGTGGTGGAAGGATATTCAGTGGAAATCGAAATGACCGACTTGAGGCCCTTTAACCGCACCAGTTTCGAACCCTATGTGGCAGAGCACATCCTTCCCGAGGCAGTTACCATCCGCTGCCGTCCCGATGGGGCGATCCAGCTGCAGTTGCTCAAGTCCCATTTTCGTTGAACAAAGCCCTCGTAGTTACGCAGATCAGTGGCGAACGAGGCGCTCCGGCGCGCGATAGAGCGAGATCGTCACCGCAGCGAGCAGATAAAGCCCTAACAGGACCTCAAACGCCAACGCATACGAACCAGTGGTATCGAAAACCCAGCCAGCAAAAGGCACGCCCAGAATCTGTACCGGGAACATCGCAGGCCGCATGAGACCGAGCACTGCGCCAAACCGCTCACGACCGAAGGTCCTGCCGACAATAGTGCCATGCATGGGCACCACCCCGCCCACTCCGTAGCCGAATAACGCCGCACCCAGGGAAAACAGCAGCAGATCTTCTGTCAGGTACATCATCAGTTGCCCGGCAAACTGCACGACGATGATCAGCAGCATCAGCCGCCGCATCGGCCACTTGTCGCCCATCCAGCCGAAGCTGAGCTTACCCAACACGCCAAAGCCTGCGCACAACGACATGACCAGCGAGGCGCGCGCCAGTTCGTGGCCCATGTCCGTTAATCGCGGCACCATGTGGGTCAGCGTGGCGCTCATACAACAGAACGTCAGCGAGAATGTCAGCACTATGGCCCAGAAGTTGCGCTCTTTGAGCACCGCCCTCAGCGACAGCCGCGGCGCAGGTGCAGGCTCGGAGTCATCGGATCGCGCGTCCAGCTTCAGGGCACCATCCGGCCGCAGGCCAATCTCTTCAGGACGCGATACCACCAACCGCAGCACCAGCGGCACCACCACCATGAATGTGAAAATGCCATACACCATGAAGCCATTGCGCCAGCCGTAGTTACTGATGATCTCCGCACTGACGTAGGGCATGACCACGCCCGACAGCGACACGCCGGTTGCGGCGATGCCCAGGGCGGTACCGCGCCGGCGATCAAACCAGTTGGCGACCAGTTTGCTGGTAGCCAGGTTACCCATGCTGCTGGCGCCAAAGCCAATGAACAGCCCCAATACCAGGTAGAACTGGAACGGGGTGGATACCTGACCGAGCAGCAGAAAACCCAGCGCCATCGAAGTGGCGCCAACGCCGATGACCCGCTTTAAGGGGAACTTGTCCAGCGCTCGCCCTACCAGGGGCGCGGCAACGGCGCCCACAGCAGACGTGACAGTAAGACCCAGCGCAACACCCAGCCGTGAATCACCAAACTCCGCAGCGATCGCCTTGAAGAACACGCCGTAGGAATAGAAGAAGAAGCCAACCGCCACGAAATCGACAAAGAATGCGACACCGACCATACGCCAGCCGAAGAAATAGCGGCCCGCCATTAGTCAGATGCTCCTGACATGGATTCTAAAGCTGATCAAACTGCACATCTGGGAGGGAAAACCGCTATTCTAACACTTTCTCAAGGTAGGTCAGATCGGGAGACGTATGACTGCACCCTTAGAAGATGTTTTTGTGGTCGAGATCGACAACTGGATGGCGGCGCCCAGCGCCGGCGCAATTCTTGCCGATCTCGGCGCCACTGTGCTGAAAATCGAACCATTGACCGGTGACCCCATGCGCGGCCTGTCGCGCCCGATCAAGAGTGACGAGGTACCCGAAGCGTTACGCAAGCTCGACTATCAGTTCGATGTAGACAACAGAGGCAAGCAATCCATCGCCATCGCTCTGGACCAGGCCGAAGGCGCAGATCTGGTGCGCGAACTGGTGGCCAAGGCAGACATATTCATGTGCAACCTGCTGATCGGCCGCCAGCAGAAATTCGGCCTCGACCCCGAGAGCCTGTTTGCCGTGAAACCGAACCTGGTACACGCAACGCTCACCGGCTATGGCACCCGCGGACCTGACGCCTGGCGCCCGGGTTATGACGTAACCGCCTTCTTCGGTCGTTCGGGTTTGTACGATGCCTCCCGGGAGGGTAACGACGGCATGGTGCCCATGGCGCGTCCGGCCCAGGGCGACCACACCACCGGACTTGCCCTGGTCAGTGCCATCCTGGCGGCCCTGCGACTCGCCGAACGCACCGGCGAAGGTCAGGCAGTAGAAACCTCTCTTTACGAAACCGCTGTTTGGACACAGGCGTCAGACTACGCGGTTACCGCCATCGACAAAGCCCCGGTGCGCCGCCGCGCCCGCCACGAACTGCTCGCCATAACCGCAAACCGCTTCCCCTGCGGCGACGACAAATGGGTGGTTTTCAACATGCTGCCCGACGCAACCTGGTGGCCGCGCATGTGCCAGGCCCTGGAACTGGATGAACTGATTGACCATGAGAGCTTCGCCGACTCGCGCTCTCGATACCGCAACATGGCTGAACTCATAGACATTATCGATGCGCGCTTCGCCACTAGAACACGGGATGAATGGGGCAAAATCTTCGACAAAGCCGGTCTGATCTGGGGGCCCGTATTCGCGTTACACGAAGTACCCCAGGACCCCCACGCCATCGAACTGGGTATTTTTCCCGAAATCGAGCATCCCGAGGCCGGCACATACAACACCGTCAATGCGCCCATGCGCTTTGCCAACGCCGATGTCATGCCGCGCGGCCCTGCGCCGCGCATCGGCCAGCACACCGAAGGCGTGCTGGTGGATCTGGGCTACAGCGCTGGCGAAATAGCAGCGATGGCCAACAAGGGCATTATCGGCACCCAACAGGACTGACCAGGAGAAACCAATCATGCAGAACATCGTCGTCGTAGACTGTATACGCACCGGACTGGCCAAGGCCCACCGGGGCACCTTCAACCTCACCCGCTCCGACGATCTTGTCGCGCACTGCATCGACGCGCTGCTGGAGCGCAACCCGCAGCTCGACCCCGAAACAGTTGAAGATGTGATCTTGGGCTGCGGCCGTCAAGTTGGTGAGCAATCGGCCAACATCTGCCGCGATGCTATTGCGCTGTCCAGATTGCCGATCACCGTACCGGGTACGACAATCAGCAGAGCCTGTTCGTCAGGACTCAATTCCATCGCCTTCGCCGCCACGCAGCTCAACAGCGGCTGCGCCGAAGTCATGATGGCCGGTGGTGTGGAGTCGATCACGGGCCTCGATCGCGGCAAGCCCGCAGAATTCGATTTCAACCCCCGCCTGCTCGAAGAAAAGCCGGACATTTTCATGGCCATGGGCAATACCGCCGAAGTGGTGGCGCGGCGCTACCAGGTATCCCGCGAGGCCCAGGACATTTACGCCCTGCAGAGCCAGCAGCGCTACGCAAAGGCAGATGAAGCGGGTTACATCGCCGATGAAATAGCACCCATGGAAGTGCAATGGCGCAAAGTCATCGACAAACAGACCAAGGCCACCGAGATAATGACCGGCACAGTTGATCGCGATGAATGCAATCGTCCCGGCACCACCCTGGATGGACTGGCCAAACTCGGCCCGGCCTTCGAAGAAGACGGCACCGTCACCGCGGGAAACGCATCGCAACTTTCCGACGGAGCGGCCATGGCGCTGCTCATGACGGAAACGAAAGCAGAGCAACTCGGCGTAGAACCCATGGGCTACTTCCGCGGTTTCACCGTGGCCGGCTGCGAACCCGACGAGATGGGTATTGGCCCTGTATTCGCCATACCCAAGCTACTGCACTACACCGGCCTGACTCTGGAGGATATCGATCTGGTGGAACTGAACGAGGCTTTCGCCAGTCAATGTCTGTATTGCCGTGACCGGCTGGGTATTGACAACGAGATCTATAACGTCAATGGCGGTTCCATCGCCATAGGCCACCCGTTCGGCATGACCGGCGCGCGACTCACCGGCGGCCTGCTGCGCGAGTTGAAGCGACGCAACAATAAATACGGTATCGTATCCATGTGCATCGGCAAGGGTATGGGCGCGGCCGGGCTGTTCGAGGCAATCTGACATGCAGAACCGAGATCGACGATCGTTTATCAAAGCCGGCGCGCTGACCGGTGCGGGCGCTTTGCTGCCAGGCACGGCCGCGGCCTCGTCAGCGCCTTCCTCTGCCCCTTCCGCAGAGGTAAAGAGCTATCGCCGCCTCGGCCGCACAGAGCTGCAGGTATCTGATATCTCCTTTGGCTCGAGCCGCCTGCGCACCGGCGAAGAGCACCTCGTCGAGCACGCCATGTCTGCCGGCATCAACTATATCGACACCGCCGAGAGCTATACCCGCGGCCAGTCGGAAACAGTGCTCGGCAATTCCATCAAAGGCAAGCGCGCGCAGGTCTATCTGGTGTCGAAAACCCTGACCAACCGGGGCACCAGCGCCACCACCATGATGCGCGATCTGGAAGGCTCACTGCGCCGTCTGCAGACTGACTATATCGACGTTTACATGAATCACGCGGTTAACCGCGTCGAAACAGTAGGCAACCCCGAGTGGCAGGCATTCGTCGAGAAAGCCCGCGAGCAGGGCAAGATCCGTTTCACCGGCATCTCCGGCCACGCAGGCCGTCTGGTTGAGTGTCTCGACTACGCCATCGACAACAACCTGGTCGATGTGGTGCTGGTGGGGTACAACTTTGGCCAGGACCCCGCCTTCTATGCGGGCCTCACCCGCGGCTTCGACCGCATCGCCAGGTTGCCGGACCTTCCGCGGGTGCTGAGCAAGGCGAAGCAACACGACATCGGCGTAGTGGCCATGAAGACCCTCATGGGCGCGCGCTTGAACGACATGCGGCCTTATGAAAATGCCGGCGCGACCTTCTCTCAGGCAGCATTTTCCTGGACGCTGTCGAACCCAGACGTCGACGCGCTGATCGTATCCATGACCGGTATAGATCAGATCGACGAATACCTCGGCGCATCAGGCAAGCACTTCGTCAGCAGCGCATCCAAAGCACTGCTCGATCAATATGCCTACCTCAATGGCGCCAACTACTGCCGCCATGCCTGCAATTTGTGCGAAGGCGCATGCCCACACGAAGTGCCCATTGCCGACGTTCTACGCACGCGCATGTATGCCACCGATTACCAGGACATTGCTTTCGCGCGCAGCGAATACGCGCTGCTGACCAGCGACGCCAGCGCCTGCCTCGGCTGTTCCGGCGCACCCTGCCAGAACGCCTGCCCCAACGGCATAGAAATCGACAAGCTGTGCGCGCCGACCCACCGCATGCTGGGTCTGCTGCCCGGCGAATCTCTGGCCTGAGGTAATCGCACCAGCTATGACGATCGAAGGCATCCTACAGGCATATAGAGACGGCGAAGTCGAGCTGAGTGAAGCCACCGAGCGCATCCGCCGGAGTTACTTCGATGATCTCGGCCACACCGTGGTCGACCACGATCGCGAGCGGCGCACCGGCACCGGCGAGGTGGTATTCGGCGCTGGCAAATCAGCAGCGCAGATCTCCGACATCATCGCCAATCTGGTGGAACACGATGCCAATGTACTGGTCACGCGACTGGAGCCCGAAAAACACGAGGCCCTGACCAATCTTCCCCAGGAGGCGATCTATCACGCTGACGCAGGATTGTTGAGCTGGCAGTCGAACCCGCCTGAGAAACCGCCGACCCCAGTCGCCGTAGTGACCGCGGGTACTTCTGACCTGAATGTCGCAGAGGAAGCCGCCTTGACCGCCGAGTTCTTCGGCAATGAGGTTCTGCGGGTTTACGATGTCGGCGTCGCCGGGCTGCATCGATTACTGGCGCGTCTGGACGATCTGCGCGGCGCCCGGGTGCTGATCGTCGTAGCGGGCATGGAAGGCGCGTTGCCCAGCGTAGTTGGCGGACTTGTTTCAACCCCGGTCATCGCCGTGCCCACCAGTGTCGGCTACGGTGCCGCCTTCGACGGTGTCGCGGCCCTGCTCGGCATGCTGACCAGTTGTGCATCTGGGGTCAGCGTCGTCAACATCGACAACGGTTTCGGCGCCGGGTTCATGGCCAATACAATTAACAGGCTTTAACCACATGGGCTCACCGATAGCAGAAAAATACCAGGCTCTACGCGATAACCTAGCAGCCTACGACAGTGCAATCATCGCCTTTTCCGGCGGCATCGACAGCTCGCTGGTCGCCTTTGTCGCCGGGCAGGTCCTGGGCCGCAGGGCAATGGCAGTCACCTCCGCTTCCGCCAGTCTCAAACGCGCCGACCTGGAGCTTGCGGAAAAGCTGGCCGACGATTGGGGCATTAACCACAAAGTCATCGTCACTGACGAGCTGTCCAAGCCGGAATACAGAGCCAACCCGACCAACCGCTGCTTCCACTGCAAGACCTCGCTGTATACCTATCTGGATGAGCTGGCCGCCACAGAACACGTGGAAGTCGTTTTGAACGGCACAAACCTTGACGACCTGGGTGACCATCGCCCCGGATTGATCGCCGCGGAAAACTTCGAAGTGCGCTCCCCACTCGCGGAATCGGGATTTTGCAAAGCCGACATTCGCGAACTGGCACGTGGGCTGGGCCTGGAAAACGCCGACAAGCCTCAGGCTGCTTGTCTATCCAGCCGATTTCCCTACGGCACACACATTACCCGGGAACTGCTTGCACAAGTAGAGGGCGCAGAAGACGTACTGGCAGACATGGGCTTCAGCCAGTTTCGGGTAAGACACCATGGCGATGTGGCGCGCCTGGAAATCCCACAGGCAGAATTCAGCAAAGCGATTGAGCAGCACGATCACCTGCAGAACCGCATCAGACAAGCCGGTTACAGCTATGTGGCGCTGGATCTCGGAGGCTTCAGGTCCGGCTCGTTGAACGAAACGCTCACCGCCGAGCACATTGCCGTTGTCAACATTCACACTCCAGAGCACCATTCACATTAACATCAAAGACATTCTTACCCCCCAAGAGTACGACAGCATCCTTCAGCGCAGCGACCTGCGCGGGTGGTGGTTCGTGTTCTGCAACTATGGGATTACCGCCGTGCTGTTCACCATCATGGCAATCTGGACAAACCCGCTGACGATCTTGCTGGGCATTGTCCTGCTCGGCGGACGCCAGCTCGGCTTTGGTGTCATCGTGCACGAGTGCGGTCACGGCACCATGTTCAATTCCCGCAAGCTCAACGATTTCGTTGGCGAATGGCTCGCCGCACCACCGACCTTCAACAACATGAAGGCGTACGCCCGCGGCCATCTGGCTCATCACAAGCTGGCCGGCACCCGGGAGGACCCGGACCTGCCTAACTATCAGGACTACCCGATCACCCGCAGCCGCCTGCGTCGTAAGCTGTGGCGCGATATCAGCGGCCAGACCGGCTGGAAGCAGACCCGGGGTATCTTCATGAGTTTTGCCAGGTTCAACGAGCTCAGCGCCGAGGCGAGGCTGGCGCTGATGCGTGGACTGGTTTTCAATCTGGTGCTGCTCGGCGTGCTCACCGCCACCGGCAACGCCTGGCTGTATATCGCATGGTGGGCGGCCATACTGACCTCAAACCGTGTAGTGGCGCGCCTGCGTCAGGTGGCCGAACACGCCAACGTGCCGGACCTGTACGACCTGGACCCACGCAAAAACACCCGCACGGTGCCGGCCGGATGGTTCGACCGCCTGGTGTTCTGCCCGATGGGCGTCAATTACCACCTGGAGCATCACATTCAGGCTTCAGTACCGGTCTACAACCTGCCGAAGCTGCATCGGTTGCTGATACAAAAAGGCTGCTACGACGACGTCGACTTCCCCGACAGCTACATCTCTATGCTGCGCGGGGTGACGACGCCGGGTTAAGGCTGCTTCAGGCGTTACCGCCGGACTGTTTATTCTGCAGAAAGGTAAACAGCTGGCGGTCAAAGCGGCTGGTGGCAGACAGCGGACCACTACGCAGGAACGGTTCGTAGGGCGAATCTTTCGCCGCAGTCACTTCATCACCCATCACTGTCACGCGCTGGATGATGCGCTCGCCCTCGAAATCATTGAGCACGAAATGCTGAGTGCAGGTGTTGTCCCAGATGCCGACGGCGCCTTCACTCCAACGGTAGCGCACCGTGAAGCGCGGATTCTTCACCCAGTTGGTCAGATACGTCAGTAACACATCGCTTTCCGTGGCGTTGAGTTCCACAATCCGGCGCGTGAAATGTTCGTTAACATAGAGCGATTTCCTACCAGTGACCGGGTGCACCCGCACTACCGGGTGCACGGTCATTTTGTCCGGACGATTATGCGGTGTGGCATCGTGCAGCGCAGTAAGATTTTCGCAGAGGTCTTGCATCGGCTCAGACAACTCCGCGTAAGCCTGCTCCAGACTCGACCACATGGTATCGCCCCCCACTTCCGGGCATTTCACCAGATGCAGCACCGATAACTTAGACGGATGATCTTCAAAGGTGATGTCGGTATGCCATTCATCCGCAATACCACCATGAGTAGCCGCCAGTTCAAACACGCCTGGATGGTCGGTGAACGGGTTTTTGAGATTCGGGTGATCTTCTATCGTACCGAAATGTTCACCGAGCGCGACGTGCTCCTCGATAGAGACCTTCTGGCCTGGAAAGAACAGCACCTTGTGCTCCAGGATCAACGCATCAATTCGCTCCCAATCCTCGGCCGTAGGCGCACCCAGGTCTGGCCCGATCACTTCAGCGCCCAGAGCGCCCGCCATTTGTTTAACTTGCCAATCAGCCATTCTCAATTCTCCTCCACTATCACATCGTCAGATACATCGCGTACGAACAGGGGCTCTACACCCATGGCCTGTGCATCAGCCGCCATGGCCCCATCATCCGGGGCAGCGACCGGCTCGGCCGCAGCGCTGAGCAGCGTTTCGAGCAGCGAAGCGTCGCTACTCGTGTTAAGAAACAGACCGGGGCGCGACAGCACGTAGTCTACCGCCCGTTTCATAGGCTCAGCTTCGCTTATTGGTCGGTACCAGCTGAAGCGCTTTTCCGGATCGTCTCCTCGCCATCGACGCAGCGCAATGGACTTGATGGTCTGCATGGCTACATTGCGCTCGACGCATAACGCGTACAGCGCATTGAAGTCTTCGGCGTATTGCGGATTGCTCATCATCGAGTAGTTGTATGGCGCCAGTATGGAATCGAATGGAAAAGCCTCCAGGCTGCGCATATGCATGGCCGGCGCATAGGTGCCATGCCCGGTTACCCCGATGAAGCGCACCAGTCCTTCGTCCCGGGCTTCGATGAGCCCCTCCAGAGCACCCCCGGGACCCATGGCCACTTCCCATTCCTCAGCCTTGGTCAGATTGTGCATCTGTATCAGGTCAATCTGCGCCACCTGCATGCGTTCCAGGGAAGCTTTGAGCTGATCCTTGGCCTTGTCTCTGGTGCGCAGGCCAGTCTTGGTGGCGAGAAACAAGTCCTGACGTCTGCTGGCCAGAAACGGCGCCAGACGCAGTTCCGCATCGCCGTAGCTGGCGGCGACATCGATATGGTTCACCCCGAAGCGATCCAGCAGTGCCAGCGTGGCGTCGGCCTTCTCCTGGCGCATGGCACCCAGCGCAGCTGCACCGAATATTGCGTGAGAGCTGACATGCCCGGTCGCGCCGAAGGGAATCCGCTCGATCATTCCTGCACCCGCTTTGGACTATTCTGCAAGCTTACCATAGCAGGCGGGTAATCACGGGGCGGGCTCTGTTAGAATTCCATCTAATCCAATGGCAGCGAAGAGTCCCTTGGCGGAGCACATTCATACATTCGCCGGCAACCCACTCGACCGCGGAGAAGATCTGCGCCGGGACGAAGCGGCACTGCGTGCACTGATCGAGCATCCCGACAGCCTGTTTCTTCCCTTCCAGCGTTTGAACGTAGCCATTGATACGGAAAACCAGCTGGGCTGGCTCACCCAGCACGGTATCCAGCGGGTAGCGCATGAACAGTTGGTATTCCTCGGCACCCGCGACGGACGCGGGCATTTTGCGGTGTCGGTTACCGGCGAGACCGATCACCTGAGCTTTGAGGATTGCCGGACGGTAGCGGGGCAGGTGACCAGCGTAGAGACCGGCATTCTGGCCCAGGCGCGATCCCAGCTTGATTGGCATCGGCGCAATGGTTTCTGCGCCGAGTGCGGCAGCCCCAGCCGCCCGGAACGCGGCGGCCAGATCAGACGCTGTACCGCATGCGGCAAGCACATCTTTCCGCGCACCGATCCGGTGGTGATCATGCTGATCATCGACGAGCCGGGCGGTGACCGCTGCCTGCTCGGCCAATCCCAGGGGCGCATGGCGCGTTCCAGCTTCTATTCTGCGCTGGCCGGTTTCTTAGACCAGGGCGAGGCGCTGGAAGAGGCTGTTCGCCGGGAGGTGCGGGAGGAATCCGGCGTGCTCGTGGGTGAGGTTCGCTACCACTCCTCACAGCCCTGGCCATTTCCGGCACAGCTGATGATCGGTTGCCACGGTGTTGCAAGCGCGCCTGACATACAGATTAACGAAGCGGAAATGGCCGATGTCCGCTGGTTCAGCAGGGATGAAGCCAACCAGGCTCTGGAGGGTACAAACGATCAGTTGCGGGTACCCGGGCCGTTAGCTATCGCCCATCATCTGATTAGAACCTGGGCACAAGGACAGGTGAACATATGAGCACTCTGGTGTGCTGGAATTGCGCAGAGAACCTGAATGATATTCCGCACCCCATCAGTCGACATGCGAACTGTCCCAAATGCTTTAACGAACTGCATTGCTGCCGCTTGTGCCGACACTACGACCCGCAGAAAACCGCCACATGTTTCGAGGATCGCGCAGAACCGCCGCTGCAGAAGGAAAACGCCAATTTCTGCGATTTCTACTCACCGCGGTTCGGCGCGTTCGAACCGAGCACCGCTGATAAGAGCGATGATGCACGCGCAGATCTCGAGGCGTTGTTCGGTGGCGGGTCTTGCGAAGATAACGATCCGGATCCAGGTACCGAGGAGCAATCGTCAGAAGATCCGTTTACCGCGAGCAAAGGAGCCCTGAGCAAGCAAGAGCAAGCCCGCAGAAGACTCGACGACCTTTTTGACTGAATCGACCATGAGAGCATCAAGACCCGCGCAACTGTCGATAGACCTGCCCGCCGCCGCCACGACCTTGTCCTGCCAGGCGTGGTCGATTCCAGACGTTGACCCCCGGCTCGCATACAGCAAGAATACGCTTTTAGAAATTCACAACGGAATATTGCTATGAGTATCGCAAGCTTGGCGGGAGTGCTGAAGATTTTTGGTGGTGACGACCCGACACCGGAAGAGCAGGCCCAGCTTACCAAGGAAGTCATGCTGATGACCCTCGCCCGGGCAACGGCAGCCGATACCAACATCAAATCCATCGAAGTGGAGAAGGTCCGAGAAGTTCTGCAGGCCCACACAGGTGAAGATTTTCCGGCCGCCGACGTGCGCGTCGCGGCAAACTCGCGTATTTATGAGAGCGCGCCGCTGGACAAATACATCACAAGCTCCGCAAAGAATCTCAATGCCGGTGATCGCATTGAGATTGCTCAGGCGCTGGCCGACGTGATCAACGCAGACGGACGCATCAGTGATCGCGAGATCGAGTTTTTCAACATGGTCGCAGACGCTCTGGCCCTGACCCCAGCGCAGCTCATGGGGCTTAACGAGGACTGAACTCAGTCCGCCTCGTCCACAGGCGAGGCGTCTGTGCTGATATCAGCTGGCTTTCAGCGCCACGACGATCTTCACCTCATTGGGGTCAATCGCGGCTTTGTTCCCCGGTATCACGCCGGTACAGGTGATCGCCACAACGCCAGCAGTACGTGGCTTCGCGGCTGTGACCCTCCGCTGAACAACCGGGACAGGTGCGCGTATTGGCGGCGCGGCGATTAGCCTCGTTGAGCTCCATGGTAACGATGCCGGTGGGCACGGCGATAATGCCGTAACCCATGATCATGATGACCGAAGCCAGCGTCTTTCCCAACGGCGTTTCCGGTGTGATGTCTCCATAGCCCACAGTCGTCATGGTGGTTACCGCCCAATAGACCGAATGCGGAATCGAGGCGAATTGAGAGTTTGAGCCGCCCTCGACCAGGTACATGAGCGCCCCGAAAACCACCACCAGGGCAAACACGGAGGCAAGAAACACGGTAATCTTGCGGCGGCTCGCCACGAGGGCCCGGGTAATCAGTTCTGCCTCTCCGACATACCGCACCATGCGCAGCACACGAAACACCCTTAGTACCCGCAACACTCTGACCACCAGCAGGTACTGAGTGCCAGCCAGCCAGATGCTGAGGTATGTGGGGATGATGCACAGCAGATCGATGATTCCATAGAAGCTGCGCGCGTAGAGCCAGGTATTCTGAATGCACCACAGGCGTACGGCATATTCGACGGTAAAGACGATGGTGAAAAACCATTCGATGGCATACAGCCAGTCGCCGTAGCGATCGTGTATGGGCTGCACGGAATCAAGCATCACCGCGCCGACGCTGAGTAGAATGAAAACGATCAGCGCTACGTCAAAGGCCTTGCCCGCGGGGGTACCCGCCTCAAATACGACGATGCGTATGGTGTCTCTGTTGAAGGTCATAAAGGGCAATGCAATGGGTAAACTCCGGTTCAGAGTCTACCCATTTCTTAGGCCATGGCCAGTTCCGGCCGCCACGGTGGCAAGGCGACTACGAGACTTTAACCTCTATGTTTCGTGGCGAACTGGCGGCCTGTTTAGCGATGCTCAGATACAGAACACCATCCCTATTGGTTGCGTCGATCGCCTCGGCATCGGCGTCTTCCGGCAGGCGGAAGTTGCGCTCGAAGCGGCCAAAGCGTCGCTCGGCACGATGCACTCGACCCTCGCTCTGCTTGCGCTCACTGTTGCGCTCACCACGCACACTCAGCACACCGTCTGCCAGACTCACAGACAGATCCTCGGCGGCCACGGCGGGTAGTTCAACATCGATCTGGTAGTCCACATCGGTTTCACGAATGTCCACCAGTGGCAACCAGTCGGCTCTACGCACAGGTGCAGCCGGTCGCTCCAGCCCGCGAAACAACTCCTCGAATTCACGAAAAGGGCTCCAACGTACAACGTTCATCAATTTCTCTCCTGAGTAACAGATGACCTATATGTGGCGCCAGATCCGCAGAATCAAAGGCCTTGAAAAACACGAAGTTGTCCCCAACACGGGATTATATTGGCGTTGCGAGCTGATTCAGTCGTGCTTAGTGATGAGATAGACGCTTTCTGCCGCCTGGCGTACACCGCCTTCGACGAAACGCGGGGGCAGTGCACTGGTAATGATCGACTCGAGCAACTCTACTTCGCAGCGCGCGCCATACAGCTGTTCGATCTCGTCCGGATGCACCGCATGGGGCGGGCCGGGCACCAGTTCCTGCTCATACTCAAAAGCCAGCAGCAGAATGCGCGTGCCATCGGGAATGATGCGCAACAGGTGATCCACATAGCGAAAGCGTATATCCGGGGGTAACGCGACCAGGGCACCCCGGTCGAACAGCCCCGCAACCCCTTCGAGCAGCGGCGCCGTCATATCGAAGATATCGCCTTGATAAATTCTGGTGCCCGCACCCTGGTAGCACGCAAAACGATCAACAACGGTACGCTCGGGCTGCTCCCCACCTTCCGCAAAGTAAGCTTCCGCCGCTAACTGTGCCAGCTCTACGCCAACCACTTCATGTCCGGCGTTTTCAAGCCAACGCATATCGAGCGACTTGCCGCACAAGGGTACAAACACTGGCTCACCCGCCTGTAAACCCAGGCGATGCCAGAAATTCAGCAGCAGTTCGTTGTGCTCGGCCTGGTGAAAGCCGATCTCATTCTCCTGCCAGCGATCGAGCCAGAATTTTGCACGCATGCCCTCTCCCCAGGATCACACAGCGCTATGCATATCAGAATACGCCTGAGATGGCAAAATACAGGAATGTTGCGGTTTACATTTGCCGCCTGGATTCCTCAGCGAACAGCCGCGGCACCGACGGCACGCGCTGCACTGCGCGGGTCTGCTGCCCCTACAAAGCCCTCATCAGTGCGCATCACGGAATTGGCGTCACCAATTCCCCGGCCCAGAAAACTCGGTACCTCCGCAATGTTCTCATGCCCCATTTCCTTGAGGAGCTTCAACGTATCGGGCGAAAAAGCGCGCCGCTCTATCATTACGCGGTCCGGCATCCACTGATGATGAAAACGCGGACTTGCCACTGCTTCGGCGACCCCCATCTGGTGGTCAACGATATTCAGAATGACCTGCATCGTCGTAGTGATAATAGTGCTTCCACCGGGTGACCCGGTGGCCAGCAGAGGCTTGTTGTCTTTCAGCACGATGGTGGGTGTCATGGAACTGAGCATGCGTTTGCCTGGTTCGATGGCATTGGCCTGCCGGCCGAGCAGGCCGTAAAAGTTCGGTGCGTTTTCCTTGGCGGAAAAATCATCCATTTCATTGTTCAACAGAAAGCCGGTTCCTGCCGCAACCATTTTCGCGCCATAGGAGAGATTCAGCGTGGTCGTGTATGCCACCGCGTTACCCATAGCGTCCATCACCGAAGCATGGGTGGTGTCCGGGCTCTCCACAGGAATACTTCCCGCACCGATATCCACACTGCGGCTGGCCGCTTTCGGATTGAAGTCAGCAAACCTTTCCACGGCATACTCCCGACTGATCAGCGTCTCAACGGGCACCGGAAAAAAATCCGGATCCCCCAGAAATTCGGCCCGGTCCGCATATGCCCGGCGTTCGGCCTCGATCATGGCGTGAATTGCCGCGGCACTACCGAAACCCAGTTCACCCAGATCCACAGACTCGAGCATGTTGAGCATCTGTATCAGTAACACACCGCCTGAAGACGGCGGCGGCATGGAAACGATCTCGTAGCCCCGATAGCGCCCTCGTACTGGCTCACGCCACACCGATTCGTATGCCTGCAGGTCTTCATGGGAAATCAGACCACCGTTGGCCTGCATTTCCGCAACCAGCAGGTCCGCGGTACGTCCTCTGTAAAACCCGTCGCGCCCCTGACGTCTGATGCGCTTGAGCGTCGCCGCCAGATCGGGCTGTTTGAAAAGTTCCCCCTGTTCATAGGGATCGCCATTCTTGCTGAACACCGCCATGCTGGCCGGGTAGCGGGCAAAATCCTTGAGGCGCCGCTCAAATTGCCCGGCAAGATCGCCGTCGAGTCGAATGCCTTCGCTGGCCAACTTGATCGCCGGCGTGACGACATCCGCCCGGGACATGGTGCCGTACCTTTCCAGCACACTAAGCAACCCCGCTACAGTGCCGGGAACGCCCACGGCCAGATGGGAGTGGGTGCTCAACCCCTTGATCACCTGGCCGTCTTCACCCAGGTACATATCACGGGTGGCTTTGCCCGGTGCTTTTTCGCGATGATCATTGGTCAGCACAGTACCGTCCGCCAGATGAATCACCATGAACCCGCCACCGCCAAGGTTACCCGCAGACGGATAGGTCACGGCAAGTGCGAAGCCGACGGCAACCGCTGCGTCCACCGCATTGCCGCCACGGGAGAGAATGTCAGCGCCTACCTGCGACGCCAATCCAGAGCGGCTCGACACCATGCCATGTTCGCTGACCTCGCCGGCGCGGGTTGCGGCATTACCGGCAATCTGGACAACGGCCACAAGACAGCAACAAACGACGCAAAAAACAGACTTCATCAAATTACCTGTGCTACGTATAGTCGGGGATGATGGCGAGAATCGAAATAAAAGGGAAGACCGACCAGGCCAGATTACGGCGTTTCGCATTGCATGCCCAGGGCCTGACCCGCCATGCGCCTTTCGGCAGAGGTTTACCTGGCGTGCATAACGCCATCAGCCACCTCGGCTACGTACAGATCGATACCATCAGCGTGGTCGAGCGCGCGCACAATCATGTCATACGCGCACGCATTCCGAATTACACCTCAGACATGCTCGACCGGCTGCTCAAGCAGCGCCGCATATTCGAGTACTGGTCCCACGCGGCAGCATTCATGCCAATGCATGACTTTCGCTATTCCCTGCCTTACAAGGATTCCGTCAGAGCCGGCGATACCCACTGGACCCGCAGCCGCGACAAGAAACTGATGGCACAGATGCTCGAGCGCATCGCCAAAGAAGGCCCCTTGCGCTCCCGCGACGTTGAGGACAATCGCGGCAGCAGTGCCGGATGGTGGGACTGGAAACCCGCAAAAAGGGCACTGGAGCAGTTATTCATGCAGGGCGATCTGATGGTGAGCGCGCGCGAAGGTTTTCAGAAAACCTATGACCTGGCTGAACGAGTGCTACCCCCTGAAATCGACACGTCGACGCCGGGTACCGAGGCGTTCGCCGAACACCTGGTGGATCAGCAGCTGCGCTGCCACGGGCTTGTCACGCTCAAGGGTATGACTTACCTGCGTCGTGATGCGGCGTTGCGCAAAGCAGCCAAAGTACTGATTCAGCAGCGGCTCGGCGCCGGCGAACTCGATGAACTGCTGATGCCGGACAACTCTATATTCTACAGCCCGGCAGGCCATTTTGAACAATCGGCGCCACGCGTAGCAAAGGTGATGCGCATTCTCTCACCGTTCGACAATGCGGTGATTCAGCGGGACCGCGTAAACACGCTGTTCGACTTCGACTACCAGATCGAGTGCTACGTGCCCAAGGCTAAGCGCAAGTACGGCTATTTCTGTCTGCCCCTGCTGTATGCCGATCAGTTCGTTGGCCGCATGGACTGCAAGGCTCACAGAAAGCAGGGCACATTGGAGCTGAAGGCGGTACACTTCTGCGAGCATCCGTTCGAGCAGCACGAAACAGTGGCTGCGCTGACCCGGGTGCTGCCGGACTTCGTTGCATTTCAGGGATGTGATGCAATCGCATTAAGCAAGGTAACTCCAACCCAGTTGCACCGACTGTTACAGGCGGAAATCGAGGAAACGCAATGCAATACGCGCACCCTGAATACCTGATAGACGTAGAAACGCTATACGCAAAGCTCAACGACCCCGGACTGCGTCTGTTCGACACTGCGGTATATCTCACACCGCAGCAGAGCGGCGGATACAAAGCCGACAGCGGTTTTCTCAAATACAGCCAGGGACACATACCCGGCGCAGGGTTCATCGACCTGATCCGTGACTGGGCGGACCGCGATTCGCCTCTGAATTTCACGCTCCCGGCCGCCGAACAATTGTCCCGGTCGATCGGTGCCAGCGGCATCAGTGCGAACCACGAGGTTGTACTCTACTCTTCCGGCCACCTGATGTGGGCGACGCGTGCCTGGTGGCTGCTGCGGCATGCAGGCCACAAACACATTTCAATTCTTAACGGCAATTTCCGTGCCTGGCAGGCCGCTGAACTGCCCATCGAGCAGGGCGAGCGAACCTACCGTGCCACCAGTTTCGAAGGCGCGCATCAGCCCGAACGATTCGCCGATATCAATGAAGTGGAAAGAGCCATGCACGGCGCAACCTGCACCATCAACTCCCTGTCGCAGGCCCTTTACGAAGGCACCGGCGACTTTTACTACCAGCGGCGCGGTCACATCCCCGGGAGCAGACTGCTGTCTTATGATGACGTACTCGCCAACGAACACCTGCTGCCTGCTGAGCAACTGGCCGAGGCCCTGAATGCCCAGGGCATGCTCAGCGCCGACCGTGTCATCACTTATTGCGGCGGAGGCATTGCGGCAACCCTCAATGCATTCGCCTGCGCCGTGATGGGCCAGCACAATGTGGGCGTCTATGACGGCTCCATGTCTGAGTGGGTCCAGGACGAATCCAGGCCCCTTACGACCGGCCCGAACCCCTGAATATTTTTTTTTGACAGATTCAGAATCTGAACTACTTTTACATCAAATGGATGTTGCAAGTGGTCAAGGACGACCTACCTAACCCACATTGGCGGCAAGAGAGCCTTGATTCAGAGCTGTACTTCACCGCCATGCTGGGAGCGCATCATTAGCCTGTTGCCCCGCTCAAACAACAGCAAACCATCAAGGAACTCGACTTCCGGCCCGCTGAGAGGCTCCAGCCCGACGCCATGACGCACGGTATACACCGTCATGTCGTGTGATACGCACAAATCCAGTTGCCGTTCAGCGCCAGCCGCGCGCAGCTTACTGGCAAGCACTCTGACAATCATCTGCACCGCCAGCCCCAGCGGCATCATGGCGTCGTCCGGCACTTCACCTGCATACCATTCACCGATGAAACCGGGCAGATCAGCAGCATTGGTCAGGCCCTTCCACATCTTCTGCTGGTCCAACGCATAAAACGGGCCCAAAGCTTCTACCGGCCGGGTACGCCCACCGGATCCACCTCCATTTTCGTGGCTGGCGATCACGAGTTGTGCCGTTTCCATACAACGCTCCGGCGGGCTCGCATAGCCGCGCAGGTGTACATCCTTGGGCAGCGCCTCACCCATCTGGCGGCACAGATCCCGGCCATGGTCAGTCAATGGGTTGAGCAGATCATGAATACCGCGATCAAAGGTCCGCGCCGAATGGCGCATCAGCAGCACGCCGCGATCAATACCCTCAGCGAAAGATTGCGCCACCATCGCAGATGTCGCCCGCCCGTAGTGGCTGCCGGTGTGGTCTTCGGTTTCGCTCATGAAAGTCCCCGTTTACAACGGCGCCCAAACTATCATCGCCCGAGGCGGTCGTACAAGCAGTCGCCGAGGCGGCTGAACAGGCCCTTGAGATGCTTGCTGTTGCGGATCTCCGGGCGCGCCACGAGCCACACCTCAATATCGATGACTTCTTCGGATGGAAACACGCACTCCCATTCGCTCTGTATGCTGGCCATCCATTGTGGGAACGCCGCAACACCCCAACCTGCGTTTACCGCGGCCCTCTGACAGGCGATGGAGTCGCTGCGTAGAATCACCTGTTCCGGTTGAATGCGCAGGCCTTTGCGGGCAGCGCCGCGGCTCAGGTAGTTGCGTGTCAGTCCATCTACATAACGGTGCTCATTCAAGTTGTCCGCGCGCACCGCACCGTGGCTCGCCACATAGTCACGATGGGCATAAACACCCATTTCAACAACCCCCACCCGCTTGCAGATCAGTTCCTGCTGCTTCGGCCGCACATGGCGCAGTGCAATATCCGCATCCCGCTGCAGCAGGTCCAACAGGTCGTCGGTCACCAGCATATCGATGGATGGCCCGCCTGAAGATGCGGCAGCATTGAGTTCACTGAGCATCACATCGGGCAGCAGTTCGGCGAGTATCTGCGCCACTGAGATACGTACCCGTTCCACCGGCCCGGCGCGAACACCGTCCGTGGTGGCCTGAAACGCCAGTGCGCCGGCATGCATGGCCCGGGCACTGTCGAGCAGTTCCTGTCCGGCTTCATTCAGCACCAGACCCTGGGCGGTGCGTGTGAACAGCACCATACCGATTGACGCTTCGAGTTGCTGAATGTGCCTGGCAACGGTGGGATGGGTGATGCCCAATTGCCGCGCGCCGGCGGAAAGACTGCCCGCCTCGGCCACGCCCACAAACGTACGAACCAGATTCCAGTCGAGCTCAAATCCCGGATGTGCCTGCATACCTGGTGCCCTCTGAGATGATTTCCTTGCACTATGACGTGCCCCACAAAGCCAGAAAGTTTGCGTTTACCCCTGTAAACTCCCGCAATACCGATTATTTGTTACTTATATTCCCTTATAGATTCCATAACGTTACTTTAAGTAACGCTAACGCGCAACACCTGATCGCTTACCGGAGAAATCACATATGAACAGAACAGCCATAGCCACCGTAGCCGTTATCGCCTTGAGCAGCACTGCCGTTGCCCAGGCGCGCACCAGCACCACTGCCGAATTCCGCGGTTACGACAACTGCATCAAGGCCGCCGAGAAACAGAGTAAGGGCCTGGTACCATCACAACGTTATCTGATCGAAGACAACGGTACGACCACGCTTTACTACGTAAACGCTACCCGCTGGGAAGACGGTGACCGTAACCATGTACGCATTGCCTGCGAAACCCGCCTTAACGGCATCGTCCTGGTTTCTACATCGATTGAGGAAGGTCGATTCGACAACCGTCAAACCCAGGTGACGGTGGAACTGGCCGAGAAGTAACTCAGAAATAGAAGACCCAGCGGAGGTAGCCCGGGCTGCCTCCGCCTGAGGTCAACGCTCGCCCGAACAGCGGCACACCGCCAAACTCATCCCCTGCACCGCCGAGAGGCTCCACCCAGCGCGGGGTACTGCTGCATAAGGTTGAAGATCTCACCGCGCTGCTGCAGCGCTTCAGGCAGACTCAGCGCGAAAAAGGCAATTCCTCCACACCCCAGTCGTTATAGAAATACTCGCCGAACACATAGGCATTGCGCTGGTCACTACGCCCTACTTGAGCGAATGATACAGCGCTAGAAGCGGCGAGTGATGCGCAGCCCATCCTTGGACAGACTGAGCTGATTAGACTCCTGCTGCCACACCAGTGTCAGTCCGGAATCAAGTCCATCCTGCCGACCGAAGTACACCGCCTGGCTCAAGCGCCAGCCGATGATCTCGGTGTGACCATCAACCTGAAAGCGATTGATGCCCAGGGCATAGTCCTCTTCGACTTCGAGGCGCGCGATGGCACGGGCCAGCTGCGGTGGACTGATGTAGGCAAGGCTTGAGTTGTCTTCTGCGTGGGCTGGCGACATGCTGAACAGGCCGGCTGCGAGCATGCCCAGACCCAGAATTGCGTTGGAAACGGTTCGTAAACTGCATAAACCCATACTTCCTCCGAATCCTCTGTGGCTTGGCTTTAAGTGTCGTACGTTTGTCTGCATTTGCACTGGGCAAATGTGGGAGAATCGTTGAAATATTCTTGAGTGATGATTTTCGCAGAACGCGCAAAACCCGCCTGTGACGCGGGTTTCAAAATAGGGAAAATGGAGAAATACATGAAGCTACGCTGGGGGATTCTCGGCACCGGCCGCATCGCGCGGACTTTCGCAGCCGCCATCGACCAATCCGCTGCTAACGAACTGATCGCCGCTGGCAGCCGCAACCAGCAGGGCGCGCAGAATTTTGCCAAGCAGTTCCCGGCGGTTCGCGAACACTGTCACGCCAGCTACACGGCACTACTGAATGATCCGGAGGTGGATGCCATCTATGTCGCGACGCCTCACGACAGTCATGCGCATTGGACGGTCAAAGCACTCAATGCGGCCAAGCACGTGCTGTGCGAAAAACCCATGGCTTTGAACCACGCTCAGACCATGGCCATGATCGAAGCGGCGCGCCGCAACCAGCGCTTTCTTATGGAGGCGTTCATGTATCAGCTGCACCCGCAGACCCTCGAGCTCAAACGATTGCTCGACCAGGGCGCCATCGGGGAGCTGCGCCATATCGACGCCACCTTCGGCTACCACGCGCCCTTCAATGCAGACTCCCGCCTGTTTGCCAATGAACTGGCCGGCGGCGGTATCATGGACGTCGGCTGTTACCCCATTTCTTTCGCCAGAATCATGGCCGGCGGCGAGCCGCTTGATCTTGCGGCCCACGGCCGGCTCGGCGCAACCGGGGTGGACGAGTGGTCCACGGCACTGCTGAAATTCGACAATGGGCTGGCCGCACAGATCGGCACGGCAGTGTCCCTCACCATGCACAACACAGCCACCCTGTACGGCAGTGAAGGGCGCATCGAGATACCTCAGCCCTGGCTGCCCGGACTCGAAGACGGACACTGGTCTTTCGAACTGCACAAAGGCGCCGAGGTTGAGCCCATCTCCGGAGTAGACCCCGGGTTGTGGACCATCGAAGCAGAGCACGTGGCCGAGTGCATTGCCGCCGGCAGGCTGGAATCGCCGGTCGTCAGCTGGCAGCACTCTCTGGACAATGCCCTGGCTCTGGACAAGTGGCGCCAGGCCATCGGCCTCACCTATCAGCAGGAAACCCCCGCCGGTCATCCCGGCCCGTTGCTGGGCGAGTTGACCGTCCAACCACGCATTCAACGAGGCGAGGTTCAGCACCTGGGCAAACCTGTTTCACGCCTTGTCATGGGCTGCGACAATCAGCCTTCGATGAGCCACGCCGCCATCATGTGGGACCACTTCATCGAGTCCGCCGGCAATTGTTTCGATACTGCACACATATACGGCCAGGGCGCAATGGAGTCTCTGCTCGGTCATTGGCACGCTCAGCGCAACCTGCGCGACGAGATCGTCATCATCGGCAAGGGCGCCCACACACCTGACAATTTCCCTGATCGAATAGCACCACAACTCGACATATCCCTCGATCGACTGCAGACGGATTATGTCGACCTGTACTTCCTGCACCGCGACAACCTGGAGATACCCGTCGACGAGTTCATCGAAGCCCTCAACGCCGAGGTCGCGCGCGGCCGCATTCGCGCCTTTGGCGGCTCCAACTGGTCACATTCCCGGGTCAGAGCCGCCAATGATTACGCCCGGAGCAAGGGCTTGCAGGGGTTCTCCGCCATTTCCAATCAGTTCAGCCTGGCGCGCATGTGTGAACAGATCTGGCCGGGTACTGAAAGCGCATCTGACAATGCTTTCATCGACTACCTCACCAAATCACAGATCGCATTGATGCCGTGGTCTTCGCAGGCTCGCGGGTTCTTCACACCCTGGGCTGACCAGGTCATCGCCGACCAGGGTAGAGAAAACACCGTGGTCACCACCATGCAGCCAACGATTGCGGAGCTGACCCGGGTCTGGTTTTCGGCAGAGAACTTCGCCCGCAGAGAACGGGCCGGCGAACTGGCGGCGCGTTATGACGTTCCCATGATCAACATCGCGCTGGCATATGTGCTGCAGCAACCATTCCCCACGTTCCCGCTGATCGGGCCGCGGGTGGTCAACGAGATTGAAAGCTGTATTGAGGCCCTTGATCTGCAGCTGACTGATGCGGAGTTCAAATATCTGGAAAGTGTCTAGAGCAAATCCAGCAGCTTGAATTTCTGCACCTTGGTGCTGGACATCGGCCACTCAGTAATGAAATAGATCGCCCGTGGCACCTTGAAGCTGGCCATCTGCCCCTGGCAGTGCGCAATCAATTCTGCCTCAGTCGCGCTGGCATCAGGCGCCAGCTCGATGAAGGCTACCGGGACTTCCTGCAGCCGGTCGTCCGGCCGGCCCACCACCTGAGCAAGCTGCACCGCCGGGTGCTTGGCCAGATGAGACTCGATCTCCAGCGCCGCAACGTTTTCCCCACCGACCTTGAGCATGTCCTTGATGCGCCCGTGATAGCAGACCGCACCACTCTCGGTAACACTGCCGAGGTCACCGCTGCGGAACCAGCCATTGTGGAAACTCTCGGCATTCTTCTCCGGGCTTCTGTAGTACCCATCGAAAACGCAATAACCGCGAATCCAGATTTCGCCTCGTTCTGTGGTAGCGACCTCCTCCAGAGTCTCCGGATCAGTAATGCGCACATCGATGCCGGGGAACGGCGCGCCGCAGGTATGCAGGCGAACGTCCAGTGACTCTTCAGGGTGATTGAAAGCAATGACACCCCCGGCCTCCGTCAGACCATATGCACCGGTCTGCACCGCCTGCGGAAACGCAGACTGAAACCGCCGCAACATTTCCTCGGGCGCCACGTTATTGATACGCCGCAGAGCACTCAGATCTGTATCAGCAAAAGTCGGATGGTTGATCAGCTCATTGGTGACGGTAGGAAACGACGGAAAGGCAACGCTAACCCGGTCGCGCTCCATCATGTGCAGAGCGGCGCCGGCTTCCACATGAGTCATGGAAGACATGGCCGCGCCGGCGTCGATGCAGGCGAGAAGCGGCAGGATCGCCGCCATATGAAACATCGGCAACGGCGCCCAGAACACATCGGTTTCAGTAAGGAAATATCGCTCGCGGTTCATGTTTACGCCGTTGCGCACCAGCAGACCATGACTCAGCGGGCAGCCCTTGGGGTTCGCCGTGGTACCCGATGTATACATCATGATGGCGGGTTGCTCGACGCGTACCTTTACGCGCGCGGCATCCACGTCAGCTTGTTCGATCCGTTCCGCGTGGGCAGTGAAATGCTGCTCGCTGACAAAGCCGGCGGGCGCCGCCCCCAGCATGACGACGTTGCGCAGCAGCGGTGCCAGCCCAAGATCAAGCGCCTGAGGGTCACTCATCGACAGTTCAGGGAAGGCTTCAGCGAGCAGTTCGCCAAAGTCCGCATACTCCGAAACCAGATCGGACGTGACCAGCAGCTTGAGGTCTGCGTTTTCCACCACATAGGCAAGTTCCGAGGCTTTGTAACGAGCGTTCATTGGAACTGCCACGGCACCGATCAGATGACAGCCAAGCAGCAGTTCCATGAACTCAGGACAGTTCGCCATGAGAATGCCCACATGGTCGCCAGGCGTCACGCCCAACCCCAGCATGCTGCGGGCGCGCAAGTAGGCACGCTCTACCAGCTGGCCGTAGCTTAGCCGACGCTCGGGGAAAATCAGCACCGCACGGTCACCACAGCGGTCCGCGGTGGAGAGCAGGAAATCGCCAATGGTGCTGACGTAGATACGATGACTGTTCAGACCGGACATTCTGCTTGTCCTATGGGCCACCGGAGACGGACAGGCACTGACCCGTTACCCAGGCTGACGCCGTCGAGCACAAATAAAGTACCGCCGCACCCAGATCTTCAGGTGTACCCAGCCGACCGGCAGGCAGGCTCAGCACTTTCTCCAGCCGCGGCAGGTCTTCATCCTGCAGCTTCATCGCCTTCATCATGATTTCGGTGGGCACAGCGCCCGGCATGATGCAGTTGACTCTTATCCTTGGCCCCAGCTCTACCGCGAATGTTTTCGTAAGCATGTTCACGCCGGCTTTGGCAGCGCTGTAGTGTCCGCTGCCCGGCACAACGCCGATCGCCGCGATGGAGGAAATGTTGACCACCCTTCCACCATCCTCCATGAGTCTAGCGGCGGTGCAGGTGCACTCCCATACAGCCGTAAGGTTCAGCGCAAGCGTCGCGTTCCATTCGTCCACCGGCAGTTCGGTGAGGGGCACCTGCAGCGGTGAGCCACCGGCATTGTTCACCCAGATATCCAGACGCCCCCATTGCTTAATGGCAGCCTGGCCCAGAGCTTCCACGGCCTGGGGGTCGGTGACGTCGGTAGGTACAGCGATAGCCTGACCACCTGATTCATTTATTTCATGGGCGACGCGCTGCACTTCTTCACCACGCCGCGCGGCACAGATGACCCGCGCGCCGGCTCCGGCAAGCACTTTGGCAGTGCCTTCACCAATGCCTCGCCCGGCGCCGGTGACAATGGCGACCTGGTCCTGCAGACCAAAAAGTCGAGCTAATGTATCCATGGGCACCCCCTTAGTGCGATCGTTACCTCAGGTGATGCCGCGGCGCTGCATCTCTTGCTGCATACGCTTGGCATCGGACTCCAGGAGCGGGCCGCGCTCCTCGTCTGTGAGCTCGCCCACAGTGTCTTTGGCCATCTTGTCACTGTCGAGCATGATCCACTTTTCCGGGACGATTTCTATGACGACACGTAATGGCGAATCCAGACGCTGTTCGAATTCCGCCGCGGCGGCTTCCGCCTCGGGTGTGAGCTCGCCACCCTGCCGGCCATACGGACCGCGGGCCAGCGCCGGGTAAAACCAGGCTTTGGTCGCTGCATCGTCGTGAATCACTGCACGGCCTTTGATGGTGATCGCGCCGTTGGGTCCATCGGGAGCGGCGACGCCGCTGACAACCACCGAACAGCGCGGATCTCTGCGCAGGGCGGAGACCCGATGGCGGTGAGCGCCGCAGGTTACCCAGGCCCGGCCTTCATGCCAGACGAACGCGTGCACTACCCCGACGGCCCAGCCGTCACGAGTAGTCCAGTTCAGCACGCACTCACGGGCTTTCGATAACAGCTCTTCTCGGTCAGCATCTGCAAAGGGATAAATCGATACTGTTTCATGTTCTTCGCTGGACATGTGCCCCCCTGATTGCCAGTCGACTCAGTGTAATGTCAGGCTGGCAGTGTGTCATCTGTAGACAGCTGCCTCCGGCTGACTGAAAGATCTTTCCAGGAAAACTGCAGACTGAGAATTGACGGCGGCCCTGCAGACATTCAAGCTACGACGATAATCCATGGAGACAACCCAGATGCGCAGAGTAGCATTTGCCTGCCTGTTGCTGGCGCTGAACGCATGCGGCGACGCCGTTGATCAAGCGCCATCAAGCGACACATCATCTGATACCCCGACAGCCCAGGAGGTTGGTGAGCGCCGCACGCTGGCCTCCGAGATGGCGCCACCACAGGTGGAGTTCACTTCCAAAGACGACATCGGCCTGTTGGCAAGGCTGCATTTCGCTACGCACACCGCAGACTTCGATCGCGCCCGGGCGTTTTACCGCACGCTGGGCTACACGGAAGGCATCACCGGCTTCCCACTGACCAATACCCATCAGATGGCCCGCGCTCTGGGTATGTTCGATATCTGTCAGTATGAGCTTGCCAAAGGTGAAGTGATGGACCTGCCCGGCAGTCCGAACCCTGCCAACATTGACCTGCTGCAGTTCAAGATTCCGTTCAGCGACGAGCCTCCCTACCAGCGCCCCAATCATCTGGGCATGGCATATGCAGCGTATCTGACAAGCGATTTCACCAGCGACGTCAACATGCTGGCCTCCCTCGGCGCAGAGATACTGCCTGAACCATTCGGCGAACCGGGTGCTCGCTTCGTGTTCTTCCGCGATCCCGATGGCGTGATGTACAAGCTGACCGAAGCAGAACCAGGCGATGCACCCGCGGCAAAAGCGCGCCAGGGCGAGATGCATATTTTCGACATGCCCTATGTGGCGGTTAATGTCAGCAACCTGGAGGAGTCACTGGCTTTCTACGCCTTGTTTGGTTACACCGACGTCAGGCCCCTCGCGCAGACCGCAGGTTCTCTGGAAGAAGCCCGCGCATACGGTCTCGAGGTGCCTTTTCAGATCAAGGGTGCAGATATCGCAATCGAACGCGGCGACGGCCACACGCTGCGCCTCGTACAGTGGATCCAGCCCTTCGACCCGGAACCGGCATACCCGCCGCCCATCAACCGCATAGGTATCAATCGCATTGCGCTGCTGGTTCCTGACGTCGACCGTGCAGTGGGTATTCTGCAGCGTCACGACGTTCCGTTTCTATCTGAGCCAGCTTCATGCTGCTCGGGCTCCGGCGAAGACACCACCGCAATCGTTCACGCTATAGATCCGGATGGCGTATTCCTTGAGCTGGTAGGCGGTATTGCACCTCGACCGTTAGCGCCGCAGCCAGAGGGTTGCCCGCCATTGGAGATCAAGTTGCCGGCAGGTGCTGACAGCGGGTGATCAGCAGGGAGGCGTGGTAATGCACACGGTACTGGCGGTACTGTGCGCAATACTGCTGGTGTCGCGCAAAAAACTCGCAGGCAGCTGACGGCTTCTTCAGACTTCCGTCACGCCACTTTTATAAACCGTCAGCCGGCTGTGATCCTGCAGTATTTTGACATCCGCCAACGGGTCGCCATCTACGACCACGAAGTCAGCCAGTGTTCCGGCCTCGAGCGTACCCACGCTACCCTGGGGATCGAATGCCTTACCGCCATTGCGGGTGGCACATAACAGCGCCTCCGCGGGCCGCATGCCGAACAGATCGACGAAGTATTCGAGGTCCTTTGCGTATGTACCGTGAGGCGCGATGCTGATGCCATAGTCACCGCCCACCACCAGCGGCACACCGGCGCCGCGCAGTTTCTCAACCGTCGCCACCGTGGCGTCGATCTCGGCCTCATAACCCTGGGCGCGCACCGTATCGCGACTGACACCCAGGGTTTCACACTGGGCCACATACTGCACTTCCCAGGCGATAGCCGGGCCCACGCATATTGAATCCTGCCGCTGCGCCAGCATCTCTACCGCTTCGTCATCCAGATAGTTGGCGTGACCGATGAAGTCCACACCCGCGCGCACCGCCTGCTTCACCGCCTCGGCAGAGCGGGCATGGCAGGCAACGCGCATTTTGCGGCGGTGTGCCTCGTCGACTACCGCGCAGACTTCTTCGTCAGTAAAACTCAGCTCACCTGGCGGATTGCTGGGATTGATCGCTTCGCCGTCGATGAAAATCTTCACCACGTCGACCTGGTCCCGCCGTTGTTCGCGTACCGCCTTGCGCAAGGCCCACGGGCCATCGGCGATCTGACTCAGGCCGCCCGGGGAGTCCACGTTACTGGCGGTGGCGCCCAGGTCACGGCCCGCGGCAAGCAGCCGGGGCCCCGTCAGACGACCGCCGTTGATGGCCTCGCGCAGCGCCACGTCGATCTTGTAGGTGGAGCCGAAGCTGATAGCGGATGTGAAGCCTGCAGACAACATCAGGTCGGCGTTGCGCACCGCGGTAATGGTTGCTTCTTCCACGGGGGTAGCGCCGATGGCAAAGGGGCTTGCGTCGGCAAATGACAGATGGGCATGGGTTTCCGTCATGCCGGGCATGACGAAGCGTCCACCGAGGTCCACCCGTTGCGCATCATCCCGCGGACCGGAAGCAGCCTCTGCCGCACCCGCATAAACGATGCGCTGCCCATCCACCACCAGGGCCCCATTCTCCAGCACCGTTTCGTCCAGGGCACAGAACAGCTTCGCGTTTTCGTAAAGAATAACCATGCTCAATCCTGAAAAAATGCCGTTTTCTTTTCGCTGTTGGGCCCGTAAACGGGCTCACCCCGCTCCACCAGATAAGCCTGATTGATACTTTCCTTGATATCGCAGCTACCCAGTAACTCCACCATCTTTGCGTAGGTAGGGTGTTCGAAATGCGCGACCAGCGCGTCACTGTCCTCCCACAATTCGTACACCTGTATGCGCGTCGGCACCGCCGGATCCGGCGCAAAACAGTAGTCACGACACCCGGCTTCCTCTACCCGGGTCGCCATCTGCACATCCCGGGTCAGTTCTACGGCCCGATCGCGGTCAGCTTGCGTTTCAAACTCAAGGGCAGCAACCACAATGATCATATCGACTCCTCAACGTTGTGTTCTCCTAACCGGACAGTAACTCCCGGGACCAGCGCCGATGAGACGGCCCTTCGGGGCCACGCGCCGCGCCGGCATGCTCGGGATAAACCGACGCCGTGTACAGGTCGCCATGGGCGTCCATGGCCAACTGGTGGATATAGATGGCAATGTCATCAACCCGGCTCAGCACCTCGCCGGTGTCTTCGTCGAGTACCGCCAGATTACTCATGCGGTCACTGGCGTAGATGCGATTACCGTAACTCGCCAGACTCAGCGGCATGATGTGGGTCCATTCATCCAGGTAGTTGCCGTCTCCATCCAGGCGCTGTATCCGGTGTACCGCATCGGGTTGAGGCTGGGTACGTATCGCTTCGATCTGGCCCGGCACGGTCATATAGTCGTGGAAGTTCCCACCCACCAGGTCGGCCACCAGCAGACGCCCCTTGGAGTCGATGGTCAGGGCATGGGGGGTATTGAACTGCGCCGGGCCCCGGCCCCATTCACCCACCGAGCGAATGAACTCCCCCTGGGGGCTGAACCAGACCAGTCTGGAATTCCAGTAGCCGTCCGCCACCACGATGTTGCCATCATCCTGCACCGCCACCGCGGTGGGTCCGTTGAAATGACTTTCGTCGCAGCCCCATTCTCCGAACGTGCCCAGTTCCAGCAGCAGATCGCCCTCGGCACTGTAGTTGCGCACGGTGTGCCCGTCGCGATCGGTAAACCAGAACGACCCGTCTTTTTCGATGTAGATGGTGTGGCCGCCCAGGGCGAACCCGCGCTCATCCGAAGGCCCCCACTTACCCAGATATTCACCTTCCCGGGTGAACATGGACACGCTGCTCTTGCCCATCTTGTCCTTCATGGCCAGTGGATGAGCGGCCCAGTGTTCTATGTCGCGGGTGAACAGATAGACGATGCCCTGCTCGTCTACCGCTACGCCGCTGCCCATCTCGAACTGGGCATCTGGCGGGTAGTGTGGCCAGCCCTCCGCGAGCACATAGCCGTCACGTGGATCCGGGCTCTGCGTATTGTCATCGACGTCGTGTGTCGTGCACATGTGTTATTGCTCCCCCCTCTCGGGTTCCCCCTCGTGTTCGAGGTTAGCCATCGCTGGATCGAGTTGCAATCGCGTCTGCACAGCGATGCCAGGCCGCCAGAGCCCGCATACCGCTGAACATCAGCAGCATTGCAATGGGGGCTACCGCAAGAGATACGATCATCAACGAAACATGCACCTTGCCGGGGTCGCCCAGCAGATAGTCTGTGGTAGACGCGACCAGTGTCGGGCCAAGGCCCAGACCAATGACGTTGGTGCCGACCACATAGAGACCGGCCAGCACGCCCCGCATATTTGCCGGTGTAACGGTCTGTGTAACATAGGTCATCAGCGCCAGCGGCAGCGTGACAAAGAAGCTCGCCGCGCCGATGCAGACCATGGCGCCCGTGCCGGTCTGCTGCAGAGGCAGCGTCGCCATGGTCAACATGATGGCTAACGCAGAACCCGCGCCAATGCGCAACGGGTAGTCGTCATGGCCCCGGGCTTTCAACCAGTTGCCCAGTACCGGGCCGGACAACACCCCGGCAGACCCGGCAAGTAGAGCGACAATACCGTAGATTCTCCCCGCGTCTGCCAGATCCCAGCCGTAGACACGTAGCATTATCGTCGGCACCCAACCCTGCAGGCCGTACAGAATGACGACAAGGAACGGCACGCCGAGCAGAACCGCCAGATATATCCGGCGGTGGATCTTGAGGTAACCCCACAGTTCACCCCAACTGGCTGCACCGGCGGGGGCATCATCGGCGGCGTGACGATCGGGATTCGGCAAAGACGCCAGTAACGCCGCAATAACAACGCCCGGCAGCGCTACCATGGCGAAGGTGAACTGCCATGCCGCGAGGGTACCCACCACCGGCAGTTCAATGGTTCCGATAGCGGCGGACCAGTCCAGCACCGCAGCGCCGCCGATCATCGCCAGACCACCGCCGAGATAAGGCCCCATGAGAAAGAAGCTGACCGGGCGCGCGAGCCGCTCGGCGGGAAAGTAGTCGGCCAGCAATGACCAGGCCGCCGGTGTCACCGAGGCTTCCCCGGCACCAACCCCCATGCGCGCAACCAGCAACTGGGCATAGCTGCCGGACATACCGCAGGCAAAGGTGGCGACACTCCATACAAGTACACCTCCAATCAAAACCGCGATGCGATTGAAGCTGTCCACCAGGCGCCCGACGGGCACGCTCATTAATACATAGGGGATTACGAACGCCAGACCCTGTAGAAAGCTGATGCTGGTGTCGCTCAGGCCAAGGTCCTGCTTAATGGGCTCAACCAGCAGATTGAGCACCTGCCGGTCGACGAAGGAAAACGTATAGGCGAGCGTCAGCACCACCGTGGCGTACCAGGCAGCGCGCGGACCGGGCACCCTGGGGTCAGCTGCCAAGCTGACGTCTATCTTCTGAAACCTGTTCCAGCACCATCTTACTGATCTGCCAGCCGTGTTCCGCAGAATAGCTGGCCTCGTCATGATAAGTGCCGATAAACAGCCACAGCTCACCGTCGGCTTTAGCATGCCAGGCCTGCAGATAGCTGCGCATACTCGCAGCACCACCCTGGCCGTCTGCGTCGGGCAGTGAATGCACGTCTACATACTGGGTACCAATCAGATGTTGGGTTGATGCAAAGACCTTCAGTGCCCCCAGCACCACATCGACCCAGGCATCCGGGCCTGTCACGCTTTCTACGTTGGCGGCGCCAATGGCTGCATCGGCGGTGAAGATTCGCCGATAGATCGAACGACCCTCTTCAATACTGGCCGATTCCGCACTGCCGATCAGATCTGTTGCAAAACCGTACAGCTGGCGCAGCGCGTCGTGCTGCTGTTTGTCTACCTATTTTTCTGTTTGGTGGTGGGGCGCCGGCGCCGGGGCGCCGGCTGACAATGCCAGGCTGCCCGTGGCGGCGATCCCCGTACCTATGAGTGCACGGCGTGAAAACCCTGGACCGCTCATCATCTCCTCTCCCACATTGATTGACGCGCAATCGATCCGCGGCGTCAGGTCACGGATCGACTACGCTGGCTGCAATACGGGCTCTAGAAACCGAACTTAGCGCCCACTTCCAGCCCATAATACCTCGGCGGGCCATACGCTGACATGATCCACAAGGTCGCCACAGACAGTGAGCCGGTGCGATAGCGTTCATCTGTCAGATTGCTGCCCAACAGGCGCACGAAGTATCTGTCTTCGGCATCGTGGAACGTGATGCTCGCATCTACCAGTGTCTTGCTGTCGAGTTTCGTATTGAAAGCCGGAGACACGTCGGAGTAGCTGGCCACGGACTCATCTTCATAAGATCCGCGCAACTTCCATTCCAGACGATGGCCGTTGCCGATGGTGTGCTCGTAGGTCAGATTCGCATGCGCCATCAGATCTGGAGCACGGGTGACATCCTGACCACTCAGATCGACATCGATGACGCCGTCGAAGTTGGTGTCGGCTTCGAAAGAATCGAATTCCGCATCCATCCAGGACAATCCATAGTTCAGCGTCAGACCGGGTGTGATGAGCCACGACCCCTCCGCCTCAATGCCCGTTACAGTCATCTCCGCAGCGTTGAAGAACAGCGTTTCCTGGCCGCCACCTGGAAATGAAACGTTGAAGGTGCGCTGGGCATCTTCGTATTCAACGTAATACGCATTCAACGCCAGATTCGCTGCGCCGTCTGCAAACGACCACTTGATGCCGGCCTCATATGAATCCGCCAGTTCCGGATCAGTCGGACGAGCGGCAAGCGGCGTGATCGGATTGAGCTGGGTGCCCAGCTGATCGTTGTAGCCACCACTCTTGAAGCCACGGGAATACCCGGCAAAAGCGAATACGTCGTTGCTGAAGTCGTAGCCGAAGATCAGGCGATACGTCAGTTCGTCCCAGGACTCACTGTCGCGCACTACACCGGTAGGATAGCGGGAAAAGTTCGCGCCGTTAATCGGCTCGCCCAGATCGGACAGGCTCGGGGCACCGTCCAGCAGGAAAACATTGACTCGCGGGCGGCCGGTCCAGTCCTTTTCTTCATCTGTATAACGCAGGCCCGCGGTAATGTGGAGATCTTCAGTCACATCCCAGGTACCGTCCAGATACAGCGCCTGAGCTTCCGCATCCTGTGCATTACAGAGAATGAGCGGGTTGTCGTTGAAGAACTCCGGCGGCGTGCCAAGGAAGAAGTTATCCAGGAAACCAACCACCTGCAGCACGCAGAACTCGGTGTCATCCTCCTGGAAGAACGCACCGGTGGTGAAGTTGAAAGGCCCGTCGAGATTGGAGCCCAGACGCACTTCTATCTGACTGGTTTCGCGATTGTCATCCCGGGTCGCATCAAACAGCGATTGCGGGCCCGTCGTGCCGGTATAAGAGCTGGGCAGGCGTGATTCCTGCTCTCGCTGCCCGGCATTCACATAAAGCGTATAGGAGTCGCTGAAGTCCCATTCAGCATTGATGTAACGGCCGTCGATGTCAACGCGGTGACCGTCGGTCATGCGCAACAGCAGATCATCACGCAGGGTGTTACCGGCGTTGTCCAGCGGATCACCGCCGGAGTTTCCAGGGTAACCCCACAACGGAAATAGATATCCCGACCGGGACTCATTTACGATGGGCGGTGTATCACCCCGATCGCGCACCGCCTCATACTGGGCAGTAATGCTGAAGCGATCGTTGGGTTCCCAGGTAATCTTGCCCCGACCGGAAAACACATCGTCCCCCCCCAGATCGCGGCCATCACCACGGCCACTCATACCGGCAAAGGTCGGGTCGACCGGCAGAACCGCGCCCAACGGTCCGAAGGGTGTATTGTTTTCGTAGTAGCCGTCCGACTCAAGATGCATGCCGGCAAAGCGCAGCGCTACCGTGTCTGATGGTGAAATGTTCACTGCCAGATTTCCTTTGCGGGTACCCCATTCGCCAACCTGGGCACGGAAGTCCACCGAGTTTTCGCCGATGACCGGTCGTTTGGTGCGTACGTTGATCACACCACCAGTGGTATTCTTGCCAAACAGTGTGCCCTGCGGGCCCCGCAGTACTTCGACGGATTCGATGTCAAACATCTCCAGGTTCGCGGTTTGCAGGTGTGGCACGACGAATTCGTCCAGGGTGACACCTACCGGTGATTCCTTGTAGAGAATAATCGTGGTTTCCGAGACACCCCGCATCGCGAACTGAGCGGATTTGAACGCAGATACGGTACCGGCAGACAACCCGGGTACCGACCCGGCAATGTCGTTCAGATCGCGAATCGCAAACTTCTCGATCTCTTCACCATCCAATGCGGTAATCGACACCGGCGTGGTGAGAATGTCACTGTCGCCCCGGCGTGTCGCCGTTACCACGACCTCTTCGAGTGTCGACGCCGTTTCTTCTGTCTCATCAGCCATAGCCTCGCCACCCGACAGTAGCAGAGCCGGAGCCAGTATCAGCGCGAACAACCGCCTGATCGTGCAACCGGCACTACTTGTGTGGCCATATTTGTAAACATTCATACCCTTTCCCTCCAATCTAAGTTAGTCGAAACACAGGCATGGCAACCTCATCGGCCCAATCCTGAAATTTCACAAAAACCATCGCGCCCACGCGGAGCCGGAGATCATCCGGCTCAACATCGACGACATGGCTCATCAATCGAGGACCTTCCTCGAGATCGATCAACGCAACGATATAGGGTGCTTCATAGGCGCTGGAAACGCCCCGCCGCACCACTGTGAAACTGGCAATGCGCCCGTTGCCCGACACCTGCCGCCAATCTAAAGATGAACTGCCGCACGCACTGCACGCCACGCGCGGGTAAAACTGATAAGCCTCGCAGGCCGTGCAGAACTGCATGCGCAGCTCGCCTTCCAGGCAGCCCTGCCAGTAGGGTTCGCTGACCCAGGTGGGCCTGGGTAATATCCTGCCTGGTTCAGCCATGTTCGCGCCCCAGTATCACGGTGGCGTGGCTCGACATTATTCCGCCCTGGGCATGCACCAGACCAACTGCCGCCCCGGGCACCTGACGCTCGCCCGCGGAATGTCTGAGTTGCCACACGGCCTCGGTCAGCGCAAACATGGCGCCGGGATTACCGGGATGACAGTGCGCCAGCATGCCGCCGTGAGTGTTCACCGGCATTTCGCCACCCGGTCGGGTAGCGCCGGACTGCAGAAATGCTCCGCCTTCCCCCTTGCCGCAGAAGCCGAGATCTTCC
>CAYMUT010000002.1:69606-149110 GCA_964393625.1 uncultured Pseudomonadales bacterium
GGGGGTAAAACAGTCATAGATCTGCGCGAAATCCAACTCCTGCGGCGCCATGCCCGCTTGTGCAAACGCACGCCGGCCTGATTCAACTGCTGCGGACGTGGTCAGGCTGGCCGCCTGAGAAATATGCTCATGACTGTGCCCTTCGCCGAAGCCCAGCAGATATACAGGGTCATGAGGCGAATCCTTGGCCCGTTCGGCGGATGTAACCACCAGCGCGCACCCGCCGTCGGACACCAGCGAACAGTCCAGCAGACGCAGGGGATCGGCAATGAGTCGCGAGGCAAGCACATCTGCCACCGCAACCGGCTCGCGCATCTGCGCGGCGGGGTTGCGCTGGGCATGCAGCCGCGCAGATACCGCAGCCTCGGCATACTGTTCGGCGGTGGTGCCGTATTCCGCCATGTGCGCCTGGGCAATCAGTGCATAGTAGGCCGGCACCGACGGACCATAGGGCTGCTCGTATTGGGGATGCCCGGTAGATGCCTGAGACAGCATCGCCTGCTCCCGGGACATGAAGCTGCGCAGACTGTCGGCCTTGCTGATGACGATGGTACTGGCCGTGCCTGACGCGATCGCCGCCGCAGCATGCTGCAGTACCGATACCGTGGTGCCGCCCCCGGTATTCACGGTCATGCACATCGATGGAAAAATCTGCAGGTACTCGGCGATAGCTTCGGCGTGATACATGATGGGCTCGGCGAAGGAATTGCAGGTGATCAGGCCGTCCACGTCGGCCTTGTCGAGCCCGGCGTCGGCCAGCGCCAGCAGTGCTGCCTCGACACACAATTCAGTAGGACTTCTGCCGGGCAGCACACCGACCTCCGTATCGGCGGCGCCGACGATGGCAGCCTGCGCCCTGCTCATGAAGTCAGCCTCACGGTGGCGACACCCGGTGCAACCACCGCGCCTGCCTGGTTACGCACAAACACTTCGACGGATACCGCGTCGTCCTCGACCGCCGTAACCGTACCGCCGGCGGTCAACGTTTCGCCTATGTAACAGGCAATGCGGTTGGAATACTCTATTTTGCTGAGCACCCCTGCATCACCAATCCATTCCTCGACAATCTGATTCAACCAGTCGCCCAGCAGAGGCCCGGCAATCACAAGACCCGGATAACCTTCGACTTCCTTTGCGTAAGGCTCATCGAAATGAATACGATGGCCGTTCCACAGCGCTGCGTTGTAGAGCATGAGCTGCACGTTACCCGGCGCATGTTGACGCTGAGGCAAGCTGTCACCCACGCTGACCTTCATCGCAGAATCCTCGTGGTTTTCTCCCGCACAACCACCTCACCATCGTCATTGGTGACCAGCATGACCACCTCATAAAACAGCAGCGTGCCCGAACGTCCTGCCTTTTCGTAAACGTCGGTGAGGGTACGCGTGGCTGTCAGCCAGTCGCCCGGGCGAATGGGCCTGCAGTACTCGATCTCCAGGCCTCCAGCCATAGCGCGCTCCAGCGGGAACCTCGGCAGCAGCTTATCTATGGACACGCCGTCAGGTGTCAGTCGGTCGAGTTCCACCACATCCCAGAACAACGCCACATGAAACATGGGCGGCGCCACATCGCCATGCAGATACTTGCGCTGCCGGTTATCCGTGGCGATAGCGTACTTGCGGATGTCGCGCCGAGTGACGATTTCCCGGTGCGGTTCACTGCTGCGGCCGATCGCGGCTTTTACTTCAGGCGTCAGCATGCTGCTCAAACCTTGCGTTCCTCGTCCTGCCAGTACGGATCGCGCAGTGCGCGCTTGAGAATCTTACCGGTGGGTGCTTTGGGCAGGCTGTCTACAAAATCCACGCTCTTGGGTTTCTGGTACGAGGCCAGATGCTCGCCCGCCGCAGCAATGATATCCGCCTCGCCGGCGCGCTCACCCGGTTTCAGCACGACCACGGCTTTAACCGCCTCGCCCCACTGCTCATCGGGAATGCCGAACACCGCCGACTCAAGCACCGCCGGATGCTGGTGTATGGCCGCTTCCACCTGGGTGCTGTAGATGTTCTCGCCGCCGGAAATGATCATATCTTTGGCGCGGTCGACTATGAATACGTAGCCGCCTGCATCCCAGGTGGCCACATCGCCGGTCCACATCCAGCCATCGCGAATGGTCTGCGCGGTCAGCTCTTCACGGCGCCAGTAACCGACCATGTTGGCTTCTGAGCGCACCACGATTTCGCCCGGCGTTTCACCATCGCGGGGCACCTCGTTGCCCTGTTGATCAACCAGCTTCAGCTGCGTAACGAAGCCTTCGCGGCCACACGAGCTCAGTCGCTCCGGGTGATCACCGGCAATGGCCCGGGCATGATCCTCCTGGCTCAGAAAGCTCATGGTCATGCCCTCGGTCTGACCGTAGCCCTGAATGAGCGTACAGGGAAACTTGTCCAATGCAGCCGCCACCACGCTGCGGGGCATCGGACCTCCGCCGTACTGAATGTTACGCAGGCTCGATATGTCGTACTTGTCGAAATTTTCGTCGGCCATCATCCAGTTGAGCATCGTGGTGATGCCGAGAAATGCCGACACGCGCTCACGCTGAATCACTTCCAGCGCCAGCCTGGCTTCAAAGTTGATCAGCACCACCGGGCAACCGTGGGCCATGTAATTCATGGCCAGCGCAACAGGTATATGGAACATCTGCCCCGTCAGCATGTACACATCGCTGGGCACAATACGCTCTGCAACCGTTTGATTGAGCATGCCCATGAACAGCGATTTGTGGGTGTGCAATGCCCCCTTGGACTCACCGGTGGTGCCGCCCGTATACAGTATGAGCACCGGATCGTCGTCGCCTATCGATGCCGAGACAGCCGGTTGCTGGGAAGCCCCCGCGGCCAGCAGCGCCTCGTAGGAGCCATCGCTGCCGGGGCCGAAGAAGGCCCTGTGCTGTACGTTGATCTGCGTCTGAAGCTGTTGCGCAGTGGCCGTGTACTCGGAGGAACAGACCAGCAAACGCGGATCGCCATCGTTGATGATGCGAGCCATTTCCGCCTCGCCGAGACGCCAGTTCAGCGGCTGTGCAATAAAACCGGCAAGTGCGCAGGCATAGTAGATTTCCAGGTATTCGACGCAGTTCTTCGATAGAATCGCTACCCGGTCGCCTTTCACCAGGCCAAGGGCATCAATTAATCCGTTGGCCAACCTGCACACACGCTCTTCCAATTCGCCGTAGGTCATGCGGCAATCGTTGGGAATATCGATCAGTGCCGCCTTACCCGGGTCAAGCCGCGCGATCTTGGCCGGAACCGTACCGATATTCATAATCAGTAGGAACTGTCCAGATCGAGATGCCGGTGAACGATGCGCCAGGTGCCGTCCTGATTGATTACCTGGTCGCGATACACCCCTGCGGATAACAGCTGGGTCTGCCCGTTCTCGGTCGCCAGCAGTGTCAGATTGGACACTACCAGCGGCTCGGCACCCTGTTCGGCAAAAAAGATATTGGAGATGACATGACGCCGTACGTCGGTCTGCTCCTGCATGGACGACGTCATGAGCCCCATGATCTGCTCACGCCCTTCAAACGGCCCGATCAGATCGCCACCGGCAATGCGCATACTCATGTGCGCCTGCTCGGCGAAGCAATCCGTCAGCATATCCAGATCGCGTGCGTCATAGCCGAGCGCGGCACGGCTGAGCAGTTCGTGAATGGCCAACTTGTCATCCGCACTGATGCTCATAGTCAGCTCTCCCCCCTTTGAGAATTGGCATGATGGTAGAAAATTTTTGAATTTAATTCAAGTTTCGAGATCGCGTCC
Organism: uncultured Pseudomonadales bacterium; assembly: GCA_964393625.1. Lineage (GTDB taxonomy): Bacteria > Pseudomonadota > Gammaproteobacteria > Pseudomonadales > Azotimanducaceae > UBA4421. The sequence continues at coordinate 73,365 of CAYMUT010000002.1, forward strand.
CGGCCGAACTGAGAACTTGGCGAGCCAAGCTGCTCAAGCCATAATCAACCGGATGTCAGATACAGCAACAACCAGCACCCTCGCCGGCCCTACCGGCAAAGGACGGCGCGGCAACGAAAGGCGCCGACGCATATTCAAATCTCTACATGACTGCATTCTCGCCAAGGGCTATGTGAAAACGACGCTGGCGGACGTCGCGCAAGCCGCGGCAATGTCACCCAGTCACCTGCTGTATTACTTCAAAGGCAAGGAAGACATTCTCGAACAGTATTTCCAGGCAGTTTCGGTGCGCTTTCTCGAGCGTCTGGAAGATATCAGCACGCAACAAGGCGATCAGCAGATCCAATCACTGGCCGATTTCTGGTTCCGCGGCGAAACCAGCACCAAGCAGGAGATCGGCTTCATGCTGGAGTGTTTCGGCGCCGCCGTACACGACGATGTGCTTAAGGTGACCAAGGCGGACTTCGATGTGCGCTGCAAAGACTATCTGGTACGTATCTTCGATGCCGCCCCGGCACAGGTACAAGGCGACCGCAGAGACGCCGCGGAGCTGGCCTATGCCATGATGATAGGGTTGCGCTCCGCTGTGTATTTCGACGACGAGATTAGCCTGGACGACGCGCACCGGCTGTTTCGTCAATCAATGCTGAGCATGTGCGGCTACGACAACTAGCGAGCCTGCTCTAGCGTAGTCGCGGCAACACTTTTTCCGCGATGTAGCGCATGCGCCTGGCGCCGGATTCCAGCGCCTCGCCGGGAAACTGCGCCCAGAAGTGAACGTCGCTGAGCATGGGGAAGTCCGCCTTGAGCTGTTTGATGTTCGCCACCGCAGTTTCAGCATCCCACAGTTCGTACAGGCCGTTTTCAATGGCAGAGGCGGCATCTTCGAACAACGGCGTTTCTTCCGGCGGCCCAAATGCACCCCAACTGATGTATTCATTGGTCTGATAGAGAATATGCTCACCAAGCCGCGCGGCCTCTGCTTCCGGATCTTCGGCAATGATGGCCCAGCAACCCAGTACCGCTTTACCCTGCTCGGGGGTCTTACCCTGCTTCTCCAGGGCCTGGGCGTAAAGATCGAGTCCGATACCGCCGGTACACAGGAAGCCATCACCAATACGCGCGGCGCGCTCGATGGCCGGCTCCGCCATGCCCCCCAACAGCAGGTCGGGGCAATGCACAGGCGCCGGAGTGATGCTCAGATCACCGACTTGATAACGGCGTCCCTCAAAATTCACCGATTCGCCGGTCCACGCACGGCGAATGATTTCCACGCCTTCTTCCATCATCGATGGTCGCTGGGAAAGCTTGCGCCCGAACTGATCGAATTCCAACTGGCGATAACCAATGCCAAGTCCCAGATCGAAACGCCCGCCGGTGAGCAGCGAAACCGTGGCAGCGTCTTCCGCCAGCCGTACGGGATCATGCAGCGGCAACAGCATCAGATTGGTACCAATGCGCATGCGCGTGGTGGCAGCGCCGATTGCTCCGGCCAGCACCAGCGGTGAAGGGGTATAGCCATCGTCGCAGAAGTGATGCTCGGTGAGCCATACCGAATCGAAACCGAGTTGTTCCGCAGCGGCGATCTGCGCCAGGCTCTGCTCATAAAAGGTCTCGAACGGCTGACGCCAGGCAGCCGGGTTACGGAAGTCGTACCACAAACCGAAATTCATAGCTCTTCTCCAACAAATTCGATCAGCCCAGCCAGATATCCCTCACGCTCCTCGATGAACGGCGCGTGGCCTACGCCCGGAAATTCAATCGCCTTAGCCCGGGGATGATTATCTGCAACCCAGCGGCAGATGACGGGCGCGACAAAGCCGTCTTCGCTGCCGAACAGCGACAGTATCGGCAGGTCCAGGCCCTTGAGCATTTCCCGCTGATCCAATTGCGCCAGTTCACCAAGGGTTGCACCCGCCATTGGAGATGCCTGCAGGAACGTCTGGTAGAACCAGTTTTCGACATTGGCGCCAACTGGCTTGGCACATACGACCGTCGAGAGCCCCTGCAGAAAATCCACGCGATTTTCTGTGTAACCGGCCAGGGTGCCCGCCATGTCTTCTTCTGTGCCGCCGTGCGGAAAATCCGGTTTCTGCACGTAAACCGGCGTGGCACCGCCGGTCAGCACCAAGCCACTGCAGCGCTCACCCAGCGTGGCGGCAGCCTGGACCGCCACGGCGCCGCCCAGCGACCAGCCATTGAGCACTACACTTTCCAGCCCGAGCTGCGCCACCAGGGCCGCCACGTCAGACGCAATGGCGCCGATACTCATGTCGTCGAAATCTTTATCAGACTGTCCGCACCCCCGATGATCGATACTCACCACCCGCGTGCCAGACTGGCGCAGCGCCGGTAAAATCGGGTCCCAGCATCGACTGCCCATACCCCAACCATGTATCAGCACGAGCGCGCGCGAACCATCGCCGTAATCTTCGTAATAGACCTGCCTGCCGCACGATGTCTGTAGATGACCCATCTCTCACTCCCTCATTCTTAGTCTGTCATGCTTAGTCTGTCATGTCGGCCCTGACCTGCCCGAGCCAGCCACCAGCCCTTCAATTGTGTTTGATTTTGAATAAAGTTAAAGTCCAGCCGAATGCGCAGTATGTAACGATTCCAGGTCCATGTCATGACCCTGACCTGGCCTGTCATGGTGCGCCGCCGGAACCGAACTGAGCGAAAAACGAAGAAAAACGAATATGAATCACCACATAGCTGCTTTTGCCCTGGTCTTGTGCTGCTGGATACTTACGGGTTGCGAGCAATCGCCACCACAGACCACCCCTGAGCCGCAGACGGACACGGCTGCAGAAGTCGATCCCAACAGCATGCAGGCCATCAAGGAAGCGCAACTGGCGAGGGAAAGCCTGCCCGGCAAGGCGCACTATGCAAGCAGTTGCGCCGCTTGCCACGACGGCCGGGTCAAGAAAGCACCACACAAAGACATGATCGGACTGATGACGCCCGAGGCTATTCTGAAGTCCGTGACAAGCGGCGTCATGCAGAGCGAAGCCGCGGCGTTGACCCGGCAGCAGAAAGCAGAAGTGGCAGAGTACCTGGCCGGCACGCCACTGGGCACCGAGATCGCCGATATTCCACTATGCGAAGACGGGCAGCAGTATGATGCCCTGGCCTCGGTGCTGGCCAGCAACTGGGGTTTACAGAATGGCAACGCCAGACAAGTCACCGCACAGCAGGCCGGTCTGAGCGGCACTGACATAGCGCAACTGCAGGTGAAATGGGCCATAAAATTCCCCGGCGCCAACCGCGCTCGCTCGCAACCCGCGCTCGCCGGCGGGTTGATGTTCGTCGGCTCCCACAACGGCCAGGTCTACGCCCTCGATCAACAAACCGGCTGCCGCGTATGGAGTTACCAGGCGGCAGGCGAAGTGCGAACTGGCATCGTGATGCATGCACAGGGCGGCACTGACGGGGCTACCACTTTGTATTTCGGTGACGTGCTGGGCAACGTCTATGCTCTCGATGCCAGGTCAGGCAATCAGATCTGGCGGATTCGCGCCGACGATCATCCGAATGCAACCATTACAGCAACTCCCTCACTTGCGGGCGACACGCTGTATATCCCCGTATCTTCCCTGGAAGTGAGCCTGGCTGTTGATCCAGACTACGCCTGTTGCACCTTCCGTGGCTCAGTGCTCGCCGTGGACACAAAAACCGGCGAACAGCAGTGGAGAACCTACACTATTTCCGAAACACCCACGGTGCAGGGGCAGACATCAGCGGGCACCGATATCATCGGCCCTTCCGGCGCTGTAGTCTGGAACAGCCCAAGCATCGATCTCGAGCGCAAACAGCTGTATTTCGGTACCGGCGAAAACATGTCGTCACCCGCTACCGCAACCAGCGACGCGCTGTTCGCCATTTCCCTCGACTCCGGCGAGGTGAACTGGGTGTTCCAGGCCACCGCGGATGACGCGTGGAACACCGCATGCGATACCGACACGCCGCAGAACTGTCCCGAAGAGAAGGGTCCGGACTTCGACTTTGGTGGCGCCACGATTCTCGCTAACAGCAGCGTCCACGGCGACCTTGTGATCGGCGGCCAGAAATCGGGCCTGGTGCATGCGTTGAACCCGGCGACCGGCGCAATGGTGTGGCAGACACGGGTGGGCCGCGGCGGCATTCAGGGCGGCATTCACTTCGGCATGGCGCTGGCCGGCGAGGTGTTGCTGGTACCCATCAGCGACATGAGCGACGGTCGTGAGTACCCTGACCCGGACCGGCCCGGCATGCATGCCATGGATATCAATACCGGCGAAATTCTCTGGTCTAGGTTGCACGACGATCAATGCGACGGACGCAACTTCTGCCATCCTGGCATTTCTCAGGTACCAACGGTCATTGGTGACGTAGTGGTCGCCGGCGCGATGGACGGTATTGTGCGGGCCTACAACCTGCAGACCGGCGATATTGTCTGGCAACTGGATACCACCGAAGAATTCGTCACCATCTCCGGCGAAGCTACCCGCGGCGGTTCCTTCGGTGGTGCGGCAGGCCCACTGGCCTTCGACGGTCAACTGATCATCAGTTCAGGCTACGGCATCTACAATCATATGGCGGGCAATCTGCTGCTGGTGCTGGCTAAACCCTGAGCAGCACTCTCTTTCACTGGCAGCATTGCGAAACTCTTCGGCGTTGTCTACTGGGGGCTGCCATCCGGGTCCGCCACACCGGCAGCGGAATCGATGGTGGTGGGATCGGTCCGCTCTTCAGGTGCCTTGGCGACGAAGTTGATGTGTAGTTCCCGCAAGGCGCGCAATGAAAAATTAGGTGCAACCTCGAAGGTATTCAAGCCAGGCGCAAACGACAGCTCATCGACACGATCGCACAGTGCGCGGAACGCCCAGTAGAGTTCCCGCCGCGCCAGCGGCGCGCCCAGGCAATGATGCACCCCCGAACCAAAGCCGAGATGCCGGGCTGGTTTGTTACGATCCAGATCAAGTTCCGCCGGGCACTCAAATTCCCCATCATCGCGGTTGGCCGACGCATAGCGTACGTTGACCATGGCGCCAGCGGGAATCTGCACACCCTGCACTTCGATGTCTTTCGACACCATGCGGAACAACCCCTGCACCGGCCCCTCCAGACGCACCACCTCTTCGCAGAAAGTTTTGAGATGCTGATCCGGATCGGATTTGAGCCGCTGCCAGACTTCGGGGTTTTCGATCAGCAGCTTTACGCCATACGCAATGGCGTTCGTGGTAGTTTCGGAACCGCCCACAAAGGTATCAGCCATCATCTCTGCGTGCAGCTCATTGTCGTTTAAAGGCCGCCCCCACTCCGGTATCACGCGGTTGACCATCTCCGACAGAAGCGTGTCGTCGGGCTGTTCGCGCAGCCGCTCAAATATCGGCTGGAAGTAGTGCTGGGCTTCAATTTCCATTTCCACCGACCAGCGCTCTTCGTCTTCGCTCTGCATCATGCCGAGACGCTGTACCCAGGCATCGGTCCACGCCTTGATCTGCCAGATATCTTCTTCCGGCACGCCCATCTGCCGGCCTATCACGATGAGGGGCAGGGGCACGGCATACTGCTGCACCCAATCGCACTTGCCATCATCGACGAAACTGTCGATCAGTTTGTAGGCGGTATCGCGCACGAACGGATCCATGGCGTTGATCTTCCTGGGCCGAAACGCCTCGTTGAACATCGTCCGCATTTCTTTGTGGTTCGGATCATCCCGGCCGGCCAGCGTCGGCGCAGGCAGCCAGCCCTTGTCTTGATACAGCGCCTGCATGCGTTGGGCGCGCTCTTCATTGAGACGATCCCGGCTGCCACCCTGGCCGCCCCTCATACTGTTGACGTAATCTTCAGTATTGAGCAGCACGGCCCGCACGTCCTCAAAACGGGAAACCACATAGAACCCCGTGACCGGGTCCTGCCACACAGGTGCTTCATCACGCAGCATCTGGTAGGCGTGATAGGGGCAGTTCTGCAACGCCTGATCGAGGAAATTGATCTCGTCCAGACTCTCCGGCGTGACAGCCTTGTAGGGTTGTTTAGCCACTACGCTTGCGCAACCTGTCCAAATGTCACTTCCGGGAATCCCTCGTCCGCGGATTCGCGCAGCTTGTCGTAATAGACATTCGCGCCGCCAAAGTAGATCAGCACCCGCGGGTTCCGATTCTCCAGATTGGCGCCCATCATCCAGGAATGAACCTTGTCGCCCTGAGCCATCAGGGTCTGCTCGTGAATCTCGGCCACGTGAGCGGTCCACTCATTTTCCGCCTCGGGCGATGGCTCGCACACGGTGTAACCTTCGGCTTCCATCTTCTTGATGCAGTCGCGTATGTACATGATGTTCTGCTCGATGGATGTCGGCAGATTGGCGAACGGCGCCTGGGGGCCGGTAATCATGAACAGATTGGGGAAGTCGGCAACGAACACACCCATGATCGAAGCAGACTCGGTGTCCCACTTGTCGCGCAGCAGTATGCCATCACGGCCGCGAATGGGCAGCGCTTCCTGTGCACCGGTGTATGCCTGAAAACCCGTGGCCAGCACGATGATGTCGAACTCATACTCGTTCTCGGTGGTGCGGATGCCGGTTTGAGTGAACTCGACCAAAGGCTCACGATCTTTGATATCCACGAGCTTCACGTTGTCACGATTGAACGCTTCATAAAAGCCGTGATCCAGCGGCGGCCGTTTGGCGAAGAACGGGTAGCCTTTGGGGGTGAGTATCTCGGCCACTTCAGGGTCGTTGACCTTTTCCCTCATCTTGCTGATGACAAACTCGCCAGCCACACGGTTCGACTCCGGGTTGCTCAGCAGGTCATCGAAGGTCTCGAATACGAAGCGGAAGCTGCCACGCGGCCAGTGCTCTTCAAAGATGCGCTGGACTTCATCAGGTGGTGTATCAGCTAAATTCCGATCTACCGGACTGTCGAACGCCATGCCAAATACATGATTGCGGCACTTATCAACGATCGCATCGTAGTTCTCTTTGATTTGCTTGTCCCATTCCGGCGTCATGGGCTGTTGAACCGCGGGCATTACGAAATTGGCTGTGCGCTGGAATACCGTGACGCTCTCAGCCGTTTCAGCCATCACGGGCAGCATCTGTACTGTGGTGGCGCCAGAACCGATGATGCCGACCCGCTTGCCCGCGTAATCGATGCCTTCCTCCGGCCAGCGCGCGGAATGCATGCAGGTACCCTTGAACGAATCCATGCCCTTGAACTGCGGTATGACGGGCTCGGAGATCATGCCCATGGCGCTGATGAAGTACTTGCAGGTGTATTCGTCACCCTGTGCCGTCTTGATCAACCAGTGCCCGGTGTCTTCCTGGTAGTCGGCGCTGAGGATTTCCGCATTCAACTGAATATGCGGCCACATGTCGCACTTGTCTGCCACGAAATGCATGTAGCTGAGGTTTTCCTTCCAGCCCGGGTAGCGCACCGTCCACTTCCACTCCTGCAGCAACTCAGGAGCAAAGGTCAGGCAGTAGTAGTAGCACTCGCTGTCGCTGGCGGCACCGGGATAGCGGTTCCAGGTCCATGTGCCGCCGATATCCGAAGCCTTGTCGAAAACACGGATCGACAGGCCGGCCTCGCGGACGTAATGAATCAGCCCCAGTCCGGCAAAGCCAGCCCCAACGGCAATGACGTCATAATCGGTATCCTGTTGCGCAGCCATTTCCTGCTCCTCTTAAATGTTCACCAGACCGCTAAAGCTTGCGGATTTTTGAAGATAATTCAAGTAGTGGGATCTACTCACCGCCGGTGCAGAGACACGACATTACTGCCACCCACCACCTGCTGCTTCAACTGAAACAGAATCTCCCAGGTACGCGTCTTACCGCCTTCGTACATGAATCCGCGACAACCAATGCCGTTACTGGTGCGAAACAGACTGATCGACACGCTTTGCGTCGAGCCTTCGTTCCACAGCAGGGCGAGGTTGGGTTCGCTCTCCAGCTTCGCCACGCCATCCAGCGCCAGACCCGCTATGCGCGCATCAATGACGTAGGTACCCACGTCATCCGGCGCCACGCGAATGGACACCGAACCTGAAAAATCACCGAGTAACGTACCGCTCAGCGTATAACCGTCGGGGTCTTCGTCTATCTCGAGGTCTACTTCCGCCACTTCGCCGATGCTGGCGCCATCTACCAGCAGTCGACCTTTGCCGTACCATTTGCCTTTCTGCAGAATCAATGCAGGTGCTCCTCATCTGTTTTGGAAGACGGCATCTCGCTCGGCGGTACGGCAATGGCCGGTCCAACCGGCTCGGTACAGCGTGCGTCTTTGTGCCGCGCATTGTTCACGTGGGTGGAGACAGGTATCACCTCCAGCTCCACCGGAATGTGCGAATCGAAAAATGATTCAAGCGCTGCTGTGGGATTTTCCATGTCGAGCCAGTTCAACGCCTCTTCCCTGGACAGCATCACCGGTTGCCGGTCGTGCACGAAGCCGAGATCCGGGTTCACTGCCGTAGTCAGTATGGTGAAGCTCAACAGCGCCTCACCGGATTCAGGATTACGCCACTCGTCCCACAAGCCCGCCAGCAACATGCCGGGCTCCGTATGGGGGGTAATCAGATACGGCATCTTCTTACCCTGCTCACGACACCATTCGTAGAAACCGCTGATCGGCACCACACAGCGGCGCTTGCGATAGGGCTCACGAAACGCAGGGCTTCTGGCAGCGGTTTCCGACTTGGCGTTGAACATGCTGTACCTGGTCGATAACTCCTTGGCCCAGAACGGCGTCAACCACCAGCGCATGGCCACCAGTTCCGGCTTGCCGTCCGCGCCCGGGCGAATGACTTCCACCGTTTCGGTTGGCGCCATATTCGGGTTGTCGCGCCCGGTATAAGTCAGGCCCACCAGATCGATCAGCAGATCTGAGAGCGGACTGGCGCTGACGTTGAAACGGCCACACATGGTTTGCTCCTCGGAGTGTTCCTGCCATTCAGCCGGAGTGCTTACCGACCTGCCAGCCGCCGCCGGCCAGCACACGTTCAGCGAAGTCCACCGGCGCCTCCTCGAGTTGCGTGGCCATGGTGTCATTCCAGCGATTCAGAAAGCCGAACAGCGAAATGACGCCGACGATCTGTACGATCTGCTGCTCACTGAAGTGCTCCCGCAGCGCGGTGAAATGGGTTGCATTCGCGTCATTGGGTACCTGCCCCGCGGCCAGCGCGATAGCGATGACCGCCTTCTCAGGAGCACTGAAGCGATCCGATGAATCGTAGTTCAGCAGATCCGCCAGTTTGTCTTCAGATACACCCTGTCGGTGCGCATTATGAGAGGTATGCGCCTGACAGTAGCGGCAACCCGCACTCAGACTGACGCTGTATGCGATGAGCTGCACCAGATCCCCGGACAGCCCTTCGCCGGTCGCGGGATTTTGCTCGACAATCTGCCGATAGCCTTCCAGCATGGGTCGCAGATCGCCTCCGAAGACAACTCCGGCAAGCATGGAAAATGCCATGGTAAGTTGGGGCATATGAGCCATGGTCACCATGCTGTTAGGCACGAAACCCATGGCCGTTTCAGCGCCGGCCAGTACCGGTTCCAGCGCCTTGAGATCGGCGCGCGCAAGTGGCTCTACGTGTGCCATGGTTGATTCCTCCTGTCAGATTCGGCCGGGTATGCAGCACAAGTGTAGTGGTTTGTGTTTTGCGGTTCATTAAGGAATGCTTGCCCCATGACAACGCTAGACAGACCATCTGTACTACCACCAAAGGCGCCTCGCAAGCCGCATAGGTTCACCCATCACGGCATCAGCGTCGATGACCCATATGCGTGGCTGCGCGACCCGAAATACCCGGCAGTTGAGGAGCAGGAGATTCTCAGTTATCTGAGCGCGGAAAACGATTATTTCGAAGCATGCTTTAAACCCCTGCAGCCGCTTGTCGAGGACCTGTTCGAAGAACTCAAGGCGCGTCGCCCCGACGAAGACGCAAGCGTGCCTTATACAAAGAACGGCTTCATCTATCAGTGGCGTTTCGCCAAAGACGCCCAGTACCGCACCTGGTTTCGAGCGCCGCTTGCGACCCCGGATGCCTGGGTAGTACTGCTGGATGAGGTAGAACTCGCGGAAGGCCTGGACTATTTTTCTCTCGGCGCACTGGCGGTCAGCCCGGATGCCGGCAGTCTCATCTACAGCATCGATACCGACGGCAGCGAGCACTACACGCTGCATGTCATCAACATCGACAGCCGCGAGCCGCACTGCGCGCCGATTGAAAACACCATGGGTTCAGTGGTGTGGAACGCCACCTCCGACGCCTTCCTTTACACACTGCTGAACGAACAGTGGCAGCCGCTAAAAGCATACCTGCGCAGGCTGGACGCCCCGGAGGCGGACACCCTGATCTACCACGAGCGGGACGCCGCCTTTCGTGTCGGCCTGGAACTCAGCCAGTCCGAACAGTACGTATTTATTCACACAAGCTCACACACACAGAGTGAAGTGTACTATCTGCCCCGGGCAGAGCTGTCTGCGCAACCAAAGCTGATTGCGCCCCGCGCGGCGGATTTCGAATATGACGTTGACCACCGACATGACGCGTTCATCATCCGCAGCAACCTGCGGCAGCAGAATTTCGACATCTACACGGCACCCCTGGGCTCACCTGACACCGAGCACTGGCAGATTCTGCTCGAGGGCGACGAATATCATTACATTACCGGCCATCTGGCGCTGGACCATTACATCGTCGTGGAAGAGCGCATTGATGGTCTGGATCAGATCCGCATCATGGACCTCAGCAACGATGCCGAGCACTTTGTCGAGTTCCCCGAGGCGGCGTACGTGGTCGGCCTGGGTATCAATCCGCACTTCACGACCCACTCCCTGCGCCTCGGTTACAACTCCATGGTCACGCCGAGCACGGTCTACGAATACGATGTACCGAACCGCGCATTGAAAGTACTCAAAGTACAGCAGATCCCGTCTGGTTATGACGGCGCACAATTCACTACCGAGCGCATGACCGCCACGGCCAGGGATGGCGCCAGCGTCCCAATCAGCATCGTAAGACACCGCGACACGCCCCTGAATGGCAGTGCGCCGCTGTATCTCTATGGCTACGGCGCATACGGTTACGCCACCGAACCGGGGTTCTCCAGCACGCGCATTTCTCTACTGGAGCGGGGGTTCATCTTCGCCATCGCCCACATCCGCGGCGGTGACGAACTGGGTTATCACTGGTACACCCAGGGTAAGCTGGCCCAGCGCACCAATACCTTTAACGATTTCGTCGATGTGGCCAGGCATCTGATCGACGCAGGCTATGCGCGTGCCGGCAACATCGCCATCGCCGGCGGTAGCGCCGGTGGTGAGCTGATGGGTGCAGTGGTCAACCAGGCGCCGGCGCTCTGGGGCGCAGTGGCGGCCCACGTACCTTTTGTGGATGTACTCAATACCATGCTCGACGCCACCCTGCCGCTGACGCCGCCGGAGTGGAGCGAATGGGGCAATCCCATCGAAGATGCTGAGGCGTTCACCCTGATCCAGTCCTATTCACCTTACGATCAGCTCGAAGAAGGCGCCTACCCAGCCATGCTGGTGACAGCCGGACTGCACGATCCACGGGTAACCTACTGGGAACCGGCCAAGTACGTCGCCAGGCTCAGAACACTCAAAACAGACGACAATGCATTGTTGTTGAAAACCAACATGGAAGCGGGTCACGGGGGCAAGTCGGGGCGCTATACTGCGCTACTCGAAACCGCTGAAGAATATGCATTCTTTATCAGTGTACTGAAGGGGGAATAATGAACACGCAAGCCAAACGCCTGGAAATGAATCTGTCGGACCGGCTCACCGTCGAGGAGGGCTGGGTATACATGACGGGCATGCAGGCGCTGGTGCGACTGCCGATACAGCAGCGCATCCGCGATATTGCGGCGGGTCTGAATACCGGCGGCTTCATATCCGGCTACCGGGGTTCGCCGCTCGGACGCTACGACATGGAGTTGTGGAACGCCTCGCAGCAGCTCGATGATTACAACGTGGTCTTTCAACCCGGCGTAAACGAGGACCTGGCCGCGACCGCTACATGGGGCGCTCAGTATGTAGGCGCTTTCCCCGGTGCCAATGTCGAGGGTGTGTTTTCCATCTGGTACGGCAAGGCTCCTGGCATGGACCGCTCCATGGACCCGCTGCGCCACGCCAACATGGCAGGCACTTCCGCCAATGGCGGCACATTGCTGCTGGTAGGCGACGACCATGGCGCCAAGTCCTCGACCCTGACCTGCTATTCCGACTTCAACTTCGTTTCAGCCGGCATTCCCCTGCTTGCACCCTCCAATGCTCAGGAAGTACTGGATCACGGCCTGCACGGCATCGCGCTGAGCCGCCACAGTGGGCTGCTGTGCGGCATGAAGCTGGTTACTGATGTCATCGAAGGCGGCGGCTCGATGTATGTGGGGCCTGAATCTCCGGCGATCCTCATGCCCGAGAAACAACCCGGATTGAACATTCAGACATTCACCCCGTTTGTACAGCAGGAGCAGGTGTTGTACGAACAGCGTATCGCCCAGGCGCTGGTATACGCCCGTGCCAATCACCTCAATGAAATCACCAGCGACAAGCCGGGCGCACGTCTGGGCATCGTCGCCGCAGGCAAAGCCTACCAGGATCTTTCCCAGGCGTTACGTGCCCTGGGCGTCAGCGACGCCGATCTGGGCAATATGGGGCTGCGGGTGCTGAAGGTCGGCATGGTCTGGCCGTTGGACGACCAAATCATCCGCAAGTTTGCCGACGGCCTGGACACCATTATGGTGGTAGAGGAGAAACGCCCCCTGCTGGAAGACCAGATCAAGACCATTCTTTACGGCAAACCCGATGCTCCCGCGGTGATCGGCAAGTACTTCGACGGCCCGGCCTACGCCATCGATGCCGGCGAAGCGGCTTTTCCCAACAGTGGTGAATTCGACCCGGCGATGATCGTAAAAGTACTCACAAAAACCGCTCTCAAAGTCGACCCGAACTGCGGCGTCGCGCAACCGAATTTCCCGGACAAGCCGGCAACGGGTTCGCCGGCGCCGGTGCGTGCGCCTTCGTTCTGCGCGGGCTGCCCCCACGGGCGCTCGACCCAGGTGATCGAAGGCAGCCGCGCCCTGGCAGGCATTGGCTGCCACGGCATGGCCATGATGCTCGACCCCACGCGCACCAACACGATCTCGCACATGGGCGGCGAAGGCGCCATGTGGATCGGTCAGGCGCCGTTCACCGACGAAAAGCATGTGTTTGCGAACATGGGCGACGGCACCTTTTATCACTCGGGGTTCATGGCCATCCGCGCTGCAGTGGCGGCCGAGGTGCCGATCACCTACAAACTGCTGGTCAACGGATTCGTTTCCATGACCGGCGGGCAACCCATCGAAGGCGAGCTGTCCATCGATCAGATTCTGAGCGAACTGACCGCCGAAGGTGTCGGCCGCATTGCCCTGGTCAGCGACGAACCAGAGAAATACCAGAGTCACACCCTGCCCACGCCAGTCACCGTGCACCCACGCACCGAACTGGAGAGCGTGCAGCGGGATTTACGGGAATATGCCAACGTATCTGTGATGGTGTACGAACAACCTTGTGCTACGGAACGGCGGCGGCTGCGCAAGCGCGGCAAGTGGCACGACCCTGACAAGCGCGTCTACATCCACCCGCAGGTCTGCGAAGGTTGCGGCGATTGCGGCACCGTATCGAACTGCATGGCCATTGAGCCACTGGAGACTGAATTCGGGCGCAAACGGCAGATCAATCAATCTTCCTGCAACAAGGACTTCTCGTGCCTGGAGGGCTTCTGCCCGAGCCTGGTCACCGTGGAAGGCGCCACCCTGAAGAAAAAGGAAGTCGGCCACGGCCTGCCTGAGATACCCCAGCTCGCCGACCCCACCCTGCCTGCTATAGACGGCTCCTGGTCTGTGCTGGTAGCCGGTATCGGCGGCACCGGCGTGGTTACCATCGGCCAGACTCTGGCAGTGGCAGCCCACGCCGACGGCCTGTACAGCTCCAACCTTGACGTCACCGGCCTGGCCCAGAAATACGGAGCCGTGCTCTCCCATGTCAAAGTTGCGGGGGATCCTGAGCAGTTGAATTCCACCCGCATCGCCAACGGCGAAGCCGACACCCTGATCGGCGCGGACGTCATCGTATCTGCCGGCGACGAAGTGCTGGCAACCCTGGTACCCGGCCGCAGTATCGGTGTCATCTCTACGCATATCACGCCAACGGCCGAGTTCTCACGCAATCCTGACTGGAATGTGGACGAGAGTCTGCTGATACAACGTCTGGAAAGTGTTTGCGAAGACAAATTGCTGCAGCTCGACTCCATTGCCCTGGCGGAAAAGGTGATCGGCGATGCTGTGTTCGCCAATACTTTGCTGCTGGGAGCAGCGTGGCAACAGGGCGGCATACCGGTCTCTTTCGAAGCGATCATGCGCGCGCTGGAATTGAACGGTGTGGCGGTGGAGCTGAACCGGTATGCCTTCAACCTGGGGCGCTACGCCGCCGCAGACCGCGATGCCGCACTGCAGTTGATGGCCTCTCCGACGACACCCAGGATAGACGAATCGCTTTCACTGGACGAGCTGATCGAACGCCGCGCATCGTATCTGATCGATTATCAGGACGAGCAGCTCGCCCAGCGCTATCGCGATCTCGTACAGCGTGTGCGGCAGGCAGAGCAGTCACTCAACGGCGAAGACACCGTCGCTACACGGGTCGCGCACAATTACTTCAAAGTGCTGGCACACAAGGACGAATGGGAAGTGGCGCGCCTGTATGCTGACCCATCTTTCATGGCACAACTGCAGGAGACTTTCGATGGCAATCTGCAAGTCCGCTTTCACCTGGGTGCCGCCCCGCTTGGCAAAAAGATTCCCGGCTCCAGCCGTATCGTGAAACGCGAGATCGGCGGCTGGATGCTCACCGTGTTCAGGCTCATGGCTCGTTGCAAAGGTTTGCGAGGCTCTGCGCTGGACCCGTTCAAAAACTCCGACGAGGCGAAAGCTGCGCGCGCTTTAACAACTCAGTATGAACAGGACACCGAAACACTGCTGGCGAATCTGAGTGATGAAACGCTGCCAGCGGCCCTGCAGCTGGCAGCGGTACCCGAAGCGGTGAAAGGCTATGGGCATGTGCGCGAGCAGCATCTGGCAAGAGCCAGTGAGGCGCGTCAGCAGGCTTTGGCGGCTCTGCTTGGCAGCGCCCCGGCGGGCAGCGAGCAACTGATCGCCAGCAGCATGGCCTCGGGCATGTGAAAAGTACCCACCCACCACAGTGAGGACGCAGTCCTAGCGCGTGCCGTCTGGGCAGATCGTGGCAGCCGGATCGTTTTCGGGTAGAGCACATCAGCGGCGCGCACGGCCAGCTTGGCGAGTCGGCTTGAGGGTGTTGGGGGACAACTCTTTTCCCTGTTTGTGCGACATACAATAACGGGGCAATCACAGGTTTAGGCCCATGAAGTATCTCATTCTGCCGCGGCCTGAGCGGCCCGAGCGTACGTTTAAGTTCAACCAGAATAGCCGTTGTATTTCCCAACCTTAGGGGGAACTGAAAAAAGCTGTTAGAATCTGGCGGCGACCTATTTTCTTGGATTCCATCAAGCTTGGCTTTGGCGTCACAAAAAGGAGGGTTTTCAAAAAAACCAGATGAATGATAGTTTTAACTCTCTTTCGACGTTCGGTCCTATGGAGATCTTTGAGAGTAGTCAATATTGCCAGCTGGTTACCATGCCATTTTCTACGTATACGTACATTATTGACGGTTCGCAGGACCTCCGCATCGGCCCGGTCAACGCGATTCATCCACTGAAGCAGCTCAAGGCATACGCGCTTTCCTTGAAAAACGGGCCCCGGTCTTTAATCAGCAATCATAGGCTGAGCCGCGATGCCGTCATGGGGTGAAATCAAACGCATTGCCCGGGCAGCCGGACCGGTGGCGTTGCGTGCCCTTACCAGCGGTCAACTGTTCAAACCCCAATGCGAATTGACCGCCGGAGACGAAGACATTCTCTGCGAGTACGACGTGCGCATCCCGCTGAGCGACGGCACACACGTCACGGCCAACATCTTCCGCAGCAAGCGAGCAGCCACTGCGCGCGAGCTTGCACCGGCAGTGATGTGCGCGCATCCCTACGACAACCGTTTGATCGCGGCGCTGGGTAACACGCCGCTCAACGGGCCGCCACAACAGTATCGGATGATTCCCCAGGAAGGCGCCGGGCCATCTTTCTCGGACCTGACCAGTTGGGAATCTCCGGACCCGAATTTCTGGGTGGAAGCCGGTTATGCCGTCGTCAACATGAACATGCCGGGCTACGCTTCCAGCGGTGGCAAACCCACCATCTTCGGCGAGGCGCAGAACCGGGCCTTCGCGGAAGCGATTGAATGGGTCGGGGACCAGCCCTGGTGCACCGGCTCAGTGGGGCTGTCAGGGGTCAGTTACCTTGCCATCAGCCAGTACGGTGTCGCATCACGGCAGTCGCCCCACGGTACACCCTCTGCTCTGAAGGCCATCTGCCCCTGGGAGGGCATTTCCAACTTCTACCAGGACATGTTCTTTGAAGGCGGCGTTGAGGAGCTGGGTTTTCCTACCTTCTGGTGGTATACCGAAGTGAAACCCACCATCAACTGCAGCGAAGACGAGTTCATTGCCATCGAGGGTCAACTGCCGCACCGGATGGCGGACACGCACCCGTTCTACGACGACTACTGGCGCGCCAAGAATCCGGACCTGGCATCCATCGATGTGCCTATGCTGATCTGTGCAAGTTTCTCCGATCAGGGATTACATACCCGCGGCAGCTTCCGAGCGTTCCGTGAAGCGCGTTCGCAATACAAGTGGCTGTATACCCATCGTCATTTGAAATGGGACGCGTTCTACTCACGCGAAGTGCTGGATCTGACCAGGGCGTTCTTCGACCGGTTCGTCAAAGGCGTAGACAACGGCTTTGAAGCGCGCGCGCCCGTTCGCCTGGAAGTGCGTAGCAACCGAGACACCATTCATGAAGTACGTGACGAGCCCGACTGGCCCTTACCGGGTACGCGGCACGAAAAACTGTATCTGTGTCCCGGGGGTGTACTCAGCCAACAGTCGGCCCACGAGGCCGCCGAGGCAAGCTACGACGCGCGCTCGGGCAGCCTGACGTTCTCGATGCGTTTCGATGAAGACACCGAAATTACCGGTTACATGAAGTTACGGCTGTGGGTGGAAGCACGAGGTAATCCAACACCGGACGATATGGCAGTTTTCGTCGGCATCGACAAACTGGACGAGTCCGCTAAGCCGGTGCGCTTTTACGGCGCAGTCGGCAACCACAACGACACCCTGGCCCGGGGCCTGATACGCGCATCGCGCCGGGAGCTGGACGAGGTACTGTCGACAGAGTACGAACCTGTACTGGCCAACCAGCGCGAGCAACCGCTAAAGCCCGGCGAGCGCGTTGCGCTAGACATTGCCATTCAGCCCAGCAGCACAATGTTCACCGCGGGCGAACGGCTGCAGTTGACCATCGCCCCCAGGGTTATCGTGCCGTCTTACCCATTTGTTAAACGCAACGACTGCAATCGAGGCACGCACGTGGTGCACATTGGAGGCAATTACGATTCGCACCTGCTGATCCCGCGCCCGGGACATGCGCTTTAAACACAGGACAATACTTGATGGAAACCTACGACAACGGCGCCACCCACTTTCTCTTCGAACCGCTCGATTTCATCGCCGGGCTCGCTGCGTTGATACCCAGGCCAGAATAAATCTCGTTCGTTACCGCGGGGTGTTTGCACCGATGGGTTGACGGTTGTCTCTTGCAGGCTTCTTGTCATTATTTCGCTTCCGGGGCCAGTGCTTAACAGGCCATGGAACCAAAAACAGTTAACGGCCGATGTCGTGCTGCTGCCACATCTCGGCAGTGCGACACGCGAAACTCGTATCGCCATGGGTATGCGCGTCGTACGCAACCTGGATGCCTTTTTTGCTGGTGAACCGCTGCCCGACATGGTGGCGTAGCGCACTTCAGATATCGACAGCGATGATCAGTCGTGGTGGAATACGCGCACCAAAACACTGGCATGGTCGATATGACTTCCACCATCGTTGCACGCATCTTCGGGCGCTCACCTTTCGGCCCCATGCAGGATCACATCGACATCTGCTTACGTGGCGCTGAGCTCGTCATACCGGTGCTCGATGCGGTAGCGAACAATGATTGGGACGAAGTACTGAGACTGCAGGAAGAGATCACGGTACTCGAAAACGAGGCGGACTCGATGAAGAGCGAGATCCGCGAGAACCTGCCGCGCGGCGTATTCCTGCCGGTGTCGCGACCCGACCTGCTGGAGTTGCTGACCCGTCAGGATCGTATTGCCAATCGGGCCAAGGGCATTGTTGGTCTCATCGTCGGTCGCCGTCTGACCTTTCCGGCCTCGATCACCGCTGGCCTCGCACACCTCGCCGAGAATTGCATTTCCGCCTGCGCGCTGGCGCGTGAAGTGGTACATCGCCTGGACGAACTGCTCGAGGCGGGTTTCAGTGGGCGTGAGACCGACGAGGTCCGTCAGATGGTGCGCGGAATCGACGACAAGGAGCGTCAGTGCGACGAGATGGAAGCCAGGCTCCGGGGAGAGCTGTTTCGGCTCGAATCCGATCTCGAATCCGTCGACGTGATGTTCATGTACCGGGTAATCGAGTGGATTGGCGATCTCGCCAATCACGCCGAGCAGGTTGGTCACCGCCTGGATCAGCTGCTCGCGAGGTAATGGAAGGACTACAGGGCAAACAATAATGGATCCGACTTTCATCATCCTCGGCCTGGCCGCGGTGTTCGGTATTTATATGGCGTGGGGTATAGGCGCCAATGACGTGGCGAATGCGATGGCCACGTCCGTGGGTGCAAAGGCGGTCACGGTGTTCGGTGCCATCTGCATAGCAGGGATATTCGAGTTTCTGGGTGCTTTTCTGGCCGGTGGCGAGGTCACATCGACTATTCGCAAGGGCATCGTCGATGCTCAATTGCTGGCCGACGATCCGGACACGCTGGTGTACGGCATGCTGGGCTCGTTGCTGGCTGCGGCCATGTGGCTGACGGTCGCTTCGCGCTTCGGCTGGCCGGTCTCTACCACGCATTCCATCGTTGGTGCGATCGTCGGCTTCGCGATTATCGCCATCGGCTTCGATGCGGTGCACTGGAGTGGCGTGGGATCCATAGCGGCGAGCTGGATTGTCTCACCCGTGCTTGCCGGTACGGCGGCTTTTCTGCTGGTCATGAGCGTACAGCGGCTGATCTTCAACAAGGCTGAGCCCGAACGCTATGCTCGACGCTACGTGCCGGTCTACATCGGCGCGACGGCTCTGGTCATTGGGCTCGTGACCTTTCTGAAGGGCCTCAAACACGTAGGGCTCGATCTGTCTTTCGTACAGGGGCTCGCGCTGTCGCTGGTGTTCGCAGGAGTTGCGGGGCTGATCGGCGCCATGGTCATCCACCGCATACCGCTGGGGGAAGCGCCGAGTGGTGAGAATCGCTTTGCCGGGGTGGAACGGGTGTTTGCGGTACTGATGGTGGTAACAGCATCTTCCATGGCCTTTGCGCACGGTTCCAACGACGTGGCCAACGCCATCGGCCCGGTAGCGGCGGTGGTGAGCGTGGTCAACACGGGAGAAGTACTGCAGAAGGCCGATGTGCCTGTCTGGGTGCTGTTGCTCGGGGCTGTGGGTATCGTGGTTGGGCTCGGGACCTTCGGCTTCCGGGTGATGGCGACTGTCGGCAGGGAGATTACCGAGCTGACACCGAGTCGTGGTTTTGCAGCAGAACTGGCCGCGGCCAGCACGGTGGCACTGGCCAGCGCCACGGGTATCCCGGTTTCCACCACGCACACGCTGGTGGGGGCAGTGCTCGGGGTCGGGCTGGCGCGCGGTATCAGTGCGCTCAATCTCGGTGTGATCCGCACCATTTTCATGTCGTGGATCATCACCCTGCCAGCGGGCGCACTCCTTTCGGTGATCTTCTACTTCATGCTTTCCTGGGCATTGGGCTGACCCAGTCGAGCCGCGTGTCGCCGTAGACCTCCATATCCGGAGTGAAGGCTGACGGTTCGTCCAGAGAGCACAGGGTGACATCCACCAGATTGGCGTGCTCGTCCAGCTCGCAGGTTACGGGCGTGCCACAGTGATCGCAGAAATAGCGTTGCCCGTGATCGGAGGAATCCAGCCGCGCCGGCATTTCTCCAGTGAAGGTGAAGCGCGACTTGTCCACGACCAGCCAGCTGACGAAGGGCGCACCACTGGTACGCCGGCACATGGTGCAATGGCAGTTGGCGACGGCTTTCACGGGTCCCCCGATGCGGTAGCGGATGCGTCCGCAGAAGCAGCCTCCCTCGTGGTGCGTTTCATGATCTGACAAGGTGACCTCCAAGTGCCATACGTCTGGCGACGGCTGGTTCGAACCGGACCGGTTTACGGCTGAACACTGTATCGCTGCATACTAGCGCACTCGAGAAGGCCCAGCGAGAGGCCAGGTGTTGAGACCCGTATGTTTGTGTCTGGTGTTGCTGTCGTACGGCGCTGCTGCATCGGCAACCACGAACGAACGGACAGAGCGCTCGCCAGTGCGGCAGCACCCTCAGTGTGATCGCAGATATCACCGACCCCGCTGTCATCGACTACCATTCCTTCACCGTAAGCGCCTTGCCCAACCCGTCCCCAGCAAATCACCCCCGTTCGTGTGCGCCAAAGCACATCAAATCAACGCCGGACTTCTGCTGCCATCCTCTCGCTCCTTTCGATACTTCCCGTTCCTCGGCAAAATAACGGTAATGGTTCCTATCCGTCGTGGACAAGCCTGATAAGCGGCAACTGGTTAAGACGTAGCAGATCTAGGCGGAAATTGAGTCGGCAAAGACCTTGGTTGGCTATCAACTCCCGCAACGTCTGCGATTTTGACCGTGCATTGGCCAGACGGAAGTATCAGTTATTGATGTGCGCGGGTAACCAATGCATCAATGGCATCGACAATCTGTTGGCCACTCTCAGCTATGGATGATACGAACGCGCCGAGGTTGCCTACATCAATGGAGACAAATTCTAACGGATGCAAAACAACTTGCGTATCTTCAATTTCGAAAGTTGGGTTAAAGCGAGGCACCATCACTGCACTCAGGTATGATTTTCGTACCAGCGGGATGACAACTCGTCGTCGATAGTCGTCGAATAGCGAAGACTGGACCGTGACGACATAGGGTATGGCTTCTCTATGTTGACCACGGTTCCGGTGAACGTCGAATTGCGCCATCTAAAGAGTTGAGTGCTCGTCAGCAAAGGAACCGTGCTTTTCGCCAAACGAATTCCAAGAGGAAATCATCTGCTTGAGCGCCTGATCCTGCGCTTCACGTTTAGCGGTTTCGTGCGCTACAAATTCCGCCAGTAATTTCTCAACGACACTCGACAGGTTGTCCGTCAGTGACCGTGCTTCAGCCACCAACGCTTCATCGAGTGAAAGGTTTACTGCGCGCTTGGCCGTACCCATGCTCGGCATCCAAAGTTCCGCAAGAGGAGCATTATGCGCATGACATGCGCATGACATGCGCATACTTCAACTTCAGCCTGCTCAAACTAAATGTGCATCTACAAACAGTGGCACAAAATCAGAAGATTCTGCTTGAGTGGTTTGCCACAGAGTTGGTTTGACGACCTTATGACCCGGTTTGAGGGGATCGAAACCGGCAAGTTCTTGTTCTTTGTTATTGTCATGTGCTTGAAAGGTTCGTCGAGCGGTGGAATCGAGGGCAAAGGCGCCGCTGCAATCGCAGTATGGAGTGCGACCTCGCTGGCCGTATGGGGTGGATTTGATCAGCTTGCTGATCCTGAAAACACGACCAAAGCCTGGGCTACGCTCCTCTGGCTTGCGTGCCTCTATTCGGTAATACCCGCTTTATTCAAGTTCGTTGCAATGCCCTTACTTGTGGAATTGGCCTGTTGCCTGCAGGAGCCAGGACTAAACCAAAGGCTATCAAGGTCACGACGATGCTTTAGCCTTGTTGCTTGCCCGGTCTTGAGTGTTAACAGACAATGCAATGAACTTCAGGTGAAACCGGGAAATGACTTGAGCCTTAATTTTGCACTGAGTGAGTCGGAAGCATTGTATCGTGACCAGATTCGGCGGTTTGCAAGATCAGAACTTGCACCCATGAGACAGAAGTGGGATCAGGAGTATCAGCGTCCTCAGGAGATGGTGCTCAAAGCCCTTGAAGCGGGTCTGTTAGACACCGATATGAGCCATGTCATGCGGGGCATTATGATAGAAGAGGTCGGTTACGCAGATTTCAACTGCGCGCTGCCCTTTTTAGTCACAACAGAGCCTTTTGAACTGAACCGCCTTGATGGTGTGCCCGATGATGTCCGCAATCCAGTACGCGAAGCTGTGCGTACGGGCCAGACGATCATTGCCGTTGGTTTTACCGAACCGAGCTCGGGCACTGATGTTGCAAATTTTCAGAGCACCGCGGTACTTGATGGCGACGAGTGGGTACTCAATGCGGTAAAAAATTCAATATCCTGGGCCGATGCAGAGTACTTCACGATTACCTGTCGAACCGAGGAACGGGAAAAAGGTATTTGGTCACTGAGTAATTTTTTCGTACCCAGAGATACGCCAGGCGTACAAGCGCCTCGTTTATGGCACGACATGGGTACACACGGGGCAGCGCGTGGAGAGGTCAGATTTGAAGACGTACGCATACCTAAAAACTACCTCGTTGGCGATCGAGGTAAGGCGTACCTGCAAATGGCGCAACTGTTTGATACCAATCGCGCCTACATCGGGCTGAAATGCATCGGTGCTGCTCAGGCATCAATAGACGAAACCTGTGAGTTTGCCAAACAGCGCAAAGTCATGGGTAAATCCATATCTTCCTACCAGGGCATCAGTTTCCCTCTCGTGGAAGCTGAAACCCAACTCGAGGCGGCGCGTTTGCTTTGTTATAAGACCCTGTGGCTGCGAGATCAAGAAATGCCTAACTCAAAAGAAGGGGGCATGTGTAAATGGTGGGTGCCAGAGCTTACCTATGACATCGTTCGCCAGTGTTTAACCATCCATGGTCACTATGGCTACTCTGATGAGCTTCCCTTTGAGCAGAGATTACGCGACATTTTGGGCTGGCAGATAGGTGACGGAACCTCTCAGGTTTCGAAGCTTATTGTTGCCCGCAGCATGTTCGGTAAGGGGTTCTCAGGGTAAGCATCTAAACCTGTGAAGGTTGAGAAATGAGTTCATCAAGATTTCGCAAAAGTTGAATGATCGCTTTTTCGTAGAGACCGTAGGTGAAATATTGATTCGCCTCACTGTCGAGCCCCCTCTGAATTTTAGCGACGATCGCATTGTCTTCCGCTAGGCCTGTGTCGGCAACGAAACTTGCATCACGCTTCATTTTTTCGAGACGCTCTTCGGTCTCGTCACCCTTTAGTCTGCCAAGCCTGTAGGAAAAATAGTATGTCTTTCCCGGAGCCACAGGCTCTGATATCAGAACTGATATGTGGTTCGACAACACTGCAACAGTGCCGATCGGAAAAACGTTGTAGACGTAGGTTACTTTGCCAACGATATCCCGCTCGTCGGCAGGCGTTTCGCGCAGATCTTCGATGCGCCTAAATGGGAAGGTGATCCTGCTGTTGCGCCCAAAGTTTTCAACGACATTTAAGTTGTCATAGCCGTAGGGGTAAAAGGTTTGCTCGTGGGTGGGCTTGATGTGATAGCCCTCTAGCGTCGCCTCGATATTTAACTTCCAATTGAAATTCTTTTCGTCCTCATGGTAGTCGAACACGAGATGGTCGTCAGGCAGGAGTGTCGGCAGATCAGACAGTGCACCATCGTCAACAGGTTCTTCCAGGCAGACGAAAACAAGCCCCCCTACTTCTCTCACGTCATGAATTTCTGTCAAGCCGTAGGCACATTTATCCAGCGCCGGAAAGCCAGCCTCGTGAGGGACATGCTGTAACGTACCATCAGTGCCGTAAGCCCACCCATGATACGGACAACGAAAGACATTTGTTCTGCCCTGGCCTTCTATGAGCATCACCCCTCGATGTCGACAGGCGTTGCGAAACGCTCTTAATGTCTTGTTATGGTCTCGCACTACGATCACTGGGACGCCAGCGACGGGATGCGCGACATAGCTACCTGGGTCTGTCAGCGCCACACTCGGAGCGAAGACGACCGGCAAATGTTTTAGAAGAAGTAATTCTGCGGCAAAGCGTTCATCACTGGTGTAGTTCGAGGTTGGTTCCTTCCAGATACCTTCACCCAGGTCGGTAGTCCGGTTGTCAATGTGGGCGTATACCTGCGCGATAATTTCGGCGTCAGACTTCAGAGTAGCCATGGGATATTCCTGTACACATATTCGGATCCGTCGTCCTACACAAATTGTTTGTAATCTCGATCCGCGTTGCACGACCTGACCTATATTAATGGCTTCTGCCCTCTACTCATACTCAAGGAGTTGTAATCCGCCCGAAAAATAACAGGACTTAGAAGTAGAGGATTTCTATAAACTGAGCGCAGGGGGTGCCTGCTGGGTGTCGCCATGGCCCAGGCGCAACTCTCGGACGACGAAGAGCTGGCTGAATACATCGAAGCTAAGCTGCGCGTCATCGAAGATGCGCTTAACGACACCGTATCGAGCCTATTGGGAATAGCTGTCTGCCCCGGGCACCTGGTGGACGGGTAAAGAGCGGATTGCGATTGCCCGCGAATGCCGGAATGCGCTGGTTTGTGAGTTCTGTGCGGCGCGTATGCATGCGCTTTCACCCTACAACTTTCCGGGTGAACACAGCAACATTGGCGAGCTACCCGAGCGTGTCGTGGACGCCGCCCATAGAGTAGTGACCGATCAGACACGATCACTCAGGCTTACATGAATGACAATGCAGCCAACGGACTGAGCAAAGGCGCTTTTAAACGCTGCCAGCGGCCCTGCTCGGCTGCGCAGCGACGCATGCAGAGCAGCTGATTGTAAGCAGCAAGGCATCAGACATGTACAGGCCATGTGCCGGTTCCGCGACGGTCGCTTCTTGGCCTTCGGCCTGAGATACTCATCCTTTCATTCCGCCGGGAAGCCAAAATGATCCGACTAATGCGTATGCTCGCAGCCGCAGGCGCCTGCCTTACCTTGACCGGTGCCGTTCAAGCCGCAGAATTTCTCAACCCACCAGGGTCCGGAGATCTGAACCTGCCATTTTCCGACGCCGTCAGGGTCGGCAACATGCTGATTCTTTCCGGCAAGCTCGGCACCCTGCCCGGCACCACCGAGCTGGCGCCCGGCGGCATCAAAGCCGAAGCCCGTCAGACCATGGAAAACATCAAAGCAAGCCTCAATCGCTACGGCGCCACCATGCAGGACGTGGTGAAGTGCACGGTAATGATCGACGAAATCGACGACTGGCCGGCATTCAATGAGGTATATGTCACCTACTTCCCGGGGCCGAAGCCCGCACGCAGCGCGTTTGGCGCAGACGGACTGGCTTTTGGCGGCAAGGTCGAAGTGGAATGCTGGGCTGAACTACCAGACAACGGCGAACGCCTCTAACCGACGGGCGGGGAAAGTCTGGCCTCACTATTTGATTGTAAAGAACTGCCGGTCGGCTTGCTCGTCCCACACCAGCTCCCCCTCTAAGCCGATCGGATCACTCTGCAGCAGAACCCGAGCCGCAGCCCGGGGCTCCGGCGCGTTGGCGACAGCGCGGCCGTTCGCGGTATCCAGAATGTAGATCACGTTGGCCGGCGCCCCTGCCCGATCGTATTCGATGGTGTAGGTGACAATGCTGGCTGGACCCTGTGCTTTTTCCGCCACCGGCAGTTCCTTCTCGCCGGTGTCGATGCGATATTTCGTAACGCCGCTGGCTTTTTCCGGCACATGATCCGCATTGGCCAATACCGTGGCGGCATGCTTGGTGTTGGCCATACCCACACCCGTAATCAACAGTCGCTGCTCGGGATGATCGCGCAGCATCTGCACGGCGGTGGAGAGAGAATGCATGACGTAGTTGTTGCCGGGGCCACCGCCATACGCCAGACCACCGGTGATGGAAAACGGCCGTGGGTCTTGCACAGACATGTCCAATGCGTCCAGCGCCAGTTGAATGGGACTTGGGAAACAGCTGTAGAAGTCGAAGGCATCGATTTCGTCAAGGGCAACACCGGCGCTTGCCAGAGCATCCGCAAATGCGACACCCATGGCGGCGCACTCAGACAGCGTGCGGCGCTGCATAGGGTTCCACACTTCTTCCGCTGCGGCGCCGCCCAACACCGCCGCAGCGCGATTGCGCCCACCCTGCTGTTGAAGAAAGCGATCAGATACCACGACCAGCGCGGCGGATTGGTCGACATCCATGATCGCATTCATACGCTTGGTGTACGGATACGAAATCATACGATTCTCAGTGGAAACCGTGCTGATATCGTCGGCTTCCGGGGCATCCTGAAACCATGCACTCTCGTTACCGGCCGCTACCAGCGCGTTCTTGTGCAGAATCTGCGCGGCCAGATCAATCTGTTCCTGCCCGCCGCGTTGGTGCGCGTGTCTGAGTGCGTTTTCCAGCATGGGAAAGCATTGTATCGGCAGGCGCAGGCCATGCTTTGCCTCCCATTCCGAGGTGAAGGGCTTCTGGCCGCGCATGGGTTTCACACTCTTGTCCCTCGGCGGCCAGGGCAGTTCACGTCCAGCCCGGGTGGCTTTGCGCCGGGTCCGCATGGCTTCGGCGCCCACCAGCACGGCCACATCGAGTTCCGCCTCCGCCATGGCTGTCGCAATTTCATGCAGCAGGTCCTGTGGCGTCGTACCCCCTCCAGGCACCCAGAACTCACGGATATCATCGCGGCAGCCAACGCCAGCAGCGACCCTGTGCGCCAGATCGGCGTAAGTCCAGGACAGAGGATCAACACAGCCGATCGCCTCGACCCGCTCGGCTGAAATGCCTGCATCATCCAGCGCCCATCGGGCAATCTCGATCATTAACTGCTGCGGGTCGTCTACCGCATCCACATCGCGAAAGCTGCGCTGTGCCTGGCCCAGAATGTATGCAGGTACGGTGTTGTTCATGGTTGATCCTCCATCAGCGCGTCATGGTCGAGGCAGCGTATATCTAGCGGATATCCACAATATTGACAAATCGGCAAAAATCTACAATGAATAGTCTGGATAGAGAGAAACAAACAAAACAAACAATGGGTCGCTGCAATGGCTGAAACTTATGAATTTCTCGATAACGATGTGATCGCGCCGGAAATCTATGGGCGCGCAGGGCATCCCCACGAAGCTTTCGCCTGGCTGCGCAAGAATGACCCGTTACGCAAAGTCGCGCCGCAGAATTTCCGACCGTTCTGGGCAGTGACCAAACACGCCGATATCATCGAGATCGAGAAACAGCCGGAAGTGTTCGCCAGCGAACCCCGGCCGGTTCTGATCCCCGAGCAGACCCAACCTGAACTTCGTGAAGAACTGCTCATGGAAATCTTCCAGCGTCTGCAGGATCGACCGAAACTACTGGAGGTCCTGGCCACCGCCGGCGATCAGGGCCTGATCCGCTCCCTCGTGCAGATGGACCCGCCGGACCACAGCGACTATCGCGGGCTGGTCCAGCCCTGGTTCAAGCCCAGCAACATCAAAGCCCTCGAAGACCGCCTGAATGTCATTACACGGTCGATCATCGACGACATGATGGGGGACGGTGGCGAGCGCGAGCTTGATTTCGTGCAGGACGTGGCCGTGTGGCCGCCGCTCAAGCTCATCGTCGAATTGCTCGGCGTGCCCGAAGAAGACGAGCCTGTGATATTGAAACTCACCAACGAGCTGTTTGCCGGAGAAGACCCGGAGATGATGCGCGCCGGCGACGACCCATTGTCCGGAATCGAAACGGTTAAGTCGCTTTACGATTACTTCACCGCGTTGACCGATGATCGCCGCGCTGATCCACGCGAAGACCTGGCATCCTACATCGCCAATGGCAAGATCAACGGCGAATACCTGCCCTACAAGGAACTGATTTCCTACTACATCATCGTCGCCACCGCTGGCCACGAAACCACCCGTACGTCGATTTCCGGCGGCATGCACGCGCTGCTGCGCAACCCCGATCAGATGCAGCTGTTGAAAGACAATATAGACGATGAAGACACGGTAAAGCTGGCCGTGGAAGAGATGATCCGCTGGACCACGGCAGTCAACCAGTTCTGCCGCACCGCCACCCGTGACTATGAACTGCGTGGTCAACAGATCAAGCAAGGCGATCACCTGGGCTTGTTCTACGCTTCCGCCAATTTCGACGAGGAAGTGTTCGATGATCCGTCCAGGTTTGACATCACCCGTAAGCCTAATCGTCACCTGGCGTTCGGTACCGGCCCGCACCAGTGTCTGGGCCTGCTGCTGGCGCGTATGCAGATGCGAATTTTCTTCACACAGATCATCCCACGCATTGAATACATGACTCTGAACGGTGAGGGCGAGTACCTGCGGGCAAGCTTTGTGCACGGCTTCAAGCACCTGCCGGTGCGGTTCAAGCTCAAACCGCTGGCTTGACCTTGAAAACAGTGCGGCCATGACGTCAGTCAGTTGGCCCATCAAGCTGGTCTACGGCACCGGCCAGGCAGCGGAGTCGATAAAAAATTTCGGCTTCGGGACGCTGCTGTTGTTGTACTACAACCAGGTGCTGGGGCTGCCCGGCACCTATTCCGGCCTTGCAGTGTTTATCGCTGTTGCGTTCGACGCAGTTTCCGACCCGGCTGTGGGGTCATGGTCTGACGGTTTCCGGCACCGGCTCGGCCGCCGCCACCTGTTCATGTTCGCCAGTGCGGTGCCGCTGGGCATCACCTATTTCTGCCTGTTCTGGCCACCGGAGGGCTTGTCTGAGTTTGGCCTGTTCGTCTGGTTCACGATTTTCGCGGTACTGAGCCGCACGGCACTGACGTTCTTCCATGTCCCATACCTTGCGCTGGGCGCCGAGATGAGTCCGGATTACCAGGAACGCACACAGATAGCCGCTGTACGTATGGCGGTCGGCATGGCCGCGTCGCTGCTGGTGATACTCATCGCCTGGAATTTCTTCTTCGTTGCTACACCGGAAAACCCCAGCCCCCAACTGACGCGCCCGCCGTATTTCAACTATGCCCTGATCAGCGCGCTGATTATGATCGCTCTGATGTGCGTAAGCACGTGGGGCACGTTGTCGCTGGTCCCTGAGCTCACCGGGAGTTCTCAAGCTCATGCCCCATTCAGTCTCAGGCGTGTATATACCGACATCTTCGATGCCCTGCAGAACCGTGCATTTGCCGCGCTGTTCTGGGGCTCGTTGATATTCGCGGTGTACATCGGAGTTCACTCGGCGCTGTCGATGCATACCAAGACATTTTTCTGGGAGTTGGATACCACCGGTATTCAATTCGTTCAGTACGCAGGTGTTATCGGCGGCCTCATCGGCATTGCCATGATCAGCTGGTTTCACCGTGTCTTTGATAAGCGCGTGACGCTGATATTCGGTGTAATCGCATTTGCCAGCTGTGCGACAGTACCGGTGTTGCTGCAGCTGTTCGGGTGGATGGCGCAGGACAAAGGAATTGTGCTGACAATCCTGATAGGCACTCAACTGGTAGGATCCGGCGGCATCATCCACGCCCACGTCAGCGGCATGTCCATGATGGGAGACATCGCCGACGAACATGAGCTCAAGCACGGCCGCCGTCAGGAAGGGGTCTATTTCGGCAGCCATAATTTCGCCCTGAAGTGCACACAGGCGCTGGGCAATCTGGCCGCCGGCTTCGCACTGGACCTGGTAAATTTCCCAGTCAACTCGACACCCGGCGAAGTGCCGCAACAGGTGCTGTTCAACTACGGCCTGGTCAGCGTCGGCCTGGTGATCATGGCCGGGGTTGGTTTGTGGGTGTTCTGGCCCTACGATATGTCACGCCAGCGACATGCCGAGATTCGCCGCAGTCTGGATGAGCGCACCGCAGGAACAAACCAGGTAACGGAGCAACCTGATGTGGGCTGATACGTCGCTGATTGAACTTCTCAACATTGATATTCCGATCATCCAGTCACCCATGGCCGGGGCGGCCGACGTCGAACTGGCGGTGGCCGTCTGTGAAGCCGGAGGTCTGGGATCGCTGCCCTGCGCAATGCTCTCCCCAGAGCAGATCCGCGACCAGGTAAGTCAGCTGAGAGAGGCGACCGACGGACCGTTGAACCTGAACTTCTTCTGCCATAATGCCCCGGAGTTGGACGTTGAAGATCACACCCGCTGGTTGAGTCGACTGTCGAAGTTCTACGACGAATACGGGTTGGACCCTGCTCAGGCCCCACGCAATGCGGGGCGCGCCCCGTTTGATGATTCGCTGTGCGAAGTGGCAGAGCAACTCAGACCTGAGGTCGCAAGCTTCCACTTCGGCCTGCCCCGGGAGGACCTGCTGGCCCGCGTCAAGGCAGCCGGTGCAATCGTCATGAGTTCCGCCACCACCGTCACCGAAGCCCACTGGCTCGCCGAGCGAGGTTGTGATGTCATCATTGCTCAGGGCATCGAAGCGGGCGGCCACCGGGGCATGTTTCTGAGTGACGATGTGCACAGCCAGGTCGGCTTGTTCGCGTTGTTGCCCCAGGTGGTAGATGCCGTTGATGTGCCCGTGGTCGCCGCAGGTGGCATTGCCAGCGGACGCAGCATTGCCGCCGCTCTGGCCCTGGGGGCAGCTGGCGTGCAGATCGGCACCGCTTACCTGTTATCCGACGAATCTCGAATTTCGCGCCTGCATCGCGCAGCGCTCGCCTCCAGCGCGTCAGATCAGACCGCACTCACGAACCTGTTTTCGGGCCGACCGGCTCGCAGCCTGTATAACCGCGTGATGCGCGAAGTGGGGCCAATATCTCCCGACACGCCGCCGTTTCCACTGGCCGGCGCGGCACTCGCGCCATTGAAAAAAGCCGCGGAAGCACAGGGCGCGGCAGACTTTTCTTCGCTCTGGTCCGGACAGGCGGGCCGATTAGCGCAACCCGGCCGCGCCGGCGACATCACACAGCATCTGGCACGCGAGGCTCTTGCAGTTCTAAGTCGCTTGAGCGGCGAAAATCAGTAAACTCGCCACCTGACCAGAATCACATTTTCCAGGAGTATCCATGTCCGGATTTTCACCCGACGAAGTCGCCAGTTTCGATAATCTCGTGCGCACACGAAAATCAGTGCGCGGGTTCCAGGACCGTCCGGTGCCCGACGACGTGCTGCAGCAGATATTCGAAACCGCCCGTTGGTCTCCGTCCGGCACCAATGTACAACCCTGGCATGTATGCGTGGCGTCCGGCGCCACCCGTGACCGTCTGCGCGATGGTTTTCTCGAGCGCATCGCCAATGGCGAGCCGATCAAAACCGATCACGTGCCCGATGGCAAAACCGGCGACCCCTGGCGCGAGCGCAAGCGCGGCTGCGCACGTGCCCTGTACGATGCCATGGGCATCGAGTGGCAGGATCGCCAGGCTAGAGCCCAGGCATACCAGCGCAATTACACCATGTTCGACGCTCCCCACGTCGCGTTTTTCGGCATCCATGATATCTTCGGAGCTCAGTCCATCGCGGATGTCGGCATGTTCACCCAGACCTTGCTCCTGGCAATGACCGCCCACGGGGTTGCCTCCTGCGCCCAGGGCACCATGCGCAACTACCCCGACTTCGTGCGCGAGGTGTTCGGCCTGCCGCCGGAAGTCAAGATCCTTTACGGGGTCAGTTTCGGTTACGAAGATCCTGACGTGCCCGCTAATGCAGCACGTACGGAACGCGCACCTTTGAGCGAAACCGTGCAATTCATGAACTGAGTTCACCGGGCGAGCGCTGGCGATGGCACCGAACAGGGCCAGACAGGTATGGGCGCGGGTTATGATTCGCCGACGATCTCCGCCACAGCCTCGGTGAGCAGGTCCGCCTGTGCCGAGTCCACCATGATGTGCATGGAAGCGCGATTAACCGCCCAGTCCATGGCCGGCTTGGTCACATCTCTTATGTAGATGCCATGGCGCTCCCACAACAGCTGGTTAACCTGCTTCGGATCTACCCCTGCGATTCGAAAAGACACCATACCGCAGCAAAGCGCGGGCTCCTCACTGACGAAAACCTCCACACCTGGAATGGCGACTAACCGTTCACGCACCCTTCCAGCGAGGTAGCGTACCCGGGCCTCAGTGGCTGCAGGCGTAATGATCTCATGGAACTGCAGAGCAGCCCGCAGCGAAGCAGCCCCGGCGAAGTTCTTCGAGCCGCGCATTTCATAGCGCGCCGCGGTGTCTGCCTGCCTGTTGAAAGCGGTGGGCTCAGGCACCTCGCCAAACATGTCCCTACCCGCCACGGGGCCTGAGTAAACCAGCGGCCAGACCTGATCCAGAATGTCGCGCCGGATGTAGAAAAACCCGGTGAGCATTCCGGCAAGCAACCATTTGTGCCCGGCGCCGGCATACATGTCACAACCCAGTTCCGCAATGTTCAGGTCCATCATACCCGGTGGGTGGGCACCGTCCACAAGGCTCAACGCACCCCGGGATCGCGCCAGCTCGCAGATTTCCTTTACCGGCAGTACGCACCCATCGGTATAGTTGATGTGACAGAAGCTGATCAGCCGCGTGCGAGGCGTTATCGCCTTGTCAAAGGCATCGATGATTACCTGAGCATCACGCGGTGGGTGGTATTTCGCATCAGACAGATCCACCACCACCGCTCTGGCACCGAAGCGTGCCGCGGCAAGGTTTACCGGCTGAGCGCCGCTGGCATGATCGTGGTTGGTGTAAATGATCTCGTCCCCTGGCTTTAGAGCAAGCCCCAGCGTGCCGAATGCCATACCTTCCGTGGTGTTGTTTGTCAGGGCAATTTCATGCGCAGTGCAACCTACGAATTCAGCCAGGCGTGCACGCAACTCCGCTCGACTGTCGGTCGTGTCGACGTAGGTGGCATAGCTCAATCGGTCAGCATCGTAGGCATTGATGGCATCGAACTGCGCCTGGATCACCTGCTTCGGCGATGGACCGCGGGATCCGGAGTTCATATAGGCGACTTCAGGATTGGTGAGAAACTGCGAGGCGATCCAGCGCCAGTACGCCTCGTCATCTGCCGCGCGCCCGGCGCCGGAACTGATCTGCGCGTCAGCGCCACCCCAACCGAGCGGCGTGATCCCTGTACCAGAACCGGCCTGCGCCCTATCTGCAACCGCGACGCCGGCAACGAAAGCCGTCGCCGTACCACCGGCCACCATCTGCTGCATGAATGCTCGTCGGCTGGGTCGCATATGATTTTCCTAGCTCATTTGTGATGTCGCGGCGGCGAGGCTCTCCCCCAGAGTATCGACAAGAAGGTCCGCATCCGCTTCACTGAAGCACAACGGCGGCCGCGCTTTCAGTACGTTGTCGTGCTGACCGATCTTGCTGATCAGAACGCCGCGCCGGCGCATTTCGTTGACCACCATGGCCGTCAGTTTCCCCGCCGGCTTTCTGGTCTTGCCATCTTCGACCAGATCCATGCCGAAAAACAGACCCTCCCCTCGCACGTCACCTATCACACTATGCTTCTCCTGAAGGCTGCGCAAACCCTGCAACACCCGCTGTCCCATGGCACCCGCATTGTCGATGAGACCTTCCCCTTCCAGCACATCCAGCACGGCGAGACCTGCCGCGCAGGCCACAGGATTGCCGCCAAACGTATTGAAATACATTTCGCGCCGGCGGAACTCATCCAGCAGCTCGCCGCGAGCCACCAATCCGGCAATCGGGTAGCCCGCCCCCATGGGCTTACCCAGCGTGACGATATCCGGCACCACGCCGCTGGCTTCGTGTCCCCACCAGCGCCCGGTACGACCGAACCCTGCCTGCACTTCGTCAGCGATGAACACACCGCCGGCGGCACGCACGTGAGCTGCTGCTTTCTCGAGGTAGCCTGCGGGTATGTTCGGGAGACCCTCGTTGGCGAATATCGGGCAGACCATCATTCCCGCAAGCCCGATCCCGCCGGCGGCAAGGGATTCGATAGCACTCTTCACCTGGTCTGCGTAGTAGTCCGCCAGGTTCTCCGGGGCGACGCCCTGGGGAGCACGATAACTGTCAGGCCACGCTACTTTACGCACCGAAGGTGAATATCCACCCACCGGTTCATAGATATCGGAAAACTGGCCCACCGCTGTGGTGTTGCCGTGATAGGTTGCGTTAGTGCAGATAAACCCCTCGGCGCCAGTGTGATGTCGCGCCATGCGCATCGCCAGATCGTTGGCCTCACTGCCCGTACAGGTGAGTGCCAGACGATTCAACGAATCATCGAAGCGCTCCAGCAGCCGCGCAGCATAATCGAGAATATTCTCATGCAGATAGCGTGTGTGTGTATTGAGCCTGCCCGTCTGCTCGCAAACGGCCTCGACCACGCGCGGGTGACAATGCCCCACACACGGCACGTTGTTGTAACAATCCAGATAACGCCTGCCGTCGGCGTCGTACAGCCACACGCCTTCACCGCGCACCAGATGCAATGGATCAGCATAAAACAGTGGATTGGCAGGCCCCAGAAGTCGTTCCCGCTGTTCGATCATGGAGGCAATGCTCACGATCCTAACTCCTTGATGCCTTCGAGCTCTTCCAGAAAGACCGGACTTTCAGGCAGCGTCGAGCCACCGTCGATGCAAATGGTCTGACCGGTAAGGTACCGCGCTTCGTCGCTGGCCAGATAGAGCATGGCATAGGCAATATCGTCCGCATCACCCATAAAGCCTGCAGGGATATACCGGGTCATCTGCGCGAGCCCCTCTTCATCCGCCAGCAGTTCCATGGCTGCGGTGCGGATGTAGCCCGGCTCAATGCCGTTCACCGTAATGTTTTCCGCCGCCAGCTCCAGGGCTGCGGTTCTGATGAAGGCATTCATGCCGCCTTTGGAAGCCGCATAGTACGAGGTACCCGGCATCGCCACGCGCGGCCCGGTTACCGAGGAGGTAAACAACAGACGCCCGCCGCCACGCTCGCGCATGGATGGCAGCACGGCCTTCGTCAGACGAAAACAGGCTTTCAGATTCACTGACAGCACGGTTTCGAGGTCATCTTCGGAATAGCCATCCACCGGACCACCAAGAAAGGAAGCTGCGTTATGCACCATCAAGTCGACGCCGCCCCACATCGCAATGGTATCCTGTACCAATCTGGCAACGTCTTCTTTGCTGCCGATATCCAGCGCCATCAACTCAGCAGCACCGCCATTTTGCTTGATGGCCTGCACCGTATCTTCGCCATACCGCGCAGTGCGGGTCGCCACCAGCACCTTTGCGCCAGCCTCAGCGAAAACCCTGGCAATACCCGCACCAATGCCGCGACCACCGCCCGTCACTATGGCTACCTTGTCATCCAGACGTCCGAACATATTCAACCTCCCTT
Organism: uncultured Pseudomonadales bacterium; assembly: GCA_964393625.1. GTDB lineage: Bacteria > Pseudomonadota > Gammaproteobacteria > Pseudomonadales > Azotimanducaceae > UBA4421. The sequence goes on from CAYMUT010000002.1 coordinate 108,754, forward strand.
AAGTCGATGCTTTCGATCCACGCAGTTGTGCCATCACCGGCGGCAGTATGAGCGCAAAACTCAGTACAAACAGCGCGCCCCCCAGCCAGTTGACGTTGACATACTCTCCTTCGGATATGACCGATGCCGCCAGGCCCGGACCGATGGCCAGCCCCACCATCTGCATGGCCACAGCATACACAACCACGCGGCCACGGCGGTCGAAACTGGCCATGGCAGCGAGCAGATAGGGGTGGGTCAGATTCCACAGGAAGTTGTAGATCACCACGGCCCCCGCATAGACCATGAATGCCATTTCACCCACCAGGAAATACAGACAAAGCGCACCACCGAGAATACCCACCCCGAGGGGTAACGATCGCCCGTAACGGTGCGCCATGACGGCAGCCAGCAGTGCCCCCGCAATACCGGCAAACTGCGAGATCATCAACCCGTTGGCCACCGCCTGATCGCCCAAGCCGCCCGCCGTACCGATGAGAAACAGGTATGCCCACACAACGCCCTGAGCCATGAAATAGGCGAGCATGGCAAACAGCGCCATGCCCTTGAGCACCGGCGAGAGATTGATGGCGTCTTCCTCGACCTGACCATGAGTTTCGCCGTTCACCGGCAGATGCCGCACCAGCGGTAACGCGATCAGCGGGAATACGGCAAAGAACCAGATCACTCCGTTCATCCCCGCCAGTTCATACGCCATGGGCATGGCCCAAAGCACGATGGCGCCATAGGTGAGAACCCACATGATGCAGAGCCCGAAATTGCGATCCGGGTTACGGGTCAAACCGATTGCCGCAAAGCTGAGTGATACCAGCGTGCCGGCACCAAGCCCGGCAATGAAGCGCAGTGCAACGAACATGGTGAGATCCGAAGTCATCGTACACACCGCATTGGCGGCAAACATCACCAGCAGGGACCAGAACACCACAGTGCGCCAGTTAAGGCGGTGGGCGGTAAAAGTCATCAGCACGGTGGTCGCTGCAAGTCCGAACATTTCCGCGGAGGCGACGTACCCGGCCGCCTGGTCATTAAAGCCCAGGTATTCCACCAGGCCCTGCACGAAACCGGGTTGTACGATAAAGACTTCAGGACCGATCACCGCAATGAGGAAAACGCTCCAGAGGGTGGGTCTGGCGTCCAGATCGACGCCGGCCTGCAGCTGTGTCATATCATGAGTCCTCACGCTGATCGAGATAGCGGGCGCAGAAGCTTTCCGCCCGCTCAATACACAGAGGCGCCAGCGCCTGGGCGGTTTCCGTACTGCTCCGGGTGTGCACCCAGCCAACGTAAGTCAAACTGCGTGCCGCAACAAACAGGTCAAAGGCCGCCAGGTCAACATCGCTGAGCGCCCTTTCCTGACGATACCCGTCAAGTACCGCGGTCATGATTTCCTGATAATCGGGCTCTTCATCCAGCCAGTAGAGCGCCGTGACCAACTCGAACATATGCCAGCCGAAGCCGGCGTCGTCGAAATCAATCAGTTGAATCTCCAGGCCGTCGAGGAATACGTTTTCCGGCACCAGATCCGCGTGGATGAGCCCGTAGTTGGCCCCGGTTTGACCATACGCCTGCAGATCTTCAGCTATCGCGGATTTCGCCCCCAACAGAAAGGCACGCTGGGACTCGGTAAGCGCTTCGAGCTCCCAGAAACGCCCCCACAGCGGCTCCTCGCCAACCAGACCCGGCCCATCCCAGGCGTGGCGGGTAAGTTGCATCTGCCTGGACCAGCTTTGAGAAAAGTTGTGTAACCGGGCCATGGTACGGCCGATCCTGCGGAACACTTCAGCCCGGTCGCGATCACCGAGATCCAGCGGCTCGCCGACATCGCCCAGTTGTGTGCCTGCCAGCCAGGAAAGCATGTCCACCTGCCATTCGCCGGGCACATCGTCGGCACTCTGCTTTACCATCACCTCGCCGGAAGCGGTGGGAACAGGCAGAGGAACAACAATACCCCGCTCGCCAAGCATGGCCATCCACTCGAGTTCCGATTGCAGGCTTGCGTCGCTGTGGTAGTTCTGACGATGCACGCGCACTACGGTCGCATCACCCTGGGACGGAGTCATTTTGAATACGGCATTTTCGCGGAATTTGATCAGATCGAGATCACATTCCGATATACCCCATTGCCGCACCGCTTGCTGCGCCAGATTCTGCAGGCGCGCAGACTGTTCCGCCGGACTCAATGTCCAGAAGTCCCCCCCGCTCATAGCTTCCCCTGTGCTTTGATCAGGTTGCTTTTTACAGGGCATTCAGCAGCACGACAAGTCGTTTTCCAGCCACGCCGGCCGCTAGGCTATGCCGATGAATTCTACGGCAGTCCTCGGCATGGCAACCTGCCGGCTTACTGGTTGGCTGAAACAGGCATGCCAGGCGTTAAAGCGCTCTCGCTCCAGCTGATCTTGAGGGTTGTGCAAACGCCCGGAACGGGCAGGGAATCAGCCCAGCGCAGCGCGCTTGGCCTTCTCTTCGTTGGCCTGCTTCAGACGCTTACGGATAATGTTCTGCACCACTGTCACGGTGGTCCAGTCGTGCAGCATTGTGCGGCCGCAACCGCCACAATCGACATGGAATTCGTCCATGACGCGGCCCAGCAGTTCGCTATAGGGGAGACGGGAAATGTGCTTACAGCTTGAACATTCCAATCCCACAGCGGGGTCGATGCCAACATAATCCATGGCGCAAGTCGTCCTTATCCAAGTCCATCGTTCCGTGTATTCTATGTAAGCCTAGACGCTCTCGTCCGATCAACAACGCAAAAGCGTGAATCAACGCACACTCGACCGGCGAAAGACGCGCTGCAGCTCACATTAGACTTGTAGTTCGACCTCGGTTACTCCATGCAGAAACACCCCGACCCGCTTACCGGCGCGGGCGCGCACCCTTTCACGCCCCAGCAGGCTGGCCAATAGACGACGCGCCGGCTCACCCCACCATGACCGCGATAGCACGACTCTTGGCGGCATGGCCTGCAGCTTCTGAATATGCTCCACCTCGGGCAGGCGTTCCGCCTCAATGTCGTGCAGGGCCTGATCCAGCAGCGCCAGCTCGACGGTGGCGCCGCTCAGCAAGGGCACCAGATGGTTAGCGGCAACTATCGAATCGCGCACCGCGATGTTGATACCCTGCCCACCTACAGGCGACATGGTGTGCGCGGCGTCGCCGATGACCATCACGCCGGGCGCCTGCCACCGGGCAACACGATCTGAAACAACATCCAGCAGAAAGGGGTTTGCCAGCCGATCAGCATTGGCGCGGATATGCGCGGCCAGATCCGCCGAGGTGTGGTTACACATCTCTTCGATCCACGCCGCCACGCCTTCGCTACGCAATTCATCGAAGGTGCCTTTCAGAATGACCCAGCCCAACTGCAGGTCGTCACCCCAGGTGTGGTACGCGGCGAGCAGATGACCCCGGCCGACATAACCGCGCACGCCGGGCCAGAAGTCCGGACAGGGCACCTTGCACCAGACAATGTCCATGGGAGCGCTGGCGTGAGAGAGCGTAAATCCGGCCTGTTTGCGTATCACGGAATTGCGCCCGTCCGCGCCGATGACCAGGGCTGCCGGCAGGTCCTGTTCAGCGCCGTCATGACGAATGCGCACGCCGCTTACACGGCCATTGTCGCGCAGGAGTTGCCGTACCGACGCGCCGCGCAGGAAGGCGAAATTATCGTATTGGCCAGCTCGGGAAACGAGCATTTCCAGCAGGGCTGGCTGAGAAACCGCCAACATGCGGACGTCGCTTTCTTCACCGTCCGTCCCGCCGGTAAGAGAAACATCGATAACTTTGCCTGCATTGAGGTACAACTCCGCACGCTCGGGCGAATAGGAAGGTACTTCATCAAGCACCGACCCAAGGCCCATCTGCGCAAATGCCTCAACGCCGCTGGGCGTGAGCACCTCACCGCGAAACTCCCGGGCGAAGTCACGACGCCGCTCAACGAGCGTAACCTCGATGCCCCGGCGCGCCAGCAGAAATGCCAGACTCGCGCCTGCAGGCCCGGCGCCGACGATGACCACCTGGCTCATTTTTCCCCCTCTTGCGAACCCCCCCGCAGCTCATCGCGAAACTGCGGCGCGGCAATCTCTATCAGCGCTTCCGCCCGGGCCCGATCGGGCAGATGTCGCAGGCGCGCCACGCCGAACTCCGTCACCACCATATCAACATCGGTACGCAGCGCTGTCACCATATCGACCGTCGGCACGATGCGTGAGACGCTACCTCCCCGTGCCGTGGCGTTCATGGCCACGATAGAGCGGCCACCCGCCGACGCTTTTGCACCGCGCATGAAATCTACTGAACCGCCGGTACCGGAGATCTGCCGACCCCCGGCAAACTCGGCATTGACCTGACCATACAGGTCGATTTCCACCGCCGAGTTGATTGAAACGAAATTCGGCAGTTGGCGCATGGCCGCCACCTCATGAGTGTGGTCGGCACCGCGGAACATTACCGATGGCGTTTCGGCCAGCCAGGTCAGCAGTTCGTGACTGCCCAGCGCCATACCGGTGACATGCAGCCCGGTATCCATGGGTTTGGCGGCGCCGGTCATATTGCCCTTGCGGATCAGCTTCATACCGCCGTCGTCGATCAGGCCGCCGTGCATGCCGAGGTCGTTCTTGTCACCCAACTCGCCAAGAATTGCCGCGGGAATGGCGCCGATACCCGTTTGAACGCAATCGCCATCGTTTATCAAAGACGCCACATGAGCGCCTATCTGTCGCGCCGTATCGTCGATATCCGGCGCGCCGAATTCAGCCAGGGGCCGCTCGGTTTCGAACAGGAAATCGATGCGCGCCTCGTTGATACGCGGACAACCGGCGCTCGCAGTTATGGTGTTGTTTAGCTCAGCAACCACCACGCTGGCGCTACCAAGCACCGCATCGATGAAATCGACGTTCGGCCCCAGACGCAGATCACCCTGAGCGTCTCGAGCCACCTGAATCAATGCAACGTCGATATTGTCGGACAGATAATCGAATACCCAGCGCATCTGCATGGGCAGAAAGTTGAGCCGCTCCAGATCGGCATTACGCAGTGCCGGAGTCATGAAGAACGTGGTCAGCGTGGCGCTGTCGCTGTAACTGGTAAAATCCTGATTGTTGAGGCCTCCAATGGGAAACTGAATAAACTCCAGATTCTCCGGCAACGATTGTTTCCCAAGGTGCTCGAGCAGACCTGTGGGCTCATTGCTGCTGCCCGCTACGAATATCCGCTGGCGCGGCGCCAGCAACTCGGTCACGTCACTCACTGATTCTTCAACCTTGCCACAATAAAACTCAGATTGGCATAAGCCCCGACATAGAATGCTGGCGGGAACCACACCGGCCACAGGGTGACGAAGGTATTCTCACCCAGCCCCATACCCCACACGCCATGGCGCACCCACAGGAAACCCGCCATCAGCAGCACGCCGGCAGTCACCGCCATATTCAGCCCCTGGCGCACCGAAAAAATCACGCTGACCACACCTCCCGCGAGGCCGCCAAGCCACACTGGAAACAGCACGCCCACCATGGTGCCGGGCATGCCCACCATGCGCACAAGAACAAACCAGATCAGCAAGGCGACGCCCATGCATATGATGGTGCGCAGGGCCGACAGCACGGCTTGCATCAAAACTCCAAAATCTCCGTCGAGGAGCGCATCATATACATAATTCTGCTGTAATCCTCGCCATGTCGAGCAATTCAACCCCAGCGCTGCCGTTCCACGATTCCGTTTCTGCCTGGTTCGGCGAACAGTTCGGCGCGCCCACCGAGGTGCAGGCAGCCGCCTGGCCGTATATCGCTGCGCGCGAGCATCTGCTCATCACCGCGCCCACCGGCAGCGGCAAGACACTCACCGCGTTCACCTGGTCACTCAGCGAGTTTGCCGCAGGCCACTACGATGCCGGACGCACCAAGGTGCTTTACATTTCGCCGCTCAAAGCCCTCAACAACGACATCCAGCGCAACCTGCTCACGCCAATCGCACAACTTCGTGAAGGCTACGGTTTTCCTGAACTTAAAGTACTGACGCGCTCCGGTGATACCTCGCAGAGCGACCGACAGCGCATGCTGCGCAATCCGCCGGACATTCTGATCACCACACCCGAAAGCTTCGGACTGATGCTCACCACCCGACGCGGGCGGCTTGCGCTGAACCACATCGACACACTGATTCTCGATGAGATTCATTCCATCGTAGACAACCGGCGTGGCGCCCAGCTGATGGTCAATCTGGAACGGCTGGCGGATCTGGCCGGCGACTTCCAGCGTATCGCCCTGTCTGCCACTGTCGCACCGCTGGAAAGCGTCGCTGAATATGTGGCCGGAACCAATGCCTCCGGCGAGCCTCGCCCGGTGCAGATCATCAACACCCCCGGAAACAAACAGATCGACTTCCGAGTACGATTTCCGGAACCAGCCCGCACCGCTGCTCAGAACGGCCAGAAGATCTGGGAACCCCTGGCGGAAAGCTTCCGCCAGACCATCGCCGCCAATCAGGCGACCCTGTTGTTTACCAACAGCCGCCGGCTTGCGGAAAAAATCACCCTGCAGATCAACGACAAGCGGCCGGAGCCATTGGCCTATGCCCATCATGGGTCCCTGGCCAGAGAGGTACGCACAGAGGTCGAACGGCGCCTGAAGGCCGGCGAGCTTAAGGCCATCGTTGCCACCAACTCCCTTGAGATGGGGATCGACGTCGGCGCCCTCGACGAAGTGATACTCGTGCAGTCCCCGCCTTCCGTGGCAGCCACCCTGCAACGTATCGGCCGGGCCGGACACAGCGTCGGCCAGGTCAGCACCGGCACACTGTTCCCCAGTCATGCTCACGACTTTCTCGAAGCCGCGGTGCTGGGCGACGCGGTAGACCGCCGTGACATCGAGCCTCAACGACTCATGCATGCTCCGCTGGACGTGCTGGCGCAGATCATCATATCTATCTGCTCGACGGACCCCTGGCCGATAGGTGACGTGTACCAGCTCATCACCCGCGCGGCGCCGTATCGCGATCTTCCGAGGGAACACTTCGATCTGGTGGTGGAAATGCTGTCGGGCCGCTATGCCGGAAGTCGCGTACGCGAACTCAAATCGCGGCTCCAGCACGACCGCATCAACCAGACCATTCAAGCCACCAGGGGTGCATTGCTGGCCATGTACAGCTCCGGCGGTACGATTCCCGACCGGGGGTATTTTCAGATGCGCCACGTCGATAGCGGCGCAGTGCTTGGCGAACTCGACGAGGAATTCGTCTGGGAAGCCACCATCGGTCAGACTTTCACCCTGGGCACCCAGAACTGGCAGATTCAGCGCATCACCCACAATGACGTGATCGTGCGTCAGGCTCGACCCGATGCCTACGCCACGCCGTTCTGGCGCGCGGAAGCACAACATCGCTCCTACCATTTCTCCCGTCTGATCACCGAGTATCTGGAACGGGTTGACGAACAACTCGCCAGGGGAGCAGGCGCCGCGCTCAGCGCCGCCCTGACCAAGCACAGTCGTTTCGATGACAGTGCTGCGGAAGAGCTGGTGGATTACCTGACCCGTCAGCGCGCGCACACTGCGACCGCGCTACCTCATCGCCATCACGTGCTGCTGGAGCTGGTGCGTACCGGCCCGGCCGGGTACAAAGGCCCGGACGACCCGCGCCAGCTGGTCATACATACCTACTGGGGCGGCCGCCTCAATCACCCTTTTGCTCTGGCCCTGCAGGCGGCCTGGAGCAATGAGTTCGGCCTGAAGGCGGAAAGCCATGCCGACAACAACGCCATAGTCATCCAGTGTCGGGCGGACCCCGATCCTCACGCCGTGATGAGCCTGGTCACGTCGGACAACTTCGCCGGACTGCTGCGCAGAAGCTTAGAAGGCAGCGGCTTCTTCGGCGCGCGCTTCCGCGAATGCGCTGGCCGCGCACTGCTGCTCAACCGGCAACGCTTCAATCAGCGCCTGCCATTGTGGATGAGCCGTATGCAGGCCAAAAAGCTCATGGGCCAGGTGAAAAAGTACAGCGAGTTCCCGGTCTTGCTGGAAACCTGGCGCACCTGCCTGGACGATGAGTTTGACATTCCGGCATTACTGGAAAGACTCGAGGAGATTCGCTCAGGGGTCATTAACTGGAGCTTCGTCACCACGCCGACACCGAGCCCGTTCGCCCACAACCTGACCTTCGGTCAGGTCAGCCGTTACATGTATGCCAACGACACGCCCGAGGATGACGAACTGAGCGCTCTGTCGGAAGATCTCATCGTCCATGCGCTGCACAACGATGCCCTGCGGCCGACCATCGAACGGGCGGTCGTGAAACGTTTCGAAGCCAAGCGGCAGCGGCGCGAAGGCGGTTACGAGCCGCTTACCGCGAACGACTGGGAAGAGTGGTTGAAAGAGCGGGTGCTCATTCCTCAGAACGAACTCCCGGACAACCCTGAGCTGCCCCACCATGCGTACTGGATCGAACTCGACACGCGCCGCTGGCTCACCCATCTGGAATTGGTAGCCAACCTGCACCACAGTGGTCTGCTGCCCGATGCCCCTCCCTCAGACGCACCGTGGGTTAACGATGAACGGGATGCAGTGCAGTATGGCCGGGAGATTCTGTCGTACTATGGCCCGCTGGCCGAAGGTGCCATACAGGAATTGCTGCCCACCGTTCCCGAGGGCCTGCTCAGCGCCAGCGAAAACCTCATACACGGCAGACTGATCACCGATAGTGGCGAAGATTACTGGTGCGATGCCGAAAACTTCGAAATCCTCATGCGTTTCCAACGCGCCGGGCGCCGCGCCGAAATACAACCCGTGCCCGCGGCAAACCTGCCACTGTTGTGGGCCAGCCTGCAACACGTGGGCCAGGCACATGATAAAGCCAATATCAGCAACGCCCTGGAACTGCTGCGTGGCTATCCAGCCCCGGTGCAGGCCTGGTTGAGGGATCTACCGCCTGCCCGGCTGCAGGATTTTCACGACCATGACTGGGCGGACGCCTTCAATCATCACGGCTTCACCTGGCTTGGTGCCGGCGAGCAACGCCTGACCGTATGCTACCCAGAAGAAACCGAGCTGTTCTCCGGCACCGCTGAGCTTCCGCAATTCGCGGAGCATTTCGCCGACCCTCACGCCCGTTACACCTTCGCCCAGATCGCCGATGCCAGCGGCCTCGGAGGCAGGGGCTTAAACGATGCCTGGTGGCACTCGGTATGGAACGGCCAGATCACTGCGGACACCCTGCTGCCGGTACAACAGGGAAGCGGACGTAATTTCCAATTCCCCGATGCCGTCCGCGCATCTTCCGGGCGGCGCCGCCAGCCACGGGGGATGCGTGGCTGGCCCGGTCACTGGCAACTGATTCATACCAGAGCCCCGGAAGATGCGCTTTCATTGCTAGAAGCAGACAAGGAACGGGTGCGCACACTGCTCGACCGCTATGGCCTGGTCAATCGCGATATCGTCCGGCGCGAAGGCTTAAGCGCCGGACCCCGCCGCGGTTCCTGGCGCTGGCGCAATGCGTTTCGTGCATTGAGGATCATGGAACTGGCCGGCGAAGTCAGCAGCGGATTGTTTTTCGAGGGTTTGAGCACACCTCAGTTCATCTCGCCCAGGGCATTGAGCATGCTGCTGGGCAATACCCCCACAGTACAGAATTTCTGGATCAGCGCCTATGATCCAGCTTCGCCCTGCGGCCTCGCCCTCAACTGGCCGGAACTACCGAGCCGACGCCAAGGCAATTATCTGTCTTTCTGCGATGGCAATCTGGCGCTCACCATCGAGAGTCGCGCCAAACACCTGACGTATCATGTGCCCTGGGATCACCCGCAGATCGACAGCATCAACGAGGTGCTGCAGCATATCGGCCCCGGACAGCAGCAACGCCTCACGATCGGCACCATCAACCGCGAAGACGCCCGCTCCAGCCCCTACCGCGCAGCGTTGGAGCGGCGCTTCAGCATCGTCACCGACCACAAGAGCATGTACCTCGAAGCAAACTACTAAAAAGTCTTAGCCGAGCAAGATTTCCCATCGGTTCTAGACTTCAGGTAACACCCTGGACACTTGCGTATCGATGCCGGCAAACATACTGATCTGCACGCACATTCACGACCCAACCGTAGCGGCGGCAGTCACCGCCATCTGCGCCCGTCAGGGTTGGACCATATGGCAACGCAATGGCGAAAATGATCATGCGCTGGATCCGGAATTTCTGCCGAAATCACCTGATATCATAATATTTGACCGTGCAGATCGCTTTGGACCGGTACGCGATGCGCTGGATTTTCTCCCCCAGGCCCAGGGTGTCTACATTGGTGAACCGATCGCCGATGAGCACGCTACCAATATCGCACTGCTTGCCAAGGATGCGGTAAAGAGCGATCTGGTGAACACTATCACCACCGCGCTCAACATCGCCCGTTTCGAAACCCAATTCTTCTCGATTCAGGCAACGGAACCAATCACCCGCCTGCCTCACCACCCGGAGCTGCTGGACTTCATGGAACGTTTCCAGGGCGCACCCACCGGTCTGCTGGTCGTACAGGTAGACCACGCCGAGCACCTGTATGCCAACCTTGATCCGGTCAGCAAAACCGACCTGCTCGGCGCACTGAGCGATCACCTGTCCAGCAACCTGCCCCATTCAGCACACATGGGTATCTACGATGCCGGCGCTTTCGTGGTGTGGTGTCCGCGGATGTCACTGGGAGACCTACATACCATCGCCGAGAAGTGCATCGCCCGCTCGCGAAAGCCGCTGGTGTTCCGCGGCGGCGAGCTGCACTTTTCACTGAGCATCGGTCATGCATACGATCAATCGCTGTTCGACGCCCAGGCGCTATGGCAACGGGCCTGGCAGGCCAAGGAACAAGCCAAGTCACGGGGCGGTAACCGCGCCATTGCCGCTGAACTCGACCCCAGTCTGGGTGCAAGGGTGCCCGAGGCGTTGAGCCGCGAAGAATTCAGCCTGGTGCTGCAGGCGCAGTGGGACATCACCGGCGAACATCTGCGCGGCGTCGAATCTCTGCTGCGCTGGGAAGGCATGGAGGTGGGCAAGCTGGCGCCAGACCATTTCATTCCCGTGGTGGAACGCAGCGGCCAGATGGCCCGTGTAGGCGATTGGGCCCTGGAACGCGCCGCTCGCGAATCCGTAACCTGGCTGGAGCACCTGATTTCACCGATCTACCTCGGCATCAACATATCTCCCCAGCAGTTCAGCCATGACGCGATCAAGAATCAGATCGTGCGACTGAGCAAAGACCAGTGGCTGGACCCGGCAATATTGGAACTGGAGATGTCTCACGCCCACCTGCTGCACGTGGTCGATCAGCATCGTAGCGCACTGTTTGAGCTGCGCGACCTTGGCGTGCGGATCGCCATCGACAATCTCGGCACCGACGTCGTCGACGCCAAAAAACTGCTACGTTGTCCCGCCGATACGCTGAAGATCGACCGCAGCCTGGTCGCCAGCATGGAAAGTGACGCAAGTGCACGGACTTTGATCGAACAGATCTGCCGGGTCGGACGACGTTTTCAGTTGCGTGTAGTCGCCGTCGGCGTGGAGACCGGGGAGCAACGCCGCATTCTCGAAGACATGGGTTGCACTGACGCCCAGGGTTTTCTGTTTTGCAAGCCGGTGCCACTGGTGGAATTCCAGCGTTTTCTCAACGATCGGCGGGCGCCACGTAAACACACCTCTTGACAAGGCAGCTAACCCGGCGCGCGTTGGCGCGTAATTAAGCATCGCGTTGTCAACCGAGCGACGCTGTGCAACCATCATTCCCTCGACGACGCCAGGGGAACACATGCGTACTTCAATCCATACGTCAGCGCGCCTGGCAATACCATTGCCTGCCGCAGCTTTAGCCGCGGCCTTAGCGGTGCTCAGTGCATGCACCGAGCCGGACCAGCCGCGATCAGCAGGTGCAGCTGCACAACCAGATCCGGCAACGCCACCGGCAGTAGAGAGCGACCCTAACCGCAACGCCTATTTCGGCGACGTACACGTACACACACGGTATTCCTTCGACGCTTATCTGTTTGGCACCCGCGCTACGCCGGACGACGCATACCGCTTCGCCAGGGGCGAAGCACTGGCCCACTCCTCCGGATTCATGATGCAGATGAACAAGCCACTGGACTTTCAGGCGGTTACGGATCATGCCTTCTACCTGGGCGTGATGCCGGAGATGGCGGAAACCACAGGCCCGTTGAGCAAACTGCCGCTGGCGGCAGTGGCGCGCAACATCGATTCGCCGGCCGCATCACGTGAAGCGTTTGGCGCCGCCGTTGATCACCTGCGCTCAGTGGGCGTCAACCCCGATCAGCCCGACCCACTGGATGACCGCGAAGTGGGCGCGCGCGCCTGGCAGGAGATCATCGCTGCCGCCCAGCGGCACAACGATCCCGGCACATTTACTACGCTGGTGGGTTACGAATACACCACCAGCGGCGCCGCAGCTCAGAACCTGCACCGCAATGTGATTTTCCGCGGCACGACCGTGCCGGAACTACCGTTCAGCCGCCTGATGTCCCGCAATCCGGAAGACCTCTGGGCATGGATGGACGAGCAGCGCGCCGCGGGCATCGAGTCGCTGGCCATCCCGCACAACTCCAATGCGTCCGATGGCATGATGTTCGACCTGGTCAAATGGGACGGATCACCGATCGACGCGGCCTACGCCGAGCAACGCATGCGCAACGAACCCCTGGTGGAGAGCACCCAGGTCAAAGGCACTTCCGACACTCATCCATTGCTGTCACCCAACGACGAGTGGGCCGACTTCGAGATCATGCCCATACGCGTGGCCAGCCCGTTACCCACCCGCCCTGCAGGCAGTTATGTTCGTCACGCCTGGGGGCGCGGACTGCAGATGGAAAGCGAACAGGCTTTCAATCCTTACAAATTCGGCATTATCGGCTCATCCGACACCCACAATGCCGCAGGTTCTTTTGCAGAGGACAACTACTGGAGCAAGACCGGGGTTTCCGACATCAAACCGCAACAACGCGGATCCGTGCCGCTGACTGACCCAACGCAAAGCGAGGTGGTTGACGGTGACCCCATGGCCTCCGGCGAATCCGGCATCGCGCCCGACGGCCGCGTTTACGCCCCCGCAGCAGCCCGATACTGGGGTGCGTCGGGGCTGGCCGGTGTATGGGCAGACTCGAACACCAGAGACGCCATCTACGATGCGTTCCGCCGTAAAGAGACCTTCAGCACCAGCGGCCCGCACATCAAAGTGCGCTTCTTCGGCTCGCAGGCCTACCAGGCCGATCTGCTCGAAGCCGACGACATGATCGCCGCCGCGTATGCCAGCGGCGTGCCTATGGGCGCCGACTTACTCGCTGGAGGCGAGGGAGCGCCGCGTTTTCTGGTGTGGGCCGCACAGGACCCCGATACCGTTGGGCTGCAGCGCCTGCAGGTCATCAAAGGCTGGATCGACGGCGACGAGACCCGGGAGCAGGTATTCGATGCGGCATGTTCCGACGGCGGCGAAGTCGATCCCTTGAGCCATCGATGCCCCGACAACGGCGCAACCGTCGACCTGACATCCTGCACACCTGCACCCGGTAAAGGCGCTGCCGAACTCCTCGCGCTGTGGCAGGATCCGACATTCGATCCCGCGCAACCGGCGTTCTACTACGTGCGCGTGCTTGAGAACCCGACGTGCCGCTGGAGCACCTGGGACGCGATCCGCGCCGGCGTAGAACCCCGGGCAGACATGCACGCAACCATTCAGGACCGAGCCTGGTCATCGCCGATCTGGTATTCGCCCAAGCAAAGCCGCTGATCAAGGAAACCGATCAGATGCACATATACACCCACGCTTCGTGTATCGCGCATGAAGTGACACCCGGGCATCCGGAACGTTCCGAGCGATTGACCAGCCTGCTGGAGCATCTCCAGCGCACCGGCATCACCGGCCAGTACCCGCTGCGCCAGGCGAGCGCAGCCAGCGCTGAAGATCTGCTGCGCGCCCACCCGCAAAGCCACCTCGATTTCATTGAATCGATGGCGCCCCGGGACAATGAAGCCGTGCCCGTTGACCCGGATACCTGGATGGGGCCGAACAGTCACAGTGCCGCGCTGCATGCTGCGGGCGCGCTGTGCGATGCAGTAGACGATGTGCTGGCTGGGCGCACCACGCGGGTGTTCTGCGCGGTACGGCCTCCGGGGCATCATGCGGAGGTCAGCGCCGCCATGGGTTTCTGTCTGTACAACAGCGTGGCGGTTGGCGCATTGAAGGCGCTCGCAGACATACAGGTGAACCGCGTGGCGATCCTCGACTTCGATGTCCATCACGGCAATGGCACCGTTGATATCTTCAAAGACCACCCCGAAGTGCTGGTCTGCTCCAGTTTTCAGCACCCTCATTACCCGCACCGGCTGCACGATCTCGAACGCCCGAACATCGTCAACACGCCACTGCCAGCCGGTACTGCTGGCGATGGGTTTCGCGACGCCATCGACCGGCACTGGTGGCCCGCACTGAGCGCCCATCAGCCGGAACTGATATTCATCTCCGCCGGCTTCGATGCCCATCGTGCAGACCCCCTGGCAGATCTCAATCTTGTGGAGGACGACTTCGCCTGGGTTTCCAGACAGATCGTCAGCATGGCTGATCAGTTCGCCGACGGGCGGGTCATTTCAACTCTAGAAGGTGGCTACGATCTGCATGCGCTCGCCAGCAGTGTTTCTGCGCACCTGGAAGTGCTCCGAGCAACCAGTTAATCGGCCAGCAGACCGTGCTGCATGATAGAACCCTGCGCCAATCGCTCATACACTTGACCGGCAATCTGCAAGGAGAAAAACATTGAAGAAGATCTGCCTGATCACCGGCGTAGGCCCCGGCACTGGCACCGCGCTCGTGCGCCGCTTTGTGGAAGGAGGGTATGCCGTCGCCATGCTGGCGCGAAACGCCGAGCGTCTGCAGGCGCTGAATGAAGAAATCGCCGATACGCACACTTACGTATGCGATGTCAGCGACAGCGACTCTCTGCAGGACACTTTTGCCCAGATCAACGCCGACCTGGGCGCACCGTCCATTATCGTACACAACGCCGTTGCCGCCGAACGCGGTACCTATATGGAAATCGACCCGAGCAAGCTTGCCAAAGCTTTCGAAGTGAACACCCTGGCGCTACTGCAGCTCGCACGTCTGGCCACACCGAAAATGGTTGAGGCCGGGGCCGGCGCAATCATCTGCACCGGCAACACATCGGCTTTTCGCGGCCGCGCCCGGTTTGCCGGTTTCGCGCCCACCAAGGCAGCGCAACGCATTTTATTGGAAAGTATCGCCCGGGAGGCCGGGCCCAGGGGCATCCATGCCGCCTATGTCGCCATCGATGCAGTGATCGATCTGGAGTGGACGCGCAAAGCCTTTGCCGGCAAACCGGATGATTTTTTCTGTCAACCGGCCGACATTGCCGAGGAGTGTTTCCGCATAGCGCACCAGCCGAAAAGCGCGTGGACGTTTGAGTCGGTAATTCGACCGTTTGGCGAGACCTGGTAAGCGAGAGCGGACGGGGCCGCGAGAGCGGACGGGGCCGCGAGAGCGGACGGGGCCGCGAGAGCGGACGGGGCCGCGAGAGCGGACTACTGTACCGTCTCGGCAAAGATCCGCGCAGCCTCCTTGTTGGCATGCGCGATGGTCTTCATGCCGCCGGAGATGTTGTTGAGGTCGCCGATCAATGACCAGACCACGTGCGCAGGCTCGTGGGCCGGTAACTCTTCCATCGCGGCCAACCATCGCTGTATGTGCGTGAAGTCGGCGTAGTCAGTGCAGTTTGCGTATTTCGCCTGATTCTGCCCCAGTTCCTCGTAGGCAACGATGTCGGCAATGGTCGGCGTGTCACCCGCAAGATATGAGTTGACCGCCAGCATGTGGTCAATGATCTGCAGGGCCTCGGCGACGATCTCAGCGTTGTTTTCCATGCCTGGAAATGTATTGCGTTTGATCCATCCGGCATCCGGGTTCTCTACACCGAATACCGACGGCCATAACGCCCGACTCCACTGCACGACGATCTCCCGGGTATTGCGATGGTGGAAGTGCAGGTATTGATTAACCCGCGCACGGGCCACCAGGTCTTGCGGCCATAGATCCCTCCAACCATGCTTTTCGCACAAGTAGATGAGAATCGCGTGGCTCTCCCAGAGGATTACACCCTCATCGTCAATCGCGGGGATGGTGCCACGCGGATTGACGGATGCAAGGTACTGCGGCGTTTTGGCCGCCTTGTTCTGGCTGGTCATGATGAACTCGAAAGGCAGGCCCTTCATCAGACACGTCCATACGACCGCCCGCACCGGTTGGGAGTTCGGTACGCCATAGATTTTCAGCATGCCAACCCCGAGCTCACGAAAAGCTGCTACTCGCCGGTGAACAGCGCGTCGCGTTTCTCGAGGAAAGCAGACACGCCTTCCTTGAAATCCCGGGAGTTACCCGCCTGGTTCTGCAGGCGGGCTTCCAGATCGAGCTGTTGCTCGAAAGAGTTGCTCCAGCTTTCCCAGTAGGCCCGACGAATCAAGCCGATGGATCGAGGCCCGTTGGCCAGACGGTTGGCGATCTCCATGGCGCCGTCCAGCAATGCGTCATTGTCATCATAGACCCGGTTTATCAGCCCCCATTCATGTGCAGTCTCCGCAGGCAACCGCTCAGCGAGCATGGAAAGTTCCATGGCCCTGCCCCACCCCACTAATCTGGGCAGCATGTAGGTTGACCCGCCATCGGGAATCAAGCCAATCCTGGCAAACGCCTGCAGAAAGTATGCATTACGTGACGCACATACGATGTCACCCATCATGGCAAAGCTCATTCCTACGCCCGCGGCGGCGCCGTTGACCGCTGTGACAATCGGCATATCGAGTTCACGCAGTTGAAACAGAAGCGGGTGATAACTGGTACGCAGAGAGTCTCCGGCGCCGGATCGCTTGCGGCCGCCTTCACTGCCACCGGCATCCTGTAGATTGGCACCGGCACAGAAACTGCGCCCTTCGCCCGTCAGCAGTACACAGCGCGCGCCGTTATTCGGGTCTTTGATCTCGTCGATGGCCTCGAAAAGATCCTCCTGCATCTGCACGCCAACCGCGTTCATCACTTCAGGATGATTAAATTTGAGTACTGC
Organism: uncultured Pseudomonadales bacterium; assembly: GCA_964393625.1. GTDB lineage: Bacteria > Pseudomonadota > Gammaproteobacteria > Pseudomonadales > Azotimanducaceae > UBA4421. The sequence continues at coordinate 125,850 of CAYMUT010000002.1, forward strand.
GACCCGACCATCGAAGTCCAGCTTCATTCGTTCCATTGCGCGCTCCTTTACTGATACAAACCTTGCAACCGCATGAATTTACCCGATGCCGCTCAGCGAACCAAGCCAGGCTGCCAGATGCCGGTTCACATCCTCCGGCTTTTCCTGAGCCATCCAGTGACCGCTGTCCACCACCGCTTCGCTCAACCGCGCACATTTTTCGCGCATCGGCTCTACCGCCGTGGATGTCATGGTTTCGCAGGTGTAGTCGTAACGACCATGTAGAAAGAGCACGGGCATGGCCAGCCGATCGCCGGTGGCTTCGGCGGCAAACTGCGCATTGCGCTCATGATTCATGTAGTAAGAATCCGGGCCGAAAAACGAATTGCGCGCCAGTGCTTCTGCGTAAACCTGAAGATCCTCTTCACTGATGACGCTGGCGTCTCTCGGCAGATCCGGCACCTCACCGCCGCCAAACCAGCCATTGTCATGGCGGGTCAGCGCCGTCCCCGACACCTGACCGGCGCCATCTGGATTACCCGCCCGGAACAACAACCGGGCCACCCGGTAAGGATCAGAGTCAAACGCCGCAGTCGCCTCGGCAAAGTGCTCCTCGTAGTAGCGCTGATACTCCCATTGTCCCGCCGGATATTGTTCCTCCGGGTAAATATCCCGATCAATATAGGGCAGCATGCCATCCCAGCCGCGTTCCAGAGTGTCATAGGGAACACACAGGTTGGCGACGGCAATGCACCGGTCAGGATGATGGCGCGCGATACTCCACACTACCGGCGCACCCCAGTCGTGGCCCACCCAGATCGCCTTATCGATCTGCAGGCCATCCGCAAGCTCGATCATGTCGGCTACGATTTCCCGCAGCGCATAGTCTTGGTGCCTGCCATACACGCCCGAGTTTCCGTAGCCACGCATGTCCGGCGCCACAGCAAAGTACCCGAGATCCGCGACAAATGGCAGTTGATGCCGCCAGCTGAGACTGAGTTCCGGCCAGCCATGCACAAAAATGACCGGGGTGTTGTCTGGGTCGCCAGCGGTCAGATAGAACGAAGTATGTCGGGCAGTTGAAAATGTGTGCTCTGAGATGCTGCTGGGCAGACTCGTCGGATGCTGTGTCACGGGGTCTTCCAATTGGTATGCTCGAGCAGGGCAGCATAACCGCATCGGCGCGCCAACAGAACTACGCGGCCCGCGTCGGGGGCGACGGAGACAGGTGCAACTGGTACGCTCCGACTATGATCAAGAACACAAAAGCCCTGGCAACAGGTCTGCTGTCCCTTGGCGACCTGCTGCCCGATCCCAACACCGGTAACTGCCGAACCGAGTCTCAACGGCATCGCACGCTGGTCGATCAGGCTGTACTTGCAGAACAGATCGGCATGCACTCAGTACACCTCGGCGAACATCACGGCAGCGCCTATCAGTTGTCATCCCCCGCGGTGGTACTCGCGGCCATCGGCGAGCGCACCGAGCGGCTGCGTCTGTCTACGGGGGTATCGCTGCTGGCCAACCTCGATCCATTTCGGGTGGCCGAAGATTACGCGACCTTAGATGTACTGACTGAAGGCCGGGCGGAAATCGTCGCCGGACGCGGCAGTTTTTTCGCACGCACCTTCGAGATCTTCGGGCAGGACCCGGCCCAGAGTCAGGCGCTGTTCAACGATCATGTTGAGCTGCTGGTCAACCTGCTGCGCAGGGAAAACGTGCACGCTGACGGTCTACGGCCGCTGCATGGTGAGACCAGCCGACCGCGTCCCTTTGGCGAGCTTCCCGTGTGGATCGGCGGTGGTTCTTCCAGCAAGACCGTCGATCTCGCAGCACGCCTGGGTTGCCCGCTTATGCTGCCAAGCGTGTTCGCACCGCCGGCGGCGTTCGCACCCATCGTCGAGCGCTACAAAGACCAGTGGCGCATCGCCGGACACGCCACGCAGCCCACCATCGGCGCATGCTGTCATATGCACATCGCGCCACAATCCCAACAGGCCAAAGAACGGTTCCAGGTCTGGTACCACAACTACTGGGATTGGGTTCAGCGTCTGATCAGAGACTACACACCCAAGGCCAAGATTCTGCCTTTCGATTACCAGGCGTTAATACAAGGACCGGCGATCGTGGGCAGCCCGGCGGAAGTCGTCGACCGTATCGGCAGTACCGTTGAGACGCTGGATCTCGACAGGATGATCTTCATGGCAGACCTGGGAGGGATTCCGGACGAAATTCTGTATTCGTCACTGGAACTGTTCGGTTCCCAGGTTCTGCCGGCGTTATCCGACACCGCCAATCGCTCAAACTAGAGGGCCACATCCCTTAACAGCCCTGCTGGCATTCATCGAACCTAGGCAACATCGGCTCAACCGTTATACTTAGCGCTTCCACACAGGGTTCTTAGCCACCAGTGAGCCACGGCCACCATCACCATAGCCATCAACACGACACCGTAGTGCTGCGTCGAGCCTTTTTCCTGATCGCCGGCTTCATGCTGGTTGAGCTCATTGCCGGTCTGTGGACCAATGCTCTGGTGCTCCTGGCCGATGCCGGGCACATGTTTCTCGATGCCACTGCGTTGGGACTTTCCTGGTGGGCGGCGCGCATCTCTGAGCGCGGTTACGACCACAAACTCAGCTATGGCTACCACCGCTTTCAGGTGCTGGCGGCATTTATCAACGGCTTGACCCTGGCCGCGCTGGTAGTCTGGATCGCAGTCGAAGCGGTTACCCGCATCGCCAATCCAGAGCCAATTCTGCCACTGCCCGCACTCGCCGTCGCGGCAGTGGGATTCATTGTCAACATCATCGCCTATCGCTGGCTGCACGCCACCTCCGGTAACGCCAATGTGCGCAGCGCCACGCTCCACGTGCTTGGCGATCTGCTGGGCTCTGCCGCGGCCATCATCGCTGCCCTGCTGGTACATTACTTCGGCTGGCTCTACGCTGACCCGATACTGGCGATCATCATCATTTTCATTCTCGGCCACGGCGCATGGCGGGTGATCAGCGAATCAGCGCACATTCTGCTGGAAGGTGTGCCCGCCAACGTCGATCTGGCGGAAATCAAACGGGAGCTGTGCCGCGCCGTACCCCAGGTACAGGAAGTGCACCATGTCCACGCCTGGGCGCTGACAGCAGAGAAACCCCTGCTGACACTGCACGCCCTGGTACCGGAACACACCCCTGTGCACGACGTGGTTGAAGACATCAAAGCGGTACTCAACAATACATTCGGCATTGATCACTCTACGATTCAGGTTGAAACCGGACCCTGTCCGGACGATCACTGACAACCTCAATTACTAACTTCAACAGGGAGTAATCGCCGTGGCTAAACCAGGCTACACTGGCTTAACCCGTGTCATCAAAGCCACCGGATATTCCTGGCAGGGGCTCCGAGCAGCATGGCAAAACGAATCGGCATTCCGCCAGGAATGCACCCTGGGTCTGATCATGCTGCCGCTGGCCTTTGTCGTTGGCCAGAGCGTGATGGAGGTGGCAGTGCTCATCGCCCTGCTGGGCCTGGTACTGATCACCGAACTACTGAACTCCGCCGTCGAGGCCGTGGTCGACCGGGTCGGACACGAGCATCACGCTCTTGCCGGGCGGGCCAAGGACATGGGTTCCGCCGCAGTATTCATCAGCCTTGCGCTGGTAGCCATCGTGTGGGCCATGATGGCGATCAAGAACTTCCTGCTCTGACGCCGCCGGCTTATACCGGAGCGTCTTTCGGAAACTGCTCGCGAAGCAACCGCTTGAGGATCTTGCCGCTGGGATTGCGCGGAATCTCATCTAAGAATGCTGCGGACTTGGGCAGCTTGTAACCCGCCATTTTGCCCTGGCAGAAGTTGAGCACGTCCGCCTCGGTAAGGCTGTCGTCACTCTTAACCACGATGGCCAGCGGCGATTCGCCCCATTTCTCGCTCTGCTGCCCGATTACAGCCGCTTCGGAGATACCCGGGTGAGATGCAAGCACGCCTTCGATTTCGGCCGGATAGACGTTTTCGCCGCCGGAAATGATCATGTCTTTGATCCGGTCCTGAATGGCCACGAAGCCTTCTTCGTCCATGGTTGCCACGTCGCCGGTACGCAGCCAGCCATCAGGCGTCAGAGTATCGGCAGTGGCATCCGGGCGATTCCAGTACTCGCGCATGATGTGCCGGCCCCGCACCCAAACTTCACCGGCTTCTCCGGGAGCGCAGTCTTCTCCGGCATGGTCCACCACACGAATCTCGGTGTGGAAAAACGCCCGGCCGGTGGAGTCGGGCTTGCGCATGGCGTTATCTGCATCCATCACACAAGCAGGGCCACATGACTCGGTAAGGCCATAGATCTGCAGCACACCGATACCCATCTCATGGTATTTCGTCGTTAATGCTATCGGCACCGGTGCGGCACCCGTCATAACCCAGCGCAAACTGGAATAGTCGTGCTGATCATGGGGCACCTGCAGCATGAAATTGAGCATGGCGGGCACAGCCAGGCCCGTGGTGATCTTCTCTTGTTCGATCAGCTGCCATGCCCTGGAGGGATCGAAACTGCGCATGACGACGCTGGTGGTCCCGGTCCAGACATTCACCGCCAGCGGCGTCAGCGCCCCGACGTGGAACATGGGTAAGCAGGCAAGGTATCGGTCTTTGTAGTGATAATCTCCGGTAGAGCCGATGGTAATCAGCGCCCACAGCGCAGTGGTATGGGTATGAACAACCCCCTTGGGCAACCCCGTGGTGCCTGAGGTGTACATGATGTACAGCATGTCGTCATCCGTAGCGCCAACCGCCGGCTCATCTGCGCCACCGGTTTCGCGAAACGCCTGATAATCGGTGGCGAAAAAGGCAATGTCCTGCTGATCATGCACCTGCAGCCATTGCTTGATGTCGGTCTTATCGCCCCGGGAATGCAGGTCAGCTACGGTATCGAGAAATTCCTCGCCGAATATAAGCCGCTCGGTGCCTGAGTCCTTGAGAATGAACTCAAGCTCATCGGCCACCAGACGCCAGTTCAGAGGCACAACCACGGCGCCTACCTTTGCCAGAGCGAAGTACGCCTCCATGAACTCCCGCGAGTTCATCAGCAGCAGACCGACACGCTCGCCCTTCTGTATACCGTGCGCCACCAATGCATTTGCCAGGCGGTTGCAGCTTTCATTCAGTTCCTTGAAGGTCAAACGGAAGCCGCCGTCACCTTCCACGTAAGCTTCCAGATCCGGAGACAGAAAAGCACGCTTCATCAGCAATAAACCGAGATTGTCCTGCACGGGATTCCTCCGATATTTGTTCATGCAAAAAAACGCATTCTCCAAGATGCGCTGACGATTTACCACCCACATCAGGGCGGTTAATCTTGCATCTAAGCAATACCAACAGAGCCCACGCAATGAGCCAAGCAATCGATGCCCTGCGCCGCCTGCAGGAAGGTAATCAGCGTTTTGTCGAAGACGCACGAATCGACCACCCGATCGCCGATGCACGCGCGCAGACTGTCGACGGACAGAAGCCCTTCTGCATCGTGCTGGGGTGTTCCGACTCACGCGTGCCCGCGGAAATCGTCTTCGATCAGGGGTTGGGCGATCTGTTCGTCATTCGGGTGGCAGGGAACATTGCCACGTCAGCCCAGGTCGGCAGCGTCGAGTTTGCCGCCACTCAGTTCGGCACGCCACTGGTGGTTGTGCTGGGCCATAGTCGCTGCGGTGCTATACGTGCAACCATCGATCAGTTGCGCGCGCCGCAATCGGACCTGTCACCGGGCCTGAGCGCCATTGTCGACAATATCGCACCAAGCCTCGAAGCGCTGGTGGCAGAGGCCGCCAGCAGCACCGAGGACGGCGCGAACACCCTGGTCGATCAAGCCACCCGTGCAAACATAAGTGCCACGGCGGACGATCTGCGTAATGGGTCGCAGATCATCCGAACATTGATCAACCGCGGAGAACTGCTGGTTGTCGGTGCACAATATGAACTGGAGACCGGAGCAGTCGAATTTTTCGACGGTTTGCCGTGACGGGTAACAGGTGAAATTCACCTGAAAAAACCTGGTATGAACCTACGATTTGATCGAAAACAAACCGTTACGACATTCTTGCCGTAACACCTTGCAACCACCGCCGAACCGCCTATTATTTCTGCCGTCTTCCACAGGCTCTGCTGGCAGGGTCAAAGTGGCAAGAATGGCGTGGCACGGTGTTCTCTCCCCTTCCTCCAATACCGTGACACGCCCTCCCCTTTTCTATCTCTGATTCCCGCTTCAATTCCAGCAGGAGGTTGCGACCGCACTACTGGACATTCATAATCAACACGCTACAATATGTACAGTTTTTGTACCTGGACAGCCCTGCCGTGTATCCAGACAACCCCGATGACCTGTACCGCATCGGTACAGTAGCCTCACTCACCGGTATTTCCGTCGAACGCCTGCGCGCGTGGGAGCGCCGTTATAACCTCAGCCCTGCCCATAAAGCAGGCAAGACGCGCTTTTACAGCAAAGACCAGCTCGAACGACTGAAACTGATCAAACACCTGATAGATCAGGGCCAACCGATATCCAGCCTCGCCCCTTTAAACCATGAACAACTGGCGCAGCGCATAAGCGAACAACCACGTGAGCGCGTCATCGTGGCGCTGCAGGCACCCACAGTGGGGTTGATCGGGCCAAACCTGCTGGTCCTGGAACAGCAGGCCAGTAAGGCAGATTCCCGTCAGCGTATCGAAGTGGTCTCGCGCTGGGCAAACATGGATGCGTTCTACGCCGAGCAGAGCGGCACCGTTCAACCATCGGTTCTGATAATGCAAGTGCCAGTTCTTTCAATGCAACATATTGAAAAAACAAAGGAAATTTACCCTGACGCTAAACTGATCACCATCTATCAGTTCGCCACCGCAGACATGATCTCGAGGGTGCAGCAGGCTGCCACCCCTACTCTGAAATGGCCGGTTTCCTGGGCGGAGATTGAGCACACTGCACTCAGCGAAGGCGGCTTGCCAGCACGGGCCGGCCGCACCACACCGCGCCGCTACAGCGACGAAGAACTGATCGCCATTGCCGCCAACAGCGAAGATCCCACGGGCTGCCCGGAACATCTGGTGGAAGCGATCAATCAGCTGAACGCATTTGCAGCCTTCACCTCTCAATGCGCCCCAGCTCAGGAGCGCGGGGACTTGTATCTGAGAGTTCACGCCGACACCACTCAGGCAAGAGCGCAACTGGAACTCGCCCTGGAGACCCTGATCACTGCTGATGAGCAGCACCATACAGCGGATGCCGACGCAGGTTGAAGAGGATGACCCGTTGCGTTCAGCCAATCTGTACAAAACCTGTATTTTTTTAAAAAATCTGTTGACTTCATAATTTTGTACTGTACACTGCATAACCATTGAAAAGTTCCCAGGCGTGCAAGCAACTTCGTACAGTCCTCCCTTTCAAGTGTCCTTCCCCCAGAAGAGAAGTTGCATTCAGAAGGTCCCCTCTTTCTGACACGCCTTTTTTAACTCGCCTTCGCTGCACAACCAGCCTTCTATTAGTGACCCCAGCTCACCATGACTAGAGCACTCACCGCATGCTTCACTGTGTTTGTGCTGACTGGTTGCGAGCGCATACCGGTATCGGTCAGCGAGGTTCTCAACCACACGATGTGCCGAGAACTGAGTCAAGGTGTATCACGTATCAGCTACGCGGATCTTCCGAACATAGCAGGAGCACGATTGCTCACGGAGGAGAACCAGCGCGCTGCAGGTGCACCCGCTCTCCTATCAGATGACGCCATACTCATTGCAGTGAGTAACGGCCGGCAGCCATCGGCTGGATACAGCCTCACTCTGGTAAGCACAGACGCAAGCGCCAGCACCGTCAACCTGAACTACCGCTGGCAGTTACCGCCGCCGGACTCCTTACAGGCACAGGTGATCACGTCCCCGTGCTCCGTAGTACGTATCGAATTCCCGTCAGGGGTAACCGCGATCGCGGTAAGGGTAGACGATCAGCTCTTAGGTGTGGTCGACCTGGCTAGCTGAGCAACGCCAGCGCAGCCTCTGCCCGCTGAGTGTTACCGGTCTTGTAGACCTCCAGATCCATATCCCGATTATCACCCATGGCACCAACCAGATACCGCTTGTAGACTCCCTGGCCGATGGCGGCCAGGCGCCAGTGCGAAAACGCCCGATAGTAGTTGATCTGCGACAGGTCTCTGCCGGTTGCCGCGGCGTAACGGTGGGTCAACGCATCTCGGTCAGGAAAGCCGCCTGCCGCGGTAGGCGCGACATCTTCTTCCGCCTCGCCCGGCTGGATCCAGGAGTTCAGCAGGTAACCCACGTCGGCCAGCGGATCACCCAGGGTACACAGTTCCCAATCGAGCACGGCTTTGATCCGACCCGCACCAACAATCATATTACCCAGCCGATAGTCACCGTGAACGATGGTAGCGCCGATCTGCTCCGGCATGCGCTCTTCCAGCAGTCGCGAAGTTTCTTCCATTGCCGGGATCTCATGGGTTTTTGAGGCCTCCCATTGTTTGGTCCAGCGCTTCAACTGACGCGCAAGATAGGCTTCTTTGCGCCCCAGGTCGCCAAGCCCGACATCATCCGGGTCGAGAGCATGAAGCTTCGCGAGCACATCGACCACGTGATGCCCGAGGGATTCACGTTCAGGCATGCTCAACTGCGCGGTGATTTCAGCGTCATGCAATACCGGCCCGGCGACATAGCGCATGACATAGAAAGGCGCCTCGTTCACGTCCACATCACGACACAACCCCAGGGTCTCGGCCACCGGCACCCCGCTATCCGCCAGCGCCGTAACAATCTTGTGCTCACGACCCATGTCATGGGCGCTTTCCAGCACATGCCCCAACGGCGGCCTGCGCAGCACGTATTTCTCTCCGGCCGCATCCGTCACCCCGAACGTCAGATTGGAGTGCCCCCCGGCAATGAGCTCGAACGTCAGAGGCGCGGCTATTCCCGGTACGTGATGTTTGAGCCATGCGGTGACGTCGGCATCATTTACGCCTTCAATCTTGTTCATCTGCAGCAGCCTCTTGCGTTCGTTTTTCTATTGCGCTCACGGCGCTATTGTTAAGGTTACCTTTACCCGCCCGTCGAGTCATCGCCCCAGTGCGCTATGGTTTATGGCAGTGCGCCGCCAAATCGAGCCCGCACATCCGACTCACTCGGCTGTTTCAGCTGCTCATTGGCATGTCTTAACCAAAGGTCGGGCCGAGCTGCAGAAGAACTCACACTCGCCGATTCTGTGCAAACACGCACAGCTTGAATGGGGTTATGTTGGCGGAGGCTCGCTGTCAGGGAGAATTCGATTGAAGGTGATAGCAGCGGACCAGGCAATCAGACATAGTCCCACCAGCGCCTCCGACCCGGCCAGAATCTGTATACCGGGCGCAGGCACCAGGTCACCAAAGCCAAGCGTGGTGTAAACCACCGCGGAAAAATAGCCGTAGTCCAAAGTCGTAGAGGCACCTTCTATACCGCCGATACCCAGACGTGCACAGCCCCAGTAGACAACCGCATAACCAGCACCAGCGCTTCGAAATGCAGCAGTATGCAGACCAGTGCCATGATCATCGCCAGCACCAGATCCACCATATTTCAGCCTTGAAAGCGCAACATTATCGGGTAATGCTAGCAGCTAGAGGTTAAGATGAAACCATGCGATTGAGACTCGCCTTGCCATGGGTGTTAACCGCCCTGCTTTTCGCAGCCGGCTCCGGCGCCAGCGATACTGAAGTATGGGTCGTCGATCTGGAAGGTGCCGTTGGTCCTGCCAGCGTAGATCTCATTATTCGTTCCATCGATGATGCCTACGCCGCGGATGCAGAGGCGGTAATCATACGTATGGATACTCCCGGCGGTCTCGACAAAGCCATGCGCGAGCTGGTCCAGCATATTCTCAACAGCCCCATTCCAGTGGTCACCTACGTCGCTCCCAACGGCGCCCGCGCCGCGAGTGCGGGCACCTATATCGCCTATGCGAGCCACGTAGCGGCCATGGCGCCAGCCAGCAATATCGGTTCGTCTACCCCGGTAAGCTTAGCGCCCCAGAACATTCCCTCTACACCGGCCTCCCCATCAGGTACCGGTGACGACAAATCCGACCAACCACCTGCACCGCTGGACGCCATGGGCAAAAAGGTCATCAACGACGCCGTGGCGTACCTGCAGAGTCTGGCGGAACTGCGTGATCGCAACATCGAATGGGCGGAGGAAACCGTGCGTGAAGGGGCAAACCTGCGTGCCTCGGTTGCATTGGAACTCAATGTCATCAATCTGATCGCCGCGGATCTGCCGGCGCTGCTGGAAGCCCTGGACCAGCGAGAGGTGGCACTCGTCGACGGTAAACGCACACTCAACACCGCGGGCGCAACGGTCCACCAGGTCGAGTCCGACTGGCGTCACGATCTACTCGCGACCATCACCGACCCAAGCATTGCCTACGGCATGCTCATCATCGGCATCTACGCGTTGATTCTCGAGTTCTATAATCCCGGACTGGTAATCCCGTCGGTCACCGGCATCATTCTTATTCTGCTGGGCGCCTACGGACTGCAGCTGCTGCCCGTCAATTACGCGGGGCTTGCGCTATTGCTGCTGGGCGTCGGCCTGATGGTAGCCGAGGTCATCACACCCACGTTCGGTGTGCTGGGCATCGGCGGAGTCGCCGCATTCGTTATGGGTTCGCTGATGCTGTTCGACAGCGAAGTCCCTGGATATCAGTTACCGATCTATATCATTGCGGCATTCGCGACGATTACCGCTGCGCTTATTTTTCTCGCTGTCGGCATGGCCATTCGCGCGCGCAACTCGAAAATTGTCAGCGGCGTAGAGGCCATGCTGGGCGCGCCGGCCATCGCCCAGGGGGATTTCGCCAGCACCAGCGAGGTCGGCCAGTTTCACGGCGACGTTCTGGCTTTTGGCGAAATCTGGCAGGCAGACGCCGACACCCCGATAACCGGCGGCGAACACCTGAGGGTTTGCGCGGTAAACGGCCTGATACTCCAGGTCGAGCAGGCCCCACCACCCGAAGCTGAATAGGAGCATTCGTTATGGGCATTTTTACAGGCATTCTCGTAGCACTGGCCATTGGCCTGCTGGCATCGACATTCCGCGTACTGCGCGAATATCAACGCGGCGTAATATTTATGTTGGGGCGATTCTACAAGGTGAAAGGCCCCGGTCTGATCATCGTTGTACCGATTATCCAACAGATGGTGCGAGTCGATCTGCGCACCATGGTAGCCGACATCCCCTCCCAGGATCTCATTACCAAGGACAACGTCTCGGTCAAGGTCAATGCGGTTCTGTACTACCGCGTGACCGATGCGGAACGCTCGATCATCAATGTCGAGAACTTCATGGAGGCCACCGGTCAACTCGCGCAAACCACCCTGCGATCTGTGTTGGGCCAGCACGAACTCGACGAACTGCTGGCAGAGCGAGAACGATTGAACCGCGATATCCAGGCCATTCTCGATCAGCAGACCGATCAGTGGGGCATCAAGGTCTCGAACGTTGAAATCAAACACGTAGACATCGATCCGAGCATGATTCGCGCCATCGCCAAACAGGCCGAAGCGGAACGGGAGCGACGCGCCAAGATCATTCACGCGGATGGCGAGCAGCAAGCCGCCGTAAAGTTGGTCGAAGCGGCACAAGAACTCTCCGCCCAGTCCGGCTCGATGCAATTGCGTTACCTGCAAACCCTCACTGAGATTGCCGGCGAAAAGAACTCGACCATTGTATTCCCGGTGCCCGGCGGTCTGCTGGATGGGTTGCAGCGGATGCTCACCCATGGTGACAATGCGGACCAGGCAGAACGCAATCTACCGGTAAATTCATGAACTCACGACAACAGGCGATTTGATTATGCGCATCGCGTTCATTGCTCTGGCAATCAGTATGCTGGCAGGCACCTCGGCAGCGGCAACCTCACTGGAAGAAATTCTGGCCAGCCAGCCGCAACAGACCCAGGCTCGGTATCAGTACCGCCACCCCCAGCAGACTCTGGAGTTTTTCGGAATCACGCCGGGCATGACGGTGGTTGAAGCTCTGCCCGGCGGTGGCTGGTACAGCAAGATTCTGCTGCCCCTGCTGGGTGACTCCGGCGAACTCATCGGCGCAGATTATCCGCTGGATATCTGGCCCTTGTTCGGCGGATTCGCCAACGAAGAATTCATAGCCAAGAAAAAGACCTGGCCAGCCGACTGGACCGCTCAGGCAGAAGCCTGGCGCAGTGAAGGTGATGCGTCGCTCAGCGCTTTCGTCTACGGCGAGCTGCCCCAGTCGTTACACGGCACCGCTGATGCGGTGGTGCTGATTCGCGCCATGCACAATCTGGCCCGTTTCGCGGACAACGGCGATTTCCTGCAGATTGTCTTGGAAGACTCATTCAACGTCCTCAAACCCGGGGGTATCGCAGGCGTGGTACAGCACCAAGCCCGGCCCGATATGCCTGACGACTGGGCCAGCGGCGCCGCAGGATACTTGAAGAAGTCACATGTCATCGAACAGATGCAGGAGGCAGGGTTCGAGTATGTTGCATCCAGTGACGTGAACGAAAACCCGAAAGACCAGCCGACCAGCGATGAATTCGTTTGGCGCCTGCCCCCTAGTCTGCAGACCAGCAAGAACGATGCAGGCAAGCGTGCAGCGATCCAGGCTATCGGCGAATCTAACCGTATGACGCTGAAGTTCGTTAAACCCGAAGCCTGATGGTGGGTTGTTTTGCGCTACTCGTGTAAAATCTGGGCTTGGTTGCGCCATGGTGCAATGGCGAAAGCGCCAATGTAGCCGTCGCCACCAATTTCCGCGACGCGGCACTGGCACTGGCAGAAGAATTCAGCGCGCGTACCGGTCATGAACTGAAAGTGTCTGCGGGTTCCACGGGCAAACTGTATGCACAGATCCGACACGGTGCGCCGTTCCACATTTTTCTTGCAGCAGACCAGGAACGTCCGAGACGACTTCAGCAGGACGGTTTGGCTACATCTACACCCCGGACCTACGCTCTGGGATCACTCGTTCTGATCGGTAGCGGTATGTTGAATGAGCGCACTCTGGCAGAAAGGGATTTTCACAAACTGGCGATCGCCAATCCAGAGTTGGCTCCCTACGGAATGGCAGCCACCCAGGTTATAGAACATCTGGGTGTGGGGAACATTGTGGAGGATCGAATCGTACAGGGCGAGAACATCGGCCAGACGCTGACCATGGTTCTCTCCGGCAACGCCGAACTCGGCCTTGTGGCACGAGCGTTGGCATCCGCGACCAGCGAGCTTGCGACCTGGTCGGTTCCTACACAATGGCATGAGCCTATTGCTCAGGATGGCATACTGCTGCCCGCGGGAACAGATAACCCGGCCGCCGTGTCATTCTATGAATTCCTGTACAGCCCGAGCGCGCAACAGTTGATTCATGCCGCCGGATACGAGGTACCCTGACATCATCGTAGAATGGCCCGCGATTCTGTTGACTGCGCGTCTGGCGCTGGTCACCACGTTGATTCTGTTCATCTTCGGCACACCATTGGCCTGGTGGCTGGCGCGCAGCCGCAGCCGCGCTGCCATCGCGGTCGAAGCAATCTCCGCCATGCCGCTGGTGCTGCCGCCGACGGTGCTCGGGTTCTACCTGCTGATTCTGCTGAGCCCGACCTCGGCCCTCGGGGGATTCTGGCTGCAGTTGACCGGCTCAGCACTTACCTTCAGCTTCAGCGGGTTGGTTGTCGCTTCCGTCATCTATTCCCTGCCATTCATGGTACAACCTCTGCAGAGCGCCTTTGACGAACTGGGCAATACCTCGCTGGAGGCCGCCGCCACCCTGGGAGCGGGGCCCATTGACCGATTCTTGTACGTTGCTCTACCTCAATGCAGACGCGGCTTCATTACCGCGGGCGTGATGACGTTTGCCCACACAGTCGGCGAATTCGGCGTGGTGTTGATGGTCGGCGGCAATATCCCTGAGCAGACCAGGGTGATTTCCATCGCGATTTACGAAAATGTCGAAACGTTGAACTATACGCAGGCCCATGCATTGTCTGCGGGCTTGTTGCTGTTCTCCTTCGCCACGCTGATCACCGTGTACGCAGTAAATCGCCGCTCTCCGGTAAGCGTGGCATAGCATGTCATCTTCAACATCGGAAATCCTGAGTATCGATATCGACAGTCACCGCGGCGATTTCCATCTGCGCATCGCCGCAAATCTGTCAAGCAAGGGTATGACCGCGTTATTCGGCCGCAACGGCAGCGGCAAGAGCAGTCTGTTACGCTGCCTGGCTGGACTACAGGACTGTAGCGGTGTCATTCGCGTAGCAGGTCACACCTGGCTGGATACGAAAGCAGGCATCAACCTGCCTACCCACAAGAGGTCTGTTGGTTACGTGTTTCAGGATCTACGGCTGTTTCCGCACCTGAGCGTCGCGGGCAATCTGCAATTCTCCGCCAGACGTGCAGGTACCGACGAAAGGCAGATCAATGAACTCATCGACCGGCTGGCACTGGCTCAACTACGCGATCGCCGGCCCAAAGAGCTGTCCGGTGGAGAACAACAACGTGTCGCTCTTGCCCGTACGCTGCTCAGCCAGCCACGCCTGCTGCTGCTGGATGAGCCCACCGCCGCTCTCGACGCCGGCGCCAAAGCCGAATTACTGCCTTATATTCGAAATGTGTGCGACGGCTTGTCAATTCCCGCGTTGTTTGTCTGCCATGCGGTAGACGAGATTGCCATGCTTACAGACTATACCCTGGTACTGGAGAACGGCCGCTTACAGACCCAGGGCGATACCGCAGAAGTTGTGGAAAACCACACGCTGCAGGCGATTACCGGGCGCCGGGAATCAGGCGCAGTGCTCAGCACAACGGTCAGCGCTTATGATGAACCGTATCAGCTCTCCTACCTGCAATGCGCGCAACAGACACTGGTATTGCCGATGGCCATCGCCCAGCAACCCGGGCAAACCGCCCGGGTGTTCGTGCGCGCAAGAGACGTCAGCCTGGCGACTGCACGACCTGAGGGCATCAGTATTCGCAACGTGCTGAAGGGGCCGATTACCGCCATCAATCTGGAACCCGGAACCGCCTTCGCCGAGGTGATTCTCGATCTGCGCGGTCAACCTCTACATGCGCGTCTGACCAGAGCGGCGGTTGACGAGTTGGAGCTTACAATCGGCCAGCAGGTCTGGGCATTGATCAAATCAGTAAGTTTCGACGGCGGCTGATTGCCACTCGCCAATCAGTCCACCATCATTCGACGCGTCGATTTTCACCGCCTGCCCGAGGGCAGCACCAATACGGCCATCACCCCGCACCACATTGTAGGTCAATGCAAAATTGAAAGGGCTCCATTCCCGGGTCAGCTCATGAAATTCCTTGAAATCCTGTTTGCTGCCCTGCCAATCATCAACGCGGCAATCGAACCGATCCGGGCGATGCAATCCCCGCCATGCAACCGCGTACTTCGCATCATCGCCACCAACGGGGCCGAGCCAGCGGCCCCCGACACCCCAAGCCGGATGTGCTATCACCGTTTCCTGGTCAGCCACCACATGCAGCGGCTCGACATGCAGAATCGACGCATCTACCAGATAACGTTCACCATCAAGATCAACCCACACGGTGCCATGATTGGGCGGCAGGTCAGGCGCAACCACCATGGTTGCAACACCTCGGCGAGCATCGAACCCAAGCGAGGACAACAACTCACACAACGCGCCATTGGCGGCCCAGCAGGTCCCACCCACGCCGTGCTGCATCCACACAGAGAAGAACTCCTCAGGGGCATCACCGGGCAAAGGGGCCGGGTCACCGGAACCACAGGCAATGAGTTTGCGGCAGTTATCAAACGGCACACGACGGCACCATTTATCGTAGATCGCGGCCAGCCCCTCATGGTTCACCGAGGGTCTGTCAGCGAAACCCAGACGATCAAGCACAGACTCAACGACAGCGGGCGTCAGCTGACCGGCCATGGTTGCCTCAGTGGTCCTGCCGTCAGTCGCCATGGCTCATCTCCGTAACCCGCCATAGCGGCGATTCATTCGACGTCTACGCCAACCGGGCAGTGATCCGACCCCGTGACATCCGGCCAAATGAAAGCATCCCGGACTTTTTTCGCGCCCGAAGCAGATGCCAATACATAGTCGATGCGCCAGCCCACGTTGTTCTCTCTGGCACCCCCCCACTGGCGCCACCAGGTGTAGTGACCCTCCTCATCGGGGTGTTTTGCGCGAAAAGTATCCACCCAACCCGCCTCCACCCAGCGGGTCATTTCGGCGCGCTCCTCCGGCAGGAAGCCACTGCTCTTCACGTTGGTCTTGGGACGGGCCAGGTCAATGACTTCGTGGGCGGTATTGTAATCGCCCGTAACGAAGACCGGTCCGCGCTTCTTGAGCTGTTGTATACGATCAAACACCTTGCTGTAGAAACCCAGCTTGTAGCCCACCCGACTGTTGTCACGGTCTTTGCCGCTGCCTTTTGGAAAATAGACGGAAGCGACCGCCGTGCGACCGAAATGAGCGAGGAGGTACCGGCCTTCCAGGTCATACTCCGACACTCCCAACCCACTTTCGGTGCGCGTGGGCGGCTGCCGCGAGTAGATCGCCACGCCACTGTAGCCCTTGCGTTCGGCGGGCGCGAACACCGTGTGCCAGCCAGCCGGCTCCCGCAGGTGGTCATCGAGTTGTTCAGGCAGCGCGCGCACTTCCTGCAGGCACACGATGTCCGCCTCGCTCGACTCGAGAAAATCGAGAAATCCTTTTCGGGCACAGGCTCTGAGGCCGTTGACATTCCAACTCACTATTCGCAAAGAAGACTCCTTAGTTAATCGCGGCGGCAGACTCGGTCAACGCCGCAACAGCAGGGCGATCCAGCGCGCGAGATTCAACACGTCCGCAAGAGCGGCGGCAACGTACGTCAGTGCCGCAGCCCGGAGTATTTTACGCACCGCGCCCATCTCTGCCGGCGCCACATAGTTTCCTTCAGCCAGCACCGGCAGCGCCTTGCCGAAACTGGCGTCCCATTCCGTCGGCAGGGTCACGAGATGTACCAGCATGCGCGCGACCAGACCACTGATACCCA
The DNA here is from genome assembly GCA_964393625.1 of uncultured Pseudomonadales bacterium. Classification (GTDB taxonomy): domain Bacteria; phylum Pseudomonadota; class Gammaproteobacteria; order Pseudomonadales; family Azotimanducaceae; genus UBA4421. The sequence continues at coordinate 142,899 of CAYMUT010000002.1, forward strand.
CCATGACCAGTGTGGAAAACGGCACCGGATGTCGGGTGAGCAGTCCCACCACCGGGGCCGCCCAGATTACCCCGGCACTCAGCCGCGCGACCTTGTCCGCAAGTGGTACCAGCGCGGTCCGGCGCGCTAGATTTGCATCATTATTATGATGCTGTAGTGCGTGACCGACTTCATGGGCGGCCACCGCCACCGCAGTGAGCGACTTGCCGGAATAATTGTCTGGTGTCAGCCGCACCATTCGAGCCGACGGATCGTAGTGATCTCCGACCTCGGTCTGCTCTACGCCTGCGCCTGCCACCTCGAAACGCTCCAGCAGGTGTTCGGCCAGTTCACCGCCGGTACCCGGCATACCGTCTATCTGTTCGCTGTGGGCCTGCATGACCCAGCGCACCCAGATCGCCGGACCGAAAACCGCAAGCAGAATCACAGCGATGAGGATCAACCACAACATATAGCGAGATCTATCAATACCCCGTGGTTTCGCGCTGCTGCTCCTGAGTACCCCGGGCGACGGCCAGTTCACGGGCGGCGTTAGTCATCATGTGACCGGACTCGCTGCGCAGCGTGACAAAGTTGAGTCCCAACTCGAGGTATTTCTGGGCGTATTCAAGACTGGAAGTATGGATACCCACGGCCACATTGTGTCGCCGGCAAACATCACGGATACGCGTGACGACTTGCAGATGCTCTTGCTGCGGCTGATCACCGCTTACCGGCAGCCCCAATGCCAGCGCCAGATCAGCCGGACCGATGTAGATGCCGTTCAACCCCGGTGTAGTGACAATCTCCTCGACTTTTTCGATACCTTCCACCGTCTCGATCATGGCAATACAGGCAATCTGGTCGTTGGCCTCCTGGGCGTACCCCTTGCCTGCGTATAGCGCGGCGCGGATGGGACCGAATGAACGAGTGCCATCCGGCGGATACCGACAGGCGGCCACGGCCTGTGCCGCTTCCTCACGGTTATTGACCATGGGCACGATGACACCATACGCGCCGGCATCCAGCGCCTTCATGATCTCATAGGGTTCGTTCCATGGTACGCGCACCAGCGGCGTGGCGTCAGAATTGGAAATGGCCGGCAGCATGTTGGTGAGATCTGTATAGTCGACCAGGCCGTGCTGCATGTCTATGCACACCCAGTCAAATCCCAGCTTCGATATCGCCTCTGCCGTATAGCTGTTCGCCAGCGAGAGCCAGCAGCCAATGGTCTGCTCGCCCCGACGCCAAGCGCTCAGCGAGGTATTCTCACGCATCGATACTTGCCCTTTAAACTGTTTCCAGCGCAGAAGGATACACCAGTATTTCCCCGCATTGCGCCGTAACAATGCGTAAGATACCGTTTTGGGCAAAAGCGCCCGGCTCGAATACTCTAGGGATTACCCATGTCAGACCTGGTCACCGATAGCCTCATGGCATGTGCCGAGCAGGCAGGCGATATTAACGATATCGTCTATCAGCACTTTTTCGAGTCCTGTACGAGTGCGGGCCAGTTGATGGACCACTCAGACCAGGGTATGCGGGGCCGCATGCTGCAACAGACCCTGGACCTGCTGATGGGTGAACCCGGCGATACCGACGGATACCTGGCATGGGAAGTCGCCAATCATTTGCAGGCGTATTACGTCGAACCAGATATGTATCCGGCTTTCTTTAAAGCAGTGCAGGACACGGTGGCCGGGGCCATGGGCGAGCAATGGAACGACGAGTATGCCAGCGCCTGGGCACAGAGAACTTCCGACCTGCTCCAGGCTATCGCGGCCGCGACGACCCGGGTGGATCGGCGCTGAGCTCGTACTCGCTCAGCGTGGCTCAAGACCGCGGCGTTCCCGTTCCGCGTTCATGCGCTCCAGGTCACTTTCCAGCGGTTCACCCAGCTGCTCTTCTGAGACGGTCCCGGCAATGTGGGAGTGAGCAGTCTTGCCGTTATACATGATCTTCTTCACCGGCGTTACCGCAAGGATAGTACGCAGCGGCGAATCAAGCAGATTGAAAAACGCCTGCTCACCAACGGCGTTACCGGGATTCAATTTCTGAGACAACGCCGTGTAGAACCACTTCTTGGTGTCGTCATCATCAATGAACTCACCAGTGCCCTTGAAGGTAATGGCACCCTGCGGGAGAGCTTCATTGGGCTCGGGGTATCCTCTGGAACTGACGTTGACCGACACGCGATTGTCGCGGCGGATCGCCGACGCACGATGCCTGTGTGCCGCAAACGTAATCCAGATCTTGCCGTCATACCAGAAAAAGGCATGGGTAACGCCCACCGGCCAGCCGTCTTTGGTGCCCCACATCAACACGCACTCATTGGAGTTGTTCATCAACTGATCTATCTCGTCATCGCTGAACGGGTAGATCGATACCATTTCATGATCAAGAGTCTGCGCCATTTGCCCCCCAGTATTAATCTATAAGTGCCTGATACACCCGCGTACGAAGCTCGCGTCTAATCGGATAAGTCGACGAAGGCATCAACTGGGTGAGAAACACAGTATACAGAGCTTCCGCCGGATCGACCCAGAAAAACGTGCTGGCCGCGCCGCCCCAATGATGCTCTCCGATCGAAGTGACAATGTGCGCTTTGACCGGATCAAGCACCACCGCGAAACCCAGGCCGAATCCGATGCCGTCGTAGCTGGTTTCGCTCCACACCGGCTGCCCCATTCCAGCCATATCCTTGTTGTCAGGCAGCTGGTTCATGCGCATGAACTCAACGGTCTTACGCCCCAGGATTCGTTCACCGTCCAGTTCACCGCCATTGAGCAACATCTGGCAGAAGCGGCCGTAGTCGGTGATCGTGCCGGTCAGCCCGCCGCCTCCGGAATACAGTTCGGTGGGCTGCAGGAAGCGGCTGTCGGTGGCGTTTTCCTGCAATTTCAGGCCGCCACGACCGCCCACGTCGTCCGCCTTTACCGCCTTACCGATCGAACTCATGTCACCACCATGCCGCGGCGCATAAAGTGCGCTGAATCGATCATGGTTACGCGCTTCCACATGAAAACCCGTATCGCTCATCTGCAGGGGCTCGAGAACGCGCCGCTGAAAAAATTCCGCCAGTGACATGCCCGACCAGACCTCAACCAGACGACCCAGGACATCGGTCGACACGCTGTAATTCCACTGGGTTCCGGGCTGGCAGATGAGCGGTATTTCAGCCACCCGCTGCACCAGTTCCGCGAGCGTGCCGCCCCTGCCGGGGAATTCGATACGCGCCTTACGATAAGCTTCATCCACCACATTGGTCTGCATGAAGCCGTACGTCAAACCCGACGTATGGGTCATGAGATGACGCACCGTCATGGGCTCGCGTTGGGGGCCCACATCTTGCAATGCTGCGTCACCGCCACGCCATACCGGTGTACCGGCAAATTCCGGCAGGTACAGATGAACAGGGTCATCCAGGTGGAAGCAGCCCTCTTCGTACAGCGCCATCGCTGCAACCGTGGTGATAGACTTCGTCATTGAATACAGCCGCACCACGCTGTCGACGTTGAATGGTCGAGACAGTTCAAGATCTGCCTGACCCGTGGCCTCGATGTGGGCGATGCGGCCGCGCCGGCCGATCAGCACGCTGCAGCCTGCGACCCGTTCGCAACGGACCTGCTCACCCAACCAGTCTGACACCCGTTGCAGCCGTGCCGAACTCATCCCGACATTCTCAGGTCGCGTCGCCTCCATAAGCAATTTTCCCCCAGATACCGTTGCACTGAAACTGTCGCAAACCGAGTATACACGCCGTCGGCGTGACATCCGCCGCACATCTGAAATCTGTCCTGCAGCGCTTGAGCAACCCAGGCCCAACGGGCAAACTTTCTGCCAATCGACAGCGGGCCGACAATCGTACATGAGTCAATCTGAAGCAGGCGCGTTCACCCCCGCCTACCGTGCCTACGCCCTCGGTCTGCTGGTAGTCGTTTACATTTTCAATTTCATCGATCGCTCGATACTCGGCATTCTGGTGCAACCCATCAAAGAGGACCTGCAGGTCTCGGACACCATGATGGGTTTTCTCGGGGGCATCGCCTTCGCTACTTTCTATACCTTTCTCGGCATTCCCATCGCACGTATGGCGGACCAGGGTTCGCGGCGCAATGTACTGGCCATCTGCCTGGCGCTGTGGAGCGGCGCCACCGCCTTGTGCGGCATGGCGCAGAATTTCTTTCATCTGTTGGCCGCCCGAATCGGTGTAGCGGTTGGCGAGGCCGGCGGCAGCCCGCCGTCACACTCCATGATCTCCGACATGTTTCCCGCCCACCAGCGTGCTACCGCATTGGCAATCTATGCGCTGGGCATTCCAATCGGCACCATGCTGGGCAACCTGGGCGGCGGCTGGATTAACGAAGCAATGGACTGGCGCACAGCGTTCTTTGTCGTGGGTCTGCCGGGGGTCATGCTGGCACTGATCGTGCGCTTCACATTGCGAGAACCGCCCAGGGGTGCTGCCGAAGGCCTGGAGGTCGGCGACGGTCCGGCACCGCCAGTAAGCGAAGTATTTCGCTACCTGTGGAACCTGCGTAGCTTCCGATTCATGGCGCTGGGCGGCGCTCTGCACGCGTTCGTGGGCTATGGCGTGAGTTACTGGATTCCGGCAATGTTCAATCGCAGTCATGGGCTGACTACCGGCGAGATGGGCATCGCGCTGTTTTACCTGGGGTTTGCTTCTATCGCGGGGACATTGCTTGGCGGTTATCTGGGAGACAAGATGGCCAACAAGGACAAGCGCTGGTATATGTGGCTGCCGGGGATTGCCACCATGGCTTCGCTGCCGTTCAGTGCGTTTGTATATCTGCACGGGGATCCGACGATTGCCCTGTGGGTACTGGCGATTCCCTATTTCCTCGGCGCATATTATCTCGGGCCCACATTCTCGCTGGCTCAGGGACTGGTGGGATTGCGCATGCGCGCGCTGGCGTCGAGCATTCTGTTATTCATTCTCAACATCATCGGACTGGGGCTCGGCCCCCAATTCACCGGCATTGCCTCCGATGTACTGCACGCGACGACCACCCTGGGTGATGACGCGCTGCGCTGGGCACTGGTTATCAGTCTGATATTCAATCTGATATCGGCATTGCTGTACCTCTCCGCCAGCCGCACTCTGGAAGCCGATATGGCTGCCAGTGCCTCAATGAACTGATTCGAAACCTAAGATCCAAACCGGTAGCGGATCTTGAAGACGAAAATGTCTTCCAGAGGCGAATGCCATGCATCGTCGAGAATATCGCTGAACGTGTTGTCACCGAGCAGCATGCGTACGTCGGCCTGCCGGGTATAAACGAGGAAAATGTCCGACAACGGAGCGATCTCCCATCGGTATCGGGCCTGCAGCGCATACTGGGAAACCGAGAAATTGTAATCCGGGCGCGCGCCTTCGCCAGTGGGCTTGGCAGCGGCGATGAGATCTCCTGGCCGCTCGGGTACACGGAAGAACTGGTCTTCTGCGGCGCGAATGCCCACCCACTGCACCGAAAGCCGCAACTGTTGACGGGCATTGATAAAGTATTCAATCGACACGCTTGGCATCCACTGCTCTGCTTCGTAGGTTGCAAACAGACCATCACCCTGATGCAGCAGCCAACCCTGCCGGTCCGAATAACGTACGCCAAGTTTCACGCCGAACTGATCGCTGGGTCGCCAGTTGATGCCCGCGCCACCGCTGACGCTGCTGCCGCCAAGGTTTTCGTCGTCATAGCCGGCCTGCAGTTCATAGCTCCAGACCCTGGTGGAATCAGACTCCCATTTGACGCTGGCGCTGGCCTTGTTTTCGATCCGGTAAGTGCCGTTACCGAAGCTGTTGAGGTCATCGTACTGTGAAGGGAAATAACCGGCCCGCGCGGTGACCGTCGATAGATCGTTCATCAACAAACGACCGGACACAAACGCGCCGGCGCCGCTAAGCAGCGACTCAGTGACGCTCTTCTGCACATATCCCCGCAAGTCGAACTGAAACTCCCTGCCCAAGGGCACATTCGGCGTACTCCAGGACAAGGCACTGCGAACCCGATAGTGGTTGTTCCGTTCGAGAAAACCCAGGTCGTTGATGTCTATGTTCTCATCAAAATACTCAAGGCCTATGCGATGCTTGAGTCCCTGACGGTAGGTCAGCTCGAAATCAAGAAATCCACCGTAGCCGCTATCGTCGACTCGATCGAGATCGGACATGATGGCCTGGCCGTCGATTTTCACCTTGCCGCCCGGGGAAAAGTAAT
>CAYMUT010000002.1:149120-251591 GCA_964393625.1 uncultured Pseudomonadales bacterium
GCCAGTCAATGCCGTGGGTCAGGGCATCGCCATCTTCATGCAGGACCGCTGTTGAAAGCACGCCCAGCGCTTTGTAGGAACCCCCGGAATTGTTCTCATAGAGCAACCGGGCAATTCCATAGTCATTGCCCTCCTGATAAAGGTTGCGCGGCTGACCCGCGTCGAGCACATCGAATTTCACTTCCTCTTCGAAAGCACCCATTACTCCGTAGCGGAACCCGCCGACCTGCCCGGTGGTCTTCACCGCGCCGGCCAGTTCGGTCAGCTGCACCAGCTCGCGATCCGGCACATCGACATCGTCAGATACCAATGGTGCCCGGGGCTTACCGCCGATGCGCCGGGTGTTGACCATGGTGTAGGGTGAGCCACGGTTACCCACCCCGCTAGAACGGGTGTCAGCTCTCGGCGAGGCTACAAATATCTCCTGGCCTTCAAGAAAAAACAGGCGCTTTTCCGGGTAGAACGTTTCCGTGGCCGTCAGGTTGATCACCACGTCGTCCGACTCGACGTTGCCGAAATCAGGATTGATGGTGGCGTTGAGCTGGAAATTGGAAGACGGCCGCCAGAACAGATCAGCGCCCGCGCGATAGCGCATCTCATCATCTACCTGATCGTAAACGGTGGCCGCAAACGGGTAGATGTTGTACTGCTGCCGCGGCTGCACACCGCGCATCTCGAGTGGTGCGAGACCCGACATGAACACCGCCTGGGTGGAAGGCAGCATGGGCCAGCCCCAACGCTCGTCCTTGTAGGCCACCTTGCGCGAAACGTACATGCCCATGCTGCGCACTTCAGATGCCGCCGGCATGGACACAACACCCCAGGGAATGAACATCTCCACTGTCCAACCTCGCTCGGTCTGCTGGCTGCGGCCGTACCAGGGGCCATCCCATTCGTTCGAAAACTTGCGCTCCGGAAGCACGGTGCCGTCCATCAATGAATCGCCCAGATTGACGCCGAACCAGAAACCGTAGCGCCCTTCCCCGGATGTATCGATGGTCACGATGAGGCTGTCGCGGTTGTCGCGGAGGTCACGGCCCGACAGGCGCTGAACCAGCGTTTCCACCGGCTGCTCGAGATCGCCCGCCACATAGAGACCCCGATCGCTGTAGGCGAGCATCAGCCGGGTGGGATGCTCTGGGGGTTGCAGCGTATCCGGCTCCAGCACCAAAAAATCGTCGATCACCGGAATCGTCCGCCAAACGGGTTCGCTGAGATGGCCGTCGATGTTGATGGGCGTAGCCGTCGAGTCGATTCGGGTCAGCTGAATCGACTCACCGGGCTGCACGGCAACGGCGATACTCTGCGGTGCCATCGGCAGCGTACTGGACGGCTGCGCGCCTTCATCCGGTAAAGGGCCCGGCGCTGTCGCTGATGCGGGCGCCGGCGCAATCCCTGGAGTCGACGGTTCTGCATCGGCGCGCGGAACTCGATCTACAGGTGCCGCAACACCTGGTTGTGCGAGCTGCACACGCACAGGGCCATCGGGTTCGATGACCAACCAGGCATGCCCATGCCCCATGCGGCGTGCACGGGCAACCTCTGCGCGCGCAGCAGATATTGATTCAAACGGCCCCGCAACCAGGCGAAAGAACTCCCCCCGATTGGTGGAAACAGAACGAATGGAAAGCTGCCGCGAGGTCGACCCGGCCAATTCAAGCCTGCTGCGCTCGGCGTTGGTCAGCCCACGAAAGCTGGCATATCCCACCCAGTAGCTTTCTGCCAGCACCGAGGGTGCGAGCACAATTGCAACCAGCAAGACTGATAACGGTCTCAAAATGACAACTTCAAAAAATCTTCAACTTCATATCATGCCAGCTTTTCACGCTTGCGCCCCCCGGGATACCCCTTACTCCTCATCAACCACCACAATGGTTTTGCCGAAATTACCGCCCTGCAGCATCGCGGCAAAAGCCTCGGGGGCACAATCCAGGCCCGCCCAGCGGTCTTCACGGTATTGAACCCGGCCATCGACAACGTAGTCCGCCATCTCGTACAGGAACTGATCCTGATATTCATCGACGAAGTTGCCGACAAAAAGATCGTGCACCGCCACCTCCTGTGCCGCGAAGGTGGCCGCGCCCGCGGCCTGCCATGTTTCACGCACATTACCGGCTGCGCCGTATTGCGAAATGACGCCGCACAGGGAAATGCGGCTGCCCTTGTTCAAACAAGGTAACACCGCGTCGAACACCTTGCCGCCGACATTTTCAAAATAGACATCGCAACCATCCACACAAGCCGCCGCCAGCTGCTCGGGGAAATCCTCAGCAAGGTGCGATACGCACGCATCAAAACCCAATGCGTCCTGCACGAAGCCGCACTTGTGTTGCGCGCCGGCAATTCCCACTACGCGACAGCCTTTCAGGCGCGCCAGTTGCCCGACAACCTGACCAACACCTCCGCTGGCGGCAGAAACAACAACGGTTTCTCCTGGTTGCGGATCGCACTGCACGATAAGGCCGGCATAAGCGGTCAGCCCCAGCATGCCCAGTACACCAATCGCCGTGGAAACCGGTGCAAGCTGTGGATCGAGCTTGCGCGGATGCATGTAACCGAATTCGCTGATGCCGGTACCGGTCAGGCCGTAATGCTGCCAGCCGTTGGTATTAAACAGGTAATCGCCTTCCCCGAATCCGCCATCACGTGATCTGATCACCTGGGATACCGTGCGACCATGGCAGATCTCGCCGGGCGCCTCGGTACCCGAGCGCCGCCGTACCCACTGATAGGGATCTAAAGAAAGGTAGACGGTGCGGGTCAGCACCTGTCCCTGTTCCGGCTCGGACAACGGCTCTTCGCACCATTGAAAGTCATCTGCCACCGGTAGTGGGCCGGTCGGTGTACGCGCCAGGCGCCATAACTCGTTATGCACGCTCGATCTCTCTATTCCCTCAAGCCCACCATGATACTTGAGATCGGCGACAGGTTAAGTAGCATCGACCCGTTACCACAGATAACGGACCCCATGGACACGCTGGATCAAAAACCAATGGCGCAGGACACTGTCGGGCTGCTCGAAGGCCTGGCCTCCACCAGGGCAATCAGACGCTACCGCGATGAACCAATCCCGGAAGAGGTGCTGCGTGACATCGTATTTGCCGCAACCCGCGCACCAAGCGGCTCCAATCGCCAGCCTTTCCGCTTCATGGTGCTTGCCGACTCGGAGCAGGCGCGGCAGGCGAAAGCCCTGATCGGCTCGGCCGCGCGCGACGTGTGGACTCACAAACGCGCCAACGATCAGTATGACCGGGGCAGTGGCGCAGATCCCAACTCACCTAAATCGCGTATGGCGCGCACCATGCAGGACTACGTCGACAACCTGGACAAGGTACCCTGCCTGATTCTGCCCTGCATGGTGCGATATCGCGCGCCGACGCCTACGGAAGGCGCTTCTGTATACCCGGCCGTGCAGAATCTGATGCTGGCGGCGCGGGCGCTCGGCTATGGCGGTGTCATCACCGGCTTCCACGGTGCCGTTGAAGAAGAACTCAAATCATTGCTGGGCATTCCCGAGGAAGTATTCATTGCTTGCACCATCACCCTGGGTAAACCGGCAGGCAATCACGGCCCCGTTCGTCGGCGCCCCATCGCAGAACTGGTCTTCGCCGACACCTGGGAGCAGGCGCCGGCATGGGCCGTAGACCCGCCGGGAACCCGCTTCACAAGCGCTGGACCGCCAAAGCAACAGTAACGTCAAGCCTCCACGACTTCTTCACCCAGCGCTCGGGCGCGCTCGATTCGTGAAGCTTCGTCCTTCGGCAGGTGTCTCCAGGCCAGGGTCAGGAAGACCAGCGTCAGACCGAACACGAGCAACGAGCAGGCAATGGCCGTACGCAGTGACTCAGCGGAATCCATGCCACCGGCGGCAAACATGTCGGAAAGCTGTCCCATGAAGAAAGGTCCCATGGCCAGACCGATCATGGTATTGACGAGAATGTAGTACGCACCGGCTATCGCGCGCATGCGCGGCAACACCAGATCAGCCGCGGTGCTGGGCGGTATACCCGGCCAGCAGGCGCTGAACAGGTGGTGTGCGAAGTTCAGCACAAATGCCAGCATCAGACTGGGTGTGTAGATCATCCACAGCACCAGCGGTGCGGTGCCGAAAACCGCTATGTAACCGATCAGCAGACGTCCGGCACCATGTCGGGCTTTGAACCGGTCACCCAGCATACCGCCCAATGTGACCCCGATAAGTCCACCCAGGGCGTTGCCCAGACCGATATACATGCCGACTTCGGTTGCGCTGGTATCGTGCAGGCGCAGCAGCAGAGGCGCTGTCCAGTACCCGACGCCATAGGTAACAAACGAAATAGTGGGAAACGCGAGCATGGTGTAAACCATCGCCCGGGTTTTGAATATCATGTGATAGGTCGCCGCATCTCGCGCCTTGAGCGATTGCGCCCAGGAGAACACTACGTATACACCGATTCCCAGCGCCACCCACTGGGGTATGTTGCCCGTGACCTCAGCGAGCAGCCAGGCGATCAGGAAAATCAGCAGCGCGGCCAGGCCATTGATCCACAGCGAAGCACCCAGTCTGTACAGAGGAATCAGATTGACGATCGGCAGCACGGCCGCCAGTTCCGTCTTCAGTACCGAAAAAGGCGCCGGGTGCGCTTCGGTTTTGATACCTTCGCTGACACCCCGCATGGGCTCGCGCAGGGTGCGTACCCAGATGGCCATCAACAAGCCGGGAATGCCCACCGACAGAAACGCCACGTGCCAACCCTTGAGCTGCATCGGTGCAGTCGCCGGATCGGGAAAGGCACTGCTCCAGGTTTCCATGACGAAACCGCCCAGAAACAGACCGATGCCGCCGCCGATGTATACACCGGAACTATAGATCGCAAGCACCGTTGCGCGCAGCCGGGTGGGATAGTAATCCGCCAGCATGGAGTAGGCGGCGGGCGAGGCGCTGGCTTCACCGATACCAACCCCGATCCGGAACGTGGTCAGCACGCCGAATGAGCGGGCGAAACCCGATAGCGCCGTCATCAGACTCCAGAAAAACAAACCAACGGATATGAGACTGCGCCGCACCCATACATCGGCGAACCGCGCCAGGGGAATGCCGAACACCGCGTAAAACACCGCAAACACGGTGCCATAGAGAAAGCCCATCTCGGCATCCGTAACACCGAGATCCGCCTGTATTTCCTGAGAAAGGATCGACAGGATGTTGCGGTCGATGAAATTGAATACGTAGACAATGACCAGCACAAACAGCACGTAGTGCGCGTACCGCCCACCTACCTTCGGCGCCTGCTGTTCACCTGCAGAATCTTCAGCCATGCTTCCCCCTCAACCCGATCCCAAGCATAGCGGAAAGGGGCGCCAGGGTGGACTGGAAATGCCGGCTATTTTGTGCGGCCGCCCTTGCGTCTCGATGGCCGCACGTGCTGCGTGCGGAACGACTTGCCCGCGCTGGGGGAGGCAGTTGTCTTGCGCTGACCTGGTTGAAAGGTGGGAACCAGGTGTTTCCTGCCGTTACCGATCAGATCTTCCCGTCTCATGTTGTTGAGCGCCTCGCGCAGCAGCGGCCAGTTGTCGGGGTCATGGTAGCGCAGAAATGCCTTGTGCAGACGACGCTGCCGAGCGCCCTTGGGCACGTAAACCAGTTCACCGTCACGCTTGACCTTGTGCAATGGATCGGTGCCACTGTAGTACATGGCGGTAGCCGTCGCCATGGGGCCCGGCAGAAACGCCTGCACCTGATCCGCACGGAAGCCATTGGCCTTCAGCCACACAGCAAGTTCCAACATGTCTTCATCGGTGGTACCCGGATGGGCGGCGATGAAATACGGAATGAGGTACTGCTCCTTACCCGCCTCTTTCGAATACTTATCAAACAGTTCCTTGAAGCGGTAATAGGTACTCATGCCCGGCTTCATCATTTTCGAAAGCGGCCCTTCACTCAATGCTTCCGGTGCGATCTTCAGATAGCCGCCGGTGTGATGCGCGGCCAGTTCCTTCACATACCCTTCGGACTCATTGGCAAGGTCGTAGCGCACACCAGAGGCAATCAGCACTTTTTTGATGCCCGGCAGTTCCCGGGTTTTGCGATACAGTTCGATGAGCGGCTTGTGGTCGGTGTTCAGATTCGGACAGATGCCGGGATACACACAGGAAGGCTTCCGGCAAGCGGCTTCTATTTCCTTGCTCTTGCAGGACAAGCGGTACATATTCGCTGTGGGGCCGCCCAGATCGGAAATCACCCCGGTAAAGCCCGGCACCCGATCTCTGATCTCTTCCACCTCACGCAAAATCGATGCCTGGGAGCGGCTCTGAATGATGCGCCCCTCGTGTTCGGTGATCGAACAGAATGTGCAGCCGCCGAAACAGCCCCTTTGTATTGCCACTGAAAAGCGGATCATTTCGTAAGCCGGGATCTTCCGATCGCCGTAGGCAGGATGCGGCACCCGGGTGTATGGCAATTCATATACCGCATCCATTTCTCTGGTGGTCAGAGGAATCGGCGGTGGATTGATCCACACCTCGATATCACCATGTCGCTGCACCAGTGCCCGGGCATTGCCCGGGTTGGACTCGACATGCAATACCCGGGACGCATGGGCATATAGAACAGGATCGTCTCTGACCTGCTCGTAGGCCGGCATGCGTATCACGGAAGTGGCCCGGTTGGCACTCGGCACATCCCGCACGAAGCGCACGATCTGCACCTCTTCAGCCGGACTTTCATGAGCCGGCGCGGAAGCATACGGGTCTTCGGGTGGGTTCAAACGCCCTGGCGAATCCAGGTGTGTAGAATCGATCTCCACCCATCCCGACGGGGTCAATTTGCGTTTGAACGCCGTCCCCCGTATATCACTGAGGTCGCGCACCGACTCACCTTTCGCCAGGCGATGAGCAATCTCGGCCAGCTGCCGTTCGGCATTGCCGAATACCAGTAGATCGGCCTTGGCATCCAACAACACACTGCGGCGAACTTTTTCCGACCAGTAGTCATAATGGGCTATGCGCCGCAGGCTGGCTTCGATGCCGCCAATGATGATCGGCGTATCGCCAAACGCTTCGCGCAGACGGTTGGCGTACACAATCACACTGCGGTCAGGGCGCCGCCCACCCTCTCCCCCCGGTGTATACGCGTCATCAGAGCGGACTTTGCGATCCGCCGTATAACGATTAACCATCGAGTCCATATTGCCCGCGGTGATGCCGAAGAACAGATTGGGTTTGCCCAGGGCTTCGAAATCTGCAGTGGAGCGCCAGTCTGGCTGGGCGATGATGCCGACTCGAAAACCCTGTGCTTCCAGAAAACGACCGACAATCGCCATGCCGAAACTGGGGTGATCGACATAGGCATCGCCGGTGACGATGATGATGTCGCAACTGTCCCAGCCCAGTTCATCCATTTCCGCAGCGGACATGGGCAATTCCGGCGCGGGAGTGAGCCGGTGGGCCCAGAACTTTCGATAGCTCATCAGCGACTTGGGTTGCGGGTTTTCCGGCAGCGCATTACTCATGGCGAACTATTCTAACCGTCTATATCATGAAAAGCCTCGTGGGCTGCCGTCGCGCCCTACACGAATTAACCGAAAATCGATAATTGGAGGGGAGATGATCAGATACTGTTTTGCCATAGCCGGGCTGGTCTGGAGCATGAGCGCTGCGGCAGACAGCCATGGGCTGTATGAACTGCGCACCTACACCGCCAACCCGGGCAAGCTGGATGCGCTGCATGACCGTTTTCGCAACCACACCATGACCCTGTTCGAACGACATGGCATGCAGAACATCGCGTACTGGATTCCCGTGGATCAGCCCGACACCCTGATCTACATCGTTGCTCACAAAGACGCCGATGCCGCCAAGGCCAACTGGCAGGCTTTTGTTGGCGATCCTGACTGGCAGGCGGCTTATGCGGCATCAATCGCCGACGGGGCCCTGGTCGGCAACATCGAAAGCGTGTTCATGACCAAAACGGACTACTCACCCTGACGAGTCAGCCCGACTCCGCCGACGCGGCGCGCCTGGCAACCACCGACCAGGCGATCGCCGCCAGCATCATCAACAGTGCAGGCAACGCACTGATCAGCAGCATGTTCCAGCCCAGTGCATGCAACATGGTGCCGGCAAGCAGAGACGCCAGCGCCGATGCACCGAAAACGCTGAAATCGTTGAAAGCCTGGGCTTTAAAGCGCTCGTCGGAGCGGTAGGATTGCACCAGCTGCGTGGTGCCGCCGACAAACAGGAAATTCCACCCCACCCCCAGCAGCACCATGGCAAACCAGTAGTGCATGTACTGATGCCCGGCCAGACCAATGGCGAGGGTGACGCCAAGCGCTATGACCCCCAGACTCATCATGCGCGGCAGACCCAGAGTATTGACCAGCCAGGGCGTGATGAGTGACGGCAGGTACATGGCAATGACGTGGGCGCGAATGACGTCAGCAGTAACCTGCAGGGGAAACCCGTCCATCACCTTCATGCTGATCGGTGTGGCGGTCATGACATAGGTCATTACCCCCTGCCCCACCACGCCGGCCAATACCGCGGTGGCGAACGCCGGATGACGGATCAGCTGCAGGAAAGGCCGAGGCTCGGCGCCCTGCTCAATATCGGCGTCATGTTGCGGACTGCTGACCTGCAGCATTACCAATACAACGCACGCAACACCGTACAGCCCGATCATGATCGTGAAGGCAAACCCATAGGGCGCCTCGGCATTTCTTGCTGCCGAAAGAGCTACGATTTCAGGACCGAGAAACGCACCGGCAATGGAACCCAGCAGAATGAACGAAACCGCGTGGCTTACCTTGTCGAGCGACACGCTCTCGGCGGCGGCGAAGCGAAACTGCTGAGAAAAGCCCAGACTGAAGCCCACCAGCGCCGTGGCACAACAGAACAATACAAAACTGCGCTCATCCAGCGCCAGCGTCGCCAGCGCCGCGCCACTGGCGGCAATGACTGCCGCCAGCATGAAGCCCCGGCGCCGCCCGACCCGTTGCATGACAAATGCGGCCGGTATCGTGGCCAGAGCGGTGCCGACCACCATCAGGGCGACCGGCAACGTGGCAAACTGCTGAGCGCTCGCCAACTCGTAACCGACAATACCGCCGATGGTAACCAGCAGCACGGAGCCGGATACAAATACCGTCTGACAGGCAAACAAAACCAGCAGGTTTCTATTGATAAACCCCAATTTCCCCAACGCCACGAAACAAATTAGAATGGCAGGCTAACACCCCTGAGAGGAATTAAACATGGCCAAGTCCATCGACTGGTACTACTACCGCGGCGGCTGAACCAGCTGCACCAGAGCATCCAAGTTTTTGGAAGCAAGTGACATACGGATCAAAGAAACCATCCCCGCCAGCCGCAAACTGCAGCGGGCCGATGCCGAGGCGCTGCTTGCCAAGGCCAGCAGAATGACCGTCGCCAAAGGCAAGAAGGTTCAGGACTTCGCCGGCGGCGCCAAAGCCACCGACGAAGCGGTCGATGCCATGCTCGGCAGCACCGGCAACCTGCGCGCTCCAGCCATCGTCAGGGGTAAAACTCTGCTCGTTGGGTTCAACGAAGACGTCTACACGAAGACCTTTGGTTGAGCGCTGAGGAGCAGTGGCCCCTCGTCATGCGGGGGGCCACACCAGCACTTCCATCAATAGCTTTCGATATCGTTTTCGAAAACGAAGCCGTCTGGCGCCATGACCAATCGATGGCGTGGTCCCGGGGTGAGCGCGTCCAGGGTTTCGTATCCCGCATCGCCATGCCACATGGCGACACGCACGCCCTCGGCATTTTTGGCGACCCGGGTTGAATAGAACTTCGGCTGGTTCGCGCGGAAGTGTTCAACAATGGTGCTGCTGGGCGCATAACGGGACAGATGGTAGAGCGTAACCCAGGTGGGCGGCACCAGGTCGATCTCACCTTTGCGATGACGGACCAACGCATCGCCAGGGTTTATCCAGGCATGGTCTTTGATTTCACCATCATCAATGGTGACTTCACCGACATCGCCCGCTTCGGCGGCAAAAAACCAGGTGGTAAAGCGTTTCCTGGGCGCCGGCGGCGGTGTCCAGCGGGCAAACCAGGTAAACGCCCGGGGTTCCACAGATAAACCGGTTTCTTCCCGAGTTTCCCGGGCTGCGGCAAGCTGCGCGGCACCAAACTCATCATCCGCGGCAGCGCGGTCGACATCATCGATCTTGCCTCCAGGGAAAACCCACATCCCGCCGAATGCGATCTCGGAATTCTTACGCAGCATCAGCACTTCCGGGCCAGCCGAGGCATCGCGCAGCAACACGACCGTGGCCGATGGAATGGGTGGCGCTACGCCCGGCGCCTGCTCAGCTTGTTCCGCCAGGCTGCCGTAAACATCGCCTTTGTGCCGCTCGGTCATACTTTTCGCCCACACTCTCTATTGAGAAATTTCCCTGTACGCAGGGTAACATAGCGCCCATTTACAGGGGGTTTACCTTGAACGTTTCTGATGCCGTTGCCGCGCGCCGCTCCATTCGCGGCTTTCTAGATACACCCGTAGACAACGAATTGATCTCGCAAATGTTGACCAAAGCCGCCCGCGCACCCTCCGGGGGAAACCTGCAGCCGTGGCGCGTTTACGTGGTAAACGGCGAACGCATGGGCGAGCTGCAGGAATTCCTGCGCACCTACCAAGGCAACGACAAGCCCGAGTACACGATCTATCCCCCGGAGTTGAAGTCGCCGTACCGCGACTCACGCTTCAAGGTCGGCGAAGACATGTATGCGCTGCTGAACATACCACGGGAAGACAAAGCTGCCCGCTTCGCGCACCTCGCGCGCAACTATACGTTCTTCGACGCCCCCGCCGGCTTTTTCTGCTACATCGATCGTCAGATGGGACCGCCCCAGTGGTCAGACCTGGGCATGTTCCTGCAGACCTTCATGCTGCTGGCGGTGGAAGCCGGTCTGGATACCTGCGCTCAGGAGGCCTGGGCCATGCGCGCCGGCGCGGTAAGCCAGTTTGTCGGTGCCGACGAAGAGCTGATGCTGTTCTGTGGCATGGCCATCGGCCAACGCAATCCTGAGGCGCCGGTAAACAGCCTCGTAGCAGATCGTGAACCGTTGGAGAACTGGGCCAGATTCGTCTGAGCTAGACACAAGCATCCATTCTCCAAATCAAATGCAGCAGATAAATCCGCGCTGCAGATAAGTTTGTAGCGCTCAGGGAGACAAAAGAATGAACCTACAAGAACTTTCCGCCCGTATCACGCGCCTGGAAGACATCGAAGCCATCAAGCAGCTAAAGGCTCTGTACTGTGAAATCTGCGACGACGACCACAACCCGGATCGCATCGTCGAGATTTTCACCGAAGACGGCATCTGGGAGGGCCGCGGCATCGGTACCGCCCGGGGCCGAGCTGAGATACGCGCGCTGTTCGAGAACTTCCAACGCATGATGAGCTTTTCTCAGCACATGACTATGAACCCGCGCATCGAAGTCAACGGCGAGAGCGCTACCGGTACGTGGTACTTCTTCGGTCCATTCACGTTCCGGGATGGCAACCAGGCCAAGTGGCAGGCGACCCGCTACCACGAGGAATACTTCAAGGTAGACGGCATCTGGAAGATCAAGCACCTGAAGATCCGCGCGCCGGGCTTCAGTGCCGACTATGACAAGGGCTGGGCCGCTTCATGACATAAGCGGCGACGGTCCAGATCAGACAGCGCCTGATCGGCAGCTAGGCGCGGGTCAGCGACTGATCTTCATTCAGCGCATCAAGCTGCTTCTGCACAGCCTTGGACCAGCGCGGATGGGTCAATACCCAGAATCTGTCTTGTGCAATCGCTTCCGCCACCAGTTCGCCCACCTCATCCGGCGGCATGCCCTGTTCAAGGATATCCTGGATATTGGCCGCCGTCTTGCCGGCGCGCTCGCCGTCGCTTTGCGGCTTGGCGCCACCCGGCCGCTGGATCACCGAGTTTCTGCTGATATTGGTGTTGATCGGCCCGGGACACAGAACCGATGCGGTAACCGGACTTTTGCTGGCCCGCAGCTCGCGCTCCAGCGCCGCCATCAATGCCACCACCCCATGCTTCGCCACATTATAGGCGCCCATCATGCGTCCGGAAATCAGGCCCGCCATGGACGATGTCGAATTGATATGACCTTCGCCCTGGGCTTCGATGATGGGCAGGAACACCTTGACGCCATAGATCGGGCCCCACAAATCCACGTTCACGATCCACTCCCAATCCTGAAGTTTGATATCGCGCGCTGAGGTGGGTATGCCGACCCCGGCGTTATTGCACAACACATGCACGCCACCGAATTGCTCCACAGCACGCTGCGCCAGAGCTTCAACCTCATCGAGCTTCGATACATCGCATCTGCTCGTCACCACAGGGACCCCCTGCCCTTCGAACTCGGCCAGCGCCGCCTGCAAAGCCCCCTCATCCACATCGGCTATAACCAGCTTCATGCCCCGCGCGGCAAACGCCCGACACAGGCCCAGCCCAATACCACTGCCGCCGCCGGTCACCACAGCAACCCGGTCTTTAAAATCTTGCATCTCATCCCCCCAACATGATTAGACTATGCGACCAGCAAAGGAGCAGATCATGGCAGTAGCAAGACTTGAAGGCAAAGTGGCGGTTATCACCGGTGGCGCAAGCGGTATCGGTAAAGCCTGCGCAATACGCTTTGCTGAAGAGGGAGCAGACATAGCCATCAGCGACTTGAGCGCACAACGTCTGGCGGACGCGGCCGAAGAGATACGCGCGAGCACCAACGGCAAAGTGCTCTGCATCGAAGCCGACGTCTGCTACGAGCAGCAGATCGCCGATCTCATGCACAACGCAGTTGACGAACTTGGGCACATCGACTGCGTGGTAACTGCAGCCGGGGTTTCCCGGGCCGACTATGTCAGCGGCGTGCAGAACGAGAGCCTGGACAATTTCCTGGTTGAGCAATCCCTCGACGATTGGAACCGGG
The DNA here is from genome assembly GCA_964393625.1 of uncultured Pseudomonadales bacterium. Taxonomy (GTDB): domain Bacteria; phylum Pseudomonadota; class Gammaproteobacteria; order Pseudomonadales; family Azotimanducaceae; genus UBA4421. The sequence continues at coordinate 162,061 of CAYMUT010000002.1, forward strand.
TCATACAGATCAATTTGACCGGGGTCATGCTCACCGACCGCCTCGCAGCCAGACATATGATAGCCAGCGGCAATGGCGGCAGCATCGTCAATATCGCATCCACCGCTGCTCGAGTAGCGCTCCCCGGCGCCGTGGACTACTGTGTTTCCAAAGCCGGTGTCGCCATGCTGACCCATGCTTTTGCCATGGAGATGCTCGAGCACAACATCCGCGTCAACGCCATCGGGCCCGGGTTCATAGAAACGCCTATGACCCAGGGCATGCAGGACGACCCGGAAGGGCGCGAAATGATGGTCGGCATGACACCCATGGGACGCCTGGGCACACCCCTGGAAATGGCCAACACAGCGCTGTACCTGGCCTGCGATGAGTCGAGCTATACCACCGGAGCAACCCTCTACCCCAATGGCGGCATGTATGTGGGCTGAGCAACGCCGGCAACCCTAGCAGATGGATCCGATCAGTCAGGGCGCAGTCGGCGCCGCCTTCGCACAAACCGCGGCACGCCGTGAACAACTGCGTGCCTACGCGATATTCGGTGCACTGGCCGGCATGGCGCCGGATCTGGACGTGCTCATTCAGTCGAGCACCGACCCGCTGCTGTTTCTCGAATATCACCGCCACTTCACCCATGCCCTGATCTTCATTCCTATCGGCGCGCTGATCGTCTGTGGCGCGCTGTTCAAGCTCTGGCGCCATCCATTGACTTTCCGCCAGGCCTATATTGCATGCCTGCTCGGCTACGCCACCCACGGTCTGCTCGATGCCTGCACCTCCTACGGCACCCAGCTGTTGTGGCCGTTTTCCGATGTGCGCATCGCCTGGAATAATGTTTCGGTAATCGACCCGCTGGCCACTATTCCGCTGCTGATCCTGCTGGTCATGGCGGCGTGGCGCCGCAGCACCAGGTACGTATTCGCCGGGGTAATCTGGCTGCTGGCTTACCTGCTGCTGGGTGTCGTACAGAACGACCGCGCCATGGATGCCGCCCGCAGCGCTGCCCAACAGCGCGGGCACCAGCCGGAACGCCTGACCGTGAAACCCGGCTTCGCCAATCTGATCCTGTGGAAGTCGGTGTACGAGCACGCCGGCCGCTACTATGTCGACGCCGTACGCGTCACCAGCCAGGCGCAGTTCTGCCCCGGCACATCCATCGCCAAGCTGGAGCCGCATCGAGACCTCCCGTTCCTCCAGCCCGGCAGTCAGCAAGCACGGGACCTCGAGCGTTTTCGCTGGTTTTCCGATGACTACCTGGCGGTCTTCGAACAGCCCACATTCGTTATAGATATTCGCTACGCCACAGTTCCCAACGATATATATCCGTTGTGGGGCATTCATATGAACCCGGCCGCCGCAGCCGGCGACCACGTCCGTTTCGAGGCCACACCTCGAGCAACACCGGAACAGACCGCCGCGCTGACCGCGCTGCTGCTGGGCTACGGCTGTGAGCCGATCTGAAACCAAAACCTTGGGAGCAACGCCAATGACCGAAAATACCCTGCTATTCGCCGCCGCCACGACCAACCCAGGCGACGCGATTGACATCGCTCAGCAAGCGGGCGGTACCGCATTGATAGACGAGCGGCAAGATACCGCGAAGTTGCCGTTCGCCGGCATCGCACTGGTGGTCACCGACGATCTGGCCACGCTCTCCGCACGCGCCGACGCCGGACTGCACCTCGTATGCAAACGGACCATCAAACCCGGCACGGCCAACGTCTACGGGTTGTACCCGCTGGTGCATCACCCGGACCTGACCCACCAGCAGACCGACGCCCACTGGCGCGACAAGCACGGGCCGTTGGCGCTGGAGCACCATGCATACATGACCCACTACGTACAGCTGAGCATTGTACAGACGCTGGCAGGCCGGCCTCTGGACGGCATTGCGCTATGCGGTTTCGACTCTGTCGACGACCTGAAAAACCGGTTCTATACGGCCCCTGCCAGTGAACAGGTCATTGCTGAGGATATTGCGAAATTCGCCGACCTCAAAAAATCTCCACGGGGCCTGACCGCAGTGCCCGGCGGCGCAGTGCTTTGATCTGCCTTCAATTGAGTCAACAGTCACAACGGGGTATGCGCTAATGGGCATGTATGAAAACTTCCGCCTCGACGGGCAGGTTGCCGTAGTCACCGGCGGTGGCCGCGGAATCGGCCGCGGAATCGCCCTGGCGCTGGCTGACTGCGGTGCAGATGTGGTCGCCATAGCGCGTCGACAGACAGACGTCGATGCAGTTGCCGAGGAAGTCCGCGCGCGGGGCCAACGTGGGCTGGGACTGTCAGCCGACGTCATGGACTGGGATCAGATCCCCGCCGCGTTGGATCGCGTCGCAGAAGAGTTCGGCAGGCTCGACATCATGGTCAACAATGCCGGCGGCAATCTCGACCGCAAAACCTATGCCCTGCCGGACATTCCTATAGAAAAATTCGACGAGCAGCTTTCACTCAATATGAAGAGCAAGTTCTGGGGATCACAACAGGCCGCAAAACGCATGAACGACGGCGGCAGCATCATTAATATCATTTCCATCGCTGCGCACAAACCATCGCCGGGCTTCGGCGTCTACTCGGCGGCCAACATGGGCATGATCAGCATGACGCGGACACTCGCCGTGGAACTGGCGCCAAGGGGCATTACGGTAAACTGCATCGCGCCCGGCGTGGTGGTCACCGACATGCTGGTGGAAACCATGGACATCAGCGCCGAGCAGGCGGATGCCGCATTCTCGAAGGTCATCCCCCTGGGTCGCACCGGCACACCGGAAGACTGCGCGGCCGCTGCTGTGTTTTTCGCATCACCCGGGGCACGCTGGATTACCGGTCAATTCCTCGACGTGGCAGGGGGGCAGCCCAGCTGATGGAGCACCACCGGCCTTGCAGGCTAAAATCGCGATTTGCAGGCTGACCCGCTGACAGGAATCACCATGAAAATTGATGCGCCCCTGACCCAAGATCTGCACAAGGTCGCCACCCACGCCCGGCGCCTGGAAGACCTCGGCTACGATGGTGGGCGCCTGGCCGAACTCAATCACGACCCTTTCCTGCCTCTGGCCATCGCCGCTGAGCATACCCGACAACTGGAACTGTGCACCTCCGTGGCGGTGGCTTTCGCCCGCAACCCCATGTCCATGGCCGTGCTCGCGCACGATCTCAATGCATTCTCAGGCGGGCGCCTGCTGCTGGGTCTGGGCTCTCAGGTCAAGCCGCACATTGAGCGTCGCTTCAGCATGCCCTGGCACAAAGCAGCCGCACAGATGCGCGAGTTCATCCAGGCCATGCAGGCAATATTCGACTGCTGGTACGACGGCGCAAGGCTCGAGTTTCAGGGCGAGTACTATCAACACAATCTGATGCCTGCGACCTTCACGCCGGAAAATATTGAGGGGCCGCGCCCCCGTATCATCCTTTCGGCAACGGGCCCCCTCATGACCCGGGTTGCCGCGGAAACCGCCGACGGCATGATCATGCATCCATTCTCATCCGAAAAATACATGCGTGAAGTGACGTTGCCGGCAATCCAGGATGGACTCGGGGCCAGCGGCCGAACGCTGCAGGATTTCTCCCTGGACTACGCGCCCATGCTCGCTGCGGCCAGCACTGATGAAGGCCTGGAGCGGGCCATAACAACGCTGCGGGGGCGCATCGCCTTCTACGGATGCACCGTCGCCTATAAGCCGGTTCTGGACATTCATGGCTGGGGGGATCTGCAGGAAGAGCTGATCCGCTTGAACCGCGCCCACCGTACAGATGACATGGCGGCCCTCATCACTGATGAAATGGTCCATACCATCGGTATAGTCGGCAAACCCGCTGAAGTAGTGCGTACCATGCAGGCCAGGTTCGACGGTGTTATCCAGCGCACCAGTTTCGCCGGCGCCGACCTCAGTGACGAGCAACTGCAGGAAATGTTGTTCCTGCTGCGCGGGTGATGCGCGGCAGCTGAGCCTCAGATTTCGTTGTTGCGCTTGCGCAAGAAAACTGCAGCGCCCAGAAACAGCCCGGCGACGATAACACCTATCCATATGGTCGGCTCAAGCAACAACGCAAACTGGTCAAACACGCCATTCGACGAGCTGCGCCACCCATTGAAAGTCGCGAAATGCGAACGCGTGAAATAGGCAACGGTGCTGCCACCCAAAATCAGGCGCTCAACGATAGAGAGCGCGATTGGCACGGCAAACACCAGCAGCACTGGCAAACGGGTAGCCCAGGATGAAATCAGCACCGCCCAGCTGGCAAACGGCAGCAGCCACAGCCCATACATCCCGTAGAACACGAGCAGTTCGAACGGGTTCGACCAGATTCCGCTGAGACGCCATATCCGCCCGCCCATCCCGCTTTCCACGAACATGGAACTCAACACGACGCTGGCAAACTGCGCCAGAAAAATCGCCGCCACAGTAGCCAGCGGTGCCAACCAGAGCACAAATACGATTTTGCTCAACACGCTGCTGGTATCACTGACCGGCATCGACTTCCAGAACAGCACAGAACGATCCTTTCGCTCATCGTAAACGCAGCCGATCAGGGCGAAAAATGCCACGATGACGAAAACGTAACGGAATGGTTCTGCAATGCCTCGCTGCAGGGCTTCAAGCTTACCCGACAGCTCTTTGTCGGTGCTGCCTGCGGCATCCAGCGTCATGGCGGCCAGGGCCTCGAAAGCGCCAGGATCCTGCGCCCCTTCGCCCAGTCTCTCATGCAGTTCCTGACGCTCGGCATTGGAAACATCCGTCATCACATCGCCGCCCAGCAGGATGGAGACTGAAGCGATCAGCATTATCGCCAGCACGACGGCGGGCGCCCACATAAACGCACTACCGTGTTCCAGCCATTCGCGACGTAACAAACCAGCAAAGACCATTACCGTACACCTCCTTCAACCACCGCCACAAACAGCTCGGCAAGATTCGGGGTAGAGGTTTCACCGAGACCGGCAAGCGCATCGCGAGCCACCCCCTGGAAAATGTACTCAGTGCCCGCAAGGCCGCGCTTTTCGTGAATGGGCCGGGCCGGCAGCGTAACCTCAGCGCCCGCCACGAGCTTGACGAAGCTGGCGGCAATCTCGTCCATCGAAGCACTCAGGCAAGCCCTGCCGTGATTGATGAAAACGACGTCGGTGAGAATGTGCTCAATCTCACGCACCTCATGTGTGGTGACCAGAATACTGCGCTGATTGGTGAAGTAGTCATTGAGCACCGCATCGTAGAACTGTTGCCGATACATGATGTCGAGCCCCAGGGTCGGTTCGTCGAGCACCAGCAGATCGGCGCCGATGGCAAGCACAATCGCCAGGTGCAACTGCACGTGCATGCCCTTCGACAGCACGCTGACTTTCTTGTGCAGCGCAATCTCGGTGCTGGCAAGCTGGGCTTCGGCCACCGCCCGGTCAAAGCCCGGATGTACTGACTCGGCAAAGCTGAGCAGGTCCCGCACTTTCATCCAGCGTGGCAGAATGCCGGTGTCCGCAATGTACGCGACCTTTTGCATCATAACGGCACGCTCACTGCGGGGATCGTGTCCAAGCACATCGAGTTCGCCCGCATCGAGGTGTGACATCCCCAATATCGCTTTCAGTGCGGTGGTTTTGCCCGAGCCGTTAGGGCCGATCAGGCCGACAATGCGCCCTTTTGGAACCGTGAGATCAAAACCGTCCAGCGCCCGAACGTCACCGAAAGATCTGGCCAGACCGGCCGCATTGAGTACTGTGTCTGCACCGCTCATCATGTATTGTCTCCTGCAGCGGCAGGCAATTGCTCCAGCGACAGACCCAGGCTGTCGAGCCGCGCAAGCACCCTGGGCCACTCTTCGTCCAGAAACGTCTCCCGCTCCTGCTCCAACGCCCTTGCCTGAGCGCCTGCCATGACGAACATGCCCAGGCCCCTTCGTTTTTCCAGCAGTTTCTCTTCAACCAGCATCTGATACGCCTTTGAGACAGTTAAGGGGTTTACTTTTTCATCCGCCGCTACCTGACGGACAGATGGCACGGCCTCACCTTCGGGCAGATTACCGCTCAGGATGCCATGCACGATTATCGCGCGCAGCTGTACATAAATCGGCGATGAATCGTCCCAATCGTTCATGGAGCTACCCATCTGATCATTGCTGGCTCCTTACGGCTTACCGAATATCTGTCGAATCTGTATCAGTGTTATACATGAGTATAACACTAAATGCCCATTACACTACAATAGGACGTGTAGCGCAAGCCTTAGCCGAAATTTCTCAGAATCAGCCCTATCAGGATAGGGGGGCTAGACAGCTCGACGTTCCCTGGCCGCGCGGCGCGCCCTTAACTCGTCGCCTTTGCGGGCAAGTTCCTCGCGATTTGCGTCCGAGACCTCCATGTAGCGGACCCGCCACTCATCGCTGCCCCAGCGTTCCGGCGAGTGTTCCGTAGTCATGGGTGCGGTAGCTCGCTCAAACAGCGCAAGGCCTTGCTCGATGATGCGCGCCTGTACAGCTCTGTCCCACGGTTTACCGCAAGGGTTGCCCAGGGGGAAATCGACGAACAGATAGCGCGGCACCGCGCAATGTTCCACGATGTCCAGTGCCGAGCCGATGATGACGCTCGGCATACCCTGCTCCTCAAGATGACGGGCGACCAGACTCACGGTCTGGTGACAAACAGGTCACAACGGAACCAGCAAGGCGATGTCTGCCCCATCCTCAACCAGGCGCGCGTGAATTTCAGGAGCGTCATGCTCAATCGTGGAACGATGGCTGTATTCCGTGGGCGCACAGTGAAAGCGTGGCGCCACGCCGCCGATGGTTCCACCGGCAACATGCTTATTCAGCAGCGCCAATGGAAAATAGCTATGCAGGTCTTCCAGGTGCGTGGCCTCTTTGTCCCACGATAAATCATCGGCATACAGACGTTGCGGCGCTGGATCAATGTCCCCGGAGTTTACTTTACGGGGCTCCAGCGAAGCACGGTGATGGGTACTCGCCGTGGTGACAATACCAACGGTGCACTCCGCCAGAGGTTTCGGCAGAGGCGCGAAAGGCGCAGCTTCGTAGTGCGCGTAGCGATAAGCAGTGTCGAACCCCTGCGCCGCGTAATACGCATGAGAGCGCGCCATATAGGGTACAGGCTGGTTAGTCTGATCATTCATGAGATTAATCCATATTCCTTCTAACGTCGCTCCACCAATACGTCATAACTCCCGCGATCGTCAATGAAGGCAGATCCCGCCCAGCTGACGATACTCACCACGATGGCGCCAAACACAGAACTGAAGAAACCCGCCACCTCGAAGCCCTCTACAAACCATGCCACCAGGTGCAACATGGCGGCGTTGACGATCACCAGGAACAACCCCAGGGTCAACAGGGTAATGGGAAAAGTGAACAACACGACGACGGGACGTATGAACGCGTTCACCAGACCCAGCGAAACAGCAGCCCACACTAAAGCGCCCCGGGTGGCGGTATCGATACCCGGCACAATCGCCGTAGCTACCCAGATACCCAGCACGTTCAGCAGCAGGCGAATGACGATACCTTTCATCTGGCTCCTCTAAACTCCTATCTCCTGTAAACTTCGGTTATGCCACTGGCGGCAGCTCCATTTGCCAGGGGACTAACACTACAGTTCCCGCATACGGCATTGCGCAACGCGATTTGAGCTTCAGGAACAAGCATGACTGACATAGAAAACTTCCGCAATGAGGTCCGCGACTTTCTCAGCCGTGAACTGACCCCCGAACTGCGCAAAGCCAGCCAGCTGGGCTTCGGCATCAGCCGCCAGGAGGGCAGTCTCTGGCACAAGAAGCTGTACGACGCAGGTTGGATTGCGCCGGGCTGGCCCGTGGAATTCGGCGGCACCGGCTGGAGCGAAACGCAAAAGCATGTCTTCGCCAACGAGTGCGCCCTGGCCGGCGCGCCCATGATCATGCCGTTCGGCCTCAGCATGGTAGGCCCGGTCATCTATACATTCGGCAACGGAGAACAGAAACAGCAGCACCTGCCGCCTATACTCAATGGCAGCGTGTGGTGGTGCCAGGGCTACTCAGAACCAGGTAGCGGCTCCGACCTGGCCTCACTGAAAACCCGTGCAGTACGCGACGGCGACGAATACGTTATCAACGGCCAGAAAATCTGGACCACCAATGCCCACAAAGCGGACTGGATCTTCGCGCTGGTGCGCACTGACGCTGAAGGCAAACCCCAGCAGGGCATCAGCTTTCTGCTGATCGACATGTCCACGCCGGGCATTGAGGTAAAACCCATAGTATCCATCGACGGCCTGCACCACCTGAACGAGGTCTATTTCACCGATGTGCGGGTACCCGTCGGTAATCGCATTGGTGAAGAAAATCGGGGCTGGACCTATGCGAAATTCCTGCTCGGCCATGAACGCACCGGCATCGCCGGTGTTGCCTCTTCGCGACGTGCGGTCGACGCGTTGCGCGATATCAGCGCAAAAGAATCCAACAGCAATGGCGGAAGCCTTGCCGAAGATACCGATTTCACATCCCGACTCAACGCTACGGAAATCCGTCTCGAAGCGCTGGCCCAGGTCGAATCCAGATTGCTCGCGGCACTGGAAGGCGGCGGCAATCCCGGCGAAGAGTCCTCCATGCTCAAGATTCTCGGTACCGAAATCCAACAGGCCCTGGAAATACTGCGCGCGGAGGCCGTCGGCCACTATGCTCTACCCTTCGAACTGGAGCAGATTCGCCTGCAAAGCAACGAACCGTCGCCCGGCCCGGACTACGCGGTCACCGCAGTCAGCGATTACAACTTCGGTAGAGCTTCGACCATTTACGGCGGCTCCAACGAAATTCAACGAAACGTAATCGCCAAGGCGGTGCTGGGTTTGTAACTCATGCGGTGCGGCAACCCCGAACATCACAAACTTGAACATACTCAAGCGTCCCTGAACACCCTCTATTTCCTGTCCGCAAATCCGCGATGGGCGCCACATGACGCCCGTATTCACATTGCCAACGCGCCATCCTGATGCTATAGTTCATATGGTTATATATATATATTATTTTGTTATATCGATTAATGCCAAGCTAACTGAGCGAGATTAGTACCCATGAGCTTGACCGTGACGCCGTTTTTCGACCCTGCTACATTCAGCTATTCCTATGTGGTCAGCGAAGCCGGCGGCGCAGCTGCCATCATTGATACGGTACTGGATTTCGACCCCGTAAGCGGCCGCACCACCACCGCCAATGCAGACCAGATCGTGGCGTTTGTCCGTGAGCAGCAACTGCAGGTCGAATGGTTGCTGGAAACTCATATCCATGCGGACCACCTGAGCGCGGCTCAATATCTCAAGGAACAGCTGGGCGGCACCGTCGCGGTTGGCGCCGCAGTTACCCGGGTCCAGGAGATTTTCTCCGGAGTGTTCAATGCCGGTCCGGATTTCCCGACGGACGGCAGCCAGTTCGACCGCCTGCTGAACGAGGGTGATGAACTACCTCTGGGCGCCAGTTCCATCAAGGTACTGGCCACACCGGGGCATACCCCCGCGTGCATCACCTACCTCATGGAAAACAATGCCTTCGTCGGCGACACCTTGTTCATGCCCGACTACGGTACTGCCCGCACGGACTTCCCCGGCGGCGACGCCGATCAGCTGTACGCATCAATTCAGAAGATCCTGGCGTTGCCGGGCGCTACCAATCTGTACATGTGCCACGACTACGGCACGGCAACCCGTAGCGATTTCGCCTGCCAGACAACCGTGGACCAGGAGCGTGCGCAGAACATCCATATCAACGACGACATCGATCAAGCGACGTTCGTGGAGTTCCGCGTCTGCCGCGACAAGGACCTGGCAGCGCCCCGTCTGTTGTACCCATCAGTACAGTTCAACATGCGCGGCGGTGCGTTCGCCCCAGCCGAGGACAACGGACAGGCATACATCAAAATACCCGTGAGGTACGCATAACTCGGCCTGCTCGGTGGCCTTGGTTGGTGGCTTGTTCGAGAAGAGTCGTATCGCCTGATCCCGGCGATATGACATTGGCTTTGGTTTTCTGATATACGTTCGGGAATGACCAAGAAGCGTGATGCGAAGGTTTTGCTGAAGTCTGCCACGCGGGCCTCGGTTGCTGTGTCAAGCGGACTGGTGGTAGCGAAGGCGTTTGCGTGGTTCGTTACCGGGTCGGTGAGTATTTTTGCGTCGCTGCTCGATTCGCTGATGGATACCATCACCTCGCTGACCAATATGGCGGCAGTAAATTATTCGCTGAAGCCGCCTGATTCAAATCATCGATTCGGACATGGCAAGGCGGAGGCGCTGGCAGGGTTGCTGCAGGCAATGTTCATCACCGGGTCAGCGATTTTTCTGTTGGTTCAGGCTGGCTCGCGGCTGTTGGAACCGCAAGAGCTGAGCAGTGTAAGTCAGGGAATCTGGATCATCGGCGTGGCTACGGTTGTGACGCTGGCGCTGGTGATTTTTCAACGCTACGTGGTCGCGCAAACGGGGTCCACGGCGATTCGCGCGGATTCGCTACATTACGTTACCGATATCGCGACCAACCTCGCTACGCTGGCGGCTTTGTATCTGGCTCAGCTCGGGTTCATCCGTGCAGATGGCCTGTTTGGCGCGGCCATTGGCATACTGGTACTGACGAGTGCCGCGCGGGTCGGTTTGGCTGCGATGCGCCTGCTGATGGATGAAGAGCTTCCCGAAACAGAGCGGCAGAGCATAATCAAATGCGCGCTGCAGGTGCCCGGAGTGGCCGGCCTGAGCCAGCTTCGCTCCTGGCGCTCAGGGCAGCGCTCTGTGATTCAACTGGAACTCCTGTTGGACGGTGAACTACCCCTGCACCGGGTTCATGCCACCATGGACGAGGTGCGCCGTGGTATTCTAAGCATCGACGCTGAAGCGGATGTCAGCATCGAACCATCACCAAGCAGCGCCAGCGACCGGTAACGCTGAGACCCGTAGCACTTAGAAAGGAATCTGATCGTGACCAGTCCCAACAGAACCGCAAGGCGCACATCCACGAAAAGGCGCCTTGCACTGCTGTGCAGCGTAGCAATCTGCTGTGGCAAGAGCTTTGCCATAGACGATGCTCAAGACAGGGTGCAACACGGCGAATACCTGACTACCATTATCGGCTGTGGCGGCTGTCATACCGAAGGCGCGCTGCTCGGCGACGCCCATGGCAAATGGCTGGCCGGCTCGAGGATCGGCGTGGCTTATACGGCAGAAGACGGCGACACCACGCCGGGGCTGGTATTTCCCGCCAATCTCACTTCCGACAAAGAGACCGGTCTGGGCGAATGGGGCGAACAGGAAATAGTGAAGTTGCTGCGCACCGGCATGGATCACTACGGCAAACAGGCCAACACCGTCATGCCATGGCCCAACTACGCGCTGCTGAAAGATCGCGATCTGCGCGCTATCGCAGCATTTCTGAAGACCGTACCGCCGGTGAGCAACCCCATCCCCGAGTCCGTAGCGGCGGGTGAGCCGATCGACCACTCTTTCGTGCGGGTTGGCGTATACTTGTTCGTACCGGAAGAAAGCTCCACCGAGGATCAATGATGAGCAACTACAGGCACATCCTGGTAGCGGTAGACGTGACCGAAGAAGCGGTAGATGTCCTGGCCCGAGCAATGCTCATCGCGCAGAAAAACGACGCCACGTTGAGCCTCATCACCGTGGTACGGCCACTCACCTACGCCTACACCGGCATTGAAGTGGCGGGCCTGGCCGCCGCGGCTATCGACTTTGAACGTCAGGCAAAAGCCAGTGTAGAAAAAACCCTGTCCAGGCTGTGCGAGGCGCACGACCTGCAACCGGCAAACACCCTGGTGGTATTTGGCACCCCTGCGACAGCGATCAAAAACCAGGCTACGGCCATCGACGCCGAACTGATCGTGCTCGGCTCACACGGCAAACACGGCCTGGGGCTGCTGCTCGGTTCCACCGCCAACGGCGTACTGCACGGTGCTGATTGCGACGTTTTTACGGTGCGTATTGGTGCGGATTGACCGGCGCCCGACCTATCGGGTTCTCAACGCGGTAGAACAACTCGGGAACCGGCTGCCGGATCCCGCTTTGCTGTTTCTGTACGCCATGCTGGTGGTATGGCTCACTTCCTGGGCATTCTCCGGATATGAGTTCACCGTACCGTCGCTGGACGGCGCCCGCCAGCTCAGCGTGCAGAACCAGTTGTCTGGCGACAGCCTGGCAATGTTTCTGGCCAGCATGGTCAAGACTTTTACTGGCTTTGCGCCGCTGGGGGTGGTTCTCGTGGCCATGCTCGGGGTCGGCGTGGCGGAACAGACCGGCTTCATCAATGCCGGCCTGAAGCGCCTGCTTGCGGTAACACCCCAGCGTTTTCTGTCCCCTATGCTGCTGCTGGTGGCGATTATCAGTCATACTGCCGCCGATGCAGGTTATGTGCTGGTGATACCTCTGGGCGGCATAATATTCTATGCCGCCGGGCGCCATCCGCTGGCCGGTATCGCTTGTGCCTTTGCCGGCGTATCCGGCGGATTCAGCGCCAACTTCATTCCCTCGGGCATCGACCCGCTGCTGCAAGGTTTCACGCAGCAGGCGGCCCAGATTATCGACCCGGCACGGGAGGTGAACCCGCTGAGTAACTGGTTGTTCACCAGCGTTTCCTGCATTTTCGTGGTAGCGGTGGGTTGGTATCTTACCGACAAAGTCGTCGAGCCACGCCTGCGCAACACCCAACTGGACGGGCAGGATGAGTCCGCGTCCCAGGTTGAAGGCCTTTCAGCCACCGAGAGACGCGCCCTGAACGCCGCCCTGCTGGCGATGGTGGTCGGTATCGGCCTGTTAATCGCAGCGCTTTACCCGCAAGACTCACCCCTACGTGCGGCCAACGGCGACCTGACCGCTTTTTCGGCACCGATCATGCAATCCATAGTGCCGCTCATCTTTCTGTTGTTCATCATTCCCGGAACCATCTACGGCTACATGGCGGGTACCGTAAAAAATCACCGCGACATCATCGCCGGTATGACCGCAAGCATGACCACCATGTCGTATTACCTGGTCATGATCTTCTTCTGCGCCCAGTTTACCTACGCCTTCGGCCAATCAAATCTCGGTGCCCTGCTCGCTGTTGAAGGCGCCGACCTCCTGCAGGCGCTGGCGCTACCCGGATCGGTGACTCTCATCGGCATCATCGGGCTGACGGCACTGGTTAATCTGCTGGTCGGTTCTGCATCGGGTAAATGGGCGTTGCTGGCGCCGGTGTTCGTACCGGTGCTGATGCAGGTGGGAATGTCACCGGAGCTGACCCAGGCAGCGTACCGCGTTGGAGATTCCTCAACCAACATCATCACACCACTGATGCCATATTTCCCACTGGTTGTGGCGTACTGCCAGCGCTGGGCGAGTAGTACCGGTATCGGCACCGTGACCGCGATGATGCTGCCTTACTCGGTAACGCTACTGGTGGGATGGAGCATTCTGCTGGTAGTGTACTGGGGGCTGGGCATTCCACTGGGGCTCGCGGCAACCTACGTTTACCCGTAACGATAGATCAAGCACATAGCCGGCCATAACGGCCGGAAACGTTGCCGCTCAGCGTACGATCGAGCGAACCGAAGATGTCCACCAGCGCAGGATCCAGACGTCTGCTACGATCTGCAAACACCAATTCCATCGAAGCAATGTGGTTGCCCATGCTGGCCGAACCATCGAGGTTGTCCAGATAGGTACCCAGAACTGCACCAATTCGAGCCACCGGCGGAATGCGCTTACCCGCCAACCCGCGGGGCATGCCGGCGCCGTCCCAGCGTTCAAAAAAGCAGCCAACCAGATCTTTCAGAACACCGGAATAAGGTCGTGCGCCCCAGCGTCGTTCCAACGTTTCAATCAGATGCACGCCGGCAATAGGGGCGGAATCACCACTTTCGGGAAACCGGCCTTCACCGGTGCAGCATACCTGCATGCAGTAGGGTAGCCAGTAAAGCTCGGCGTAGCTCAGCTCGGAGGCGAAGTAACCATGCTTCACCAGCGCATCGACAAAAGCCTCTGTACACAGGCGCGGCTCTTCGCTACCTGCTATGACCTCGCGCGACGCGAGCTGATACGATTTAGTGCAATACAGAGCCTTGATCGTATCGTGCATGGAGATCTGATTGCTTTGAGTGGGAGCCATTTCTCTTCCTTGAGCTTTTTTCGCCTGCTGGCATTAAGATATTGCCAAGGCTTCCACTGAAGCCTTCCTCTTTAAATATAGCAGCCTGGCTGAAAGCATCCACGGGCCGGACAAGGATAACAATTGACAGAAGAAACCGAGCATGCAACAACGCTGAGACCCAGCGAGACGTTCATTGCGAGTTTTGATTCCATGCCCTTCCATCAGTATCTGGGCCTGACCCTGGTCGAGCATGGTGACGGTTACGGCAGAATCAAGCTGAGCAAGAATGAGCAGACCCCGGCCGGCATCGGCGGCAGCGTGCATGGGGGCGTGTTGGCCAGCATGGTGGACATTGCCATGCTGGTTGCAATTTTCGCCAACCTGCGCGACGGGGAAGTCCCGGCCGGGACCGCCGACCTGGGCATTACCTACATGCGTCAGGCCCAGGGCGAAGAAGTTTTCGCCACGGCCAACGTCATCAAGCGGGGCCGACAGCTGTGTTCAGTGCAGGTCGATATCAGCGACGGTGACGGCCAGCTTTGTGCGAGGGGCCGAGCCCTCTACGCGTTTCGTGCAGGCGGCTGAAACCCAAGCGCATACTCCGGGTCACCTAAAGCTTAAAGCGTGCCCATTTCCCGTTGCTCGCTTGAAGTCTGGGTGAGCGTCATATTGTAGATCTGCCAACCACTGGCCGGATCGTAACGCACATAATCTTCATAGGTGCCCAGGAAGACATATACCGTGCCGTCGTGGTGTTCGTGCCAGGCCTGCAGGTAACTTTCCAGGCGCGCCAACCCCGTCTGCAGCGCTCCGTCGACATTGCTTTCAAGCTCAAGCGGATCGACCAGTTGCGTACCGATCAGATGCTGGGTGGAGGTGTAATCCGCCAGGGCTTTCTGCACGACGTCGGCCCAGGCATGAGGGCCGGTCGCTTCCAACGATCTATTACCACCAACCGTGCGCACGGACACGTCGGGTGTGAATATCTGTTCATAAATCGCCGTGCCTTCGGCCACCGCCTCCGCCTTACCCGTGCCAATCAAATCAGTGGCTTTGGCGTACAGACGACGCAGATATTCGATCTCCTGGCGCGCGCACGTTCGTACCACGATATCTGCTGTGATAGTCATACGATTCTCCCCGCCCGGGCTGCCGTATAGTCACCATTGTCGTAGGCCAACTTACCGTTGACGAACACAGCACGGTAGCCGCTGGAGCGTCGCACATAGCGTCTGGCTTCGCCGGGAAAGTCCTCGACGAATTCTTCCGCGCCCACAGACACCCGCTGCGCATCGAACAGTACGATATCTGCCGCCTTGCCGATCTCGAGCACACCCCGGTCATGCAGCCCCCAATCCCGGGCGACCTCACCGGTCATGCGATACACCGCCCGTTCCAGGGTGATTTGACCCGTTTCCCGCACATAGTGTTCCAGCAGATGGCTGGTATCACCGGTGCCGCAGAACTGCGTGATATGCGCACCGGCGTCAGAAGCGCCGAAGTGACACAGCGGATGATCAATCAGACTTGCGACCGCGGTTTTGTCCGCATTGATGACATTCTTGAGCTGAAACTCCGTTTCAAGATCGTCCGCCAGGGCAATGTCGAGAATCACTTCGCCCAGCTGTTTGCCTTCGCTCTGCGCAATATCCATCAGACTGCGACCACGGTAGTCCGCATTGGCTTCAGACGGTGCGTCACCCACGGTCAGGAAAGGCAGCGCGCCGCTCATGCCCTGGGCCTGCTTCATTTCCGCCACCAGCGCTTCACGCTGGGCGATGAACTGCTCGGCACGCTGGTCCGCCGGCAGATCCATGATTGCCTTCCACTGCGGCAGCGCATAAAGCAGCATACTGGTTTCAGAAAGGCGCATATTCAGATCGAAACAGCGTGGCATAACCTGGCCGTAAACCCTGGCGCCTCGCGCTTGCTGCTCTTCGAGTGCTGCAATGATCTCTTCGGCGTGGGGTGAAGTCGGCGAACTCAGTACCGGCTGCAGTGAACAGGGTATACCCGCGGCCAGGCTGATCTCGCCAAGCTCACGAATGTTTTCCAGTTCTTTCTGCAGATCCGGGAAATAAGGCACGATCTGCCAGATACCCCGGCCACTTTTCGCCATGGCTTGCGCCAGCGCAACCTTCTCATCGAGCTCGGCATACTGGCTGGGTACAGGGTCCCCTTTCTCATCGATATCCACATAGGAACTTGAGATTCCCAACGCGCCCGCCGCCATGGATTCTTCCACCAGAGCACACATCTGCTCGATCTCTCCGGCGGTTGCTGCGCGCTGCTGACTCGCTTCACCCATGACATACAGGCGCAGAGCGGAATGGCCGATCAGTGCGCCGACGTTGATACCCAGATCAGCACTTACATGCTGCAGATATTCCGGGAAGCTCTCCCAGGTAAACGGTACCGCCTCATCAAACGTGCGCTTCTTTATGTCTTCGATGACCCCGAACAAGCTCACGATCTTATCGGCGCCGGCACGACCGCGTATGGGCGCCAGACTCAGCGAACAGTTGCCGGTCACAATCGTGGTGATGCCATGCTCCATGGAGGGCGTGGCGTGAGCATCCCAGCACAACTGCGGATCGAAGTGGGTATGAATATCGATAAAACCCGGTGCCACAACCTGGCCGCTGGCGTCGATTTCCGTAGCGCCCGTTCCCTCTACACTACCCAGTGCCGCGATGTGGCCACCTTGCACCGCAACATCTGCCACACGACCAGGCTCGCCGGTGCCGTCGACCAGCAGGCCATTGCGGATCACCAAATCGAAGTCTGCCATGTCTCAATACCCCCTGTTCAGTCAATCTGGCAACCCGAACATATATAACATATCTTCCTGTACTTGACTCATCGGGCCGGCGTCCAGGCGAATCCATGCATCATCGAGCACCCACTCTTGCAGCAATACTGCTCATACTAACGACAACCGCAACCCACTCGGCGGAGGTTCATCCCGGCCAGGTGTGCATCTGGTAGACGCAACTACCGGGCAGGGCATATGGCGCGCGGATCTGAAGCTGTTCCCGGAAACGATCATTACCGGCACGCCGCAACTGGTGGGTGACAGGATCTACGCGTCGATTTCTCAATTCGAGATCATGGTAGGCGCCCAGCCCGAGCACATTTGCTGCCGCTCCCATGGCGCCGTGGCAGCCCTGGACGCCAACACTGGCGAGCAGATCTGGCTCACCCACACCATGCCCGATGCGCAGCCCGTGCGCGACCGCGGCGACGGCCAGATGATCTGGGGGCCATCCGGTGCGCCGGTATGGACCTCCCCGGCGATCGACCTGAAGCGGGGTCTGCTGTACGTCGGCACCGGCGAAGCCACGTCCGAGCCCGCCCATCGCAATACCGACGCCATTGTTGCCATAGATCTCGAAGATGGCCGCATCCGCTGGTCGTTCCAGGCCACCGCCAACGATATCTTCCTGTCGTCATGCCGGCGCGACGAGCCCGGTCCAAACTGTCCGCCGGAAACCAGCGTGCAGCGCGATGTGGACTTCGGCGCTTCGGTGATTGTTGCCCAGCGCAGCGATGGCCGGGACATTCTGCTTGCCGGCCAGAAGTCCTCTGATGTTTGGGCGCTCGACCCGGACAACAACGGCGAGTTGCTATGGCACTGGAACAACGGCCGCGGCACCGCCAACGGCGGCATTCACTGGGGCATGGCGTTCGACGGCAAGCGCGTGTTTGCCGGCTTGAGTGACCCGGGAAGGCCACGCCCCGGATTTGTTCCACAGCCCGGTTTGTATGCACTGGACGTAAACAGCGGCGAGCTGGTGTGGGAGCACCGCACCCAGCCGGATTGTGAAGGGCGCGACCAGCGCCAGCCTTATTGCAACTACCTCTACGGCTTTTCCGCAGCCACCCTGGCCATCGGCGGGGTGGTCGCCCAGGGCAGCCTGGACGGATACATCAATGTATTCGATGCGGCCAGCGGAGAAGTGCTGTTCAAATACGATACCGCGCGCGCCTTTGAGGGCGTCAACGGCGTCCCGGGTATCGGCGGCGCAATTGACAATGCATCGATCACCGCAGCGAACGGGACACTATACGTCAGCTCCGGTTACGGCATGTTCGGCCAGACCGGCGGCAACGTGCTGCTGGCTTTCAAGCCGCGCTACCCCTAGAGGACGTCGTGCAGACCACACTCCCGCTTGAGACCAAAGAAGCGCGTCTGCTCCTCGGACTCCGCCTCATGCAGTGCCCTGGTGGTATGGACATCACCAATTGATACATAGCCCTGTTCCCACAGCGGATGATAGGGCAGCCTGTTCTGGCGCAGATAGTCAAACACATCTCGATCTGACCAGTCAGCAATAGGCGCCACTCGATAGTACCCATCCGCTTGTCTGATAAAGGGCGTGTCGCGTCTTGATGACGCCTGATCCCGCCGCACGCCGCTGAACCAGGTTCCTACGGCGAGTTCCGACAGGGCCCGCTGCATGGGCTCCACCTTGTTGTCGTGGTTGTAGCGGTCGATACCCTCCCGCCCCTGTAACCAGCGTTGACCATAACGCACCTCCTGCCAGGCAGGGCTGCGCAAACTGCGAAAAATCTTTAGGTTGAGCTTCAGCCTGTCGGTCAACTCATCGACGAATGCGTAGGTCTGCGGAAACAGATACCCGGTATCGATGAGCACCACAGGTATGTTGGCCATTACCCGAGTCACCATGTGCAGACTCACAGCCGCCTGTGCGCCAAAAGAAGACGACAATATGGCCTGCCCCGGTAGAATTTCCATCGCGCATTCAACGCGTTGTGCGGCTGACATGCGCTCAAAACGCTCATTGGTTGAAACAAGATCCATGGTTTCTGGCGCCCGGGCTTCCCGGGACCCATCCTGGGGCAGCTTTGCAGTCATGACTGTGACGACCTATCGGGTTATTACTTCTGGATTTATTTATACCTATTTTTAGATTTTTTTATAATAACCAATCGCAATAGGCAAACAGCCCGCAGTTATATCGAAGAGCACTGTTTCAGGACGCAGCAATCACCACCCCAAGCATGTATGATCCGCGCGCATATCTATCCTACCCATACTTAGAGATCAGCGATCCATGCCCGACGAATCCGGCTACCCTGCCATAAAGACCAAAAAGCGGGGTCTGGCAGTCATACAGGACCCACTGCTCAATAAAGGCAGCGCATTCAATGCGCAGGAACGAGACGAGTTAGGCCTGCATGGCCTGATCCCCCCGCAGCAGAACACTCTTGAACAGCAGGCCCAGCGCGCCCATGCGTCACTGCGGCGTCTGACCGAGCCGCTGGACAAGTACGTGGGCTTTTCAGCGCTGCAGGATCGCAACGAGCACCTGTTTTACCGGGTCCTCATGGATCATATGACCGAATACATGCCCATCGTCTATACGCCAACGGTGGGGCTCGCCACGCAGAACTTCAGTCTGGTCTTCCAGCGCAGCCGCGGCATCTGGCTCGACCCCAGCATGAAAGGGCGCCTGGCCGAAGTGCTGCGCAATGCCATGGGCGATCGCGACATCCGCCTGATCGTTGCTACCGACAACGAGTCGATCCTGGGTATCGGCGACCAGGGCGCCGGCGGTATGGCAATATCCGTGGGCAAACTGGCGCTGTACGTAGCCGGCGCGGGCATCCCTCCGGGAGACACCCTGCCCATCAGCCTGGACATCGGCACCAACAATGAAGCACTGCTTAAAGACCCGCTTTATCTGGGCTGGAGCCAGCCCCGCCTGACCGGTGACGAGTACCGGGAGTTCATCAGCGAATTCGTTGATGCAGTGCGCGGTGTCTTCCCCAGCGCATTACTACAATGGGAAGACTTCCGCAAAGACAATGCTCTGCAGATTCTCGAACAGCACAGAGACCACATTCTCTCGTTCAACGACGACATTCAGGGCACCGGCGCGGTTGCATTGGCCGGCCTGTTCAGCGCGCTGCGTATCGCCGGCACCCGGCTGGAAGATCAGCGGATCGTGATTCATGGCGCGGGCGCCGCAGGACTGGGTATTGCCCGGCAGATTAAAGCGGCGCTGGCCGAGTCCGGGCAGACCCTGGAACACATTCACCGGCACCTGGCAGTGCTCGACAGCCGCGGCCTGCTGGTAGATGATCAGCCGCCCAGCGACGCTTACAAGGTGGAACTGGCCTGGGAAAGCGCGCTGGCCCGAGAGTACGGGCTGACCGATCCGGCCGCGCGACATCTCGAAGACGTGGTAGAAAAGTACAAACCGACGGTGCTCATCGGCACTTCCGGCCAGCCCGGCGCATTCACCCAAGCCATTACCAGCAGCATGACGGACAATTGCGAGCGGCCCATCATTCTGCCCTTCTCGAACCCGACGGCCTTGTCCGAGGCAACGCCTGCCGATCTGCTGAAGTGGACCGAAGGGCGCGCGCTGGTCGCCACCGGCAGCCCTTTCGAGCCGGTGGAACATGGCGGGCACACCTTCCGCATCGGCCAGGGAAACAACGTCTTCATTTTCCCGGGCCTCGGCCTGGGCGCCCTGCTCTGCAACAGCACGGTGGTGACCGATGACATGGTCACCGCGGCGTCCCACGCCGTGGCCGATGCGGTGGCAGACGAAGAACTGGCCGCCGGCATGTTGTACCCGGACATCTCGCGCCTGCGCCTGGTCACCAGGAGCGTCGCCCGGGCGGTTGCCAACAAGGCCATCGAACGCGGCTTAGCCAATGCCAGCGCGGAAGAAATCGAAGCGCGGTTGCGCTACGATCTGTGGCAACCCGATTACCCGGAGATTGCCGCCGAGTAGCCAGCCATGAGCATATCCACCGTACTGATCGTCGGCGCCAGCGGGCTGGTAGGAACCGCAGCCGCCAACGCCTTTATTCGGGCGGGTTGGCAGGTCGTTGCCGCGTCGCGGCGAAAGCCGGAATTGATCGACGCAGGCGCGTTCGAGCACATCGCTCTGGACCTGCGTGACGCGCAACGTTGCGCTGCCGCCTGCCAGCAGCTCGGCCACATCTCGCACGTTGTCTATACCGCTGTATACGAAATGCCCGGGCTCATCGAAGGCTGGTCGGATCCGCATCAGATCGAAACCAACGGCCACATGTTGCGGAATCTGATCGAGCCTCTGTGCGATCATGCCAGCCTGAAGCACGTCACTATTCTGCAGGGCACCAAGGCTTACGGCAGCGCCGTGCGCCCCATGCGCGTGCCCGCGCGGGAGTCCCAGCTTCGGGTGGAACACCCCAACTTCTACTGGCTGCACGAGGATTATATTGCCGACAAATCCGTGCAGAGCGGATTCGAATACACCATTCTGCGTCCGCAACTCATCGTCGGCCCCAATCATGGCGTGGTCATGAATCTGCCACCCGTGATCGGCGCCTATGCGGCCATACGGCATTTCGAAGGCAAACCTTTCAGCTACCCTGGCGGCGCCGACTGGGTCTGGGAAGCGGTGGATGCGCGGCTGGTCGGCAATGCCTGTGTCTGGGCCGCCATCAACCCTGTCGCGGCCGGCGAAACCTACAATCTGACCAACGGTGAGGTGTTCATGTGGCGGGACATGTGGCCCGCGCTGGCCGCCGCATTGGGCGTGGCGGTCGGTGAAGATGAACCGTCGAGCGTTGCCGAATATCTCAGCGACAAGTCACAAGTGTGGGACGCGATCATACACGCCTACGACCTGCGCGACATATCGCTGGAAAATCTGCTGGGCGAATCTCACCACTACGCCGACCTGTGCTTTGCCGCCGGCACGCACGAATCCCCCGCTCCGGTATTCGTCAGCACAGTAAAGATCAAGCAGGCGGGGTTCACCGAAACCTACAATAGCGAAGCGAGCTTTTGTCACTGGCTGCGCGATCTGCAGCGCCGCCGTGTTCTTCCCACCTTCTAGGCGAACACAAAACCCCGGTAATCGTCTGCGGTTACGTCGTCACACACTTCCCGATACGCTCCTACGCCTGCCGCATAGGGCATGAACACCCGCGGCTTACCGGCCACGTTGGCCCCCAGGTACCAGGACCCGCCCTGGGGAAACAAAGTAGCGTTCGCCACCTCGTTGACATGGTTTACCCATTGATCTTCTGCTGCAGCGTCGGGCTCGATAGTGCTCAACCCTTTATCACGCATATGCTCCATACAGGCCACCATCCAGTCGACATGCTGCTCGATACTCACCAGCATATTGCTCAACACCGAGGGACTTCCGGGGCCAGTTATCGTCAGCAGGTTGGGGAACCCCACCATACTGATGCCCAGGTAAGTACGCGGTCCAGTCCGCCACTTATCCGACAGCTGCTGGCCTTCGCGGCCTTGTATATCCATGCCCAGCAACGCACCGGTCATGGCATCGAAACCCGTAGCCAGAACCAGCACGTCGAATTCGTACTGTGCCATGGAGGTGCGCAGACCCTGCGCTGTAATGCTTTCTATTGGATCAGCATGTACGTCGACCAGCGAAACGTTGTCACGGTTGTAGGTCTCGTAGTAGCCGGTATCCACACAGATGCGTTTGGTGCCGATGGGATGATCCTCAGGGCAAAGGGTTTCGGCCACCTGAGGATCACGTACATTTGCCCGGATCTTGTTACGAACGTAGTCCGCCACCTTGCGGTTGGTCTCAGGATTCATCAGCGTGTCGGCAAAGGCGCTGAGAAAAAACGCCCCGCCCCGCTGCCAGTAGGGCTCGAGAATGGCGGCCACTTCCTCATCAGACATGCCCTCGGCGGATTCGGCCACAGGGGCACGTTCCACCGGCTCGATATCCAGGTCGCCAAAGCCCGAACTCAACCCCAGCTTGTGATAACGCCGATGCTCGCGATAATTTTCCTTGAACGATTCGACCCAGCTGGCGTCCAGTGGCGCGTTGGCCGCCGGCACACTGAAGTTGGGCGTGCGCTGGAATACATGCAGATGGGCAGCCTGTTCAGCGATGACGGGAATGGCCTGAATGCCCGACGATCCAGTGCCGATGATCCCCACGGTCTTGCCGCTGAAATCCACACCTTGCGGAGGCCACAGGCTCGCCTGGTAGCGTTCGCCAGCAAAATCCTCAACGCCGGGAATTTCTGGTAACTGGGGTACGGAAAGGCAGCCGGTAGCCAAGATGCAGAACCGCCCGCGCACCGTGCGCCCCTGCTCTGTGCGCACCTTCCACTCGTTGGCACCGTCATCATAATGCGCCGCTGCAACGCGCTGATTGAACTGAATATCCTTACGCAGATCGAAGCGCTCGGTCACGTGCTCTGCGTAACGCAGAATTTCGGGCTGGGTGGCATAGCGTTCGGTCCACTCCCACTGCTGTTCCAGTTCCGGCGAGAAGGAAAACGAATAGGCCAGGCTTTCCGCGTCACAACGAGCGCCCGGATAACGGTTCCAGTACCAGGTGCCGCCAACGTTATCGCCCATCTCAAAAACCTGCGCCGTCATGCCCAGCTGGCGCAGCCGGTAGAGCATGTAGATACCGCCGAAGCCCGCACCAACGATCACTGCATCGTACTTTTCACTCATGGCTCACGCCATTCATGACACTCGCGCTTCAGGGAACAGTCGCAGGAAGTTCTCAGCGTAGAACAGGTCCCGCACCCCTTCATCGTCTTCCGGCAGCGTACGTTCGAATCTGCCTATCGGGTCGCGGGTGCCTTCCAGGTGCGGGTAGTCGCTGGAAAACAGGTAAAGCTCAGCATTGGACTGAGCAATCATATTACCCACATCTTCGTGGTGCATGGGTGTGAAACCCATCTGCTGGGTAATCTGCTCACTGGGCGGACGCAAGAACTGTACGGAGGTATCGAAACGGCTGTACACCTTCGCCACCGCGTCGAGACGACGCAGCATTTCCGGCACCCAGCCCGCACCGAGTTCCACCACCGCACCCCGCAATGTCGGGTGGCGGTCGAGCACGCCTTCCATGACCAGCATGCTCAGGAAGGTTTCGGCGGGCTGATGAAGAACTGTGGCGTCCTTGGTACGCACGTTTTCGCCGCCGCCCACCCAATCCCGGCTTGGAGCCCGGCCATTATTGGCCCAGGCATCGGAAACCTGCAGTGGTGCGCCACCGACGTGCAGCAGAAATGGCACACCGGCTTCCGCGAGGCGGGCCCAGAAACCCTCGAGATCAACGTGACCCGCAGAGTGGCCAATCGGCGCTCGATGGGGCACCCAGATGGCCTCGAGGCCCTGTTCAATGGCCCACTCCGCTTCGGCAATGGCGAGTTCCGGTACGTCCAGGGGTACCGCTGCCACGCCCATCAGACGCTCGTCATCGGCACAAAAATCCACCATGTGCCGGTTATGCGCACGTGCCGCGCCATAGCGGACCTTCGGTTGTTTCTTACTGCTCGGATGAAACGGCAGCCTCAAGCTATGCGTGGCAAACACCAACTGCTTGGTAAACCCGAGCATATCCATGGCCACCGTGCGATCCTGCTTATTGAATGCACCCAGCGCCTGAATCTCTTTGGATTTCTCGATCAACTGATCACCAAGGGCAATCTGTTCAGCAATGTGCCGATCACTGTGCCGGCCGCCCTGCTCCATGATCACCGCGACTTCCTCATCGGTGACGATCGATGCGCTGTAACTGACTTCGGGAATCTCGTCGCGCAGATCCGGGTCTGCATAGGACGTCAGGAAATCCGGCAGTTCCATGATGTGGCTGTCGGCATCGTATATCGGTCGCGTAGTCGGCGCATAGGCCATGCGGTTCCCCCCATGATTGAAGGGAGTAACTTACATTGATTCGTTATCAGCGCGCAATCCAGTGATTGCCGGAAATCAACCGTTCAGGCCAACACCGCTGTCTGGTAACCCCGGCGGCGTTCGACCCCTGTACTGCGGGCTCTTTTCGACTCGCCGGCAGGTTTGTCTTCTACCACGTCTGTCCCCGTCTGGGACTCAAGAATGTAGCTCTGTAACGCTTTGCGGGCATCATCAGCGCCAGGCAACGGACCCCGGCGCCCCTCCCGGGTCAGAAAATACCAGCCATCGTCTTGCTCAGTAACCCGTGACGAGGTTTTAGCTGAGTTGAGACCATCGAGGATCAGGTTTGAACCCCCGTGGAATCGATGGCACAAGTCTTCCGTTGACCATTCCAGCACCTCAGCGGCCTGGCCTTTACCGCGGCTGATGCGTGCGACCCCAATATCGCTTGCTACAGCAAGCACCAGGCACAATTGCCCCTCATAGACAAACAAGCGCCCTTCCAGCCGTTTAGCAAGCCAGTTAGCCTGATAGCTCATATCTCATCCTCCCGGTCAATCGCCGTATTTCGACTCCTTGCATTCATCTTAGGCACAGTTGGCGAAGTTAATGCCAACTGCGTCACATTATTGCCATTGCCGGGAAAGAGTCGCCGGGAAGATGCCGCCCTTGAGAAAACCGCCGATCAGCTGATCGCGATAGCCAGTACGATCAATGCCAATGCCACAGCTACCAGCACCAGTACATTGATACCCACATTCTTGAGCGCACGAGCGTCTTCTTCGATGAATATGGACATAGGGCTACTCCCTTCTAGAGCGATAGAGGAGCCTCAGAACGTACCAACTGCAGATCGATACGCATTGATTTAGATCAAAACCGAGGAAAACAGCCATCGATTTCGATAGGCTTTGCCGTTCCCGTTTGTATCAGGTTATTCACCAACATGAACGACATCGTCGATGTGCTGTGGCGTGTCCACAATGATCCGGCAGGCGGCCACGAAGCCGCTCTGCAAGGCACGACCATCTCATTCGAAGAAGGTCAGCGGCTACAGCTTGCGCTGCTGCAGCGGTGGCTCGATGCCGGCCACGAACTCGGCGGCTGGAAGATCGGCATGACATCCGGCGCGAACCGCAACGGCATGGGGGACGGCATTCGTCCCTTTGGCTTCATCCTCAAAGACCGCGTCAAGCCAAGCGGCGCGACCCTGCCACTTGCCTTCTTGCACAAGGGCCAGGTGGAAAATGAACTATGTGTCGTAATGGACAAGCCGCTGGGCGCAGGCGCTACCAGGGAAAACGCCCGCGCGGCTGCTCGAGGGGTTGCACCAGCATTCGAAATCAACCAGAAACGGCTACCCCCCGGCGCCGATACCGGCCTGCGGGTAGCAGACGACTTGTCGAACTGGGGAATCGTCGTCGGCGATGTGGCGCCGGTACCAGATGAAGAGACGCTGGCCGGCATGGTGGTCACTCTGCGCGACGCAACGGGAGAAATCGAAAGTGTCGCCAGCCCCGGGCACATCGATGAGCATTTCGAATCGGTGGCGATACTGGCCCGCACACTCGCTGAATACGGACATCGATTGCAACCCGGTCAACCCATCATTACCGGCGCTTATGGCAAAACTCCTTTCGCGGCAGGCACATATTCCGGTTCCTTCGAACCGGACATCGGCACCGTGGTGGTCACACTGCAGTGACCGGCCTTGCGACAATGACCGGCCTCAAGGTCATGATCATTCCCGGTCTGACCCTGCGCGAGGTCGCCGAGCAGGATCTGAACCGAATGCGCATGGCCGCAGGCGAGAACGCACACGTGCTCGTCTGCAATTACCGCGAAGCACTACAACAAGCCAGCGACATCGACGTCATCCTCGGCATTGTACCGCTCCAACTGTTTGCAGCAGCCCCGAAGCTGCGCTGGGTTCAGTCGATTTCCTCGGGCGTAGACTCGTTCATGTACCCGGAGTTCATCAACAGTCCGGTAGTTCTCACCAGCGAAAAAGGTCTGGTAGGCGAGCATCTCGCCGATCACGGCTTCGGGCTCCTGCTCATGCTGACCCGGCAGCTGGCCGCGGCGCGGGATCTGGGCGCTGAGGCATGGAACAGACGACCGCAACTTCGCGCGCAGGAAATCGAACTTTCCGGCCTGACCATGGGCATCATCGGCTTCGGTGGTACCGGTCGCGCCATGGCCCGGCGTGCGACTGCTTTCGGCATGCAGGTACGCGCAATCGATAAAGACCCCGTGGAGCCCGGTGACGGTGTGCAAACTATCGAGCCCACATCGGCGCTACCTCAACTGCTCGGCGCAAGTGATGTGGTCGCAATATGTTGCCCCCTGACCCAGGCGACCCGTAACATGATCAACGCCGACACACTGGCCCATGTCAAACCCGGGGCATATCTGGTCAACGTAACCCGGGGAGAGGTCATCGACGAAAAGGCCCTGGTTGATGCTCTGCGGTCCGGTCACTTACGGGGCGCGGGCCTGGACGTTGCACCGCGGGAGCCGCTGCCCGCCGACAGTGCACTGTGGCACCTGCCCAACGTCGTGATGACGCCTCATACTGCCGGTGCCAGTCAATATCGCATTCAGCGAAACGTAGACCGTTTCATCGCCAATCTGCAACGATTCGCGCACGGCGAGACGCTAGCAGGTATCATCGATAAAACACAAGGTTACTGAAGAGGAGGGAATCATGAGATTAGCAGGGAAAGTTGCCGCGATTACCGGCGCTGCCAGCGGATTCGGCGCGGCCGCAGCACGACGTTTCGTCGCTGAGGGCGCCAGAGTAGTCGTCGGCGACATTCAGCAGGAGGCCGGCCAGGCAATCGCCGACGAACTCGGCGACGCCGCGATATACGTCGATTGCAACGTCACCAATGAAGACCATATCGCCCGCATGGTCGACACCGCCGTAGCAGAGTTCGGCAAGCTCGACATTATGTACAACAACGCCGGCATCGTCGGCACCGTAGGGCCGATCTCGCAGACCCCGGCAGAGGAATGGAAGTTCACCGTCGACATATTGCTCAACGGCGTGTTCTACGGCTGCAAGCATGCGGCAAGAGCAATGACCCCCCAGGGCTCCGGCTCAATCATCAGCATGGCCAGTACTGCCGGCATACTCGGCGGCCTGGGTCCGCATTGCTACACCGCGTGCAAACATGCGATCGTGGGCCTCACCAAGGGCGTGGCGGCAGAGCTATGTCATCATAACATTCGAGTCAACGCAATTGCGCCAGCCGGCATGGCGACCGCCATGGTGGCAGATGTTTCAACCGGAGACCCCGCCGCTATTGAAGCGACCAAGGAAATTCTCGCACAAAATTCACCGCTGAAAGGCCGTCCCGGGGTTGCTGAAGATGTCGCCAACGCCGCGTTATGGCTGGCCAGTGACGAGTCGGGCTATACCACCGGTCACACGTTGACCACAGACGCAGGTACCACGATCGGCGCAACCACCAACCCAATTGCCTTTGCCGAGTATGAACCGCTGCTGCGGGAAGCCGGTAAAAAAGGCATTGCGTAAGGAGGACGACATGACAGAGAAGCAATCCAGCCTGTACAGCACGCTTACGCGAGACATCGCCGTCGTGCTGCTGGCACTGTCCGCCTGGGCTGCGGCAGATGCGTGGCATGTAGTAACGAATCTGGCGCTGGCCCTCGGCCTGGCTGTGGCAAATGGCATCTTTGCCGGCTATATCATCGCGACACGCCTGCATGAGTGGGGGCATTACCTGGGGGCGCTGGCTGCCGGTGCGGACGTTACACGCAGACAGACCAGAGGCCTGGGCTTCTTTCGCTTTGACTTCGACTACGAAGGCAATGACCGTAAGCAGTTCCACTGGATGACGTATGGCGGCCACGTACTGCCCTGGCTGGGACTGATACTGCTGGTCCTACTACTGCCATTGGATTCGCTGGGGCGCATCGCGTTGATCAGTTCGATTTTCGGCTTCATCGTGTTCGCCACGGTCATCGAGTACAACATCATCAAAGACACCTTCGCCGGCGCCGATCCACTGGGGCGACTGCAGGAATTGAGCACCAGGGATTTCCGCAATGCCGGCTCGGCCGGAATTGTCGCAGCCCTGTTGGGCATGGCTGTGCTGAGCTGACCCGCTACGACACGAGGAGCTGGACCGATGCTGATACGTGACAGGGGGTTCAACAGAGGCGTCGAATCGGGCCCCTATCCACTTGAGGCATTGACTACCGATTTGTCAATCACCCACACCGAGCAACAACGCGCTGCGCATGGGCCGATACCGGTGCCGGCAAGCACACCGCTGGCTCAAGCCGCGCTCAAATACCACGGTATCATCACCAGTTCACAATCCACCGATATTGCGCCACTCGGCGCAGTGCCCGCCGATCTGCGAGCGCGCAGCGCAGAAATCAAGGGCGCAGCCTATTATCTCGATGCCGCCCATACCGGCATCTGCGCGGTTCCGGCCAATGCCTGGTTGAACCGCTCGCAGAACACCGACCAGCACACTCACGGGATCGTCATCTGGGTGGCGTATGGCCGCGCTGCTGAAACAGACAATCTCGCTGCGGGATGGCTGGCGGACGCCGAACATCACATCGCGCAAATGCGTGCCGCAGAGATCGGCGTTGCCATCGCCGGCCATATTCGCGCACTGGGGTTCAACGCCACTTTTCATGATGAGCACAGCACCTCGGTTGATCTGGGGATCCTGAGCGTACTTGCCGGCGTAGGCCAGCGGCGTGGCGTGCAGGTGGTCAGTCCATTCATTGGCAAGCGTTATGCCTGCAGTGTGGTAACCACCAACTACGAGCTCCTCACCGATACGCCACTGGCCACCAACGCGACGTTAAACCCGTTACGCAACTGGTGGGGCGTCAACGGCGCCGTATCCGGGCGGGAACGGCGACGCCAACAGCGGCGCGCCTCGCACCTGAGCCAGTATCCCATGGAACAGGTCAAACGCGTCGACCGGCCCACAACACTGATACTCGACGATGAAGTTCCCCGCGTACCCAAACGGGCAGAATTTTTCTTTCGCGCGCGGTCAGGAGATCTTGGCGCTAAAGCCCAGCGGGAAGTTGCGCGCTTTGCCCTCAAGCATCCGCTGACAGACGGCCTCATGAAGCCGTTGCGCGCCCTGGTCCCACATCAGGCCGGAGAAACTTCCCCTGATCCGGACCCGGAGCTCAACGACGCCACCAGCAACAGTCGCGCCATCAAATCGCTGAGCTATCATCTGGGCAGTAATCTCACCGGCATCTGTGAGATACCGCGGTACGCCTGGTACTCGCACGGACCGGATGGCAAGCCCATAGAGATGAAACACCGCTACGCCGTGGTCATGCTCATTGACCAGGGTTACGACACCATGGAAGGCGCCAGCGGCGACGACTGGATCTCCGGGTGCCAGTCCATGCGCGGCTATATTCGCGGCGCCGAGATTGCCGGGCTGATGGCGGAATTCCTGCGCGGCCGCGGCTACGACGCGCGCGCCCAGACCAATGCCGACAGTGAACTGCTGCAGATCCCGTTGGTGCTCTGGGCGGGGCTGGGTGAGCTTTCGCGCATCGGCGAACTGGTCCTCAATCCATTCGTGGGGCCCCGCTTCAAATCTGTGGTCCTGACCACCAATCTACCGCTGAAGCCCGACAAACCCATCGACTTCGGCCTGCAGGATTTCTGCAACAACTGTCTGAAATGCGCCAGGGAGTGCCCGGTCAACGCCATTCCGTTCGGCGACAAGGTCATGTTCAACGGTTATGAGATCTGGAAGCCGGACGTAGAGCGCTGCACCCGTTACCGGGTCACCAACCCCAAGGGGTCGGCGTGCGGCCGCTGCATGAAAACCTGCCCGCTCAACAAGGTGGTTACCGCCGATGGCGCGCTGACCCATCGCGTGGGCTCCTGGCTGGGCATTCGCGCGCGCTGGCTGAAACCCCTGCTGGTCCCTCTGGCGGTCTACCTTGACGATAAGATCGGCTATGGGCGGCGCAACCCGCGCAAGCGCTGGTGGTCGGACCTGGAAATGATCGACGGCGTGGCCTGCGAACCCCTGGCGGGCACCAACGAACGCGATCTCAACCTCGAAGCCGACACCTCAGGCAGAAAGTCGCCGATCGGTTACTACCACGCCTGCAACAATCCACCGCCCAATGCCCGTGAACCGGTGCCCGCCAATCACAAGGAAGCGATTCATCGCGCGGAACTCGTGGAAGACGTCGAACAGGCCCGCGCCCGCGCTGCGCAAGGCGGGGAAAAACCGGCCCACTACATTCCCACCCGGGAGATTCCGGTGGAGCAGGTTGAATAAGATTGCACCATCATTCTGGGCGCTTGCGGTTATTCCGGCCGGGACACTACGAGTAGCCGATGGACAAAAGATTTTCCACCGGTCTGTACAGTTCCTCCAGGTATTGCACATCAGCTTCTGCAAGCTGAATCTCGGTCGCCTCGACCAACTGCTCGAGTTGTTCGATACGTGAGACACCAACAATGGGCGCATGCACTGCCGGTTTGCTCAGCACCCACGCCAGCGCAATCTGCGCCGGTTTCTTACCGTATCTGTCAGCAACTTCCATGACCCGTTCTGCCACCGGAAACACGTGCTCACCGTGGTAGAGCGCTTCTGTACGATTGCGGTCGCCGCCCGTGGAACGACTGGTGCTGCCGCCCCCGAAGCCACCCTGATACGCCCCAGCCAGAATGCCCCGCGCCAATGGCGACCAGGGCATGACCGCAACATCGGTTGCAGCACAATAGGGAATCATCTCCCGCTCTTCTTCGCGATAGACCAGGTTGTAGTGATTCTGCATGGAAATGAAACGAGTCCAGCCGTGCCGCTCGGCGGTCATCTGCAGCTGGGTAAACTGCCACGAAAACATTGACGACGCACCCAGATAGAGCGCTTTGCCAGCTTTCACCACGTCATGCAGTGCCTCCATGGTTTCCTCGATAGGCGTTGCAACATGCCCGGGCACACCGTGAGGATGCCGGTGAATGACAAGGTGATCAATGTAGTCGAGCCCAAGCCGCCCCAGGCAGGCATCGACCCCCTCCATGATATGCTTGCGCGACAATCCACCCTGATTAGCGCCCGCGCCCATGGGCATGGCTATCTTTGTCGCCAGCACATATTGATCCCGTGATGCGAGCTCACGCAACAGCGCGCCGACGACCTCTTCGCTGGCGCCAACGCCGTAGATATCGGCACAATCGAAATAAAACAGCCCGCGATCCAGAGCAGCGCTGAATATCGGTCTGGCGGCATCCATGTCCAGCGTCCAGTCACCCTGGTGCCCCCGGCCGGGTTCGCCGAAGTTCATGGTGCCAAGACAAAGACGGGAAGCCCGTAAGCCGCTGTTGCCAAGTTGTACCGGTTGCAGCATGTGTCATCCTTCGAAGAAACTAACAATGCTGAAAATAGTAGAGTGTTCCCCTGAAGAAAACTATGGTTGTCCACTGCATGACCCACAAAGCCACTCCTTTCACGCGGTGTCTGATGTTCGCTTGTCTGGCCTTAAGCGGCTGCACCACTGATACCACGCGCGCTGAAGCATATCATCTGGAGTTTGGCGCACAGTTCACTGTGAACGAACCCGTGGCAACCGCGTCGATTACCGTCAGCCAAGCCAGAGCCCTGTTGCGCAGCATCGATCTCAATGCGCCTGAAGATCGCTACACTGTGGTTTCCGCAGACGGGCAGGCGAACTTCAGAAACGGCCGCATCCGCTGGACACCACCGGCAAGCGGCGGCCGTCTGGTCTATCGCGTGCAGCTTGACAGCCCACGTGGGGCCACCTTCGACGCGCGCCATACCCCCGACTGGTTGATCATGCGGCTCGGAGATCTGTTCCCTCCTGCCATCGTTCGTGCACTCGAGTCCAGCATCTCGACAAGCAGCCTGGCGCTGAGCGGACCTGAGCACTGGAGTTTCGAATCGCGCTATGGCGCACTGGGCACAGAATCCAGAGAAATCAGTGGCACCAGGCGCTTCAACCGTCCCACAGGCTGGTTGATTGCCGGCGAACTTGGCACGCGCCGCGAAACCATCGCCGGCCGGCACATTGTGATCAGCGCTCCAAAAAACAGTGGCTTCCGGCGGCTCGACACATTGGCATTCCTGGCATGGACCCTGCCGGAGCTCGCCCGGGTATTCCCCGATCTTCCCGGGCAGATTCTCATTGTCGGCGCGCCCCGCTCCATGTGGCGCGGCGGCCTGTCAGCACCAGCGTCGATTTATCTGCACACCGATCGCCCGTTGGTCAGTGAAAATGGCACCTCCACCCTGCTGCATGAACTCGCCCACCTGGCCGGCCTGCATTCCGCTGCCGACGACGCCGACTGGCTGGCCGAGGGATTTGCGGAGTACTATGCACTGCTGACACTCAAGCGCAGCGGCGGACTCAGCCAGAAACGTTTCGACAGAGCCCTCAGCACACTCGAGAACTGGGTGGCGCGTGACGGTGGTCGGCTGAATTCACCCTCCAAGGGCGTAGATACGGCCGCGGCAGTACTGGAGCTGCACCGACAGGCCCAGCGACTGGAAGCTGCCGGCAGCAATATCGACCAATTGGTACAGCGTCTGTTGCAGGATGAAAAGATTACCCTGCAGGGCTACCAGAACGCGTTGGCCGACCTGTCGGCAACACCATCGCGCGAGCCCCCTACTTCAGACCGATCTCAATGAGTCGTTCAGTCAGATAATCATCTGCGCTGATCGGCTCCGGATACCTGTTGGGATTTCCCCCGCCCACGCAACTGGGCAGCGTGGCGATCAGGAAATCCGGGTTGGGGTGAAGAAAAAACGGCGTGGAATAGCGACTCTCGCCGTCATAGGCCTCGGGCACGTTGACCACCCTGTGCGTCGTCGACGGCAGCACATGATTGGTCAAGCGTTGCATCATGTCGCCAATGTTGGCGACGATGGTCCCAGGTGGGTTGCGCACCGGCAGCCATTCGCCGGAACGGGTAAGCACTTCGAGTCCGGGTTCATCCGACCCAACCAGCAGCGTCAGCAGATTGATATCTTCGTGTTCGGCAGAGCGCAGAGACGGCGTATCGGGCTGGGTGATCGGCGGGTAATGAATAGGCCGTAATATGGAATTGCCAGCGTCCACTTTATCTCTGAAATAACCCAGCGGCAGCCCCAGATACAACGCCAGCGCATTGAGAATGCGATTGCCCAGTTCGTCCAGCGCGACATACAACCCATAGACTCTGGTGCGGAAATCCGCCACCTCTGTCGGCCACACATTTGCAAACATACTCTGATGCCGGCTCTGACCATCAGGCAACTCCCGGCCAACCTGCCAGAACTCCTTGAGATCCGGGTGGGCGCTGTTTTTGGCGGTTTCGATACCGAAGCTGGTGTATCCCCGAGCGCCGGCGTTATGCATGTTGTAGCGTTCCTTGATCTCGGCAGGCAGCACAAAGAACTCACGCATGGCCGCGAATGCATCACGAATCACCGAATCGGCAATGCCATGGCCCACCACACCGCAGAATCCGTATTCCTGGTAGCCCTCGCCCAGCTTGCTGGCAAACGCCACATCATTGCGGAATTCGCTGATATCGACTGTCGGTATCGCTGAAGTTGTCACTCGAACCTTTACCTGTCAGGACCCTAACAAGAGAAAGAAACTCGCTATCGCAGCACTCATAAGGTTCGCCAATGAAGCCGCCAGCAGCGCACGCACGCCGAGCGTCGCAATCTCGGAGCGCCGCTCAGGCGCCATGACCCCGAGTCCGCCCAGCAGGATGGCGATGGATGAAAAATTGGCAAACCCACATAACGCAAAAGTGATGACCGCCTTAGTATGCTCACTCAGCGCGCCGCCGTTTTGAATGAAATCAATATAGGCGACGAATTCATTGAGAACCAGCTTCTGACCTATATAGCTGCCCGCCTGAATGGCTTCACCCCAGGGAATGCCAATCAACCAGGCGACCGGGCTGAACAGGTAGCCCAGAATCAATTCCAGGCTCAATCCGGAGATGCCGACAAGATCGCCCGCCCAACCCAATGCGCCATTGACCAGTGCGATCAACGCAATGAAGGCCACCAGCATCGCTCCGACATTGACGGCAAGCTGCAGGCCATTAGACGCACCCTTGGCGGCGGCATCTATGACGTTGATCGGCGTGGGTTCAGCCGTATCCAGTTCCTCTACGCGATTTATGAGCTCCGCGCCCGGCGTCTCCGGCACGAATATCTTGGCCATGGCTAGACCGCCCGGTGCGGCCATGAAACTGGCGGCAATGAGGTACTTGAGGTCTACGCCCACGGCGACATAGCCCGCCATAGTGGCACCCGCCACGGTAGACAGACCGCCCACCATCACGGCAAAAAACTCCGAGCGGGACATTTGTGCGAGGAAGGGCCGCACCGCGATAGGGGCTTCGGTCTGCCCTACGAATATGTTCGCGGCCGCCGCCAGGGATTCCGGCGCGCTGGTACGCAGCACACTGCGAAACAGCCCGCCGATGATGCGCACGACCCACTGCATTACCCCGATGTAATACAAAACGGAAATCAATGAAGAAAAGAAGATGATGGCGGGCAGCACCTGAAAGGCGAATACCAGACCCAACTTGCCGGTACCGATCTCGCCAAACATGAAGGTTATGCCATCCTGAGCGTAAGACAGAACGGCGCCAACGCCAGAAGTCATGCCCTCGAGCAGGACTCTGCCCAATGGCACATACAGCACCAGCGCGCCAAACACCACCTGCAGCATCAGCGCCAGCAAAACCATTCGCCAGTTGATCGTGGCTCGATCAGTCGACAGAGCAAAGGCCAGCCCCATCAAGACCGCAATTCCGGCCAGACAAATTAACGCATCGAACATGAAAGCAGTTTACAGATTCTTACACCGCGGCGAACCCTATCACCGATCAGCCGTTCTCACCAGCAGGTGCCCAAGGGTCGGCCGCAGCATTGGTGGTACAATCCGCCATCGATACCGCAGATACGATAAATGAGGGAAGACCTATGAGAATCCTGAGCATACTCATGGTTGAGCTGTTGACCGGGTCGATGCTGCTCAGCGGCTGCGAACCGGAGCCGAAATTCGATACTGAAATACGCTGGACCAGCTACGGCATTCCGCACGTCAAAGCAGACGACTGGGGTAGTCTTGGCTACGGCTTCGCCTACGCGACCGCAACCGACGGGGTATGCGTTATCGCCAGGGACGTGCAGACAGTCAATGGCACGTTGACCGACCACTTCGGTGCTGATGAAGCGAATCTGCACAGCGATATATTCCACAAAGCCATACTCACCGACGCCAAGCTGGTTAAGTTCAATGCGGCGCAATCAGCTCGATCACAATCGTTAAGCGAGGGTTATGTCGCCGGGTACAACCGATACCTCACCGACAATCGCGACTCCCTGCCGGCCAGCTGCGCCGGCGCCGATTGGATACGGCCGATCACCATCGACGACGTCACCCGCATCAATCTCGGCGTCGGCATACGTTACGGGTTGGGTCGCTTCCGCGAAGAAATCGCCAATGCCAGTCCGGTTGATGATGCCGACGCATTGGCATCGGCCCAATGGGCGCTGCCGGAAGGTATCGGCAGTAACGCCGTCGCAGTGGGAAGTGCCTTGAGCACATCAGGCCGGGGCATTCTGCTGGGCAACCCCCATTATCCCTGGCATGGACCGTCCCGCTTTCACCTGATTCACACCACCATTCCCGGTGAGCTGGATGTAATGGGCACCAGCCTACTCAACACCTCCCGGGTCGCCATCGGCTTCAACAAGGACATTGCCTGGACCCACACAGTGTCCACTGCAATGCGTTTCACCCTTTACCAACTCACGCTGAACCCGGAAAACCCCTACGAGTACCACTACGAGGGCGAGTACCGGACCATGGAGAAGCGCACCGTACAGGTAGCCGGTGAACCGCACACCACCTATTTCACCCACTTCGGACCAGTGCTGGAAAGCAAAGCCGCTCCCTGGAGCGACAAGCACGCCTACGCATTGCGCGACGCGGTGATTGACAACTACGTGACCTCAGACACCTATGACGCACTGAACACAGCGTCTTCCACCGGAGAAATCGAAGCCGCGATCAGCAAACAAGGCGTTTACTGGACAAACACCATCGCCGCGGACCGGCATGGCAACGCTTTTTACGCAGATATCAGCGGCACGCCAAATGTCGACCAGGCGCTGCTGGATCGCTGCCGGGTCGACGTTACCGGCCTGCCCGAGCGCATCGTGGTATTGCACGGCGACAGAGCCGATTGCGAGTGGTACGACGACCCCTCCAGTGCCGTAACCGGCGCACTTCCCGCAGACAAGATGCCTCGACTGACCCGACAGGACTACGTCACCAACTCCAATGACAGCTACTGGCTGTCCAATCCTTCTGCTCCTTTAGAAGGATACTCGCCGATCATAGGGTCTGAACGCACCGCGCGTTCGCTGCGTACCCGGGCCGGCCTGACACAGATGGCCGAACTGATCGATAACAGCGAAAAAATTGCACCTGAAGATATCCAGGACATGCTGTACAACCACCGCAACTTCGGTGCTGAACTGCTGCTGGACGATGTACTTGCCGCCTGCGCCGAGAGCGACGCATTGCGCCAGACCTGCGAGGTACTGGGCAATTGGGATCGCACCATGCATACCACCTCCCAGGGCAGCCACTTGTGGCGGGAATTCTGGGATGAGGCACGCAATATCCCCGGCATCTTCGCTGTTCCGTTCAGCGTCAGCGACCCTGTCAATACTCCCGCCGGTATCAACCTGGCGGACGCGGACGTTGCAGAAGCGGTGCGCGGTGCCCTGCTGAACGCCCAGACCCGCTTGCTCGAGGCCGGCATCGCCCTGGACGCGCCCCTGGGCGACATTCAATACGCGCAGCGCAACGCAAAGAAAATCCCCATCCCCGGCGGCGAAGGATGGGCCGGCATGTTCAGCATGATCGTCACCAGACTGCAGCCGGAAAAGGGTTATACGCCGATCATTCACGGCAACAGCTACATCCAGGTGATCAGTTGGGACGAACAGGGCGCGCTGCGGCCCACCGCAATGCTGACTTACTCCCAGTCACCGGAGCCCGAATCGGCCCACTACAGTGATCTGACTGAACTCTATGCAGCCGGCGGATGGATCGAGCTGCCGTTTACCGAACAGGAGATCGCCGCAGATCCAAATCTGCGCCGCCTTCATCTAACCGAGTGAGCGCACCAAAGATGCCCAGATCGACAGACGCCACCACGCGACCCGAACACGTGGCCGTGGTCGGCGCCGGCATCGCCGGCATGTTCAGCGCCCTTGAACTGGCCCAGCAGGGGATCCGCGTGACGCTGTTCGAACGCGACGTACCACCCCCGCAGGGCGATGCGGAGCAGGCCTTCTTCGCCTGGCAACGTCGCGGTGCCGCGCAGTTCAGGCACCCGCATGCATTTCTCGGACTGATGTGCTCGATCATCGAGGAACATCACCCCCAGCTCCTGCAGGCATTTCTCCACGCCGGCGCGCGACGCATGAATTTTGTCGACACCCTCCCGCCGAACCTGAGGAAAGATTACCGCCCGGAGCCCGGCGATGAAAAACTTTGGATTCTGCTGTGTCGCCGCGCCACGCTGGAGACGGTGCTGCGTCGCTACGTCGAGTCATTTGGCAATATCGAGCTGTGCAATACCACCTATGTAACAGGTGTGCAGACCAAGCTGCGTGATGGGCAATTGCGCGTTACCAGTCTGCAGCTGACCGACCGTGCCCGAGGCAACGCGCACAGTGAATTCACCGCCGATGCCTATATCGACGCTGCCGGCCGGGCCAGCAAATTCAGACAATGGCTGAACGAATCCGGCACTACCATCACCGAGCAGCGGGACGACGCGGAAATCGTCTACTATACCCGCCACTACAAACTGAACCCCGGCATTGACGAGCCGAACCGTCATGAACACGAGCCCTTTGCCGGCGATCTCGGCTATCTGAAGTACGGCGTGTTCCCGGGTGACGGCGGACACTTCGCGATCATCATGTGCGTGCCGAACGGCGAAGCGCAGTTGCGCGCGGCGATTAAAGACGGCGATAAGTTTGATGGCGTCTGCCGTCAGATTCCCGGGCTGCTGCCCTGGGTGGGGCCGGGCCAATCCAGTCCTACCACGCCGCCTTTCGGTATCGGTCAGATCCACGCCGTATGGCGCGATTTCGTATCAGAGGGCGCCATCCAGGCAGTCAATTACTTCGCTGTGGGCGATGCCGCCGCTAGAACCAACCCTCTGTACGGCAGAGGCTGCAGCATTGGCATTCTGCAGGCACACCTTCTCGCGGAAGTACTGAGTTCGGACTGCACGCCTGAGCAACGGGCTCGCCGGTACCAGCAACTGTCCGACGAACGCATAAAGCCGATATTCGACGCCAGCCTGCGGGAAGACAAAAACGGCATCAAACGCGCCGACGCCGTCATGCGCGGCGCAGATCGCGACAAGGCCAGCGGCCTGAAAAGCTGGCTCGGTCTGGCATTCGGCGATGCTCTGGCCGCTGCCGTACAGGCCAACATCCATGCATTTCGCGGCATGATGCGCACCGTTAATCTCGTGGAGAATCCGGGCGATTTTCTGCAGGATCCGAAGATCAAACGAACCGTATTTCTGTATATGCTGCGCGGCCGCAAACGCAATGCCCGGTCGCGGGTGCGCCGCGGGCCGGGCAGATCAGATATGCTGGAATTCATTGCAACGCTATAGCAACCTTCGAGCGCAACAGAGCATTACCTGAGGAGAAACAGTTGGAAGATCTTTTTTCAGTAGAGGGCAAAGTGGTCATCGTCACCGGCGGATCCAGAGGCATCGGCGAGATGATCGCCGCCGGTTTTCTGGCCAACGGCGCCAAGGTGTATATCAGTTCACGCAAGGCACCAGCCTGTGACGACGCGGCGCAACGACTCCGGGAGCAGTTCGGCGGAGAATGCGTTTCGCTGCCCGCAGACATGTCTACCCTCGACGGCATCAACGATTTCGTCGCGCGTTTCTCGGCCAAGCAAGATCACGTTGATGTTCTGATCAACAATGCCGGCGTGGCCTGGGGCGAACCCCTCGAGAATTTTCCGGAGAACGGCTGGGACAAGGTCATGAACACCAACGTGAAAGGCCCGTTCTTTCTCGTGCAGAAACTGCTGCCCATGCTGGAAAAAGCCGCCACCTTCGATGAGCCGGCGCGGATCATCAACGTGGGGTCCATTGACGGCATCAAAACGCCGGTGTTCGAAAACTTTTCCTACGGCCCCTCAAAGGCCGCGATCCATCACCTGACCCGCGTGCTGGCCGCCCATCTGATCAAACGCAACATAATCGTCAACGGTATCGCGCCAGGACCATTCCCCACGTACATGCTGAGCACCGGCGTGGGTGGTGGCGGCAACGTCGACGATACCGACTGGGACGCCGTGGGCCGCGGCAACCCCCGCGGCCGCGTCGGCAAAGCAGAAGACATTGCCGGCCTGGCCATTTTCCTGGCCTCCAAGGCAAGCGGTTTTACCGTCGGCGACATCATCACCTGCGACGGCGGCGTAGTGGTTTCCTAGTGTCGCTCTGTATCCCCCTGGCCCATCGCCGGCAAACCGGGAATATGCTCGGCGCCGTGAAGGATCTGGATGGATGAGCCTTCGAAATCGGCGCCGATCGGCTGATAGCGCCCGCCAAGGCAATTGCTCAGAAACGCTTCGGTAACCGAAAAGAACGACATGCGGTTCTCGGGGCGCGCGAAACCGTGACCCTCATCGGGGTAATTCAGATAAGTGACCGGCAGATTACGATCGTCCATGGCCGCCACGATCTGATCCGATTCCGCCTTGGTCACGCGCGGATCGTTCTGGCCCTGGCCGATGAGTAACGGCACTTTAATGTCGCCTACCCTCGAGATGGGTGAACGGTTGTACATGTCCGCCCGCGCACTTTCGTCCGCTGGATCACCCACGAAGGCATACCAGTTTCCTTCCAGACTGGGTCGCCAGTAGGCAGGAAAGCTCTCGATCAGGGTGATCAGGTTGGATGGCCCAACGATATCCACGCCACAGGCGAAGGTATCTGGTGTAAAGGTCACACCCACCAGCGTTGCGTAGCCGCCGTAGGATCCGCCCATGATCGCAATCCGGTTCTGTGACGCGATGCCCGCATCTACCGCCCACTGCACGGCATCAATGAGATCATCATGCATCCTGCCGGAGAATTCTTTCTTGGCGGCATTGACAAACGGCTTACCGAAGCCGGTGGAGCCGCGATAGTTGACACTCAGTACAGCGTATCCCCGGTCTGACAACCACTGGTGCGCCGAGTTATAGCCATAACTGTCACGAGCCCACGGACCGCCGTGCACATACAGCACCATCGGCTGCGGCGAACCCGGCACGCCATCACCGTCCGCATCGCTGCCCTCCGGCAGTGTCAGATAAGAGACCAGCGACAGGCCATCACGGGATTTGACGACCACCGGGTGCATTTCCTGCAGCGTGACATCTGCCAATGCCGGTCGAGATACGAACATTTCCTGCGCTTTGCTGGTGCGACGATCATAGACCGAGTACACGCTCGAGCGCGTTGCGGTGTCCGAGGCAATGACCAGCACATTGCCATCCTGGGAGGCGCTGACGAAGTTCAGGTCTCCGGGAATCTGCGCACTTACTTCTGCCAGCAGCGCGTTGGCATCATCATTCAACCCGAACCACTCAACCCGCTCATACTCGGTGGCGTATGCCTGAACTTCCCG
Source organism: uncultured Pseudomonadales bacterium (assembly GCA_964393625.1). Taxonomy (GTDB): domain Bacteria; phylum Pseudomonadota; class Gammaproteobacteria; order Pseudomonadales; family Azotimanducaceae; genus UBA4421. Next base: position 203,574 of record CAYMUT010000002.1, read on the forward strand.
GGTCGCCGGATCGATGATCAGATCGCTGATATCGGCATGTAAGCCTTCCGCGAGCAATTCGCTTTTGCCGCTGTGAACGTTCATGCGCAGCAGCGCCGCAAGATCGCGGCCGCGGCTGTCCAGCAGGTAGACATGTTCATTGCTGCCGTCGAAGGCAACGACGAAGCTGGTCATGACATCCTGCGCAGCAAACTCCGCCAGCAGTTCTTCACCAGAGTCGGTGAGCCTCATCAGCTGGCGATCGCCTCCAGGCAGTTGTCGCCATCCCAGCCGAGGCCGCAGGTTGTGATCAACGCCCCACCCTACGTAGCCGGGGTTCTCAGCAACCAGGACGCGCTCGCCATCACTGATGTTCACTTCGTATAGATCAAACAGCTGAGGGTTACGGTCGTTCAAGCCAACCAGAACGACGTCGGGTCGGTCGTGACTGATGCCCTGAATGGTCGCCCGGGCACCCTCTGCCACCGGCGTAAGGTCGATCACTTCACCACCGGCTCTGGACACACTGTAAACGTGGTAGTTCTCGTTACCACCCTGATCCTGAATGTAGAGAATGTGGCTGCTGCCCGGCGCCCAGTAATGCACCGGTACGCCACGCTCTGTTTCCTTGGTAACCGCGACCGCGGCTGCGGGGTCCTCGGCAGGCGCCACCCAGACGTTCATCACGCCGTTGTTCGGCGCCAACCAGCTCAACCACTGACCATCCGGACTGATACGGCCCTGAAACTGGCTGGGGTTCTCGAAGAAGAGTTGTCGATCTACCAGCGCTGGCGGTGCTTCGGCTACCGGCGCGGCGGCAGGTTCAGGGCTCGGCTGCGAGCGATCACCTGAACAACCAAGCAACAGCATTGACGCCAGCACAGAACTAACAAAGCAACTTACCTTCATAGCAGAATACCCATCACGACGTTCGGGCACTCTATCCTAAACGGTCCGGCTATGCCCGCCGGACGCCCTGCATACAGGCGTTAGTCGCTATTCGTCAAGTCGCCGCACCTCCGCAGCCTCGCCGGTACTGCCCTTGGTAACACCAGAGATGTTGGCATCCCGCGCCGAGGTGCGCGGAAACCTGCGGGACAATTCAGGGCCCGCAGCGGTAAGTCCACCATCGACCACCACCGACTCACCGGTAACGAAACGTGCATCGTCGCTGGCCAGAAACAGCGCAGCTCCGGCAATGTGCTCTCCCTCGCCAGGTTCCGGCCACGGCTGAGCGTTGGTGAAGCGCTCACGGGTGGCGTCGACCCGATGCGCACCCCCGCCCGCGAGCGGTGTGGCAATAAAGCCGGGACAGATTGCGTTGACGCGTATCCTGTCACGGGCCAGCTCCACCGCCGCAGACTTACTCAAACTGATGACGGCTGCCTTGGCCGCGGAGTAGACGAGGGGCCCGCCATCGCCACTCAAGCCCGCAATCGATGCGGTATTGATAATCGAGCCGCCGCCGCCCTGATTCTGCATGATGCGAGCCGCATGCTTGATACCCAGGAATACGCCCTTGGCGAGCACATCCATGGTGTAATCCCAGGCTTCCACTGTAGTTTCCGTCACCGGACCGATGGCGCCACCAACCCCGGCATTGTTAAAAACAATATCCAGCCGCCCGAAGTTGTCTACGGCGCACTGCATCATCGCTGCGATGTCTTCTTCCCGGGCAACATCGACTTTGATGAATCTGACATCGTCCCGCCATCCCCCATCTGCTGCCTCTGCCAGCGTCGCCTCGCCGGTCTCCGCGTTGAAATCTGCTACTACGACTTTGGCCCCTTCCTCGAGAAAGCGCAGCACCGTCGCTTTGCCCATGCCGCTGGCGCCGCCGGTAATCACCGCCACTTTATTCTGCAATCTCATTTCATTCCCCCTTCCGCTTGCCAAGACATTCTGCCACGGTAGCATGGCACCGTAACAGTGCGCCGAGGGAGGGGACACAGCAATGGACGTACGCACACTCATGGGGCGGGCCGCCCACCATTACAGTCAGCGGGAAGCCATCGTACACGGTGATCGCCGGCTGACCTTCGCCGAAGCCTGGCGCCGAGGCATCCAACTGGCTAACGGGCTGCGGTCCATGGGCTTACAGCCCGGTGACCGGGTTGGCGTGCTGGAAGACAACTCCATCGAGGCGGCTGACCTGTTTCAGGGCGCGGCCATCGCCAATGCCGTCCGCGTGCCGCTTTACCCGCGCAACGGCCGGCCGGCACATCTGCACATGCTCGGGCATACGAACTGCAAAATTCTGCTGGTCAGCGCAAACTACGCCGACGAGGTCGAAGGCATAGACGCAGAACTTCCCGACCTGGAGCACATCATCGTACGGGATGCAGGTTATGAGGCCTGGCTGGCCAGCCATTCCGACGAAGAACCACAAGTCACCGTCGATCCCGACGATTACTTCATCATCCGCCACACCGGCGGCACCACCGGCAAATCAAAAGGCGTAGCCTATACCCACCGTGCGTGGCTGGCGGCAGGCCGCGACTGGTTTTATACGTTTCCTCCGGTTGAACCCGGCGACAAGTGCCTGCACCTCGGCCCGATTTCCCACGGCTCCGGCTATCAGTATCTGCCGATCTGGCTGTCCGGCGGCTGCAATGTCATGGTCGACCACTTCGAAACCAGCGAAACCCTCGACCTACTGGAATCTGAGCGCATTAACTATGCCTTCATGGTTCCCACCATGATGAATGCGGTAGTGCACGACAATACCGCCCGGGGACGGGATTTTGCGGCCATGAAATGCCTGCTGGTGGCTGCCGCGCCCATTCAGGACGCCACCGCCCTGGCCGCCCGCGAGGTGTTCGGCGATGTGCTCTATCAGGGCTACGGTCAAACTGAAGTGCTACCAGTGTCGATGATGAATTCCGCCCAGTGGTTCGCTCAACTGGAAGGCTCTAATCCGCTGCGGGCCTGTGGCCTGGCGCTGCCCTTCGCCGAAGTGGAAATATGGGATGAACACAACAGCGTTCTGCCCGCGAACGAAGTGGGCGAAATCGTCGCCCGCTCCGACGGCATGATGAGCGAGTTCTGGGACAACCCTGAGGCCACCGCGGAGCGCATCGTTGACGGCTGGATCAAAACCGGTGATCTGGGCAAGCTGGACGCAAACGGTTACCTGTACATCGTCGACCGCGCGGACGACATGATCATATCCGGCGGTTACAACATCTGGCCCGCAGAACTCGAGAACGTCATCGCCGGCCATCCAGATGTAATCGAGGTGGCGGTATTCGGCATTCCCCACGAGCGCTGGGGTGAAACCCCTTACGCAGTATGTGTGGTCGGTCCCGAAGCCAGCGTTACCGAGGAACAGCTGATCGCAATGGTTGCCGAGGACCTCGGTTCCTACAAAAAGCCCGGTGGGGTGAAGATCACCACCGCAGCGCTGCCGAAGAGTCCCGTGGGCAAGATCAAGCGCAAAGATCTACGCGAACCCTTCTGGGAAGGCATCGACCGCAGAGTTTCCGGCAGTTGATTGGACACCTGGGGCGCCGCATCTACATTGAAGAACGGATCATATAAGTGCGGCGCACACTTTTTTCCCGCATACGCGCATAGCGCGGCGCACAAATTCACCAGTGCTATTGCCCTTACGCCACTCGAGGAATATCTCATCATTGAAAATAAGGTATATAAACTGCGCAAACATCGCTAATATTCCTGATTAAGGCCCAAATACCCCAATCACATACGAATAATCCAAAAATAAGTGTTGCATTGCACAATTGTGTGGTGCACAATAATCCTCATTGTGCACCGCATCATTTATCGCACACCAAGCAAATGGAACAAGCCATTAATCAAGAGGACATGCAAATGAACGTTTTTGAAAATCAGGCAAAACTCGGTCGCGAACTGTTCGAAATCAACACCCAGGCAGTTCGCCGTATGGCTGAACTGGCTGGCGAAGACATGCAGAAGTTCTTCGAAACCAATCAGAATTTCGCTTCAAGACTGCCGGAAGTGAAAGACATCAACGGTTTTTTCGAACTGCAGCGTGAGTACGGTGAAGCCCTGTACAGCGAAGTAAGCGAACGCCTGCAGACCCGCGGTGAAGTTATCCGTGAAGCTGTCGAGCGCGGCGGTGAAGTGCTGCGCGGCGCGTTCAACCCAGAAGCAACTGCCGAAGCACCAGCTGCGAAACCAGCTGAAGCAGCCGCGGCGTAAGCTTTTTCCGGCGGAGGATCATTCTTCCGCCTAAAGCGGGGCAGGCCTGTATCTCTCCCCTCTCCCCTTCCAGGCCTGCCCTTAGCTCCTTTTCGGGCTCCTTTTCGAGCCCCTTTCAATCAAACCCTGTTCATGTAAAGTAGCCCGAAAAGAGGCTGGTGGGAAATTCGATGGCTACCTATATCATGCTCAGCACGCTTACCGACGAAGGGCGCAAAACCCTCAAGGAACGTCCGGAACGACTGCAGTCGGTCAACCAGGAAGTAGAAGACATGGGCGCGCGGGTACGAGCACAATACGCCGTGCTCGGCGGGTATGATTTCGTTAACGTCATCGACGCACCCAGCAACGAAGTCATGGCGCGCATATCCATGGAACTTGGTTCCCGGGGCACTATCAAGATCACTACTTTTCCCGGCATGCCCATCGAAGAGTTTCTGAACAACATAAAGGCGAATCCGCCCCGCAAAGACGCCGAAGACCGCAAAGACTGACCTGACGCTGTTGCGAGGGCGTATCGATGGCGCACTATATTCTGCTGATGAAGTACCATTCAGCGGGGCTCCTGGAAGCCCACAAAAACCCGGAGTATCTGCGCGGGATTCACGATTCGATAGAACGATGGGAAGCCAAGGTCATCGACAGCTATCATCTGCTGGGCGAGTACGACCAATGCACCATCATCGATGCTCCGAACAACTTCAAAGCCTATCGCGCAACCCTGGGCCAGGAGCTTTCCACTACCGCGCACACAGAGATTCTACCGGCCATCGATTTGCCGCTGTTTCAACGCCTCATGGAACAGAGCGTCAAGACAGCGGGTCCACACCGCTGGCAGATTGAGGGTTGGGCGCGTCGGATCCGGCGCATGATGCGCTGGTATGCTTACACCCGCTGGGAAACCAAGTACTTCACAGAATTCACCATCACCGGTCAGGAAAAGATCGCCAATCTATCAGGCCCGTGCATCGTGATTGCCAACCACGCCAGCCATCTCGATCAATATGCGCTGCTCGGTGCGCTGCCAGAACACATTCGCTCCAATATCTACTTCGGCGCCGCCGCTGACCGCTGGTTTATCAGAGGCCGCAAGGAAGTCACCCTGCAACCCTGGTACCAGTCACTGGTGAATGGCGCATACCCCATTCAACGCGGCGGCGGCTCGAAAACCCTGGATTACCCCAAATGGCTGCTGGAAAAGGGCGCCAATCTGATGATTTTTCCCGAGGGCACGCGCTCTCGCAGCAGTCAGCTCGCGCGGTTCAAGCACGGCGTATCGATTCTGGCGCTGCAAGCAAAGGTTCCGGTAGTGCCCGTGTATATGACCGGGCTGAAAGCCATGCGGCCACCGGGAACCCGGGAAATAACCCCCGGACCGGTTGCATCGCACATTCTCGACCCACTGTTTTTCGACCCTTACGCGGAAGTACCGGAAGCTACACATGCCATCTTCAGCGCGATGAACGCCGTCCATCAGCGCGTCTTGAAGTACGGCGATGAAGCGGCCCACCCTGACTGGGTGGCAAGCAGGTAGATCAGGAAAGCCCCCCGTCTCTCAATAGTCGCTCGATGGCACGGGCGACACCGTCTTCATAATTCGGTGCAGAAACATAGTCGGCCGCGGCTTTGACCGCATCATCCGCCTGCCCCATGGCGACACTCGCGCCGGCCAGCTTGAACATCTCAAGATCGTTTTCCGCATCGCCGAACGCCACCACCGACCGCGTATCGAGATCAAGATGGTCGCAGGCGGCCTGCAGGGCCGCCCCCTTTGTGGCGCGTTTGCCAGTAACCGTAATGACCAGTTTTCCAGTGGGGCCGATGGAGTCGAATACATTCACCGTATCGGCATATCTGGGTTTGAGCTGGGACTTGATGTACTCACACACCGCCGTACCCTGGATCGCCGCAATACGCGGCAGATCGCCGCTGTTCACCGCCAGCTGAGGCACCCAGAACATTTCATCGCCCATGGCGGACCGGTCGGGCTCCCCGTCCAGCTTCAGCAGCACCTGATCGGACACAGTGACCGTGGCTATACAGCGTGCGTTGTTGCAGAGCTCATAAAGCTCATGAACGAAGCTTTCCGGCAGACGTTCATCAAAAATGTCTCGACGCGTGACCGGGTCGTGTACCTGCGCACCCGAGCATGCAATCGCCAGCGACTCTACGCCCACTTCCTCAGCGACACGCTGCGCCATCTGCACCCAGCGCGCCGTGGCAATTATGATCTCATAGCCTGCCTCAGAGGCCTGCCGCAGGGCCAGTCTGTTCGCTTCCGGCAGGCTTTCGCCGACCAGGGTAGTGCCGTCCAGGTCCAATGCCAGGGCTTTGAACGTCATGAAAATTTCCTCAAATCAAATGGACGTACAACGGCGGGTTGCCGTTCGCTTCGCACTATCTGCCCAGCGCAAAAAACTCGTCGTTGGGCCGCATACTCGTGAGGTTGGCCAGACGGTTACTCATACCAAAGAAAGCGGCAATGGCGCCGATATCCCAGACATCTTCCAGACTGAATCCGTGGGCCTCCAGTTCCGCAATGGCCGCGTCGTCGATGGTGGCGCTGTCGAGGCAGACACGCATGGCGAAATCGAGCATGGCGCGCTGGCGCGGCGTGATGTCCGCTTTGCGATAATTGATTGCCACCTGATCTGCAATCAGCGGGTTTTTGGCGCGAATGCGCAGAATCGCGCCGTGGGCGACCACGCAATACTGACAACCATTGGCCGCGGAGGTCGCCACAACGATCATTTCCCGCTCTGCTTTGCTCAAGCCACTGTCCTTCTCCATCAACGCATCGTGATGTGCGAAAAATGCTCGAAATTCATCAGGGCGACGGGCCAGGGCAAGAAACACGTTGGGTACAAACCCGGATTTCTCCTGCACCTGCAGAATCAGCTCGCGTATATCGTCAGGTAAATCTTCAATCTGCGGTACGCCGAAACGGCTGATCCCTTGCTCACTCACGCGTAATGCCCCCCTCGCCTTCAGGTGAAATGTCCAGGGGCCTGCCAAGATACCCTTCCAGAGGCATCGACCAGATGTTCAACTTGCGTGCAATGTCGGTTGCTTCCGCGTACGACAGACCCTGGTGATCAATGAGATAGGCCACCCACAAATGCGCCGCGCGACGGCCGGAGCCACAGTGCAGCAACACCACGTCATCCTCGCCGAGGTTACTCAATGCCTGAGCAAACGCCTGCACCTGATCCGGCGCATAGGGGGCTTCTTTACCCCCGGATGGAATGTGCAGGTAATCAATGCCCATGCGTTCTAGTGCCGCCACTTCATCGTAAGGCATTTTCTTGCGATCGTTCATCTCCGCAGACGTGCGTAAATTGATGACCTTGGTCGTGCCCAGCTGCGCGGCCCGCAACAGCCCTCTGGGTGAAGGTTGACCGGCCAGGTAGATGTGCGGCCCGATCTGATAGAACGCTTCAAAAAAGCCCGCGTTGTCCAGCTGACGCGGAATCTCCAGATGCGCTACGCCATACGCTGGACCAGCCAGCAGCAAAATCGCGACGCTCGTGACACACCACGCGTTTTTCATTTTGTAATGCCTGTTACACCTCTGAAACGGGTTTGATACCCCCGATACACCTCTCCGGCTGGTATTTGTGTTAGCCTAGCGAACACGCCTGAAAAAGCTTCGTCGACATTCTACACTAACGCATGCCTAAACCCGCGAAAAATCACCCGTGGAAGCTGGGTTTATCCGGCCCGGTATCCTACGCCAGCAAGTCCGCCACTACCTGGAGTGGCTTCTATCGTCCACCGGAAGAAGCCAGCCCCGTGCGGACTCTCAGCGAATCTGAGATTGAAGCGCTGGGCTTGAAACTGGTGCTGCCCATCCATGAAATCATGGAAGCTCGACGTATGTGCCAGGAGCATCACCCCGATCGCGGCGGCGATCCGGAAGTGTTCCAGTACTGGAAGGAAAAACTCGATCGCTTGAAGCGTCGGGTCAGACGCTGATACCTTTACTCTCCCGGATCCAATAGCGATCCAGAAAACTGACCAACGGGTCAACTGCACAAACTGGGGAGAGTTGCATGGGATTTCTACGCACCTGGCTGGCCATCTGCGCACTGGCCATGGCCAGCCAGGCTCAAGCCGAAATCTTTGACGAGGTTACCCACGGTTACGCCCACAGCAACGGCGTGAAGATCCACTACGTCACAGCTGGCGAAGGTCCGTTAGTTGTGATGATCCATGGCTTTCCGGACTTCTGGTATTCCTGGCGCCACCAGATGGAAGCGTTACGCGATGAGTTTCAGGTAGTCGCCATCGACCAGCGGGGTTACAACCTCAGTGGCCAGCCCCAAGGGGTCGAAAACTACGCCATGCCGCTGCTGGTCGGCGACGTTGCGGCAGTGATCCGCCACCTCGGTGCCGACAAGGCAACCATCGTTGGACACGACTGGGGCGGCGCGGTGGCATGGCAGTTCGCCTTCGCGCTGCCGCAGATGACCGAGCGGCTCATCGTGCTGAATCTGCCCCACCCCACGGGCATGGGCCGCGAGCTCGCGAGCAATCCGGAGCAGCAGAACAACAGCGCCTACGCCCGGCGCTTCCGCGAAGGTAAGCCCACCGATCCGGACATCATGTTCGGCGGTCCGATGACCGCAACGGGTCTGGCTGGTTGGGTACGCGACCCCGCTGCTAAAGAACGCTACGTAGCGGCCTTCGAAAAATCTGACTTCGATGGCATGCTCAATTTCTACAAGGCCAATTACCCGACCCCACCGGAGCCGGGCCAACCAGCGCCACCTCCACCACCCAGGCTGACCATGCCCGTGCTGGTGTTTCACGGTTTGCAGGACACCGCCCTGCATTCCGACGGCCTCAACAATACCTGGGACTGGATCGACGCCGATCTGACCTTAGTCACCGCCCCGGAGGCGGGCCACTTCGTGCAGAGTGATGCGCCGCAGCTGGTGAGCACCACCATGAAATGGTGGTTGCGGGCTAGATCCGAGTAGGTTTGCCGAATGACAAGCTCAACACAATTTTCACCCAGGTATCGCTACTACGCCCTGGGGGTGTTGTTTCTCGGCTACGTGGTCAACTTCATAGACCGCTCGATTCTCTCAATTCTGCTGGAACCCATAAAGCTCGACCTCGAGTTAAATGACACTCAACTCGGACTGCTCGGCGGGTTGGCATTCGCATTGTTTTACACGACGCTGGGCATTCCCATTGCGGCCCTTGCAGATCGCTGGAGCCGTGTAAAGATCCTGTCTATCGCCATGATCGTGTGGAGCGCCATGACAGCACTGTGCGGCCTGGCGCAGAATTTCATGAGGGTGCGGGGGGCCCGCTGGGGCGTAGGGGGCGGCGAAGCCGGCGCCAGTCCCCCGAGCCATTCGATCATTTCTGATTACTTCCCGGTGGAAGGCCGCGCCACGGCACTTTCCATCTACGCCCTGGGCATACCTGTCGGGTCGATGATCGGTAATGCTGTCGGCGGCTGGGGCGCAGAGGAGCTGGGCTGGCGGCATACCTTCATTCTGGTGGGGCTACCCGGCATTCTCGTTGCATTGCTAATCTGGTTCACCCTGCGCGAACCACCGCGCGGCATGGCCGACGGCCATGTCGCCAAACCATCCGACGAGCCGGCACCCAGCGTGGGTCAGGTACTTTCATTCTTGTGGCAGCGCGTGTCATTCCGTCATATCTCCTTTGCAGCTGGCCTGCATGCTTTCGTAGGTTATGGTGTGGGAACCTGGAACGCCCCATTCCTGCTGCGCAATCATAATATGGCCGAAACCGAGGTCGGTTTCTGGCTGGCAGTGGTCGCCGGGGTCGGCGCATTCGGGACGTTTTTCGGCGGCTATCTGTCTGACAAACTGTCAGACAGATTCGAAGACCGGCGCTGGTACATGTGGGTACCAGGCGTATCAACAATTCTCATGGTGCCGGTGCAATTCACCGCATATCTGCACGGATCGTTCGGGCTGGTCATTGTCTGCCTGGGGTTAGCATCGACGCTTGGCGGCATGTATCTCGGCCCCTCGTTCGCCATGACCCAGGCACTGGTTTCCCTGCGTATGCGTGCTGTGGCCTCCGCCATTCTGCTGTTCATGCTGAACATCATCGGCATGGGCCTTGGTCCATTCTTCGTGGGTGTAGCCAGCGACCTGCTGCAACCCATGTACAACAGTGATGCACTGTCGCTGCGCTATGCACTCTGCCTGGCCGTGCTGGTGAACGTCTGGGCCGCCATACACTACGCCGTCGGCGCACAGTCCCTGCGCGGTGATCTCTCCCACGTGGAGGAAACCAAGGCTGCGCCGTCGGCAGCCTGAATACCCGTCAACTATCTGGAGAACTGATATGACTCAACAACATTTCGATACCGGCACCGAAGATTGCCTGGCATATGTAGAAGACAACGTTGCAGTAATCACACTGAATCGTCCCCAGGCACGCAACGCGATGTCCGGACCCATGACCGCGGCCCTGGACCGTGCGCTGGATCACTCCGAGCGCAGCCCCGAGGTACGCTGCGTGGTGATCACCGGCGCGGGCGGGGCATTCTGCGCCGGTGGCGATGTGAAAGGTATGGCATCCGCGTCCGATGCAGGCGGCGGCGCCACCAGCGCTACACTGGATGAGCGCATTCACAATCAACGTCTTAATCAGCGCAATACCGCCGGTCGTATGCATCTGATGCCGAAACCGGTCATCGCCAGTCTGCCAGGGCCAGCCGCGGGCGCTGGTCTTTCTCTCGCGCTGGCAGCGGATCTGCGCATCATGGCCGACAGCGCATTCATTACCAGCGCCTTCGCGAAAGTAGGGTTCAGTGGCGACTATGGCGGCACCTACTTCCTTTCCCAGCTGGTCGGCCAGGGCAAAGCACGTGAAATCTACTACCTGTCAGACCGGGTCGAGGCTGATGAGTGTCTGCGCCTCGGCATTGCCAATCAGGTCGTAGCCGCCGATCAGCTCGAACAGGCCACCATGGATCTGGCCCGCCGGCTGGCCGCCGGTCCACCCATCGCGTACCGGTACATGAAGGAAAACTTCAATCGCATCGCCCAGGGCGCCGACGTTATTGAGTGCTTGGACCTTGAGGCTACTCATCACGTACACTCCGGCCTGAGTGAAGATCACCAGAACGCGGCACGCGCGTTCGTAGAGAAAACGCAGCCGGTATTCACCGGCAAGTAGCAGACTGAAACAAAGCAAGAGACAACTTCAAGCACAGGAGAAAATCATGAAATTAGGCATATTGGGCGGCGGCTTCGGCGCCAGAGTGAGCGTCAATATCGACGCCATCAAACACGCTGAATCGCTGGGTTACGACTCGGTGTGGACCGCGGAAGCCTACGGCGGCGACGCTGTCACACCCGCCGCCTGGATTCTGGCGCAGACCACCAAGATAAAAGTCGGCACCGCAATCATGCAGATGCCCGCCCGCTCTCCCGCAATGACGGCGATGACCGCCATGAGCCTGGCGGACCTGTCTGACGGGCGATTCATTGTCGGACTCGGCGCATCAGGTCCGCAGGTGGTAGAGGGTTGGCACGGCGTACCCTACGGCAAGCCGGTGACGCGTCTGAAAGAGTACGTGCAGATCATGAAGCAGATCTTCGACCGCAAAGGCCCGACTGAATTTGACGGTGAGATGTACCAGATTCCGTACTCCGGAGCAGGCTCGACCGGCCTCGGCAAGCCTCTGAAAAGCATTCTGCACTGTTCCGAAGAGATCCCGATTTTCGCAGCCAGCATCACGCCAACAGGCGTTGCCGCCGCGGCTGAGGTCTGCGACGGATTTTTCCCCATCTGGATGGACCCGGAAAAATACTCGGTATTCGAAGGCCCGATCCAGAAAGGTTTCGATGCCGCCGGAGACAAGAATCTGACGCAGTTCGACGTTTCGCCGTTTGTCACCGTCATCATGGGTGACGACGTAGAGCAGTGCATGATGCCCATCCGCGGCAATATGGCGCTTTACATCGGCGGCATGGGCGCACGGGACAAGAACTTCTATAACAACTACGCCAAGGCGCTGGGCTATGAGGATGCTGCCGTCAAGATCCAGGATCTGTTCCTGGCTGGCAAGAAAGACGAGGCCGCAGCGGCGGTACCCGCAGAGCTCATCGACGCGATGCACCTGGTCGGCCCTGCCGAGCGCATCAAACAACGCCTGGGACGCTGGAAAGAAGCCAGCAACAAAGGCCATGTCGGCGCCATGCTGCTGGGTTGCCAGCAACCCGAGGCTCTGGAGCTGATCGCCGGCGAAATGCTGTAAGGAATCGCAGCCCCGCTCGACCCGGCCGTGCGCGAGTTTTTCCCGCCGCGGCCGGCGTCACTGGCGCCGCCGTCTATCGCCTGCGCCTCACCAGGTAGATTGCCCATTTAGTGAACCAGTTCACTAAAGTTTCAATTCCCCTACCTAATATGTCTTTGTGTCCAGCCAGATGGACACCCGTCAGGACAGTAACAACAAAGGGAAGTGAGCTATGATCGACCTGCACGAAGAACTGGAAATGGATGCCAACGAAGAGAGTTTTCTCGCGGAGGACCACGACCCTCAGCAGCTTTACCGGGCGCTTACCAATGCGCTCGATCAACTCGAGCAGTGGGCTACCGCGGACGCCGCATGAACGATTCAGGGGGCTTCTGATCTGCTCAGAACCACCCTTCCTATCTGATATCATGCGAAGCGACCTGCCAACGCCGAACGTGGGAGAGAGCTTCGCATGTATCCTGGTCACTGGGCCCAGTTAAAGCCCGACAGCAAAGCCATCATCAATTCGGCGACGGGCAAATCCATCACCTGGCGCCAGTTGAACGACCGATCTAATCAGATCGCTCAACTGCTGCGTAGCCGGGACCTGGGCAGGGGCGATCACATCGCGTTGTTGATGCAGAACCACCTCGACTACCTCATCATCGCCTGGGCAGCCTTCCGATCCGGACTCTATATCACCTGCATCAATCGATACCTCACCGCCGACGAAGCGGCCTACATCATCAACGATTCCGGCGCTCAGGCGTTGTTCACCAGCGCAGAGCTGCCGATACACGAACAGGTGACGGCACTTACGCCGGATTGCCACCATCGCTTCTGCCACGAACCCGCGCAAGGCTACGAGCACTATCCGCCGCTGCTCGAACAATGCCCGATACAACCGCTTGCCGAAGAGCCCTGCGGCGATTCCATGCTCTACAGCTCCGGGACCACGGGCCGCCCCAAGGGTATCAAGCGTCCATTAAACGACCGCAATGTCAGCGAGGGCATTCCAGGCGTCGAACGGGCAAATCCCTACGGCATCGATGAACATACCCACTACCTCTCCCCGGCGCCCCTGTACCACGCTGCACCGTTCGGCTATTGCATGCGCACGCTGGCTCTTGGCGGCAGCGTTATCATGATGGAGCGATTCGATGCGCAGCAAGCTCTCGCCTGTATCGAGAAATACACCATCACCCACAGCCAGTGGGTGCCCACCATGTTCGTACGCATGTTGAAGTTGCCTGAAGAGATACGCAGGCGTTACGACCTGAGCCGCCATCAGGTTGCGGTACATGCCGCGGCGCCATGCCCGGTCGAAGTGAAACATCAGATGATGGACTGGTGGGGTCCGATCCTGTGGGAATACTACGCGGGCACTGAACGTAGCGGATCAACGGTTATCTCGCCCCAGGACTGGCTTGCTCACCCAGGCAGTGTGGGCCGCGCAAGCAATGGCACACTGCACATATGCGATGAAGAGGGCAAAGAACTACGTGTCGGGGAATCCGGCCAGATTTACTTTGAGCAGGCCCAACGACCTTTCGAATATCACAATGCGCCTGACAAGACATCCAGCGCGAGCCACCCTCATCATGCCAACTGGACGACCCTGGGCGATGTGGGGTACGTAGACGAAGAGGGTTTTCTGTACCTGACTGACCGCAAATCCTTCATGATCATTTCCGGCGGGGTCAACATTTACCCACGAGAAATCGAAGACGCCCTGATACTTCACGACAAGGTGCAGGACGTCGCGGCATTCGGCATACCTAACGAAGAATTCGGTGAGGAGGTCAAAGCCGTGGTCGAGCCGGTGGGCGGTGTCAGCGCCGATCAAGCACTGGCCGACGAACTCACCGCCTTTGCCAGAGAAAAGCTAGCCGCATATAAAGTACCCCGCTCCATAGATTTCACCGAGGAACTGCCGCGCCTGCCAACGGGCAAGCTTTACAAGCAGGGTTTACGGGAACGTTATCTGTAAGCTGACGGGGCGCCTTCAGGTCAGCCGCTGACGCATCCACTGAGGAAACTGCTCGACTTCCTCATCGGACATCTTCAACAGCCGCGACAGCACGTCGCCGGCAAGGCCATGACCAATGGCCGCGACAGTGACGAGATAGATGATCTGCCTCAGTTCCTGCTGATCATCTGTATGCAACGCCTGGCGCGAGCTGTTCAGCAGGCGTTCAAACAGATCACCCAGAACATCGAGAGTCTGCTCATCATCTCCCCCTTCCACAGTTCGCCATGCAATCAGCTTGGCATGGCCACCTGCGGCCAGGGCGTCAAAAACGTTGGCTACGAGTTCATTCAGCGGCACGTTGGCATTAAGCGCCTCAACCAGGTCGCTGATCAGTTGCGCCGTCATTTTCTCTGCCAGCGCTTCGCGCATTCCGCCACTCGAGCCGAAATGATGCAGAAGCGTGGCATGGGAAATACCGGCCTCTTCCGCCACACCGGTGATATTGAGACCATCCAGACCATGCTGACGCAGCCGACGGGCAGCGACGGTGAGGATGATCTCGCGAGATTCTTCCGCCGTGCGGCGCCGGCGGGCGGTTACTTTGGCCAGAACGACTCCGGTGCTACAACTCAAATGCCAATGCCACCTTTTTACAGGTCGCCACCGTCCAGCACAAGCACGGCGCGAGGTTCCCGGAAAGTGTGAGCCAGGTGACATTCCCATCTGCTTTGAATTTCCGTTATTGACATTAATGTAGATAAGATTATGCTGAATCAAGTCGAACTCAGATTGGCCGAAATGACCAACAACCAGACCCGATTACAGCCCATCGTGGCATTCAAAGCGTTACGCCGCCTCATTGCCGACCCGCAGCAGACCCACGAGGTGTTCACGATTATTCGTGCGCTTTCCGGCCCTGCACTGCGTAATGGGTACATGCGTTTCGCCAGCACTGAAATCGGCCGCACGGTATTGCGCGAAAAACGCAGTCTGCTGGCCACTCTGCAGGACCGCGACACCCTGGCCAGCCTGGCTCCAGACTCCCTCGGCCGCACTTACCTCGACTGGGCCATCGCCGAGGGTCTCACCGCCAACGGTCTGGTGGAAGCCAGCGCAGAGGGAGAATTCTCCCAGCTCGAAGAATCAATCGCCCTGTTCGGCATGCGCCAGCGCGACATGCATGACCTGTGGCATACGCTGACTCAGTATGGCCGCGACGAGTTAGGTGAAGCCTGCCTGCTGGCCTTCACCTACGCGCAAACGAAAAACCGCGGCGTCGGCGTGATCTGCCTGGCGGGTCTGGCCAAACTTGCCCAGACCTATGGTGCCGGCGCCTTCCGCGCCGGGTGGAAAGCCTACCGCGACGGCGCCCGGGCCAAATGGATGCCCGGCGAAGACTGGGAAGCGCTACTCGCGCAGCCCGTAGACGACGTGCGCCGCCAACTGCGCCTGACCGAACCCGCCAGCTACTGGCAACTGCGGGCGCCCTTGCCTACCGCCGCAGCTTAAGCCTCGGCGATACCACACGGTACAACTCTCCAATACAATGGGCTTTCGTCAGGAGGGTCCATTGCAGAACTACGACTACATCATCGTTGGCGCCGGTACAGCCGGTTGTGTGCTGGCCAATAGACTTTCAGCAGACCCTGATAAATCCGTACTGCTGATCGAAGCCGGCAGCAAAGACAATTACTTCTGGATCGATATTCCGGTCGGTTATCTGTACACCATCGGCAACCCTCGCACCGACTGGTGTTTCAATATCGAAGCCGACCCGGGCTTGAACGGCCGCAGCATCGGTTACGCACGCGGCAAGGTGCTGGGCGGCTGTTCATCCATCAACGCCATGATCTACATGCGGGGTCAGCGCAGCGATTACGACTACTGGGCGCAGCTTGGCAATCGCGGCTGGAGCTGGGACGATGTGCTCCCCGTATTCAAACGCTCGGAAAACTACCAGCATGGCGCCGATGAGTTTCACGGTGCCGATGGCGAGCTGCGGGTAGAGGAACGCCGCGTCAACTGGGAGATTCTCGACGCCTGGCGCGAAGCCGCCGCACAATGCGGCATACCGAAGATCACCGAATTCAACCGGGGCGACAACTTCGGCAACGCCTATTTCCAGATGAACCAGCGCAGCGGGCGCCGCTGGAGCGCTGCACGGGCATTCCTCGACCCAGCGAAAAGCCGGCCCAACCTCACCATCGTTACCAATGCCCACGTCACCGGCATTGATCTGGTTCACACCGACAACGGGCTGACCGCGAAAGGAATTCACGCCCGGACCACTAGCGGAGCACAAACCTGGCGCGCCAATGACGAGGTCCTTCTCAGCGCCGGCTCCATTGCGTCGCCGCAACTGCTGCAACTTTCGGGTATCGGCCCTGGCGACCTGCTCCGACAGCATGAGATCGATGTGCGTCTTGATCAGCCTGGAGTCGGCGCGAACCTGCATGACCATCTGCAGATCCGCATCATCTACCAGGTGGAGAACACGGTAACGTTGAACCAGCGGGCCCGCACCCTGTGGGGCCAGGCGGCCATGGGCATGGAGTACTTCCTGAAACGCACCGGTCCGTTGACCATGCCGCCATCCCAGCTCGGCGCCTTCGCCAAGAGCGACCCGGCACAGCCTTCGGCAAACATCGAGTGGCATGTGCAACCGCTATCGCTGGACAAATTTGGTGAACCATTGCATTCCTACAATGCCATCACCCCGAGCGTGTGCAATCTGCGTCCTACCAGCCGGGGTCACCTGCACATCAAATCACCAGACCCATTTGCGGAACCGGAAATCTTCCTGAACTACCTCTCGACAGACGAAGATATGCAAGTGGCCGTCGCATCGCTCAAGTACACGCGCCGGATCATGCAGGCGCCGGCGCTGGCGCAATTTTCGCCGACAGAGTTGAAACCCGGGCCGGAATATCAGAGTGAAGAACAGTTAGCAGATGCAGCCCGGGATCTCGGCACGACGATATTTCATCCCGTGAGCACATGCCGAATGGGCAACGATGCCCAGGCGGTGGTTTCAGATCGCCTCCAGGTACACGGTGTCAACAAACTGCGGGTGATCGATGCTTCCATCATGCCACACATCACATCGGGGAATACCAATGCGCCAACGGTGATGATTGCCGAGCAGGGTGCGAACTTTATCAAACAGGATCATGGGCATCGGCGTTGAGTATCCGTCCCGTCCGAAGCGAGAGCAACGAGAAACTGTGGAGCAACTGCTATAACGGCCGGTTCACCGCTTAAACAGCCGTTCAATACGAAGAAAAAACCGCAGCTATCGGGTCGGCCCCGACCCGGAACAGACTTTCGCGTCGCACTGGAATGCGAGGTTTTGTGTGGTCTGATGGTGTTCGGCATGCTCATCTGCGCGCCTCAACAGAAAAACGAAACGACAGCCAAATAAGGAATCATAATTTTACGATTCATCACGCACATTGGTATTGCGATCATTGCATTGATCTATGGCATGCTCGCGCTCCGGTATGAGCTTTTCCCCTATTCCGCTGCCAAAGCAACATACTCGGTGCTAATGGATCGAGACGAAAACAGCGATGTGGTTGTTGTGAGTGTTGCCGAAAAGCGCTATCAGTCGGACATAGCAAGGTTGATCTCCATCAAAACGCCTAGTCAAGCGAACAAGTTAAGGCTGCAGTTAATTACCGTCCTATTTGGTGCTTCAGGACTGCCTAAATCCCTCCCCACTGAGGTTTACAAGGATCACTTGGGTAACCAATACGAGGGAGTATCATCTCTAGTGCAGGTGGATGAATTGGTCACAGAAATGGACTTCGGTCTGACCTCGATAGCCCATCACTTTCACCCTGTTGCTCCCAATGGGAAGGTTGTAGTTTACCATCAAGGCCATCTCGGTGGTTTCAACCGGGGGCTTGCGACTATAGGTAGATTACTCGATGGTGGATATGCAGTACTCGCATACTCAATGCCCTTGAAAGGAATGAACAATCAACCAACTGTTTTGCTGCCCAGACAAGGAAATCTGAAACTCACCAGTCACGATCATTTGAAGTTCCTGACACCTTCTGAAGGTCATCCTATCCGGTACTTCATAGAGCCGGTGCTGATTGGATTGAACTACCTACAGCGTAACTACGCTTATTCTTCAGTTGCGATGTTAGGGATCTCTGGAGGCGGGTGGACAACCACGCTTACAGCCGCAGTCGATACAAGAATTAAGACGAGTTTCCCTGTTGCAGGTTCGTACCCAATTTATCTCCGGTCGGGTGAACCGCGTGATTGGGGTGACTATGAGCAGACGGAGCCAGCTATATTAAATACCGCCAATTATCTGGAGCTATATGTACTTGGTTCCGAAGGACAAAACAGGAAACAAGTCCAGGTTGTTAATTTATATGATAGTTGTTGCTTTGGTGGTCTAGGATGGAAGACGTACCAAGATACAGTGAAGCGGTCCGTAGATCAGCTAGGCGCAGGAGAATTTTCTGTCTTCTTAGACGAAACCCACAAAGAGCACAAGCTATCTGACTCTGCATTAGAGCAGGTTCTAAAGTCACTCGCCCAATCACCCCAATGACTGATTGCGGCGGGGCCCCGACCCGATTGCTGAACGCCAAATTACGATTCTCAACGGCCGCTTCCTTCGAAAAGCAACCTCTCACTCCAGCATCTGATACGCCGCCGTGCGCAGATCATCAGAAAGCGGCAGTGTGGCCCCCAGATACTGCGTCATGATCACACCATGCATACGCTCGGCGCTATCCACCCAGAAATAAGTAGCAGCTGCCCCCACCCAGCCGAACTCACCATCACCGGTCAGTGCAATGGCCTTACCGGGACCCAGCTGCACCCGGCCGATGAGACCCCAGCCATACCCGGGAATCATGTTCGGGCCGATCTTCAGCGGCAGCTGAGCCGGCGGCAGACGGTTGGCCCGCAGCATTTCATGAGTCTTGCGCGACAGCATCGGTTCGCCGTCCGGCCCCTTGCCATCGATTAACATGCGCGAGAACGCCGCATAATCCGACAGCGTCGAATACAACCCATGGCCACCGCGATGGAATGTATCTCCGCGGTCATAGGGATACATCTCGTCCACATTCTGCTGCTCCAGCAGCTGGGGCTGTATCTCCAGAACGGGTAGTGCGGACAGATCACCCTGGCCATACATGGGCATCAGGCGAGACAGATCATTCTCCGCCACGCCGAAACCGGTGCTGTTCATACCAAGCGGCTCGAAAATCAGTTCCTGCAATAGCTCGTCCAGCGGCCTGTCCGCCGCGCGCTGGCAGACATGAGCCAGCACGTCGGTCGACATCCCGTAACGCCATTGGCCGCCCGGCTGAAACGCCAGCGGCTGCTCGGCAAGTACGCCCATCATGTCATCCAGCGAGCGGGAGCCATCGGCAATGATACGGGCTTCCCGGTAGTACTGGGAAATGTGGCAACCGTGAACGAACTCGTAGGTAAAGCCCGCACGGTGGGTGAGGAGATCATCAACGTTGATCGGCCGATCAGGAGCCAGAATGCTGCCGTCGCTGGTGAGCACTTTCTGTCTGGCGAAGCGCGAGTCGTAGTGCACGAGCATGTCGTACAGCCGCAGCTTGCCGCGCTCCATCAACATGAGCGCCAACACCGAGACGATAGGTTTGGTCATGGAAAAGATGCGATACAACGCATTTTCCGGTATCGGCGTCCGCTGGCCCGCATCGGCCCACCCCGACTGCCCCGAGGTTAGCGTCTCACCATCAACTTCCACCAGCCATTCGATGCCGGCAAATTTCTCCCCGGCCACATAACCATCGGCAACGGCCTGAGCCTGTGCACTTCGATTCAAGTTCATACGCCCTTGGCACGCGCATGGCTCGGCCGGTCGCAGCATGCTGCCAGCCAGCGCTGAATGTTCGGCCACTCCGACAGATCAAACTGGATCATATTCAACAGGTCCATGACCCCGGCCAGATTGAGATCAGCGATGGTGAACGAATCACCCAGCAGGTACTGCCGGTCTGCCAGGGTATCGTTCAGAACGTTCAATGGCCTGCGCAGCCCTTTCGCCGCACCATCGATTACCCGCTGATCGCGCTTGTCTTCGGGCATGAAAAGCTTCTGCACTACAATCTGCATCTGCAGGGGTTCAATCTCGCTGATTCCCCATACACTCCACTGGGTCGCCAGCGCCTCGCCTTCTACATCAGCAGGCATCAGGTCACCGCCGTAACGCCTGGCGAGGTAAAGGTTGATGGCCATGGATTCAAACAATTGCAGATCACCATCGACCAGCGCAGGAATGCGCCCGTTCGGGTTGATCGAAAGATATTCGGTCTGGCCTGCATCGCCGCGAAATGATGTCTGAACATGTTCATAGTCAATGCCCACTTCTTCTATGGCCCACAACGAACGAAACGCCCGCGACCCGCTGATGCCATATAACTTTGTTTGACTCATCTGCCAATGCCCTTTTGATTATCGAGCGCGGATTGAACCACACACTACGCCAACCTGCGAATGGGCAGACACCACGAGCCATTGATACTTTAGCTCAACCGTGCAGAATCAATCCGACTACCACTTGTCCTTCGATCTGCCATGGCCCCACGTAACCGCTTCCGCCCTTTCACACCAAACCCGGAAATGACCCCGCTGCTGCCGGACATGACCGGCAACGAGATCAACGGTCTCAACGAACAGGAAGTACGCCGGCCGCAGGTGGTGTACTGGGCGCCGGACCCGGATCAGATCGCCTTCGGCGAAGTACAGAAATGGTTCTACACTCGCGAACCCGCCGACCCTGAACTCATGGCAGAGCGGGCAAAGCGCAAGGCCATTCTGGAAGCGCCGTTACCGGAGCTGGCGCCGAAGCCGGCTCAACGCACGCCTGAAGAATGGACCGATGCCCTGAACACGTTCATAAAAGCCGGCGACTGCGAACGCGTTGGCGTTACAGCGCTGCAGGACGAGTGGCTGTACGAAAACGTCGAAACCAGTTTCGGCAATGTCATCGTGCTGGGTGTACAGCACGACTATGAAAAGCTCAAATCCGCACCCGATCAGGTGGCCGGCGCAGACGTTACCCGGCAGTATGGCCGGGCTGCAGCGGCGGCAAAGAAGGTCGCCGGCTGGCTGGCCGAGCAGGGCTGGGAAGCGGAGCCGGTAACCGGCCCCATGGCCGGCAAGATACTCATGATTCCACCCGCGCTGGAATGTGGTTTTGGCGAACTCGGCAAACATGGTTCACTGATAAATCCGGAATTCGGCGCCGGTTTCCGACTCGGGGTTGTTCTTACAAACGCCCCATTCGCCCACACGCCGAAAAGGGAATTCGGCATAGACGACTTCTGTTCCCGCTGCAGAGTCTGCGAAAATGCCTGCCCGCCCATGGCCATCGAACCAGACAAGAAGACCGTCAGGGGTGTGGAGAAGTGGTATGTCGACTTCGACAAATGCATTCCATTCTTCGCCGAAACCTCGGGCTGCGCCATATGTATCGCGGTCTGCCCGTGGACACTGCCCGGGGTAGGACTGAATCTCACACAGAAACTGGCACGCCGTGCAGAACGTCTGGCGTCAGCGAAACCTGCATCGCCTGACACAAAGCAACAGGATTAGGACCCGCTGATCGCACCGCAACCAAACTATTTCTCACCCCAACGCGACTATCAGTCACATATACGCTTGAGGAGCAAAACATGCGCTGGATACGCCTGACACCCCTGCTGATTGGCCTCACCGCCGCTACCGTCTGGGCCGCGGAAGAAACCAGAGAAGTCGACGACTTCAGCAAAATTTCTTATACCCTGCCCTTCGAGGTGGAATTCGTGCAGGCCACCCAGCCGTTCGTCACCCTGGAAGGCGACGCCGACACCATCGAAGAAATCGAGACTCGCGTGAAAAACGGTACTCTCAAGATCTTCAAAGACAATTCATGGTTCGACTGGTCTGACGAACAGGTGGTGCTCACCGTGGGCTTTACAGAACTGGAGTCCATCGCCATGGCAGGAAGTGGTGACGGATATGCCGAGGCATTCAGCAGTGATTCTTTCAGCATCAGAATATCAGGCTCGGCAAATCTGGAAGTCGAAAGCCTGGCCTGCAACGATCTCGACGTGGCGATCGCGGGTTCAGGAGACATGCGCGCCCACGACCTCAGTGCCGACGTCGTCAGCGTCAGCATCGCCGGGTCAGGCAATGTGGATCTGGCCGGTAAGGCCGTCGAGCAGGATGTCTCGATCAGCGGTTCAGGTGATCACAACGCTGCCGGCCTCGAATCTCAGGAAGCTGACATTAACATCGCCGGGTCCGGTGATGCAGAGGTCTGGGTGGCGGCAGCCCTGGACGTCAACGTGGTGGGTTCCGGAGACGTACTCTACTACGGTGAACCAAAGGTGCAGGAGCGCGTGATCGGCTCCGGAGGCGTCGAGTACCGCGGTAACACGCCCTGAAGCAGCCCTGCCTCATCCGGCTCAGTTGGTTCGTTCAATCGACAGGGCCGGACACCATCAAATCCAACCACTCCGAAATTCCCGGCGCCGCGTTGCCATATTGATTATCATAAAGACCACGTAGCAAATCTCCGGCGGGATCTTTCCTGATGTGCGGCATTGCGGGTCTCCTGCAAACAAACAACCCACCCGACCTCGATATGCTCAGACGAATGTCGCAGACCCTGGCGCACCGCGGCCCCGATGATCAGGGCACCTGGCACGATGAGCGGATCGCGCTCGCACACAAACGTCTGGCGGTGGTCGATCTCAGCCCAGCCGGACAGCAACCCATGGTGTCGGCAGATGATCGCTGGGTGGTGGTATACAACGGCGAAATCTACAACGCCGAAGCACTGCGTCAGCAGTGCGGCCAGACCCAGTGGCGCGGCCGGTCTGATACTGAAGTGCTGCTGGCCTGCATCGCCACCTGGGGCGTGCAACAGACTGCCGAGCGCCTGACAGGCATGTTCGCATTTGCCGCCTATGACCGGCAGGCCAATGAACTGTGGCTGTGCCGGGATCGGCTCGGTATCAAGCCACTGTACTGGGGCTGGTGCGGCGAGCACTTTCTGTTCGCATCAGAGCTGCACGCTTTCAGTACGGCCGGCCTGCCGTTGCAGGTTCGCCATGCTGCAGTAGGCTCATTCCTGCGCCATGGCTACATATCCGGCCCGGCCAGCATCTATGACGGCGTCAACAAGCTCGTTCCCGGAACCCTCCTGCACCTGCAGCTGGACACCGCAAAACCGGGCCAGGCGCCCGTCGAGAAGGCCTACTGGTCGCTTCAGCAACACGCTGATGTACGCCTGGAACTGGATGAAGCCACTGCGACCAGCCAGCTGCACGAATTGCTTCGACAGGTAGTAGCGGACCGCATGATCGCCGACGTTCCCCTCGGCGGGTTTCTCTCCGGCGGTTTCGATTCCTCGCTGGTCTGCGCCCTCATGCAGGAGCAGTCATCACAACCGGTCAGCACCTTTACCATCGGCTTCGAAGACCCCCGCTACAACGAAGCCCAGCACGCCAAGGATGTGGCCAATCATCTCGGCACGGCCCATACGGAACTTTATGTCAGTGAGCAGGACATGCTCGACGCTGTCGCCAAACTGCCCCGGCTGTGCGACGAACCATTCGCCGATTCATCTGTACTTCCGACTTTCCTGATCAGCCAACTGGCGCGCACCAAGGTGACCGTGGCGCTCAGCGGCGATGGCGGTGACGAGTTGTTCTGGGGCTATAACCGATATGCTCTGACCGAGCGCATGTGGGCCAGCATCACGCGGGTACCAGCGTCGATACGCAAGCTCATCAGTGGTGTTTCCCGGCATTCCCTGATCCAGGCCGCGACCAGACGAATTCCCGCACCGGCCTGGGGTGGGCGCAAAGGCACCCTCAACCAGAAACTGCGCGCCGCGGGAGAACTGCTGCACGCACCGACCCGCCATGCGTTTTACGAAGACATGCTGTCCCATTGGAAAACACCCGAGGAAGTCATGCTGCACTATGCAGAGCTGGTTACGCCATTCAACGACGCCACCAGCTGGACGCGGCAACATCCGTTCACCGCCGCCATGGCCCTGCAGGACACCCTGGCCTATCTGCCGGATGACATTCTCACCAAGGTCGATCGCGCCAGCATGCTGGTCAGCCTGGAGGCGCGGGTTCCTCTGCTTGATCACCGCATTGTCGAGTTCGCTAACGGCCTGCCTGCCGATCTGCGCTGCCGGCCGGGACAGCCCAAATACCTGCTCAAACAGATACTGAACCGCTATGTACCGGCACAACTGACGGATCGACCGAAAATGGGTTTCGGAGTACCGCTGGATACCTGGCTGCGCGGTCCGCTTAAGGATTGGGCCTGGAACTACCTGAAACCAAACGCCATCGGCGACACCGGGTTACTCAAGCCGGCGCCGGTACAGGCGTTGTGGCACGCTCATCAGCAGGGCCATGCCAACAACGCCGCTCGCTTATGGAACGTGATCATGCTGCAGGCATGGGTGCAGAATCGCCCTCAGGCTAGCGCGTCAATGCCTGATAGGTGAGCACCTTGAATTCGGAACGCAGGCGGGTGCGATGGGGTAGACTCTGCACCATGAACAGACCGATCAGGTCTTCCTGAGGGTCCACCCAGAAAGTCGTCCCGGCCGCACCGCCCCAGTTGTATTCACCCGCGGAACTCACTTCGCCTACTTCTCCGGGGTCGAGAACAAGACCGAAACCCAGCCCGAAGCCCGCGCCACGCCGATTGAAACCCATGGCAATATCGCCGAGGTGGTTGGCGGTCATCAACTCAATGGTTTTGGGTGAAAGCAGACGTACACCATCCAGTTCACCCCCATTGAGCAGCATCTGCGCGAAGCGCAAATAATCCCGCGAGGTGGACACCAAACCAGCGCCACCGCTTTCCATGGCACTGCCATTGATGTACGACGCGCTGACCATGGCCGCTGCGGGTTCCAGGCCCTCGGCGGTGGGTTGGGCGAAAAAACCCTTGCCCGAAGTACCTACCGGAGCGTACAGCTGCGCCAGGCGATCACGCTTTTCCGCCGGTACGGTAAAGAACGTATCAGGCATATCCAACGGCTCGAAAATCTCCGTACGCAGAAACTCACCAAACTTCTTGCCGCTGAGCACTTCTACCAAACGACCCTGTACGTCCACGCTTACCGAGTAGTGCCATTTGGTACCGGGTTCATACTGCAGCGGCAGCTTGCCGAGCCGCGTAACGAACTCCTCCAGGCCATGGTTCGGGTTGAGAATCTGCGCCTTACGGTAGGCCTGATCGACTTCCGTATTACCGAATATCCCATAGGTAAAGCCGGCGGTATGGGTCAGCAGATCCCGCACGGAGGGCTGCCTGCGTGGTTTACGGGTCTGGCCGGCAAGCTCGGCATCGCCTTCGCCCACGGTGCGGCTGGTGGTACCGTCAGAGATGATGCCGGTGCCGCCGTCGGCGGTAGACAGCGCGACCTGCAGGTTGGCCAGTTCCGGAATGTAACGCCCAACGGGATCATTGAGCGCAAACAGGGCGTCTTCATAGAGCATCATCAGCGCGACCGCGGTAATCGGCTTGGTCATGGAGTAGATACGGAACAGCGTATCTTCTTCCATCGGCTCACCAGCTTCCCGGTCTGCCTGGCCGTAGACGTCGCTATAAATGACCTTGCCGTTGCGGGCGATCACGCCCATGCCGCCGACCATGGTGCCGTCGGAAACACGGTTGTTCATATGATCGGTCAGTTTCTGCAGGCGCTCAGACGAAAACCCTTCCCGCTCCGGCCTGGCTGCGGGCAATTCCTTGGCAAAGCTTAACGGGCAGACCGCCAGCGCCAATAGAAAGGCCAATATCGATGTGGTGATTCGCTTCATATTTTCTTCTCTCAATGCAATCGCTTACGTTAGAACATGGCCAACCTCTATACAACGCATTTACCCGCGGGCCATTCGCGCCTACCATCTGAACCTCAAGACAAACAGGGGGGATCAAATGACTATTACCGCTTCAGCAACCGAGGAACTGCTGGTCGAACAGGACGGCCACATCGTGACCATTACGCTCAACCGACCAGAGCGCTTGAATGCGATCAGCCGCCCCATGCTCGACGAGTTGTCCGCAAAAATGGTAGAGGCGGACAAAGACCCTGACGTACGCTGCATCATCCTGACCGGCGCTGGACGCGGCTTCTGCAGTGGGCTGGACCTGATAGACACCAGCGACCGCATGGACGAAGGTGGCCAGGCCAGCACGCGCGCAGGATCAAACAGGCCGCGCCAGCTGTTCGATCTGCGCGATGCGCCCATTAACGTCATGTGGCATACCGATACACCCATCATCTGCGCCATCAACGGCGCAGCCGCAGGGTACGGCATGGACATGACGCTGCTGTGCGACATGCGCATCATGGCCGACAACGCAAAGCTCGCGGCAGTCACTGCCAAGCGTAACGTCGTACCAGAGAGCGGCGGCACATGGCTGCTGCCCCGCCTGGTGGGCTGGGCCAAGGCAGCTGAACTGTATTACCGCGGCCGTACCGTCGGCGCTGAAGAGGCGCTGGAAATAGGCATCGTCAATGCGGTCGTGCCAAAAGATGAGCTAATGGCCACCGCCCGCCAGTGGGCCGAGGATGTCGCCGAGAATGCGCCGATGGCCGTACAGACCACCAAACGCATGATGCGCATGGGTCTGGAAGAGTCCTACGACACCGCCGTGGACCATCTGATGGTGCACTTGGGCGGACTGTTTCAGAGCGAAGATTTTCAGGAGGGTCTGAAAGCCTTCATGGAGAAGCGCAAGCCGAACTTCACCGGCCGTTAGTGTCCCGTCCGAACAAAGGGGTAGCCGCCGCTCGTTAAGCCCGCGACGGTTACCCCTGAACCTGCTCCTTACGCCTGCCTAACCTTCCTTCGCTTCCCGACGAATCACCTCACCGCCGGTGGGATCGACGGGAACCCCGTGCACGATGCGCGCGTTGGCATGGCCAAGCTGCTGCAGCGACATGGCCGATTGCAGCGCCGTCCAGATGCCCTGGGCGTCCTGCGCCTGATTAACACTCTGCTTGGCCAACCGCAGGCCCATGGAGGGGCG
This sequence comes from uncultured Pseudomonadales bacterium, assembly GCA_964393625.1. Taxonomy (GTDB): domain Bacteria; phylum Pseudomonadota; class Gammaproteobacteria; order Pseudomonadales; family Azotimanducaceae; genus UBA4421. The sequence continues at coordinate 231,011 of CAYMUT010000002.1, forward strand.
CTGAGCAATGCGCTCGGCCATCTGCATGGAAAACGGTGTCAGCTCTTCCCGCGCAACAACGTGGTTCACCATGCCGCAGGATTTCGCTTCCGCGGCCGACATCATACCGCCGGTGAACAGCAGTTCCTTGGCCTTGCGCACGCCGAACTCCCACGGGTGTCCGAAGTACTCCACGCCGTTGACGCCAAACGCCACCACGGGATCGGAAAAGGTCGCGTCATCGCTGGCAATGATGATATCGCAGACCCACACCAGCATCAGGCCGGCGGCAATGACCTTGCCCTGCACTTCGGCGATGGTAGGTTTGGGAAGATTCCGCCAGCGCCAGCACAGGCCGAGATACAGCTCTTCTTCAAAGGCCTGATGCCCCTCCTGGCCGGGTTTGTCGTAACCACCCCAGTTGGTAACCTGATCGAACTCCGACAGCGACTCCCGGTCACGAAGGTCGTGACCTGAGGAAAAGTGCGGGCCATTGGCGGCCAGCACGATCACCTTGACCTCGTCATCCCGCCCCGCCTGATCAAACGCCGCGTTCAATTCGTAGAGCATACGCTTGTCCTGAGCGTTCCTGGCATCTGGCCGGTTGAGAACGATGCGCGCCACACCGCTGGCCTGCTTGTCGTATTCGATTGTTGAAAATTCTGTCATCTGCCCCTCACACCTGAAAAAATAGAATGCTTCATGGTACCAACCTTGTCCCTCTGGAGCATATGACAACTCAACATTCAGATCTGCTGTTTCCGAGCTGGCGATGGATCAGCTGGCGATGGTGGGCTGCAGCGATTCTGTTTTTGCTGGGATTCTGCGGCCTGCTCGCCGGCGTCGGCGTGTCCGAGCGTCCTGGCGTTGCAGACTCCACGCCCCTGACCAAGGCTTACTATACCCTGGGACTATTCGTGGTGGGCGGGCTGGACATCGGCACGCCCCAGGGCGGCCCATGGCTGGCGCGCACCGCTTTGTGGGTTGCCTATTTCGGAGCACCACTGCTCACGGCAAGTGCCGTGATCGAAGCCCTCATTAAGGTTATTTCGCCGGGCCGATGGCAACTGCGGCGCCTTACCAACCACATCATCATTTTCGGCTCGGGGCGCCTCACGCTCAGCTATCTGCGCCTGCTGCAACGCACCTCACCACACATAAAAGTCGTGGTGGTCGACGAAGATTTCGACCTGGTACGCGAACAGGAGCTGCGGCAGAAATTCAACGCCACTACGCTGGTCGGCGATCTGACCCATCGGTACCTGCTCAGAAATCTGCGTCTGAACAAAGCCCGCAGAGTGTTGCTGCTGGGGGATAACGACTTTCAGGCATTCGAAGCCGCCACCCGCATACTGCAGATCAGTCCGCGCCTGGAAGGCAAGGTCATCCTGCATTGCCACAATCTGCGCTTTATGCGTTCCGTGCAGAACACAAACCTCGCCGCCCGCTGCGAAATATTCAACACCTACAACATGGCGGCGACCGGGCTCGTGCATGCCCACCTGATCGAGCATTTCGCAAAGACCGCTTCACGCGACACAGTGGTGATGGCGGGTTTCGGCAGGTTCGGCCAGTCGGTACTCGAGGAACTTCATGCTCATGCGGCCGACGAAATTGCCTCGGTTGCAGTCATCGACGCGGACGCCGACCGACGTGTACTGGTGGTAGACGAGCAGGCCCGCATCGGCGCCGGATACCAGCGGCTGGTATTCGAAGGAGACATTGCCCATCCCAACGTGTGGTACCGGCTCACCCGGGCTGTCGATCTCAGCCAGGGTCGTCCCACCATCATCCTGGGCACCGGCCAGGAGCAGAACAACCTGCGCACGGCGTTGTGGATAAAACACAAGTACCCGAATGCTAAAGTGTTCGCCAGAACCAATGACTTCTCCGAGTTTGCACTGACAATCGGCAACGACCACGACATCACCAGCATAAGCATGACCCAGCTCGTCGAAGAGAACGTGCCGCTGGACTGGTTGGCTTAGCTACCCTGAGACCCAGTTCAATGCTAAATTGCTGCGCTGATCAGATTGGTGGAGACAACATGATCATCGGCATTCACCACGTTGCCATTGGCGTGCCCGATATTGAGCAGGGCCTGGCCTTTTACCGTGACCTGCTGGGTTTCGAACAGGTGGAAACCTCGGAGTTTTCCGGGTCCAATCCGCTGGTGGAAGCGGCCATCGGCATTTCACAACCAAGCGCCAAAATGGCCATGCTACGCGGCGGCAATGCCCACATTGAATTGTGGCAGTACACCAGCCCGCAACCGCGCGACCTGACGGCGAACCCCAGTGATTACGGTTATCCGCACTTTGCCCTGGAAGTCGAAGACATTCATGCCGAGCATGAACGGCTCAGCGCCGGCGGCATGACCTTCGTCGGCCCGCCGGTGGAGTTCGGCGAAGCAGCCGCCGTTTACGGCCGCGATCCGTTCGGAAATGTCATTGAAATCTATGAGATCCGCAATCCGGACCGGGCCAAACTGGCCAACACGCCACTGATCAAAGCAAACAACAAGTAACAAAGCCGCCACCGTAGGGCTATATCAATGAACTTTGGAGTCAGCAGATGAACCCAGATCAGCTCCAGGTACGCCTGGACAAAATCGAAGCAATGCGCGAAGAGATATCTCAGGCAGGTGACCGGGCCCAGGAAATGCGTAGATTGCCTGATGAGATTGTCGACAGGCTGATCGACGAAGGGTTCTTCCGATTTACCCTGCCACCTGAGTTAGGCGGTGAAGACGCCAGTTCTCTTGATACCATCAAAGTACTTGAAGACCTGGCCGCCATCGATGCCTCGGTGGCATGGAACGTCATGCTCGGCTCCGAGATCAACGCCATGGCCGCCGGCGGCATGGATCCAGAACTGGCTAAAGAGGTCTATATCGACAAGCCCCGAGTGGTGATGTGTGGGGGCGGCGGACCGGGCACCACGCCGCCGAGGGCGGAACGCGCAGAAGACGGTGGTGTGCGAGTATCGGGCCAGACCACCTTCATCAGCGGCTGCCACAACGCAAGCTGGTGCTTCATGGCCGCCCCTCTCATGAATGGAGATAGTCCGGAACTGGACGATCAGGGCAATCCCATCGCGAAAATGTGGATGCTGCCGCGTGACCAGTGGGAGATTCTCGATACCTGGGACGTAGCCGGCTTACGGGGTTCCGGCAGCCACGATGTCAAAGCCAATGGCGCCTACGTACCGGAACGTTTCGTCGGCGTCGATCTGATGAGCGTGCCCGCTCATTACGACAACCCGGTGTATCGTATGCCGGTTCCCCTGCGGCTTTCCTACAACAAGGTCGCCATCGCACTGGGTGTGGCCAAGGGTACGCTGCAGGCCTTCGCCGATCTCGCTCAGAACAAACTGCCGATGATGTCCAGCAGCACCCTCAACAAGCGCCCCATCGCCCAGTACCGCATGGGAGTAGCCGTGGCGAACTATCGAGCCGTACGCACCTACGTGCTGCAGGCCATGCAGGATATTGAAGACGAACTGGCCGCCGGCGCGCCCATGCCCGGAGCGCAAACCACCATCAACGCACGTCTGGCCTGCACTCACGGCGCTAACGTCTGCATGGAACTGGTGGACAGCCTGCACAATGCCGCCGGCACCAGCGGCATGCGTTCCTACAGCCCGCTGGAGCGCAAGCTGCGCGACGCGCATGGCTGCGCCACCCACCGCTGGGTATCGCACCCGCTTTATCAGGATCTCGGCAGCATATTCCTGGGCAACGAACCCGACCCTGAATTTACCGGCGAAGGTGGGCCGAGCCCGAAATAGGGGCAATCGGTGACGTACGCGCGCGACGCGCACCCACCTCAACAAACGGCATTACTTGCGACCGCGCGTCACCAGCTCGTGACGCGCGATTTTCCATTCACCCGAGATACGCCGCATGCGGGTCTTGTAGGTCGCCCACAGGGTCAGCGTACCGCCGGCAGGGTCTTTGAGAAAATGCTGTGCCTGCACGTCGGTACGGCAATCTGCCTCATCACCATCAATACTCGCGAGCATCGGACCGAGCATGTGTTGAGTAGCCTCAAAGCGCTCCAGGGCGCCCGCTACGTAGGCTAACCAGGCATCGCCGCCATGTACCGTATCTGCGCCAAATCCCACGACTTCGACATCGTCTGCAAAGCAGCTGCGGTACATGTCCATATCAAGCTCATCCACGCCTGCAGCATAGCGCAGCATGACGTCCTGCACCGCAATACGATCAGCAACATAATCCGACATTCTTTCTACCCCTCCGTCAAGTAACGTCTATGCATCAGCCCTCGCCCCGGGCACCCCATGCATTAACAAAAGTAACCTGTTCCGCCTGCTGGCGCTCAGCGCGCCGCAGCACGGCACCCTTCATATAGCCCACCGGCAGCATCACCGTCTGCAGACAATCATCCGGCATACCCAGTATGTGCGCTACATCGGCCTGGCGCGAGGACAACAGCGTGGTCCATGTCGTGCCGATATGCCGGGCTCGCAGGGCCAGCATCAGCGACCAGGCCGCCGGCAGAATCGAGCCGTAATACGCCACCTGGGCCGACACCGACTCATCCATCGGACGCCCTTCGACGCACACAAAGATCATTGCCGGAATCTCGTGCAGACGATCCGTCAGTGCTTTATGGCTGGGTTTCATCTCCATACCGCGATCGGACAACAGCTGAATCAGAACCTCTTTGTAGATCTGTGCCACCTCGGCTTTCTTGTAGTCTTCGTCAACTATGACGAAACGCCAGTTTTCACCCGCCACGCCGGTAGGCGCCTGCACCGCCACATTGATGCACTCGAACAACGTCTGGCGTGCCACCGGCCTGTCAAAGTCCAGCTTTCGCCGCACAGAGCGCGCTGTGCTCAACACCTCATCGATCTGTTCAATTTCAAACGGCGACTTCATGGTCAACCCTTTTTCTTCATCGTCATTAGTGGTCCACCCAACCAATAATTGGGTGGATGGAACACGGGATCAGCCTACAATGAGCGGTTCGAACATGTAAACGATGAAACCATGACTGCACTGTCTGTATTGGACTTAGCCCCAATCGTCGAAGGCGGCACCGCCTGCCAGGCGCTGGCCAACTCTCTGGATCTCGCCCGGCACGCCGAGCGGCTCGGCTACAAACGCTACTGGGTGGCGGAACACCACAACATACGCGGTATCGCCAGTTCCGCCACTGCCGTAGTCATCGGGCACATTGCCGGTGGTACGCAATCTATTCGCGTGGGCGCAGGCGGCATCATGCTGCCTAACCACGCACCACTCATGGTGGCTGAACAGTTCGGTACACTTGCAGCCCTCTACCCCGGCCGCATAGACCTCGGCCTTGGACGCGCACCCGGAACCGACGGCTTAACCGCCCAGGCATTGCGCAGAACCCTGCGCAGCGACCCGAACAAGTTTCCCCAGGATGTCGTGGAACTGCGCGATTATTTCAAGCCCTACGAAACCGGCCAGAAGGTTTGCGCGGTACCCGGCAATGGCGAAGACGTGCCGATCTACATTCTCGGTTCCAGCCTTTTCGGTGCGCAACTGGCGGCACTGCTTGGCATGCCGTTTGCTTTCGCTTCGCATTTCGCTCCGGCCGCGATGATGCAGGCCATCGAGATATATCGAGACAATTTCGAGCCGTCTGAACGGCTCGACAATCCTTACGTCATACTCGGCTATAACATCTGTGCCGCAGAAACCAAGCAGCAGGCGGACTACCTGCGCTCTTCCAGCCTGCAGGCGCTGATCAATCTGCGCCTGGGCACCCCGGGACCATTGCCGCCACCAGTGGAAGGCTTCGAAAAGACCCTCGACCCACAGCAGCAACTCGTGCTGTCACAGGTCAGCTCTGCATCTGCTGTGGGTACCGCAGATCAGGTACGTGAACAGGTACAGACCTTCATTGGGCAGACCGGGGCCGACGAGTTAATCATCGTCGGCCAGATCTTCGACCACGCAGAACGCGTCAGGTCTTACGAAATCGCCATGGAGGCATGCAAAGGCCTCTAGCGCTTAAGGTCACACATCCACATCAGGGCGTATACCAGATCGGCGATGACCACGCGCGGTCCTGAATCGTCGCATGCATGTCCGGTCGGGGCGACACACCGGCGCGAATTGCATCATAGGTCGACCAGCGACAGCTCGGGTTTTCCAGCACCCGCACGTAGTAGAAGGCGTGCTGATCTGCATCAAAATGCGGATCCCGCCATACGACACTCAGCTCAGCGGCGCCTTTGCCCGGCGTCACGGAACAATCACTCAGATTTACCTGGGCCCCATTATCGGGGCAACGATTGGTTTCCGGGTCGATGGCCAGGCCATCGGAACACGCGACGTCGATCACCGCTTCTTTCGGTTCACCGTCCTCTACCCAGCCTTTAATGATCTGCACACGCTGCAGATTGTGGGTATCAGGGTCCCTGGCGGCCCACACGTAGAACGCCGGCGCTTGTTCGCTGCGGCTAAGGTCACCACCCATGGGCACACCCTGCTCATAAGCCTGGGCGACCGCATCGTTCGCACCAGCAAGTCCATCGGCAATATCCGGACCACCGAAAAAGCGCACCTTGATGTGGGGACCACTGGTGCTGAAAGTCTCTTTGCGCCGCAAGCCATCAAATATCGCATCCCGGGTGTTCGACTCCGCCCATACACCGGCTAAGCCCGATGCGCCCCAGTATTGCGATGCCCCCTGAGCATATTGAGGATCATCCGCCGATGAATCCGGCAGAGGCACCGAACCACGCATGTAGGGTTCGATATCCGTCATGCCGGTTTTGCTCCAGTAATTGTCCTCTTCAAAGGACCCTGCCGCATTGTGCGTATCAGACGCCGCAATCACACCGAATTTGAACGGGTTGAAGCCTTCCTGTTCCTGATAAATCAGGCCGTTAATGAGGGCTTCGCGTACATAGCTGCCGCTGGGTTGGGAAGCCAGCGGGCTGGCTACACGAAGGGGCATAATCTCGAAGTCTGCCCATTCGTCGTTTGGCGAAAGCAGCGGATGGGTGTCGGAGGTGCCCTTAACCTGGGAATTCTCCACCAACGGTTCATTACGCATGCGCTGTTCCGCGTACGCCGCATCCAGCGGAACATCGCTGTTGAAACGTGTCTTGGCGAACATCCAACCGTCAGATCCATTGGAATTGTGCGGGATCGCGATAGATTCCATACCCTGCTCGCGATTGGCGTCCATCCAGTCCCAAAGGTCTTCCGCGTCGAGGGAGTCGAGGCGGGCAAAGGGCTGCACCGGAACATTGTCATTGCGGAAGATTACGTTGCGGTGCAGATTCTGTAACTCGGGACCCGAGGTGGTGTACTCATAACCAACGAACGTCGTGAACTTGCCCGGGTCGTTATGACGCTGGGCAGATTCGATGATTTCCTGCCATGCACTACGCGCCACGTCACGGTTATCCAGATCGTCCTCCTCGCCCGGTTGCAGACCCGCCATGTGCCCCAGCACCGCGGCAAACCCGGCGGTTGCCCCTTCCGGCGATGTCGCACCGCGAACCGCGTCGGACAGCCGGTGATTGCTGTGGGGCCCGCTTTCATCAGCCAGTGCCCGCATCATGCCCAGATAAAACGCGTGATCGGAAACCGCGAGAAAATCCAGTGGCTTTTTCATCTGCATCTTGAAACCACTGACATGTTCTATGGCGGCGCCTTTGGCGAACTCATAGGCATCGTCCGGAGTACGGCGGGTGCCGAACATATACGCGTCGAAAGACAGAATTGTATGAATGTGGGTATCGCCGAAATACGCGTTACGCAGCGGATTTGAGGCAATCTGCGGCCCTGCGGCCGCCTCTGCGGCCGGCGCCGGTGCGGCCGGGCTCTCTGCCTGCTCGGTCGCTGGCTGCCCGCAAGACGCCAGCAGAACGCCTAACCCAATTACGAATAAATTCCTCATAGTCTTCTACCCCTGTGGATTGATCAGATACTTCTCGCCGGTCGCCTGCTTCGCGTAGACCTGGAGATTGTCGAGCTGCAGCGCGCCGGCCAGAGAAATCTCTGCCGCATAGCTGCTGTGAAAGGTGGTCCGAACTTCATCGGCCACCCGCTGACGCAGCTCGCCGGCACGTTCACGGCCGATCTTCTGCAGGAACGGCGTCAGCAACCATCCACCCACGCTCCACGACATGCCATAGGAGCGCTTCAGAATGGTCGGACTGCGATCCAGCCCGCCGTAGATGTATACCTGCTTGTGCTGAGTAGAGCCATAGCGGCTGTACTCTTCGGCGGTAGACACCGCCGCCGCTTCCATGCAGGCCAGAATCTGACTGGCAAGTTCGCCACCGCCGGTGGCGTCAAAGGCCAGATAGGCACCGGTTTCTGCAATGGCAGCGGTAAGATCCTTTTCGAAGGTCTCGGAACTCGAGTCGCAAACATGTTTTGCCCCGATATCCCGCAGCAACTGCGCCTGCTCCGGCTTGCGCACGATATTCACCAGCGGCACGTCGTCGTCAATGCAGATCTTCTGCAGCATCTGCCCCAGATTGGAAGCCGCCGCGGTATGGATGAGGCCGCTGTACCCTTCCAGGCGCATGGTATCCACCATGCCCAGAGCGGTCAGTGGATTGACGAAACAGGAAGCACACTCCCGCGGTTCCACACCGTCGTGCATAACCAGACACTGATGAACGTTCAGTGTGCGGTACTCACTGTACATGGCGCCACCCAGTACAGCGACAGTTTTTCCGAGCAGCGCCTGCGCTGCATCGGAATCACCCGCAGCGATCACCACGCCAGCGCCTTCGTTGCCGACCGGCATGGCTTCATCCAGGCGCCCGGCCAGATGCCGCAGCAGGCCCGCGGGAATGTCCGCGCTGATGGTGGGCCGCTCCGGCGTGCCGCCCTGTACCGCCATCGATATATCAGCCATGCCGAGCAGCAGACCGAGGTCAGACGGATTCACGGGCGATGCTTCCACCCGTACTACAACGTCGTTGGGACCGGGGCTGGGTACCTCTACATCTACCAGGGCCAGCTCCAGTTTGCCCTGGCTGGTTACGCTGGACTGCAGTTGCAGGCCGGTATTCGGTGCTTCACTCATGTCATTCCCCCAGATATTCAGATTTGAACGCTACCTTGTCCTGTCTGCAAGCCAATGGCAATAGTCGTCAAGGCCTGTAAACTGGTGATATCAGGACATTCGGGCGATTCATTCTGCAATCGATCACCAACAAACAGCTGCGTGCCGCGTTTCCTGAGGCCAGACAGCAGAATCTGGGCGCGCCGAATCTCGAACATGTCGACTGGGGCGTGCTGGACTATTTCGGTTGGATTCACCCGGACGGCCATCACGGCTATGTGATGATGCCCCTGCAGGGTGAGCTGTTGGGCATCAAGCTGCGCCGCATGCTCAATTCCGGCGGCCGACCACGCACGCACATGTGTTCCTGGTGCAAACACGTATACCGTGGACGCGGCGTCGCCATGTTCAGCACCCAGGTGCGGGGCTCGGATGGACGCCGCAGCATCGGCAATTACATCTGCAAGAGCCTCGATTGCAGTATCCGCATCCGCAACCTGGCCAGCGACCCGCCTACCTACATGCCCGAAACCATCGAACTCAATCACAAGATCTGGCGTCTGCAGAACGCGGTAACCGCATTCATGTCTCGAGCCAATCTGCTGGAAGATTTGCTGTAAGGAGAAACACAATGTCACTGGAAGAATTCCGCGCTGAAGCCCGCGACTGGCTGGAGCATAACTGCCCCGAGAGCATGCGCCAGGGAATGATACATTTTGAAGATGCCTATGAGGTATACAGCACCGATGACGCCCGGGACTGGCTGGACCGCGCGGCAGTGCGCGGCTGGACGGCGCCGACATGGCCAACCGAATACGGCGGCGGCGGCCTCGACAGGCAGCGCGCCAAGGTCCTGACGGAGGAAATGGGCCGCATCAAGGCTCTACCGCCTGCCTCGGGCATGGGCCTGGCGATGATAGGCCCTACCCTGCTGGAATTCGGCACAGAAGACCAGAAGCAGCGCCACGTACCAAAAATAATCACCGGCGAAGCGCGCTGGTGTCAGGGCTACTCCGAACCAGGCGCCGGTTCGGACCTCGCGGGCCTGCAGACCAAGGCTGTACTACAAGGCGATCAGTTCATCCTCAATGGCCAGAAGATCTGGACGTCCGGCGCCCAGCATGCCAACTGGATGTTTGCGCTGGTACGCACCGATCCGCAAGCGCCCAAACACGAGGGCATCAGTTTCGTGCTGCTACCCATGGATCAGCCGGGCGTCACCATCAAACCGATCAAGCTCATTTCGGGCTCCTCGCCATTCTGCGAAACCTTCTTCGACAACGCCATCGCCCAGCGTGCAGACCTCGTTGGCGAGCTGAACAAAGGCTGGACCGTCGGCAAGCGCCTGCTGCAGCACGAACGCAATGCGCCGGGTCGCGGCGCGCCGAAATCGCGTAAGAAAAAGACGCTCAACGCTTACGCGAGTATCGCCAAGCAGTACATTGGCGAAGATGCAGGCGGCAGAATCGCCCACCCCGGCGCCCGGGACCAGGTACTGAGCCAGGTCATGCAGGAACGCGCCATGGCGCTGACCACACAGCGGGTGCTGGCTGAAAGCAAGGAGTCCGGCGCACCCGGTGCGGCCACGTCGATCTTCAAGCTGGTGGGTTCCACCCTTGCAAAAGAGGGCTCTCAGCTGAAATCCACCCTGCGCGGTACGTCCGGGCTGGGCTGGGACGGCGCGGCGTTCAGCGAAGACGAACTGGACAGCACGCGCGGCTGGTTACGCGATCGGGCCGTCACCATTTATGGCGGCACCAATGAGGTGCAGATGAATATCATCGCCAAGCGGGTACTTGGACTGCCCGATTAACGACAAAAGAGGCGAGGATGGTGGTGCAGGCAACGCGCCCGGCACCACCCCAGCCAATCTATGCCATTACTTGCCCGTATACACCGGCGCGCGTTTCTCAACAAAGGCGCGCATTCCTTCTTTGGCGTCAGCCGTCCGTGAAGCCAGAATCTGATTGCGGTTCTCGATTGCCATGGCGGCTTCCAGGCTGCCGGCGTCGATGGCCATGTTCAGCCCTTCCTTGGTCAGTCGCAGCCCCATGGGCGATGTCGTCAGCATCTCATCCAGATACGGCTGCGCCGCATCCTTCAGTTTTTCGTCGGGCACTACTTCAGACACCAGCCCGGTGGACAGCGCACGCTCGGCGTTGATGAAGCGGCCGGTGAGCATCAGCTCCGACGCCAGCGAAGTGCCGACCAGTCGCGGCAGGAAGTATGAAGTACCCATATCGCAGGCAGACAGTCCGATGCGAATGAAGGCAGCATTCATGCGCGCACTCTCAGCCGCGACACGAATATCCGAAGCCAGAACGAATGCGAATCCGCCCCCACAGGCAGGCCCCTGCACCAGAGAGATGATCGGCTGTGGGCAGCGCCGCATGAGAATATAGACTTCCGCCAGGTAACCCTGAAAACCCCAGCCCTGACCAACCGGCTTATGGCCCGCTGAATCAGCACCGCCAGCGGCTTTGATGTCCAGACCTGCACAGAACGCCCGACCTTCTCCACGCATGACGATGACACGCGTATCGATATTCTCCAGCATGCTGGAGAAATAGGTACGCAGATCAGTGACCATCTGGGTGTTGAGCGCATTCAATGTCTCCGGCCGGTTGAGCGTCAGCCAATCCACCGGGCCTTGCCGATCGACACGAATGGTTTCAAATTCCAGGTTGCTCATGGTTGCCGCCTCGCCACTTATATGAGTTTAAGAATCAGTTCGGCCCGCAGTATACTCTGCCCATGCCACAAGCACTCTCCAGTTATCGCATCTGCGACTTTACCGGCCAACTCGCCGGTGCCGGCGCCACCAAATGGCTGGCCGCGTTTGGCGCCGAAATCATTCGCATTGAAGACCCCGAGCGCCAGGGTCGCTGGGACATTCTGCGCGGCAATCCACCATTCAAGCCTGGTCAGAGCGGGCTGGACTACGGCGGCGCCTTCAATAATCACAACACCGACAAACTGGGCATCACCCTCAACGTGCGCACCGAGAAGGGCAAGGAAATCCTCACCGAGCTGATCAAGGTGAGCGACGTGGTTTCTGAGAATTTCGCCGCTGGCGTGCTGGAGAAGTGGGGCTTCGGCTACGAACAGCTCAAAGCCATCAAGCCCGACATCATCTATGTATCGAACTGCGGGTTCGGCCATACCGGTCCGTATCGGGAGTTTAAAACCTGGGGACCCATCGTACAGGCTGTTTCAGGACTCACCTTCACCTCGGCGCTGCCCGATCAGCCACCGGCGGGTTGGGGCTATTCCTACATGGATCACACTGGCGGTTACTACATGGCCATGGCCATCATGCTCGCCCTGTTGCACCGAAACAAAACCGGTGAAGGCCAGTGGGTGGACCTGGCCTGTACTGAAGCCGCAACCACACTGAACGGCCCTGCACTGCTCGACTGGACGGTCAACGATCGGCCCACGCGCCAGGCCACTCAACCCAGTTCCAACCGCAGTCAGTTTGCGCCCATGGCGCCCCATGGCATTTACCCGTGCAAGGGTGACGACGACTGGGTCGCCATCAGTTGCCGCAATGATGAAGACTGGCACCTGCTCAGCGGTGTTATCGAACAGGGCTGGACCACCGGGTTCACGGACGCGGGGCAACGCCTGTCGCGACAAGACGAACTCGATCAGCACATGGCCACCTGGACGGCTGATTTCGAAAAATTCGAACTGCAGGCGCGGCTGCGCAAGCTGCCCGTGCCCGCGGCAGCAGTGCAGAAGCCCGCTGAACGGGTCGACGCCGACCCCACTACCGCCGGATTCGGCTTATGGCCCACCGTCGAGCACACGGCTATGGGCGAAGTTCGCGTAGACGGTCAACCGGTGCATTTTTCCCGCACCGACTGGGAATCGTCGCGCGGCGCGCCATGCCTTGGCGAGCATAATGAACAGATACTCTGTGGGCTGCTGGGTTACACGCCAGGCGAAGTCGCGCGCCTGCGCAAAGACAAGGTCATCTAGCGCTCAACGCTTTATCTTCACCAGCAAATCCAGCCACTGCTGGGCAATGATCGTCGCTTGATATTTCCCACGGACCGCAATCGCACGCTCTCCCAGGCGCCGGCGCAGCGGAGCATCATCGGCCAGGCAATCTATCGCTCGAGCCAAACCTGAGAGATCCGCAACAGGCACCAACAAACCATCGTGTTCATGGCTGATGATGTCGGCTGGACCACTCGGACAATCCGTGCTCACTACGGCACAACCCATTCCCATCGCCTCCAGCAACACATTCGGGAAGCCTTCAAAACGCGACGACAGGACAAATATTCCGGCGCGCTGCAACCAATGCCAGGGCTCCTCAACAATTCCCGGCAGATCCACATCACCGTATATTCCAAGGTCAACGATCAGCTCTTCAAGCTCTCGCCTGGCATCGCCTTCCCCCAGAATAGTCAAACGCCAGCCCTTCGACCTGGCGCCGCTCATCGCAAATGCCTGCAACAGCACATCGAAGCCCTTCTGGGGCGCAAGGCGCCCCACCGCGACAATGGTTTTCTCCCGCATTGTTTCTCGATCAGCATCAGGCAAGCCCGCTATAGGGTTCGGGATGATATGTACGCGCTTCCTCAGAACCACCCGGCGCGCCCAGTTCGCGACCGACGGGGTTTGAACCACCAACGCACCGGCCAGCGGATACATTAATCGCCGGCCAATTCGACGAAGTCTGCCAACGCGGTAGTGACGCGGGTCAACCCGTTCGGATACCACTACCGGAATACCCGTTCCGATCAACGCGGCCAGAACCAACACGTTGATCGTTTCGATGAATACGACGACGACATCGGGTCGGTACGCGCGGATCTCAAGACGCAGCTTCCGAACCCGCCGGCAATTCGCAACAACCGCATGCAGGATGTTGCTCGACGGATAAATCAGATCCAATTGGGTGCGCGAAACTTTCTCATGCAATCGATAATGGTCGCTTCTGCGAGTCGACAAGGTAAGCAAGCCAACGTCTTCGCCTTGTTCCGCCCAGGTATTGAGGAGCACCGACGCTACCCGTTCAGCACCGCCGCCGCCAAGACTGGACAGCACAAAGAGTATCCGTGGTGAGGCTTGTTTAACCATGTAAATCTCAGCTACAGCTTGCGCGCCAGCAGAAACGCTCCGCTTGTCTGAATATCTTCTTGGGAGATTGACCTGAATGGACCCGCCAGCTGACCAACCGAGAAACGTGACGGGCTGGTCACCCGGACCTCCTGCAGGAGTTTGAAGCCAGATCGCAGCAAAAGATCCTTGTGCGCAGACAGAGGCATGCGATTAATCAGATCATGTCTGTTTCCCTTAATGAGCTTCCACAGCCAGTTGTTGTACCGCCAATGCCCATTCCATTCCGCCGCGCTGCCATGACAGCGGAAGTCGATCTGATGCGATATCAAGCCACTGTCATGCAGCCAGCTGTGCATGGCTCGATAGGTATTCGCCAGGTCCTCGACATGCTCCAGAACCGCCTGGGAGTATATCATGTCCACCTGCCCGGACTGGATGACGCCGGCATCAGCCCAGGGTACCTTGTACTCGATCATGGAATTCGGCTGACTGATGTCGCGCAGCGAGTCGCGAATCAATTGGATACGTTGCGCACTCAGGGCTTCATCAAGCAATTCGTCGGTCAGGATTTCGGCCGGAAACTCATAACCATCGAGATACGGCTTGACGTGGGGCAACTCCTGCTCATCGGGGATCGGTGCGCGCGCCCGAAACAACGCCAGCAGTTCGTCGAATATTTCCAGGTTGCGCTCAAGATCCACATGGTGCACCACGTCGAGCGCAAAACACTTTTCTGCGCCGGACATAAGCGCGCACAGACCCACACCCAGCGAGTTGCCAGGACCGAGTTCGGCGACAATGCGCGGCGCGCTGGTGAGACCACTTCCATGAGCCATCCTGAGATGTCGCAGCCACACCGAGTAGCAATAGCGGGCAGATTGGGAATTGCCTCCGCCAACCTCCTCACGCCGTCTCGGGCGGGGCACCCGTGAGAGCAACCCCTGAATCAGTGCTCGCAACATCACAGTCAATATCTCCGCTGAGTCTCCACAGCATTAGCCATCTCTGGCCTCTTCACCGAGGTCCACCACCATGCCCTGCTATGTGCCGAATGAGCGCATCCCAATCTGCCATGATCCGCTCAATCGCAAATCGTTCACGCACCCGTAATGCACATTGTGACAGTTGCAGCGCCATGTCCGTATCGCCGCCCAGATCATTGAGTGCCGATGTCAACCCATCCACGTCATCGACCCCAATCAATATCCCATCGTCGCCATGGTTGATGACCTCCCCGGGCCCACTTGGGCAATCCGTTGAAATACAAGCACAACCCATGGCCATTGCCTCCAGCAGAGCATTGGGAAAGCCCTCATACCTTGAGGAAAGCACAAATAGTCGAGAGCGCTGTAACCTGCGCCATGGCGCAGGCTCGACACCAGGCAAACTGACCTGAGCCGAAAGACCACAACGCTCTACCAGATTTTCCAGCGCGCCGCGCTGCGGACCCTCACCGAGAATCGTCAGCGTCCATCCGTCTTTACGCAGTTGACTGGCAGCAAAGGCGCGGATCAGCAGATCGAACCCTTTCTGCTCGGTTAATCGGCCAACTGCAAGCATTTGCCGGGGACGGTCCTCGTATGGCGGCGCTTCGGGCAAGCTACTGAGAGGATTAGCGATAATGCTGACACGCCTGGCGCTGGTCACGCGTCGCCCCCACACTGCCACTGAGTTCGTTTGCACGACTACAGACTCCGCCAAAGGATACAGAACACGACGCGCAATACGGCGCACCCAATCGACGGTGTAATAACGGGGGTCGATACGTTCAGACACAATAACCGGTATCTCGCTGAATAGCAGCGCCCCGATAACAAGTACGTTGGTTCGCTCGATGAAACTAACCACCAGATCAGGATCGAAATCAAGGATCGCCTGCCGAATCATGCGCACACGACGTAGATTTGACTTCAATCCATGCCAGCTATTGCGCGATGGCCAAATGATATCCAGACTCAAGCGGGTTACTGCGGAATCAAGCTTGTAGTGATCGTCCTGCAAACTAGCCAAGGTCATCAGACCAACACGACGTCCCCGGCCAGCCCAATAGTTTGCCATGGTGCTAGCTACCCGTTCTGCACCGCCGGCACCCAGGCCGGATATGACAATCAATACTTTTGCTTGATCAGTCATCCTGATACATCGTGCCGCATAACACCTGGCACCCGCTCCCAAGCGGCGGCGGCCGGTCGCTTTCTGAGAACAGCCAATACAGTGTGGCCATACAGCCCCTTGCGCTGTTGCATGAAATTGCTGCGCATCAGCATGGAGAGTGGCGGTGTAAGCAGCAATTTGCTGAACGCTTTTATCAGCAAATCTCTTGCAGGCAAGCGTTCTGGAAGTACTGCGGGCAGGTCCCGCTGACGCAACGCGCTGATGATTTGTCGATTGTCCATTTTCTCGTATTCGATCCCAAGCAATTCAGCGCCAAGCTGCTCTGCAAGTGCATGTAGCTGTCTGGCACCCCATTTTGTGATGTGATGCGGGGGGTGGTCCAACGCTTCGAACTCAGTGCGCAGGCGTCGGCCTCTATTCGGTACTGATACGTATAGTAAGCCGCCCGGCGCCACACACCGGTATGCAGCCTCGACGAATGGCATGATGTTATCGAGATGTTCGAGCACCTGAAACGCAGTGACGACATCAAACTGCTCACGGTGCGTCTCGCTGAAATCAGCAACCGCGGTTTCATAGACCGTTGCGCCAGACTGCTCGGCCTGTTTGACTGCCGCCGGGTTTGTGTCAATACCGATTGCACGTTGGACCTTATCCTGAGCTGCACGTATGAACGCACCAGAACCACAGGCAACATCCAGAACAGAAAAGTGAGCCTGCAGCCCTTGTTTGACTGCCTCGAACTCCCATTTGTTTTCATTGTAGTAGCCCGCAGCGGAGCTGGTCAGTTCGCGATAGAAGGCCGGCGAACCGGCCACTACCGGGTACCAGAAATGTATCCCACACTCGCCACAGGCCCTGAGATCCAATTGATCACTCCGATAGTGCTGGTCAATTGTGCTCTGGCTGAACTGCGCACCCCACTCCTGTTCGAGCCAGTTCCAGATATCGTTGTATTGCACGCACTGCACCGCAGCACTGTTGCTGCTGCTACACAACGGGCAGCGTGGTTCGTACACCTGGTCGCTATGGCTCACGTACGTTTCCACAATCCAAGCGGGAGATTACCGCCAAACAATCGAACCCCAATAAGCAATACCACAAATCCGACAGGCGCCTTCATGAGCAGACTGATCAAAGGTTGCTCTGACCAGGCAGGCATCAGAACATAGCCAGACACCAGTACTGCACCGGCAAACGCAGTGAGTCGTGCCCATTTGAGATCCAATCTGATAACGCGTCTGGAACGATACAGGAGTCCGCCAGCAACAAAGCCAAAGCTGACGGCTTGCGTAACTGCAGCGCCAACAATACCGAACTCCGGCACCAGCGACGCATTGGCTACCAGGCATAGAATGCCGCCACCCAGCCACCACCAAATCGTCTGCTTGAGTTTGTCTGCAACAATGAAAAGGCCCGTGGCGATGTGGATCACACCATGAAACAGTACTGCCAATGCAATCAGTGGGATGATGATTCTAGCCGCGTGAAATTCTGGCGCAGCCAGCAAGCGGAGCACATCACCACCCGCAGCTGCGACCGCGAGCCACACCATCAGCAAAACCGCGAACAGTTGTTCGGCGACTCCACCCAGATTCCTGGAACTGCTGCCCGCGCCGGTTTCCACCTCTCTTATGGTTTCTGTTGTCCATACCGGCAGAAACGCATTGTTCACCAGCATGCCCATAACCGCGATGGTGTAGCTTACCGAATATATGCCTACCGCCCCGGCGTCTACAAAGTAGCCGAGAAACCAGCGGTCGGATGACGCCATCACCCAATAAGCTGGCGCAGAAAAAACCGCAGCAACACCCACCTGGAAAATGCTGCTACGTGCAGTACTGTCCAGCCCGGATCGTCGAACCAGGCTGCGCAGTGGCGGAATACCCAGCATGATCACAGGAATCAGCGAGGCGAGCACTGTCGCGGTCATCAGGGCCATCACATCTCGCCTCCACCAGGCCATAGCAATGGCCGCCGCCGCGGCTCCCAGCGCGGCGATCAGAACCGAGGCTGAGAGTAGCCGATAGCGGTTTGCGAGCCTGGCCCTCGCCTGCGCCATGGTCTGTGCCACACTGGCGATGATGCCCACCACGACGAAGAGGATCAGATAGCCCTCCAGACCCAATGCATCTGCCAGGTACGGCCAGGCGATCCAAGCAGTCAGGGCGACCATAGCACTGGTCGCCAGCGCAAATCGCCAGGCGTAGGCCTCCACGGCGTCTGGGTTGTGATGGTTTTTGTTCTGGTATGAACGCACATACGAAACATCGACACCGGCCAGTGCAAATACGCTCAGAAGCGAAATCAAAGTCACTGCAAGGGCAGCTGAACCATATACATCAGGCGACAGTAAACCCGTCAGAATCGGCATCGTGACCAGCGCCAACAGCCTGGCCGCAAGATTGCTCACCATAAGCTGTGATGTGCCGGAAGCAACTCTTCGAGCTAGTGACATGTACCGCAAATCGGTGAAATAACATCTGATTATGGACTATTTTTGACGTACAGGTCGCGGTGCAGGACTCAGTCCTGAATCTCCAGGCAAAGATTCGAATGACACCTGTTGTTGTCACCAGCCGGCTCGTGCAATATCTATGCAATCCAAGCGCTGGGCCTTGCAGACGGAGCAAAATGACCGCCCTCTCCCACATACGCGTCGTCGAACTCGCCAACGAGCGCATTGCCTGGGCCGGCAAGCTGCTCGGCGACATGGGCGCCGACGTCATACTGGTCGAGCCGGCCGGCGGCGAGCCAAGTCGAGGGTATCCGCCATTCGCTGACGGCACCGGCGCCGAGAATCAGAGCCTCTATTTCTGGCACTACAACACCAGCAAACGCAGCGTTGTCATCGACCTTGATAGCCCTGCGGGTCAGCAGTCGTTCCGCAAGCTCATCGCCAGCGCCGATGTGCTGATCGAATCGGAACCCACAACCAGGCTGGCTGATCTGCAACTCGATTACGCCGACCTGGTCAGCCTGCGCCCGGACCTGATCCATATCGCCATGACACCCTATGGGCGCAAGGAGCCGGCAAGCGACCTGCCCGTCACCGACCTTACTCTCATGGCGGCAGGCGGCCCGCCCTGGAGCTGTGGTTACGATGATCATACGCTGCCGCCAGTGCGCGGCTGGGGGCAGCAGGCATATCACACGGGCTGTCACTTCGCCTATATGTCAGCGCTCACGGCACTGTTACACCGCGACGCCGGCGGCGAGGGCCAGTTCGTCGACGTTTCGATGACTGCCGCATTGAATGTAACCAGCGAAGCGGCTTCCTACTCCTGGTTGATCGCCGAACAAACGGTGCAGCGGCAGACTGGCCGCCACGCGGCGATCAAGCCTACTGGCGAAACCCAGATGCGCTGCGCCGATGGCCGCCATGTCAACACCGGTGTACCACCGCGTTTTCCCCACGAGTTTGCCAAACTGCTCGAGTGGCTGCGCGAGCTGGGCCTTGAAGAGCAGTTCCCGGAAGCGGTCTTTTTGGAGATGGGCGCCAACTGGCAGGGGCCATTTCAACTGTCGAAGATCGGTGAGGACGATGAAATCACCGCGATTTTCAGTGCCGGGCGCGAAGGTCTGCAGTTGATCGCAAATTCGGTCTCAGCCTATGAGTTTTTCACCGGCTGTCAGCAGGCAGGATTGGCGGTCGGGGTGATCAATTCACCCGAAGAGGCGTTCGAAGACCCCCATTTCAAAGCACGCGGCTTCCAGGTCGATGTGCACCACGAAGACATCAACCAGACCGTCCGCTACCCTGGCGCGCCTTACCAGCTGCCCGCCAGTCCCTGGCAGATATCCAAACGCGCACCCCACCTGGGGGAGCATACTCAGGAGGTACTGGCGCAGCTGTCGTAAACGACCCTGCCTCCGATCAGGGTTGCACGAACCCTGACGCTACCCGGGTCGGCCACCAGCGCCGCCATGTTCCGATCGATCAGACACAAATCAGCATGATCGTCGATTCGCAGAGTTCTGGCGGGGCCGGCTGGATCATGGGGCGGACTCAGGTAACCCCGCAGCGCTTCCACTGCGCTGACCGCCTCACCTGCACCCAGCAGACTCCCGCTTTCGGTCTTTCGCGCGGCGGCGGCATCGATGATCCACCAGGGACTCAACGGGCCATACGGGGCATCGGAGCTGGCGGCGACGCCAATGCCGGCGTCCTGCAGAGTCCGGTAGCGGTACAGATCTTCATGCTCTGCCAGCGGCACCTCGCGCCGGTAGCGTTCGCCGCGCTGGGCGATGAAACCCGGCTGAGTCACCACGGTACAACCGGTGTTGCGCAGCATGGTGAGCAAATCCTCTCCGATGATCGCCCCGTGCTCGATGCGGTCGCCGACCATGCAACCCCCCGCATCAAGGGCGCTTAA
>CAYMUT010000003.1:0-250585 GCA_964393625.1 uncultured Pseudomonadales bacterium
CCTGTCGGTGTCGAAGTGCCTGACAGTCCGTTCTCAGGTAACGCGCCATTCATTGCCCAGGACCCGCCCAGCCACGACGATCAGCGCAACACCGTGGTGGGTGTTGTCGCACCCGGCAATCTGGTGAAACTCGAGCCGCTCATCAGAGAGCGTACCTGCATGGTGCTCGATTCCCTGCCTGAAGGAGAAGCCTTCGACTGGGTCGACACCGTGTCCATAGAACTCACCACCATGATGCTGGCCACTCTGTTCGACTTTCCCTTTGACGACCGCAGGAAGCTGACACGCTGGTCCGACGTGGTGTTCGCCATTCCTGAACCCGGCGGCGTGGTCGAGACCCAGGCGCAGAAACGCGACGAATTCATGGAATGCGTCGGCTACTTCTCCAGGCTCTGGGAAGAGCGCAGGACAAAACCCGGCAACGACCTGGTGTCGATGCTGGCCCATGGCGAGTCGACCAGAGACATGTCGGCGGCGGAACATCTGGGCAACCTGTTGCTGCTCATCGTTGGCGGCAATGACACCACCCGCAATACCATGTCGGGCAGCATCTACGCCCTCAACAAGTACCCGGAGCAGTACGACAATCTCATCGCCAACCCAAACCTGATCCCCAACATGGTTGCCGAAGTGATCCGCTGGCAGACGCCACTGGCGTACATGCGCAGAACCGCGAACCACGATTGTGAGATCGGCGGCAAACAGATCAAAAAACATGACCAGCTGCTGATGTGGTACGCCTCGGGCAACAGAGACGCCGAGGTTTTCGAAAACGCCGACGAGCTCGATATAGCAAGAGCCAACGCCCGCCAGCATCTGTCTTTCGGTTTCGGCATCCATCGTTGCATGGGTAACCGGCTGGCAGAGTTACAACTGCGGGTGTTGTGGGAAGAAATCCTCAAACGCTTCGAGAAGATCGAGTTGCTCGAAGAACCGAGCAGAACGTTTTCGTCATTCGTTAAGGGTTATGTTCACATGCCGGTAAAGGTTACGCGCAAGTCAGCGTAGCCGCTCAAGCCCGTCATGATCCAGTGCCGCACGCGCATGCCGTGCGGCCATGGTGGCGCAAAGTTCAACACCGCGCTCATTAGATAAATCCATACCACCGCCCACCACCATTGCCGTAGCCAGTCCGCCCATGAGTTGGGCATGGCCATAGTCATCCCACAACCGATTGAAATTGTAGTCGGTAACCCCCAGGCCCAGCAGTTGCTCGTGGTAGCTCGCCACCAGGTCCTTCTCATGCGCCTGGCGCAGCTCAGAATTCATGGACCCGCCCAGAATGTACGCCAGATCATAAGCGCCCGGCCCCCGGCCAATGCCCTGCCAGTCGATGACCACGACCCGGCCTGACCCGGGCGGACCAAACAGCAGATTCTCTACCCGATAATCCTGGTGCACCAGAGTCCAGGGGCTGCGGCCAGCCAGAACTTTATTGATATTGAGATAGCTGCCCGCAAATCGCTGATAGAGCTCCACGCCATCGTCCGGCAGATACTTCGCAAACCCATCAAGAAACACCGGCAATATCTGTGTCAGCAACTGGTCGACGTATTCAATGCGCGGCCCGGTCATGGTGGGTATCCATTGCAGATCCGGCGCCTGCGCCCGATCCCACCAGACAGCATGAATGTGCGCCAGCACGCTTAGCGCCGCCTCAGCCTGGGCGAACGACATGCCTTCACTCTGCTCGACCATGGTCAGATCACTCAGATCCTCCATGACGATGACAAATTCGGCAGTGCCGGCATTGATCTCGGCGAACATGACTTCCGGCAGGCCCACCGAGACCTGGTCGGCAAGTTCGCGAAAGAATTTGACCTCCGCTTCGAACATGCCCAGGGCAACGCCCTGAGCCCTGTTCTCCTCGAATGAGGACGGCAGCTTCACCACCACGCTGGCGGGTCCCGCTTCCTCAGCAGACTCATAATCGACGGCTACTCGGAAAATATCGCCCATGATGCCGACACCCTGGCCAATCTGGGTCGGATGCAGGTTGCGCACAGGGCAGCGCAGAACTTCGCCAAGCCACTGGGTGCTGACGTCATCAATGCTGAGAGGAATCATCGTATGCTCATTCACCTTATCGCAGACACCTAGAATACCGAGATTCTTACTGCTGCGGCCACCGGTGCAAGTGGCTGGGCTGAACGAGTGATACAGGGAGGGGCTGCCGGAGTAGCTACCCCGGCAGCGCGGTCTTATACCTCAGTAAGAGGCGCCCGCCTCATTAAGCACATTCTGATCCGACTGGGCGTCTTCCATGGCATTGAGCACGGTCATGTCTTCATTGACCTTGACGCCGATCTCAGCAAACATCTCCCGGGTACGGGCAGTGATCAGCCCCGCCCGCACCAGCGCAGGCAGCATCAGATCCTTCAGTGAATGCACCTGTCCCGGCGGCAGATCGCCAACCAGACCCAGTCGCTGCGCTTCCTCCATACCGGCTTTGAAGTCCTTCGGATCGATTTCGCTGACTTCCAGCACTTTCAGAAACCCTTCGGTAATCTCGGTCTGGGACTCGACCAGAATATTTACACCGTCGAACGCGTACTGGGCCAGGTCTTCCACATCATCCGGATGCATTTTGGCAATGATCGGCGTCAGATAAGCATGACCAAAGGAAACATGCCGTGACTCGTCACGCATGACATTGAAGGTGATGGACTTCAGCAGCGGTTCTTCGGTCTGGCGGTACATGTTGTTGAACGCGCCCAGCGCCAGGCCTTCAACGATCATGTTCATGCCGATCATGACCTTGCGGTAGTCCTCCGTCTGCAAGGTTACGTCGATCAGCTTCTTCAGCCATGGATTCATCGGGTAGTGCATCGCAATCTTGTTCACGTAACGGTCGTACACTTCCACATGCCGCGCTTCATCCATGGTCTGTGTAGCGGCGTAGTACTTGGCCTTCATATCCGGAACGCCATGAGTGATGGTAGCTGCGGTCAGCGTCGCCCCCTGTTCGCCATGCAGAAACTGCGACAACATCTGGGCCGTGGAATGCGCGGTGAAGGTCTCCTGCTGGGTGGGTGACAGCCGCTGGAAGAAAGGCATACGCGCGTATTCGGTGCCCTCGCGAGTAACGATGGGGTTAGACGGATCGATCGGAGTGTCCCACTCCAGATCATCCGCGTTCCACTGATTTTCCTTGGCTCTAACATACAGATCATGGACTTTGGGGATATTGCCGTCGTAGTCGAAATTCCAGCTCATATCGGTAACGGTCTTGTAGGCGTCGACCAGGTTTTCTTGTTGTTCGTCGAGGTCGACAGAGGTGACTTGCTCGGCCATTTTACTTACTCAACTTTTCAAAGGACTATCGAGCCTAGTGAATTGCCGAGCAGATGATCTGATTTGAATCAAACACAGGGGACAATCTCACAGCGGCCTATCCCGCATTGAGACCCGGGGCCTCTCGCCATTTTCCCTGTCTTTTCTCAGGTGTCGATGGCGAAACCCCGGTATCCCTCGGCGACAATCTCCTGGCATTGCTGACGGTATGGCCCTACCCCTGCCACATAGGGCATGAAGATGCGCGGCTTGCCGGGGATATTGGCGCCCAGATACCAGGAGTTGCAACTTTCCGCAGTCAGCATGCTGCCGTCTGCCAGTTCGAACACATGGCGCACCCAGCTTTCCTCAGCGTCCGCCATCGGCTCGATGGTGCTTGCCCCGTGCTGATCGAGATAGTCGATGCAATCGTTGATCATGTCCACGTGCTGCTCGATGGAAACCAGCATGTTGCTGAGCACCGAAGGGCTGCCCGGGCCGGTGACGGTGAACAGGTTGGGGAAGCCGTGCATCTGCAGACCAAGATAAGTCCTGGGGCCGTGCTCCCAATGTTCAGCCAGAGTTCGTCCATCCCGGCCGCGAATATCCATGCGCAGCAGCGCACCGGTCATGGCGTCGAATCCGGTGGCGTAAACCAGGATGTCGAAATCGAATTCGCCCTGCCCTGTCTGCACTCCCTCAGGGGTGATGCGCTCGATGCCGCCGCGTCGCAGATCCACCAGCGTCACATTGTCGCGGTTGAAGGTTTCAAAATAGCCGATGTCAATCACCGGTCGCTTACAGCCAAAGGGATAATCCCGCGGCATGAGTCCCTCTGCGGTGTCCGGATCATCCACTATGCGGCGCACCTGCTCCCGGAACATGTCACAGGCCAGTTCATTAGCCTGCGGGCTCAGCACAATGTCGTTGTAGTGCCGAATGGCCTCGAAGCCGTGCTCATCCAGTGCGCGCTCACGTTCTTCAGCAGTCGTCTCGAGAATCGATTCGGTCGGCTCGGCATAACTGCCCAGCCCGCCCAGGCCGCGGCTGTATTCGCTGACACCGATCTGTGCCATGCGTTGCCCGGCACGCACCTGAAGGTAATTGTCTTTGATGCGGTTTCGGTAGTCCGCCGGCAGCGGGGCGTTGTTAGCCGGCAAGTTGTAGTTCGGTGTGCGCTGCAGCACCGTCAGGTGCTTTGCTTCCCGGGCGATGACGGGAATCGCCTGCACACCGGAAGACCCGGTACCGATGATACCCACGGTTTTGCCGGTGAAGTCGACCCCTTCCGCGGGCCAGTTGCCGGTGTGATACACCTCGCCTGCAAAGTTCTCCTGACCTTCGATGACCGGCGTGTTCGGCACCGACAGACAGCCCGCGGCCATGATGCAGAAGCGCGCATGGTAGGTGTGCCCGGTATCGGTACTGATCTGCCACAGCTTGTTCTGCTCATCAAAATGGACCGCCGTGACCCGGGTATTGAAGTCAATGTGCTCACGCAGATTGAAACGATCCGCCACGTGATTGGCGTATGCAAGGATCTCCGGCTGCGCCGCCATGATCTCCGTCCACTCCCACTCCTGCTGCAGCGCCTCAGAAAAACTGAAGGAATACTCCATGCTGGTGATGTCGCATCGGGCGCCGGGATACCGGTTCCAGTACCAGGTGCCGCCTACATCGCTACCAGCCTCGATCACGCGCAGCCTCAGGCCCGCCCCACCCAGTTTCCAGATTGCATACATGCCGGCAAAGCCGGCGCCGACCACAACTACGTCCAGCGTTTCGCCAGCCTGAACCTGTACATCAGGTGATTTCATTACTACTCCTCAAAAACGATAACTCGATTACCCAACGCAATCATGATACAGCCATCGCCACCCGGGCATCGGTTTCACCCGCGATACTTCGCCCACGATCCGCTACCATGTCCCATTTTAACCGTCCACCAGGAAGCACATGATCGACCTGACCCGCGAAAATGAAGTTTTCACGCTCACCATGAACGCCGGTGAGAATCGCTGGAACACCACCTTTGTCAGAGAGGTGAGCCAGGCCCTTGATGAAATCGAAGCATCCGAGGGCCCTGCTGCGCTGATTACCACCTCCGCCAGCGAAAAATTCTACTCCAATGGATTGGATCTGGAATGGGTGTCGGACCCCGACGCGCATCCTGAAGCCGGCGACCGCGCCGCATTCGGCGAAGAGTTCATGACGCTCATGGGTCGCATCATTACCTTTCCGCTTCCGACCATAGCGGCGATCAACGGCCACGCCTTCGGTGCCGGATTCATGTGTGCGCTGTGCCATGATGTACGCGTGATGCGTTCAGATCGCGGATTCGTCTGCGCCAACGAAATGCAGCTCGGCTTGAAGATCCCCACACCGGAGCTCGGCCTGTTCCGGCACAAGTTGTCGGGTAACGCTTTCTTTGAAACCGTGCAGCTGGCCCGCCGCTGGACCGGACCCGATGCTCAGGCCGCCGGAGTAGTGCAACAGACCGCGGATCTCGACGGATTGATGGGCGTTGCCCAGTTACAGGCTCAGGCCCTCGCACCCCTCGGCGCAAACCGGCAGCTATACGGGCAGCAGAAGGAACGCCTGTTCGGCGAAAACGCCGTACTCAACGGCCCCCATGGCGCTGCGCACATGCTGAAGAACATGAACGACTTCCACTGAGCCCGAACGCGGGGGCCGCGACGCGTCTACCAGGGATGTACAACCACGGGCATCTCGGCATAGCCCCGCACAAAACTCGATTGCACCCGCTCTACCGGTCCAACCACTTCGACCTGACGGAACCGCTTCATGATCTCTTCCCACAGTACGCGCAGCTGCATTTCAGCCAGGCGATTACCCATGCAGCGATGCACGCCGAAGCCGAATGACACGTGATGCCGTGCGCTGGGGCGATCAATAATGAACTCATCGGGCTGGTCGATGACTTCGTCATCACGGTTACCCGACACATACCACATGGCCAGTTTATCGCCAGCCTTGATCTGCTTGCCGCGGAATTCCAGATCCCGGGTTGCGGTGCGGCGCATGTAAGCCAGCGGCGTCTGGTAGCGGATGATCTCTGAAACCATGTTAGGAATCAGGCTGGCATCTTTGCGCAGCTTTTCATACTCCGCCGGATTCTGATTCAGGAACAGCACGCCGCCCGAAATAGAATTACGCGTGGTGTCGTTGCCGCCCACGATCAGCAGGATCAGGTTGCCGAGAAACTCCATAGTCGGCATGTCCCGGGTCTCTTCTCCGTGGGCCAGCATCGACAACAGGTCGGGCTTGAGCTCTTGCTCGACGCGTTCGTCGCGCAGACGGGTGAAATACTCCAGACATTCCATCAGGGCCGCACGGCGCACCGGTTCCGGTGTCGGTCCTCCCGCCAGCTCGCCGGAAGTCGCCATGTCAGACCAGTACGTGAGCTTGCGCCGATCATCAAAGGGAAAGTCGAAGATGGTCGCCAGCATCTGCGTCGTCAGTTCGATGGATACCAGATCTACCCAATTGAACTTCTCGCCCACCGGCAGTGAATCGAGAATTGCGTCCGCTCTGGAACGGATGGTGCTCTCGAGCTTGGCAAGATTCTGCGGCGCCACCACCCCCTGTACGGTTTTGCGCTGCACATCATGCTTGGGCGGATCCATGCTGATGAAATTCACCGTCTGAAAATCTTCCGGCCGCTCAGCCAGCACGATGCCCGCATCTGAAGAGAAGTCCTGATGGTTCTTCTCGATCTCCATGATGTCGTTGAACTTGGTGATCGACCAGTAGGGCCCGAATATGCTGTCCTCACAGTAGTGCACCGGGTCTTCTTCTCTAAGGCGCTTGAAGTAACCCCAGTGGGCATCGCTCTGCATCAGCTCCGGACGGCTGACATCGATCTGATCGAGCGCTACAGATTCCGGATCCGCTTGCTCCAATATGATTGCTTCGGCCATGCTTAGCTCCACCCATGTATAGTAACGCCCCTTAACTTTACCTCATTGGGAGACAAAATGAACACGAACCGACAGTGGCTGCTGGCCAGGCGACCTTACGGTCTGGTCGGCGAAGAAAACTTCGAATACGTGGAAAATTCGATCCCCGAACCGGGTCCGGGAGAAGTGCTGGTGCGTAATCTGTACCTGTCATTCGATCCGACCCAGCGGGGCTGGATGGAAGACCGCGAAAGCTACCTGCCCCCGGTACAGCTGGGTGAGCCCATGCGGGCCGGCTCCATCGGCCAGGTGACCGCCTCGCAACACGCCGACTACGCCGTTGGCGACATGGTGCAGACCACCGGCGGCTGGCAGGACTTCGTGGTTGTTAACCCGGAGCAGGCCGTGATGGGGCTCAACAAGATACCGGCAGGCATACCGCCGGAAATGATGATGTCGGCACTGGGTGTGACCGGCCTCACCGCCTACTGGGGTCTGCTTGACCTGGCAGAGCCGCAAGCCGGGGAAACGGTGCTGGTATCCGGCGCGGCCGGTGCTACCGGCTCGGTAGCCGGACAGATCGCCCGCATCAAGGGTTGCCGTGTAGTTGGCATCGCCGGGGGACCCGAAAAGTGCGCCTGGCTGAAGGACGAGGTCGGTTTTGACGACGTCATCGATTACAAATACGAAGACGTCGATGCCCGCATCGGCGAAACCTGCCCCGACAAGGTGGACGTGTTCTTCGATAACGTCGGCGGCGATATTCTCGAAGCGGCACTGAATCACATCAATATGCGCGCCCGGGTGGTGCTGTGCGGCGGCATATCCGGCTATAACGCCACTGAACCGGTACCTGGGCCCACCAATATCATGAATCTGGTGATCATGCGGGCGCGCATGGAGGGCTTCATTGTCATCGACTACATGGGTCGTTCGGAGCAGGCAGTCGCAGAGCTGCTCGGCTGGATCCAGAGCGGCGAGCTGAAGTATCAGGTGGATGTGCAGGAAGGATTCGAAAACATTCCATCAACCCTGCAGCGCCTCTTCACCGGGCAGAATCGGGGTAAGCAGCTATTGAAGATTGCTGACCCGGTCTAGCACGCCAGGCCAGGTGTGCGGGCTCGCTGACGCGCTTGAGGGGTTCAAGCCGCTGGCGGATCCGCACAATACCCGGCCTGATGACTGACCAGGCGCAGGGTGTCGTCTTCGGCCGCGAATATATTGGTCGCCACCATGACGGAGTTGCCGGCTTCTTCGTAGCAAACCACAGCTACAGTATCGTCACCCAGCTGATGCACCGACGCACCATAAAAGCTCACCTGTCCCTGCTGGGGATTCGAGAGAATCTGACGCCAGCTCTCCAGCACCGCATCGCGGCCGATCAGCGGCATCCAACCCGGGTGCAGACACAGCACTTCTCGCTGTTTAGACCACAAATGGGCCATCGCCTCGTAGTCTTTTGCTTCAAAGGCAAGATAAAACGCCTCGTTGGCAAACTCCACCTGCTCAAGATCCACACCCATATCTCTTCCATCCTCCTGACCTGCTAGCTTAATCTAGGCCACCAGCATTTTCATGCGCCCGCACACCCGGCCATTTATGAATCTATCGTTCAATAACCAGTTTACCGAAGCATTGCCAGCCGACCCTGAAGCAGACAACTACCGGCGACAGATACAGCACGCACTGTATTCACGCGTGCAGCCGACGCAGGTATCCGCGCCTTCACTGATAGCCTGCGCGCCCCGGGTAGCGGCGCTACTCGGGCTGAGCAAGGATGACTGCCAGCGCGAAGAGTTTCTGCAGGTTTTCAGCGGCAATCAAATACTGCCGGGCATGGACCCTCACGCAACCTGTTACGGCGGTCATCAGTTCGGTAACTGGGCAGGCCAGCTGGGCGACGGCAGGGCCATAAATCTCGGCGAAGTCGAAACCGGCAACGGCCACCAGACCCTGCAGCTGAAAGGCGCCGGGCCCACCCCCTATTCGCGCACCGCAGACGGGCTCGCGGTACTGCGCTCGTCGGTCCGTGAATTTCTCTGCAGCGAGGCCATGTTTCATCTGGGCGTGCCAACCACGCGGGCGTTGAGCCTGGTGCGCACCGGGGACTGGGTCACCCGGGATATGCTGTATGACGGCAATGCCAAAGACGAGCCCGGCGCCGTAGTCTGCCGGGTAAGTCCGTCGTTCGTGCGCTTCGGGCACTTCCAGATGCTCACCGCCAGAAACGAGATCGATCTGCTGCGCCGCTTTACCGATTTCGTTATTCAACGGGATTTTTCGCACCTGCCTGGTGCACAGCAACCCGACCGCGACACCTATCTGGCATGGTTCAACGAGGTCTCTGAGCGAACCGTGACGTTGATGGTGCACTGGATGCGCGTGGGTTTCGTGCACGGCGTCATGAATACCGACAACATGTCGATCATCGGCGAAACCATCGACTATGGCCCCTATGGATGGCTCGAAGACTTCGATCCGAACTGGACGCCGAACACCACCGACGCCAGCAACCGCCGTTATCGCTATTCACAGCAACCGGCCATCGGTCAGTGGAATCTGATGCAGCTCGCCAATGCCATTGTGCCGCTGATTGAAGACACCAAGCCGCTGGAGGAGATTCTCAGCGGCTATGCACGCAGCTATCAAAACCAATGGCGCCGCACGATGGCCGACAAGCTTGGCCTGCTGGAATTCGACGAGCCACTGGTCGATGAGCTGCTGCTGCTGCTGGCTGCGGTTGAAACCGACATGACGCTGTTTTTCCGTGCGTTGGCCAGTGCCGATCTGACAGGCGAGAACCCTGGCGCACCGTTCACCGACACTTATTACCAGCCAGACGAGTTGCAGGCCGGCCACCTTGAACGCACCAACGCCTGGCTGGCGGACTACGCCGGCGCGCTGCACACTCAGCAGGTGGACGTCGAGCGCCGCCACCTCACCATGAATCGCGTTAACCCGAAATATGTGCTGCGCAACTACCTCGCCCAGCTCGCCATAGACGACGCGGAACAGCAAGATTACGGTCGTATCCACGAACTGCTGGAGACCCTGGCAATGCCCTACGACGAGCAGCCCGAAAAAGCGCATCTGGCGGAAAAACGTCCGCAGTGGGCACGCACCCGGGTCGGCTGCTCGATGTTATCCTGCAGTTCCTGAAACGCCGGCACGGCTGCTGACAAAAGCTTCGATACGGTCCATTGCCTGCTCAATCACTGCCATGTTGTGAGTCAGGCTGAGCCGCACGCAGGGCGCTGCAACATCACCGAAACCCGCGCCAGGAATCACCGATACGCGCTGTTCAGCCAGCAGCTGTTCGGCGAAGCTGCCACCGTCCGCAGCGATCTGCGAAACATTGAGCATCATGAACATACCCGCCTGGGGCCGCACATAGCTCAATTGTGGCATGGCTTCGACGCGGTTGATGACCAGATCGCGCCGTTCCCGGTAGGCCTCACACATACGGTCTACATGAGGTCCATTGTGCTCCAGGGCATAGGCAGCGGCATCCTGAATGAACTGACTGCAGCCGAAGAACGCCGAGCCGCAATAGGCGGTCAATGCTTCGATCATCGATGGCGGACCGAACGCCCAGCCGATGCGCCAGCCGGTCATGGCGTGGGACTTCGACAAGCCGTCTATTACCACCACGTTTTCCAACGATTGCGCTGCTTTCAGCAGAGAAACATGGGGCGCATCATAGGTGAACAACGAGTACACCTCATCGCTGATCATCCACACGCCACGCTGCAGGAGCTCCGCGGCTAGCCGGGTCATGTCCTGCCGCTGCATCATATTGCCGAACGGGTTGCCCGGGGTGTTGATGATTACCGCCCGGGTTCTATCGGTGACCAGCGCCAGCAGTTCATCGATGTCCAGCGCGCAGTCGTTGTGCAGATCAAGATCCAGACTCTTCACCGTCAACCCCAGCGCACTGATGATGGGGCGGTACCCGATGTACATCGGCTCCGGGATGATGACCTCGTCGCCGGGATCGCAGATACAGTTCAAGGTCGCATACACTGCCGCGGTGGCGCCGGGCAGTATGACGAACTGTTCCGCAGTGAACGGTTTGCCGGTGCCGCTCGTTTCAAGATCCGCAATAGCCTGACGCAGCTTTATCTCACCCGCCGCAGGTGAATAGTGGGTACGGCCAGCCCGAATGTTCTGCACCAACACGTCGACAATGTCATCGGGCGTAGAAAAATCCGGATCGCCCACACTCATCAGGATGACGTCCTCACCGGCTTCTTGAAGCTTCAGCGCCTCGTAGTGAATGCGCCATACGCCCAGATCCGGACCTGCCAGACGCACGCTTAAACTGCTGAATGGGAGTTTACTCAACACCGTTCTCCATGACGCTTCACGCAGCAGCAGATCGCGCGCAAGAAAAGAGGGAAATATGGTGGGTCGTCTGGGGTTCGAACCCAGGACCAACGGGTTAAAAGCCCGGTGCTCTACCAGCTGAGCTAACGACCCCCTGCGGGACTTGCGCGCCAGCAGAACCATAGGCGCCAAAAATCGAGGCGCGAATTGTAGTCGTGTGTGTAGTCTGGCGCAACCAGAACCAGGGGGAGTGTCGGGCCGGCCAGTGGGAGGGGGAGTACCAGGGAGGGGGAAGGAGGAACCCTGGTAGTGCCGACCCGACACCTTGCCTGATATGACTGTAGTCGCTTGTTTTCGTTCCTCTAACTTGCTCAATTTTTGAGTAACCATGTGTTTCAATTTGGTTCAAAATAAAGCGTACATTTTCCGAAGAGTTGCTCACTATGCCCCTGATAGATGAAATCGTAGCCATGCAGGAGCACATGCAGGCATGGCGCAGAGATATCCACGCCCATCCCGAACTGGGGTTCGAGGAAAACCGCACCGCTGACTTCGTCGCCGAGAGACTCGCCGAGGCCGGTATTCAGGTACATCGCGGCATTGGTAAGACCGGCGTCGTCGGCGTTTTGAAGGAAGGTAACGAAACCCACTCCATCGGGCTGCGCGCCGACATGGACGCACTGCCCATCGTCGAGGAAAACACCTTCGAGCACCGTTCCACCGTTGACGGCCGCATGCATGCCTGCGGTCACGACGGCCACACTGTGATGCTACTGGCAGCCGCGCGCTATCTCGCAGCCACCCGCAATTTTCGCGGGCAGGTGAACTTCATTTTTCAACCTGCAGAAGAAGGCATCGGCGGGGCCCGGGCCATGATCGAAGATGGCCTGTTCACCCAGTTCCCCTGCGATCAGCTGTTCGCCATGCACAATGCACCGGGCATTCCGGTCGGCCGGTTTGGCGCCAGCGCCGGAACCGCCACCGCCGCCGGCGCGTTTTTCGACATACATATCGACGGCACCGGCGCCCATGGCGCCTTTCCTCACGATGCCGTCGACCCGGTAGTGATCGCTGCCGAGACCGTCACCGCACTGCAATCGGTGGTGTCGCGCAACGTGCGGCCGACGGACACTGCTGTGGTCTCGGTGACGCAGGTACATGCCGGGGATGCCTACAACGTGATCCCCGCAAGCGCACACCTGGCAGGCACGGTAAGAACGTTCTCGGTGCAGGTCATGCAACGTATCGAAGAGCGCGTACAACAGCTGGTCGAGGGCATCGCCGCCGCCCATGGCGCCGCCGCGCGGGTCGATTTCCGCACGATTTTCCACCCCGTAGTCAACGATGCCGACGCCGCCCTGGTCGCCGGAGATGTGTGCAGCGAACTGGTGGGAGAAGCCAATGTCATGCGTAACCTGGCGCCCGGCACAGGTTCGGAAGACTTCAGTTTCATGCTTGAAGAAGTACCCGGCTGTTATCTGCTGCTGGGCAATTCAGACGACCACCACACACGTCCGGTGCACAACCCCGGTTACGATTTCAACGACAGCGCCGCCGTATACGGCGCCAGTTTTTTCGCCCGGGTGGTGGAAACCGTACTCCCGCAAAGTTAGCGTTCAGGCCGACAGCTGTGCGCTACAGCGCGCCATGTTCGAGCAACTGGGCAATCTGCTCCGGGGTGTACCCCAGCTTCTGCAGTATCTCGTCGTTGTGTTCACCCATCTCCGGCGGTTTTTTCGCGCCCACCCTGCCGAGACCATCGACATTGATCGGGTCGCGGATGACCCGGGACATGCCCACATCCTCGAGGGGCGGCCGCGCCATTTCATTGGCCAGTACCTGCGGATCATCGGGCAGATCCTGAAACTTCGCGACCCGGGCCACCGGCAGATCATGTTCGCGGAACACCGTCATCCACTCGTCGCTGCTCCGCGCAGCGATCACTTCACGCATAAGCGCGGTCAGCGCTTCGGCGTTTTCCATACGGTCTTCCAGGGTCGCGAAACGCTCTTGCGCAAGCCACTCTACGCGATCCATAGCGACGATCAGGCGGTCGAAGTCCTCGACACTGCGGATCATGGAAAACTGTATCCAGCGCCCGTCTGCGGCCTGGTAAAGCGCCGTGGTCAGCCGTTGGCCCGGAATCTCAGAGAAATCTGCATCGGCCCAGACCGCTTGCGCAAAACACGATGCCGACCACAGTCCGTTGGCAAGCAGTGAAGTGTGCACCTTGCCGCCCTCACCGCTACGCTCCCGGCGCAACAGTGCGGTGACGATACTTCCGTAAAGGGCCACCCCGGAGGGATGATCACCCATACCCGCCATGGCTTGAATCGGCTGGATATCTTTGTGACGCATCTGATTCATCAACCCCGAGCGTGACCAGTAGGCGACCAGATCGAACCCCTCCCGGTCTCTGTCCGGTCCCTCTTCACCGTAGGCGCTCAATGACGCATAGATCATCCGCGGATTGAGCGGCTGCAGATCTTCATACATGGTCCCCACTTCGCGACGCAGCGGGAATGGCTGATTAGTGATGTAGACATCGCATTCGCGCACCAGCCGCTCCAGCACCTGCTTGCCATGAGAGTTCTTGAGGTTGAGGGTGATGGATTTCTTATTGTGGTTATCCAGCACCCAGGTGAAGTTCGCTTCGGCGTTCGGGCTCGGCGGCATCTGATAGTAACCGCGGTAGGCATCACCCACTTCCGGAGCCTCGACCTTGATGACTTCGGCGCCCATATCCGCAAGCATTGCCGAACAGGTCGGCGCGGCGATCCAGGAACTGACTTCCAGAACCTTCAACCCTTCGAATATCAGCGCTCCACTCACTTGTCTGTTTCTCCTTCACCCAGAGTGACACCGCGCACTATGCCGAACTCGGCAAGCAACTCATCTGTGTGTTCGCCGAGGGTGGGCGGCGCCTGATACAGACCCGTCGCGGTATCAGCGAACTTGATGGGACTGGCAGACAGAGTGATCTCGGGGTTATCGCCCTGCAGCTGACAGCTTTCGAGCATACGGCGGGCCGCTACATGCGGATCATCGAATACTTCAGCCATGGAATTCGCCGGTCCACAGGGCACACTGCCGCCCAGCAACTCCAGCAGCTGCTGCTTGGTTCTGCTGCCGGTCCACGCGGTAATTTGTTCTTCAACGAATTCCCGGTTGGCGACACGCTTGAGGTTGTTGCTGGTGCGCGCATCATCGATCAATTCCGGACGCTCCATCGCTTCGCACAGAAAACGCCAGTGGTGCTCCACCGGGGCGGCTATTGCAAAGCGCCCGTCCGCGGCCGGAAACAGCGTAAACGGTACCAGTGCGGTT
Source organism: uncultured Pseudomonadales bacterium (assembly GCA_964393625.1). Taxonomy (GTDB): domain Bacteria; phylum Pseudomonadota; class Gammaproteobacteria; order Pseudomonadales; family Azotimanducaceae; genus UBA4421. Next base: position 14,847 of record CAYMUT010000003.1, read on the forward strand.
CCGCCGGGTACCGGCTGTTTACCGGTCAGGCTGTAGCTGGCAACGTTCGAGCGCAGCAATCCGATCATGGCATCGTACATGGCCACATCAAAAAACTGTCCTTTGCCGGTGTTGCGCGCGTTGTGCACGGCAGACACAAGTCCTAACGCCATCAGCGTACCCGGGTAGATGTCGGCTATCGCCAGACCGAACAGGTCTCCAGTAGCTTCCACGACCCCTCCCATGGCCTGGCCCGCAACGTCGAGACAGGGCCAGTCCGCGTAGGGGCTTGCGCCGGTGCGGGGGTCACCGAACCCGCGCACTGCGCCATAGACGATTTTCGGGTTCCGCGCCGCAATGGCTTCGTACCCCAGACCAAGCTCGTCCATCACTCCGGCTCTCATGTTTTCGACAATGGCGTCGGCCTGTTCACACATCTGCAGCAGCGCCTCTTTGTCTTCATCGGCTTTCAGGTCCAGACAGATCCCGCGCTTGTTGCGGTTGACGCTGGCGAACGGCATACCGTAATCCGCACCCGCATCATCCTGACGGCCGGCATGTCCGTAATCCGGCGGAAACGGCGGCACCGGACGGAAGTTGTCGCCGCGAGGTGGCTCTACCTTGATCACGTTGGCGCCCAAATCGGCCAGTAGAGAGGTACCGAACGGCCCTGCATAGGCCATTGAGCAATCGATGATGGTAAGGTCCTGGAGCGGACCCGTTCTAGCGCGTTCAGTCATTTCCCTCTCCCCGCTTCAAAGATCCAGTTCCGGCTTCAGCGCCTCGTAGATACGGGCAAGATGCTCGATCATTGCGTCGCTGGTGCGATAACCCTGCTGAAATATCGGCACGCAATCAATATAGGTTCCGCCGAAACCCAGCTCACGTAACTGTACCAGGCGCTGCACCAGCAGATCCGGATCAGCATAAAAGCGCTTGCGTTCCTCTTTGTTCAGAGCATCGGGCGACAGCGACATCTGCATGCCGATTTCATTCGGATCACGCCCGGCTTGTTCGGCAAACTGCCGCAGCATGGCAATTCGTTCTTCTATGGGATTATCACCGGGGGCGTTCATTGCCATCCAGCCATCACCCAGTTGAGCCACACGGCGCAATGCCGGCGGCCTGGTACCGCCAATCCAAATCGGAATCTTGCCCTTGCCGGGCGGTTTCGGCTCCATGGCGATTTCGTCTGCCTTGTAGTATTCACCACTGAAGTTGACGTGCTCGTCCTGCCAGTAAGCACGCAACAGCCGAATCGCCTCGTCCATGCGTTTGCCGCGGGTATCAAAGTTCTCGTCCAGCGCTTCATATTCCGAGCGCTGCCACCCGACCCCTACCCCGAGCCGCATGCGCCCGCCAGACAGCGTATCCAGCGTACTGACCTGCTTGGCAACCAGCGCGGGCTGGCGCTGCGGCAGTACCAGCACACTGGTTCCCAGATCGATGCGCGAGGTAATGGCCGCCGCGTAGGAGAGCATCATGAACGCCTCCATGATCGGCATGGTCGGCGTGTAGAAAGGCGCCCGGCGAGTCTCGGTCGGGTAGCCCATCACCACATGATCGAACATATCGAGCCCGTCAAAGCCAATCTCTTCAATGGCCCGGATGAGCTTCTGCACACCTTCCGGTCCTTCGCGGTACATGACGCTGGGAAACACCACGGAAATCTTCATGTGAGTCCTCGGTCAGGAATCCTTACCCCATAGCTTGAGCCTTACTCTACCGTGTGTCAGATTCCATGCAACGGAACTTGGGAGGGAGCCGTGAAAAGCGAGGAACACAAGACACAACCGCGAAGCAGGCCTCTTGCGGGCATACGGGTGCTGGAGATGGGGCAGATGATCGCGGTACCCGCCGCGGCGCAGATCCTGGCCTCCTACGGCGCTGAGGTCATCAAGATCGAAGATACCGGCGCCGGTGATGGCCTGCGTTACTACGGCAGCCGGAAAAACGGCATGAGCGGATGGTTCGCCAATGCCAACTGGGGGAAACGGGCAATCGCGCTGGACGTCAAATCGGACGGTGGCAAAGACGTACTGTGGCGCCTGATCGAATCCACGGACGTTTTCGTCGAAGGGTACAGAGCAGGTGTCATGACCAGACTGGGATTTGGCTACGAGGCTGCCTGCGCCCGCAATCCCAGACTCGTGTACTGCTCGTCCTCCGGCTTCGGACCCACAGGCCCCTACGCCGATCAACCGGTTTACGACCCGCTCATACAGAGTCTCACCGGCTGGGCTGGAATACAGCAACAGGCCGGCACCCCCAATCTGGTGCGAGCCATGGTCGCCGACAAAGTGGGCGCTTATACAAATGCCCAGGCGATACTGGCCGCCCTGGTACAGCGCGGCATGAGCGGCTCGGGCAGCCACGTGCAGGTGAACATGCTGGAAGCCAATCTGGCATTCGTATGGAGCGACGTGATGATGGACTGCACACTGCTTGACGACGACGCTACGCATCTGCCGAATGTGTTGCGCAGCTACCGGCTGTACGGCTGCAGCGACGGTCAGGTCGCGATCGCGCCCGGTAACGATAAGCACTGGCAATCCATGTGTGAGGCGCTGGGGCCACAGTACTACAACGACGAGCGCTTCCACACGTTTGCCGGCCGCGGCGAGCACAACAAGGAATGGATGGACAACGTCGAAAGTATGGTCAGCACCTATACCGTCGACGAGGTAGTTGGCCGTCTGCGCGCCGCAGACGTACCAGTGGCGCCGGTGCTCGACCCCCGGGATGTGCACGAAGATCCGCACATTCTCGCCACGGGCATGCTGCAGCAAACCAACCATCCGGTTGCGGGCCGCATCCGACATCCGCGCCCGGCGAGCAGCTTTTTCGGCGTAGACGACCCGTTGCTTGCCTCGCCCTCCCATGGCGAGCATTCGAAAGAGATTCTGGCGGAACTGGGCTTCTCGAAAGACCAGACCAACGGCTTCATCGACAACGGTCATGTCAAGGCTGCACGATGAAGATCGGCGTGACTCTGTTTGCCACCGACCGGACTCTACCGCCAGCACGCATCGCCCGGGAAGTCGAGGCGCGCGGTCTGGACTCGCTTTTTCTGCCTGAGCACAGCCACATCCCCACCTCCCGACGAACCACCTGGCCCGGCTCTCGACCAGGCCAGGAAGATCCACTGCCGGATTATTACTGGCATCTGCACGACCAGATCGTTGCCCTGTCTATGGCAGGAGCTGTGACCGAACAGATCACCCTGGGTACCGCCGTTACACTGCTTCCGCAGCACGACCCGATCTGGCTGGCTAAACAGGTTGCCTCTCTGGATCACCTGACCAACGGCCGTGTTGCCCTGGGGATTGGCTATGGCTGGAATGCAGAACAGGGTGAGAGCCACGGCGTGGCGTACACCGGCCGGCGGCAACGCACAGAAGAGTGCATCAGCATCATGCGCACGCTATGGAACGACCAGGTCGCCGAATATTCCGGTACGAATCTTTCCCTGCAACCCTCCCTCGCCTATCCCAAACCTGCGCAAAGCGGGGGTCCGCCGCTGCTGATTGGAGGCATGGGACCACGCACTTACGATGCCATTGCACGCCTCGCCGACGGCTGGATGCCGATCACCGGCCGAGGCTCCCTCAAAGGGCGCATCGAACCGCTGCAGGAGGTCTGCATGCGCCACGGTAGAGATCCGAACGAACTGCGCATCTACATCATGGGCGCCAGCGAAGACCCCGAAGACCTCGCCAACCTGCACCGTGAAGGCGTTGAGCACGCATGCCTCACCATCTGGAGCGAAGACCCTGATGAGATCCTGCAGCAGCTGGATCACTTTGCCAACGTCGCCTCACAGGCCCGCGGGAAGTTCTAGGCCTGAAGGTTGAATGGTCCCCGCCCGCTCTTGTGTATTGTTTTTCGGAAGTAGGCTGTTACGCTGGCCGCCACATTCTCCCCCAACGCTCAGGAGGGTATTGACTTGCGCATAGCAGTACTTGGCGGCGATGGATTCATCGGTTGGCCCGCCACGCTTCACCTTTCCGATCTCGGTCATGAAATTACCATTGTCGATAATCTGAGCCGGCGCTGGATCGACACAGAACTCGGCGTACAGTCGCTGACGCCCATGGATTCGATCCAGGAGCGTATTCGTATCTGGCGCGAAGTCACCGGCCGCCAGCTGAATTTCGAGCTGATCGACGCGGCCACTGAATACGAGCGGCTGAAAGCGTTTTTTCAGACCTGGCAGCCGCAAGCGGTACTGCATTTCGCCCAGCAGCGTGCTGCACCCTATTCCATGAAGTCTGACCGGCATAAGAACTACACGGTCAACAACAACGTAAACGCCACGCACAATCTGCTGAATGCGCTGACCGAGATCGGTAACGATACCCACCTGGTGCATATGGGCACCATGGGCGTGTACGGCTACTCGACGGTAGGCGCGGCGATCCCCGAAGGTTATCTCACAGTAGACGTCGAACTGCAGGAAGGCGGCAAAGCAGCCCAGCAGATCCTCTATCCGGCCAACCCGGGCAGCATCTACCACTTGACCAAATGCCTCGATCAGCTGCTGTTCCAGTTCTACGCGAAAAACGACCATCTGCGCATCACCGACCTGCACCAGGGTATTGTCTGGGGCACCCATACCGCCCAGACCCGCAAGCACGAGCAACTGATCAACCGCTTCGACTACGACGGCGACTACGGCACCGTGCTGAATCGTTTCCTCATTCAGGCGGCAATCGGTTACCCGCTTACCGTGCATGGCACGGGTGGTCAGACCCGGGCGTTCATACACATTCAGGATTCTGTGCGCTGTATCGAACTGGCGCTGGAGAACCCGCCCAGCGCAGGTGAGCGAACCAAGATCTTCAATCAGATGACCGAAACCCACAGGATCAGGGACCTGGCCAACATGGTGAGCAAACTCACCGGCACTCAGATCAGCTATCTACCCAACCCCCGCAACGAAGCTGAAGAGAACGAACTGGTGGTCGACAATGACCAGTTCCTGGAGCTTGGCCTCAACCCGATTACGCTGCAGGAAGGCCTGCTGGACGAACTGCTGGAAGTCGCGCGCAAGTACAAGCACCGCATCGACCTCGGCCGCATACCCTGCGTCAGCGCCTGGAACCGCGAACGCGCGGCCAGCATAGGTCGGGTGACAGAGGTAGACTTGCCGGGTCCGACGCCGGAAAACAAACAAGCCGCCGGGGAGTAGCCGCCGCCGATAGACAGGCAGAGCCAGCTCATGTACGCCTACGCGACACTGGTCACCAACGCTGACTACACCACTGGCGCCTATGCCCTGGGCTTGTCCCTAGGTGCGGTCAACAGCCAGTGGCCGCGCATTGCTCTGGTGACGCCCGGGGTTACCTCGCAAGACCGCACGCGACTCAGCCACGCTGGCTGGGAGATTCACCCAACGACCCAGTTGCAGACCTCTGAGGCATTCCGCGCCCGCCACAGCCGCGAGGCGCAACACAGAAAATCCCCATTCACTAAGGGTGAAAAGCCGCCGTTCCATGATCCGCTGGACAATTTCTGCAAACTACGCCTGTGGCAGATGACCGACTACAAACGTATCGTTTTCCTCGATGCCGACACCCTGGTGATCCGTAACGTCGACCGTCTTTTCGGCTACCCCGAGTTCAGCGGCGCGCCGAATCTGTATGCATCCCTCGCCGATATGCACCGACTCAACTCCGGCGTATTCGTCGCCCAGCCCAGCGAGACCACGTTCACCGCCATGATGTCCGCTCTGGATGCGCCGGATGCCTACTGGCCCCGTACCGATCAAACCTTCCTGCAGGACTACTTCCACCAATGGCATGGCCTGCCTTACACCTTCAATGCCCTGCAATACCTTTACTTCAACCTGCCACAACTATGGCGTTGGGATGCGATCAACCTGATCCATTACCAGTATGAAAAACCCTGGCAGCCCGATCATGGTAAGGCAGACCTGTTGCGGCCGTTGATCGATCTGTGGCACCAGGTGGAACAGACCGGGCAGCTGCCCCGGCACTGGCCAGCCGATCCATCATGAGCCACACACCACGTACTGTTGCGGTAACCGGACTCACCGGCATCGTCGGCAGGTATGTAGCCGGCAGACTATTCAAAGAAGGCTGCAGGGTAAGGGGCCTGGCACGCGCCGGCAGTGACCGTAGCGGCTTTGCCCAATCGCCAGTCTGGATCACCGGCGATCTGCAGGATTCCGCCAGCCTGACCGAATTGGTCGAAAGCGCTGATACATTAATCCACTGCGCCCTTGAACATGCCAGCGGACGTTACCGGGGTGGCGAAGCGGGTCAGCCCACGAACTTCTGGCGTAGAAACCTGATCGGTACGGTGGAACTGCTTGAAGCCGCCAGCCGCGGCCAGGTAAAGCGGGTCGTCCTGCTGTCCAGTCGCGCAGTTTTCGGTGCAGCCCCGGATGGCAACACAGCAGACTACGTAGATGACGGCGCAGCCACGTCCCCTGACTCCCACTATGGTGCGCTTAAAGCTGCAATCGAAGCACTAGGACGCCAGTACGCCCTGACTACTGAGCTGTGTGTGGCCTCCATTCGCCCAACTGGAGTATATGGCCTGGGCCACCCCAACCATCCGAACAAATGGGCAGACCACATCGCCGCTGCCTGTGCTGGCGAACCGATTTCTCAGGTACGCACTGCTACCGAAGTGCACGGAGACGACCTTGCCGACGCCATATGGCGCTTGCTCTGTGCAGAGCGCGCCGAAGTAAACGGTCGGATCTTCAACTGCAGTGACGTCTGCCTGAGTACCCGGGAACTGGCCGAGCGGCTTGCCCGTATAACCGGCTCAACAGCCCCACTACCGGATGAGGGAACCCCACCAACCAATCAGATGGTCAGCTCCGGCCTGAAGAAACTGAGCTGGCAACCTGGCGGCATGGCGCTGCTGAACAAAACCCTGAACGAACTGGTCGCAGCCCATCAAAGCAACCGCTGACATGAACAACCACTGAGTAAGCCACCATTGTTCAGCCGCTGCGTACGATGTCGAGCAACTGAATCAGTCGGCGTATCTGGTAGTCTGCCGCCTCACCTCCCTCCGGCACGGCATCGCTCTTCACCAGCAACGCCACATCCATACCCGCGGCGCGTGCGCCGGTGATGTCATCGGCTGGAGAATCACCCACGTACAACACATCCTGGGGCGCCAGATCAGTATCGGTCAAAGGCATCAACATGATCCCAGGATCAGGCTTGCACACACCCGCCGCATCGGAACTGAGCCAAGCACGCAAGTAGCCGGCCAGGCGCCATTTGGCGACCAGCGCCTGCAGGTATCCATCGTCGTTGTTCGAAACAATGGTTAGATCGCAGCCAAACTGCCGTAACCCGCGCAAGGTAGCATGACAGTCCTCACGTGGCCGCAGCCACGCCACCACGCTGGCCCGCTGCAACTCGCGATAGCGCACCACAGCTTCGTTAAGTCCGGCATCCCGCGGCGCTTCGCCCACACCCAGATTTGCGACACCCTCCAGAAAATGTGACGTGACGAGTTCCTGATGAGAGTAGAACGACTTCTTCCGCAATCGTTGTTGCGCGCGCGTCCGGGCCCTTCGAAAAGCCGGCACCACGTTTGCCATCGTGGCGATACCCGGCACAACCCCTGCAAGCGCCGCGCGCTGGTTACGTTCGCTGATGTGGCCGGGCAGATCGTTAAACAACGTACCGCCCAGGTCAAACATCACGGCGCGGTAGCGCAGCTCATTCGTCATGGTCCCGAAGGGATATAGCGCGTAGGGTCATCCGATCCTGCAGCGGCAAACCCCGCACTACGGATACGACAACTGTCGCACACACCGCAGGCCCCGCCCTGCGCATCAGCCTGATAGCATGACACGGTCTGCGCATAGTCCACCCCCAGTTCCACACCACGGCCGATGATCTGGGCTTTCGTCAAGTCGATCAGGGGAGTGTGGATACGAATCTGCTGACCCTCTACACCCGCCCTGGTGGCAAGATTTGCCATGGCCTCAAATGCCGCAATGAACTCGCCCCGGCAGTCGGGATAGCCGGAATAGTCCACGGCATTTACCCCAATGAATATGTCCGCGGCCTCGAGCACTTCCGCCCACGCCAACGCAAGAGAAAGAAATACCGTATTGCGCGCGGGCACATAAGTAATCGGGATGCCCTCCGGCTCATCAACGGGGACATCTATGTCATCATCGGTGAGCGCCGACCCGCCGAACTGGCGCAGATCAATATCAATGACTCGGTGCTGCGTCACCTGTTGCGCCGCGGCCACGGCTTTCGCCGCATCGAGTTCCGCACTGGCGCGCTGCTGATAGTCAAACGACAGGGCGTAACAGTCGAACCCTTCCGATCGGGCTATGGCCAACACCGTGGCGGAATCGAGACCGCCCGACAACAACACCACAGCTTTGCGTCGATGTTCACTCATCGGCCCGGCTCATCTCCCCACAGCAGTTTGTGCAATTGCACCTGCATGCGCACCGGCAACCGGTCTGCGACAATCCAGTCCGCCAGGTCCACGGGTTCAACCTGACCGAAGCTCGGCGAAAACAGCATGTCCACCACTCGCCCGTACAGACCATGCTCATCACATTTGAAGCGCGCCCAGTCATAGTCTTCACGGCTGCAGATGACGAACTTCACTTGATCGTGAGGGCGTAGATGCGCCACGTTTGACCACAGGTTGCGGTGAGATTCCGAAGAGCCCGGGGTTTTGAGGTCGAGTACCGTGACCACCCGCTCGTCGACCTCCGCGATATCAAGCGCGCCGGATGTTTCCAGCGATACAGACATCTGCTTATCGCACAACTGCCGCATCAGTTCATGCACATTGGGCTGAGCCAGGGGTTCGCCGCCGGTGACGGTTACCCGGGGCACGCCCTGTTCTTCCACCGCAGCGACAATTTCATCGATGCTCATGATGCGTCCGCCGGAAAACGCGTATTCACTATCACAGTAATCGCACCGCAACGGGCAACCGGTGAGACGCACGAAAACCGTGGGCAAACCTACCGTATTGGCTTCACCCTGCAGGGAAAGAAAAATCTCTGTGATGCGTAGCGTCACAGTCTGTTGCGCGGTAAGCGCAGACACGGCGTATTACTGCAGGTCCGCAGCGTACCTGGCAGCGAGGCCTGCCGCGGAGCTATCTGGATACTCGCGCTGGACCTGACCCAGAAAAGAGTGGGCGCGCTCGTTATCACCAAGGTTGTGGTAAACGACGCCAAGCTTATACATGGCATCCGGCGCTTTCTGGTGGTCGGGGTAGAGGCTGACCACCTGCATGAATGCCTGGCGTGCCTGTTCCGGGTCGCTGTTCGCCACCAGCTGCAATTCACCCACCCAGTAGTATGCATTGGGCGTGAACTGCCCGTTTGGATACTGCTGTATGAGGCTCATGAACCCCTGCATGGACGAATCGAATTCACGGCTCCGCATTGCATCGAACGCCGCAGTGTAGGCTTCCCGCTCGGTCAGCGGCGTCCCGCCACCAGGCAAGGCAGCAGGTTGCTCCGGCAACGACGTTGTCGGACCGGGAGACGGGCGATTCTCAGTCACCGCCATCAGCCGCCGATCGAGATCGAGATACTGCTCTTTCTGATCCCGCTGCAGGCGGCTGACAAGATAACCCTGCTCTTCTACCAGCCCACGCAGTTCCTGCAATTCCTGCTGCAGCACCTGCAATTGATAAAACAGGTCGCCCAATTGCCCGGTTCCGGGCTGGGTGACCAGCCCCGGAGCCGGAGACTCCGGCTCCGGTTGCACGGATTCGGTGTGAACCTGGGGCTCAATAGTAGGCGGGATATCAAGACTCTGAGTCGCCGGCCGGTCAGCTCTGAGGGGTTGGCGAGTTTCGCTTGCCGGGCTGGTGACCCTGGTACCCGTTTCGCCAACCGACTCTTCAACCGGTACCGCTGCAATAACCGGAGTAACAAACAGGTGGGCGGCTAGCGCGACCTGCAGGGCAAACGCTACGCGGGCGAGCACGACTTTAAAGCCGCACTTGCCTACGTTCCGAAACCAGAATCGACCGCGGTAAGCAGGCATCGATCTCAGCGATAACTCATTACGCCCCGACGATTTCGCGACCATGCAGACTCGGTGTGACCCGGATCGGCGGGCTGTTCTTCGCCGTAGCTCACCGTTTCTATCTGACGGTCAGATACCCCGGCAGACACCAGGAAGCTGCGAATGGCGCCAGCACGGCGCTCACCCAGCGCCAGGTTGTATTCTCGGGTACCGCGCTCATCGCAATGGCCTTCGATGACCACGTTGCGATCGCTGTTGCGACGCAGAATCTGCGCATGCATTTCCAGGGACGCCAGATCACCCGGCTTCAGGACCGCTTTGTCATAGTCAAAGTAGAAGGTGCGTGAGATTGAGCGCCCATTTGCATCAATGGGGTTACCCGAGCTGTCGAAATCAGACGGTTCTTCCGGCTCAGGCGCCGGTGGCGCGACTGGCTGTTCCACCTGTTCAACCGGCTCCTGCTCGGGCGCAGGTTGCGACGCCGTGCTGGAACAACCTGCAATGACGAACATGGCAAGCAACAGGCTAACCAGGCCAAGGTAACGGGGCTTTTGAGTCTGCATCATATTCTCCTCTAGTTGCGATGTGCAGCTTGTCGAACTCAAACGCTACCAATGATAGCGCTCTGCGTTTACTTTTTGTTATTAATCTATCTTCTGGTAATTTGCGATCGCTGAAAATCGGCGTTCGCGATTGTTTGCCCGACTTGTTTTTTTACCATCAAAACTGCTGATCGCTCAAAAACGGTGACCAGGCCGGCTCCCTTACATCCCCCGAAGACGACGGCAGACGATATTTCACGCTACCGTCAATAGATACCACGGCAAGTATACCTCGCCCCTGGTCCTGTGTGGCATAAATCAGCATTATGCCGTTCGGCGCCAGCGACGGTGACTCGTCTAAAGACGTCTCAGTCAATACCTGCAGATTGTCGCGTGCCAGGTCCTGCCATGCAATATGAAATCGCCCATTAATTCTGTGAACAAATACCAGATATTTACCATCGGGCATCAGGCGTGCCCGGGCATTGTAGTTGCCGCGGAAGGTCAAACGTTCCAGGAAATTGGTCGCCAGTTCCACCTGGTAGATCTGTGGGGCGCCGCCACGGTCGGATGTAAAAATGATGCTGCGGCCGTCCGGCGACCAGCTTGGTTCCGTATCAATGGCATGATGGCGGGTAATCTGGCGCAGGCCGCGGCTGGCCAGGTCCATGACGAAGATCTCCGGATCGCCATCTTTCGACAACACCATGGCAAGTTGCGAGCCGTCCGGTGAGAACACCGGCGAACTGTTGATGCCACGGAAATTGGTGAGCCGTTCGCGGTATGATCCGTATACATCTTGAATCACAATGGTCGGCCGGCCTGTTTCAAAGGTCACATAAACCACCCTCTTACCGTCGGGCGACCAGTTAGCTGACAATATGGGCTCCCTGGAGCGCAACAGCGTACGGGAACGCTCGCCGTCGGAATCCGCCACTTCCAACCGATAGACGGCATTCGGACTGCCGGCATTCTGCGCCAGCACGTACATGATCTTGGTAGAGAAGGCCCCGCGGATGCCGGTTACTTCCTCATACACGATGTCGGAAATCCTGTGTGCCACATCGCGCCACTGGGTGCGCATTACGCTGAAACGCTGGGAAATCATCAGACGTTCGCCCATGACGTCATACAGCTCAAAATCTACTGCCACGCGACCGTCAGCGCTGAGACGGGCATTACCAACGACCAGGTAACCGGCCTTGAGAATCCGCCAGTCACGGAAAAACACACTCTGCCGGTTACTCGGATACGACAGCATGTTCTCCGGCGCCAGCGCATCGAACTGGCCACTTCGTGCCAGGTCGAAGCTGATGATGTCCGCTATATTGGCCTCACTCATCAGGCTCGGGTCAGTCTTGAACGGCACCACCGCGATACGAATCGGTTCATCGACGCCCCTGTCGATAATGATGGTGTCTAAAGAACCCGCAGCGTACGCCGTCGGCGCCCACAACAGACCAGACAACGCTATAAGCACAGCTTTGCGCATCATATGCATGCATACACTCTTATGGTTATATGAACTCATCTACGAAAGAACTATCTCAGCAGATCCTCGGGTTGGAACAGAAAATAGAAACGCCGGAAGTGCCGTTCAAAAAGGGCATTGTCACCGGGCACCTCGAAACGCCCGGAGCGGCGCACGGCCTGTTCTGCGGAGCGATCGAAAGCGCCGTTGCCGGAACCTTCAACCACACTGACGCCCACTACCTCGCCGGTCGGAATCAATTCCACCAGCAGCTTCGCACTCATCCCGTTGCGCGCGCTGGGCGGGCGCGACCAGTTCTGCCGCACAAGTTCGTATATGCCCAATCGGTAGGACTGGGCGAGCATCTCTTCAGTACCTGCCTGCAGATCCGCTGATTCTTCCGCAATGGCCTGATCAAGTGAAGTCTGCGCCAGTTCGCTCAAGCGTGCCAGACGTTCCGCACGTTCCTGCTCCTTTTGTGCTTCTTTGCGCGCTTTTTCGGCAGCGGCCTGCCGGGCTTTACGCGCCGCCTCTTCAGCGGCTTTACGTTCCGCCTCGGCCCTATCCGGTTTGGGTTTCGACTCACTGCGCTCAACCGGTTTGGGTTTAGGCGCTGGTTTGGGGACCGGCTTGGGCTGAGCTTTAGGCTCCAGCATGATGAGATTGGCCATCACCGTGCGCGGCTTGATCATGTTTAACGTTTGCTTGTCTGGCGACCAGCCCTGATATAACGACCATGCCGCGGCCAGGTGCAGAGCCAGCGCCAGCATCAAAGGTACGGTGTATTCGCGCAACAGATAAAACAAGATCGACTCCGCGGTCTACGCTCAACCGCCTAGCGTAGGCGGATCGGTGATCAGTCCGACGCTCTCCGCGCCGGCCTTCTGCAGTACGCTCATAACGCCCACCACCTCACCATAGTCGAGGTTGTGATCGGCTTTGATGTATACCGGCACGTCGCTGCGCGCGCGCAGTATCTTGCCCGCCTGCTCCTGCAGAGAAAACACGGTGACCCGGGTGCCTTCGTCGTCAGCATCCTGCATGCCCAGGTTCATGAATATGGCGCCGTCGGCACGCATGGAAACTACCAGCGGGTCTTCCTGGGCATCTTCAATGGGTTCCGAGGGGGCCTCGGGCAGGTCTACCACCACACCCTGAGTGAGCAGCGGCGCGGTGGCCATGAATATGACCAGCAATACCAGCATCACGTCGATATACGGAACAACGTTGATTTCAGACATGGGTTTGCGTCGCGTAGCCATAGCCTGCTCCTCTATGTCTCTGTCACCCGGGTATGTGCCGCGCGGTGCAGAATGGTCGAAAGCTCATCAGCAAATGCTTCATAACGTTTCATCAGCCCTTCCACCCGGGCCGAGAAACGGTTGTAGCCGATTACCGCGGGAATTGCTGCAAACAATCCCATGGCGGTCGCTACCAGCGCCTCGGAAATACCCGGCGCTACCGACGCCAGCGTCGCCTGACTCATATTCGCCAGCGAGCGGAAGGAATTCATGATGCCCCACACGGTACCGAACAAGCCGACATACGGACTGGTGGAACCGACGGTGGCGAGAAACGGCAGGTGGGTTTCCAGACGCCCTTCCTCACGGTTCAGGGCGACGCGCATGGCGCGCTGCACGCCCTGCATGATTGCCTCGGCGTCGGCGCCGGATTGTTCCGACAAGCGGGTAAATTCCCTGAAGCCCACCACAAATATGCTCTCGATGCCGTTCAGACCCTCTTCACCGTCAAGCTCACCGAAAAACTTGCGCAGATCGATACCAGACCAGAAGTGATCCTCAAAGGCATCCACCTCCGCCAGCGCGCGACGCAGAAAAAACCAGCGCTGAAAAATCATCATCCACGAAACCACCGATGCCAGCGCAAGCAGCGCCATGACCACTTGTACCAGCAGACTGGCATTGGAAATTAACTCGAATATCGATAGCTGTTCCGGCAAGGCAGGCTCCTTAATGTGTTGCCGAGCACGAGTGCGCAATCCACCTGATCATGAATTTTCAGACGGCTTGAGCACCAGATTCGTCTGATCGTTCGCCTGACCGGCGTGCTGCTCCGGCGGCTGCAGACCGAAGTGCGCATAACACATCGGTGTGGCGACACGACCGCGGGGTGTCCGCATGATAAAGCCCTGCTGAATGAGATAGGGCTCAATCACATCTTCAATGGTGTCTTTTTCTTCGCTGATCGATGCGCCCAGGGCATCGAGTCCTACCGGTCCACCGCCGAACTTCTCCAATATCGCGGCAAGCAGACGGCGGTCCATCTGGTCGAAACCGCGTTTATCTACGTTGAGCATATTGAGAGCGGCATCTGCCACTTCGCCGGTCACCACGCCGTCAGCTTTGACCTCGGCGAAATCGCGCACCCGGCGCAGCAGCCGATTGGCGATACGCGGTGTGCCCCGGCTGCGGCGCGCCACCTCACTGGCGCCATCGCCTTCGACAGTCAGCGACAGCTTGTCTGCCGATCGACTGACAATCTCGGTGAGCTCCGCGACGCTGTAAAACTCCAGACGCTGCACAATGCCGAACCGGTCACGCAGTGGGCTGGTCAGCAAGCCCGCGCGGGTCGTGGCACCCACCAGGGTAAACGGCGGCAGATCGAGTTTGAGCGAGCGGGCAGCCGGACCTTCACCGATCACGATATCGAGCTGGAAGTCCTCCATGGCCGGGTAGAGGATTTCCTCCACCACCGGCGAGAGCCGGTGAATCTCGTCGACAAACAGCACGTCGCCGTCTTCGAGGTTGGTGAGCATGGCCGCCAGGTCGCCCGGCTTTTCCAGCACCGGCCCCGAGGTGGAGCGAATCACCACGTTCATTTCCCGGGCGATGATGTTCGCCAGGGTGGTCTTGCCGAGCCCGGGTGGACCAAAGATCAGCGTATGATCCAGCGCCTCGCGTCGGGCCCGGGCGGCGCGGATGAAAATATCCATCTGCTCTTTGACTGCGCTCTGGCCGATGTATTCATCCAACGCAACGGGACGCAGGGCACGATCGTAGTGCACCTCGCCGGCCTCGCTCTTGGCTGATATGAGACGATCGGGTTCAATACTCACGAATTACTCCTCGCAAAACCCCGTAGCGCCAGACGAACGACTTGCTGGGCGGTCAGTTCGGCGTCCTCAGATTCCGCATCGGCGGTTACTGCCGCCACCGCGCGGCTTGCATCCACGGGCTTATAACCCAACGCAACCAGCGCGTCTTCCGCTTCGGCGAGCATATCGCCGGGGTTGCGAACACCGCCGACCACGCTGAGAGAAACAGCCTCGCCTTCACCCAGTTCGTCTACTTTGCTTTTCAATTCCACCATCAGGCGTTCCGCGGTTTTTTTGCCGACTCCAGGTACCTTGGTCAACATAGACACGTCGTTGTTCCGCACCGCGGTGCTCAATGCGCGTCGATCCAGCGAGGAAATCAGCGACAACGCAAGCTTAGGGCCCACGCCACTGATCCTGATGAAGGAGCGAAACAGTTCGCGCTCGGACTTGCCGTTAAACCCGTACAGCAGCTGCGCGTCTTCGCGCACCACAAAATGCGCATGCAGTACCAGTTGTTCGCCGGTTGCGGGGAGGGTCTGCAGAACAGCCGCGGACACTTCCACTTCGTAGCCAACGCCGCCGACGTCGACCAGCAACAGGTTGGAATCAACCTCGATGAGTGTTCCTGTCAGTCGCCCAATCAAAAATATACCCGTGCTTATGTTAACGGTTACCGCCGGCAGGCAGAGTATTGACGTGGCACACGGCGATAGCAAGCGCATCTGCCGCGTCTGCCTGTGGGGTGCCGGACAATTCCAACAGCACCTGCACCATATGGGCCACCTGATCTTTGTTGGCACGACCGGTGCCTACCACGGCCTGCTTGACCTGCCGCGCCGCATATTCATACACCGGCAGCTCCGCCGCAACTGCGGCGGCTATGGCGACACCCCGAGCCTGCCCGAGTTTGAGCGCAGATTGTGCATTACGCGCCATGAATACATTTTCAATAGCGAGTTCGTTGGGCTGGTAGGTCTCAATGAGCTCCCCCACCGCGTGGTAGATCTCACCGAGCCGGGATGCCATGTCACCGGATCCGGTGCGTATACAGCCGCTTGCCCGGTAGCTGATGCCGCCATTGTGCGTGGTGATGATGCCATACCCCGTGGTGCGCGAGCCGGGGTCGATGCCCAGAATGCTGCGGGGCCGCGGATTCATGAAAGCGCCGTGGTCGCGCTCCCGCTACTCAAGCGCGCTCTCGGGGATGCCGGCATTACTGAACACTTCCTGCACGTCATCAAGTTCTTCCAGTATATCGATGAGCTTCAGAATCTTCTGTCCCAAATCATCGTCACAATCCACGGTGGTTGATGGCACCATAGTCACCTCCGAGTGATCCGGCTCGTGGCCCGCCTCATTGAGAGCCGCTACAACATCGCTCAGGCGCTCCCAGGGTGTCGTCACCGAAAGCGCACCGTCATCGTCGGCTTCAATGTCTTCCGCGCCGGCCTCCAGGGCAACGTCCATGATCTGTTCTTCGTCGGCCCCCGGTGCAAACGTGATCATGCCCTGTTTATCGAACAGATACGCTACCGAGCCATCGGTACCCAGGCTGCCGCCGTGTTTGGAGAACGCATGGCGAACTTCCGCCACCGTGCGATTACGGTTATCGGTCATCGCTTCGACCAGTATTGCGACGCCGCCGGAGGCATAACCTTCATAGACCAGTTCCTCCATATCGCCACCTTCCAGACCGCCAGCACCGCGCTGAATCGCGCGATCAATGGTGTCTTTCGGCATATTGGCGCCGAGGCCCTTGTCTACCGCCAGCCGCAGACGGGGATTGTCGTCGATTTCGCCGCCGCCCATACGCGCGGCAACGGTGATTTCACGGATCAGTTTGGTCCAGAGCTTACCGCGTTTTTTGTCCTGGGCCGCTTTGCGGTGCTTGATGTTGGCCCATTTACTGTGTCCAGCCACTATCGCTCCAACAGTCGATTCTTAGCTGCAGACGGGATTATGACGCATCTTGAGCGCTGGCGCGTTTGCGGATATGCAGTTCGCGCAACTGCTGCTCATCTACTTCGCCGGGTGCCGCCATCATCAGACAGGCTGCCGTCTGCGTCTTGGGAAACGCAATGACTTCGCGGATCGACTGGCTGTGCGTTATGAGCATGACCAGGCGATCGAAACCAAGCGCTATGCCACCATGGGGCGGGCAGCCGTATTGCAGCGCGTCAAGCAGAAAGCCGAACTTGGACTGAGCTTCCTGCCCCATCTGCAACGCTTCGAACACCGCCGCCTGCAATTGCTGATCGTGAATCCGCAGCGACCCACCACCCAGCTCGAGGCCGTTGAGGACCACATCGTACGCCGCAGCTCTAGCCGCCAACGGGTCGGCATGCAGTTCTTCGGGAGTACACGTGGGTTGTGTGAAAGGGTGGTGCTCTGCGCCCAACGTGCCATCCTTGTTCTCGGCAAACATCGGCCAGTCGACCACCCAGCAGGGTGCCCAGCCTTCTTCCACAAGACCGAGGGCCACGCCCAGCTCATTGCGCAGCGCGCCCATGGAGTCATTTACCACACCAGCCTTAGCTGCGCCGAAAAACACGACATCACCCGTTTGAGCGCCAACCCGCTCCAGCACCTGAAGGGAAACGTCTTCCGGCAGAAACTTGAGAATCGGCGACTGCAGACCCTCGGCGCCCAACGCCAGATCGTTGACCTTGATATAGGCAAGCCCCTTGGCGCCGTATCGCCCAACGAATTCAGTGTATTCATCGATAACCCGTCGGGGCAGTTCCGCACCGCCCGGTGCGCGCAATGCCACCACGCGACCCTTCGGGTCGTTGGCCGGGCCGTTGAACACCTTGAATTGCACACTCTGCATGAGATCGGCGATGTCGACCAGCTTCAGCGGGTTGCGCAGGTCCGGACGATCGCTGCCGTAATCACGCATGGCTTGTGTCCAGCTCAGAACCGGAAAGTCCGGCAGTTCTTCACCCAGGCATTTGCTGAAGACACGCCGCAGCATGCTTTCGGTGAGATCCATGATCTGCTGCTGGTTGATGAATGACGCTTCGATATCGATCTGCGTGAACTCCGGCTGCCGGTCGGCGCGCAGGTCTTCATCGCGGTAACAGCGTGCGATCTGATAGTACTTGTCCATGCCCGACATCATCAGCAACTGCTTGTACACCTGAGGCGACTGCGGCAACGCGAAGAACTGACCAGGATGAGTGCGGCTGGGCACCAGGTAATCCCGCGCGCCTTCCGGCGTGGCCCGGGACAGCGTCGGTGTTTCCACCTCCCAGTAACCATTTTCCTCCAGATGCGCGCGCACCTCACTGGCGATAGCAGAACGGGTACGCATCTTCGCCTGCATTTCCGGACGACGCAGATCCATGTAGCGATACCGCAGACGCACGTCTTCACCGGCTTCGGAATGTTCGTCGAGCTGAAACGGCGGTGTCTGGGCGACGTTGAGAATCTCCAGCTCTTTACCGAGTATTTCGATCTCCCCGGTAACCATGTCCGGATTGACGGTACCTTCCGGACGCGCGCGCACACGTCCTTTCGCGCGCAGTACGTATTCGTTTCGAACCCTGTCAGCAGTCGCAAAGCTTGCTTCGGTATCAGGATCGTAAACGACCTGCACGATACCCGTACGGTCGCGCAGATCGAGAAAAATCACACCGCCGTGGTCCCTGCGCCGGTGCACCCAACCACAGACTTCTACCTCAGCGTCGATCTCGGATGCTGTTACTTCGCCGCAATAATGACTGCGCATGCTGTTTCCCTTTGGAATCTAAGGCGATTAATCGCTGGATGATGTTGAGCTAGTGGAACTGGAAGATGAACTGCTGGAGCTGGACGATGAGCTGCTGGAACTGGACGACGGACTATCACTTGAACTGGATGACCCGCCAGAGCTGTCTGAACCTGCCACATTCTTCTTTTTGCCGGATTTGAAGTCGGTTTCGTACCAACCACCGCCCTTGAGGCGGAAGCCGCCAGCCGATATCTTCTTGATCAGACTTTCAGTATTGCATGCGGGGCACAGCTTCATAGCGTCTTCACTGAGGCTCTGAAAAGCCTCCATTTCGTGACCGCAATTGTCACATCTGTATTCGTAAATGGGCATCGCGTGAATACTCTATTCGAACCTTGTCGCTACACGGTTGTTTTGGAGCGGCGCATGATCTTAAAAAAACCAATAAAAATACAGTGATTTTGCCCACTTTTTGTTGTCAGGTGCGTATCGATGAGCTATAAAGCGCGCAACATCAATATCGATGTTTTCAATTCTAACGAACCCACAGCCAGACAACGTGAATTGTGCCTAACGAAAGGGTAGAGAAATTGCTGAGTTTTTGCGTTTCCCGTCCCGCCGCTGCCCGCAAAAACGTTTTCCTTCTTGTCAATCACTCATTCAGACCTGAGAGTATTTTCATGAGGAGTTTATGCTGGCCGGAGTGCGTTTAGAACTTTTGAGAGACGTAGCGACCACCCCCCTTGTGTGGAATTACACTGCATTAAACTGATAAAAGGACTCATCCATGGCAACTCGTAAGAAGGCCCCTGCAAAGAAAAAAGCACCTGCCAAGAAGAAGGCCGCCGTAAAAAAAGCACCTGCCAAGAAGGCTGCTGCCAAGAAAGCGCCCGCAAAGAAAGCACCTGCGAAGAAAGCCGCTGCGAAGAAAGCCGCTGCGCCTAAGAAAAAGCCGACCATCACTGCCAAGATGACCAAGACCGCGATGCTGAACGAGATCGCAACCAACACCGATCTTTCCAAAGCTCAGGTAAGCGCTGTACTGGAAGAACTGGAAAGCGTAATCGAACGCCACATCCGCAAGCGCGGTGCTGGTGAGTTCACGCTGCCTGGTCTGCTGAAGATCAAGGCTGCCAAGCGTCCTGCGACCAAGAAGCGCATGGGTCGCAACCCGGCTACGGGCGAAGAGATCGTCATCCCGGCCAAGCGGGCTACTACGCGGGTACGCGTAACCGCCCTGAAAAAGCTCAAGGACATGATCAACTAATCGTCCTCAAGCAGCTAATATAGAAAGGGCCGCTGGTTTCCAGGGGCCCTTTTTTTGTGACTCAAATCGAACGGAACGAATAACAAGCATGCGGCAATCTCAACTCTTACTGCCCACCATGAAAGAAGACCCTGCCGACGCGGACGTCATCAGCCACAAACTGATGCTGCGCGCCGGCCTCATCCGCCAGGTTGCCAGCGGTCTGTATACCTGGCTGCCGGCGGGGTTGCGGGTGCTGCGCAAGATCGAACGCATCATCCGCGAAGAAATGAATATCAGCGGCGCCCAGGAAGTGATGATGCCGGTAGTGCAGCCTGCTGAACTTTGGCAGGACTCCGGCCGCTGGGAAAAGATGGGCCCGGAACTGACCCGCCTGCAGGATCGCCACGAACGCGACTTCTGCCTTGGGCCGACACACGAAGAAGTCATAACAGATCTGTTTCGCCGCGAGATACACAGTTATAAGCAGCTGCCCGTCAACTTCTATCAGATTCAGACCAAGTTCCGCGACGAACGCCGTCCCCGCTTCGGCGTCATGCGTGCGCGGGAATTCACCATGAAAGACGGCTATTCGTTCCATACCGATCAGATCTCTTTTGATGAAACTTATCAGGAAATGCACGACTGCTACACGCGTATACTCACGCGCATGCAGCTCGACTTCCGCCCTGTGGAAGCAGACACCGGCAATATCGGCGGGGCCAACTCCCACGAATTCCACGTACTGGCCGAATCCGGCGAAGACACCATCGTCTATGCGTCGCATGGCGACTACGCCGCAAACCTGGAAAAAGCCGCAGCCGCCCCGCCCGGCGCCCGACCAGAACCCTCGCAGTCCATCGCCACGGTAGACACGCCCAACGAAAAGACCATCGAGCAGCTGTGCGGCCTGCTGCAGATCAATGCAGACACGACGATCAAGACGCTTGTGGTGCACGGTGACAAGGGTCCCATCGCGATCATTCTGCGTGGCGATCACGAATTGAACGAAATCAAAGCAGGCAAACTGCCCGGTGTCGCCGACCCTGTGAGATTCGCCAGCGACGATGAAATCAGAGCCGCCACCGGCGCCAGCCCCGGCTCGCTGGGTCCGGTCAACAGCGCCATTCCCTGCCTGGTTGACAGGGACGCGGCTGCGCTGGCTGACTTTGTATGTGGCGCCAATGAACAAGGCAAACACTTTACCGGCGTGAACTGGCAGGTGGATTGCTCATTGGACGACAATGACATCGTCGACGCCCGCAACGTCGTCGAAGGCGAGGCCGCACCCAACGGTCAGGGCACCCTCAAATTCTTGAGAGGAATCGAGGTGGGCCACATATTTCAACTGGGTACAGTTTACAGTGAAGCCATGGATGCCACGGTCCTGGGTCAGGACGGCCGCAATCTGACGCCCATCATGGGCTGCTACGGCATGGGCGTTACGCGCCTGGTCGCAGCTGTCATTGAGCAGAACCACGACGATAACGGTATCGCCTGGCCCGAGCCTCTGGCTCCCTTCACACTGCACCTGCTGGCCCTGAATTACGGCAAGTCCGATGCAGTCAAGACAGCTGCCGACGACCTGTATGCCCAATGCCTCGAGCAGGGTATCGAGGTGCTGTTCGACGAAAGGGATGAACGGCCCGGCGTGAAATTCGCTGATGCCGACCTGATCGGCCTGCCCCACCGGATCGTCGTTGGAGACCGCGGACTGAAATCCGCCATGGTCGAATACAAACGCCGCAGTGATGAACAGTCCAGTGAAGTACCGCTGACCGAAGTTCTGCGCAAGTTATCGGTGTAACGTCATGATCGCGCGACTGGGCAGCGTATTCTTGATCAGCGTACTGGCATTGTCCGGTCACAGCCTCGCCGCCGCGGACGAAGTCGATCCACTGCTGCGCGAGCGGCTCGCCAGCAGCATGGCGGAAAATCACGACGATCTCGACAAGTTCGACGCCACGGTCTGGCTGCAGGTTTCAGATCAACGACTGCAGCGCTACCTCGACGCGCCCCAGGACCGGCTGTCGCTGCTGCAACTCGTTCATCGCGAAGCTTCTCTGCAGGGGCTCGATCCCGACCTGGTGCTGGCGGTCATGCAGATCGAGAGCGCATTCAACCGCTTCGCCATCTCCCGGGTAGGCGCCCAGGGCCTGATGCAGGTGATGCCTTTCTGGCGGCTGGAGATCGGCCGCCCCCAGGACAACCTGACCAACGTGGAAACCAACATTCGTTACGGTACGGTCATCCTGGCTCACTACATCGACGTTGCGAAGGACGATCTGGTAGACGCATTAGCCCGCTATAACGGCAGCCGTGGCAGACTGAAATACCCTGAGAAGGTCATTAGCGCGTGGCGCAAGACCTGGCGCAACAAATCCCGCTCAGAACTACCCCTGCTGCAGGCAAGCTGTCAGACTTACAGGCTGCGCGCTTGCCGGTAGAGGGATCATGCATACGGATTTTGACACCGTAATTAAAGGTGGCTCGATTGTAGACGGCACAGGCCAACCTGCCTTCAACGCGGATTTGGGCATCAGCAGCGGCAATATCACGGCGATTGGGGATTTATCTTCCGCCGAAGCGGCCAGCGTCATCGACGCGGCAAACCTTGTGGTTGCCCCCGGGTTCATTGATATCCACACACACTCAGACTTCACCCACCTGCTCGACCCCCGCGCTGAAAGCCAGATCAGACAGGGTGTCACCACCGAAGTGATCGGCCAGTGCGGCATGAGTCTCGCACCGTGTAATCCCGAACGATTCACGAACCTGCGGCGCAGCGTGGGACGCATGGAGGTAGAACCGTGGAACAGCTATGAGGAATACCTGGCTGTGCTGGACGATGCGGCAACTGCAACCAACGTCGTCGGCGTGGTAGGCCACGGTGCCCTGCGTGAGGTAGTGATGGGTCTGAACAAACCCGGACTGGCAACCGATGATGAAATTACCGGCATGGTGAGACTGCTGGAAGAATGCATGGAAGCCGGCGCGTTCGGTTTTTCAACCGGACTCGAATACCACCCTGGTAAACTCGCCGGCTTCGATGAACTCGTTGCCCTGTGCCGCGTGGTCAGCAAGGCAGACGGCTATTACTGCACGCACTCGCGCAACCGCGACCGGCGTTACTTCGTCGGTTTCGGCGAAGCCATGGATCTGGCCCGGGAATCGGCTGTGCGGTTGCAGATTTCCCATATCAATCCGAAGTACGGCCGCCCGCAACACACAATGCGCAATACGCTGCAGATGATCGAATGGGCTCGGGAAGAAGGCATCGACGTGGCCATGGACGTGATGGCCACCCACTGGAATTTCACTGCCGCAACCGCCCAGCTGCCCGCATGGTCGTTCGCTCTGAGCGAAGAGGAATTGCTCGACATGATGCGCACCCGGGAGGGTAGAGAAAAGCTCAAGGTCAACCCGCTGCCCATGTGGCAGCTGGTTGAAGAAGAAAGATGGGACAAGATCAAACTGATGAGCTGCCGATCGAGCACGCATCTGATCGGGCGCACTATCGATGAGATTGCTAAAGATAATGGTTCCAGCGGCTGGGACGCACTATTCGACCTGCTGCTGGAGGAGGGCGAAACCTGCCGGGCAATGACCCTGACCGGTGATGCGTTCGCCGAACAAGACATACTGCGGGTGCTCGAGAATCCCCTGTGCGCAGTGGCATCCGACACCATGGCACTGTGTAACGAAGGCCGTTTGAAAGGTCGGCAGATGGGCTACCACGGTTATAACTGGACCACCAAATACATCGTCAATTACCTCCGCGACCAGCAGGTTCTCAGCCTCGAAGAGGGCATCCGCCGCATTACAGGACTGCCGGCCACTCGGGTCGGTCTGCAGGATCGGGGCACCCTGACCAACGGTGCCGCCGCAGATATCGCCATTTTCGACCTCGACAGTATCCGCGACAACTCATCATTTGCCGAGCCGGACGTATACGCCGATGGATTCGAACACATCTTCGTCAACGGGGTGCTCACCTACAGCCAGGGACAGCGGACTGCACACCACGGCGGAAAGATTCTGCGCCACTGACCATTCAGTGAGTTGCCGCGCGGATGCTCGCCCCGGTCTGCGGCCCCACCAGAATATCGTGCACTTCGCGTTCCGGATTGATTAACACCGTCACCGGCAACTGCGCGGGCCGCCCATAGCCATACTGCTCCCTGGGGTCATGTTTCAATACCGGGAAACGGATATCCATGCGCTCAATGACTTCTCCCAGCTTGGGTTGGGTCAGCCCATCGTAGTTGACGCCCAGCACCACCAGAGCGTTGCCCACCCGGTCTTCATGAAGCTCATTCAACTCGGGAATTTCATGGCGGCACGGTGCACACCATTCGGCCCAGTAGTTGATTACCAGCCAGCGCCCTTGCCAGTGCGATGCCTGGGTGCGCGACCCATCCGCCAGCTCGATCGACTGTTCGATGGAACACGCCGCGAGACCGGCGATGATTAAACACCCCGCAAGCAGGGCTGTTAACTTCTTCATGTGCTAAACACCGTATCCAGACTGACTGACATCTCGTTAGAGCCGAACTGAGTGATCGAGATAAGCGGCTCCACCACCCGCGGCAGGTCTTTTATCTCGGCAAGGCGCGCCATTTCAAGGCCATCGGGGAACTGCTGATACAGATCCCACAAGCTCACCGATTTCAGGCTGCGCCCCAGCATCCAGTATTCGTCTTCGGTCAAGGTCAAAAGTTTGAGATCCTGAAACACACCGAATATGCGGTCACGCTCCCCATGATTCAACGGCACCGCCTGATTGATCCTGTTGTCGGTGACCGGGTCACCTTTCAGGTGTGCGTCGTGCAATATGCTCAGCACCCGCGCCGCTTTGATCAGTACCGGCTCTGTATTTTCATCACCCTTGCGCGACAGCGAAAGTGACCTGACGAATATGGCGCCACACAGCACGATAACCCAGACCAGATACAGCCACATGAGAAACACCGGCACCGCTGCGAACGTGCCGTATATGGCATCGTACACAAAGCCCCTGGAAAGTTGCGCGAAGATGGCGACGGCCGTCTGAAAGACCGCTGTGGTGACGATGCCGCCGATAAAGGCATATTTGAACGGGACGTGGCAGTTGGGCACCGCGTAGTAAAGGATCGAAAACCCAGCCAGACTCAACAACAACGGTAGATAGCCGAGGATGATCTGGCTGATACCGATGACATCCAGATTTGTGACCAGCGGCAGGCTCAACACATACACACTCGACAGCACGCCTGCAATCACACAGGCGGGCCCCAGCGACAACACCCCCCAGTACAGCAGAAAACGACGCAAACCCCGTCGCGGCTCCGCCACATGCCAGATGGTGTTGAAGCTCTTTTCAATGGTGACCAGCATGACAAACGATGTCACGAGCAGAATCGCAAAGCCCATGCCGGTCAGACCGCGGGCGCGATCGGCGAATTCCGTCAGCTTCTCACGCACCGTATCGGAACTGCCCGGCATGAAATTCTGAAAGATGAAGTTCTGCACCTGTTCACCGACCAGAGCGTATTCCGGCAGAATCGAAAAAACCGTATAGGTCACCGTCATCATAGGCACTACGGCAAAAAGCGTGGTGTAGGTCAGAGCGCCGGCAGCAGACAGACAATCGTGCTCCCAGAACTGGTTCCACATCTGCAGGGCATGCCAGCGTATGGCCAGCCAGGCCCGCTCGGACAGACCCCGCAGCGCGGCTGCATCAGGGAAAGAGAATTTTTTCATCGCGAAATGCTCGCAGTGCCGTCGCAGAGCAGTTTACGGATGCGCGACGCGACGCGCAAAAGGCTACGGCCAGCCGGCTATCGTTATCGTATCCAGCCACACAGACCCTTATAATTCGTCTTTCACCAACTCAAACGTTTCTAACAATGTCGAACTACACGATCTATCACAACCCGCGCTGCTCAAAATCACGTCAGACTCTGGCGCTGCTGGAAGAAAACAACATCGCGCCGGAAGTTGTCGAGTATCTGCAGAATCCGCCGGATGCGCAAACGCTGGGGCAGATTCTGAACATGCTGGGTCTACAGGCGCGTGAGCTGATGCGCCGCAAAGAAGCCGCGTATGCCGAAAACAATCTGGCCGACGATACCCTGAGTGATGACGTCTTGATCCAGGCGATGATCGACAATCCCATTCTCATCGAACGGCCCATCGTGATACACGACGGCCGTGCGGTTCTGGGACGTCCGCCAGAAAACGTGCTGAAGCTGCTCTGATCCATGGCTGACACGGCCCCTTACGTGCTGGTTCTGTATTACAGCCGCAGTGGTGGCACCAGCAACCTCGCCACGCACATCGCCCGGGGTGTAGACAAAGTCGTGGGCATTGATGTGCGCGTGCGTACTGTACCCCCGGTAAATGTGACCACCGAGCGCACGGCTCCGCCGGTTCCTGAACAAGGCGCCGTCTACTGCGAAAAACAAGACCTGGCCAATTGCGCCGGACTTGCGCTAGGCAGCGCTACGCGTTTCGGCAACATGGCGGCGCCGATGAAATACTTCATCGATACCACCGCCGACCTCTGGATGAATCACTCACTGGTAGGTAAGCCTGCGTGCGTATTCACCAGTTCCAACTCGCTGCACGGCGGCCAGGAAACCACCTTGATGAGCATGATGGTGCCTTTGCTGCATCACGGCATGGTCATACAGGGTCTGCCCTATGCCGAGCAAGCCCTGAACGAAACTTCGAGTGGTGGTACGCCATACGGTGTATCTCACGTGGGCGCGAGCGGAGCAGAGCTGAGTTCTCATGAAGCTGAGCTTGCGACCGCCGCCGGGCGCCGTCTGGCCAAACTGGCATTACGGTTGGCAACATGAACGGCCTGCTGTTCCTTGCCCTGATGTTACTGGGCTCGCTGTTCGCGACTACCGGGTTGCGCCAGTTCTTCCTGGAGCCTCTCGGCGACACCGCGGTGAACATCGTGTGGTTCATCGTCCAGATGCTGCCGCTGCTGCTACCCCTGCCCGGCCTGATTCGCCTCGGTTTGCGCAGCACTTTCTTTGTCTGTCTGGCGAGCATGCTGTATTTCGTCCACGGCGTGCTGATCGTGTTCGATGCAGATACGCGGTTAATCGGCGCAAGCGAGATCGTTTTTTCCCTTGGGTTGTGTGCCGTTACTGCTTTGATGGTACGGCGCATGCGGGAACAGGCGGCATCGAGCAATTCAATCAGTTCGCTATGATCGGCGGGAAAAATAAAATCGTTCACTGCTTTCGAAAACAAAACCCGGCAGAATAATTGCACAACCAATATTCGATCCGGCCACATCAGGGGGGACTTCCGTGCCAAATCAAGCGACCATAACGCTCAGGGTCACAGCCGTACTGATCGGCGCTATCGGTCTGCCCATGATCTGGTACGGCACCGACCTGGCACTGCTTGGCGGGTCACCCTACTACGTATGTGCCGGCGTGCTTATGTCGATCAGCGCCGTTGAGCTGTGGCGCGCACAGCAGCGCGGCTTCTACGTGTTTGCCGGCGCCCTGCTGCTCACCCTGGCCTGG
Organism: uncultured Pseudomonadales bacterium; assembly: GCA_964393625.1. Lineage (GTDB taxonomy): Bacteria > Pseudomonadota > Gammaproteobacteria > Pseudomonadales > Azotimanducaceae > UBA4421. The sequence continues at coordinate 42,397 of CAYMUT010000003.1, forward strand.
TCCGTTTATGAGGCCGGCACCGAATTCTGGCTGGTGGGCTCGCGGATCTGGATCGTCGGTCTGCTATCGCTGTGGCTGTGCACGCCATTGATCCGGCGCCCCCTATGGCGCAATCAGAACGGTGCAGAAATGCCGAAACTCATGCAACTGCGCATCGTGCAACTCTGTGCGCTGGCCAGCGCAGCCGTGCTCGGTGGCATGACGTTTAATCTACTGAACGCCCCTGCCCTGGAAATCGATGATAAGCGTTACGGCCCCGCGCAGAATCCAGCGGACTGGTCGGCCTATGGCGCGAACAACGCCGGCACGCGCTATGTCCCCCACGAACAGATCAATACCGCCAACGTCGCCGAACTTACCCGCGCCTGGCAAACCGATACCGGCAGAATCGGTCGCTTCAGCGGCACACCCATTCAGATCGACGATGGTATCTACCTGTGCACCTCGCAGAACGTCATGATCGCACTTGATGCCGATAGTGGCGAAGAACGCTGGCGCTTCGATCCTGAGAATGAAACGCCACCGTTCAGTATCTTCGGCAATTGCCGGGGCGTCACCTACTACCACCTACCGGAACGTGGCAAAGGCGAACTATGCGCCGAGCGCATATATACCGCCACTACCGACGCGCGCATGATTGCCGTGGACCTGAATTCCGGCGTGCCCTGCGCAGAGTTCGGTACCGGTGGAGAGATATCTCTGCGCGCGGGCATGGGCGAACTCAAACCGCTGTACTACCTGGTAACTTCCCCACCTACCGTAGCCAGCGGCGCGCTGGTGGTTGGCGGCATGGTGCTCGACAACCAGGAAACAGATGGGCCTTCGGGCGTTGTACGCGGTTACGACCCTGCCACAGGCGATCTGTTGTGGGCCTGGGATATCGGTCGAGAGCAAGGCAGCCCGATGCCGCCGCAAGGTGGAATCTACACCCGCGGTACGCCGAACGTCTGGAGTCTTACGTCTGCCGACGATGAATTGGGGCTGGTGTATGTGCCCACGGGCAATGCCACACCAGATTACTTCGGCGGCCACCGCACCGAAGTGATGGACAGGTACGCAAGCTCGATCGTCGCCATAGACGCCAGAACCGGTGAAACGCGCTGGCATTTTCAGACTGCTCACCACGACATCTGGGACTATGACGTGCCCTCGCAACCCACTCTGGTCGATCTGACCATCGACGGCGAGCGACGCCGCGCCGTTATCGTACCCACCAAGCGCGCGGAAGTATTCGTGCTCGACCGGGCCACCGGCAAGCCGATCACCCAGGTGACCGAGCGCCCGGTTCCGCAAAGTGATCTGCCGGAAGAGCGCACCACGGCAACACAGCCGTTTTCAACCGGCATGCCTTCCTTTGCATACCCGCAAATACGTGAGCGGGATCTATTCGGTATCAGCCCATTTGACCAGATGGCCTGCCGCAGGGAATTTCTCGGGCTGCGCTATGAGGGACCGATGACTCCGCCATCGGTGCAAGGAACACTTCTGTATCCCGGTCCGGCTGGTGGCATGAACTGGGGCAGCGTTGCGGTAGATGAGCAACGTCAACTCATGGTTGTGAATAACGCGCACCTGCCCTTTGTGATTCACATGATACCCAGAGAAGAGGATCGCGAGGTTTCCGAAGGCAGCTTCGCCAGAGGTTACGGTATCGGTGGCCCGCAGCGAGGCACACCCTATGCGGCAAGGGTCGGACTTTTTTCTTCACCTTTAAGCCTGCCCTGCCTGAAACCGCCGTACGGAGAAATGGGCGTGGTCGATCTCACCACCCGGCAGGTCGTCTGGCGTCGCGGCAACGGGCTTTTCAACCTCGGCTTTCCAGCCGCAGCCGGCTCGATCATTACTGCCGGAGGATTGATATTCAACGGCGGCGTCATCGATGGCCAGTTACGCGCAATCGACACACTCACCGGGGATGTCATCTGGCAGGATGCGCTGCGCAGCGCTTCAGACGCCACACCAATGAGCTACGTGAGCCCCAGAACCGGTCGACAATATGTGCTGGTTACTGTGCCAGGCAGGAGCTCACCCATCGCCGAAGACCCCGAGGAAATAAACCGAACCGCGGGTGCTGACGAAAGCGGCGGAAGAGTGATTGCCTATGCGCTGCCCGAAGCGCAGTAGCATTGGGCACCAGCGCGCGCCTCAGTGAATGATAGGCGGCGATTCTTCCGGAGTGGAATCTTCCTCGTCAACGCTTTGCACGGCGTAGCGCTTAGTGGTTATTTCTCCCGCCACCACCTCGGGCAGTTGCCGCAGAAACTCTTCCATATGGTCTGTCTGAAAGTGCGCCATCAGGGCCTCCATGGTAGACCATTCCTGAAACAGCATCAGCGTATTCGGATCAGACAGACCGATATAAAAGTCATAGGAAATGCAGCCCGGTTCATCCTGAGTAGCAGCAGCCATGCGCCGGGCAAGCTGCAGCGCCCGTTCGCGACTGTCGGGTTTAATGGGGATTGTTCCGTGAACAATGATCACTTTACGAGTTAGAGGATACCCTCTGCTTCCAGCTTCTGAGCCAGTTCAGGGATAACACCGTCATCCTCAATGGTCGAGGGCACAGTATATTCCTGTTTGTCGACCATTTTGCGCATGACTTGCCGCAGAATCTTACCGGAACGGGTCTTGGGTAGCCTCGCCACAACCAGTGCGCGCTTGAAATTCGCGATGGCACCGACACTGTCGCGCACCATCTGCACGAGTTCCGCCTGCAGTTCTGTCCGGTCGATGTTCACACCGTCTTTCAGGAGTACGAAGCCCATGGGCACCTGCCCTTTGTCGGTGTCACCGGCCCCGATGACCGCACACTCCGCGACCGCCGGGTGGCCGGCGACCACTTCTTCGATCTGGCCGGTGGACAGTCGATGCCCGGCAACATTTATGACGTCATCAATGCGGCCCATGACGTAGACGTAACCGTCTTCGTCACGGTAGCCACCATCGCCGGTGAGATAGAAACCAGGAAACTGGCGCCAGTAACTGTTGAGAAAGCGTTCGTGATCACCCCATACCGTGGGAAATGACCCAGGCGGCAGCGGCTCCTTGATAACAATCGCTCCCTCCCTGTTGGCTCCAAGTTCCTGCCCTTCTTCATCAACGATGCGCAGGTCATAACCCGGTGCAGGCAGCGTCGGCGAACCGGGCTTGGTTTCCAGCAGCTCCACGCCCGCCATATTCGTGCAGATCGACCAGCCGGTTTCCGTCTGCCACCAGTGATCGATGACCGGGATGCCCGGCAGGTTTTCCTTGAGCCAGTGATAGGTTGGCGGGTCGAGCCGCTCACCAGCCACAAACTGATACTCAAGGCAAGAGATGTCGTACCGGGCTTTCAGTAAGCAATCCGGATCTTCTTTCCTGATCGCGCGAAAGGCGGTGGGTGCGACAAAAAAACTCTTCACTTTGTGATCGGCGATGACCCGCCAGAATGCGCCGGCATCCGGCGTTCTGACTGGCTTGCCTTCATAAAGAATCGACGCGCAGCCTCTGAACAGCGGCCCATAAACGATATAGGAATGACCGACCACCCAGCCGACGTCAGATGCAGCCCAATAGACGTCTCCCTGATCGACCCCATAGATCGCACTCATGCTGTAGTTCAGCGCAACCGCATGCCCGCCATTGTCTCGCACCACGCCCTTGGGTTTACCCGTGGTGCCCGATGTATACAGAATATAAAGTGGATCAACCGCATCCAGCGGCACGCAGTCTACCGCCTCAGCCCCATCGACCCAGGCGTTCCATTCAATATCCCGACCGTCCTGCAGCGGCGCGTCGCACTGTGGACGCTGCACCACAACGCAATGGGATGGCTTGTGCCGGGCAAGCGCTACCGCCTCATCCAACAAAGGCTTATAGGGGATGATGCGATCGAATTCGATACCGCACGATGCCGACAACACCACCTTTGGGGCCGCATCATCGATGCGGGTAGCGAGTTCCGGGGCGGCAAAGCCGCCAAACACGACCGAATGAACCGCACCCAATCGCGCGCACGCCAGCATGGCTACGACGGTTTCCGGGATCATCGGCATGTAGATCACTACCCGATCACCCTTCTCCACGCCCAACCCTGCCAGGGCCCCGGCCACCAGAGCCACCCAGTCTGTAAGTTCAGCGTAACAATACTCCCGCACAGTTCCGGTGGCGGGAGAGTCATAGATGAGCGCCGTGGCATCGCCCCTGCCGGCCGCCACGTGCTGATCGAGGGCTACATAACAGGAATTCAGCTTGCCGCCGCGGAACCAACGCCATGCGCCATTCTCGTCCTGATCCATCACGGCTTGGGGTTCTTCAAACCACGGAATCTCCCGCGCCTGCTCCGCCCAGAAGCCTTCGGGATCAGTCAGTGACCGCTGGTAGGTTTCGCTGTAGCCCATTTGCGCTCCTTATCGCTACCCCTGAGCTTTCAGGAACTTGTTGACCTGCGCCTTTTTCGGGCAGCGGGCTATCAGATCCTTGTAGGTCTTGGTGCGCTTGCTGATGTTCTTGTGCCGACAGTAGAAATCTACCGCCTTATTCCACGAGCTTTCAATACCGTGCTTGTTGATAGACACCGTGGTGTTTACGATCTTGCCGGTCACCCGGGACATGATGCCCACCTGAAACACCGGCGTCATGCTGCCGCTTTTTTCCTTCTTCAGGCGACAAAGAACGCCTTTGACCTGACCGGTTTCATCGAGTTTGATCTCCCGATCGGCTTTTGCTCTGCTTTTTGCCTGTATCCGCGCAAGTTCAGCGTCTCTCTGTTCAGCCACCTCCTTGACTTCGGCACGTCGTGCGCCGCGCAATCTTTTGCCGTTCTGCTTTAGCGAAAAATATTCCTGATAAGTTCTGCCCTCTATCTGACGACGTACCCGGAACCCGTGAAATCGAGGGTTATCTAACAGTTCTACACTCATGCGTTATCCTATAGTTAATTTGCTTTCGGCTATTGAACAAGCTTTGGCGCTCGTTGCGCCTCAACAAGGTCGATGAAGCACTACGGTGAAGCTCTTTGTCATCCAGCGATCACGCCACCTTCACGCAGAGCATCTATTTCATCGGGCCTGAAGCCATAGTCCTTTAGCACGCTCAAAGTATCCTCTCCGGGAATTCTCGCACCGTGTGAAATTTCCGGGGTACTCCTGGAAAACCGCGGCGCCGGCGCCTGCTGCATGACACCATCGACTTCCAGGAATGTGTTTCTTGCGACGTTATGAGGGTGTTGCGGCGCTTCGAATATGCTCAGCACCGGCGCAAAGCAGACGTCGGTACCCTCCATGATTGCACACCATTCGGCCTGAGTCTTGCTCAGAAACACCTGCCGCAGGTCCTCCTTCAGTTCCGGCCACAATACCGGATTCATCTGATCTTTGTACTTGTCTTTGTCCAGTTCCGCCTTTTCCAGCAACAATTCGTAGAATTGGGGTTCGATGGAGCCAATGCAGATATGTTTAGCGTCTTTTGTTTCGTAGGTGTCATAGAAATGCGCGCCGCCATCGAGCATGTTGGTGCCGCGCTGATCGGAAAAGGCACCGCCGGCAGCGAATGAGAAAAACATAGCCATCAGCGCTGCGGCGCCATCCACCATTGCCGCGTCCACCACCTGACCCCTGCCGGAGCGCTGAGCTTCCAGCATGCCGCAAACCATGCCATAGGCCAGCAGCATGCCGCCGCCGCCAAAATCACCTACCAGATTAAGGGGCGGTACCGGCCCCTCGCCGCGCCGACCAACGGCATGCAGTGCCCCGGCAAGACCAATGTAATTGATGTCGTGACCAGCCGCATGCGCCATCGGACCATCCTGACCCCAACCGGTCATACGGCCGTATACCAGACGCTCATTGCGCGCCATGCACTGTTCCGGCCCCAGACCGAGTCGTTCCGTTACGCCGGGGCGGAACCCCTCGAACAAACCATCCGCCGATTCCAGCAGCTTCAACACCGCTTCCACACCGGCCGGCTGTTTCAGGTCAAGCGCGATAGAACGTCTGTTGCGGGCCAGTACGTCTTTGGGGGGCGATGAGGCATTGCCGGGGCGTTCCACCCTTATGACCTCCGCGCCCATGTCGGAAAGCATCATGCCGCAGAATGGACCGGGGCCGATGCCGGCCAGCTCAATGATTTTCAACCCCGAAAGTGGACCCATAACTCACCTGTTATTCAAGTTTCAACAAGATCCAGCCAATACGGTGCCCTGCGCCAACATGCAGCGCCAGCTTCCGTGCCTGGATCCCTTATCTGGCCTTCCTGGTATCCCTTAGGAAACCAGTGCGCGTAGATAGTGCGAGCTGATATAGTAAACCAGCGCGCCACTCGTTGGATTCGTGTGTAGTCTCTCTTACAGTAAGCGGAACTAAACGAAGATCCGTCCCCACCCCTTGGGGAAATTGCGCACGCATTCTAAACCAATCACACAGCTGATGACCAATTTCTATCAGCCACAATGAATAGTCAGCAAACCGATAGCACCCAGCCCCTGCGCAAAATCATTCATTGCGACTGTGACAGTTTTTTTGCATCGGTGGAAATGCGCGATGACCCGAACCTGCAGGACGTACCCCTGGCGATAGGTGGCAAGCCGGAATCCCGCGGCGTTGTCGCTACCTGCAATTACAAAGCCCGTGAATACGGTATACATTCAGCCATGCCCATGAGTCAGGCGGTGCGCCTGTGCCCGGATCTGGTGATCGTGCGCAGTAACATGGACAAATACAAAACCGAATCGGCTCGGGTGCAACAGATCTTCCACGACTATACCGACCTGGTGGAGCCGCTTTCCCTCGACGAAGCATTTTTAGATGTCAGCAACTGTGAGATCGCCCGGGGCAGCGCAACGCTGATAGCCCGGGAAATACGCAACCGAGTGCGCGGTGAGGTCGGCATAACCATTTCGGCAGGAATAGCACCCAATAAATTTCTGGCCAAAATCGCCTCGGATTGGAACAAACCCGACGGCCAGTTCACCATTGCCCCGAATGAGGTTGCAGAATTCGTTCAGGAGCTGCCGGTCAAGAAAATTTTCGGGGTCGGGTCCGTGACCGCAAAACGTATGCAGGATCTGGGCATCGAAACCTGCGCTGATCTGCAGACTCATGATCTGCACGACCTTACCCGACGGTTCGGCAAGTTCGGAGTACGTCTGCACGAACTCAGCCGCGGCATCGACAATCGCCCGGTGCGCACTAACCGCGTGCGCAAATCACTGAGCGCCGAACGCACCTACGCTCAAGACCTGCCTGATCTCACCGCTTGTCTGGACGCCCTGCATAGACTGGTAGACGAATTGCAGGAGCGCATTGCCCGGGCCGAATGCCGACATCTGATCACGGCAAGAACCATCAAAGTGCGGTTCACCGGGTTCGAGACCACCACCGCAGCAAGTGCCGGCTTCGATACCGAGTTACCCGCCTATGAAGCGCTACTGCGCACCGCCTGGCAACGTCAGCAGAAACCTGTGCGGCTGCTGGGTGTCGGTGTCAGATTGAACCCGCCGACCACCGATCAGCAACTCGGCCTGTTCTGAATACCCTGCTCTAGAGCAAAAGAGATTCAATCAGGCGGCAAACTGCATCTTTGCAAACCGCGCATAAAGGGAGCTGCTGTCGATCAACTGGTCATGCGTGCCACTATCCACCACACGCCCCTCATCCAGCACCAGTATGCGATCGGCCTGGCGCACAGTAGACAGACGATGGGCGATCACCAGAATCGTCATGCGCCCTTTCAAGCCATCGATACTCATGCGAATGTGGTTCTCGCTTTCCGCGTCCAGCGCGCTGGTTGCTTCATCGAGCAGCAGCAGAGCTGGTTTCGACAATAGCGCACGAGCAATCGCCAGACGCTGGCGCTGACCACCAGACAAGCCTACACCATCTTCACCGATTCGCGTTGCCAGAGCGTCTGGCAAATCGGCGACGAAACTATCTGCGTGGGCCAGGCGCAGTGATTTAGAGATACGGGCATCGCTCGCATCAGCGGCGGCATAGACCAGATTCTCCCGCAAGGTACCGGAGAAAAGCACAGGATCCTGGGGCACGAAACCCACCGCGCCGCGCACGCTATGCAGGCTCAGATCTTTCAATTCGCTGCCGCCGAGAAATATCTCACCGGCAGTCGGATCATAAAAACGTTGCGCCAGATCAAACAGCGTGCTCTTGCCAGCGCCGCTGGGACCGACCAACGCGACCATTTCACCCGGTTCGACGGCGAAACTGACCTCCTGTACGACCTTAGCCGAGGCGCGACTCGGGTAGGCAAAACTCACTTTGTCGAAGCGCAGCCCCAACTGCTCGCCGCTGACCCGGCCGGCATCGGCTTTTTCGACAATATCACTGGGCGATTCCAGCAGCTCTACTAATCGTTCGGTGGCACCCGCAGCCCTCTGCAGATCACTCAAAACCTCACTGATGGCGCCAACGGAACCCGCCACAATGAAAGCATAGAAAATGAACGCCGCCAGTTCTCCGGCAGTAGTCTGGCCGCTCAGCACATCCTGACCGCCCACCCAAAGCATGGCGGCTACCGCGCCGAACACGACAAGCATGACAATGGCCACCAGTACCGCACGTTGACGGATACGCTGCACCGAGACAGCGAACGCCTGATCCACACGAGCAGCAAAGGCGCTCTCATCGGCATTCTGATGATTGAATGACTGCACCACCTTGATGTGGCGCAGCGATTCGCCCGCATAGCTGCCCACATCGGCGAGCCGATCCTGGCTGGTTCTGGAAAGGCGCCGCACCCGGCGGCCGAACAGCACGATCGGCACTACCACGAACGGCACACTGCTCAGCACGATCAGCGACAACTTCGCATTAGTAATGAACAACAGAATGACACCGCCAAAAAACATCAGCACATTGCGCAACGCAATGGAGACCGATGAACCGATCACCGTCTGCAGCAACGTGGTGTCGGTGGTAATACGCGACTGGATCTCGCTGGGCGCATTCAGCTCAAAAAAGCCCGGGTGTATGTGAATGAGATGGCTGAATACCGCCTGTCGGATATCAGCACTGACCCGTTCGCCCACCCAGGAAACGAAGTAAAACCGTACGAAGGTGCCGAGCGTCAGCAACACGACAAACCCGGCAAACAGGCTCAAAGACTGCACCAGTACGCCGGCCTGACCACTGGCAAAGCCGTCGTCGATGACCATGCGGATACCCTGGCCAAGCGATAAAGTCGCACCGGCGGTAACGATCAATGCCACAGACGCAGCCATCACCTGGCGGCCGTACGGTCGCAGGTACTGCAGGGCAGGGGTCAGGCGGCGCAGGTCTTTGCTGCCGCCACGATTGAATCCGTCGTCTACTACTCCATTCATGGGGCGCAATTATGTATTCAGCTGCCTCAACATGCGAGAATTGAAGTACCCGAAGTTACGTTAACCATTTAAGGCCCGCCTAGGGACGCACACCTGCCATGACCGAACTACTCGATTGTATTGAACTGCAGACCGGCGACAATCCCGCCGGTACTGTCATCTGGATGCACGGCCTGGGCGCCGACGCCACCGATTTCGAACCCATCGTACCCATGTTGTCGCTGAACCAGCCCCTGCGCTTTGTATTCCCCAACGCGCCGGTGCGCCCGGTGACCATCAATGCCGGCATGGAAATGCGTGCGTGGTACGACATTGATCCGATCGCGCCGCTGTCAGGCACCGACGATATTCAGGCTTCGGCGGCAGCGATCGCAGACCTTGTGCAGCGCGAACTCGACGGCGGCGTACCGAGCAGTGCGATTACCTTGGCCGGGTTCTCCCAGGGCGGCGTCATCGCCCTGCAACTCGGCTTGAGCCATCCTCAACAGCTGCGCGGCATCATGGCGCTGTCGACTTACCTGCACGACCCTGAGCACCTCGCCGAGCGCCTGGACTTCGCCAACGTCGACATTCCGATCTTCATGGCCCATGGTCTGCAGGATCCGATGATTCCCATCACCCGGGCAATCACTTCACGTGAAGCGCTGCTGGCACTGAACTACCAGGTGGAGTGGCATGAATACGCCATGGGCCACCAGGTCTGCCCCCAGGAAATCAACGACATCGCCCAGTGGCTGAACTCGATCTATCAGTAGTTCCGGCGCTGGCACCGTCACCGCCGGCGTGGATTGAGGCAGTTGCAGAGGACTTTACCGCCTTCCTGCAGGACCACGCCTCGGCGGAGAAAAAAGCATCGGGCATGGCGCTCAATGTCGCTTCGCACTACCCGGACCAGCCGCAGTTGCTCAGCGCTATGGCCGACCTCGCGGTGGAGGAGCTGACCCACTATCGCGAGGTCATCCGTATCATGCTGGCGCGCGACGTTCATCCCGCGCCGGACAGCAAAGATCCGTATATTCATCAGCTCAACCGCGCCATACGCAAAGGGCCCGCAGAGTTTCTGCTCGACCGGCTGTTGATCGGCGCGGTGATCGAGCGGCGCGGCGCCGAACGTTTCGGTATCGTCGCCGCGCACATCTGTGAACCCGCCCTGGCTCGGTTTTATCGTTCCATTACCGCCAGCGAAGAGCGCCACTGGGAGCTTTTCGTGCGACTGGCAGAGAAGCACTGCGATGCCCGAGGTGTGCTGCCGCGATTGATCGAGCTGACCGAAACCGAAGCCGGCATCATGAACAACCTGCCCATCCGCTCCGCGCTGCATTGAGCCTCACCGGGACTACATCCCATGGCTAAAGACCCGCTGAGGGCGTATCTGAGCAATCATGCCGAACCCCGTGCCCGGGAATACGCAGACCCCATTTCCAGCGCCTACGCGCGTGCACTGGTCGTGCCGATGTATGACGAGCCCCACAACGCCCTGCAGAAAGTGCTGGTTAATCATCCGCAGCTTTTGCACGAGTCTACTGCAGCAGCCGACACCCTCATCGTTGCCGTGATCAACGCACCCGACGACGCCGACCCGGACCGTCTGGCTCGCACGCGTTCTCTGCTGCACGACCTGGAAAAGCGAAACCTGAAGAATCTGGTTTGCGTCGACTGCGTAAGCCGCGGTCGGACCCTGCCGTCCCGCCAGGGTGTGGGACTGGCGCGCAAACTCGGCACTGATATCGCAGTCAACCTGTTTGCCCGGGGCCAGTTGAATGGACCATGGATTTACCACACCGACGCCGACGCGGTGTTGCCCGGCGACTACTTTGCTGCGCCGCTGCCGGATGTCGCCGCCGTGGTGCGCGGCCACCAGCACTTCGCCGACGACCCGAACCTGGCCAGAGCTGCGCATCTATATGAAATGCACATGGCGTACTACCACACGAGCCTTGCGGAACTGGGCTCGCGTTATGCATTTCCCACACTCGGTAGCACCATCATCGTCCAGTCCATCGCCTACGCCAGTGTGCGGGGGTATCCGCGCCGGGACGCGGCCGAAGACTTTTACCTGCTGAACAAGCTCGCCAAGATCGGCGACGTCATATTTCAACCGACACCCCGGGTGCTACTGCAAGCGCGGCCTTCTCAACGGGTGCCATTCGGGACTGGGCCCACACTCATCAGAATTGCCAGGCAACTGGCAGATGACCCTTCCGGCAACGCATTCCTCAGCTATCACCGGGACAGCTTCAAACTGCTTGCATACGCACTGGACTTCCTTCGCGACTGTGCGGAAAACTCGAGCGCAAACGCCCGACAGGAAGTGATTACTCTGCTTAATGAACTGGGCTTCGCCAAAGTACGCACCAACATTGACCTCAAATACACAACTGCCGAACGTCGAGCAACCGCATACCGCGACTGGTTTGACGCCAAACGCACGTTGCGTTTCATTCACGAAGCGCGGCGCTATTACCCGGACCAGCCGCTACTGCAGACGCTGGCTTCACTGCCCCCACACCGCCAGCAACACATCGGTTTTGCATTCGCTTTGTGAACACCATCACAAAACATCAGGAAACCCCCTGCAACCCGATCGGAAGGCCATTTACACTCAGCCAGTAGCGAAAAAGGATGTGCAATGTCTACAGCTATGCCCACCAACGCCGATCTGGCGTGGGATCTTGACGACTTTGGTCAGGCCCAGCGCGCCATGGACTTCGTGCTGCAGTTCGAAACAACCCTGTGCGTGTACTCTCCATCTGTGGATCAGATTTACACCACCTACAACATGTTTTTCCCGGACGACTGGGACCGACGTCTGGTCATACTGCCGGATGCCGGCGCGTATCACGATACGTTCTATCACATCAACCGCAGCGCTGTGACTGCGACGGGCCTGCACATCGTGCCCGGCGAACTGCTCGGCAGGAACGGCCTCTACCTGGCGAACGTAGACGAAGAGCGCCGCTCCCTGGGCAAGCGGCAGATCCCTTTCGAACCCGCCATGCGCGCAATCAACTCGATGCGGCCCAAGGACGACCCATTCCTGCCGGCTCTGGCCAAGGGTGACCTGCGCGAACTGGAACAATCCTGGCCGGTATTGCACCTGCACCGGGTAAACCCGGCGCGCATTGAGAAAATGTCGGCACTGGACCGTTCGAGCTTGACGGGTGTCATATCAGAAAAGTTAGAATCACTGTTCATCAGCCATCGCGATGGCGCTTCGCAGGTTGCCTGATTTATCAACGCCGATTCACCAACAAGTTCGATACCCCCGTGGCATAAAGGGTGGCACAAGCTGCTGCTGAGCATTGTGCTGCTGGGCAGTGTCGCGCTGGCCTGGACTGAGCACATCGACACCGCGGCTCATGAAGCCACCACCACCAATTTCAAAAGAGCCCTTGCAGTAGCCGGGCTGGCCAGAGCCCTCAATGGCGTGATATCCGTCGCCCAGGGTACCGAGGTGGCCGTACAACCTGTGGGCATCGGGGTGACGCTGACGATCGGTGAGATACTCGACCCACTCAACGATCTGGTGGAACGATTCTCCTGGCTGGCGCTATTCGCCAGCGTGTCTCTCGGGCTGCAGCTTGCCGTCAGTGAGATGGTTGCTTCCATCTGGGCGTCAGCGGCGACGACTGCGGCAGTGCTGGCGCTGCTCGTCATGTTGTGGCTGAAACCCGGCCATGCGTGGCTGCCGGCAATAGCGCGCATCGCTCTGGTCGCTTTAGCCGCTCGCTTTCTGTTGGCGCTGGTATTACTGGCCAACCACTGGATCGATGAAACCTTCCTCGCCGAACGACAGGACGCCGCGGTAGCTCAGCTGACCCAAACATCTTCCACCCTCGAGACCTGGCAGGAGAGCAATCAGGCCGCCCATGTTGGCGCGACCGAAGAACATGAAGGAATACTCGATCGCGCAGCGGCACAACTCGGCGCTCTGCTCGACTCATCCGCCCAGGCGTTGGACCTGCGTAGCCAACTGGATCAGTTAGAGGAACTAGTGGAATCCAGCGTCACCGAAATCATCAATCTGATTGTGGTTTTCCTTCTGCAGACCCTGCTTTTACCGGTATTGGTGCTGTGGCTGGGCTGGCGCGGCCTGTTACTGCTGATCAGTCAGATAATTCCTCATCAGCCACCCTCTTAACTTCCCACGTTAAACCCCTTAAAATGCCGCGCCCATTTTCTGCCGGCCCCCCGATGGGGGAGTAGACATGACTACCATATTCATAGACGGCCAGGCCGGCACAACCGGTCTGGAGATCAGCACCCGACTCGCACACCGCGGCGATATCGAGGTTCTGGAAATAGACGGCGAGGCCCGCAAGAGCGCGGATGCCCGTCGCGCGCTGCTGCAGGACGCCGATATTGCAATTCTGTGCCTGCCCGACGACGCCGCGCGGGAAGCCGTAGCGCTGGCCAATGGTAACAGTCGTATTCTCGACGCCAGCACGGCCTACCGGGTGGACCGTACCTGGGCCTATGGATTGCCGGAGTTGTGTTCGCAACAGCGCGCCACAATTGCCAGCGCTCAGTTCGTCAGCAATCCAGGGTGTTATCCCCAGGGTTTCATCCTGCTGGTGCGCCCACTGATTGAAGCCGGCGTACTCGACCGACACACACTGCTACGCTGCCATGCCATTTCCGGCTATTCCGGCGGTGGCCGACAAATGATCGAAGCCCAGCAGGCGTACGACGCGGCAACCAGCGACCGGCTCAACGTGCAGGCTTACGGCCTCAATCTGCAGCACAAACACGTTCCGGAAATGCACCTCTACAGCAGCACCGCAAGCGCGCCGATATTCGCGCCATCGGTAGCCCACTACTACAAGGGCATGCTCGTCCAGGTGCCGCTGTTCAGCCGTGAGCTTTCCGGGCTGAACCTGCAACAGGTACACGAGCTACTCGCCGCCACATACGAGGGCGAACCCTTCGTTCAGGTATTGCCGTGGGACAGCTCAGACACGCTGGAAGGCGGCTATCTCAATCCCACCGCATGCAATGATTCGAATCGTCTGGAGCTGATGGTATTCGGCAACGATGAGCAGATGCTGCTGGCGGCACGCTACGACAATCTCGGTAAGGGCGCGTCCGGCGCGGCAGTGCAGAATCTCAACCTGATGATGGGCCTGGATGAAAGTACCGGCTTATGAATGAAACAATGGACAACTGGACAGAGCCCGACCTGCAAGCTCTCGAGAAAGACCTGGCCCGAGATTATGAGCTGGCCGGTGCAAACCGCCTGGCGCTGGACTTGAGCCGAGGTAAACCCGGTCCTGAACAGCTCAGCCTGAGCGAGGGCCTGGAGACCACTATCGATGGTAATTTCACCGCGGCAGACGGTACCGACACACGCAACTACGGTGGGCTGCGCGGCCTCACGGAAGCTCGGCAGCTCGGTGCAGAATTGCTGCGCGTACCGGCAGATGCAGTGATTGCCGGAGGCAACTCGAGCCTGTTTCTCATGAACCTCACGGTCGAAACGGCCTTGCTGCATGGGCTGTGGGGCGATACACGTAAATGGTCCAATCACTCCGCAGCAAAACTCATAGCGGTAGTGCCGGGCTACGACCGTCATTTCGCTCTGACCGAAGCTCTCGGCATCGGCATGATCAACGTCGATATCACCGACAATGGTCCCGACATGGACCAGGTGCGCGCGCTGGTGGAAAACGACGACAGCATCAAGGGCATCTGGTGCGTGCCGAAGTATTCTAATCCGACCGGTTGTGTATATGACGACGCTACCGTTACTGCCCTGGCGGAACTGCCCGGCCAGGCCGCTGCCGATGATTTTCTGGTGCTGTGGGACAACGCTTACGCGGTGCACGATCTGAAACTGCCAGCGCCGCAACTGACGAGCATTTACAGCGCGGCGCAAAACGCCGGCACCTCCGACCACATCGTCCAGTTCGCCTCTACTTCGAAAATAACTTTCGCCGGCGGCGGCGTCGCCTTCGTGGCAAGCTCAGAGACGGTGCTCAAAAGTCTTGATGCGCGTATGGGTTTCATGATGATTGGCCCTGACAAAGTCAATCAGTTGCGCCATTGCCGCTTTCTGCGCGGGCGCCTGACCGAACACATGCGGGCCCATGCGAACATACTGAAGCCCAAATTCGAGCTGGTCGAGCAGGTGCTCACCGAACAACTCGGCGGCCTCGGCATCGCCAGCTGGACCCGGGCCCTGGGCGGGTATTTCGTATCACTGGACCTGATGCCCGGACTGGCGCGCCAGGTGGTCGATATGGCAAAGAGTATCGGCCTGACCCTGACGCCGGCCGGCGCCACTTTCCCCTACCAGCAGGACCCGGCAGACAGGAACGTGCGCATTGCACCGACTTTCGCCGACCTGGAAGAACTCCGCGCAGCCATGCAAATTCTCACTTTGTGTGTGAAACTGGCAAGCGTACGCGAATTAATGTCAAAGAAGTAATATATGTCTGATTGGAAGCTCGAAGATTTCTCCATCCCGGAAGTAGAGGGCTCCGACCGCTTCCACGATTTCGCCTTACCACTGCCGTTGATGCACGCAGTGGCTGATCTGGGTTATGAATACACCACGCCCATTCAGAGTAAAGCAATGCCCTGGGCGCTCTCTGACTATGATGTCACCGGTCAGGCTCAGACCGGCACCGGCAAAACCGCCGCGTTTTTGATCGCCGTATTGACGCGCTTCTGGGAAAACCCGCTCCCCGAGGACAATCCACTGGGCAGTCCGCGGGCGTTGATTCTTGCACCTACGCGGGAACTCGCGCTGCAGATCGAGGGCGACGCAAAAGCGCTGTCCCGCCATATGAGCGAGCGCACGGTGTGCGTGGTCGGCGGCATGGACATAGCGAAACAGATAGATAAGCTCGAGAAGCGTCCCGTCGACGTTCTTGTTGCAACACCGGGGCGGCTGATCGATTTTCTGGACCGCAACAAGGTCTCATTGAAAGGCGTCGAAGTGCTGGTCATCGACGAGGCAGACCGAATGCTCGATATGGGCTTCATTCCAGACGTACGCCGCATCGTTTTTCAGACGCCCCGCAAGCGCAAACGCCAGACGCTGTTCTTTTCCGCCACCTTCAATGACGATGTCATGCGCCTGGCTGAGTCCTGGACCACTGATGCCCGGCACATCGTGATTGAACCTGAACATGTGGCCACCGATACGGTGGAGCAGAAGTTCTGGCTGATCGGTACAGACGAAAAGGACCAGGCACTGGAGTCCCTGTTCGCAGATGAAGCCACCAAACGCGCCATCGTATTCACCAATCGACGCGACCAGACACATAGAGTCGTTAAGTATCTGACCAAGCGCGGTATCGACTGCGAGCCCCTGGCCGGCGACATCCCGCAACGCAAGCGTCTGGCAACGCTCAACCGATTCAAAGACGGCTCGCTGAAATACCTGGTCGCTACGGACGTGGCCGGGCGCGGCATCCACGTCGACGGCGTAACCCACGTCATCAATTATGAATTGCCTGAAGACCCCGAAGACTACGTTCACCGTATCGGCCGCACCGGCCGCGCCGGCGCATCAGGCACTGCGATCAGTTTCGTTTCGGAGGATGACGCATTCAACCTGCCGCCGATTGAGGAGTACCTGGGCACGAAGGTAGACTGCACGATACCGGATATAGATGTATCGCGTGGGTAGTTGATCGGGCGCAAGCCATGTACATGAAAGAGCTGCTGGAAGAACAAGAGTTCTCCGCCAGCATCACACATGCTCCCGCCCGGGCGCTGCAACTGTTCATGGCGCGGAGCCGGCCGCAATCTTCGAAAAACCGCTGAACTCCGAGCAACTACTGGCTAAAATCCGCGGACTGCTTACCGCATAATCGAGCACTCTATGTCACAGACCACCCGCGTCGCGGTAGTCCAGCACTGCGCCGGCACCGATGTCGAAAGCAACCTCTCCACTCTTACCGGGTTGAGCCGTCAAGCCGCCAGTGAAGGCGCGCAGGTCATCTGCTGGGCAGAGGCTTTCGCCTACCTCGGCCACCACGAAGGCAAGAAGGAGATTCTCGAACCACTGCCTCACGGCGGCCCGATTCTGAGACGTTGCCAGGACCTGGCCAGATCGCTGCAGTGCGAACTGCTGCTGGGCGGTTTCCACGAACAGATTCCCGAAGATCCGGAACGCTGCTACAACACCAGCGTTTATCTCAGCCTTGACGGCGAGGTACAGGCGATCTACCGCAAGATACATCTGTTTGATATTGATATCGTCGATGGTCCGCGCCTGCAGGAATCGAAACGGACCGCAGCGGGCGGCAAAGCCATCACAGTACCAACCCTGTTCGGCACACTGGGAATGACCGTTTGCTACGATGTGCGCTTTCCCGAGCTGTATCAGCGCCTCGCCGACATGGGTGCAATCGCCATGTCGGTTCCTTCGGCATTTACCGCCACCACCGGTGCCATGCACTGGCATCCACTGCTGACGGCACGAGCCATCGAAGCCCAGAGCTTCGTCATCGCCCCGGCTCAACACGGTCAGCACAGTAAAAACCGAGCCTCATACGGTCACTCCATCATCATCGACCCATGGGGCAGAACCCTGGCGGAAATCCCCGACGGTGACGGCTACGCCATCGCCGAGGTCGACCCTCAGGCGGCCGCTAAAGCGCGCGCAGAGATTCCGAGCCTCGCCAACCGGCAGTTTTTCGACTGAGCCTGATGAGCACACAAATAACCATACGCGGTGGCGGCATCGTCATACTGGCAGCACTGATAATAATCGCCGCGGGTATGCGCGCGGCCCAGGACCTGGTGGTGCCTTTTCTGCTGTCGGCGTTCATCGCCACCATGGCCGCTACCCCCATGTTCTGGATGCAGCGCAAGGGCATGCCCGCTGCATTTTCATTGCCTGCGGTGATGATCGCCATGATCATCGGCGTAGTACTGCTCGGCGCTCTGGTTGCACAATCCGCTTCCGCATTCACAGCCAAGCTGCCCTTCTACCAGGATCGACTGGTCGAACTACAGGCGCAGGTCACCACATGGTTGCAGCCGCTGATCCTGCAGTACACCGGCGTAGAGATAAACCTGCACACTATTCAGCAGAATTTCTCATTGTCATCTGCCCTGGAAATGGCGGGCACTACGCTCGCCAGGCTTGGTGGCGTATTGAGCAACAGTCTGCTGATCATTCTCACGGTAATATTCATTCTCGCCGAGGCCGCCAGCTTTCCGCGCAAACTTTCCGACGTGTTGTCTTCACCCGCCAGAGATCTGCCGTATTTCTACAAATTCGCGGAAAACGTCAACCGCTACATTGCCATCAAGACTTCCGTCAGCCTGATGACCGGCTTACTGGCGGCGCTGCTGCTATGGGCCATCGGCGTAGACTTTCCCATACTGTGGGGCCTGCTGGCATTTCTGCTGAACTACGTGCCCACGATCGGTTCGATCATCGCGGCGATTCCACCTTTGATTCTGGCGCTCATCCAGCTAGGGCCGGGCGCCGCCGGAGGCGTCGGCCTCGCCTTTTTCGCCATCAACACGGTGATGGGCAACATGGTTGAGCCCCGTTTCATGGGCCAGGGCCTGGGCCTGTCGACACTGGTGGTTTTCCTTTCACTGGTGTTATGGGGCTGGATTCTCGGCCCGGTCGGCATGCTCTTGTCGGTACCCCTGACCATGACGGCTAAAATCGCGCTGGAAGCCAACCCAGCAACGCAATGGCTGGCCCACCTGCTCGGCCCCGCCGACGCCCTGCCCGAGACCATGATACTCGAGCCCGGTGAGGCTACGCCTGCGGCGGACGAAGGCGAAAAGGCAGAACGATGAGCCGCTACGAACGCCCTAACGTCCGCGCGATGCACGGCTACACGTGGGGCGAACAACCCAGGGATGGCCGCACTATCAAACTCAACACCAACGAAAACCCCTACCCGGTGAGTCCCGCCGTGCAGGCTGCGCTGCAGTCCATCGACGTAGCTGCGTTACGCACCTATCCGCAGCCCACCGCCGATGCGCTGCGCGACGCCATTGCCGCGCGCCATGCAGTGTCGCGCAACAACGTGATCGTTACCAATGGCGGCGACGAAGCGCTGCGCCTGGCGATGACCACATTCGTCGAACCCGGCAGCCCATTCGGCATGGCAGAGCCCAGCTATTCGCTGTATCCGGTACTTGCCGCCATACATGACGCAGGGGTGGTCGAGGTGCCACTGCAGCATGACTGGTCAATGTCCAAGGATTTTGCAGCCACAATGAACGAAGCTGCAGCGCAGCTGACCTGTGTCGTCAACCCTCATGCGCCCAGCGGTACCCTTTACGACGTCGAAACGCTGCGGCGCATTGCCGGGGAATTCGACGGTGTGCTTCTGATTGACGAGGCTTATGCCGACTTCATCGATGAAAGTAATCCTTACGACAGCGCCCCACTGATCAATGAACTCGACAATGTGTTGATTCTACGCACCTTCAGCAAAGGCTACAGTCTCGCCGGGTTGCGCCTCGGCTATCTGCTCGGCAGCCAGACTCTCATCGACCCCATGCTCAGCAAAACCCGCGACAGCTACAACATAGACCACCTCAGCCAGGTGCTGGGACTGGCCGCGCTCGAGGATAATGCCTACGCTCGCGAGACCTGGACAAAAGTACGTAGTGAACGCAGCAGGTTGAGCAATCATCTGGCGCAGATGGGTCTAAGCAGCCCGCCGAGTCAGAGCAACTTCATTCTTGCCCGTATTCCGCCGGATGCCGGGGTGAGCGCTGAACAGGTATATGTGCGCCTCAAAGCAAGTGGCATTCTGGTGCGGTACTTTTCTGCACCCCGGCTTGCCGACAGACTGCGCATCACCATTGGTACTCCACAGGAAAACGATGCGCTGACCCAGGCACTGCTGGAAATCCTGCAGCCGCGCGCCGCGCCGGGCTGATCAGCTTCCAGCGTCGCGAAAAAACGCCTCAACCTCGGGGCGTTGCCGCAACCCATCCCGGTATCCCAGATCAATCAGTTCTCTGGCAAATGCCCCGTGAAACAGCAGAAAGCTGGGCAAGCGCCACTCATGACCCCAGCCGCCAATGGTACGCAGGAACATTCTGATGCCCCGGGGCAGCACGGATGCGAAGCGTTGCGCAATGACCCGCAGATCCTGGGAGGGGCGTACCACCATCACCCTGATTCTGCGAAACTCGCTGCGGCGCCGGCGCCACCAGCCCATCTGGTCGAGCAGACGATTGACCTGTTCCATGCGCTCGATGTCGGTGTTCAGGTTTTCGGCAAACAGAGAGTCCAGAGTGTACCCTGCAATCTCTGCTATGCCGGGCTCGAGGCCGTGTTCTTCGCCTACCGGCAGAGTCTCGTTATGCACACCGATTACCAGAATTCGTTCGGCGCCCATTTTTATGACGGGGCGCAGCGGTTCGGTCAAACGCAGAGCGCCGTCCACAAAGAACTCGTCGCCCACGCGTTGGGGGGGAAACAGCAGCGGCAGCGCAGCGGAGGCCAGCACATGAGGAACGCCGATTTCGGTGCGAACACTGTCGCGGCGGCGTTCATGCCAGTTGAGCGTGTCAAGGTTGGACTGAAAAAAGGTCGTGGCCTGGGCCGTGGAATAGTTCGACGCGGTTACCGCCAGGCCCTTGAGATTGCCTTCCTCGAGTTGCCGCGCCACCCGTTCAGGACCGCCCAGTTCGCGCTCCAGCAACTCAACCAGCGGACTGTTGTCGAACAACGAGCGAGGCTTACCTGTGCGAGCCGTGAACCGCTGCAATAACCCGTATTCCATGGTGAAGATGTCATCCGGTGACATGCTCGTCCAGATCCGCTCCAGACGATCCACGGCACTGGCAAAGTTGTTGGCGTTCTGAGCAAGTGCCGTGGCGTTGATGGCGCCGGCGCTTACCCCGGCGATCGCCTGGAACGGCACGGTGCCACTGTCGACCACGGCAGCCAGAGCCTTGAGCACTCCCACCTGATATGCGCCCCGGGCGCCACCCCCGGGGAGAATCAGACCGGACGGGCCGTGGATTTTCACGCTGACAGCGCGGCGTATGCGCCAGTTATCTGAATCATTCCCCCGCGCATCTCAAAGCTCCTGTTTGCCATGCAGGACAACATGTGCAGCTCACCATCAAGGGTCAATCAATACACCCGGGTTCAAAATGCCATTCGGGTCGAGCTCTTTCTTCATCGCACGCAACGCGGCTTTGAAGGTAGCCGGTACCTGCTGATCGTATCCCGGTCGATGCATGCGGCCCACGGCATGGTGGTGGGTGGAAGTGCCGCCGGCATCGATCACCGCCTGGGTCGCCGTGTCTTTGATGTGCTGCCACATCTCTTCTTCGCCGCCCGGCACGGCTACACCGGAGAAGCTGTAGTACGGCGCGGGCCCATCTGGATACACATGCGTGAAACGGCACGATAAACGCGCGCTGGCGCCGAGCGTCTCCTGTAACGCCTGCCCCACCCTGCCACGCACATGTGCATCAAATTCCGGCCACCGGTCCCAGGTAATCGATGTTTCAAACGTATCGGCCAGCAGGCCAAGGCCGTTGCTGACACCGGCATTCACGCCGATGAATGCCTGACGCCACGCTCCAACCGCACCGCCATGCCCGGTCGCCTGTCCCGTTCCGTCATCGATGAGAATCTGATCATCGGGGATTTCCCCGCCAAATTCCCGGGCAATGGCCACCGCCTCGTGCACATATGGTTTCTGGCGCACATCGGCTGACTCGAAACCGATGATCAGCAGGGATTGAGTGCCATCCAGATTGGCGCTTTGCTGCGCCTCGGCGGGATCGAGCAGTCGCAGGTTCGCCGGCCACAATTTCGCTTGCACTATGTGACGGGTAGCGTCGTAGCCTTGCGCCCAGCTTGGGAAGGTGACACCGGCAGTAGCGCGGTATACGGGCCGCTTCTGCAGCCGCAACCACACACTGGATATGACCCCCAGAATTCCCTCTGAGCCAATGGCCATCCGGTCAGGGCTGGGACCGGCGCCGCTGCCGGGTAAGCGGCGCGACTCCCACCATCCGGATGGCGTCAGCATACGCACCGACTCCACAAAGTCATCAATGTGGGTATGGTTAGTCGCGTAGTGACCACCGGAACGAGTCGCGACCCAGCCACCAACCGTCGACCAGGGAAAGCTCTGGGGGAAGTGCCGCAGGGTCAAACCATGCGGACGCAGATGGGCTTCAAGATCCGGACCGAACACGCCCGCCTGTATGTTTGCCGCCCGGGAAACATCATCGATTTCCAGCACCTGATGAAAGTTGTCCATGTCAATGGTAACAGCGCCATTACAGTCCTCCGGTACCGTGAGCCCCCACACCACAGTCGTGGCGCCGCCATAGGGTATCGCTTTGTAGCCATGCTGATTGCACCAGGCCAAAGCTGCTTCCAGCTCGTCTTCGTTGCGTGGGTGAGCAACCGCGTCGGGTGGGTTATCGAACTGCCCGCGCAGCGCTTTGAGCAGTTCCAGGACATGGCCGCCGTAGGTGTGCAGGGCGCGCTGCCGATGCTCCGTGGTGATGAATCCCGTGAGATCGTCGGGAACCGTCACACGACTCGGGCGCAACTCTACTTCGTCAAGATCCGGAACAGACGGGGGCGTCACCTCCTGACCCAGACGCGCCGATACGACCCGCGCCATCTCCTGGCGTGCCTGTTCGTTCGGTTCGTCACTGACGTTGCCCCAGGTCCAGAAACTTCTTGGCTCATTCCATACGGCCATCACCGCGCCCTCTTGCTGCATCAACCCCTTCATTCTGACATGAAGCGGTTTACCAATGTAGCACTGCGATTTCAACGGAGCAGGACCGGGATTCGCGCCCCCCTTAAGACGCCCGGTGCCGCGCAAACGCTTCGAGCGCGCCCTGCAATGATTGCAGTGTTACGGGTTTCGGCAAATAGGTGTTCATACCAGCACCAATATAATGCTCCGCGTCCCCAGCCATGGCGTTAGCGGTCAGCGCCACTATGAACGCACCTTTGCCGTGCTGGAGCTGGCGAATACAGCGTACGGCATCCACGCCATCAAGCTCAGGCATCTGTATGTCCATCAGAATCAAATCGTAAGGCTGCTTTATGGCAGCGCGTACGGCTTCGTTGCCGGTTGCGGCTAGATCCGCACTCAAGCCCAGGCGCTCAAGCATCTTGTTCGCCACCTGTTGGTTCACGGGGTTGTCTTCCGCAAGCAGCACGCGGGGGGCGGCGCCAACCGCTGCTGCTGCATCGGCTAAAGTTTCGCAGGCCTCCATCGCCGGGGCCTCAGTGATACCTGACGCGCTTGTGGAGGGCCCCAGAAGAACGAAAAAACTGAAGGTGCTGCCTTCGCCGAGTGTGGATTGGACATGGATCTGCCCGTGCATCAGGTCAATCAGCTCCTTGCTGATGGACAATCCGAGACCGGTGCCACCGTATACCCGCGTAGTCGCCAGATCTGCCTGAGCAAACGCATCAAACAGCGAGCCGAGCTTATCCTGAGCAATGCCTACGCCGGTATCAATGACCTTCCCCTCCAGCCGATATTGCCCATCGGTAAGCATCTGACCATCGAGCCAGACCCTCACCTCACCGCGATCGGTGAACTTGATGGCATTGCTAATCAGGTTTGTCAGCACCTGCCGCAAGCGGTGCTCATCACCGACCAGCTCTTGTGGCACACCGGCGCCCATTTCGCAGACGAGCGTAACACCTTTGTCCACTGCCCGGGGGCCGAGCAGTTCCACGAGCTCCGTAGTCAGGGTATGCGGATTGAAAGCAATATGTTCCAGTTCCAATCGCCCATGATCGATTTTCGAAAAGTCGAGGATGTCATTGACAAGATGCATCAGATTTTCGCCACTGGAATTGATCACGCTGACCATCCGCTGTTGTTCGCAAGACAGCTCGGTGTCTTGCAGAACACTGGCCATGCCGATGACGCCATTCATCGGCGTGCGTATTTCGTGGCTCATTTTGGCCAGAAAACTGCTGCGTATTTGCAGTGCTTCTTCGGCCATAGCGCGCGCTTTCAACAACTCCTGGTGGTAGGCGTCCTGCCGGCGCTGAGCCCGCAGACTGCTGCCCAGAGCGATACACATGATCGAGCCGGTGGTAACGAACGCGAGCATCACCACGGCCGGCACGTTGTGTGATGTTTCCACAAAAAGCAGCAACACGCCCAGTGCAGCCAGCGTAGCCAGATAGAACGACACCAGGCCGGTTACCGTGAGGAAAACCATCGAGCTGGCCATGACGGCACTGGATAAGGCCAGCGTAGTCAGAAACGAAAACCCGGTGCGGTAACAATCGTAGAGGAAGGCACCGACAATGAGCAGCACCAGAGCCTTGATGCACGGTTCGACGTACCTCTGGACCAGGCGAACGTAGTATGTCGCGACGAAGAAGGCGCTCAGCAGCAGCGCCAGAGGAACCCGCAAATGGGAAAGTGCGGAATCCTGTGGCGCACCTACGAGCAGAGCTATGTGCAACGCAAGGGTACCCAGGCCGCCTGCCAGGGCGAAGATGCGCAGTATCTTGAGGCGCTCGGCTGTTCCAGCTTCAAACATACAGCAGGTTTTTCAGGTTATCCTGCAAGCCTAGCAGTTCTCCGGAAGTGCGCAGCTGCACACCCAAGATCACCGTGACCCCGGCAAACACCCAGATACCATGATTCCGATTCGAGACGAAAACCCGACGCTACGCCCGCCGATCGCAACTTGGCTATTAATCAGTATGAACGTCGTCGTGTGGTTTTTCGTACAGGGTTTCGGGATGCCCCAGCCGTTAGCGGAAAGCCTGTGTCTGTATGGTCTGATTCCGGGTGATCTGCTGGGCACCGCCGAACCCGGCACGCGCTTCAACATCGGCGCGGGACTGGCCTGCCAGATTACTGGCGATGCCAACGTCTCCTCGCTGCTCAGCAGTATGTTCATGCATGGCGGCTGGTTCCACATCATCGGCAACATGCTGTTCCTGTGGGTATTCGGCGACAATGTAGAAGATGTCATGGGACCAGGGCGCTTTTTCTGCTTCTACCTGCTGTGTGGCCTTGCCGCAGCGCTCGCACAGATCGCGACAGATCCCAGCAGCCCCGTACCCATGGTCGGCGCTTCAGGCGCCATTGGCGGCGTGATGGGCGCGTACGCGCTGCTGTTCCCGAAGGCGCGGGTGCACCTGCTGATTATCCTGTTCTTTTTCGTCACTACGGTCTCTGTCCCGGCATTGCTGATGCTTGGCTACTGGTTCTTGATCCAGCTCATTGCAGGGTTCAGCAGTACCGGAGGTAGCGGTGGCGGGGTTGCATTCTGGGCGCACATCGGTGGCTTCATCGCGGGCCTGGTGCTGATTCCGCTGTTCCGCCGCACCGACCTGATCGAAGCACGCCGCCGGCTAAGCAATCCGCGCCAGGCGCGACATCGCTGGTTATAGCCTTTTGCCGTCAGCTTGCTTAACCTAGCTGACGAACTTTTTCAGAAGGAAATACCTCAACATGGCCAGATTACCCGCAGTGAGTCTGGCGGCCGTACCCGGTCGCAGATCGAAAACCATCGAAATCGCCCAGGAGATCGAACAGCGCGGTTTCCCTGGCATTTACGGCCCGAGTCTCGGCGACAGTCTTTCGCTGTGTACCGCCATCGCCATGGCCACCTCAACGATCGAGATCGGCACCGCAATTACGCCGATTTACACACGCAACGTTGCAGACTTCGCCGGCACCGCAGGGTTCATCAACGAAATATCTGAAGGGCGTTTCCGCTTCGGTGTAGGCGTCAGTCACGCACCTGCCATGAGTCGCCTGGGCATCAAACAGGGCAAGCCGCTGGGCGATATGCGGCAGTTCGTGGAAGATCTCAAAGCAGTACCCCGGGTCGGTGATATGCCGCCCATCGTGCTGGCAACGCTGCGCAATAAGATGATTCAACTGGCCGAAGAGATCGGCGACGGCATGGTGTTCGCCAACGGCGCGCGCTCGCACATGGACAGTTCGCTGAGCGTGCTGTCAGAATCCGCCCGCACCAACGACAGCTTCTTCATCGGCAACATGGTGCCCACCTGCATAAGCGACGACAAAGCCGCCGCCATGGCGGTCAACCGCAAAACCCTGACCAGCTACACCTACCTGCCGAATTACCGGAATTACTGGAAACAGGCCGGCTACGAGGAAGAAATGAACGGTGTGCAAGACGCCATAGCCAAAGAAGATTTCGACCGCGTACCGGAATGCCTGTCAGACCGCTGGCTGGCCGATACCACCCTGTTTGGCAATGCCAGCGAGGTGCGCGAGGGTATAGAAGCCTGGTTCGATGCGGGCATCAAAACGCCGATCATTGTCCCATCTGCAGTGAGCGGCGGGCAGATGCAGGCGCTGCAGAATTTCTTCGACATCTGGGATTGATCGCGAAGCATGGGCCAGCGCCACATCTGGATCATTCGGCACGGCAAGTCAGACCATGGCCAACCCGGCCTGACCGACCACGAGCGCACCCTGAATCCGCGGGGCAAGCGTGACGGCGAAGCCATGCAGGTGTGGTTGGCCGACCAGCCGCACAGGCCCGAATGGGTCTGGGCGAGCCCAGCAGTAAGAGCACAACAGACGGCAAAGTTCGTTGAACGCGGATGTAATGCCCAGTTATTGACCGAAAACCGTCTTTACCTGTCGATGCCGGATACCCAGCTCGGCGTACTGCGCGCCACGCCGGACAACATTACCAGCGTCGCGCTGGTCGCACACAATCCCGGGCTCACCTATCTGATCAATCAGCTTGGCGGGGCACACGTTACCGACAACCTGGTTACCTGGGGTGTCGGACACTTCGTTACTCCCTCAGACTGGACGGATCTGCAATTGCGCGGTGCCGAACTGGTTGGCCTGCACACGCCCAAACACATCTGAACACCGCGCCCATCTGCCACATACCCAGTACACCAACCACCTGTCTTCACTCATGGCCTGAAGAATCTGTTCAGCGCCACCGCGTCCGTATATGGTATGCAGCGACCCCAGGACCGCTTCTGCATCTTTGAAGTCTGCAGGAAGCTGAGCTGGATCAATCACCTGTAGCTCACAACTTGTAACCTGGATATCTGATTCAACAATGCAACTCGCAAAACCTGCAGTGGACCTGGGCCTGTACACCAACGACCTCGATGCTATGTTGGCATTCTGGCAGGAGCAAGCACACGTACCCTTTGCTGAACTGCTGAAGATCGGCGGCGGTCAGCACCAGCATCGCCATGCCATCGGCGACAGCGTCCTCAAAATCAACCACCGTCGAGAACCGGTACCCACGGGTTCACCAAGTGGTTTGCGCCAACTCGAGATATTCTCCGGCCAGGTCGATGAAACGGTGGAGATGCTCGACCCCGACGGTAATGAACTGCTACTCAGCCCGGCACGAGCCGATGAGCGCAATCTTTGTCTGCACATGACCACCAACGATCTGCACCGCGCCAGGCACTTCTACGGCGAAGTTCTTGGCCTGCCCGAAGCTGCGGATAGTGCGTTCGCGGTCGGCGCCTCGTTGATCCACTTTACCCAGGGCAGTGTCGCGCCTATCGAGCGTACAGCGGTAGGCTACCGATACATGACTTTTCAGGTGTTCGATGTGCTAAGCACGCACCAAGACATTCTAAAGGCCGGCGGTAAAGAAGGCATGGCGCCGGTCCGGCTGGGCGATGTGGCGTACATCTCGTTCGTACGGGATCCTGACGGAAACTGGCTCGAAATCAGCCAGCGCAAGTCAATCACCGGCTCTTTGGGGTAATATACTGCTCTAAATTCACAAGCGGAGACCCCAGCATGGATTTTTTGTCATTTCTTCTACTGCTGGCCATCGCCTATCTGTTGTGGCGCATCAGCGATCAGTTGCCCGACGTCCTGTTTCGCCTGAGCGAAATACAGCGCGATATTGCGGAAGTGCGTCGACGGGGGGAAACGGAAAACGCTCCGAGCGGTGCTGACGACGACGCCTAATGGACTGGCGCATCTGGCTCGGCCTGGCAATTGCTGACGCTGCAGCTGATGCAAGATCACCCGGGAAGACTATTCGAACTGTTTCGCGGTACTCAGGTACGCGCCCGGCAAACCAACAATTTCATTGTTACCTTCGAACGCATGAAGCGCCATCGCGAGACCACTCCAGAGGAATGGGCAGATCATACGCAGACCGGCACGCACATCAACTTCTGAATGGCTATATGGCTATGAGCAAGTGAGAGGCCAGCAATGACCGACCCAATCGGCATTTTTCACGATGATCGGGCCAGGGCACGCCAGGCCGAGGATCCGATGGCAGCGCTCTGCACGGTGGCTAACGTCGATGCTGATCAGCAGCCGCAATTGCGTACCCTGGTACTGCGCGAAGTGGATGGTGCGCTGGCGGTATTCGTCAACGCCACCAGTCCGAAATGGCATGCGCTCACGGCTGGATTCGCGATGCACACGTACTGGCCCAGCATCAACATCCAGTATCGCTTCCAGGTTCGGGCCGCCCACGTGGACCCGCACCTGGTCGCCGGCAGCTGGCAACTGCGTCCGGAAGCACCAAAGCGCATGGACTGGTACTACGAGAATCACGCGCCTCAGAGCACGCCGGTGAGCTCACGGGAAGATCTGCTGGCCAATCTGCAGACCATGGATCTGGCCGACCCGCTGGAGGCGCCTGCAAACGCCCGCGGCCTGATCATGCAACCCCAGCGTATTGAACGCCTCGACCTCAACCAGCCCGACGGGGTGCACGAGCGCACGCTGTTTACGCTGACTGTCACGGGTTGGCAGCGAGTGACGCTGGTTCCCTAGCAGCCTGTTGATGGAGTCTCAATCCAGTTCCGCGGTAACGATGCCATGCAGATTGGCGAAGCAGGTGCTCTTGGCGACTTCTATGAACCCCTGCATGAAGGCAGCGCTGGCTTGATCCTTGCGCACAGCAGCGTACAGGGTCGGCCAGACACCCTCCTCTCCCAGAGAGCGCACCGCGACGTATTCCCTCTCGGTATACTCATGCAATGCCCAGTTCGGCAGACAGGCCACACCCCGGCCACTGGCCACCAGCTGCACAATCATGGTGGTGAGTTCTGCATGGCGTAGCCGTTTAGGTTCAACGCCGGCAGGATCAAGAAAGCTGGTGAACAGATCCAGACGGTCGCGTTCCACCGGGTAGCTGATGACCACTTCATCCCTGAGGTTGTGCGGATCTACCCATTGCCTGGCCGCCAGGGGATGATCCTTGGTCAGCGCCAGTTGCGCCTCATAACTGAATAGCGGGAAGTAATGAACATTCGGATCTTCCAGCGGGTCGGCGGTAATCACCAGATCGAGATCCCCCCGGCCCAGAGCTGGCAACGGTGCGAAGTGAAAGCCGCTGGCAATGTCCAGCTCCACATCCGGCCAATGATCACGATATTCATCTATGGCCGGCAGCAGCCATTCGAAGCAACTGTGGCATTCGATGGCCATGAAGATCCGGCCGGATTCACCACCAGCCAGCCGCTGCAGATCCAGCTCAGCGCCGTGAACTCTGGGCAACATCTCATCGGCCAGCCGCAGCAGACGATTACCCGCACTGGTAAAGCGCACCGGGCGGGTTTTGCGTACGAACAGCGTACAGTCGATGCGCGACTCCAGCTCTTTGATCTGATGGGACAAGGCCGACTGAGTCAGAAAGACTCGCTCCGCGGCTTCCACCAGACTGCCTGTGTCGCGCAAAGCCACCAGCGTGCGCAGGTGACGTAGTTCAATATGTGACATGAATCCCACTCAACGTGAGGACTTTTCACTTGCATAGTATTCATCTGGAAAACCATTGTCACGGCTTCGAAAATTCTGTGTGCTGTAGCACGATGATCATTCAGCCGGTCCCTTAGACTCCTCACTATGTTTAACCCCAACACAGTTCTGATCGATGCCTTCGTAGCGCACACGGTGCAGGAGTATCGCAGCCTGTTCTCCGATGCTGAGGACGGCCAGGTCCAGGCATTGGAGCGAGCAGCCCATACGGCACTTGAGACCCTGTTGAATTGCGATTGCTCCTACCACGACATTCAGCACACGATTCTGGTCACCGAAGTCGGACAGACCATTCTGCATGGCCGGCAACTGGCGCGCGGCGACCTGACCGCCCACGAGTGGTTGCAGGCGGTCGTAGCCATGCTTTTTCACGATGTCGGCTACCTGCGGAATCTACTGTCCAGCGACCGTGACAACAGCTGTGTGATCAATCCTCAGGGGGAACGTTTCACACCGCCGGTGGGCGCCACCGATGCCACCATGACGCCCTATCACGTTACCCGTGGCGCGATGTATGTGCGCGAACGGTTCGCCAACGAGGCAGCGATAGACACCACCATGGTGTCGCAGTGCATTGAAATGACCCGTTTCCCGGTGCCCCTGGCCAGTCAATATCGGGTAACCGATTCGCTGCCCGCCCTGGTCCGTTGCGCCGACCTTATCGGCCAGATGGCAGACCCCCAGTACCCGCAGAAGCTGTCGCGCCTGTTTGTCGAGTTCATTGAGACCGGGGAAGCCAGGCGACGCGGCTTTTCCAATGCGGAAAATCTGCGCCAGGGCTTCCCACAGTTTTTCTACGCCGACGTCTTACCTTATATCGGCGACGGCGTTGCCTATCTGAAAAAGACCCAGCAGGGCCAGCAATGGATCGCCAATCTTTATCATCACCTGCACATATATCAGCCCGCCCGTGAGTACGACCCCAAGATCCGGGCTCCTGAGCTGGTGGTCGACAACAGCCGGGCCTGACCCCTAGAATTCGCAGCCCCAAGTACTGGAATGCTGCATGCCTTACGCGGCCGCGCTGCCCGTTCAACAATCGGATGATTTCCGTCCGCTACGCGTCTGTCTGCTGGGATATCGCAGCAATCCATACAGCGGCGGCCAGGGCGTTTATCTGAAATACGTATCCCGAGCATTGCGCGCCCTCGGACATGAGGTCGACGTCATTTCCGGGGAACCTTATCCGCACCTGGATGACGAGGTTGGTCTGATCAAGCTTCCGGGACTGAATCTATATGCCCTGGAAGAACCCTGGCGCGGACTCAAAGCTGCCACCTTCAAATCTGCCATCGACCTGTTTGAATGGGCTTCTGTGGCTACCGGCGGATTTCCAGAGCCCTACACCTTCGGCCACAGGGTATTGGCATATCTCAAAACGCACGGACGCCATTACGACGTCATTCACGACAATCAAACTTTGAGCTACGGCGTACTGAAACTGCAGCAGAGCGGCATGCCGCTGGTCACCACGATCCATCACCCCATCACCCGCGACCGGGATATCGCCCTGGCCAACGAACCCCACCCCGGCATGCGCCTGCTGATTCGTCGCTGGCACAGTTTTCTGCGCATGCAGAAAAAAGTCGCCGGACAACTGCAGCACATCGTTACCGTCAGCGAAGCATCGAAGCGCGATATCGTCGAAGCTTTCGCCACCAACCCGGCCAATATCCATGTGCTCTACAATGGCGTTGACTGCAACGAGTTTCGGCCTATATCGCACATCACGAGAGAACCTTATCGAATCATTACCACCGCCAGCGCCGACCAACCCCTGAAAGGCACTCAGCACCTGCTGCCTGCCCTGGCCCGTCTCAAACGGGCCATACCGCAGATTCAGTTGACTTTCATTGGCAAGCCCAAGCCCGGCGGAATCACTGAACAGCAGATCAATGAGTTGCAACTGCAGGACAACATCGAGTTCGTCCACGGCATTGCCGGTGAGGAAATCAACCGGCTTTACGCCAGGGCAAATGTCGCCATCGTGCCGTCGGAGTACGAGGGCTTTGGACTGCCTGCAGCCGAAGCCATGGCCAGCGGTATTCCGCTTATATCCAGTGACGGTGGCGCCCTGCCCGAGGTCGTAGGCGACGCCGGCATCGTCGTACCGGTGGGCGACCCCAATGCCATCGCCGATGCGGTCACCATGCTCCTCAATGACCCCGAAAAGCGCGCACAGCTGTCTAAGGCAGGCCGCGAACGTATTCTCAGTCAGTTCGACTGGCAGGTCGTGGCCCGCCGCCTCACCGACTACTACCTGCAGGTCATCGCGCGATGAGCCTGGAAACCATTGATTTCGGCATCCTCGATCTACAGCCTGGCGACCGCGTACTCGATCTCGGTTGCGGGGAAGGCCGCCACGCCATCAGCGCCTATCTTCAGTTTGAGGTAAACGTCGTCGGACTCGATCTGAACCGAACGGACCTGCAGACTGCCCGGCAGCGTCTGCAGCAATTCGAGCGACCAGCGCAAGCCGAGACAAGCTGCCACTTCATCAATGGCAGTGGACTGACGCTGCCGTTCCCTGACAACAGCTTTGATAAGATCATCTGTGCCGAAGTGCTCGAGCATGTGCCGGACTATCAGGGCGTGCTTCGGGAGATTCACCGCGTGCTCAAGCCTCAGGGGTTATTCGCGGCCAGTGTTCCCAGATACTTCCCTGAATGGGTCTGCTGGCGACTGAGCGATGCTTATCACGAAGTCGAAGGCGGCCACATCAGAATCTTCCGCTCCGGGGGGCTACGTCGGACGATCGAAGCAATGCCCATGCGCTTCATCCGGCGCCACTGGGCGCACAGCCTGCATGTTCCTTACTGGTGGCTGCGCTGTATGTTCTGGTCCAATGCCGACAACAACTGCCTGGTAAAGGCCTATCATCGTCTGCTCGTGTGGGACCTCATGGAAAAGCCCCGCATCACGCGCATACTCGATCGATTGCTCAATCCACTGATGGGTAAAAGTGTCGTGCTTTATTTCCAGAATCAAGCATGAGCCTGTCGCCCAAACGATTCAACGCCACTGCCGAGTACATCGCCGGACTGCAGTTGCGCTCGGGCGCCTTACCCTGGTTTGCCGACGGCATCGTAGACCCCTGGGACCACGTCGAAGCCCTCATGGGCCTGACCGCGGCTGGCAACCACCCTGCCGCCGCACTTGGCTTGGAGTGGCTGGCCGCGACCCAGCGGAGCGACGGCGCCTGGTACGCCGCCTACAACGACACAGAAGTCGCCGACGACACCCGCGCAGAGACCAATTTCGTGGCCTACCCGGCAACGGGGCTGTGGCACCACTATCTGGTGACCGGCGATGACGCTATGCTGACCCGTTACTGGCCCATGATCGCAAAGGCCATGGACTTCGTAATCGATCTGCAGACCGAGGAGGGCGAGATCTACTGGGCAGTGGACACCCGCAAGGGCATCAGTCGCGACGCGCTGGTCACCGGCTGCAGCTCCATTTACAAGTCCCTCGATGCCGCCATAAACATCGCGCAGATACTCGGCGAAAATGCTACGCGCTATCAGCAAAGCCGTGTGCGGCTCGGCGAAGCTATCCGCCACAAGCCGCATCGCTTCGACCGCACCTGGGAATCAAAGGCGCGCTATTCCATGGACTGGTTCTACCCCGTACTTACCGGCGTGTTCACAGCCCAGCAAGCAACCCAGCGTATCGATCAACGCTGGCATGAGTTCGTCGAGCACGGCCTGGGTTGCCGCTGTGTTGCCGACCAGCCCTGGGTAACCGTGGCAGAAACCTGCGAGCTGATCATGGCCTGCTGCAACAGCGGCCATCTCGATGCCGCCCACCGATTGTTCGCCGACATTCAGCGCTTCCAGTTGGAAGACGGCAGCTGGTGGACAGGTTATGTATTCAACGACGATCTGCATTGGCCGGACGAACGGCCAACCTGGACCGCTGCAGCCATCCTGCTGGCCGCAGATGCGCTGTACGAAATGACGCCGGGCCACAGAATCTTCAAGAACGACGGCTGAGCACTAGACCCTGCGCAGCACACCCAGGGTTTTTGTCATATCGCACGCTTCGAACAAACCCGAAGCCAGCGCAAGTTTGTAGATCTCGTAGGGCGCCTGGCCGCCGTCCGCCGGGTCGGGGAATATGTCATGAATGGCCAGGAACCCTCCTGAATGAACATGCCCGGCCCAGGTTCTATAGTCGGTCATTGCGCTTTGCAGGCTGTGCCCGCCGTCAATGAACACCAGCGCCAGCGGCGTCCGCCAGAAGCGTCCAAGCTGAGCACTGCTGCCTACCAGTGGAACGACGACCTGCTCAAGCCCTGCTCGATTCAGAGTGTTGCGAAAGTAAGGCAGGGAATCCATGCGTCCGATGTTCGAATCATAAAGCTCCGCATCATGATATTGCTCTCCGAGTTGATGCTCTTCAGATCCGCGATGATGGTCCAATGCAAACAGCTGACCGCCGGCGGCTTTTGCGCCGGTGCCCAGATATACGGTGGATTTTCCGCAATAGCTGCCGATTTCCAGGCAAGGCCCCAGCGCACTGGCCGCCACGGCCAGTTCATACAGTCGCGCACCTTCCTGCTCGTCGAGAAAACCCTTTACCGTTGCAGGATCTATCGGTAACTGCATCAGCCCAACCCGAAGAAGACCACCACAAAGGCTACCGGCAATGCGCCGAGGTAAAAAGCAGCGAAGTTCAGACGGTCGTTGCGCTCGTCATCATCAACAATGCGAAACCGGCTGCCCAGCCCGAGCCACAGAGCTCCGGCAATGAACACCGCACCAATCAACGTGAGAACGAACGCTGCCATAAACCCTCTTCTACAATCCTGCTGCCGCAACCCCGGGGGAACATCAAAAATCCAGAATCGTTACTACACTTCGAGATACCTGGACTTCGAAATTCGAGCTTTGCGATGAAGAGTACCACGAAGGAAAAAGACCACCACCGCCAGTTATTGGCACACTGCCAGGTACGCAATGCCGCCGGCCAGATCAGTGAGCGTTTTGTCGATCATAGCGAGTATTCTCTATGGCGTTTTCTGCTCGAAGAGAAGCACCATCTGAACGTACTTGGCCAGCAAGCCTGCGTGTGGGTACCCGAAGAACAGCATCGCCGCAATGAGAACCTGTTTTCACACACCGCCTACCGACAGTCGGTCAGCCGGGTCATTCACCAGTGCTTTGACGAACCCAACGGTGTCACCGAGCATCGCGTGCGGTACGTGCCTACCCGGGAACTGGACGACGTGGCCGCGATTCTCGAAGCACACTTTGTCAAACAACACGACTACAGTGTGCTCGATATCGAAGCGGGTGCCGCGATTTCCACGGCACCCGCGGGTTCATGGTTTAAAGAACGCCCAATTGCAGCATATTGCGCGGCTTAACGCCGGCAAGGTCCACAATCCGCGCGTAGGCGTCGGCGACATCGTCAGCGTCGGCTTCCATTCCCAGGTCGACGCCTTCATTTTCGACGATACAGGCGAGGGAGAACTTACCACCCTGGGCCTGAATGATGACACCATTCGGCGCCCCTTCGCTGACCAGATAAATCGCTGCCGGCGTAACCAGTTCCGGGCCGAGCTGCGCCTGAGCTTCCTCGGGTATCAGCTCTTCGGTCATGCGCGTTGCCGCGACCGGAGCCAGGCTGTTGGTGTGAATGTTATTTTTCGCGCCTTCGATCTTCAGCGTATTCATGAAGCCAACCTGCGCGAGTTTAGCCGCACTGTAGTTGGCCTGGCCGAAGTTGCCGTACAAACCCGAAGGGGAGGTGGTCATGAGAATGCGCCCGTAGTTCTGCTCTCGCATGATGGGCCAGGCCGCATGAGTGCAATTGACCGCACCCATCAGGTGCACGTCCATCACCAGCTGAAAGTCGTCCAGCGTCATCTTTGAGAAGGACTTATCGCGCAGAATGCCGGCATTGTTGATGAGTATGTCTACCCGCCCCCAGGCATTCATGGCGTCATCGATCATGCTCTTGGCACCCGCACGGTCAGACACTGAGCCACCGTTGGCAATGGCTTCGCCGCCGGCGGCCTTGATCTCGGCGACCACACTTTCCGCCGCCTCAGAGGAACCGCCGGTACCGTCCATCGCGCCGCCCAGGTCGTTCACTACGATCTTCGCGCCGCGCCTGGCCAGCTCAATGGCATGGCAGCGGCCGAGGCCACCGCCGGCGCCGGTGACAACCGCCACCTGATTTTCAAATGAAATAGTCATGTTGCACCCTCCACAAGGTTACTGTTGAAAAACTGACAGCCCGCACAGTCGTGGCAGGCTTACGGACGAATCCCGAATTGCACAGGACCCACCAGGCCGTCGAGCCGGGGTTGGATCCAGTCGATCCACTCACACAACATGGGTCGGGTCTCGCGGGGATCGATAAGTTCATGTACCGCAAAAGATTCCGCCCGGGGGAAGGGAGAGCGTGCTTCACGCAGCCGCTCTTCCAGTTCGCGACGCTTTTCTTCCGGATTGTCCGCCGTAGCGATCTCCCGGCGGAATGCCACCGCGACCCCGCCTTCCAACGGCAGCGGCCCAGATTCCACCGACGGCCACGCCAGCACATAATTGCCCGGAGCGTAGTGCGCCGCGGTCGCCACACCAAAACCTTTGTGTACCTGGACCACGGCCCAGGGAATGGTTGCCTGAGCTGCCGCGGCAACCGCCGCCATGCCATAACGAATGGTGCCGTTACGCTCCGATTCCGGCCCGATCATGAAGCCCGGCTGGTCGATAAAATTGACAATGGGCACGTGGAACGTGTCACAGGTTTCCACAAAGCGCCGGTATTTCTGCGCCGCTTGCGCGGTCATCGCACCCGCATAGTAGCGACAATCGTTCGCCAGCACGCCAACCGGCTGACCGTCGAGCGTCGCGAAACCGCAGATCTGGCTGGGCCCGAAGCTCGCACCGATCTCAAAAAAGCTGTCGCGATCCATCACCATTTCCACGATGGTGCGCATGTCGAAGGCAGTATTGCTGTCGCGGGGTACCGCACTGAGCAATTCCTGCTCCATGCGGTCCACCGGGTCGTCGTTGGCATAACGCGGCGTGCGCGCCCACACGCTGGGCGGCAGGTAACTGAGGAACCGGCGGATCTGCCGGAACGCGTCGTGTTCGTCGTCCGCCAGATTATCCACCACGCCACTGGCCGCGTGCACCTGGGCGCCACCCAGCTCATCTTTGCTCATGCTGACGCCAAGCGCACGCTCTACCAGCGCCGGACCACCAATCATGACCTGAGCAGTGTGCCGGGTCATGACGGCAAAGTGAGAAGCGACTAATCTGCCTGCCGGGAATCCGGCCACTGCGCCCATGGCGCCGGAAACCACCGGCACCGCCGACATGGCATCAGCAATGATCTTGAAGCGCGGCTCGGTAAAAACCGGTTCGCCGACGGTGCCGCCTTTCTTTCCAGAGCCTTTGACGCTGCCGCCACCGCCCTCCAGCATACGCACCAGCGGCACACGATACTGCACCGCCAGATGCTCCGCATAAACGCTCTTGCGCAACCCCGCAGCATTGGGGGAACCGCCCTTAAGGGTGAAGTCTTCACCACCAACCACCACCCGTCGATCGTCGATTCTGCCGAAGCCGACCACGTAGTTGGCGGGCACGTATTCGGCAACCTCTTCGTTATCGTCGTACACGGGACTGGCAGTAGCACGGCCATGTTCACGGAAGGATCCGTCGTCGAGCAGCGCGTCGATGCGCTCACGGATGGTCAGCCGCCCTTTCGCGTGCTGGCGGGCAATGCCCTCTTTGCCACCCTGCTGCTGCGCCAGAAAGCGGCGCCGCTGCAGTTCCTTGATTTCGTTTTCCCAGCTCATGCGCAGGCGTCTATTTCTATGTATGCGTCATGTTTCATGTCTGTCATGACCCTACTCCGGATCGTTGAACGCTGGCGCCCGCTTCTCGAAGTTGGCGGTAATCGCCTCTATCTGGTTGGGCGAACCGATCAGCGCCTTCTGCAAACTGGCTTCCAGTTCTAAACCTGTGCGTTCGTCCGCATGCCAGGCGGTTTCCAGCAGTTGCTTGCCGGCGCGAATGGCGTCTGGTGATTTCCCGGCAATTTCCCGCGCGAGTTGCATTGCGGTAGCGTGAGGATCGTCAGCGACCCGGGTGATCAGGCCAAGGGCTTGCGCCTCTTCGCCGTTAAGCACGCGCCCGGTCAGGGTCAGCTCCTTGGCAACGTCGAGCGGCACCAGATCGCGCAACGTCTGGGTCAGGCTCATATCCGGGATCAGGCCCCATTTGATTTCCATGATCGACATTTTCATGTCCGGCGCGCCAATGCGGATATCCGCGCCCAGGGCAATCTGTGCACCACCGCCGTAGGCCACCCCATGGATAGCCGATATCACCGGTACCGGCAAACGCTTCCAGACATAGGCGGGGCGCTGCGCGTTGTTTTCAGGTCCTTCGCCCCGGGCCAGCAGCGCGCCGGTACCACCGCCGCCACCGGAGCCGGCGTTGTCGGCCATGCCGGCGAAACTGCCCATGTCCAGACCAGCGCAGAAACCCCGACCGTTACCGGAGAGGACCACTGCCCGCACCTCTTTCGCTTCGGCCAGCCGCTCGCCCGCCGACACGATTGCCGCAAACATCTCGCCACTGAGGGCATTGTATTTTTCCGGCCGGTTCAAACGTACATCCGCCACACCGTCACTGACCTCTATGGTCACCAATTCATCACTCACGGGCTGTATCCCCCTGTATCCGGACGCAGGATGCTACCACAGTCAGCGGATCAGTTGGCGGCCGCCCGGCAGGTGTTCTAAGGCCTGGCTACGATGCTGGAAGTAAGGCGGCCGGCGGTAATCTGGCGGTCGCGCTCATCCCAGGCCTGCAGGTCCCAAACGAGTATGGTACGACCGACGTGGAGTGCTCTGGCGCGGCCAATGACATAGCCGCTATGCGCCGCACGCAAATGGTTACAATTCACCTCTACGCCAACACACATGTGAGTGGCCGGATCTACACAATGGTTGGCGGCGGCACTGGCCAGTGTTTCAAGCAGCAGTACCGCGGCGCCTCCATGCAGCAGGCCAAATGGCTGCAACGTACGCTCATCGACAGGCATGCGCCCTTCGAGGTAGTCGGACCCGACGCCGGTGACTTCGATACCGAGGTTAGAAACGGCGCTGTACTGGTGCAGGCGATTGAG
Organism: uncultured Pseudomonadales bacterium; assembly: GCA_964393625.1. Classification (GTDB taxonomy): domain Bacteria; phylum Pseudomonadota; class Gammaproteobacteria; order Pseudomonadales; family Azotimanducaceae; genus UBA4421. The sequence goes on from CAYMUT010000003.1 coordinate 81,580, forward strand.
TGCATCGGCGTCCGGCAGAGCAAACCAGATAGGTTCAGCGGTACCCGGCGCGTTCATAAGGAATTCGACGACATTGCGCAACCCCGCAAGACAATCATCAGTCAACACCTCGTCGGCAAAAGTAGCCCGTTAACTTACAAGATCGACAACTCAGAGTGCAACTTGAGTACCCGACCCGATCCTCCCCGGTGATGCGTACTGACAGCCCTCAGAGTGAAGCTCTGTATCGGCCCCAAACTCCTGTTACCATCGGGGCGTCAAAAGTAACTACACGAAGGATCACAAATGAGTTTCGACGATAAAGTAGCAGTTATCACCGGTGCCGGCGGCGGTCTGGGTCGCGAGCACGCCCTGTTGCTGGCCGAGGCCGGCGCCAAAGTGGTAGTGAACGATCTCGGCGGTTCTGTAGACGGCTCTGGCGAGGGCGATGCTGCTGATCTGGTAGTCGAGGAAATCCGCGCCGCCGGCGGCGAAGCGGTAGCAAACAAGGATTCTGTTTCAGACCGCGACGGCGCCAGGAACATCATCGCAACCGCGGTCGACACATACGGCACCGTTGATATTCTGATCAACAACGCCGGCATCCTGCGCGACAAGTCGTTCAAGAAAATGACCCTGGACGAGTGGGATATCGTCATCAACGTCCATCTTACCGGCTCTGCGTACGTGACCTGGCATGCCTGGCCGATCATGTACGAGAAAAACTACGGCCGCATTCTGTTCACCTCTTCAGTGTCGGGCATTCTCGGCAGCTTCGGGCAGGGTAACTATGGTGCGGCCAAAATGGGCATGGTTGGCTTGATGAACAATCTGTCCCGCGAAGGCGCTTCTCACAACGTTCGCGTCAACTGTCTTTCGCCCGGCGCTGCAACGCGCATGACCGCCAGTGTGCCTGGTTCCAACATCGATGCCGACAACCCTGACCCGACCAACCACCCGAAACTGGTCAGTCCGGCGGCACTGTACCTGGTATCGGAAGATGCACCGAACGGCCGCATCATTCAGGCAGCCCGGGGTCGTTTTGCCTCGGATGCAGTGTTTGCCAACAAGGGCATGGAACTGGGGCTGGATGCCACCTGGGAAGACGTGGCGGATAACGCCGAGACGATTCTCGATAGCGAGAGCATGCAGCTCAAATCCACCTTCTGGATCGACGAATAGCCACCCTCACTTCGAGCGGCCCGGGTCCGGGCCGCTGCGCTTGATCCCTTGCTACGCAGCGATTCTCACGTATTCGAAATCACCGGGCTTACCGCCCACACCACTACGAGGCGGCGATATCCAGGGCGCGAACTCCCCTGCGGTCGTAACCGGTTTCATTAGACTGAGAATATACTCCAGGTCCGAAGTCGACGGCAGAAACTCGTCCTGCTGAGCCCGCCAGGCCTGCTCATTCATCACGATGCCGCCCGGCGAAACGGATTCGCCGGCAAACAGCCCCTGGCGTCGATTGAAGGCCCGATGCGGCAGCTTCAGCTCAAAGTCAATATCATGTCCGCGTATCACCTTGTTCCAGGCCTCCACGACACTCTGGCAATCATCGATGTAGTCGTCCAGCAGTCTGGCGTTGATGGCCGTGATCGCGGCCATCTCTTGCGTAACGAAACCGCCGTCTTTGAGCACCATGACCGGATAAGTGTCGTTGTGCAATTGGTGATCGTCGTCGATGGCGATCTCGTTGTAGCGCCCCTTGATGCCGGCGTTGAAGGCATTAGCTGCGTTGGTGGAAATCTCGGAGCCGAACAGATCCAGGGTCACCGAGAAGTGAAAGTTCATCTTTCGTTGCATCAAGGGTAGGTCGACAACGCGGAGATCGCGAATCCGGCCCACATCGGCAGGGTCGGCAACGCCGACTTCGTTCATGCGCACACACGTGCGATCGATGACCCGTTCCACACCGCTTTTGCCGACGAACATATGATGCCCTTCTTCGGTGAGCATGAATCTGCAGCTTCGCGACAACGGATCAAAACCGGATTGAGCCAGAGATTCCAGCTGCATCTTGCCGTCCCGGTCGGTAAACGAAGTAAACATGAAAAATGACAGCCAGTCCGGCGTTTCTTCGTTGAAGGCGCCCAGTATCCGGGGGCGGTCCGCGTCTCCGGAATTTCGTATCAGCAGCATTTCAGCTTCTTCACGCCCATCGCGGCCAAAGTACTTGTGCAGCAGGTAGACCATGGCCCACAGGTGTCGTCCTTCTTCGACATTGACCTGAAAGACATTGCGCATGTCGAACAGCGAAGGCGCGGTATGCCCGAGAAAACGCTGCTGTTCAACGGAAGCTGGTTCGGTATCGCCCTGAATGACGATCATCCGCCGCAACAGACCGCGGTACTCGCCAGGCACCTCCTGCCAGGCAGGCTGCCCCATGTGTTCGCCGAAGGGTATGGTGCGCCCTTCCTCAGCTGGAGCGAGCAGAATCCCCCAGCGATACTCCGGCATCTTGACGAAGTCGAACTTTGCCCACTTACCCGCTTCCACACCAACTGCGGTGCGCAGATAGACCTCGTGCTCCAGGAAGTCGGACGGACCGCAGCCGCGCCACCAATCCAGAAACTTCGGCTGCCATTGCTCGAGGGCGCGTCGCAGCCGCCGGTCGGACGACAGATCCACATTGTTGGGAATCAAGGTATCGTAACTGACCTGATCGCTCATATGCGCTTCCTTATATTCGATCTCTTAAACCCGGTTTCTGTCGAACGCCGGGCGGCGCCCGCTGCCGTATAGCTGCAGCGCCCCTTCACCACCAACGGCGTTGGGACGCTGAAATATCCAGTTCTGCCATGCGCTCAAACGCGCGAATATCTTGCTTTCCATGGTCTCGGGTCCGGCGAATCTGATGTTGGCTTCCAGCCCGGTAAGTGCATCCGGCGAAAACCCCGCACGTTCCTCTACCGCCATACGCAACTCATCTTCCCAATCGATGTCATCCATGGCCACGGTAATTAGGCCGGCTTCCCAGGCCTCCTGAGCTTCCAGCGACATACCCTGCAGCGCCTCGGCGGTGGCCAGCGACTCTGCTTCGCCGAGAAAACGCACAGCCAACCTGCTCAGATCGTTAACCATGGGGTAACTGCCGAAATTCGCCGCACTCAGCCTCAGGGTGGCTGTCAGTTCGTTAGCGCGGTCCTCGAAATGCCCTTCGAGCATGTAGCTGCGATCTGCAGCGAACGCAAGTTCGGCCAGAAATCCCGCGTAGCAACTGCCGGGTTCGAGCAGCGCGAATATCGAGCGGGACGTCAGATCCAGTCGCTGCAGCACCCGCCCGATCAGCAGCTGCACTTCCCGCAGGAACCAGTTGTCCTGATTGAGGTGAATAAGGCTGTCGTAAACCGATACCGCCTCTGTATCCCCACCGGTACGCAACAGCAGTGTGCCCAGCTGAAGCTCGTTAAATCGCAGTTCCAGCAGCGCATCGTCGAACTCGCGCATGACCGCGAGGGGCCAGAAGTCGCTGCCCTGAGCTGATGCTTCATCCACCGCGGTGGGCGCAGGGCCGTTTGGACCGCGCAGGGTGACATGCGCACAACCGTTTTCTCTGTCGAGACTGACGCGCACGTGAGCATACTCAATGACATCTTCGCCAATAGATTTCTGCAGAGGCTGCAAGGTGATCCCTGCGGCGCCGGCCTGCGCAGGTGAACGCGCCGCGCACTGCGCCAACACGGCCTGGCAACGCTCGGCAAACCGGGAACTGGGAACAGTCTCGTCCACCAGGCGTGCCTTTAACGCCTTTTCACCCTGCATGCCCTCTTCCAGGGTGCAGAACACATCAGCTATGTCCCGGCGCACCTTGCGTTTATCGACCAGACGGGTCAGTCCTCCGGTTCCCGGCAGAACCGCCAGTAACGGGACCTCGGGGAGGGACACCGCGGCTCTGCCGTCGTCAATCAGCAGGATCTGATCCGCCGCCAGGGCCAGTTCGTAACCGCCGCCTGCAGCAGTGCCGTTGACCGCCGCGATATAGATCTGCCCCGATTTGCGGCTCGCGTCTTCGATGGTATTGCGCGTTTCGTTGGTGAATTTGCAGAAGTTGACCTTGTGCGCATGACTGGCTCCGCCCAGCATGCGGATATTGGCACCGGCGCAGAAAGTATCGGGCTTGGCAGAGCCCAGCAGCACGGCGCGGACATCTGGATGTTCGAAACGCAGGCGGGTGATGGCATCTGCCAGTTCGATGTCTACACCGATGTCATATGAGTTGAGCTTGAGTTCGTAGCCTTCGAACCAGCCGCCGTTCTCGTCCACATCCAGATACAAGTAGGCGAAAGGGGGTTCCACAGTCAGGCGCCAGTGCCGGTACTGGTCCGGGTGGGTGGCAAAGTCCAGACGTCGCGTCATGCCAGAGCTTCTCGCTGCACCGCCAGCGGCTGCCCGAAGGTGGATTTGCCCGCCGACATGTTAAGCCTCGACAACTGCGAGCAGCTGATCCTCTTCCACCTGGTCCTCAAGCGCAACGCACACCTCGGCAAGGGTGCCGTCAGCCGGTGCTTCAACTGGAATCTCCATCTTCATGGATTCCAGAATCATGATGACGTCGCCTTCCGTTACCGATGCACCCACTTCCAGCAGGACCTTCCACACGTTGCCGGTGACTTCACTTTCTACCTCATGCCTGGCCATTAATGCTCCCCAATTATGCGATTTAATATTCCGGTATCTATGTTACCGCCAAGAAACTCGTCATGCTCCAGAATACGGCCGAGGAGCCCTGCATTGGTCTGTACGCCGTGCACCTCAAAAGCCTTCAACGCCACCAGCAGGCGTCCTATGACCATCTCTCTGGTATCGCCCGTAGCGATGACTTTGGCCAGCATAGCATCATAGTATGGCGTGACGGCCTGGTTTGCTGAGTAGCCGGTGTCCACTCTCACGCCGTGCAGACTTGGCGGTCGGAACGTATGCAGCACACCGGTAGACGGCAGCATGGTCGCCGAATCCTCCGCATAAAGACGCACCTCCATGGCGTATCTACTGCGCTCGGGCAACGCCGGCAGAGCTCCTCCATCAGCCAGGTTGATCTGCGCCTGCACCAGGTCGAGCCCTGTAGCCATCTCTGTCACGCCATGCTCTACCTGAATGCGCGTATTCATTTCCAGAAAGCCCATATCGCCGTCCGGCTTAACAAGAGTCTCAACGGTTCCCAGACTGTCGTAACCCAGGCCGGCACACACCTCGGCCGCCTGCTCTGCGCTTGCCAGCAGCATTGCTCGATCAAGGCCCGGCGCCGGCGTTTCTTCGATGAGTTTCTGGTTGCGCCGCTGTACCGAGCAGTCACGCTCATACACATGCATGGCGCCGCCACGGCCATCGCCGAGAATCTGGAACTCAATATGCCGCGGCGTCTCGATCAGTTTCTCGATATACACACCGCTGTCGCCAAACGCACTCGCACCAATGGTCTGCGCTTGATGCAGAGCAGCCTCCAGAGCATCAGCATCGGCCACCGCAGCCATGCCCATGCCGCCGCCTCCGCCGCTGGGCTTGACCATTACCGGGTAGCCGATCTGCTCTGCTTCCGCAGCCGCCTGCCGAGGATCATTGAGCAACTGCGAACCCGCAAACATTGGGAAACCCTGGCCCTGCATCAACGAGCGCGCAGAAACTTTGTCGCCCATCTGTTCCAGCCAGGTCGGCTGCGGGCCAATGAACACCCGGCCGCTGTCGATCACCGCCCGGGCGAATCCCGCATTCTCCGCGAGAAAGCCGTAGCCCGGGTGTACTGCATCGGCGCCGCTGCGCGCGGCTACATCCAGCAGCGCCACCGAGTTCAGATAAGTGTCGAGGGCTTTGTACCCCGGCAGCGGATATGCCTCGCTCGCTTCAGCAATATAGGGCGCTTCGCTGTCGCAGGCGGAATACACCGCGACACTCTCGAGCCCCAATTCATTGCACGCCCTGACAATGCGTCGGGCAATTGCGCCTCGATTGGCAATCAGTACTTTGCTTATGCGGCTCATGTCAAAAACTCAAGCCGCATGTCTAATCCACATATGCGGCGTACTCACGCCACGCCTCGACAAAGCCGCCGAGTCCGCGCCCGGCGGTCTGCGGCGTAATCATGCCCCGGGCGGATGCATGCTCGAGGGCGGCTAGAATCTCGTGGCGCATCGCTACAGATAAACTGACACGATGCATGCGGGTCGTTGGCGGACCCGCGTGATCTGCCGGCACGTCGAGGGGGTGATCTGTAACGGCATCAGCCAGCACCTGGCCCAGCGCCGCGAGATTCTGCTGGTGCAACAGTTCCATGCACTGATCGAGCATCCAGCGTGACCAGTAGTCCGGCCGGTCGCACAGCGATTTGTAGGTCGACCACTGCATGAATCCTACAACTGCAGCGCCTGGCCCGTAAGCCGCTCATAGGCTTCAAGATAACGACCGAGGGCCTTGTCGAGAACTTCGACGGGTAAAGTCGGGCCCGGCGGCGCTTTGGACCACTCACCCGCATCAACCAGGGTTTCGAGATAGTTGCGTACAATCTGCTTGTCGAAGCTCGCCTGCTCCCGGCCGGGCTGCCAGTCATCTGCCGGCCAGAACCGTGAACTGTCGGGAGTAAAAATCTCGTCGATGAGCAGCGGACTTTCCTGGCCCTCGATAACGCCGAATTCGAATTTCGTATCTGCCAGGATGATGCCTCGATCCAACGCATAGTCTCGAGCACGGCAGTACAGATTCAAAGTCGTTTCCGACAACCACTGCATCATAGGCTCACCGACAATATCGACCCCCTGGGCAAAACTGATGTTTTCGTCGTGACCGCTGTCCGCCTTGGTAGAGGGTGTGAACAGAGGGGTCTCGAGACGATCGCTGTTGCGCAGGCCGGCAGGCAACTCGATGCCGCACACCGAACCTGTGCTGCGGTAGTCCTTCCAGCCGCTGCCGGTGATATATCCTCGCGCGATACATTCGATAGGCAGCACATCGGCCTTACGGCATAACATGATGCGGCCACGCAACTGAGCCGTCTGTTCTTCGTTGAGACCTGGCACATCAGCAACATCAGTACTGATCAGATGATGATCGACGGTGTTTGAGAAAAAGTCGAACCAGAAGCGGGATATCTGGGTCAGCACCACACCCTTGCCCGGCATGCCGTTGGCCATGACCACATCGAACGCGCTGACCCGGTCGGTAGCGACGATCAGCAGTGCCTCCTCTCCGCAGGCCAACGTGACATCATAGATGTCGCGCACCTTACCCGTACGCTTGTTAGGAAGGGCCAGATCGGTATGAAGAACGACTCGGGCCATGTCAGGCTGCGCTGCCTCCATCAGCCATGTAGACGGAGCCGGTGATGAAGCGGGCATCGTCGCTCACCAGAAACAACATGATGTTGGCGATGTCTTCCGGCTCGGCATAACGCCCCATGGGTATCGCCGCCGCCATACCTGCCTTGGCTTCTTCCGGGGAATCCGGCGCGAAGCCCTGCTCTAAAGAGCGCATCATGCGGGTTTCCACCGGCGACGGATTCACTGTATTCACCCTTATATTGGCCGCGGCACATTCTTTAGCCGCGGACTTCATCATGCCGATGACCGCATGCTTGCTCGTCACATAGGGCGCAACTCCAGCCGCACCCCTTATACCGGCAACACTGGAAGTGATCACGATGCTCCCGCCGCCGCGCTCGGTCAGCGCCGGTATCGCAGCGCGCAAACCCAGAAACGGCCCTTTTACATTGACCGCCATGACCTGGTCAAAGCGCGTCTCGTCATACTCCGTTATTGACGCCACATCCCCCTCAATGCCGGCGTTGGCGAGGAATGCGTCTACCCCGCCGTAGCGCTCGGTGGCCGTGTCGATGATGGTTTGATTGTCTTGTGCCGAAGTAACGTCTGCTACCAGGTAGCCGACCTTGTTGCTGCCAATCTGCTGACAGGCATCAGCAAGTGCACCTTCGTCCAGGTCGACCAGCAGCACATCAGCGCCCTCTTCGGCAAATCGTTTGCCGGCTGCTTTGCCGATACCGCCTGCACCGCCGGTGATGACGACTACCTTGCCTTCCACGCGCCCCATATTGCCCTCTTCTGTCCAGGTGTCAGCGCTGGTGTACCGCCAGACGCAATACCCTGGGTTATCCGAATGCCTGTGTGAGATCCTCAATCAGATCATCTGCGTCTTCAATACCCGCAGAGATCCTGATCAGCGAATCGGCAATGCCCATGCTGGCGCGGCGCTCTGCGCCCATTTCGAAATAGATGGTGTGAGCTACCGGAATCGCCAGCGTCCGATTGTCGCCCAGATTGGTGGAATTGATGATGATCTTCAAGCGATTCAACCAAACCCAGATATCCATGGAGGGATCGAGTTCGAAACTGAACAGCGCACCCGGGTAGCGAAACAGCGCTTTGGCTCGCTCATGCTCGGCATGGTCGGGTAATCCAGGGTAATAAACATTGCCGACCTGATCATGATTGCTAAGAAATTCACAGAGTCGCTGTGCCGTCTGGCACTGGCGCTCCTGCCGTAATGCCAGGGTCTCAGCACCGACGGCAATGAGATGCGCGGACTCCGGCGCCAGCGCGGCACCGAAATCACGCAGGCCTTTCTTGCGAATCTGGGTAATGCCCCACAACTGCGGATTGCCGGTGCGGTACGTTTCCCAGATGTTGTCGAAGCCGGCCCAGTCAAAATGGCCCATCTCGGTGATGGCACCGCCAAGGACATTGCCATGACCGGCGATGTATTTGGTAAGACTATTGATAACCAGGCTGGCCTTCACCTCGCCCGCCTGAAACAGATACGGCGAGGTCATAGTGTTGTCCACCACATAGACCAGCCCGCGCGCGGCACACAACTCGCCAATTTCCTGCAATGCCGTAACCTGGGTGCGCGGATTGGCGATGGTCTCGACGAACACCATACGGGTACGCTCATTAACCGCCGCGCCAACTTCGGCAGGGTCCGTCGCATCGACAAACGTGACTTCGATACCCTGGGTAGCAAATGAATTGAACAGGCTGTTGGTGTTGCCGAACAGAAACGCGCTGGAAACGATATGGTCGCCAGGCCTCAGCAACGCAAAAATCGCTGTGCCGATGGCCGCCATGCCGGTGGCGAAGCACACGGTCTTCAAGCCCTGTTCCATGGTCGAGATTTTCGACTCCAGCGCATCGACCGTAGGGTTAACCTGCCGACCATAAGTGTAGCCGGCAACGGTACCCTGAAATACGTCGGCAAGATCTCTGGCATCGGCATATTCGAATGCAACAGAATTATGTACCGGCTTGTGAACGGCGCCGTGCTCAATACCCGCGGCACGGTCGTGATGGACGATTTTTGAAGTGAAACCTTTCATGGCTCTGGCGGCGATTCTGGGAGGCGCGAACCTTACCACAGTTCGGCCTGACGAATGCGCCTTGCCACACGCTTACGCCGGACCCTAACGTTATGCAGTAACCGGGGTATTTTCTTCGAGCACCTGAGCGAAGGTATTGCTTTTGAGCAGCTTCGCCATGTCCAGCGCCGGAACGGCTGGCGAGAAGATATAGCCCTGCACCTCTTCACAACCCTGCTCGCGCAGATAATCGAGCTGCGTGCGGTTTTCCACACCTTCGGCAACCAGCTCGAGGTGCAGCCCCCGCGCCATGGCGACGATGGCATCAATGATGCTGGCATCGCCACGATCGGATCGAATATCACCAACAAACGTTCGATCGATCTTCAGGGTATTGATCGGGAACTGGTGCAGATATGACAGTGAAGAGTAACCCGTACCAAAATCGTCAATGGCGATACATACGCCAACCTGGCGAATCGCTTTGAGCTTCGGAATGATCACTTCCATATCCTGCATGAGGGTATTTTCGGTAATCTCGAGCTTAACCCGCTCCGGTTCCAGTCCCGAAGCACTCAGTGAACCCAAGAACCGATCGACAAAGCTGTCCTGCTCCATCTGCTGGGCCGTCAGATTGACCGACAAACTGATATCACCCAGCCCGGCGCGATGCCACGCCGCCACATCATGAAAAGCCTGCTGCTGCACAAATTCATCAATCTGCAACACCAGGCCCGTTTCTTCTGCCAACGGCAGGAACTCACCCGGGTCGATCATGCCCCGGCGCCCATGGCGCCCCCCCCCCCCCCCGTCTACGCCGGTGATCGCACCATTCTCAAGGCATACCTGTGGTTGATAGAACACCTCAAATTCGCCCTGAATCAGTCCATTGCGCAGCTCCCGCTCAAGATTCAGCCGCGAGGAGAACTGGTGATTCATTTCATCGGAGAAGAACTGATAACCGTTCTTGCCGCGCCCCTTAACGTGGTACATCGCGATATCGGCGTTCTGAATCAGCGCTTCGCCATTGTCACCCGCCTCGGGATACATGGCGATACCGATGCTGGCGCCCACGAACAGTTCGTGCCCGTCGATGACGAACGCCTCGTTGAGTCGATCAAGGATCTTTTCGGCAATAACCACCACGTCATCCCGGGTTCTGACTTCCGGTAGCAGTAAGGTAAATTCGTCGCCGCCGAATCGCGACAGCGTGTCACCCTTACGCAGGCAGCTCAGCAATCGATTAGCCACCGCTTTGAGCAACCGATCGCCCATGGTGTGGCCGAGGGTATCATTGACCAGCTTGAAGCGGTCCAGATCCAGGAACATGGCCGCCAGCTTGCGCTTGTTGCGCCGGGCATGGGTAATGGCCAGGTTCAAGCGGTCTTTAAGAAGCGCCCGGTTAGGCAGGTGCGTGAGCAGGTCGTGATAAGCCTGGAAATTGATCACCTCCTGAGCCTGTTTGCGCTCTGAGATGTCTCTTGCGGTGCCGTAGGTGCCGGCAAAGCTCTCCCGATTACGTTCTTTACTGTCGCTATAGATGCCCATCGCAGTCACCTCGGCCCACACGGACTGGGTGCGCAGCATGCCCCGGCGACGGTCGAGAATCTTGCTCTTTAACCGGACTTCGACGTTTCTTGCCGCACGATCGCCGGTGCGCCTCTCGTTAAACAGGTTACTCGCGGCCTGCATGTCGTCATCGTCGATGAGCTCGGAATAATGTTTGCCGAGCAGCTCTTGCTTGGTGTAGCCGAGCAGACTTGCCACCCGATCGTTCAGGAAGCTGAAGCAACCGTTGCGATCGAGCATGTACACCAGATCAGGGGAGCTGTTGACGATGAAACGGTGGAGTTCCTCAGATTCCTTGACCTGGCTTTCCATCGCTTCATGCTCGTACTCCAGGCGCACCTGGCGCAACGCCGTCTCCATGGTTGCGATGAGTTGCGCCGCTTCATAGGGCTTCTTGACGAAGTCGAAGGCACCGCAATGCAGAGCATGTTTGACACCGCTGAAGCTGGAATCACCGCTGACTACGATGATCTTGCAGCGCAGCTTTTCCCGGGCGACGTAGTCGAGAATGTCGTGACCACTGATGCCCGGCATGATCAGATCAAGCAGCACGACGTCATAATTGTCCTCCTGCAATGCGCTCATCGCGGCTTCGCCACCCAGCGCCTGGTCAGCTTCGTAGCCGTGCAGGGTAACCAGGTGATAAAGAGACGTAAGTAATTCCTGCTTGTCATCGACCAGCAGCAGTCGGGCGGGCTTTTGCTCCGCTGTGGGGCGGTTCATCAATCTGGAGTATGATTCGCGTGGGCTAAGAATATCATTCATCGACGGTTTGCTCTGTCAGCACTATGCAGCAGCGCTTCGCTTCCGATAAACACACACCACCCCCCGCATAGAATACTGTTAACTTATGCAACGCCAATTTGAACAACTTTGAGCGTGCAGGTAAAGGATTGATTTGTTGTGCAAATTCATTGTTCAACCCGGCGCAGACTGGCTTGTATCGCATTGCTGAATCTGGGCTTGTCTATCAGTGCCTGGGCAGCACCATTCGGCAGCCCCTGGGAGATCTGGCAAACCCACAACAAACTCAGCCATACCACCATCGACCACAGTCTCTGGCAGTCGTTTCTCGATGAACACGTCGTGGCAGATGACGAGGGTATCAATCTGGTTGACTACTCCCGCGCCACCAGGTGCGCACTACCATTGCTGCAGCAATACCTGGAGCAACTGGCGGCGCTGGACCCGCGAAACTACAACAGGCTCGAACAATTCAGTTACTGGATCAACGCTTACAATGCGCTGGCCGTAGCGATTGTGCTGGATTACCCGGACAAGACCAGCATCCGAAACATGGGTCGCTCAATGCTGGCGCGCAGCCTGGCGCGCGGCCCCTGGGATGACACCGTGATCACCATTGCCGGCCAGCCATTGAGTCTGAACGATATCGAGCACCGCATTCTGCGTCCGATCTGGCGGGACCATCGCATTCACTATGCGGTAAACTGTGCCAGCCTCGGCTGCCCGAACCTGAGCCCCACCGCTTACACCGCGCAGCACGTTGACGCCCAGCTCATGGCCGCCGAACATGCCTATATCAATCACCCCAGAGGCGTGACGTTTGCTGGACGCACGTTGCGCGTGTCGAGCATTTTTCAGTGGTACCGCGACGACTTCACGGCCAGTGACGAAGACCTCCTCAGCTATCTTGCCGACCACCATACCAGCTTAGCCGACCGCATACGCAACTACCACGGCACGATCGAATATGAATATGACTGGGCCCTCAACCAGACGCATACGCCATCCGGCGGCGCCGAGCAGACTCAATCGGAGTGCGCAAACGGTAACGGCCACAATTGAAATACCCGCGCCAGCGCCGACAACGCCAGCGCGTGCTTGAGTTCGCCGCTGACCACCGCCGCCTTCACCTGCGCTTCGCTCATCAGCTCCACGGAAATGGCCTCGCCGTCTCCCATGTTCTGCTCACTGGACGGGTGTGCATTCTCAGCGAGCCAGTGATGGCACAGGTGATTGTGGAACGCCGGGTTAGGTTCCACCGCGCCCAGGTAAGTCCACTTGTCTGACACATAGCCGGTTTCTTCTTCCAGTTCGCGGCGCGCCGCGGTAAGCGAGTCTTCGCCGGTATCGACCATGCCGCCGGGCGTTTCCAGCGTGGTATAAGCAACTCCAAAGCGATACTGACGGATCATCACCGAGCGGCGCTGACGATCCAGCGCAACCATGTTTACCCAGTCCACCGATTCCAGCACCAGCCGGTCGAAGGCTCGGCCGTTGCGTGGATTGCGCATGTGATCGATACGCTTCTTGAACAGAATCAGACCGGCATCTTCCTCGTAGTTCGAGTCCACCAGTTCCCAATCCAGCTGCCCGTTGCGTGGTTTATCTATCATTCGTCTCCTTCACTGCCGTAACCGGTCAACTCCATATACCCGCGGCCCAGTTCCTGCTGATGCGCGTCACGCACGGCCACGACCCCCTCCCAGTAGCGCAGTCCGTCATCCATCAGTTGATCATCCACCATGGCCTCTATGTTCATACGATCACCATCAAGCAGCAGCGACCAGGCTACCGGCCATGCAGTGCCATCCGAATCGGTCCAGAAACGGGTCGGGGTGAGTTCGTAATCTTCCGCGTGCAGCATCCGTTGACGCTGCCGCGTACCGCAGTCGGAGACTATCACACCGTGATCATAAGGGTCAGCCGCTCGGTCCTTGCGGCTCAGCTTGAACACCATGATGCTGCGTCCATCATCCAGTTGCAGCGCAAACCAGTTCCAACCGGACAGATGTTCACCAAGCACCGATGTGCTCCACTCACGATCGAGCCACGCCAGGCCGGTTACCCGATGGCGCTGGCCAGCCACTTCCAGCCAACCGCTGGTCTGCAGGCGGGGCATAGAATAGTAGTAGCTCGCACCTTGGGGACCTTTGCGCGACAAACCCTGTTCGCCCTGCAGCACCACAGAACATTGCGGTTTGAATCTCAGTTCAACCAGCGCGCGCCGGTCGATGGCACCGCTCAAATTGAAACCGCCGCCCTGCTCATTCGAAATCGTCAGGGACCAGTCTTCAATGTAGGCGCGAACAGTTCGCCCGGTCTGGGCACCCGCCCATGCAACGCCCGCAAGAGACGGGTGCGCACGTAGCAGTCGCTGATCGTGCTCGTGGCGAGCCTCTACCACGTCGGTAACCGCTAGATGGCCCATGTAAGCCTGGTCGCTACGCCACGCTCCCTCGGCTTCATCTGCTTCACCCGGCGGACCGAGCCGCTGGCGGAACAGCGTGAATTGCACACCGAATTCGGCCTGGTGCTCATTCCGCAGAACCGCGGTGAGGTACCACCATTCGGTTCGAAATGCCTCGTGTGCAGCATGGTCCTCCGGGAACACAAAGCGCCGCGGGTGTTCGGCTCGCGCATAGTCCTGCGCGCCGCTTGCACCCAGAAATCCGCTCAGGCGCGCACCCGCCACCGCTGAAGTGTGGACCTCTTGTTCGCTGCCGCAACCCATCATCAGCACCATCAACAGCAGCAGAACCGTTAATTCACTGCGCTGCACCAAACACTCCTTCTTCGGCCTGACCAAAGCGCAGAATACCCGCCGCACCCGCGGCCAGCATGCCCCACAGTACCGGCCGCAACATCGCCCACAGTTGTGGGTCCATGGTAACGCTCCAGCCAAAACCCCTTGGATTAACCACCGAACACAGCAGCCAGGCAATCGCCAGTCCCAAAGGGAGCGCCAGCAAAGTGGCCACTGCACCAAGCCCAAGGCCCAGAAATCCATCCATGGCGAACTTCTCGCCGCGGCTCAGGCCAAGCGCATGCAACAACCGACTACCGGTTCGGCGGTTCAAACGCATGGCCGTTACGCCTGTGTATATACCCAGTCCCGCCACCAGCAACGCCAACCAGATCAGAATCGTGGTGATGGCGAAGGTCTGATCGAATACCTGCAAGGCAATGGCACGCAGTTCTCTGGTGCTGCTGATGCGTGCCCCCGGAGTGTCGATGCGCATCTGCATCATGAGGCGCTCGGCCTCCAGCGCCTGCACACTGAGGGAGGAAAGTTCCCGAACCGAGGCGGCCAGGACATTGCGCTGATCGATGACAACACGTGGCTGCAGGTCTCCGAAGCTTGCAAAGACATGCACGACGCGCAGGCGCGTGCCGTCGACTTGAAGATGATCTCCCGGCCCGACACCCATGGCCTGGGCGCCTTGTTCGCTCAGTAGCGCCTCATCCGCCGCCAGCGCCCGGGACCAGCCGTATCGCGCGGCCTCGAAGCCGTCCACCCGGGTTGCGTTGAGTTCCACAGGCACCCCCTGAACCCGCGTGATTGATTTGCGATAGCTCTGCAGACGCGCCACTGAGCCCGCCGCTGCCAGCTGCTCCTGCAGCTGCGTCAGCTCCGCGTGACCGCCTTCGATGGAAATGTCATAGCTCAAGCGCCGATCGAGCATCGTCGAGAAATCGCTGCGAAAACTGTCGACCATGACACTGATACCTACTGCCGCCGCCACCGCCAGCGTCAGTCCTCCCAGCGCCACGGACAGCTCTCCCGGATACCAGATAGATTCGCGCATGCTCAGGCGCCACAGCAACGGACCACGCAACCAGCGGCTCAGCGAACGCAACCGGAGCAGCAACGGCGAAACAGCAATGGTAGTCATGAGGCTCAGCGCGGCGATGGCGATAAATCCGCCAAGCAATCCGGTGCCCGGTGAATACACGCAGTAACCCGCCAACAAAATCGTCGTAGCCACCAACGCCAACCAGGCGCCACGCCGATGGCTCTGTCTGCCGGACTGTCGGAAGGCCCACCCTCCGCCCGCACCACAGATGACCAGACCACATACCAGTCCCTTGCCGATCACCCACTGGTTCAATCCCACGGCGGGCACCTGGCTTTCACCTTCAATGGATGCCCAGCCGTATAACAAGTCGGCCATAGCCGCTCCTGCAAACACGCCTGTGGCAGCTGCCGCGCCACCCAGTATCACCATGAGCACGACAAACGAGCCACAAAGATTCGCCCACTGCACGCCCGCACTATGAAGTCGCTCGAACACCGGCCATAAATGACGCAGCCATGACACGGCAACCTGATAAATCAGGAACCACGCCACCAGCAGCGCCAGCATGCTCAGGGCACTGATGTTGAATAACACCGATTGCCCAAAGCGGCTGGCAGGATGCTGATCCACCAGGGCCAGCACATGCCATGACGCCAATACACCTCCACCAGGATTAGTACCGGGTAGACCGGCGGCGAATCCGGGCAACAGGCGGTCAGCCAGACCTATTGTCGGCTCCCAACCCGACACCGCATTGATGCCGACATATGAGATCTGCTGATCCGACCAGCCCAGCAAACGCTGCACGGTACCAATATCTCCAACCACGGTCCCGGCGGGCGCCCGAATGGTGCCGTTGACGTGAACGCCAAGCTGCTCATTCAGACCAGCCAGGCTCTCATCCACCCACACCCCGGACCAGGAGAAGTCCTGTGCCGAAGCTTCGCCGAGGCTGCCGTAGTCGTATCCATCACTGATCAGGTCCACACCTACCATGCGTACGTTTCGCCCCGCCAGCGTTGCGGGTTCATCGATGAGAGGCCCCATGGCGGTCACATCCGGAAGCTCACCGGCCCGCCAGACCTTGCGCAGTTTGAAGTAATCAGCGGCTTGGAGATCATCCGCATGAAGGAAATGCGTGTACCCAGCAAGTTGCCGCGGCACCAGTTCGTCAAGCTGGTCGGCAACCGAAGCACTGATCAAATGCACGCTGACAATTGAGCTCACACCCAGGCAGACGCCCACAAAAGCCATGCTGGTCGACCAGGGCGTGCGCAGTATGAAACGGCCGAGCGCGCGACTGATCACAGCGGTCAACGATCGCCGCCGAGGGTAACGCGGCGTCCGGCACGTACCGCTACGGTTTCGCTATGGGTGGCAACCACCAGCGCTACGTTCATGTCAGCCGCGGCGGCAAACAACGTATCAGCGACCAGCACGGAGTTTTCCGCATCGAGATTGCCGGTAGGTTCGTCCGCCAGCAACAGCGGCGGCTCAATCAGTAACGCCCGGGCCACCGCCACTCGTTGTTGCTCTCCACCAGACAACACCTCTGGAAAAACATGCATACGCTGCTCGAGCCCCAGTTGCACAAGCAGAGCCTCAGCCCTGGCATACAGGTCCCGGCGCTTGTTCAGATGAGCGGGCAGCCTGACGTTTTCCAGTACCGTCAGGGTCGGAACCAGATTGAAAAACTGATAGATGTAACCGATGTTAGCCCGGCGCAAGCGAGTGCGCTGGCGTTCACTGGCGTTGTGCAGCGCCACCTCCGTACCGTCAAGCCGCAACCAGACTTCGCCGCAAGACACCGGCACGATACCCGCCAGAATATTCAACAAGGTCGACTTGCCAGAGCCACTCGGACCCGTCAGCGCGACCGATTCGCCGGCTGCAACCGCGAAGTCGAAATCGTTCAGCACGTCGATGTGCCTGTCCCCATCGACGTAGTACTTGCCTAAGCTGTATGTGCGCGCTATCGGTTTCATCAGCGCAGCGGCTGCATGCCCTGGGCGCGCAACACGTCCGTCAACGGCATGAGATGATCCGCCTGGTTAACCCCGGCCAGAGCTTGTGCAACGGAGGAAAATCCGCTGAGTGTTTCCAGCGAACGCAACGTCGGATCGATCATGCCCCATTCACCAGAATCATGTCGGCCAAGCGCCTGCGCAGGGTATTCCCAATGCTCGCCAGTGGTCTCATCGGTATCAGCCAGTGCTGTCTGGCCGGGTGGCATCGCGGCGATGAAAAAACGGGTATCAAATCGACGCGGAGCGACCTCCGGGGTAAGCCAGTGACTGAAGTAAGCCAGCAGATCGCACGCCACCTGCAGTTGCTCCGCCTGACAGATATCGGCAAAGCTGATCTCATCCGCCAGGAGTCGTCGCCGATACTCCCCATACACCGAACGCACGTCGGCTTGTCCGAAGTCCGGCATCTCACCGTTTCTGTGCGCCAGCAAGACGCCGCATTCTTCGAAGCACTCCCGCGCCACCGCGACCCAGTAACGCAGGCCGCCACGCTCGATGCCTAGTCGCTCGCTGGCCCGCTCATCTTCCAGGTCGAAACACAACTCGGGGGCCCAGTCATCCTCATCGACCTTGCCGCCAGGAAACACATGCAGATCAGGAAAGTCTCCGGCACCGGGCCGTTTGACCATATAAACCTGCAGTCCCACGGCGCTGTCCCGCACCAGCATCACTGTTGCCGCTAAGCGTATGTTGCCTCGTTGTAGTGGTTGCATCTACCTTTCTTGCACCTTCGCTGTCTGCCGACCCCGCCGGATTGATATCAATTTGCCAGCATTGCCTGTGCCGATATTCGCAGGTAGGGTCAAAAGCCGGTACGCCTAGAGCCCGCGCCTATGGATCCAAAGGAAAAACCTCACAAATTCGTCGTGCGCTTGCCACTGCGCCTGCGTGATCAAATCGCTGACGCCGCCACCTACTACCGGCGTAGTATGAATTCCGAGATTGTAGCGCGGCTGGAGCACACGTTCAGCGGTTTACCTCACCACGTTGACGCCCAGCAGATGGAGCCCCACATGCACCAGGCCATAGAAACTCTGTTTGCGCGCAGCCTCAATGATGAAGAAGAACGCGTAGTGCGCGCCTTTCGCCGCCTTACCGAAGATAAGAAAAGCGCTCTGTTGGAACTACTGGACTGATTAAGTGCTCCATCCCTTTCTACCGTATTACCACCCCACCACCATCTGCTTTGTAGATGACAATCGCGCCTACATTGACAGTCTGATCGCAAATGCGCCGTCGGATTGGAGCATTCTCACGTTTACCTCACCAGAAGAAGCCCTGCAGGTCATCAACCAGCCCGCAGAACTGGAATCGCTGGCAGAACGGTGCTTCAGCATCGACACCACCGAACCGCTGCGCCCCGTCATGCGTCTCCACGTTAATGCGCTGGAGCAGGAGATCAAGTCGATACAGCGATATTCGCGCATCTCGGCGGTACTGATTGACTATGCCATGCCCACCATGGACGGCCTGGAGTTCTGCGCTCAGATAGCCGACAACAGCATCCGCCGCGGGTTGCTGACCGGCGTGGCAGACGAAAAAGCGGCAGTGGCGGCTTTCAACAAGGGTCTGATCAACCGCTATATTCCGAAACAGGACATTGATTCCATCGAACAGATTACACCGCATGTGCAGCGCATGCAGCGCGACTACTTCGCCAATCTGACCGAGCGCATCAGTTCCAGCCTTACTGTACACCCTCCCGCCATTCTTGCCGAACCTGAGTTACGGCCCGTATTCGAGGAGATCGTCAGGAAACAGAAGATCGTGGAGTTTTACCTGGCCTACGATCCTGATGGGTATCTGATGATGCGCGCCGATGGCACGCTGCTGCGTCTGGTCATCATCGACGCAGCGCAACTTGGCGAACAGGTAAGTCTAGCCGAGCAACATGGCGCTCCAGGGCGTCTGTTGCGCCATCTGCGCAGGGGTAAATCGATACTGTACCTGTATGACCACCCACGGGATTACCTCGGGCATGAACGCTATCCCTGGGAGGAAGTGACATTGCGCGCGCAACGGATCGACGCCCAAAACACCTGGTATCTCGGCATTGCGGAGAATCCGCCAGCGGATATCGACTTCGATCCAGCCCAATGCAGCTACAACCATTATCTGGCGTGGCGACAGCCCTGAGCGCGATGTAACAGCCCTGAGCGCGATGTAACAGCCCTGAGCGCGTTTAAAGATGGTAACGGGTTTTCAGTTCCACCGCGTATTTTGACAAATGAGCCAACACTTGATGCTGATCCGGGCTCAGGGTCTCATCCAGCATCAGCTCGTCAAGGCGCGCTTCGAAATCCGCCATATTCAGCCAATCACCCTCACCGCCGAGCTTGCCGGCCACGAATCTGCGCCAGGCACCCACCTCGCTTTCGTCGAGCAGGTTAGGAAAGGAGCGCGCCTTCATTCGCATGGCAAGTCGGGGCAGGCGCGTGTCGGTGAAATCCACATCACGCCAGCGCCCCTGGCTGAGCTCCTCATGCAGGTAACTGCAACGCGAACGGTCCTCATCCTGAAGAAATCCATCGTATAAACCTGCATCTACGTCGGTATTGGGTACCGGCTTATGCTGCTGGTACACCCGCGCGATTTTTTCTGCGAGACCCGGTTGCCGCAGCCGCCTGGCACGCTCCTTCACGAGCTTGATGTCCAGTTGGCAGCGGCTGATGTTCTCCTGTGTGAGCACTTCCAAAGGTGCAACGAACGGACATCGATTGAGACGGATCTCTTTCAACGGCGGGCGCACCGTCGACCCCGCAGTGAACAACTTGTCAGCGATTTCTTCGCTCGACCAGTTCAGCAACGGTTCTATATCCTCGGCGAGGTCGACAACCACTACAGAGTTCCCATTGGTGGGATGCCGAGCCACAGACGTTACCGGGGCAACCCCAAAACGGGCCCGCGGGTACATGCCCGAAACATGGACGAAGATACGCGCCCCATAGGGTTCGAGCATTGCCCGCACCTGTTTTTTCTGGCGCAGGTTAAAGTAATAGTCGAACAACTTGGGCTGCTGCTTCCTGATCAACTGAGCCAGCCCCACGGTGGCGCGCACGTCGGACATGGCGTCATGAGCATGGCCGTGGCTGATGCCATTGGCTTTGGTCAATTCTTCCAGTTTATATACAGGCAGGCCTTCCTCATCCACCGGCCAGTTGATGCCGTCACGGCGCAATGCGCCGGTCGCCCGTACCAGATCAATCAGATCCCAGCGCGAATTGCCCTGCTGCCATTCCCGGGTATAAGGGTCCAGCAGATTACGGAAGAAGCTGTAGCGTATGAACTCGTCGTCGAAGCGCAGGCTGTTGTAGCCGGCCACGCAGGTGCCGGGTTCGGAAAAAATCTCATTAATACGCATCAGCGCCGCCGTTTCCGACATGCCACGGGCATGACTCAATTGCGGGGTTATGCCCGTCACCAGACTGGCGTCCGGGCTCGGCAGTACATCGTCAGGCAGCCGCACATACGTGGTGAACTCATCGTCCAGCGGGTTCAGCTTCGCATCAGTGCGCAAGCCCGCGAACTGTACGATACGATCCCACTTGGGTTCGGTACCCGAAGTCTCGAGGTCGTACCAATAGAAAGTGTTTGCCATAACGGTTACTCTCGGCGCGCATGACGGATGCCCAAACACACCAGCAGAAAATAAGAATGCCAGCCCTGGCCCTGGGGCCTATTGTCGCATGTCTGGCTGCCTGGCTCATGTGGTTTTCCGAGGCAGGCACCATGGAAGCCTGCATCACCCTGGGTATTACCGTGTGGGTTGTCATCTGGTGGATCTTCGAACCGATTCCCATACCGGCGACGTCCCTGATTCCACTGGCGCTGCTGCCCATGGCTGGCGTGCTGAGCCCGAAGGAACTCGGCGCGGCCTATGGGCATCCTCTGGTATTGCTGTTGATGGGTGGGTTTCTACTTGCCACGGCATTGGAGCGCAGCGGCGCTCACCGGCGTATCGCACTGGCCATGGTGCGCGCCTTTGGCGGCCACAGTTCCCGGCGTCTCGTCTTCGGCTTCATGGCAGCAAGCGCCGTACTCAGTATGTGGATATCAAACACCGCTACGGTATTGATGCTGCTGCCCGTCGCCACAGCCGTGATGCAGAGCAGTGACGATGAAAGCCTGCCAACGCCTCTGCTACTGGGCATCGCTTACGCCGCCAGCATCGGCGGCATGGGAACTCCCATCGGCACGCCGCCCAATGTGGTGTTCATGGGCGTATACGAAGAAACCGTCGGACAAAGCATCGATTTTGCGCAGTGGATGGCCTGGGCTCTGCCCATCGTCGCAGTGCTGCTGCCCATTGCCGCTCTGTGGGTAACCCGGCGCCTGCAGCATGTCGGGCACGTTTCGCTGCCCGCGGTCGGCGAGTGGACCACCGCCGAAAAGCGCGTGTTCATGGTGTTCGCATTCACGGCCCTGGCATGGGTAACCCGCTCAGGTCCATTCGGTGGGTGGAGCAGCTTGCTCGGCGTCCCTTACACAAATGACGCCATTGTAGCTTTCATCGGGGTGGTGCTGTTGTTTGTCATACCCGACGGCAAAGGTGAAAAGCTGCTCGACTGGGAGACCGCCAACCGCATTCCGTGGGGCATGCTCATTCTTTTCGGAGCCGGTATGTCGATCGCTTCCGCCTTCGTGAGTTCCGGATTGAGCAGCACCATCGGCGCTCACCTGGAGCAGCTATCCACGCTACCGGTATTGCTGATGATCGCCACAATCTGTCTGAGCGTAACGTTTCTTACCGAGGTCACCAGCAATACTGCCACCACTACGCTGCTCATGCCCATACTCGCCGCAGCCGCGCTCGGTGCGGGCACCGATCCCAAGCTGTTCATGATTCCCGCCGCGCTTTCCGCATCGTGCGCATTCATGTTGCCCGTGGCGACGCCGCCCAACGTCATCACTTTCTCCACCGGGCGATTTTCCGTACGCACCATGGCCCAGGAGGGCTTTACCGTGAATCTGCTTGGCGTGACCGTGATCAGCTTGCTGAGCTGGATGTTGTTGAGCTGAGTATTGGCGCGCCGCCTGCTTCGGAGAATCCTTCACCGACAGGCAGCCGCAACGGGCTCGCCGCTATCTGCTGCAGTTTATCCGTTGACGCTCATTGCCCGTCTGCCGCTCAGCTGAACCCAGGGCGCCCTCAAGGTACGCTGTACGTTCCTGCAGACTACCTGCCGCCAGTTGCTCCACGCGGTCGTAAAACGCTTCCCAGTCCTCGCCAGACTGAGCGAACAATGCAGCAAAGCCCGGCAACCAGTCGGCATAGGTACCTACCGACAAGAGGAAAGCATTATTGAAATGCTCCTCCATCGCTTTATCGAAACGACCAGCCCCCAGCAGACCTCTGTGCCGGACGTAACAGTCGCGCAAAGAAGCGACGGCTGATGCTTTGGCCGCCAGCTTGTGCTGCTGAGGCGCTGAGGAAGCATAGATTTCAGAGAGGCGGCCCTTGGCCTGCAGGAGAAACCCCCGAAAAGCCTGCCACTGGGCCACGCGTTCCCGCCATGCGTACCAATCGGCCTGTTTGCCTTGACTGGCGTGCCATTGACGCAGCCCCTGTTCAGCCACAAATGACGCAAAGCTTTCGTTGAACGCTGTATCGGACGCCACCCAGATACGGCCGTGGGCCAGCTCGTGAAACAATAGATTGGCCAGCTCACTGTCGGGCCAGTTTACAAAAGTACTCAGAACGGGATCGTCGAACCAGCCCAGCGTAGAGTACGCCGGCACCCCACCGACATAGACCTCGAAACCTCTTTGTGCATAACGTTTCGCCACCCGCCGCGCCGCATCTTCGCTGAAGTACCCCCGATACGGCGCACAACCGACCACCGGATAACACCACCGATCCCCAGCCATGCTCAAAGGTCCAGCCGCAAACACATTCCAGACAACATAGTCACGCGGCAGTGCCACATAGCTGTCGTAGCGACCTTGGGCCGGCAGATGCAGCGACTGCTCGGCGAATTGCAGTATCTGCTCGACTTTTAGCAACTGCTGCCTTACGGGCTCCGGAGTTTCCGCAGCCGCCAGCACTTTGCTAACCGGGGTCCGCGCCCCCAACAGAGCTAGCTGGCCCCATACGGCCTGATGGTAGAACCCCACCGTTTCACAACCGCTCAACAGCACAGCTGCCAGCAGGGCAAGAATACCACCCCGCGCGGCGCGCTTAACAATGCGAAAATTTGCGCACAAATCGGTTAACCTCAGCCCTCTTAGCGGGGATAATTGATTATCAAACGATCGTATCACCAGTATTCTGAAATTCATGCAAGCAGTTACCGGCATTCTGGCCATTACATCGATAGCTTTGACCACCGTCGCGGTCTACGTGCCGCTGACGTGGTGGTTGGTGAAACTGTTATGGGTGCGCGATGATGCTCTGCGCCGTCATCGTCATCGCATGGACAAAATCATTCTTTGGTGGACCGGCAGCAATCGTCGCATGTACAGAACTCTGAGTCTGTCTGATGTTCAGGTCATCTGGCACCAGCAGGAGGAGATGTCCGATCAGAACTGGTACCTGGTGATCTGCAATCATCAGAGCTGGACCGATATCGTAATGCTGCAATCCCACCTGTACGGTACCATTCCACCGCTCAAGTTTTTTACCAAAGAGCAGCTGATCTGGATTCCTTTCATCGGCCTGGCAATGAAGGTGCTGGGTTTTCCCTATGTCAAACGGGTCACCAAAGCACAGATCAAATCCAATCCGGAACTGCGCAACGCAGATCGCAAGAACGTGACGGAAGCCTGCGACGGCTTCAAGAACCACCCTACGTCAATTCTGAACTTCGTAGAAGGGACGCGCCGCACAGCGGAAAAGCACCAGCGCCAGCGAAGCGAATTCGAACACCTGCTACGCCCCAAGATCGGCGGTCTCGGCTACGTCATTGAAGACATGGGCAGCCATCTGCACAAATTGCTGGACGTCACCATCATATATCCCGACGGCGTGCCGACCTTCTGGGGCTTCCTGCAGGGCAAGTGTCCGCGGATAATCATTGAGGTTACACCCCACGATATTCCGGAGCGCCTCATGGAAACCGAAGACGCGTCGCACCGCACCGAACTGGCGCAGTGGATCAAGAATCTCTGGCAGCAAAAAGACGCGCGAATCGGCGAAACGCTCTCGAGCGATGGTGCAAGCAATGTATAAGGAACACTTCGGTCTCAGCCATGATCCGTTTTCGATCGCACCCGACCCACGCTTTTTATTCCTGAGCGACGTGCACAACGAAGCACTGGCTCACCTCTTGTATGGATTTTCCAATGGTGGGTTCGTACTGATAACCGGCGAAGTCGGTACTGGTAAAACCACATTGCTGCGCAGCCTGCTCGATCGAACACCGCCGGACCTGGATGTCGCGTTCATACTCAACCCGAGGCTGACCGTACGCGAGTTGCTGGAAACACTGTGCGACGAGCTCGGCGTCAACTATGTCCGCGGCGAGCTGCAGACCGTCAAACAATACATCGACCTACTCAACAAGCATCTGCTGAAGACCCACCAGACCGGTCGCTCTACTGTAGTCATCATCGACGAGGCGCAGAATCTGTCGCCGGCCGTGCTGGAACAGATCCGCCTGCTCACCAATCTCGAAACCAACGAGAAAAAA
The DNA here is from genome assembly GCA_964393625.1 of uncultured Pseudomonadales bacterium. Classification (GTDB taxonomy): domain Bacteria; phylum Pseudomonadota; class Gammaproteobacteria; order Pseudomonadales; family Azotimanducaceae; genus UBA4421. Next base: position 106,625 of record CAYMUT010000003.1, read on the forward strand.
CTGCTGCGCATCATTCTGCTGGGCCAACCCGAACTGGCCGACATGCTCGACCGAACCGAATTGCGTCAGCTCGCCCAGCGCATTACCGCCCGCTACCATCTGACGCTGTTGAGCAAAGCCGAAGTAGCCCACTACGTAAGTCACCGCCTGGCGCGGGCCGGCGGCAACCCCGCGATATTCACCAGCGGCGCCATCAACACGCTCTACCGCTTATCAAAGGGAACTCCCAGATTGATCAACGTCATCGCTGACCGCAGCTTGCTGGGCGCATACGTCGAGGGAAAATACCAGGTCGACGGCACCCTGGTGCGCAATGCAGCGCGGGAGGTTTTTGGTAGCAATCGATCCCGCAACCTGCGCTATTACGCCGGGGCTGCGGCATCTGTCGCTGTAATCGCCGCAGTGATGTTGTGGGCCTGGTTGTCACCCGACACTCAGGTGCCGCAGCCGGTCGCAACCCAGACAGCGCCAACGGGCGAGCGACGCTCCGATACGCAACCCGCAGAGATTGCGTCCGTCACGCAGCAACGGCAGTCACGACCCCCAGCTGAGTCCCTCGTCACCGTATCACCTCAGACGTCTGAGCAACCGGCTGGATCAGCACCCGCGAATAACCGACGGAGCCCGACAAGCGTGCCCATGGTTCGGGAAGCTGCGGATTTGAGCCGGCCAGCTACCGGGCCAGTCACCATTCAGCGTCAGGCTTATCGCGCCGTGTTTGCGCTGTGGGGCGCTGACTATGCAGTCGAAACCGACCAGATTCCCTGTGACTTCGCGCCCTCGGTCGGATTGCAGTGCCTGAGAAGCAAAGGTGGTTGGAGTGAAGTTGCCAGCCTGAATTCCCCGCTGATTCTGGAGCTGTGGGACGATCAGTCAACGCCCTATTTCGCGGCGCTGCTGAGCGCCGAGAACAATCTGTACAAGCTGCAGATCGGAGATCGAGTCGAAACGGTCAGTCCACGAGACCTGCGCGACAACTGGTTTGGCAGCTATGTGGTGCTCTGGCAGACACCCCCTGATTACTACGGCAGCCTGCGCGAAGGCGATACCCACCCGAGCGTGGCCTGGCTGCACAGCAACATCGCACAGCTCCTGCCGGATCTGCCGCTGGGAGCGCCTGACAATTTCTTCAATGCGGAATTGCATACCGCGGTGATGGCCTTTCAGACCGGCGAAGGGCTGCTGGCCGACGGCATCGTCGGTCCGCTGACCTGGATTCGTCTCAGCGATCGGTTGAATATGCCCGCACCGAAGTTGAGAGGGTGACCGAGCATGTCTTATATCCTAGATGCGCTGAAAAAAAATCAGGCAGAACAGCAGGACCAGGGCATAAGCGTCGGCGTGCAGAGCCCTTCTGCACAAAGCGGCTGGCCCCGCTGGCTGGGGATCGCCCTTGGCTTCATTCTGATCGCAAACATGGCACTGCTGGCCTGGGTGTTCGTGCTACCCGGAGTGCGCCAGAGTACGCCCGCGGAGGGTCCGCCGCCGGCAGCAAAGCCAGCGCCAATACAACAACCGCTGGCGCAACGTACAGCCGAAGTTCCACCTCAAGGTGAACCCGCAGCCCAGCCCATCGAGGTGGCTCCCGTACCAGCCGCCGAAGCAAGATCTTCAGGCGCTCCGGTCACGGCTGCTCCCACACCGCAGCCTAGTGCGCCACAGCCTAGTGCGCCACAGCCTAGTGCGCCACAGCCTAGTGCGCCGCAGCCTAGTGCGCCAAGCGTCGTTGCTCTACGGGACCTGCCTGAAGCCGAGCGACTGCTCTACGACGGCTTCACCTATTCTACCCACATCTATACCGACGACCCACAGCTGTGCGCCATAGTGGTGGATGGCATCCGACTGACCGCCGGCGACGCCTTCAAGGGGCTGATCGTAGACAGCGTTACCGAGCAGGGAGTGATCTTCGAGGAGATTCGCAGAGGCCAACGACGCCTGGTCGAAATATCCGTCATGGAGCAGTGGGACGAGTAGCAACCGTATGCTCACCCAGCGCGAGCGATACCGCAGGATCCGCTGGCGATGAAAATGTCGACCATGTCCGCATCGAGCAGACCGCGCTTGGCCTCCTCGTGCAGAATCGTAAAAGCCTGCTGCTCACTCATCGCAGCCTTGTAGGGCCTGTCCACCGCTGTCAGAGCATCGTATACATCACACACAGCCATGACCCGGCTTGCCAGAGGTATCTGCTCACCGACCAGTCCAAGCGGATAGCCACTGCCGTCCAACCGCTCGTGGTGGGCCGCAGCGATCTGCGGCACGTTGGCCAGTTCCGGCGGCCAGGGCAGCACAGCAAGGAATTCTTTGGTGAATACCACGTGATTCTCAATGATGCGACGTTCTTCAGGCGTCAGGCTGCCACGGCGCGCCGACAGAGCAGATAGATCCGCGTCGCTGATAACACCGCCGACCTCACCGTTAAACTCTTCAAAGGCATACTCTCGGAGCTCGCTCAGATGTTCAAAATCACCGGCATCCAGCACGTTGGGACGATTGGCCATCTCGATCCAGTCGAAATACTGATCCAGCACAGACAATTCTTTTTCAAGCTGGCGATGTACTCGACGGCGGGCAACATCCTGGTCAACCGGAGCGTGGTGCAGCAGGTCTATTTCCCGCTCCACGGCCTTGCGTCGAAGTCGCTCTTTCTGCAGTTCGATGCGATAGCGCAGTACTTCGATGCGCTCGTCATTCAACTTGTTGGCCTTGAGCAGGATCGCTTCCGGTACGCCAACTTTGCCGAAATCGTGCAGCAACGCCGCATAACGCACTTCACGGATATGTTCGGCACTGAAACTCAACCCTCGAAACTGGGCCACACCAGATTGGGGCAGCGCCTCCAGCAGGGCCACGGTGGTCTCGGCGACCCTGAAGGAGTGACCGCTGGTTGACGGGTCACGCTGTTCAATGGTCTTCACGCTGGCCTGCACGAAGCCCTCGAACAGTCTGTGAACATCCTGCAGCAGCTCGTTTTTCTGTATGGAAACCGCAGCCTGACTGGCAATGGCGCGCAGAATCTCTGCGGTTTCTTCGCTAAACGGTTCGACTTCCCCGGTGTTCGGATTGAGCTGGTTGAGGAACTGCAGCACACCGACCACCTCACCTCGGTGATCCCGCATGGGAATCGCGAGTACAGATTTGGTGCGATAGCCCATGCTGTCATCAAATGACCGGTTGAACTGATACGGGACGCCGTCCGCCAGCTGGTATACGTCGCGAATGTTCAGCTCGGTACCCGTCGCCGCCACATACCCCGCGATGGAGTCCGACGACAGTGCGAGCCGACGCTCTAAATACGGAAAGTCTACGGCATCATTCTGGGCCAGCTTGAACACCAGCGCCTCACTCTGATCAGCGCCTTTTTCCACCAGGAACAGCGAGCCCGCCTCACAACTGGCTATACGCCGCGCTTCGGAGAGGATCGTATGCAGTAACTTCTGCTGAGGTACGTTGCCGGTCAACGCCATGGAGATTTCGTTGAGCTGATGCATGCGTCGCTTGCGCAGGTCGACGTCATTAACCAGCTCACTGACCTTTCGATTGTTCATCCAGAATCGGCGCGCGTGCCGCAAAAATTGTGGGACGAACCCAGCACCCCGGACCGCGTCGAAAACCAGATCCACCTGTTCACGTGGTTCAGAATTGCGGCTGTCTACAAACAGGCTCAGGGGGTGACGCCGACGAAGCCGAGTCATGTCATGGGTTTCTTCGACCTCCACCAGTGCTACCTGCATTGCCTCATCAACCCCGATATCTCCAAGGGTTTCGACATGCCAGCCTGCCTGCAATGCATCGACTGCAAGGCGCGATTTTCCCTTGTCGCTACACGCCAGAATCGGTTTTATGACTGCGTCGCCCACGGCAGATTCACTGGTTATACACTCGAGCCAGTATGCCCGTATCCAAGGGTGCAGCGCGGACCTGGTTCACATCTTCAGGTAGAAATTACTCTCAGTCTATCAGCAACTTATGACTCACTTTTGGCTCAAAAATACCCAACTAACCTACTGGGCCGGAGCCCCGCCCGCGCTACTCAGACGGCGTTCAATGTCCGCCAGACGGGAGTTTACCGCTACCCGGTATGCGTCAATGGCCTGTATGGCTTCTGTATTGTCATCTACCTTGCCTGTCAGGCTGGCCCGCAGACTGGATAACGCCTGATTCGCGGTATTGGCCTTATCCACAAGGTCACGCTGACTGCGCACGATCTGCTGGATCTGCATCTCCAGACTGGCCAGTTGATCGATCATGCTCTGCTGCTGGGCAAACGCCGACTCATGGCGTCCAACCGCTGCATTGAGGTCGCGGCTCGCCGCCTCGATGCCGTTGATCGTGCTGGTGATGTTTTGCACCGCTTTCTGATTGTCCTGAATCCACTTTTTGTTGCGCTCGTTGGATATCGTCCACAGTTTGCGGATTTCAGATTCCCACAGGCCGATCTGCTGTTGGGTATCCTCACCCCCTTGAGACAGCGCGCTATCGGTCGCTGACAGCCTTGCTTCCAGGCGGCCAAGGCGGCTCTCCGCCTGGGTCGCCCGTGCCTGCTCCTGGGCCAGCTGCTGCTGTTGATTGGCGATGAACCACCCAGCCAGCACCAGGCCACCGATCACAATCGCCATGATCAGATTGGTGCCGAGCTGCCGGCCCACCCCGCTGCCGGAACTTTTCCCGCTGCTATGGGCGCCTCCGCTCCGGCGATAGCTGCTCCCGCCCTCGCTGGTTGACAGTTCAGGTGACTTACGGTCGCTCATTTTTGATCCTCATCGTTTGGCTGTGTGGCCCGAACAACCGGCGGGACTGCGAATATCGCCGCGTTGCTGCGCAAGTATATGATTGCCCGAGCAAAAAAAAAGCCCACATGCTCTGCGGGCTTTCCAAGCCTGCGGGTTCGCACCCGATGCAGGTTCATTCCTGCCTACATGAATTTCAGCAGGCCGGCCAGAATCACCGTAAGAACCAGGCCACTGGTAATCACGCCCTTGACTGTGGTCATCGGGCCCTGCTTACCAAATATGGCATTCAATTCCAGCGCGGCGATAACCACCAGGCTGATAATGATTGCGGTGGTGTTGATACCTATGCTGCCGCTATGGAAGTGCGCGCTCGAACCCATGAAATACAGCATGGGAATGGAAAACAGCGTATTGGTACGTGAAGCCAAAGCCGCCTTGGGCGCAGCGCCCGCCGCAGCGGGATCGGCTTCACCACCGCCGGCAACAGCCTGATTCGAAGCAATGACGATACGCTGGTTGGGCCAGATGATCAGCCAGACGTTGAGAAACATCAGTGTACCCAGCACCGCGCCAACCGTGATGTCAGAGGTGGCACCCTTGCCGATATATGCGAGCAGGATCAGACCGGTCAGGAACGTGAACATCGCGCCCCAGCGAAACCACCACAGGGCCCGCGGCACGAGCTTGGAGAATGCGTCGACGCGTGCATTTCCGTCTGCTTCTTTGAAGTACTCAGTCTGTACAAACTTGAAGTAGTAGCGCAGAACGATCCAGGCAATACCGGCGAGAAAATGACCCCACCGCGCCAGATATTCGATAAATGCTTCCATTTTTACCCCTCCGCAATAACGACCGTTGTTTGAGTTGTGGCGGGAATATAACGAAACAATGCGTTGGGTGCCAGTCTCCTGGCCAGTGTTTCACCTGGGTTTTCAATACGGGGAACTACGGGGTCATCGAAGGGTGTTGCAGGCAAAGTGAGGTGGGGGGGGGGTTGCGAGCTAATGGCGCAGGCCTTCGGCGTGAGCAAGCGCGTCTCGGATCGTCGTTCAACGCATTAACTCGCCTGCCCTGAATCATTCAGACACAAAAAGCCCGACATGAGAGCCGGGCTTTTCCGTGTAAATGAGGCAAACCTCGTTTACATCATGCCACCCATATCAGGCATACCACCTGGCATAGCCGGCGCCGCAGCGGCATCCTGGGGCGCTTCACTGACCATCGCCTCAGTGGTGATCATCAGACCAGCAACTGAAGCAGCAGCCTGCAGCGCAGTACGGGTTACCTTGGCCGGGTCGAGAATACCCATGTCCAGCATGTCACCGTAGTCACCGGTGGCAGCGTTGTAGCCCTGATTGCCTTCCAGCGCGGATACTTTGTCGAGTACCACAGCGCCTTCGTCGCCGGCATTTTTGGCGATCTGCCGCAGGGGTGCGCTCATCGCGCGGGTCGCGATGGAGATACCGACGTTCTGATCTTCGTTGTCGCCGGAAGCGCCTTCAGCAGCGGCGATTGCGCGAACCAGAGATACGCCACCACCGGGTACGACGCCTTCTTCAACGGCTGCACGGGTAGAGTGCAGTGCGTCTTCAACGCGGGCCTTCTTCTCTTTCATTTCCACTTCGGTGGGAGCGCCAACCTTGATGACAGCAACACCACCGGCCAGCTTGGCCAGACGTTCCTGCAGCTTCTCGCGGTCATAGTCGGAAGAAGTGTCTTCGATTTCCTGACGGATCTGCTTGATGCGGCCTTCGATGTCCGCCTTCTCGCCACTACCGTCAACGATGGTGGTGTTTTCCTTGGTGCTGGATACGCGCTTGGCGGTGCCCAGATCGTCCAGGGTTGCACCTTCCAGGGTCAGGCCGACTTCTTCAGAGATGACGGTACCCCCGGTGAGGATGGCGATATCCTGCAGCATGGCCTTGCGGCGATCGCCGAAGCCAGGTGCCTTGGCGGCAGAAACCTTGACGATACCGCGCATATTGTTGACCACCAGAGTAGCCAGCGCTTCGCCTTCGATATCTTCCGCGATCACAACCAGCGGCTTGCCGGCTTTGGCAACGTTTTCCAGTACGGGCAGCAGATCGCGAATGTTGGAGATCTTCTTGTCGCACAGCAGAATGTACGGATCTTCCTGGTCTGCGGCCATGGACTCCTGGTTGTTGATGAAGTAAGGCGACAGGTAACCACGGTCGAACTGCATGCCTTCTACGACGTCCAGCTCGTTTTCCAGGCCAGTGCCTTCTTCAACGGTGATGACCCCTTCTTTGCCGACCTTTTCCATTGCTTCGGCGATGATGGCACCAACCGCTTCATCGCTGTTCGCGGAAATAGTGCCAACCTGGGCAATGGACTTGGAATCTTCGCAAGGGGTTGCCATGCCAGAAATCGCTTCAACGGCAGCGGCTACAGCCTTGTCGATACCACGCTTGAGGTCCATCGGGTTCATGCCGGCAGCGACTGACTTCAGACCTTCCTGAAGTACTGACTGGGCCAGAACGGTAGCAGTGGTAGTGCCGTCACCGGCCTCGTCAGAGGTCTGGCTGGCAACTTCTTTCACCATCTGTGCGCCCATGTTTTCGAACTTGTTCTCCAGTTCGATTTCTTTGGCTACGGATACACCGTCTTTAGTTACTGTGGGCGCGCCGAAGCTCTTGTCGAGAACCACGTTGCGGCCTTTGGGTCCCAGCGTCACTTTTACGGCGTCAGCCAGGGTGTTCACGCCGTCGAGCATCTGGCTGCGGGCGTCATCACCAAAACGTACGTCTTTCGCACTCATCGTAAATTTCCTTTACTAAATCTGTTTGTATTTCGATCTGGTGGTGTGGCTTAGCCTTCCAGAACGCCAAAGATCTCGCTTTCGCTCAAGATCAACAGTTCTTCACCGTCAATCTTGACGGTACTGCCGGCGTATTGACCGAAAATGACTTTGTCGCCCACTTTCACGTCCAGTGCGCGAATATCACCACTATCGGCGATCTTGCCGCTTCCAGCTGCGAGGATTTCGCCCTGAGATGGCTTTTCCGTCGCGGAATCAGGCAGAACGATGCCTCCCGCGCTGGTGGTTTCTTCTTCCAACCGACGCACGACGACACGATCGTGTAGAGGTCGAATATTCATTAGTCGTAATCTCCCATAACTCCAAAAGTTGGATGATGAGCCCTGTAACGCTCTTATCTACGCTCTTATCTGAGCTAAGGCGTCGAAACGGGCCATTCACCTCCCTTTAGCACTCTACATAGACGAGTGCTAACAGAAGAGGGCGATATGATATGGCCGGTTTTTTTAGATTCAAGGGGGTGGAGCGGTTTTTTTGGGCCAGAATGGCCCTTCAATCAGGGTTTTCGTTCGAAATCCCCTTCAATGGTGGCGCCACCCTGAATTTGCTCATCCATGCGGCCTTCTGGCTGGGAGTGTTGAGAATACTGCTCCGTATAACCGCCCTGCATCGATACGCCCTGTATGTTTACACGCGACAGCATCTGCTCGGCAAGCGCTCGCCGTGATGGTGGAAACAGCAATACAAAGCCCACCGTATCGGTGATGAAACCCGGCGTTACCAGCAACGCACCCGCAACAGCCAGCAATATGCCTTCAGCCATTTCCGTAGCGGGCACCTCGCCCCGCTCCAGTCGACCCATACCCCGGGTGAGCGTCGACAGCCCCTGGCGCTTGAGCAGCGCGACACCGATTACCGCGGTCAACATGACCAGCCCGATGGTTGGCCATGCGTCGATGTAGCCGGCCACTTCGATCAACAGGTACATTTCCGCAATCGGAGTCAGGAAAAATATGAGCAACCAGGGCATAAAACGGTACGGTACGTGAAGCTGCAGTTAACTCTGCGGGCAATGCAACTGAGAATCAAGCCGCCAGGCTCATCCCGAAAGCCATCAACCGCCCCTACCCCGCTGAACTGCCTGCTCGGCATGCAGCCATACCGCGCTACCCAGCCCCAGACTCCTCGCGCTCCTGTAGGGCTCGATTTGTGCAACCTGGGCATGCACATTCGGCCAGCGTTTCGGACCCCAGTATGAGCCTGATGCTATTTCCGTATCGCAAGCGGCATGGACCAGCGGGGCTGCACCAGCTACAGGAGAACTACCCAGCACCGGATTGCCCACCTTCGACAGCCACAGATTGCGCTGCAGATTGGTCGCCGCATAGCCGGGATGGCAGGCCACCGACACCACTTCGGGCCAGCGCCTGGCAATTTCCAGGGCGTAGATCAGATTAGCGAGTTTGCTCAGGGCATACCCGGCCATACCGGCATAGGGACGCGCATGAGTGCGCTCCGCGTGCCATTTACTCCAGCGAGCCGCCACGGAACTCACGTGAACGATCCGCGGCGCGTCTGCCTCCCTGAGCAAGTCCGCAAGCTGCCGGGTCAGGCAGAAGTGACCCAGAAAATTGACGCCGTAATGCACTTCCGCACCGTGCACCAATCGCCGTTCGGCAGGCAAGAATACGCCGGCATTGTTGAGCAATACGTCTACCCGGTCTGTGATACGAGCGATGTGCGCCACACCCCGCGAGATGGAGTCGCTATCTGCCAGATCCATGGCAACCCCTGCAACATCAGCGTCGGCTACCGCATCGCGGAGTCGCTGTGCCGCCTGCGCGGCCTTGCCGGTACTACGACAGGCGAGTAGCAGCCGCGCTCCTTTAGCCGCAAGTTGTTTGGCAGTGGCATATCCCAAACCACTGTTGGCGCCAGTGATGACGACCACCTTACCTTGCATCTCATGCATAGTCGGTTGGCCGATCATCCAGCGCAATTACCGGTATCTCGCGACTTACCCGCGCCTGATACCGCTCGAAATGAGGGTTGAAACGGACGAAGCGTTCCCAAACGCTATCGCGTTCCATTCCCTCTAACAGGCGCGCGGTACAATGTCGCCGTTGGCCAGCGACCAGCACCTCTACGCGCGGCTCACTCATGGCGTTGTAGTACCAACCTGCCTGAGCCCGCCGGCCGCCCCTGGAGCCAATGACATAAAGCGGTGATGCAGCTGGGGCGGCGTCGCCATCCATAAGATAAAGCAATGGCGTACGCCGCTGCTTGCCGCTGCGCCGGCCGTTAGTGATCAGCATCAGCGTTGGTGAAACAATCCCGGCGACGCTGAAACGTCCGGCGGACCACATCAGCAACTTGCGATCGAGCGGCGGCGTGACCGTGGTGAAGAACCAGCCTCCCGCGCGGGTGGCCGCAAGGCGCAAAAACAAACGCAACAAGCCGCGCCGCATGCCCATCTTCCGTTTCGCTCCAATCAATGTCGTTGAAAGGCTATCACGAGCCAGGCGAATATCCGACTCAACGCAGCGGTATTGCCAGCCAGGCTTGAAGGGCCGTGCGGCTTGGCAGATACTCCCAACGTGTTCGTTAATAGCTGACCAGTTAATCCGGTCCGCACACCGCTACAATCCGGAGTAATGCATGAATCCCAAGTTAATCGGTATCGGCATCATTGCCGTCATCGGCATCTACCTGTTCACCAGCGCTTTCGTGGTCATCAACGCCGGCCACGTCGGCGTGGTCAAGACTCTCGGCGCAGTACAACCCGAGCCTCTCCAGGAGGGGTTCCATCTGAAAAAACCCTTCATAGATCAGGTTGAAGAAGTCGATATCCGTTTGCGCAAGGCGGAAAGCCAGGCCAGTGCAGCTTCTAAAGACCTGCAGGTGGTGAGCACCAGGGTTGCCGTCCAGTACTCGATGTCGGGTCCGGTCATGCCACTGACCTATCAGAAGATCGGTCGTCGTGAGGTGGTTGAGTCAACCCTTGTGTCTCCGGCGATTCTCGAATCGGTCAAGGCGGTAACGGCGCAATACACCGCCGAGCAGCTGATCACCAAGCGTGCCGAGGTGAAAATACAGATTCAATCGGCCATTCAAGCCTTCATCGATGCGACCCTGGCACAGAAGGAGGTGATCGGCGCTCTGAGCCTGGCCAACGTAGCCATCACCGACTTTGACTTCTCTGCTGAGTTCAACCGCGCCATCGAAGACAAGGTGCGCGCCGAACAGGAAGCCCTCAAAGCGAAAAACGAAAAACTGCGTCGCGTCACCCAGGCCGAAGCAGCAGCCGCGGAACGCACCCTGGCGGCAGACGCCGAGGCTTATCAGATCGAAGTCGCATCGAAAGCCCGGGCAGACGCTATCCGCCTCGAGGCCGAAGCGTTGAAGGACAACCCGGCCTTGATACAACTGCGCATCGCAGAACAGTGGGACGGTCGACTGCCCCAGGTCTCGGGCGGTGACGCAATCCCATTGCTGAATCTGGACGGTCTGGGACCCAAAGATTGAGCGAGTTAGACCCCGACGACCCCCGTGCCCGCATCTGGCAGGTGGTCTCCATGATTCCGTCCGGCAAAGTGGCCACCTACGGCCAGGTGGCCCGTCTTGCGGGCATGCCCAGTCATGCCAGGCTGGTCGGCAGAACCATGCGGGATCTGCCGAAAGGGTCGAAACTGCCGTGGTTTCGAGTGGTACAGGCAGGTTTGACCATCGCCCTGCGCGGCGGCGGCGAAGCCCGACAGCGCGCTTTGTTGGAGCAGGACGGTGTCAGTTTCGTCGGTAAACGTGCGGCCAATGGGCATTTGTGGGAGGCAGATGCGAAGGATTAGATGCATGGCCAGAGCCGTCCGCCTGCTGCGCAACCTTCAGGCCTGAGTCAGTCCCATCTGCCCGGCGAGACTGTTCAGCTCAGCAGCAAACGGGTCATTATCGGCATCGCGATGCCACGTGTACTCCGTGGCCTTGCTGATCGTATCTGCCGCTTCCTCGCCGGCGAGCCGGGCAATGATGGCCAGACTCATATCCATTCCCGCAGATACGCCCGATGACGTATAAAACTTCCCATCTTCAACCCAGCGCGCCTGCTCCACCCATTCGACTTTGTCGCTTTGTTGAGCGGCCAGCGCGAACAACTGCTTGTTGCTGGTTGCCCTGTGTCCGTCCAGCAGGCCGGCTCTGGCCAGCAGCGCGGAACCCGTGCACACAGATGCAACGATCTGAGCGCGGCAGGCGCGGGATTGCAGGAAGCTCATCAGCGCCTCGTTGTGCAGTTCCGGCAAGGTACCGAACCCCCCGGGTATCAGCAGCAGATCCAGTTCCTGACTCGTATCGAAGCCGTGCTCGGCAACCACCTTGGGTCCAACGCCGACTTCGGCGGCAAGGGCCGCGCCCACCGGCCCCTCCTGTTCAGCAACGGTATGAATTCGCAAGACGTCCGGGCCAAGCATGGAAAACATCTCCAGCGGACCGAATACGTCGAGCATTTCGAAACCAGGGTAGAGTACTGCCCCGAGGTGTTGGGTTGTCTGAGTCACGCTAACTTCTCCCATCTGATTGCGGAACATGGTCCGATTCGCGCGGCGGCGGGTCAACATCGACCACACGGCCTACCAGCCAAACCAGCGCCAGCACCGGGACCCCGAGCAAGGCGGCGATGATGAAGAAGTCGACGTACCCTAACGCATCGACGATGGTGCCAGAGTAGCCGCCCACCAGCTTGGGCAGCAGCGTCATCAGCGAACTGAATATCGCATACTGCACCGCGGTGAATCGAACGCTGGTCAAACTCGACAGAAACGCCACGAACGCGGCGCTGGCCAGCCCAGCGGTGAGATTATCGGCGGAAATCACCAGGTATAGAAGCAACTCGTTGTTGCCGACCACCGCCAGCGCGATGAAGAACAGGTTAGTCACAACGGTCAACAGAGCGCCAGCGAACAGCACTCTCATGACGCCATAGCGCAACGCCAGTATACCGCCGACGAACCCGCCCAGTATGGTCATGAACAGACCGAAGGTTTTGACCACGCGCGCGATATCCTGCTTGGAAAACCCCAGGTCCTGATAAAATACATTGGATATAACACCGAGCACGATATCGGAAATGCGATAAAGACCAATCAGCAACAGCAGCAGTACAGCGATACGCATGCCGAAACGCTCGAAGAATTCCCTAACAGGCGCGACATAAGTTTCAACGACCATTTCCCGCGCCACCAGCGGCGACTGAGCAATCAGCCAGCCTACACACACAGCGACCGCCAGGCTCGCAATCAAGCGCACCAACTGGCCGGCAAAGCCGGCAGCATTGGTTCCAATCATGCTCTGCAGAACGGCGACCAGCCAGTCGACCAGCGGGGCGCTCGAACTGAAGACACCGGCAAACGCCGCCACCGCCAGAACGAACAGACCGACGAACCCTGCATACTCCCGCGCACTGCGCCGCTCGACCAGTTGGCTGTTGCGGGTCACTTGCGGTTCGCGGATTACCAGCGTGGTAATCACGCCCACCAGCATGAGTCCCGCCATCGCCAGGTAGGTGTACTTCCAGGCCTGGTAGTCGTAGCCGCCCAGCGCAGAGCCGAACTGGGCGGCGAGAAACAGCGCGCCTGCTCCCGCAGCCAGGGTCCCGACACGGTAGCCGGCTATGTACGTAGCCGACATCATGGCCTGCAGATCGTCTTCAGCAGACTCGATGCGATATGCATCGATGACGATGTCCTGGGTTGCCGACGAAAACCCCAGCGCCACCGCCGCCATGGCCATGCTGATCAGGGCAGCTTCACCGCCGGCCGGATCGGTCAGGGCCATCCACGCGATGGCAGCCATCACGCATAGCTGGGAAAGCAGCATCCAGCCCCGCCGGCGACCCAGGGTTCGAGTCAATACCGGCAGCGGCAGGCGATCAACCAACGGCGCCCACACGAATTTGAACGAATAGCCCAGTGCGGCCCAACTGAAGAACGTTACCGTTGCGCGGTCCAAGCCCGCCTCGCGCAACCACAGCGACAGGGAGGAAAAAATCAGGAACAGGGGTAGCCCGGCCGACAGGCCCAGAAACAGCATGGTGACGACCCTGGGGTGGGCCAGGGCGCGCAGCGCGCTAAGCCAGTCGCGCCGGCCGGTGTTCATCGGGGTATCGGCATCGGTTGCCAGATCAATCGCGGAAGTTGTCGAACTGCAGCGGCAATGCTATATCCGCTTCCCGCAGCAGGGCCATGACCGCCTGCAGATCATCGCGCTTCTTGCCGGTAACCCGCACTTTTTCACCATTGACCTGGGCCTGCACTTTGATCTTTGAGTCCTTGGTCATTTTGGTTATCTGCTTGGCGGTGTCGCGGTCAATACCCTGACGCAGGCCATAGGTTTTGCGTTTGACTTTGCCCGCGCCTTCGACATCGCCCGGCTCGAGATAACGCACGTCCACGCCCCGGCTGGCCAACTTGTCCCGCAGAATGTCTTCAAGCTGCCTGATCTGAAATTCTTCCGGGGCGGCTATCAGCACGCCGCCGTCTTCCAGTGATATCGATGCATCGATACCACGGAAGTCAAACCGATTGCGCAGTTCGCGGGTGGCCTGATCAACGGCATTGCGAATCTCCTGTTGATCTACTTCAGAAACGATGTCGAACGATGGCATGGCTGATTTCTCTTTGAAACGCGTTGTAGGTTCGCAGTTTACGAATCAAGCCTTGACATGTCACTTTGGCTCACACATAAAGGTTGCCCGTTTACCCGCACGAGCAGGCAAAAGCGCCATCGTATGACCGAATCTGACGTCCCAATTGTGGTTGTAGATGATGCGAAGTTTTCCAGCACCATCATCGCCAAAGTGCTGCGCGCCGGCGGTTTCACTAATGTGCGCATGACCAACAATCCGCTGGAAGCACTACGATCCATGGAGAAGCGGTCTGCCTCCATCGTCATCGCAGACTGGCTGATGTCCTCCATGGACGGCATTGAATTTGCACGCAAGGTCAAAGACCTCGATCGCGACGCCGACAGATTCACCTATGTCATGCTGATGATTGCCCGGGACGACGTCGACGCATTGCAAAGCGCATTCGAATCCGGCGTCGACGACTTCATGAATAAAGCTCAGTTGCGCGAGCAGCTGCTGATGCGGGTAGCCGCGGCCCAGCGAATCGTGTCCCGGGAAAACAAGTTGCTCAAATCCAACCGGACCCTGCAACGCAGGGTTAACGACCTGCAGAACACTGACCTGGTGGATCCGGTTACTGGACTGGGCAATGAGAAATTTACCCTGGACCGCCTCAGCGCGACATTACAGCAATCGGAAAATCGCGGCGGCGCGGCGTGTCTGTTGCTGGTAGGCATCAACAATCTAGATGTGGTTACCAACCAGTTCGAAGAATCGAGCATCGATGAACTGATGTCCGGCATCAGTGCCAAGATCCGCCATCTGGTGCGACCGTTGGATCTGGTCACACGGCCTGCGCAAAACATTTTTGCGG
Organism: uncultured Pseudomonadales bacterium; assembly: GCA_964393625.1. GTDB lineage: Bacteria > Pseudomonadota > Gammaproteobacteria > Pseudomonadales > Azotimanducaceae > UBA4421. The sequence goes on from CAYMUT010000003.1 coordinate 121,627, forward strand.
TAATTACGCTGCAGGAGTCTCTGCAGAACTGCACGTCGAAGTCGTTCCGGCGCGTTTTCGACAACCTTTACATGCACTCGTTCAAGACCGGCGAAGGTTACATTCCCGTCGTCGTGGGCGTGAGCATCAGCGCCGCCGATGCCGGTACCGGGCACCCCAACGCGGAGCAGTTCCTCGAGTTCTCCCGTCAGGGCCTCAATCGCTCTTTCGAAACCGGCATCATCACCGTACGCGCGTACTCAACCGAAGACCTGGTCGCCTGGAGCGCCTCCGATCAGGCCTGATATGACCCGATACCAGCAAGATGTCTGAACGTCGTCGCATAAGCCGCGTCACCACTCGTACTGGAGACAAAGGCACCACCAGCCTGGCTACCGGGCGCAGACTCGGCAAGCACGAGCAGCACATGCGCGCCATCGGCGCGGTGGACGAACTCAACAGCCACATCGGCCTGCTGGAGGCGCTGGTCGACCATCGGCACCAGCAGTCTCTGCGCGAGATTCAGCAGTCACTTTTTGACATGGGGGCGGTGTTCGCCATGGAAGGGGACTATCCAGTCCCGGATCTGGAGTCGCTGGAAGCACTCACCACTTCGATCAATGCCGATCTGCCGGCGCTCACCGAATTCGTCCTGCCGAGCGGCGGCCAGGCCGCCTCACAGGCCCATGTGTGCCGCGCGGTATGTCGAAGGGCAGAAACAGAAGTCTGGGGCCGCATTAATGAAATGGACGAGCCGCCCGAAGCTTACCAGGGAGCGGTTCGCTATCTGAACAGGCTGAGCGACCTTTTTTTCGTGCTTGCGCGTCTGCTCAGTCAGGGCGAGGAGCAGCAGTGGCAGGGACCCAGTAAAGCCTGACCGGCCCCCGTCAAAGCAGCGACAGACGCCGGATGTCCTCGAGCACCTGAGTCAGAAACAGCATGAAGCGCCCGCCATCTGCGCCGTTGATCACCCGATGATCGTAGGAAAGCGATAAGGGCAGCACTCTGCGCGGCTGGAAAGCCTCACCATCCCACAACGGCTTGGTGAGCAATCTGCCCACTCCGAGAATGGCCACCTCCGGCGCATTGACGATCGGCGTAAAGCCGGTGCCCCCCAACGCGCCGAGGCTGGAAATACTGAAGGTTCCCCCCTGCAGATCGTCCATGCCCAGCTTACGATTGCGCGCGTTCTCGGACAGCTCAGCAATTTCCGCGGACAACTGCCAGATGCTCTTGGTATCCGCCGCTTTCACCACCGGCACCACCAGGCCTTCCGGCGTATCAACCGCCATGCCGATATTGATGTACTTCTTGCGCACCAGTTGTTTGCCATCGCTGTGCAGAGAAGAGTTGAAGTTCGGGTGCTCCTGCAACGCCACGGCAACCGCTTTAACCAGAAACGACAGCGGCGTGATCTTCACGCCACGGCTGGAGGCTTCCTCTTTGAGCGAAGCGCGGAACGTTTCCAGATCAGTCACGTCTGCTTCGTCATGCTGGGTGACATGGGGCAGATTCACCCAGCTGCGGTGCAGATTATCCGCACCCCGCTGCTGGATGCGCGACAAATCCACCAGTTCGACCTCTCCAAATCTGGCGTAGTCCACTTCGGCCACCATCGGCAAGCCGCCACCGCCCGCGGCGGCGCCAGATGGCGCGCTGAGCAGATTCTTGACGTGGGCTTTGACATCGTCTTTGACAATACGATTACGATTACCGCTGCCTTTCACTTGCGAAAGGTCTACGCCCAATTCCCGGGCGAGTCGCCTTACCGCAGGTCCGGCATATACCCGCGCCGCACTGGCGAGCGTATTCTGCTCAGCCATGGCTGTGCCGGGGACCTCCGTTTTCGCTGGCCCAGCGGGGGCCGATGGTGATGTCGGGCCTGCCTCGCCCGCCGCAGCTTCCGTTGCCGCAGCCGGGGTTTGAATCTCGGCTATTGCACCATCCGGCATGGCAAGGGTAGCGATATGGGTGCCCTGCTCTACTTCCTGATCAACCGAAACGGCAACCCTGGTCACGGTGCCGGCATGCTCTGCGGCGATTTCCATGGAGGCTTTGTCAGATTCGAGGACCACCAGCAGATCGTTGATGGCGACCTCATCACCTTCAGCAACGGCAACTTCAATAACCACTACGCCGGTAGCATCGCCGATGTCCGGAACCAGCACTTCGATTTCCGCATGAGCTGGGTCAGCCGCGGATTGGGGAGCAGCGACAGGAGCGGCTGGCGATGCTCCTGCCTGCGGCGAGTCTGTCGCGTCGCCCGGCGCTTCATCAGTGCCATCGGCCTCCACGACGGCAACCACCGTTCCCTCGCCGACCATGTCGCCAATGGCAATGGTAAAGGACTGCAGCACACCGGCTACGGGAGAGGGAATTTCCATGGAGGCCTTGTCTGATTCAATGACCAGCAGCGCCTCCTCCACAGCAACGTGATCACCCGGCGCCACACAGAGTTCTATGACCTCGACTTCATCGATGTCCCCCAGATTGGGAATGGTGATTTCCATACCTTCTTCCAGCCCTTAACTGAGACGCGGGTTTGATTTGTTCGGGTCGATACCGAGTTGGTCCCGGGCATCAGCAACTTCTTTACTGGAAACGACCTGGGCCGCGGCCAGCTTCGACAGCGCCGCGAGGGCAACAAAATTGCGGTCCACCTCGAAGAAGTGACGCAGTTTCTCGCGGGTATCGCTGCGCCCGAAACCATCCGTGCCGAGCACGTGATACGGCGCGCTCAAACTGCCCCGCAGCTGCTCGGCGATTGCTTTGACGTAGTCAGTAGCCGCCACCACCGGCGCATCGCCCGCCAGGCATTGAGCCGCGTAGCTTTGCCGCGGGGCTTCGTCCGGATGCAGCAGATTCCAACGCTCTATATCCTGCGCGTCCCGCGCCAGTTCGGTAAAGCTCGTTACACTCCAGATTTCCACGCTCACGCCGTAGTCATCGTGCAGTGTCTGCGCCGCCGCTTCCACTTCCCGCAGAATCGTGCCAGAGCCGAGCAGACGCACCTTCTTGACGGTATCGTCGCCCAGGCTGCGCAGCAGATACATGCCCTTGAGAATGCCTTCTTCGGCACCCTGGGGCATGACCGGGTGCTGGTAGTTCTCATTCATTACCGTGATGTAGTAAAACAGCGGCTCCTGCTCGACGAACATCCGCCGCATACCGTCGTGAATGATTACCGCCAGCTCGTAGTTGTAGCAGGGGTCATAGCTGATACAGTTGGGGACGGTGGATGCCTGCAGGTGGCTGTGGCCATCCTGATGCTGCAGGCCCTCGCCATTCAGCGTGGTGCGACCCGCGGTGCCACCCAGCAGAAAACCCCGCGCCTGCAGATCGCCAGCTGCCCAGGCCAGGTCACCGATGCGCTGGAACCCAAACATCGAATAATAGATATAGAACGGCATCAGCGTGTAGCTGTGCGTGCTGTGGCTTGTTGCCGCCGACAACCAGGCAGCAAATGCGCCCGCCTCATTGATACCTTCTTCCATCACCTGACCATCTTTCGACTCACGGTAGGAGTTGAGCTCGTCAGCATCTTCCGGCTCGTACAACTGGCCCACCGAGGAATAGATGCCCAATTGTCGGAACATACCCTCCATACCGAAAGTGCGCGCCTCGTCAGGAACGATGGGCACCACCCGCTTACCTATGTGCTTGTCACGAACCAGCGTGGCGAGGATTCGCACAAACGCCATAGTGGTGCTGATATTGCGCTCACCGGTGCCCTTCAACTGGGATTCAAATGCGGACACATCAGGAATCTGCAGCTTGGTCTGATCCGGATTCCTCTGGGGAATCGGCCCGCCCAGCGCCTCGCGCTTGCGGCGGAAGTAAATCATCTCCGGGGCGTCATCCGCGGGCCTGAAGTAGGGAACCGTCTCCAGGTCCTTGTCGGTCAGCGGAATGTCGAAGCGATCACGGAAGTGTTTGAGCTCATCCAGATTCAGTTTCTTGACCTGGTGCGTATCGTTTTCCGACTCACCAGCATCTCCCATGCCATAACCCTTAATGGTCTTGGCCAGGATCACAGTTGGCTCACCTTTGTGCTGGGTCGCCGCATGGTAGGCGGCGTACACTTTGTAAGGATCGTGCCCACCCCGATTGAGACGATAGATGTCGTCGTCAGACAGATTCTCCACCATCTTTTTCAGTTCTTCATCCTTGCTGAACATATGTTCACGCACGTAGGCGCCGCCCTTGGCTTTGAAGTTCTGGTACTCTCCGTCCACGGTTTCGTTCATACGCTGCTGCAGCAGCCCACGCTCGTCCCGGGCAAACAGCGGATCCCACAACCGGCCCCAGACTACCTTGATGACATTCCAGCCGGCGCCCCGGAAGTAGCCCTCGAGTTCCTGAATGATCTTGCCGTTGCCGCGCACCGGCCCATCGAGGCGCTGCAGGTTACAGTTGACCACGAAGATCAGGTTATCCAGCTTCTCGCGCCCCGCTAACGACAGAGCACCCAACGATTCCGGCTCGTCGGTCTCACCGTCACCGAGAAACGCCCAGACTTTGCGGTCGCCCATTTCCACCAGGCCGCGACTGTCGAGGTATTTCATGACATGGGCCTGATAGATCGCCTGCAGTGGCCCAAGACCCATGGAAACGGTTGGAAACTGCCAGTAATCCGGCATCAGCCAGGGGTGCGGGTACGACGATAGGCCCTCACCGTCAACTTCGCGACGAAAGCTGTCGAGTTGGGCTTCGCTGAGCCGCCCTTCAAGAAATGAACGCGCGTAGACGCCTGGCGCGGCGTGGCCCTGAAAATAAATCAGGTCGCCGGGATTATCACCCTCGGGGCCCCGGAAGAAGTAGTTGAAGCCAACGTCATAAAGGGTAGCCGATGAGGCGAAGCTGGAAATGTGCCCGCCCAGATCACCAGGCCGCTGATTGGCGCGTACCACCATGGCGAGCGCATTCCAGCGGATCAGACTGCGGATGCGACGCTCCATGAACAGATCGCCGGGCATAGACGCTTCTTTCGCCGACGGTATGGTATTGCGGTACGCCGTAGTGATCGTATAGGGCAGCCGCGCGCCGGTGCGGGTCATCCGCGCCGACAGACGCTCCAACAGGAAATTCGCCCGTTCTATACCCTCGTTTTCGAGGATGTATTCCAATGACGCCAGCCACTCCCGGGTTTCTTCGGCATTACTGTCTTCCAATCGAGGATAAGCCATCGTCCTTCTCTGCTGTTTTACTGCCAAAAGATCCGTTAGTCGCAGCCGGCAGCGCCGGTAATTGCAATTTTGCTCGCTAAGTATAGCTGTTAATAACAGGCGCTTGAGTCACACGCAAAAGCCGTGTGTACATGCGTCATCAGGGCGGACCAATCAAAACCAGGACCCGGGTCTTCTTTACGCCCCGGGGCGATTTCGTTGTGGCCAACAACGCTATCGATGGACAAGCTCTGGTATCGCGCAAGCAACGCACCAATGACTTGTTGCAGCGCCTGATACTGAGGCTGCGTGTATTCGTCGCCAACACACCCTTCCAGCTCAATGCCGATGGAATAGTCGTTGCATCCATCTCGGCCCCGCCAGCGGGAAAGTCCGGCATGCCAGGCTCGCTTGTCGAACGCAACGAACTGCAACAGCGCCCCGCTCCGCTCGATCATGAGGTGCGGGGCCACCCGCAAACCTTCCAGCTCGGCAAACGATCGCTGTGCTCGAACATCGAGTTCACCCAGAAACAGCGCCTGGGGATAGCCGGTGCCATACTCGCCTTCCGGCAGAGAAACACAGTGCACTACAACGAGCTCGACGCCAGCACATGCCGGGCGTTCATCAAAATGGGGGCTCGGCAACCACTTTGCCGCGTCTAGTCTGTGCTGGTCGGTTACAACCATGGTCGAACAAAATCACGTACGACATTACAATTATCGAAGCATACCACGCACCTTTGCACCAGATTATTGAAAAGTTCATGATGGAAAAAGAAGTTCTGCTCGAAGCCGTTGCACGCAACGTCAGCGACGCTCTCAAAGAGGACGTAGGCGGGGGCGATGTTTCAGCTCAACTGATCCCCGCCGACGAGCCCGCCATAGCCCAGGTCATCACCCGGCAGGACGGCATATTCTGCGGCTTGCCCTGGGTCGTAGAAACCGCTCGACAAATCAACCCAGACATCACCGTCGAAGCCCGGGTTGAAGACGGCGAGCGAGTGTACACCGATCAGACGCTGTTCCGTCTGACCGGCCCGGCGGCCTCCATGCTCACGGCGGAACGCACTATGCTCAATTTCGTGCAACTGCTGTCTGGCACCGCGACTACAACCGCCGCTTACTGCAACTTACTACGGGGCAGTTCCACCGTACTGCTGGACACCCGCAAAACCATCCCGGGCCTGCGCATCGCCCAGAAGTACGCGGTCACCTGCGTTGGAGGCCGCAATCACCGACTGGGGCTGTACGATGCCTACCTGTTGAAGGAAAACCACATCGCCGCGGCCGGTAGTATCACTGCAGCCCTAGGTGAGGCGCGCCAGGCTAATCCCGGCATGCTGCTCGAAGTCGAAGTGGAAAACCTCGAAGAGTTGGACGAGGCCATCGCAGCAGGCGCGGATATCGCCATGGTCGACAATTTCTCGATCGCCGATACGGTGACCGCCGTAGAACGCGCCGCCGGAAAGACTAAGCTGGAAGCTTCCGGCGGCATAGATGAGAAGTCCATCACCGAAATCGCAGCCACCGGTGTGGACTATATTTCCATTGGAGACCTGACCAAGAGCATCGATCCGCTGGATCTGTCCATGCGGTTCATCGAGTAGCGTTTCATTCAGCTTCTAACGGCAGGTTTTTTCTTCGGTATTGTTCAAGGACTGGAGCAATGAGCAGATTCAGCGCGTTCGCCATACACCTGGGCATCAGCCTGGCGATCTTCTTCGTGCTCGCGTATCTGGTGGTGTTCGAGTGGTATCCCGGCCTGTTTTTCGACACAGATGGCGGTTGGCAGGGCATCCGCATCATCATCGGCGTAGACCTTGTGCTGGGACCGACGCTGACGCTCATCGTGTTCAAAGCCGGCAAGCCGGGCCTGAAAACAGATCTCGCCCTCATCGGCCTGCTGCAGTTTGTCTGCCTGTTTGCGGGAACCTATGTCGTGTATGAGCAACGGCCGCAACTGGTGGCGTTCAACGATGGCCGGTTCACCGTCATGACAGATGACGATTTCAGCGACGATACCGCGCTGCCGGACCTTACCAGCTTTCCCGGTGATGATCCGAAGTGGGTGCTTGTAGAGATACCGCAAGACCCAATCGCAGAAGCGGAATTCCGTTCCGCCACTTTCAAACAGGGCAAGCTCATCGCCACGGCAACAGAAAACTACATACCTTTCAGCACCGATCATCAACAGTTCATCAGCAACGCGCTGGATCCTGCGATCATATTCGCCAAAGAAGGCGGCCCGGAGGCCATCGATGAGTGGGTGGCAAAACATGGTGGCTCCGCAGAAGACTACCGCTTCTACATACTCTCAACCCGTTACACTTACGGCTATGTGGGCTTTCGAGAAAGCGGCGGTGAGCCTCTCGGTCTGCTCAGGGTCCTGGCATATTGATCTGTCAGTCGCCCGACGGGCGCTGAGACCGCAGCCACCGCATCATCCACGTGGGCGCCCGCGCAGCGCCATCGGCTGATACGTCGAGCAACCTGCAGCTTTCAACCCGCTGCGTCATCTGACTATCGCCGGCTATCACACTGATCTCGAATACCGCCACCAACAAATGATCAGTGGCCTGCACGTCAGTGCGGCGCATGGTTTCGCACCAGGCAATGATGTTTTTCGCGATACCCAGAACGGCCTGACCTTCGCCCAATTCCCGGTGGTATGCCAGCAACCTGGCATTCGTTGCTACTCGCGCCGGATTCAGCGCCAGCGCCTGATACAGCAATTCGCCTCGGTCTACGCCCTCTGCCGCAGCAGGGTATCTTTCAAGAAACCCGGCAAATCGCGTAAACGCCATGGGATTCCACGGGTCCACTTCAATGGCGCGTTGGTAGGTCAGGCGGGCCTGGGCCAGGGCAAGCGGCGTGATGCCACTCGCCAGCTGGGCTTCATGCAGCTGCGCCTGGGCCAGTACCGGCACACCGCGCCGCCCATTCACCCTCTGCGCAAATTCGGCGAAGCTCTGCATCCGTTCGGAGTTGGCCCGCAGGGTGCTGGCCCCTGGCACATACAGCTGTCCTGCAAATACACCATAGGTCAACGCGTCCAGCGCCAGCAGCGCAGAGTTCAGGATTAACAGCACAATCACCAGCCATTTCCCGAGCCGAACCCACGCCGCACCGACTTGAGCCCGGCCAGCAGGGCCTGCGTGCTCCGAAACAACCTGAAGATGCGGGGCGAAGGCACCGCCCAGAAGCACGCCAAACAGAATCGTCAGAGGCAGTACATAAAACACGAAGTTGACCAGGGCGTGCAATGCGGCGAACCCCATGGCCACAACGAAAGCGAGCCTGACATCCAGTTCCCGCCCCGCCGCTACGCGACGGAAGATGGTCAGCGCCAGCGCCGCACAGAGCAGCAGCATCGGCAGAGTCAGCCAGATACCGCCTTCCAGCATGAGTTGCACATAGTCATTATGGACGAATTCACCGGTGGTGCCCTGCTCCCCGGTTGAACGCAACATAGGATACAGCAGCGTAAAGGTGTACAACCCGGAACCGCTCAAACCACCAACACGCTGAATGCCGTCAAATGCCGCCTGCAGCATCTGCCAGCGCTCACTTTCAGCACCGGACTCAACGGCAACCTGCAGCGACCCGCCACCCTGGACGAGCAATGCTTCACCGGCAACATAGGTCAGCACAGCAACGGCAATACCGGCAAGCAGCCAAGCCGCACCCTGCCACGGCAACCTGAAACGCCACGACGCCAGCACGCTCAGAACACCCACGCCCGCAATCACCAGCATGGCGAAGCGTGAATGGGTGGCAAGCAGGGCAATACAGAACAATGCCGTGCCCGCCAGTATTCGCAGCCCCGTCCCTGCGCCCTCGCAATCTCGAACAGACAACAAGGCCCACGGGATCCAGACGAGATACAGCAACGTCACGTAGTTGTTCGGATCCCAAAGCGGGGCATGAGCGCGCTTGCCGGCAAACACGTACTCGCCGGTAGAAATGGCGGCAAACGCGAATACCAACAGGAAAATTCCCCGGTACAGGAGACCACGTTCAGGCAGCAGCCAGACGGTCAGCGCCCACAGTGGCAAAGCCCCCAGAATGATGGCTGGGGCAAAGCTGGTATCGGGACTGATCGACGCGAAAAGATGGTGCGCCATGATCAGCAGCAACGCACCCAGGCAGGTCAGCACAAAGGCGGGCCGCGCGGTGATGCTCACTGCTGCGCGCTCTACCCGCAGGCTGATTAACACACCAAGGGGCCCGAGCAGCGCACACAGTGCGAAGGCGAGATTAAAACCCACGCCATAAAAAAAACAGCTGCACAAAAAACACGCAAAAAGCCACGCGACCCTGCAATAAGCACCGATGCTATGGCTCGGTTTGATGCTGGGTAGGCTCGAGGACGGCGCCGGGGAATCGATGTTTTTGCTCTTGTACTTTGATGGATGTGCAGGGCTGGATGTGCAGACATTGGTGCCGGAACGCAGAATCGAACTGCGGACCTACTGATTACGAATCAGTCGCTCTACCAACTGAGCTATTCCGGCGAGTATGCCACACCGCACAACAAACGCGGCGATTTCAGGCCGCGCAGAATACTTGTTTTAAAAGGTGGAATAAAGCCGTATCGCGGCGCATGTAAGCCGTTGTGCGCAGCACAATTTACGGTTTCAGCAACGTGTATTGGCCGGATAGGTGATACACACGGTCAGGCCGTCGGGATGCACCGCTGTAACGCTGTAACTTGACCCGTCACCGTCAGCGATCGAGTAGGTAATGCCATCATCACTCTGCGGGTCCCAGCCGATCTCAGCTTCAATGGCAGCAATATTGGCAAGGTTGACCCCGTAAGACCCGTTACGCAGGAAGTAATCTTCCTGGAACATACGCATGCTCTGAATGTTACTGACCACCACGCCTTCATCGGCGGTGGCGATATAGCTCTGATAAGCAGGCAGGGCAAATGACATCAGCACACCAACGATCACCAGGGTGATCATCAGTTCCGTCAACGTATAACCGGCCGTTTTGCGAGCAGCCGGCTCAGCAAAAGAGTCCCTATAGATCTTTACGCTATCGGTCATGGTCAATCCGAAATCGACACCCATACACTTGATTCTCGGCCATAAGGCAAAAGGGCGACACTGCTGAGGTGCCGCCCCTTTCGAATTGTATGGATCATGTTGGCTGATCCAAAATCTGACTCTCGAGTCGAGTCTTTGCTTACCACGATACCCGAGTAGAAGCCGTAGCAGAGAAGTCACCGTACGCCGGACGCTCGAGGTCAACCGTCAGGTCTGCACTCGCGATTGAGCCCGCAGCCGTAATACCAACCTGGCCGTTCGCATCAGATGAACCGTCAGCCAGGAACGCAGCTGCACCTTCCGGAGAACTACGGTCGAACTTCTCAGCACCGATCTCGGCGCGCAGCATAGTGATCCACTCAGCGCTCGAGTCGGTAGCGGCACTGGCGTCAGCGCGGGTCTCCGCACCCATCTGAATGCCGGCGCGGCGGCGCTGCAGCTCAGCGCGTACGTAGTCTACGCCTTCTTCATAGTGCGTATTGACCTTAGCGGTGTTAGCTGTGGTGATGTAACTTTGATAAGCGGGCAGAGCCACAGCGGCCAGGATGCCGATGATAGCTACCACGATCATCAATTCGATCAGGGTGAAACCCTTTTGCATTGCGTTTTTCATTTGGAAACAAACTCCGTTACTTTCAATATTTAAAACGTGGCAGCGTGGACTTTGCTCACGTAAGCCGCGCCTGTCGTCAATTGTCCAAGCAAACTCCGTGCCAACTCTTGACGCCAAACCACAACAAGATCGAATTGAATATATATATCAACGGGTTACGATTCCGTGCGCCATTCCACAGATTGCCCGTAAGCTCATTCGACGCGCGCACGTAGGCGCCGTGCGGCGACTTCAGGGGTCATAAGCTGACACTTCGGGGCAATCACCAGGCCATCGAATGCGCTTGCTGCCCCGATTGGGCACTCAACCCTGGCAGGGTTACCTGTCATCATCTACTGGAATAGGCGCGATTTCCGCAGTTCCAGCCAGGAAAAATCGCGAAGACAAAATTGTGATCCACTTATCGACACCCTCGTGAAGCACGCATACACTTTGCAGGCTAAGGCTAGGTATTGTTAGACCCTCAGTATAAGAAGCCACCACTCCAGATGAGGGGCGCGGTTTCTTTAATGTTGAAAGGGACATCAGCGGAAAATATGGCAAGCGACCCGATACCAATAAGCGGTCTCGCGAGGAAACTCGTCGACGAGGGGCTAATAGACGCTGAAGTTGCCACTCGGGCGAACGATGACGCACGCAATGCGACCACACCGTTGGTCAGCTACCTCGTGCAGAACGGCTTGGTCGAAGCCAAAGCCATTGCCGCAAGCGCGGCGGAGGAATTCGGCGTACCACTCATGGATCTGAGCTGTTTCGACTTCGACTCCATTCCCAAAAATCTCGTCAAAGAACAACTGATCCGACAGCACAACGCCCTGCCGCTGGTGCGCAGGGGCGTGAGGTTATTCGTTGCCGTTTCTGACCCGACGAATCTGCAGGCGCTGGATGAAATTAAATTCCAGACCGGCGTAAACACCGAACCCGTACTGGTCGAGGAAGACAAGCTCTCGCAGCTGATTGATCAGTTCCTCAATGCCCAGGAGGATAGCGGTCTGGGCGATATCGAAGGCGACGATCTCGAAGATCTTGATATGGACGCCTTTGAGGAGCCCGATCAGGCGGAAGAAGACGCAGGCACAGCCACCGACGACACGCCCATCGTCCGCTTCGTAAACAAGATGCTGCTCGACGCCATCAAGACCGGTGCTTCGGATATTCACTTCGAACCCTATGAGAGGTCGTTCCGGGTGCGTTTTCGTACCGACGGCATACTGCATGTCGTTAGCACGCCCCCAGCCAACCTGGGCACGCGCCTGGCTGCGCGTCTCAAAGTGATGTCGGAAATGGATATCTCCGAGCGACGCACACCTCAGGATGGCCGCATTAAGATGAAGCTGTCTAAAACGCGGGCCATCGACTTCCGGGTCAATACTCTGCCTACTTTGTGGGGTGAAAAGGTAGTGCTACGTATCCTTGACCCGTCCAGCGCCAAGATGGGCATCGAAGCACTGGGCTTCGAAGACATACAACAGGAGCTGTTCCTGGATTGCCTGCACAGGCCTCAGGGCATGATTCTGGTCACAGGTCCCACGGGTAGTGGTAAAACTGTGACGCTGTATACCGGCCTGAATATCCTCAATACCGCCCAGCTGAACATCGCCACCGCCGAAGACCCGGTAGAAATCAACCTGGAAGGCATTAACCAGGTCAACGTCAACAACAAGGTCGGGCTGGATTTCGCATCGGCGCTGCGCTCCTTCCTGCGTCAGGACCCCGACATCGTCATGGTCGGTGAGATTCGTGACCTCGAAACCGCTGAAATCGCCATAAAAGCCGCTCAGACGGGCCACATGGTGCTGTCGACACTGCACACCAACTCCGCTGCTGAAACGTTAACCCGTTTGCACAACATGGGTGTACCCTCATTTAACCTGGCAACTTCTGTAAACCTCATCATTGCTCAGCGCCTTGCCAGGCGCCTGTGCAACGAATGCAAAGTGTCAATGGACGTACCGAAGGACGTCCTCGCCGAAGAAGGCTTTACCAAAAAAGACCTGGCGACCGGCTTTGAGGTGTTCGAAGCCAGCAGCGACGGCTGCAGCAAGTGCAACGCCGGCTTCAAAGGCCGTGTGGGAATATATGAAGTAGTTAAAGTAACGCCAGAGTTGTCTCGTATTATCATGGAAGACGGCAACAGCCTGCAGCTGGCCGCGCAAGCCAAAAAACACGGGTTCAATGATCTGCGCCGCTCGGGGCTGCTTAAGGTCATGCAGGGCGTCACCAGCCTTGCTGAAGCCAACAGGGTAACTACGGGGCACTGAGCCCAATACAGGTAACGAAGAACGATGGCCGAAATTGCAACATTCGTCTGGGAAGGCAGAGATAAACAAGGCCGCAAGACCAAGGGCGAAATCACATCGACGACGCCGGCAATCGCCAAGGCTGAGCTGCGGCGTCAGGGTATCGTTGCCGAGCGAGTGAAGAAAAAGAGCGCTCGGCTGAAGCTCGGCGGCGGCGGCAAGGTAAAGCCCGCCGACATCGCATTGTTTACCCGGCAGATGTCCACAATGATGCGTGCCGGCGTACCCCTGGTACAGGCGTTCGATATCGTGGCTGACGGCGTCGACAAGCCCAAACTGGCTGAACTGATCCGCGAAGTACGCCAGGATGTCGCAAGTGGTAACTCATTCGCCTCGGCAATTCGTAAACACCCGAACGAATTCGATGACCTGTTCTGCAACCTGGTAGACGCTGGTGAACAGTCCGGCGCGCTGGAACAGTTGCTGGAAAGAATTGCTACGTACAAAGAAAAGACCGAATCGCTGAAAGCCAAAGTGCGCAAAGCCATGACGTACCCCATTGCGGTGCTCATTGTCGCGGTGATCGTATCGGGCATTCTGCTGATCAAGGTAGTACCCCAGTTCGAGCAGGTATTCGCCGGTTTCGGCGCCGAACTGCCTGCTTTCACGCAGATGGTGATCAACTTTTCCGAATTCGCCCAGGCTTACTGGTACATGATTGTTTTTGGCATCATTGCCGTCAGCTTTGCCTTTTCTGCAGTGCATAAACGCTCGAAGACCTTTCGCGACGCCCTCGACAGAGTGATTCTAAAGGCACCGATCGCCGGCGAGATCACCGAAAAGTCATCCGTCGCGCGTTTCGCCCGCACCCTGGCGACAACATTCGCCGCTGGTGTACCACTGGTGGACGCGCTGACATCTGTCGCCGGCTCCACAGGCAATAATGTCTATGTCGAAGCCGTCTATCGCATTCGGGATGATGTCTCGACCGGTCAGCAATTGAACTTCTCCATGCGCAACACTGGCGTTTTTCCCAACATGGTCACCCAGATGGTGGCGATTGGCGAAGAAGCCGGTGCGCTGGACGAAATGCTCGGCAAAGCCGCCGACTATTACGAAGAACAGGTCGACAACGCAGTGGACAACCTCACTGCGCTCATGGAACCCATGATCATGTCAGTGCTCGGGGTGCTGGTCGGCGGCCTGATCATCGCCATGTATCTGCCCATCTTCCAACTCGGCGCGGTGGTGGGCTGATACCCACCTATCGCGGCTACAGATGGAACTGCTTACCGTCTACAGCTGGCAGGGTATCGTTTTACTGATCTGGTTCGCACTGTCGGTCGGCAGCTTTCTAAACGTGGTCATCTACCGCTTGCCGGTAATGCTGGAGCGAGAATGGCGCTGCCAGGCTCGGGAGATTCTGGCCGGCGAAGCACCCACGCAGAACAGCGATCGCGAACCTTCCGGTGAGCCGTTCAATCTCATGGTGCCCCGCTCACGCTGCCCGAACTGCGGGCATCAGATCAAGGCGTGGCAGAACATACCCGTATTGAGCTGGCTCATGCTGCGCGGCAGATGCGCGGGCTGCGCCACACCAATCTCATTGCGCTACCCTGCGATCGAAATACTGACGATGCTGGCGAGTATGGCAATCATCGCCACGTTCGGTTTCACCTGGTTCGGTCTCGCCGCCAGCCTATGCACCTGGATGCTGATTGCGCTGACCTTCATCGACTTCGACACCAAACTGCTGCCCGATCAGATCACTTATCCGATTCTGTGGCTGGGGCTGATTGCCAACGGCTTTCTGCTAGGCCTCGTACCCCTGCACGACGCCATTGTCGGTGCCGTGGCGGGCTACCTGTTTCTGTGGAGCGTGTACTGGGCATTCAAGCTGCTCACCGGTAAAGAAGGCATGGGCTACGGAGACTTCAAGCTGTTCGCGGCCCTGGGTGCCTGGCTTGGCTGGCAGGCGCTACCCAGTATCATCCTCATCGCCGCCGCTACCGGCCTGCTCTACGCCCTGACGCGCATTTTCACAGCGAAGCAGGGGTCCGCCGAGCCCATACCCTTCGGGCCATTCCTGGCCGTCGCGGGCTGGGTCACGCTGTTGTTTCGTGATAACGTGCTGGGCGTTTTTCTGCCCTGATTCTTCAATAAAACAACATGACCCAGTTTCTGATCGGCCTGACCGGAGGCATCGGCAGTGGCAAAAGCGCCGCTGCCGAGCGCTTCGCCCACCACGGTATCTGCATCGTCGACGCCGACGTGGCAAGCCGCGTGGTGGTAGAGCCCGGCCGGCCCGCGCTCGAAAGCATCGCCGAACACTTTTCTTCGGACATACTCGCCAGCGATGGCTCCCTCGACCGTGCTGCACTGCGCCAGGTGGTATTTTCAATTCCTGCAGAGCGTGCCTGGCTGCAGAGCCTGCTGCACCCATTGATCACTCAATACCTGCATGAGCAGATCGCCTCTGCCACCTCAGTCTATGTCATGCTGGCCAACCCTTTGCTGTTTGAGACCCACCAGCATTCCTGGTGCAATCGGGTACTGGTCATCGACGTCCCGGAAGCCGTACAGATGGAACGCACCATGGCCCGGGACAACAACAGCCGGGAACAGGTAGAAAACATCATGCGCGCCCAGTCAGGCCGTAAACAGCGGCTCGCCCAGGCCGACGACGTAATCAAAAACGTTGGCAATCTCGAAGCGCTGAACGCGAATGTCGACAGCTTACACAATCAGTATCTTGAGCTATGTCAGAAACATCCCGAATAATCGCCTGCCCTACGTGCGGGAAGTCCGTCAAATGGACTCAGCAGAACCCGTTCCGCCCGTTCTGCTCAGAACGCTGCAAGCTCATCGATCTGGGGGAATGGGCCGGCGAAAATCACCGGATCCCCGGCGATCCGAATCACCAGGACATCAACAGCGACGACCTGCAGAACTGATTATTCAGGTACGGTACTCCGCGTTGATGCGCACGTAGTCGTAGGAGAGGTCAGTGGTCCACACCGTTTCAGCAGCGCTGCCTTGCCCCAGGTCCACGGTAATGGTGAATTCATCCTGGGCGAGCACTGCAGCGCCAAGGTCTTCCGCGTAGGTATCAGCCATCAGGCCAGCTTCTGCGACCTGTACATCGTCGAGCCATAGCGCAACCCGGCTCGGGTCCAGGTCAGTCACGGGTGCGCGGCCGATCGCCATGCAGAATCGTCCCCAGTTGGCGTCTCCCGCGAACATCGCCGTCTTCACCAGCGGAGATTCCGCGATGGTGTAAGCCACCGCAAGGCAATCCTGTTCGGTGCGGCCACCGGTCACACGCACGGTGATGAACTTGGTCGCACCCTCGCCGTC
The DNA here is from genome assembly GCA_964393625.1 of uncultured Pseudomonadales bacterium. GTDB lineage: Bacteria > Pseudomonadota > Gammaproteobacteria > Pseudomonadales > Azotimanducaceae > UBA4421. The sequence goes on from CAYMUT010000003.1 coordinate 138,034, forward strand.
CCGGGCAAGCGCCTGGGCCAGTTGCGTGGCAATCTGCGTAACCGCAGCGCTGAGTGCCGGGTAATCGGCATGATCCCGACCGGTAACGGCAGCATTGCCCGCCGTACCGGTACACGACAGCATAAAACAATCGTTGGTCGAAGTGTCCCCATCGACGGTAACGCGATTGAAGCTGCGTTTGACCGCATCTTCCACCAGCATCTGCGCCACGTCATCCGCCACTGACGCATCACATGCCATGAAGCTGAGCATGGTTGCCATGTTGGGCTTGATCATGCCGGAGCCCTTGGCAATGCCGGTGATGGTGATGGTTTTGCTGTCGATCACCAACTGGCGGGACTCACCTTTGGGCACGGTGTCTGTGGTCATAATCGCCACCGCCGCATCCATCCAGCCGTGTTCTGAGAGGGACGTGTATGCGGAATCCAGTGCTGCCTGCATCTTCTCGACAGGCAGACGCTCGCCGATGACCCCAGTGGAATAGGGCTGAACCTGTTCATCGCCCACCTGCAGCAGGCGTGCTGCATGGCTGCATAAACCTGCCGCATCACGGCTGCCCGGCTCTCCGGTTGCCGCGTTGGCATTGCCGCTGTTGACGATCCAACAACGCGCGTGACGTTGCCGTTGGCGGGCCAGTAACACCGGCGCGGCGGCAAAGTGTGATTGTGTGTACACGCCCCCGACCTGGCAGCCCTCGGCAAATTCGAACAAGGCCAGATCGGCACGTTCGCTCTGCTTTATGCCGGCAATCGCCGCCCCGACGCGTACGCCCGGTACCGGCAGCAGCTTTTCCGGGGCTTGCAGGTCAACCGCCATAATTCACCTTCGCGATGGCGAACAGTGGCGCACATGACATCACGCCACTTTACCGTGGCATTGCTTGTACTTCCTGCCGGAACCACACGGGCATGGTTCGTTGCGGCCCACTTTGGGTTCGTCTCTGACAAACGTTGCAACTTTTTCGGGCGCTGCAGGCTGTGCCGCCTGGGGCTCACCGCCGCCCATTGCCGATGCTTCAGCATGCTGGTAGTCCATGCGCTCTGCTTCCGCTGCCCGGCGCTGACGTTCCTGGGCCTCGACGTCCTCGGGTCGCTCCACCTGAATGCGCGAGAGCATACGAACCACATCGAGCTTTATGTTGTACAGCAGCTCCTGGAACAGCTCGAACGCTTCGCGTTTGTATTCCTGTTTTGGCTGTTTCTGAGCATACGCACGCAGATGAATGCCCTGCCGCAGATGGTCCATCATGGCCAGATGCTCTTTCCAGCGCTGGTCGAGAATCTGCAGCATGATCTGCTTTTCGACGATGCGCATGTCGATGCCCGCATCAGCCCATTCGGTTTCTTTAGCGGCGTATTCCTCATCGATCTGCGCAAGCACCTTTTCGCGCAGTTTGTCTTCGTCGAGTCGATCGTCCTCGGCAAGCCACGTGGCAATGGCTTGCTCGGAGTGAAATTCCAGACGCAGGGCCTCAATCAGCCCTTCGACATCCCACTGCTCTTCGATGCTCTGGGGCGGAATGTGCTGGGCAAACACATCGAATACGACTTCTTCGCGCAGTCCGGCAATGGTTTCCGAGATGTCGTCCGCGGCCATGAGGTCACGACGCTGCTGATATATGAGCTGACGCTGATCATTAGATACGTCATCGTACTCCAGCAGGTTCTTGCGAATATCGAAGTTATGCCCTTCGACCTTACGCTGAGCGTTTTCGATCGAGCGGTTGACTATGCGGTGCTCGATGGGCTCGCCGTCTTCCATACCCAGGCGCCCCATCATGCCGCGTACCCGGTCCGACGCAAAAATGCGCATGAGGTTGTCTTCCATCGACAGGTAGAAGCGGCTGGAGCCCGCATCACCCTGACGCCCAGCGCGACCGCGCAGCTGGTTGTCGATACGGCGGGATTCGTGGCGCTCGGTACCGATGATGTGCAGTCCGCCGGCTTCCAACACCGCGTCGTGGCGCTGCTGCCACTCACGCTCGATCTCGGCAAGGCGGGTTTCAGATACTTCACCCGTCCGGCCAAGCTCGGCTTCAAGATTACCGCCGAGCACGATGTCCGTACCCCGGCCCGCCATGTTGGTGGCTATGGTCACTCTGCCGGGACGACCCGCGTCCGCCACGATGTCCGCTTCGCGCTCGTGCTGTTTTGCGTTCAGCACACTGTGCTCAATCGCGCGACGGTTGAGTTCGTTGGAGATCAATTCCGAAGACTCAATCGACGCAGTACCCACCAGCACCGGCTGGCCGCGGTTCATGCAGTCGTTTATGTCGTCGACAATAGCCTGGTATTTGTCCGGCAAGGTGAGGAAGATCAGGTCGTTGCGGTCGTCCCGGACCATGGGCTTGTGGGTGGGTATGACAACCACATCCAGCCCGTAGATATGCCTGAATTCGAAGGCTTCGGTATCAGCCGTACCGGTCATGCCAGACAGCTTGTTATACAGGCGGAAATAGTTCTGGAACGTGGTCGACGCCAGGGTCTGACTCTCGTTCTGTATTGCCACTCCTTCCTTCGCCTCCACCGCCTGATGAATGCCCTCGGACCAGCGCCGGCCGGGCATGGCGCGACCGGTGTGTTCGTCGACAATGACGATTTCACCATTAGCGGCCATGTAATCCACATCCCGTTTGAACAGATAGTGCGCCTTCAATGCCGCGTGCATGTGATGCAAAAGGCCGAGGTTGCTTGCGGAATACAGGCTGTCGCCGGCTTCCAGCAGATCCATGCGCACGAGCTCTTCTTCCACTTTCTCATGCCCAAGCTCTGTAAGCTCGACCTGGCGATTCTTCTCGTCCACCATGAAATCGCCAGTGGGCTCCGGCTCTTCTTCGCCAAACACCCGGGCTTTTTCGTGGAATTCCTGCTGCTCCAGCTTCGGCGCCAGCTTGTTCATGGTCACGTAGAGTTGCGTGCTCTCTTCGGCCTGGCCCGATATGATCAACGGCGTGCGCGCTTCGTCGACGAGGATCGAATCGACCTCATCCACCACAGCGAAATTCAGGCCGCGTTGAAAGCGGTCTTCAGTGGTAAACGCCATGTTGTCGCGCAGGTAATCGAAACCGAACTCATTATTGGTCCCATAGGTAATGTCGGCCTGATAGGCGGCGCGCTTTTCATCGGGATGCTGGCCGGATTGCACGACACCTACGGTCAAACCCAGTGTCTCGTAAATCGGCCCCATCCATTCTGCGTCCCGCCGGGCCAGGTAGTCATTCACCGTAACTACATGTACACCTTGGCCGCTCAGCGCGTTCAGGTAACACGGCAGAGTCGCGACCAGCGTCTTACCCTCTCCGGTACGCATTTCCGCAATGCGCCCTTCATGCAGGGTTATACCGCCAATGAGCTGCTCGTCGAAATGACGCATGTTACGCGAGCGCTTCGCCGCCTCGCGCACCGCTGCAAATGCCTCGGGCAACAGCTCATCCAGCCTCTCACCCTGGGCCAGTCTTTCTCGGAATTGCGCCGTCAGAGCAGGCAGGTCAGTGCTTTCGTCCAGCCGGGTCTCGAGCTCGTTGATACGGACAACGATCTTGCCCATACGCTTGAGTTCTCGGCTGTTTTTGGTGCCGAACAGCCGGGTGAAGATGTTAGCCATGTGTCAAACAAAGCGCCTGGTTCAAAGGACGCTGCATTGTACCTGGAAAAAGGGGGAGAGCCAGGGGTAGCCGGCGCGCCCTATGAACTGCGTGCTACGTATCTCGCCGGATCCACGGCGCGGCCGTTTTTCAGCACCTCGAAGTGCACATGCGGCCCCGTGGATCTGCCGGTGCTGCCCATGCTGCCGAGCTTCTCGCCCTTCTTCACGACATCGCCGACAGTCACGTCGATGGATTTGTGATGAGCATAGCGGGTCACCAGTCCATCAGCGTGGCTGACTTCGACCATCTTGCCGTAACCGGAGCGCTCACCGGCATAGGTGACCACACCGCTGGCCACGGCAATGACATCGGACCCTTCACGACCGGCGAAATCTACACCGGAATGCCAGGCAGGCTTGCCGTTGATCGGGTCGACCCGCTGGCCAAAAGGAGACGACATCCAGCCCCAGGTTACAGGTCTGCCGGCCACCAGCGAGGCGCTGTGGGTATCTTCGCTAGTCAGAACCTCGTCGAGAATATTCAGCTCGGATTCCCGGCGCCGCAATTGCTCGGATAGCTGCAATAACTCCAACTCCAGTTCGTGCCACTCCAGCGCCTGCTGAGCCCCGGACACAGGGCCACCCTGGGCGGGTGGAGCGTCAAAATCGAATTCACCGTCATTGAGGTCGGCTACCTCGGTCATGTGTGCACCGATGGCTTCCATACGCAACAGCCGCGCCCGCATCTTCGCCAGCTGTCGACCCACCGCGAGACTCTGCGCCCGGCTTTTCTGATTCAAGGTGACCAGCTCTTCGCGCTGGTTATCGATCTTGGTCCGCCATTCAGCAATGACACCCGCATCTACCGCATCGGCGCTCAACCACTGCACCGCGGCAAATGCGCCGGTCACAGCCAGCACGCAGACACCAGCTCCCAGCACGACAAGCTGGCGCCGGGTAAAGTGCATTGCACGATGCGCCCCCTTATCTCTAAGCAGGATGATATTCATGGATTAGGCTTACTGATCGTTAACGGCAATTATGACTTTAGCTCTGATTATTATAGGGTGGGTGGTGCGAACAATGGCACCAAAGTACCATTGACGGCTACAGGTAACTGCCCAGGTACATTGCCCTCCGTGTCGACCCATAAGATAGACGATTTGCTTGACGAAAGCCACAGTCGGTTTACTCCGTTACAACGCCTGCTCAAAACATCGTCCGATCAGAAGCAATGGACAGCTCAGCTGCGCGCGCTCCTCGAACCACCATTAAGACAAGAAGTGCAAGTCACCAACATTCGCGGCGACAAAGCCTACCTGCTGTGTCACAGCGCCGCGGTAGCGACCCGCATGAGATTTGAGATTCCTGCGCTGTTGCCCCGGCTTCAGCAGCTGGAAAGCTTCAGTCGAGTGACCGAAGTCGTCCTGGGTGTATCTAGCCAGGCGTAGCAGCCCACTCCTTGTGCTCGCGATGAAAAGTATGCCTGCGCGCTCGCTCAGATACTGCGAACCGAAGCTCATCCTGGGAAGATTTTCGGCCCTGTCCGCCGCGCTTCAGCCTGCGGCGGCAAGGGCCGGCTGATAGCCGGCCGGAGCGAGGTTCAGATCGTCGAAGGTAACAATATCGAAAACGTCCTTGCCAGCCTCTTTTTCTGAAATTAACTTGCGCAAAAGCTGGTTGTTCGAGCCATGACCTGACTTGTGCCCGGTGAACTGGCCGATCACGCTGTAGCCGAGCAGATACAGATCGCCAATGGCATCCAGAATCTTGTGCTTGGCAAATTCATCTTCGATGCGCAGACCGTCTTCGTTGAGAATACCCTGCTCATCCACAACCACGGCGTTGTCCAGGCTGCCGCCTTTGGCCAGATTCATGTCCCGCAGCTTTTCATAGTCGGCAAGAAACCCGAAGGTGCGCGCGCGGCTGATCTCTTTGACATAGGTGGTACTGGAGAAATCCACACACACCGAGTGCTCATGCCGTGCAAACACCGGGTGGTCGTACTGCAATGTGTACTGCAGTCTGAATCCATCATAGGGCGACAGTTCCGCAAATATGTCGCCCTGCTCGTAGCGCACCCGCTGCTTGATGCGCAGAAATCTCTTAGGCGCATTCTGCTCAACTACACCTGCGGATTGCAGTAGAAAGATAAACGGTGCTGCGCTGCCATCCATGATCGGCAGTTCGCCGGCACTGACTTCCACCCGGGCATTGTCGATACCAAGACCCGCAAAGGCCGACATGAGATGTTCGATGGTGGAAATCTCATAGTCACCGTTGCACAGGGAAGTTGCCATGGTGGTGGCGCCAACACTACACGCTAGCGCTTTGAATTCCAGGGGTTCGTGCAGATCGGTACGCACGAACACGATCCCCGCATCCGCCGGCGCAGGATGCAAGGAAACGAAGACCTTCTCCCCCGTGTGTAGACCCACACCGGTCGCGCGGATGGAGTTGTTCAGAGTTTTCTGATGTATACCAGTATCGAAGATCATATGACCGCGTATATTAACAAGCAGGGGGCAGCAGACACTAACGCCGGACAGTGCAACTTTGTTTCAATGTGTATCAGTGCGCGGCGTCACAACGGGCTGCAGGCAGTGCCCGGGCAGATGGCCGGGCACCGAGCCGGAGTAACAGACAAACTGCAGCGGGTGGTCAATCGGCCTGGCGACGCAGAAACGTGGGCAGATCGAGAAACTGCATATCGTCTTCCTCGAGCTCCTCAGGCGCGATCTCCCTGGCGGTATTTCCACGGCTGCGTTTGTATGCAGGACTGTCAAGATCAGCGTAGTCGACCTGACCGGAAAGCACCTGCTCTGTGGTGGTATTGTCCACTACGATGTTGGGTATCTCCAGCTCGCCAAGTCCCGTCGCCACGACGGTCACTTTGAGCTCTTCACCCAGGTCCTGATCTATGACGGTGCCCACGACCACAGTTGCTGCCGGAGAAGCAAGATCTTCAACAATGTTACCAACGTCGGTGAACTCACCGATATTCAGATCCGGGCCGGCGGTCACATTAACGAGAATACCCCGTGCGCCATGCAGGTCGACATCTTCCAGCAGCGGTGACCGTATCGCCGCTTCCGCAGCATCGCGGGCGCGACTTTCACCGGAGGCGCGACCGGTACCCATCATCGCCATGCCCATCTCTGACATCACCGTACGCACGTCGGCAAAGTCCACGTTGATCATGCCAGGACGCATGATGAGATCGGCAATACCCTGCACCGCACCCAGCAGCACATCGTTGGCCGCGCCGAAGGCGTCCAGCATGCTGGTACGTTCACCGAGCACTGCCAGCAGCTTTTCGTTGGGAATGGTGATCAGCGAGTCAACGTGCTGGGCCAGCTCCTTGAGGCCGTGCTCAGCGACATCATTACGTTTCTCGAAATTGAACGGTTTAGTCACCACCGCCACGGTGAGAATGTCCAGCTCGCGGGCGGTCTCCGCCACAATCGGCGCGGCGCCAGTACCCGTGCCGCCACCCATGCCGGCAGTGATGAACACCATATCCGCGCCTGACAGCACCTCGCCAATGCGATCCTTGTCTTCCAGTGCGGCGGCCCGGCCCACATCCGGATTTGCGCCCGCGCCAAGGCCCTTGGTGATGGTGCTGCCGATCTGCAGCGTGGTCTGAGCATCCAGACTCTTCAGCGCCTGGGCGTCAGTGTTGGCGGCAATGAAATCCACACCGTCGACACTTCTCGTCACCATGTGCTGCACGGCATTGCCGCCGCCGCCACCGACTCCTACGACCTTGATCACCGCGCTCTGGGGCGCGCTATCAACTAACTCAAACATCGTTGTTACTCCAGCTTAGAAATTTTCGGTCATCCAGTTTTTCAGCCGCGCAAAAACGCCATCCCTTAAGGAACGGCGCCGCGCCGGCATATCGTTTTCTCGCTCCAGCCCGTACATCAACAGACCAACGCCGGTTGCATATACAGGATTTCTCACGATGTCCTTCAAGCCCGCCACATTACGTGGCGCCCCGAGGCTGACCGGCATATGGAAGATCTCCTCCGCAAGCTCGATCAACCCCTCCATCTTTGCCGCACCGCCCGTCAGGACTATGCCTGCAGCAATCAGATCTTCGAAACCGCTGCGCCGCAGCTCCGCCTGAATCAGTGTAAAAAGTTCGTCGTACCTGGGCTCGACCACTTCCGCCAGTGCCTGACGCGAAAGTTCTCGCGACGGTTTGTCGCCCACGCCCGGCACCTTGATGATTTCGTCCGCATGGGCCAGCTGCGCCAATGCGCAGGCATACTTTATCTTCAGATCTTCGGCATTCTGCGTCGGCGTGCGTAGCGCCATTGCGATATCGTTAGTGACCTGATCGCCCGCAATGGGTATGACCGCGGTATGACGTATGGCGCCGCCGGTGAACACGGCGATATCGGTCGTGCCGCCGCCGATGTCAACCATACACACGCCGAGTTCACGTTCATCCTCGCTCAAAATTGAGTAGGACGAAGCGAGTTGTTCGAGAATGATGTCGTTTACATGCAGTCCGCATCGCTCGATGCACTTTTCGATATTCTGGGCCGCGTTGACCGCACAGGTAACCATGTGCACTTTCGCTTCCAGGCGTACCCCTGACATGCCCAGCGGTTCCTTTACGCCTTCCTGGGTATCGATGACATACTCCTGGGGCAACACGTGCAGAATCTTCTGATCCGCAGGAATCGCCATTGCCTGGGCCGCATCGATGACCCGTTCAACATCCTGGGCGTACACCTCTCGATCGCGGACCGCCACGATACCGTGAGAATTGAGGGAGCGGATATGCGAACCGGCGATGCCCGCATATACACTGTCGATCGAGTATCCGGCCATCAACTCAGCCTCTTCCACAGCGCGCTGTATCGACTGAACGGTTGACTCGATGTTGACCACTACGCCTTTCTTGAGGCCACGGGAACGGTGCGTTCCGATACCGATGATTTCCAGCTCGCCGGCATCATCGACCTCGGCGACAATCGCCGCCACCTTGTTGGTGCCGATATCCAGCCCGACTATTTTCTGGGATGAATGTTCTGTAGCCACTATCCATCGTCTCCCGATTGGCTTGAGGTCACCGCGTTTGCCGCTAACAACGCCGACCCCGGGTCCTCAACAAAGCGCACCGCCAGGCCAGTAGCGTAGCGGGCGTCGACGTACTGCAGTTGCCTCGCGTCGTCCCGGAAAAATTTTCTATAGGCACTGACAAACCTGCGCATGCGCTGGCTGAGCTGTTCGTTGCCGAGCCGCACACTGAATTGTGCACCATCCGCCGTGAGCAGCAGTATCCACTCACCCAACAGATTCTGTCGCAACTCAGCAATACGCAGTTCCTGCGGCGCCGCCAACTGGTCAAGCAGACGGTAAACCTCCATGCTCTGCTCCGGCGCAGCCAGCGCCACATCGAAGCGCGGCAACCCTGCGTAGGTGTCGGGCAGAGTATGCAGTCTGCCGCCGACAGAGACATATTCATCGCTACCCCATCTGGCGACGGGCTGTGCACGATGCAGGGTCACCACCAACGCATCGGGCCAGCTTCTGCGCACACTCACGTCCCGGGCCCAGGGCAACGTCTGCACCCGGCTGGCCACGGCCGCCAGGTTAATGGACAGAACACCGCCAATGTCCGCCCATTCGCCATTCACCAATACCTCGCGAATACTGGTTCGCTCGGACGGGGTAAGATCTCCATTGATGACGATCTTCGTAACGTCGTTATCCAGCTCCCGCCACAGGGTGAACGCGAGCACCAGAATCGACGCCACGGTCGCAGCAAACATTACGCGGCTAAACATCTTCACCCCGCAGATTTCTGGATATCTGGCTGACATTGCCCGCACCCTGAACAATGAGCACGTCTATTTCGCTGCAGAAGGTCCCCAGCAACTCCAGCGCCTCATCCGGGTCGGCGGCGAACACCGGACTGACGTCACCGCGCTGACGGATCGCCTGGCTGAGAGACTTGCCATCCGCTCCGGGAATGACGGCTTCTCCGGCCGCGTATACATCGAGCAACAACAGGCCATCCACCCGGGACAGAACCCGCACGAAGTCCTCGAACAGGTCGCGGGTACGGCTGAATCTATGGGGCTGATACACCATGCCAATGCGCGCGTCCGGCCATACCTTGCGGGCGGTGTCGATGACCGCCTGAACTTCCGTCGGGTGGTGGCCGTAGTCGTCGACCATGGTCACCCGGACACCAGCAACCGCTACGTTTTCGTCAACCTGAAAACGCCGGTCAACGCCCGCAAAGCTCAATAATCCGGCAACGATATGCTCATCGTCGATTCCCTCATCAGTGGCAATCGAGATAGCGGCCAGAGCGTTCAGCACATTGTGGGCACCCGGAATGGCCAGATCGACCTGCAGCGGTCCACCCAGTTCACCGCGTTCTACGGTAAACCGCCAGGCGCGCCCATTGGCCCGCACGTCGCAAGCACGGAAAATTGCGTCAGGACCTAGCCCATAGGTCAGCAGTGGACGAGCCAGTCGAGGAAGGATATCCACCACATCCGGGTCATCTATGCACACCGCTACGCTGCCATAAAACGGTAACCGGTGAGCGAACTCGACGAAGGTGTCTTTGAGCACGGCAAAATCATTGCCATAGGTTGACATGTGATCCTGATCGATATTGGTTATGACCGCCGACATCGGTTGCAGACGCAGAAAGGACGCATCGGATTCGTCCGCCTCAGCAATCAGATAGCGGCCTCCGCCGAGTTCCGCATTGGTCCCCGCACTGTTCAGCAACCCCCCGATAACGAAGGTCGGCGACAAGCCGGCACAGCGAAAGATCTCTGTGATCAGGCTTGTCGTAGTGGTCTTGCCGTGGGTACCCGCCACGGCAATGCCATGGCGGTAACGCATGAGCTCACCCAGCATTTCCGCCCGGGGAACTACCGGCGCGCGCGCCTGTCTGGCTGCCGCCACTTCCGGATTTGACTCGCCAACGGCGCTGGATGTCACAACAACGTCAGCGCCACTCACCCAGCGCGCATCGTGACCGATAAATATTTCGGCTCCTTTGCCCTGCAGGCGCCTGGTAGTTGTGGAAGCACGCAGGTCCGAGCCAGTCACCCGGTACCCTTGGTTCAGCAACACCTCAGCTATGCCGCACATACCCGCGCCACCGATACCGACAAAGTGTATGGAGCGGATACGCCCCATTTCCGGAACATGGTAGCTCATCACTTCAGCCACGACGTTTTCTCCGCCCCGGCCGTTTCTGCTCCGTCCCCGTCCGCTCGAGGGAACCGCGCAGTACCACACCGATCATTGCACAACTGACGATCAGACTGTTGCCGCCGTAACTTAAGAAAGGCAGTGTAAGACCTTTGGTAGGAAGAACGCCGGTGTTTACGCCGAGGTTGACCAACAGCTGAATGCCCAACACCAGACCGGTGAAATAGGCAGCGAAGCCGGCAAACATACGGCCTTCCGCGACATTGTGCCGGGCCAGCAGCAGCACCTGCAAAACTGCATAAGCAAGCAGCAGGACCACACAAATTGCGCCGATACCGCCAAGCTCCTCGGCGATCACCGCGAATATGAAATCGTTGTGCGCTTCCGGCAGGTAGTAGAGCTTCTGCACGCCTTCACCCAGGCCAAGCCCGTCCAACCCGCCACGACCGAAAGCGATCAGCGCCTGGGTCAGCTGATAACCACTGCCAAAGGCCACCGACCAGGGGTCAAGGAAGGCAATCATGCGTTGCATACGCCAGGGTGCGAACATGATCAACAGGACAAGCGCCAGCGCGCCCAGCACAAGGATCAATGCAAAGTAGCGCAACTTCGCGCCAGCCAGAAACAACAGGCTGACTGTGGCAGCGACGATCACCACTGCCGAACCCAGATCGGGCTCAGCAATCAACAGGCCGCATACCGCCGCCACCATTGCCAGAGGCACGAACAGGACGTTGGCGTCATCAACAATCCGATCGTGATATCTGCTGAGATACCCTGCCAGGTACAGACACAAACCGAATTTCGCCACCTCGGCCGCCTGCAGGGAAAATCCACCCAGTCTGACCCAACGTGTGGCACCATTCGCTTCATGGCCGATGAACGGGATCAATACCAGCACCGCCAGGGCGACCGGCACCAGCCAACCAAGCAGATACAGCTTTTCCCAGAACGCCGTGGGAACAGCAAAAACTAATGCAGTCCCTATAACAGAAACAGCCAGGAACAGCAGGTGCTTGTTCAGATAGTCGCCTCCCAGCGCAATGGACGCAGAGCCAACCATCACCGTGCCGATAGCAAGCAATAAAATCCACGAAACAAGCAGAGGTACGACCCCTTGCGCATATAGCTGACCGGCCATGACCTGCACTGGGCCGGGGTTAGCGCCACCTGTCCTCATCCGCGCCATCAGTCTTCAGCCTCCTGCATGACTGGCGCGATCCGTTGTACCGCCTGCACGAACTGCCGACCGCGGTCGGCAAAATTACTGAACATGTCAAGACTTGCACACGCCGGCGACAGCAGCACCGTGTCACCAGACGCCGCCATGCTGGCTGCTTCGACAACAGCCTCGGACAAGTCGGCGCAGCAGCAGGATTCCACGCCGACGCGCTGCGCTACCTCAGCCACATGGTCGCCATCTACACCGATGCAGAACACCTTGCGCACGCGCCCGGCCAACAGATCGCCCAACGGGAACAGATCTACACCCTTAGCATCGCCACCGGCAATCAGCAGCACCTGATCGAGCGCCGGCAGGCCTGCCAGTGCCGCTTGGGTAGCACCGAGATTGGTGGCTTTGGAATCGTTCACGAAACTCACGCCGCCCGCCCGGCACACCAGCTGGCAGCGGTGTTCCAGCCCTTGAAAGCTGCGTAGCCCCTCGGCCAGTTGCGTGATATCCAGCAGATCCGAAACGAGAGCGCACGCGGCCAACGCATTGGCCTGATTGTGCGCGCCGAGCAACGGCAATTCATCAACAGGCAGAACAGGCGTGCGGCCTCGAACCAGCCACGACCGTCCATCACGCTTTACCACGCCCCAGTCCGAGTCTGAGCCGGGATCATTCAGACCGAAGCTGACCTGCCGGGACCCGGCCCTGGTAGACGTAAGCGGCCGGGAATCAGAATCCTGGCGGTTGAACACGGCAAGATCGGCCACAGCATAAATGCGCTGCTTCGCGGCAACGTAGCTCGCCATATCGCCGTGCACATCGATGTGATCCGCACTCACGTTGAGAATTGTGGCTGCGCGCAGCGGCAGATCGCCACTACGTTCCAGCTGAAAGCTGGACAATTCCAGCACGTAAGCCGCGCAGGCGTCATCGAGAATATCCAACGCAGCTTCGCCAAGATTTCCGCCTACGCCGCAGTTTACAGAGGCATGATTCAGCAGATGCCCGACCAGCGAAGTCACCGTACTCTTGCCGTTGGTGCCAGTGATACCAATTACCGGGGCTCTGGCGTGCTCGAAAAACAAGTCGATATCACTCAGCAGGTTCACACCGGCATCGCGCGCACCCTGCACCATGCAGGAGCGCAGGTTTATTCCGGGGCTGAGCAAGGCATGGGTCACGGCCAGATCCGGCCAGGTGCTGCAATTCCATCTGATCGACAAATCGCTGAACTCATCAGGGACTTTTGCTGGCGCCGGTCGTGTGTCGCAAACCACTACAGAGCAACCTCGGGCGAGCAGGTGCCGGGCAGCTGACTGCCCCGTCACTCCGAAACCAAGAATTGCATAGGAACGCTCTGGCACCGGACTATCTCAACTTCAACGTCGACAAGCCGACGGTGACCAGCACCAGAGTGACAATCCAGAACCTGACGATGACCTTGGGTTCCGGCCAACCTTTCAACTCGAAATGATGATGTATCGGCGCCATGCGGAATATTCGCTTGCCCGTGAAACGGAAGGACGCAACCTGCATAATGACGCTGGCGGTTTCCAGTACGAACAACCCGCCCATGATCAGCAGCACGATCTCATGCCGCACGATGATGGCAACTACTCCCAGCGCGGCGCCCAGCGCCAGCGCACCAACGTCGCCCATGAATACCTGGGCGGGATACGTATTGAACCAGAGAAAGCCAAGCCCGGCGCCGATCAGGGCGCCGCAGAAAACAGCAAGCTCGCCGGCACCGGGGATGTAGGGAATCTGCAGATAACCGGAAAACTGTAGATTGCCCGCCACATATGCAATGAGGCCGAGTGCCGCGCCAACCATCACCGTGGGAAGAATGGCGAGGCCATCTAGTCCATCAGTCAGATTCACCGCATTGCTCATACCGACAATCATCAGATAGCTCAGCAGCACAAATCCCATACCGAGGGGAATTGCGACTTCTTTGAAAAAAGGCACGATGAGTTCCGTCTCGGCTGGAAGCTGAGCGGTGCTGTAGAGGATGACAGCAGCCGTCAGACCGACCACCGACTGCCAGAAGTACTTCCACCGCGCAACCAGCCCGTCGGAGTTCTTGCGTACGAGCTTGAGGTAGTCGTCGATCCAGCCGATCACTCCGAAAGCCATGGTCACCCCAAGCACGATCCACACATGGTGAGAATTCAGGTCTCCCCAGAGAATGGTCGTTATAGCAATGACAATGAGGATCAGCGCGCCACCCATAGTCGGGGTACCCGCCTTGCTCAGGTGGGTTTGCGGACCATCGTCGCGCACGGTCTGGCCAATCTGCAGGTCGGCCAGTCTCCTGATTACATAGGGCCCGATCAGCAACGACATGAACAACGCCGTGATCACGCTGACCATGGTACGGAAAGTCAGATACTGGAATACCGAGAATCCACTGACGTACTGCGCCAGGTATTCGGTCAGCCACAGCAACATCAGCTTCGCCCCTCTATCGCCAGCAGGCTCTGTCGGGCGATGAGGCGATCGTCGAATGGCAATCTCATCCCGGCAATCTCCTGATAGTCTTCATGACCTTTGCCCGCGATCAACACCACGTCGCCGATGTGCGCCGCTTCGATGGCAGCACGAATGGCGTGCTCACGCTCAATACAGACACTTACCGTTCCATCTGCCGCACCCACGCCCTCGAGCATATCCTCAATGATGGCCTGAGGGTCTTCCGAACGGGGATTGTCTGACGTAAGCCAGACCCGGTCCGCGCCTGCCGACGCGGCAGCGCCCATCAGCGCCCGCTTGCCTCGATCACGATCACCACCGCAACCGACAACACAGATCAACCTGCCGGCCGCAAAGCGACGCAGTGCGGCCAGAGCTTTTTCCAGGGCGTCCGGGGTATGTGCATAGTCGACCACCGCAGTGGCAGCGCGCCGCGACACACTGATCAACTCCATGCGACCCGGCACCGCGCGCAGTGCCGCGGCAGCTTCAACCACTTCGGCGGGCGCATGACCCATTTCCACCAGGGCAATCACGGCGGCGGTAACATTGGCAACGGCGTAATTGGCCACCACCGGCAGCATAGCGCTCAGTTCACCGTGGGGCGTGTTCCATAACACCCGCAGGCCGTCAGAGTCACGCTCTGCCCGCCACTGCCAGTCCGCTCCGGCACCATAGGTCACCACCGGGCAACGGGCCTTCTCCGCCAGTTCACAGCCAAAGCCGTCATCAACGTTGATGACGGCACATCGGAGCGACCAGTCGGTAAACAGACGGCTCTTGGCGGCGCCATAAGCTTCCACCGTACCGTGGTAATCAAGATGATCGCGGGTCAGATTGGTGAACACACCTACGTCGATATGCACGTCGCGCGCACGCTGCTGATCAAGGGCGTGGGAGCTGATCTCCAGCGCCACTCGACCCATACCATCATCGGCCATGGCAGCGAGGTTACGCTGCAGGGCCACTGCATTGGCGGTAGTCATTTCGCCGCCACGCAGTTCCTCGAGACTACCCCAGCCCAGCGTCCCGCAATAGCCCATGGGCTCGCCCAGCGCATTGCTGAGATCAGCAAGATGGTAAGCAACCGAGGTCTTGCCATTGGTGCCCGTTATGCCAATACACTGCTGCCGGGAACTCGGGTCGCCATAGAATGCCGCCGCCAGCTCACCGCGACGCGCAGCCACATCGGCGACCGCCACCACAGGCACACTCGCGTCAACTGCGCGAACAGCCTGGTCCGGCGCACACAATATAACCACGGCGCCCGCTGACACCGCCGCATCGCAATGTGCGTCGAATACCTCGTCATTAGCTGCCACCGCAATGAATGCAAAACCCGGCCGCACCTCGCCGGTGTGTTCACAGAGGCCGGCAAGCTCCAGATCGGGCACATTGTCACCGGCAATGAGAAGCTGCAGATTCATGCGCCCTCCCCGATGCCGGCCCCGGCCAGAAGCGGCGCATCATAAGGCACACCCAGCAGACGCAGCGTACGCTCGGCAACCTGAGCAAACACCGGGGCAGCTACTGCGCCACCGCCACTCAATCCGGCCTTTGGATCATTGATCATTAAAGCCATGACAAAGCGCGGCTGCGATGCCGGCACCATACCGACAAACCAAGCCACGTGTCGCGTATCATCGTATCCTTGCGGTCCGACGATACGCGCGGTGCCGGTCTTGCCGGCCACGCGATAGCCGGGTACCGCAGCCTCAGGCGCAGTGCCCTGGGGCGCGGTGACACCTTCCATCATCTGCACCACCGCTTCGACGAAGTGGCGGTCAAAGACCCGCTCTCGTGTGACCTGTCGCGGTTGCGTCTTGAGAATGGAAACGGGCATGCGTTCGCCAAAAGTGGCAAGACTCAGATAAGCCTGCGCCAACTGCAACGGCGTTACCGACAGGCCATAGCCATAAGCAAGCGCGGCCTGTACTACCGGGTAGCGCAACTGGCCATCGCTGAGAAAACCAAGGGACTCTCCGGGTAACCCTGTACCCACATAATCACCAAGCCCCGCCCGGCGCAACACGTCGTAAACGGCCCGCTCATCGAGATCCAGGGCGACTTTCGCGATTGCAACCTGACTCGATTTCTGTAACACCTCTGCAAAGGTCACCACTCCCCTGTTGACCGGGTCCTGCACCAGTTTGCGTCCGATGTGGAAGTACCCGGGCGTCGTGTCAATGGTACTGGTATGGTCGTAGCGACCCGATTCCAACGCCGCCAGCACGGTAAACGGTTTGATCGTCGAGCCCGGCTCATACGCATCGGTAAGCGCGCGGTTGCGCATTCCCCGCAGTTGACCCTTTATGTCATTGGGGTTGTAGGAAGGCTGGTTTACCAGCGCCAGTACTTCACCGTTGCGCGTGTCCACCATGACCAGCGATGCCGACTTCGCCTGGTGGGAGGTAACCGCGGATTTCAACTCACGATATGCGATGAACTGCATGCGCAGATCGATACTCAGCGACAGATCCCGGCCATAGGCCGGCGCGCTGACGTAATCGAGATCTCGAATGGTGTTGCCGTGCAGATCCTTGAGCACCACCTTGCTGCCGTGGCGGCCCCGCAGATTCTGTTCAAAGGCAAATTCACTACCTTCAATGCCTTCATCATCGATGTTGGTGACGCCCACCAGATGCGCAGTGGTTTCCGCTGCCGGATAGTAGCGCCGGTACTCAGGTTGCAGATAGACGTGATCGATCTTGCGCGCCCGCAGCGTCCGGGCCTGCTCCCAGCTGGCGCGTCGTTTGAGATAAACGAATTCGCGGCCGACACCGTTGCGCACGCGCTCTGACAATTGCGCAGCATCCGCCTCGATGGCGTCAGCCACCGCGGCAATGTCCTGGGTGGAAAGTTTCGCCCGGCTCGGGTCCGTCCAGACCGCAAACACCGGGGTGCTCACCGCAAGCGGCTCGCCATGACGGTCATAGATGACACCGCGCATGGCGGGTATGGTCTCGCGGCGCACCGACCGCGCATCGCCCTGGCGCTGCAGGAAGTCCCGCTCGGTCACACCCAGATAAACGATCCTGCCGCATAGCCCGAAGACCATCAGAAAAAAAGAACTCACCAGCAGATAATGGCGCCACGCGCTCAATCCGGCACCTGCTCGACCTGATCAGGAAACACCATGCCCAGTTCCGAGCGGGCAATGGACTCGATGCTCTGCAGACTCGACCAGGCGCTGCGCTCCAGCATCAGACGGCTCTGATCGGCCGCAAGCGTATCGCGCTCGGCCTGCAGTTGACCCAGCTCGCGATACAGCGTCCGGGTATCGTCCGCGGCGAACACCACTTTCAAACCAGTCGCCACAATGGCGATCACCAGCACGGCGAATGATGCGCCCCACCAGGGCGAGATCTGCACGAGCGGCGCTGCCTGCTTGCTTTTGTTCGCTTTGGCAGCGCGTTTAGGCATGCGCTGCACTCCCGCTCGGTTGCAACTTTTCCAGCACCCGGAGGGTCGCACTGCGGGCCCGAGGGTTGCTCATCAGTTCCTGGTTGGAAGGCCGCACCGCGCCGCTCACCAGTTTGCCCGGAGCTGCAATCTGCTCATGCCGCAGCGGAACCCTGCGCGGCATCGGCGGTGGACGGCTGTGTTCGCGAAACCAGTGTTTGACGATGCGATCTTCCAGGGAATGGAAGCTGATCACCGCCAGGCGGCCGCCTGGCCGCAACGCCGCGAAAGCCGCCTCCAATCCGGCGCCCAACTCACCGATTTCATCGTTGATGAAAATTCGAATCGCCTGAAACGAGCGAGTCGCCGGATGCTTTTTCGGCGGACCGCGCTGCGGGATGGCACCAGCGACAACGTCGGCCAGCTCGCCGGTGGTCTGCAGCGGGCGCGCCGCAATGATCGCCCTGGCAATGCGCTTTGCAAAGCGCTCCTCGCCATAGTCGCGCAACACCCGCACGATATCTTTCTGCGCCGCGTTATCGAGCCACTGCGCAGCGCTGATACCGCTTTGCGGATTCATACGCATGTCCAACGGACCATCGTCGCGAAAACTGAAGCCGCGCTCAGGTACGTCTAACTGAGGTGACGAAACACCCAGATCCATCAGCACACCCGCGACGTCGTCGACGCCGAGTCCGCTGAGAATTTCGCCCAGCCGTGAAAACTCCGCCTGGCGCACCGTCAATCGATCATCATGCTCAGCCAGCGCAGTTCCTGCCGCCACCGCCTGGGGGTCACGATCCAGCGCCACCACACGACCCCCCGCACCCAGGCGCGCCAGCAGCGCCCAGGCGTGCCCGCCCCTGCCGAAGGTCGCATCTACATACGTTCCGCTTTCATCGATCAACAAGTGCTTCACTACTTCATCCAGTAGTACCGGAATGTGCTGATCAGTGTCGGACCCACCCACTAAACCGACAGCCCGGTAAAAGCGTCGCCATCAGCCAGCAGATCATCCGCATCATTGCTCAGCCAGCCCTGCATGCGCTCCTGCCAATGATCATGTGACCAGATTTCGATCTTGTTGCCCTGGCCCACCAGCACCAGCTTCTTGCGCAGATCACCGTACTCCCGCAACATGGACGGCAGCAGGATCCGCCCATTCCCATCCAGTTCCAGGTCAGTCGCATGTCCTATGAGCAATCTCTGCAACAGACGCGCTTGCGGGTTGATGTTCGAAAGCCCTTCGAGCTTGCGCTGCACCACTTCCCATTCAGGCAAGGGATACAACAGCAGACAGGGCTCGCGCATGTCGATGGTCACCACCACCTTGCCATCGCCGGCCAGGCTCACGGTTTCGCGACTACGCGCAGGCAGGGCCATACGGCCCTTGCCGTCCAGCGTAGCGTTGCTGATCCCGCGAAACATCGACACGATAACCGGATAGTGGATCCCCTTGCCCTTCAGTCAGAGCAGCTGACCCACATTTCTCCACTTTTACCCAATTTGCGACACTATATGGCGGGCGAGTAGCTAGTCAAGGGAAGAAAAGCCATAAGCTACGGAAATATAAAGAATTTTTGTACCCACTCAGCCAACTTCAAAAAAGAAGATGAGCCTTCTCCATGGCATAATCCACAAAGCTAGAAATTACTTTAAGTTAAAGAGCATTTAGGAATAACCGTGTCGGGTTATATAAGAAAGAGTTAGCCTGTAAGCCGGGTTCTGTGCTCAACAGTCATTCATCTAGGGTCGCCGTCACCGACGACCTCCAGCGGCCTACCCGAATCCAGTGCGGACCACACTGCAGGATTCCTATTTGGCCTTGCTCCAGACGGGGTTTACCTAGCCGCGGCATGTTACCACCCGCGCGGTGCGCTCTTACCGCACCCTTTCACCCTTACCGCATCAGACCGAAGTCCGATGAGGCGGTCTACTTTCTGCTGCACTTTCCGTAGGCTCACGCCTCCCAGGCGTTACCTGGCGTCTTGTCCTGTGGAGCCCGGACTTTCCTCCCGTTTCAAGCGCGCGGCACGCGAACCTGAAACCGGCGACTGTTCGGCTAACTCTGTGTGGCAGATTATCAGGCTGGCGCTCATATCTCAAAAAGTCACCATCAACCGCCACGCTGTTGCGCACAACCCGGCACCCGGCTACCGTAGCAAAAAAGCAAATCAGGCGAGGTCACTCATGAACCTGTCAACCTGGATTTTCTTGGTTTTCTGGTTCTGTCGGGATTCTGGATGGCCTGGCGCAACAATTTTTCACCCTTCGGCCTGGTACTCGGTGCTTTCGGTCTGGTGGGCGGAATTCCGCTACTGACCACTTACCTGCTGTATCTCAGCTTCGCCACCGGAGGTGACCTCAAGCGCATGATCTTCGGTGATGCGCACGTTGCATCGTGAAGCAGCCGGGGCAGCTACGAATGGGTCTGACTTGCTGACAGCTGCATCGCCAGATCATACATTTCAGACTTCTTTACGCCGCAGATGTGCGCGGCGACCTTCGCCGCCCTGGCGGGAGGGAGTTCCAGCAGCAGCGCCTCCAGCACAGCCTGCTGCTCAAAGCTGCCCTGAGGCGTTTCGCCGGATTCGATGACGCCGGTGAATTCCCCCTTAGGATGCTCACCCAGAGCCTCAATCAATTCCGCGGGTGTCCCGGCCAGAATCGTCTCATACTGTTTGGTCAGCTCACGCCCAAGCATGACGCGCCGGTCGCTCACAGCGGCTATATCCTGAAGCGCACTCAAAATACGGTGAGGGGATTCCAGAAATACCAGCGCATCGCCCAGCGCCAGCCACTCGCTCAAGCGCTGGCGCCGGGCATTGCTTTTAGCCGGCAGAAATCCCACATACCGGAACGTTTGACAAGGTAGCGGACAAACACTCAGAGCCGTGGTAATGGCACACGGCCCGGGCACCGGTACGGTGGTGATGCCGGCATCATGGGCCAACCTGATCAGCACGAAACCCGGATCGTTCAGCAGCGGGGTACCCGCGTCACTTACCAACGCCACAGCATCACCACTGAGCAACCGTTCGATCAACCGACCGGCCACTTTTTCTTCATTATGCTCATGTAGACTGACGAGTTCCGGCGGCCTGTGAGCAATGTGCTCTAACAGCACGCGGGTGCGTCTGGTATCCTCTGCGGCCACTATCTGCACCTGTTTGAGGACTTCTGACCCTCGATGCGAAAGATCACCGAGGTGTCCAATAGGCGTAGCCACAACATAGAGGACACCTGCATCTGGTTGCCCCATGCGATATCTAATCCTTAGCTGCGTAGCGCTCATTCTGACAATGTCCGGCTGTCAAAGCACGCAGTTTGAAAAAGCCGAGCCGACCCCCGCGGCGCTGGAATCATCCACCGCATTGCTGCAGCAGGCCCAGCTGGCGCACAGCCCGGAGCAGCGTCGACAAATACAACTGCTGGCGACCCGGGCCTTATTGACCGAGAAAAGACCCGCAGCGGCGCTGGCTTTGCTGGAGGAACTTGCCGCAAGCACCTTGTCCCGCGAACAACGGCAAACCACGGCAGCACTACGCGCCGAGGCCTGGGTGCAACTTGGTGACTATGTAAGCGCACGTCAGGCACTGGCAGGCCTCGAGGCATTCCAACCCAGGCATTATCTGCTGCTGGGCCGGGTATGCTCGGCCTTGAACCAGCATCAGTGCGCAGCAGACGCATATATTCAGGCATCACACCAATCCGGCCTGGACAGCCCCTATCTACCAGCCAACGTGCACGATCTCATCTGGTTCTCTCTCAACCGGGCCCGCCAGGCGCCTGTTGTGTTCACACACCGCTATCACCACGCGTGGTGGCAACTGCAGCAGCAACTGCGCCAGGCGGGCTCCGCTGCCGCTCAGGTCGATGCCTGGCGACAATGGCAAACGACCAACCCGAGCCACCCTGCACGTATTCGACCACCGCAGTTACTCCAGCAATTAGACCACTATGCGCTACCACGTATTGCTGTGCTGCTGCCGCTTTCCGGCCCGCTTGCCAGAGCCGGCGGCGCTGTGCGAGACGGGCTGATTGGAGCGCTGCTGAACGACACGGCAGCCAACAAGCCCACAGTGCGGTTTTACGATACTCAGGCTCAAGATCTCGGCCGGCTCTACGAACAGATTCTCAGCGCGGGTGCCGATGTGCTCGTGGGGCCCTTGTTGAAAGATCAGACCGAGCGCTTCGCCGAACTCACCCGGTTCGACACAATTCCCAGGTTGCTGCTGAATTATCTCTCCCGGTCTCATTCCGAAGCGGAATCTCATTCCGAAGCGGAATCTCATTCCGAAGCGGAATCTCATTCCGCACTGGACCCTCAGCCCCTAACCGATCGAGGATTGTTTCAGTTCGGCATCGCCATCGAAGATGAGATCACCTCATTGACTGATCACGTACTGCATCAAGGGCATGAAAAGGTAGCGGTCATCCATAGTCGCGCCAACTGGTCGATGCGCGCCCGCGATGCCTACATGGCGCATTGGCCATACCCTGCAATCCATGCCTCGTTCGGCGACATAAAGGGCATCACCGCCGCCGTAGGCGACGCCATGCAGGTCACCGCCAGCGAGGCCCGCCGCGATGAAATCGCCAACATTCTCGGAAAACCTATGGAATTCCAGCCCCGTGCCCGCGGTGACCTCGACGCCATCATCGCGCTTACTTCTCACATCGAAGCTCAAGCGCTGGTTCCCGCACTACGCTATCACTTTGCTGATGAGCTGCCGGTCTTCGCGACTTCGCAGATTGCCCGTGGCGATGACCTGAGCGACCTTGCAGGCTTCAGACTCACCGAGATGCCCCTATTCGCATCACCAGACGCGAAGTCACGCTCCCTCGCCAGGGCATTCGAACTTCGCAGCAATCCCCTGGGCGAATTGTACGCCCTGGGCATAGACGCCTACGCGATCGCCACATGGCTCCCGTTATTGAACCTCTCGGGTCAGATCGCACTGAATGGCACCACCGGCGAGATCTCACTGCGGGCAGATGGGGCTTTCCATAGAATCCTGGACGTCAGCGAGGTCAATGGAGCGGGCGGACTCGACTCAGCGCTATAGCTGCACGCCCTATCCTAAGTGCTCCGAGCATCCAGCCCCACCCAGCGCCGCGGCAGGGTCATCGAAAATCTGGCGCGGGACTATTTACTCGGTCAGGGGTTAAGTATGGTGCAGCAGAACTTCAACTGCCGCTTCGGTGAAATAGATCTCATCATGAGCGACCCGGCCGGAATTCCCGCCCCCCAACTGGTCTTTGTTGAAGTTCGCTTCCGGCGCAGTTTCAGCTACGGCGGCCCCGCCGCAAGCGTCGATCATCGCAAGCAGCGCAAACTGCGGCGCTGCGCGAGTCTCTATCTGCAGAGTGATCCCGGCCGATCCTTTCCCTGCGCACGGTTCGACGTCATCGCTGTTTCCGGAGAGATCAGCACACCCAGCTTCGTCTGGATTCAGAAAGCTTTTGAATGAGCTGCCACGTCAAGCTGACCAATTCCCTATGGGCGCGCGAGCAACGCACTGATCCCAAATATCCAGGTGGTTTGAGCATTAGAATTCTTGTGTAGAATACGCCCCGCTCAACCCGCTAGCGAGGCGCCCACGCAAATGCAGAACCGCACGATGTTCACAAATTTCCTGCTCATTCTCACCCTGGCAGCATGTGCCAGCGATCCGAACCGTCGCACGCCCGGCGTTTTAATCGATGATATGGCGCTGGAACCGATCATCAAGAACGAGATTTTCAAATCGAACTCTGCCTTCAAAGGCTCCCACATCGTCATCGTTTCTCTGAACGGCATAGTACTGCTGGCAGGACAGGTGGCCAGTGAAGCGCTTCTGAACCAGGCCGGCGAGGTCGCGGGAAAGATGCGTCGTGTCCGCAAAGTTCACAATGAACTGACCGTTGGCGGACCTACATCCCTGGTCGCACGAACCAACGACTCCTGGCTTACTACCAAGGTCAAGACCAGGCTGATCGCCTCGAACAGCACCGAGGGTCTGAAGATCAAGGTCCTGACGGAGAATGGTGTGGTATATCTGATGGGAAGAGTTTCCCGGACCCAGGCTGATGCCGCAATTGCGGTCGCCAGCAAGGTCTATGGTGTTCAGAAGATCGTTAAGGTCTTTGAATACGTAGAGTAGAGGTTCGTGGGTGACAACCCAATTGATACAGCTGGCGCGGTTTGCGGCGGTCAAACGAGGCGCAGCGTGGGTTTGCCGTCGTCGTCACCGCCATTGTCATCATCCGGCACGTCAGATCGGGCCGAAGTCTGCTGATCCGGTTCGTCGGGAAACACCATGCCCTGCTGTGTATCACGAGCATAGATCGCTCGGATACTGTCCATGGGCAGGTATAGATCGAAGTGCCTGCCGGAAAAGCGACCGCCGCACATGACGCCGTGGTCTTCGATGTTCAGATCACGGATTGCACCCGGGCCGATATTGAGCACGATCTGGCCGTCCTGAACGTGCTCAGCCGGCACCTGCACGCCTTCTAAGTTGGCGTCGACCAGCACATAGGGCACCTGGTCGCTGTCTACGATCCACTCATACAACGCCCTCAACAGGTAAGGGCGCTGGGGTTTCACTCCTGCATCTCCAGTTCCGCTTCGGTGAGGCTGGCGCGGAACGCATCACGTTCGAATATGGCCTGCATGTACTTGAGCAGTGGGCGGGTGGATTTTTCCGGCAGGGTAATACCTACTGTCTTGAGGCGCCACAGAATCGGCGCGACGCAGCAGTCGACCAACGAAAATTCTTCGTTCATGAAGTAAGGCTTCTCGCCGAAAATCGGAGCAATGGCAATGATGCTCTCGCGCAGTTCCTTGCGGGCCTTAGTCAGAACCGTTTCTCGGCCTTTACCCGCCATCAGCAGGTCGAGGCGGGTGCTCCATTCTTTTTCGACCCGGGTAATCCACAAACGTGAAAGCGCGCGCTGCACCGGATAAACCGGCAGCAGCGGCGGATGTGGGAACCGCTCATCGAGATACTCCATGATCACATTGGCCTCATACAGCACCAGCTCGCGGTCGAGCAGGGTGGGCAGCGTGTTGTATGGGTTTATCTCCGCCAGGTCCTCCAGCCTTTTGTTGGGATCGACGTCCACGATGTCGACGGTTACACCCTTTTCTGCAAGCACCATACGCACGCGATGGGAATAATGATCCCGGGCGTCGGAAAACAGGGTCATGGAGGAGGATCGTTTGGTGACTATGCTCATGGATTACAAAGCCTTGGTAAGGGGTGGTGGAGAAAAGAAAGGCGAATACTTCCGCATTCGCCTTTCTAGATGGGTCCGCTTTTGCGGGTGGCCAGTTAGTGAATGTCTTTCCAGTACTCCCGGTTAAGCAGCCAGGTGAAACAGCCGAGAATAATCAGGAACAACATCACGTAGATGCCGGTTCTATGACGCTCCAGTCGGCTGGGTTCACCAACGTAGTAGAGAAAGTTGGTCAGATCGTACACCGCCGCTTGGAATTCTTCCGGCGTATACAGGCCAGTGCCCTCTTCGAGCACCAGCTGATCACACTTCTCTTCAGTAATCGGCTTACCCGGTATCAGCGGGTCTCGCATTTCACCGCCATTCTCTGCAATTTTCGGCACCTGCGCACAGCCTTCGCGAACCACACCCTGCAGACCCAGCAACACGTTGGGCATACCAACGTTTTCAAATACCCGGTTGTTGGCGCCGAACGGACGCGCTTCATCCTCGTAGAATGCCAGCAGATAGTTATATACCCACTCCGGGCCGCGCGCGCGGGTGACCAGGGTCAGATCCGGCGGCGGTGCGCCGAACCAGGCTTTGGCAAGTTCTGCATCCATGGACGAGGTCATCAGCTCGCCGATTTTCTGATCGGAAAACACCAGCTTTTCCAGTGCGACATCGTGGGGAATACCCAGGTCATCTACCGTTCTCTCGTAGCGCTGGAACCCCAAGGCATGGCAGCCCAGGCAATAGTTGACATACAGACGCATGCCATTCTGCATAGACGGGTTGTTTTCTAGATCAGGGTCAAACGCCTGCATGTCCCAGTTGATTTCCTTGCTGGCACCCCATGCCAGGCCCGTTGTGCACACCAATAATGCGAACAGTAGTTTTCTCATCATGATGTCACCCTGTCCGGTTCAGGTTTGGTTTTTTCCGCTCTCGTGTACCAGGGCATAAGCACGAAATACAGGAAGTAGGTGATGGTGAAAAACTGCGCCATGCGCGTAAACGCCTCGCTCGGCGCCTGGGTACCCAGGTAGCCCAGTATGAAGAAACTCACCACTAAGGTACCCAGCCATACCTTTGACCACATACCCTTGTAGCGAATGGATTTCACCGGGCTGCGATCAAGCCAGGGCAATGCGCACGGGATGACAATCGCTCCCGCCATAACCACAAAGCCCCAGAACTTCGCATCGAGACCAAACAGCGGGAAAGTCACCGCACGCAACATCGAGTAGTACGGCGTGTAATACCAGACCGGCGCAATATGCTCAGGTGTCTTCAGCGGGTCTGCCATTGTGAAGTTGGGCAGTTCAAGGAAATAGCCCCAGCCTTCCGGCTCGAAGAATACAAAGCCCAAGAAGACGATGAAGAACAAGACGATGGCGTGGATATCATGCACCGTGTAGTACGGATGGAACGGAATGCCATCCAGCGGTATGCCATCGGGACCTTTGTTCTTCTTGATCTCGATTCCATCGGGGTTGTTGGAACCGACATGATGCAGCGCAACCACGTGTACGAACACAAGGATGATCAACACCAGCGGCAACGCCACGACATGCAGCGCGAAGAAGCGGTTGAGGGTCGCATCGGACATGAGGAAGTCGCCGCGTACCCACTCCATCAGCTCTGGGCCGATATAGGGAATTGCGCCAACCAGGGACACGATGACCTGGGCGCCCCAGTAAGACATGTTGCCCCAGGGCAGCAGGTAGCCGAAGAAGCCTTCTGCCATCAGCGCTACGAAGATCGCCATGCCGATGAGCCACAGCAGTTCACGCGGCCCGCGGTACGAACCGTACATCAGGGCGCGGTACATATGCAGGTATACGACGATGAAGAAGAAAGAGGCGCCCGTCGAGTGCAGATAGCGCATCAGCCAGCCGTATTCCACATCGCGCATGATGTATTCGACGGAAGCGAATGCGCCATCACCGGTCGGTGAGTAACTCATGGTCAGCCAGATGCCGGTCAGAATCTGATTGACCAGCATGACTATGGCGAGCACGCCGAAGTAGAAGAAGAAATTGAAGTTTTTTGGCGCGTAGTACCGGGACATGTGGTACTCGAATGTTTCCGTCATCGGGAAACGCGCATCGAGCCAGTCCATGGAGGCCGTAAACCACTTGGGCCCCCACCGTTCGTTATTGGTGTTTTCGCTGGACATCAGGTCGCACCCTCCTCTTCACCAATGATCACCACGGTATCGGATACAAATCGGTGCGGCGGCACTTCGAGGTTATCCGGCGCAGGGAAGCCTGTGCCGACGCGGCCCGCCAGATCGAATCTAGAACCGTGGCAGGCACAGAAAAAACCACCCATTCCGGAGTCAGCGAAGTTATCGACGACGACATATTGAGGTGAGCAACCCAGGTGCGTGCAGATGCCGATGTAAATGCCGATTTCCGGACGCCTAGAGCGCGTGGCGTTCTTGGCATAGTCAGGCTGCATCGGACCTTCCGAATCCGCATCAGCCAGATCATTGGGATTTTCTTCCAGCGCCGCGACGGTGGCCTCATCGCGATAGAGCACGAACACCGGCTTGCCGCGCCATGCCTGTATCGGACTCAGCATTTCACCAGGCTGCAGCTTGCTGAAATCAATTTTCACCGGGGCTCCCAATGCGCGCGCCTTGGCGCTCGGGTTCCAGTATTTAACGAAGGGTACGGCGGCGCCCACGACGCCCACACCCGCCACAGTTGAAGTGGCGCCAATCAAGAAATAACGACGTCCTGTATTGACGCTGCTTTGATCATCAGACCCGGCACCACCGCCATGCGGGTCGCCATGACTTACATCGCCATCGCTCAAGGCTCTATGCTCCCGTTGAATTGTATTTTTCCAGGCCTGCCACCGGGTCGCAAAAAAACAACCTGATTGACGAGCCAAGGTCGGCGTTGAATCCGCTTGTTCTCCGTCTATCAGATACGAGCATAGACGAGAAACCGATGTGCGGATGCAAACCGCGGCATTCTAGCACGAAACTGGCCCCAACGCGGGCCATTTGCTTAGCGTGAAGGACCTTTTGTTGGCCCTTTCAGCTGATTTAGCGCTTGGAGAATTGAGGGCGCTTACGTGCTTTGCGCAGACCCACTTTCTTGCGCTCGACTTCGCGCGCATCCCGGGTCAGAAAACCAGCTGCACGCATGGGCACTCGCAGACTTTCGTCGTAATCGACCAACGCGCGTGCGATGCCATGTCTGATCGCGCCGGCCTGACCGGAACTGCCACCGCCACGAACGGTGACTTTGACGTCGAGCCTATCGCCCATTTCCGCCACTTCCAGCGGCTGGCGAACGACCATGCGGGACGTTTCACGCCCGAAGAACTGATCCAGCGGCTTGGAATTGACGGTAATCTGGCCATCACCAGAACCTATGAACACGCGCGCCGCTGCGGTCTTGCGCCGGCCAGTGCCGTAATTGCTGTTACTCATGCGGAAAGCTCCAACGTAGCGGGTTGCTGCGCGGCGTGTGGATGTTCTACGCCGGCGTAAACTTTGAGTTTTCGAAACATGGCACGCCCCAATGGTCCCTTGGGCAGCATGCCTTTAACGGCGATTTCAATCATGCGTTCGGGATGAGTTTCACGCATTACCGCCACGGTCGTGCCCTTGATACCACCGGGATAGCCGCTGTGACGCCAGTACACTTTGTTGTTCTCTTTATTGCCGGTCACACGGACTTTCTCCGCATTAACTACGATGATGTAGTCACCAGTGTCGACATGCGGTGTGTACTCCGGCTTGTGCTTGCCGCGCAACCGACGCGCGATCTCCGTGGCCAGACGACCGAGTACCTGATCTTCTGCGTCGATTACCCACCATGACCGTTCCACATCCTGGTCACGCACGCTTACCGTTGTCATTTGAACGCCTCTAACTCTGATCAATCACGGGCCGACAGGGACCCTGATTTTGGGAGCGCGAATGTTATAGGAGGGGATCTTCGTTTACAACCGGATTTTCGGGGCTCCTGAGATCTCCGCATCTTGGGTAACCCCGCACTCTGGAGGGGCCGCGCGCAGCGAAGCGCACACGGATGTGTTCACAGCGGTCTTGATCCGCACCCGGGCAGTCCGAAGCGGATTCATAACGAAAACTTCCCCCCCTACCTGGAGAATCAACCAATCAACCAATCAACCAATCAACCAGCGTGAACGTCGGATTCGGCCCGATGCGAAGCCGCCAGATAATCGCGCGATTGCATCTCGAGCAGCCGACTCTGCGTCCGCGCAAACTCGAAACGCAGCCGCTCCCCCTGGTAAATCTCAGTAATGCCAGCCTCTGCGCTGATGATGAGCTTCACCCCATGATCGTAAAACTCATCCACCAGACTGATGAAGCGCCGCGCCGCATCTTCTTTACGGGTAGTCATGATCGGCACGTTACTGAGCAACACCGCGTGATAGACCATGGCCAGTTCAATGTAGTCGTTCTGACTTCGGGGCCCCTCACACAAAGCAGAAAAATCGAACCACACCACATCGTCCGCCACCATGCGGGCGGGAATGTCGCGTCCTTCAATATTCAGGAATACGTCTGACTCCGGTTGATCCGGGGCCAGGGCGGCGAAGCTCCTGGAAAGGCTGGCTTCGGCTGCATCATTCAGGGGGTAATGGTAGATCTCCGCCTGCTCTAAAGCGCGCAGACGGAAGTCCATGCCATCGTCCACATGCAGCACATCGGTGTGCTCGTATAGCAGGTCGATAGCCGGCACAAAGCGGCGACGCTGCAGACCGTTTTCGTACAGATTTCTTGGTTCTACATTAGAAGTGGCAACCAGGGTAACGCCGAGATCGAACAATTCCGCCAGCACTTCGGCGAGGATCATCGCGTCGCCGATATCGGAGACAAAGAATTCGTCGAAGCACAGCACACTGGCTTCTTCGGCAAATTCCGCTGCAACTTTCTTCAACGGGTCGGCTGTTCCAGACAATCGGGTCAGACCCTGGTGAACCCGGCGCATAAACCGGTGGAAGTGCATGCGCAGACGACGCTCGGCGGGCAGGCAGTCGAAAAACAGATCCATCAACATGGTCTTGCCGCGGCCTACACCACCCCAAACATACAGCCCGGTCTGGTGTTCCGGTCGTATTCCGCGAACACGTTGCCACAAGCCCTTTACGCCAGCCGGTTGTTGAACGCTCATCAGACGCCCATACAATTCATCCAGCGCCGCGATCACTTGCGCTTGACCGCTGTCTCGCAGAAACTCGCCCCGGACCAACTTCTGCTGATATTGTTCAAGTGGTGTAGACATGCGGCGGCGGACTCTACTTAATGTGTTGCAAAGGCGCAATCCCGGTACTATGACTCATCTGACTCGAATCGTACTTATGCCCGCACTGGTAGGTGCGGTCGTCGGCCTTGCCATAATCCTGTGGAGTAATACCTCCACCGATGAACGGCCAGGCTACGCCGCGGCGGTGGCCCAGGCGGCGCCTGCGGTCGTCAATATATACACCACCAAGTTCACCCGTCGCGGACTGCTCTGCCGCATTCCAGCATACCGTACATTGTGCGAGGCTTTCCCCGCCGAGCCTCAGGTGCAGAATTCCCTGGGCTCAGGAGTCATCGTCAGCCCCGACGGGCTGGTGCTCACCAACAAACATGTGGTCGAAGGCGCAGATGAAATCCTGGTGATGTTCGCCAACTCCCAAACCACCACCGCAACCGTAATCGGCGCCGACGCGCATACCGATCTCGCGGTCATCAAGGTGAACGCCAGCGGCCTGCCGGTCATTCCGCAACTGGCAGATGCAGAACCCCGAGTGGGTGATGTGGTGCTGGCTATCGGTAACCCGTTCGGCCTGGGGCACAGTGTTTCCCAGGGTATCATCAGCGCATTCTCAAGATCGATCATTACTGACAGTCCATACGACGATTTCATTCAGACTGATGCCGCCATTTCACCGGGCAACTCCGGCGGTGCACTGGTGGATCACGAGGGACGTCTGGTGGGCATCAACACCATGATCTATTCTCAATCCGGTGGCTCGGAAGGCATTGGCTTTGCGATTCCGTCAGACATAGCGCTGTCGGTCATGCACCAACTTGTCGAACACGGACGGGTAATTCGCGGATGGCTGGGCGTCAGTCTGACGCCCCAGGCTGCGCCAACCGGCCCCGCAGGTCTGCTGGTCACCGCCGTTCTAACCGGCGGACCGGCACACCAGGCGGGATTGCATCCAGGTGACTACATCGTGTCGGTTAATCAGGTGCCGGCACACAACGCCCACTCGATTACCCACGTCATCGAAAACACAGAACCCGGTGCAGCCATCGATCTGGAAGTGGTGCGTCAGGAACAGCGATTCCGTGCCCGCGCCATCGCCGCAGAATTGCCGGATCCCACTTGAGGTGTCGCCAGTTTTCTACGGCGCCAGTGCGTGCAGACTAATGCTGGTCGCCCGCACGGTGCGATTCTGATCGTCTCTGACCTGCAGGATCACCCTGCGCGCATTCCAGTCCAATTCAATCATGCCGAAGTTCGCCTCATAGTAAGGCGCGCCAACCCGGTGAGGACCAGGCTCAATCTTGATGTCGCTGACGAAAGAGGAGAGCGGCAGATTCAAAGATGACGACGTGATTTCCCACAACGGGTAAGGGCCGGTATCGGAAGCCTGATAAATTCCTGCCATATGACGGTCGCCGGAAACAAACACCACACCATTGGCGCCGCGCTTATCGATGAGGTCATACAGGCGCTGACGTTCCTGCGGAAACAGATTCCATGCCTCCCAGTTGTGGCCTTCGGCGATGACCTGTATGGAACTGGCGATGATGCGCAGCTCCGCGGGTCTGGCCAGTTCTTCTGCCAGCCAGCGCCACTGACCTTCACCCAGCAGGGTTTTGCGGTCCGCGGAATCGGGCTGGTACGGGCCGTAGGCCTGACCCGATTCACCCATCTTGAGCGGTGAGCGGAAGAAGCGGGTGTCCAGCAGAATGACCTGTACCCTTTTACCCTCGGGCCCGATCATGCGGGAGTGGTAGATACCCTCCCGGGAGCGTCGCTCATCATCTGCGGCAACGCCCCAGACATCGACAAACAACGCCTGGGACGTGTGCTTATGGGGCCAGTCGCCGCCGGCATCGTTCAGTCCATAATCATGATCGTCCCAACTAACCAGCAGCGGCGTCTTCTTGCGCAGTCGTGCGAAGTGCTCAGAGCCCGCCAGCATCTCGTACGCCAGTTTCAAGCTGGCCAGTTCAGGGTCATCTTTTTCATCGTCAGCGTAGACGTTGTCGCCGATATACAGGAACAGGTCCGGTTGTTGTTCGGCGATGGTGCCGAACACCGACGTATCTCGGCGCGGATGCGCACAGGAGCCGAACGCTATGCGCTCGAGGGGGTCAGTAGATACCAGTGGCGCCGAAGTCATGGGCGTGCCCGCCCCGCTGCTGGCTGCGAGCAGCAGCGCAATCAACCCTAAGGTATGTCTCATGGCTCGGATCCCTCCACCTGAATCAGGGCATGTTTGCGAGCGGGGGATACAAGCAAACCCCAAGGGTGCATGCAAACGCCCAGGTTCAGTCGACATTTCCGTCCGCAGCCCTGACCGCAGCCGCCAGCGCATGGGCCTGCAGCCCTTCACTTGTGGCCAGTAGTTCGGCAATGTCCGCCAGATGCGCAGCACCCTCGGCGGTCATGTCGATCACAGAGCTGCGTTTAACGAAATCGTACACACCAAGGGGTGATGCAAAGCGAGCGGTGCCGAAGGTCGGCAGCACATGGGATGGCCCCGCAACATAGTCACCAAAGGTCTCGCCACTGTGCGGCCCGCAGAAAATCGCGCCGGCATGTCGAATCTGCTCCACAAGAAGCCCCGCTTCGGCCACATGCAGTTGCATATGCTCTGGCGCAATGCGATTGGCGATAGCAACCGCTTCGCTCATATCAGCGGTGACAATCAGTGCGCCGCGCCCGGCAAGAGATTCCTCGATGATCCGCCGCCGCTGCATGCGCGGCAACAGGCTCGCCATGGCGTCAGCCACCCGCTGCACGTACTGGGCATCCGGGCACAATAGAATACTCTGGGCCGCAGTATCGTGTTCTGCCTGGGAAAACAGATCCAGCGCCACCCAGTGCGGATCAGAAGAACCGTCCGCAATCACCAGAATCTCGCTGGGCCCGGCAATCACATCGATGCCCACCTGACCGAATACCTGACGCTTTGCCGCCGCCACGTATGCATTACCCGGCCCGACAATCTTATCCACGCGAGGCACGCTGTCGGTTCCGAACGCCAGTGCGCCAATGGCCTGCGCACCCCCGACTGTAAACACGCGATGGGCACCGGCAATGTGCAACGCGGCCAGGACCATGTCGTTGCGCTCGCCCTTAGGCGTTGGCACCGTGACGATGAGTTCTTCCACTCCGGCGACTGCGGCCGGAATCAACGTCATCAACACGCTGGAGGGATAGCTGGCACGACCGCCAGGTACATAGACGCCCACCCTGCTGAGCGGTTCGATTTTCTGACCCAGCTGATTACCGAATTCGTCGGTAAACGACCAGGACTTCTCGACCTGATGCTCGTGATACAGGCGAATTCTCTCCGCGGCGCGGCGCAGCGCTCTGATCTGCTCAGGCTCAACCCGCGATTCCGCCGCCGCAAGCTCATCTGTGCCCAACTCGAGCTCAGCGACATCTGCTACTTCAAGTGCATCGAACCGGGCAGTAAGATCCACCAGCGCAGCGTCACCGCGGCTACCAACATCCTGCAAGATCTCGCGGGCCACCGCTTCAACCTGGGCATCTGTGGTCATGTCCCAGGCCAGCAGTGCACTCAGACGTTCGCCGAAATCAGCATCCGCAGTGTGCAGCCGGCTGATGTTCATGCAGCCTGATCTCCCGCGCCCACCACCTGGGCGAGTTGTTCGCGCAAATCCTGCACCTGTTCGAACTTGGTTTTCATTGACGCCCGGTTGACAATGAGGCGGGTAGAGACCTCGCAGATGGTTTCGCGCGCCTCGAGCCCGTTGGCTTTGAGGGTGTTGCCGGTATCCACAATGTCGACGATGGTGTCTGCCAGATCCAGCAAAGGTGCAATCTCCATCGCCCCAGAAAGCTTGATGATAGAGACCTGACGACCACGGCTCTGATAGAAGGCACGGGCGATGTTGGCAAACTTCGTGGCCACCCGCAGCACGCCCTGAGGTTCGGCGACGCCCACCGGGCCCGCGGTCATCATGCGGCATTTGCCGATGCCCAGATCGAGCACCTCATAGAAACCCATGGC
Organism: uncultured Pseudomonadales bacterium; assembly: GCA_964393625.1. Classification (GTDB taxonomy): domain Bacteria; phylum Pseudomonadota; class Gammaproteobacteria; order Pseudomonadales; family Azotimanducaceae; genus UBA4421. The sequence continues at coordinate 172,325 of CAYMUT010000003.1, forward strand.
GCCACCATACTCTTCGATGGTGTCTTTGCCGGTGATGCCGATATCAGCCACACCGTGTTCCACATAGGTAGGCACATCGGCGCTACGCGTAATGATCAGTTTGTGGCCACCTGTACGGCTTTCGAAAATCAGTTTACGGGAGCTATCGGGATCTTCCGACGGTTCGATGCCGCACGCCGCCAGCAGCGGTAAACACTCCTTGAGAATGCGCCCTTTATTCAGCGCGATGACTAAGCCCATATCTGCCTCGCTTTCGACGGCGCGCATGCTACGCGAATCGCGTGTCGTGATCTATACGCGGATCAGCTCACCCGCTGAACGGCGCCGCCAACCTGCTGGAGCTTTTCCTCGATGGTCTCGTAGCCGCGATCGATGTGATAGATGCGATCGATGACCGTTGTGCCCTCAGCGGCCAATGCCGCGATGACTAAAGATGACGATGCACGCAGGTCCGTGGCCATCACCGGTGCGGCATGCAGCGCCTCCACGCCATGCACCATGGCCATGGAATGGCCGTGCAGTTCGATATTGGCGCCCAGGCGATTCATTTCCTGCACATGCATGAAGCGGTTTTCGAAGATGTTCTCGCGAATACTCGAAGTACCTTCCGCCACCGTGTTCAACGCCATGAACTGGGCCTGCATGTCTGTTGGAAAGCCCGGGTAGGGCGAGGTTTCAATGTCAACCGCCAGCGGGCGTTTGCCGTGCGTATCCAGCTCGACCCAGTCTTCGCCGGTGCTTATCTCCGCGCCCGCCTGACTGAGCTTTTCCAGCACCGCACCCAAGGTACCCGGATCGACGTCGTCGAGGCGGACCGAACCCCGGGTCGCCGCTGCGGCGATGAGATAGGTACCTGCCTCCACCCGGTCGGGCATGATGCGATAGCCGCCACCATGCAGTTTCTTCACCCCCTGAATCTCAATGGTCGACGTGCCGTGGCCTGACACATTGGCACCCAGCGTATTGAGGAAGTTGCCAAGATCGACAATCTCAGGCTCCCGCGCACAGTTCTGCAGAATCGTTGTGCCTTGGGCCAGACAGGCGGCCATCATCAGATTTTCGGTGCCGCCCACGGTGACCAGATCCATGAAGACTTCGGCGCCTTTGAGTCCGTCAGGTGCGGTGGCTTTAACGTAGCCTTCGGTAACCGACACCTCGGCACCAAGCACCTCGAGTCCTTTCAAATGCTGATCCACCGGACGCGCGCCAATGGCGCAACCGCCGGGCAATGACACTTCCGCTTCACCAAAACGCGCCACTAACGGTCCCAGCACCAGAAACGATGCCCGCATGGTTTTAACCAATTCGTAGGGCGCCAGCAATTGCTTCATTTCCCGAGCGCAGACTTCGACATTCAGTTTCTCGTCGATGATCACATCAACACCCATGCAGCCGAGCAGCTCGATCATGGTAGTGACATCATGCAGGTGCGGCGCATTGCTCACCACTACCGGCTCATCGGTCAGTAAGGTGCCCGCCAGTATCGGCAGCGTGGAGTTCTTTGCTCCAGAAACGCGCAGGCGCCCGCTGAGCTGCCTGCCGCCAGTTATACTGAGCTTGTCCATGGTTCGGCTAGTCGCCCGGCGTGGATGCTTTAATGGTCACAGCGTGCAACCGGCCATCGGCGATCAAATCACCAATGCACCCATAAACAAGCTGCTGGCGTTTCACCCTGTTGAGCCCTTCGAACTGATCGCTAACCACCTCAATTGAGGCGCGATCACCCTCTACAATTACCTGTAACGACGAGGCGTCTATCTGCGCACGAATGCACGCACTGATCTCTTCCTGCATTTAAATCTGCATCCAATCATTGAAAGTTTTGATCTGCTAAAGAATTTTCACCAATACGCCGGATGGAAATACGCTAAAGCGTGGCTTACACACCTGGTGAACGGTGCAACAACACCTTCCTCAACCCGGAAAACTCGATGATGTTATGCAATTCTTCAGAAAGATTCACAAAGAATATGGACTTTTTCTGCAGCACCGCACAGCGGTACCAGGCCAGCAACAGCGCCACGGTTACGCTGTTGGCGCGCTCCAGGCCAGCCAGATCAACCTGGAACGGGCCCTCACCGGCTTCGATCAACGCGCGGCCGCTGGCCTTGATCATCTCGGCAACATCGAGACTAATCTCTTCTCCAACGACCTCGAACTGCGGGTTGATCGTTACGCTCATGCGCCGCCTGCCCGGGCCTGTCCACCGGCCCCTTCAGCGCCTGCTTTGTCTTCCGCTTCGATCACCTCGGTCCAGGCGTCGATAACGGCATCGAGGTCGCGACCGTTGGCCGGATCCTTCATGGCCGCCGCGAACTGAGACTTGTAATTCAGACCGATGTTCACGCCTTCTATGACAAGATTTCGCAAACGCCAGGCCTCGCTGGCATCGCGCTGCATCTGATAGACGACAACGTAGATATTGCCGTTCTGCTGAATCTCCATGGTGACACCGACCTTGTTGGGGTCCCGCGGCGGCCGGCGCGGTTCGAGGACTTCGATTTTGCCACCACCAAACTCCGTCAACGCCAGCGCATAGGTGCGCACCAGACTCCATTTGAACGACTCCGCGAAACGCTCGCGCTGGGCATCGTCCGCCTTGCGGTAATAGGCGCCCATGACATTACGCGCGAAGCGTGGAAAATCGATCAGCGGCCGCAGCATGACTTCGACCTCGGTGTAGAAACGCTCCGGGTCCTGCTCCGCGTAGCTCTTGCCCGATTCGATCAACCCCAGTATCTCCTGAGTAGCCAGCTCCACTGCCTGTTCCGCGGTCGGTGCGGTGATCGCTTTGTTGATTCCGCCATTTTCCGAGGCGGCGCCTCGCGCGGCAGCATCAATCCAGCCAGCACCAGTCAACAATACGAGTACCAATACCTGCAGCGACTTTGTAATCATTTACTTGCCTCCAAGGTTGGTGAGGAAATCACCAATCAAATTCTCCAATACCAGGGCGCCCTGAGTTTCGGTGATTTCGTCTCCGGGGCCGAGGGTTTCTTCGTCGCCACCCGGCAACAGGCCGATATAACGGGCACCCAATATGCCTTCGGTCAGAACCTGGGCACTGGTATCGGTGGTCAGATTGCCGGGGGGGCCGACGATATCCATGGTGACTATGGCATCACCCCACTCCATATCGACTTCTATGCTGCTGACCCGACCAATTGTGACACCGGCCATACTCACTTTGGCCCGCGCTCGCAGCCCGGCAATGTCGTCGAAACGGGCTATCACCGGATAGGTCTGATCGCGGGTTTCGTCATTTACACCGCTGACCTGAAACGCCAGAAAGATCAGCGCCAACACGCCTGCCAGCACGAAGCCGCCGACACTGATCTCAAGGGTTTTCATGCGCATCTAGTGCTCCTTACGCTAAAATTCTCCATACATCACCAGCGTCAACAGAAAATCGCTGGCCAGAATCAACACCGACGATATCACCACGGTGCGTGTGGTCGCCATTGACATACCTTCCGCTGTCGGTGGCGCATCATAACCCTGGAACACCGCCACCCAGGTGACCAGCACCGCAAAAAAAACGCTTTTCAGCATGCCCTTACCCAGGTCACGCCACAGCTCCACGCCGTCCTGCATGCCGCCCCAGAAACCTCCCGGGTCTGCGCCAAGCCAGTTGATGCCCACTACCACACCTCCGAATATGGCGACCATATTGAAAATCGCCGTCAGCAGCGGCACGCTGATGATGCCCGCCCAGATTCGCGGCGCAACGATGCGCCGCAATGGGTCCACACCCATCATTTCCATACTCGAAAGCTGCTCGGTGGTTTTCATCAACCCGATTTCCGCCGTCAACGCCGAGCCGGCCCGGCCGGCGAACAGCAGCGCGGTAACCACTGGTCCGAGCTCGCGCAACAACACCAGCGCCAGCCCCACGCCCACCGCTTCCTGGGCACCAAACCGCGCAAGCTGAGTGTAAAACTGCAGCGACAGCACCGCACCGATGGAAAACGCCGACAGCGCGATAATGATCACCGACAGCACGCCCACGTGGTAGATCTGTACGATCAGCAGGCCCAGGTCCTTCAACTTCGGCCAGCCCGCCATGGCATGGATCCACAGCATCGAAGCACGTCCGAGGGTACCCACCCACTCGAGAAAACGAATGCCCAGTGCACGAAGTGCATCCATCAGGAATCTACCTCTCCCAGAACATCGTATTCAATGGCGTCCGCGGGATAATGAAACGGCACCGGTCCATCGGGTTCACCATGCATGAACTGGCGAACCATGGGCGTCGGACCCGCCTGCAGTTCTGCCGGGGTTCCCGCACCTATCACGCCACCATCGGCAATGACGAAAACCTGATCGGCAATGCTGACGGTCTCATGGACGTCATGGGATACCAGCAGGCTGGTGGTACCCAACGCAGCATTGAGCTCTTTGATCAGCCCAACCAGCACACCCATGGCAATCGGATCCTGCCCCGTGAAAGGCTCGTCGTACATGAGCAGGTCCGGGTCGAGGGCAATCGCCCGCGCCAGCGCTACCCGACGGGCCATGCCGCCGGACAACTCTGACGGCATCAGGTCCCGCGCGCCGCGCAGACCCACAGCGTTCAATTTCATCAGCACCAGATCGCGAACCAGCTCTTCCGAAAGATCAGTATGGACCCGCATGGGAAAAGCCACATTCTCGTATACGGACAAGTCAGTGAACAAAGCGGAGCTCTGAAACAACATGCCCAGGTTACGACGAAAGCCAAGTAGTTCGTCACGGCTCATACGACAGATGTCCTGGCCATTGACCAGTACCTGGCCGCCGTTGGGCTTGATCTGCCCGCCGATGATCTTCAGCAGAGTCGTTTTGCCCGTACCGCTTGGGCCCATGATCGCTGTGATCTTTCCTCTTGGAACGTCCAACGACAGATCCTGGAATATGGCACGTTCCCCGCGCAGAAAGGTCAGATTTCTGATTTCGATCAGATTTGTCTGTGTTTCGGCCTGTTGCACCGCGGTTTTGCTCTCCAAGCTGGGTCGTGCACACATAAATTATAACACTAGCCATTTTCGCAGCCTTCAGTTGAGCGCTGAACCCCATTGCGGGCAATGACAGGCATCAGAATCGACCACTGCGCATCTGGTCAGACCACATTGGAAAAAGCGTGAATCCGAACCGTTAACTGTTGGCTCTAACGCCGTATACGACTAAAGTGCGTAAAGCATTTATTATATTCTTTGTAATCTGACCATCTCTGGCCTATGTGGGTTCCCCTCCTCCTGTTAATCCTTGGTTTTATCACGCTCGTGTGGAGTGCCGATAAATTCCTGTCCGGAGCAGCGGCATGCGCCGCCAATCTGGGCGTATCGAAAATGCTCATCGGTCTGACGGTGGTTTCGGTCGGCACCAGCGCCCCGGAGATTCTGGTAGCACTGTTCGCCGCCCTTGAAGGCAACCCACTGCTGGCGGTGGGCAACGCGTTCGGGTCGAACATTGCCAACATTGGCCTGGTGCTCGGTATCACCGCAATCGTCGCACCGCTGCCATTCTCCCGCCCTGTACGGCGGGCTGAACTGCCATGGTTGCTGGCCGCGACCTTTCTCGCACTGGCACTGACATTCGACCATGATCTGAGCTTTATTGATGGTGTTGCCCTGTTGCTGTGCCTGAGCGCCATTCTGTGGCGCCTGATCAAAGGTCAGTCCGGGCCCGACCAGGAACTGTCCGCCGCCATAACGGAAGAGCTCGATGAACTTCAACAGATGACGACACTGCAGGCGGTCGCCTGGCTGATGCTCGGCCTGCTGGTATTGCTGGTATCCGCACAGGTTCTCGTGCATGCCGCAAGCACCATCGCCGAACGCCTGGGTGTCAGCGACATGATCATAGGTCTGACCATCGTCGCTGTGGGCACCTCCCTGCCCGAACTTGCGGCTACCGTTGGCTCGGCAATCAAGGGCCACGCCGATATCGCCATAGGCAACGTAGTGGGTTCGAACATCCTGAATATTCTTGCCGTTCTGTCGGTGCCAGGTCTCATCGGCCAGGTAGATATCCCACCCGTTTCCTTCTGGCGCGATGGCGGCATGATGCTGGCGCTGACCCTGATGCTCGCGCTGTTCGCCTATGGCATCAATTCCAGACCCGTGATTACACGCTTCGAAGGCATGGTCATGCTCGCCGCGTGGATCGGCTACAACTTACTTCTCGTACAGGTGGCGCGTTGAACACGCCCGACCCGGAAGCCCAAACAGCAGACGACCACGCAGCTTGTCTGCAGGGCATCATCTTTGATGTAGATGGCGTATTGACCGACGGCCGCATCATCTACAGCGATGCAGGTCACGAGCTCAAACAATTTCACGTCCAGGACGGCGCCAGCATCAAGCTGCTGGCAGCGCATGAGATCGCCATCGCCATAGTCACCGGTCGCAGTTCACCCGTGGTCACCCGCCGCGCCCAGGAACTGGGGATCGAGTACGTGCTGCAGGGCGCCGGCAACAAAGCAGCAGCCCTGGATCAGCTGATAGCGCAGGGGTTTCCCGGCGCCAACCTCGCAGCGGTGGGTGATGACCTTGCCGATCTGGAGATTTTCGACCATTCGGCAGTTACCCTGGCGATCAGCGTCCCCAACGGGCATCCGGCGAGCCGTGCGCGCGCCGACTGGGTAACCGACCGTGCCGGCGGCGACGGCGTGGTGGTGGAGATCGCGGAGCGAATTCTGAAGGCCCGCAACAAATGGCCCTTCGCGTGACGGTGAGCCTACCGGATCATGACTAGAGCAATCGGCATATCACTAGCTGCCATCGTACTGCTCGTGCTGTTGCAGCAACTGGATGTCTTGCAGTTGTTCAGCGCGGCGGAACTCGAGCCTGACGAGGACACCACTGAATCGCTGGATGTCGGACCCGACATATTCGCCACTACCGTCGAGTTCGATCAGTTGCATCCGGACGGCGCACTGCACTATCGCCTGAAGGCCGACACCATTCACCAGTACAATGAAGACCAACTGACCCGCATGGAGCAACCTCGGATTCATCTGACCAATCCCGAACGGCCGCCCTGGGACATCGTCGCCCGACGCGGCTATATGCGCAAACAACACGACCACCGGGGAGTTCCCGAAGACGTGGTTTTCCTGCGCGAATCGGTGGAGATGATCCAGCTTCATCCAACCAACGGACCGGTGACCCTGCGTGGAGAATCCTTCTATATCTACCCGGGTCGCCAATACGCTGAATCCGCGCAAGATGTTATGATCGACACCGAAGTCGGCCGCACACATGCGGGCGCCATGCAGGCAGATTTCGACTCGGGTCTGCTGAAGTTAACGTCCAACAATAAGCAGAGGGTGCATACCATTGTTTTACCCGAGCAGTTCAAGAAATCCTGAAGCGGGGGCAGCCACCGGCGGACTGCTCACTTGGCTGCTGGCTGCCGTGGTGCTGTGCAGTGCGGCACCCACCTGGGCACTGCTCTCCGACGCCGATCAGCCGATCCATATCGAAGGCGATAACGCGGAAATCGATCAGCAAAACGGCACCATCGTCTATACCGGCTCAGTACAGGTGGCACAGGGCACATTGCGGGTCAATGGCGAAAAAATGGTGGTCAAAATCAGGGGAGATCAGGTCCAACGCATTACCACCACCGGTTCACCCGCACGCTATCAGCAAGAGCTGGAAGACCATCCGGGCGGGGTCATCGCCCATGCCGATGCCATCATCTATCACACCGCCGCGGAACGTGTATATCTCAAAGGCAAAGCTACCCTGGTCCAGAAAGGCAACGAATTGCAGGGTGAGTCGATTCGCTACGACATCGTCAACGGCAAGGTAGACGCCAGCGCAGGCGAAGGCCGGGTCACCATGACACTCGACCCAAGCACGCGGCCGGCCACCAGCGATAGATCTAACTGATTGAAAATGCCCCGCAACCCATCTGAATCCGTGCTGCGCGCTGAGGGTCTGCGCAAAGAGTATGGCTACAAAATCGCCGTAGAAGATGTCTCCCTGAACGTTACCAGCGGCGAAATCGTCGGCTTGCTGGGGCCCAACGGCGCAGGCAAAACAACCTGCTTTTACATGGTCGTCGGACTGCTGCGAGCCGATGCCGGCAACATATTTCTCGATCAGACTGAGATTACCTCTGCGCCGGTCCATCAGCGCGCCACGGCGGGTATCGGGTATCTGCCTCAGGACGCCAGCGTATTCCGGACCCTGAGCACGCAAGACAACCTGCGCGCGGTGCTGGAACTGCGCGGCGATCTCAAGCGGTCCGAGCGCGTACAGATGATGGAGCAACTGCTCGACGAATTTAATCTGCAGGCTGTGCGCAAATCTCTCGGTCAGCGTCTGTCCGGCGGCGAAAGGCGCCGGCTGGAGATCGCACGGGCGTTGGCCAGCGAACCGGGTTTCATGCTGCTCGACGAACCATTCGCCGGCGTTGATCCCATATCCGTCAACGACATCAAAAGCGAAATCCGCGACCTGGCCGCCCGCGGCATCGGCGTGCTGATAACCGACCACAACGTCAAGGACACTCTGGACATCTGCGACCGCGCGTACGTGGTTGATCAGGGTCACATCATCGCCGAAGGCGACGCAGCAGCTATACTTGCCAATGAAAAGGTGCGGCAGGTCTACCTGGGCGAAGGGTTCTCCATCTGACGACCGGTGTAATATTCACTCGGTCTCAAAATCGGGCAATTCTCGCCACCGCAACTCGACAACATGATAAATTGGCGCAGATCTTGAAATGCAATTAACCAGCATCACAAGGGCGCGGCAATAATTAAAGGCCGGACCGGCACCTACCAGGTACCGGCACCGAAGAGGAATTTCGAACCGACGTTTGTATGAAGCAAACACTTGCGCTAAAGCTCGGTCAGCAGCTCACCATGACCCCCCAGCTGCAGCAGGCCATCCGCCTGCTGCAATTGTCGTCGCTCGACCTGCAACAGGAGATACAGACGGTTCTCGAAACCAACCCCATGCTGGAGTTGAACGACGATCAGGGGCTGAGCACCGAGGAGCTCGCGGGCGATAGTCTCGACAACGCTTACGATGCTGCCGATGAAGAAGCCGGCAATGCCGAACTGAACACCAGCGAATCTTCAGGCGACGCTACCGCCGACACCGAGGACCCGGCAGAACCCGGCGAGTTGCCCGACGTCAACGCCGAGTTGGATCAACCCATGGGTGAAGATCTGCCGGTAGACTCCAACTGGGACGACGTCTACACCAATACTTCCTCGCTGCCCGCTGCTGACAGCGATTTCGACCCCCTGGCAAATCGCACGGAAGATCAGTCGCTGACCGGCCATCTGCTGTGGCAGCTTAACCTGACGCCGATGGCTGAATCAGATCGGATTATCGCCACTACCATCATCGACGCCATAGAGCCAAGCGGACTGCTCGGCGCAACCACGGAAGAAATCTGTCAATCTCTGCAGGTTCCCGGCCGGACGCATGAAGAGCAGGTCTGTAACGAAGACGTCTGCGCGGTTCTACAGCGCGTACAACAGTTCGACCCCATCGGTGTGGCCGCCAGAGACCTGCAGGAATGCCTGCTGCTACAGCTCGCGCAGAAGCCCGGACAAACCCCCTGGCTTGCTGAAGCACAGATGCTGATTACCGAGCATCTCGACCTGCTCGGCGCCAAAGACTTCAACACACTGAAGCGCAAAACCCGCCTCAGCGGCGATCAGCTCGCCCAGATCGCAAGCCTGATCCGCTCTTTGAATCCCCGGCCCGGGCACGCCATCGCCGACGAAGCAGCGGATTATATCGTACCCGATGTGCTGGTTCGTAAATTCGAAGGGCGCTGGGTGGTCGAGCTGAATAGTGATGCCACTCCGCAGATCCGCATTAATCCGCTCTACGAAGGTCTCGCCAAGCAGAAGTTGAACGGTGACGACAAATCATACGTTCGTGACCATCTGCAGGAAGCGCGCTGGTTCCTCAAGAGCCTGCAGACCCGGCACGACACGCTGCTGCGTGTAGCCAGCAAAATCGTCGAAGTACAAAGGGGGTTTTTAGAGTATGGCCCGGAAGCCATGAAACCGCTTATTCTGGCTGACATTGCCGAAGCGGTGGACCTGCACGAATCAACTATTTCCCGGGTCACCACCCGCAAATACATGGCAACGCCCAGGGGCGTATTCGAACTCAAGTACTTCTTTTCGTCCCACGTGGGCACCGCCACAGGCGGCGAGGTCTCGAGCACAGCGATACGCGCCTTAATATCGAAGCTTACCGCGCAAGAAGATCCGAAAAAACCATTGAGCGACAGCAAGATAGCGGCAATACTGAAAGGCCAGAAAATCAATGTCGCGAGACGAACAGTTGCCAAGTACCGCGAATCGCTTTCCATCCCGCCGTCGAATGAACGCAAGCAACTGGTTTGACGGCCTTTCATTTACGCCATTTACCCGGCAGACCCATCAGTACCGCCAAGGAGGGCTTATGCAACTGAGTATTTCAGGACACCACGTCGATCTCACAGACTCCCTGAACGACTACATTGAGCAGAAATTCGAGCGTCTGGAAAGGCACTACGATCATATCACCCAGGTACACGTGATACTTACCGTCGAGAAGTTGCACCACAAGGCCGAAGCCAACGCACACGTAACCGGCGCCGAACTGTTCGCCAATGCCGACGCTGAAGACATGTACGCTGCGATCGACCTGATGGTAGACAAACTCGACCGACAGTTGATCAAGCACAAAGAAAAAACCCAGGACCGACACAATGGCGCCCATCAGCGAAGCGCCAATCATTCAAAGAGCAAAGCGCCCGTCACCAATGATCCAAACGCACAGTATTGAACAATGTCTTCCATAGATCAGCTTCTCACCTCTGAAACGGTTCACTGCCGAGCGGCGCTCGCCAGCCGCAAGCGCGTCCTGCAGCACATCGCCGAGTGCCTGGCCACCGACAGCACAAATGACGACGAATTGTTCGACGCACTGATGAACCGGGAACGGCTCGGCAGCACCGGGCTCGGCGACGGCGTCGCCATCCCCCACTGCCGCACTGACTGCACTTCGGTACGCGTAGCGTTTGTTTCCCTGGCCGAGCCCATCGATTATGAAGCGAGCGACGGCCAGCCCGTCGATCTGCTGTTTGCCATCGTTGTGCCATTTGAGGAGCAGTCTGCGCATCTGGAAGCCCTTGCCGCCCTGGCGCAGTTGTTCGGCAAGCCGTCCAACCGCCAGGCGCTGCGCGCCTGTACCACTGACGATGAGCTGCACGGCTGCATCACGAGCCAGCTCGCAGCCCAGCGCTCCGCAGCGTGAAACTCATCGTCATAAGCGGCCGGTCAGGGTCGGGAAAGTCCACGGTTCTGCAGGCCCTGGAAGATGCCGGCTACGACTGCCTGGATAACTTCCCGGTCATGCTGCTGCAGTCGCTGGTGCACACCACCCTGCGTAATCCAAATCAAGCCAATACCAATCTCGCGGTCTGCATCGACGCTCGCAGCCGTGACCTGGAACGGTTTCCAGAAATACTCATGTCTATAGATCGTATGGATGTGGACTGCCAGGTCATATTCTTGGATGCGCACAGCCCCACCCTGGTGATGCGCTTCAGTGAAACCCGTCGCCGTCATCCGTTGACCGATGCCAACACCGATCTGCGCCAAGCCATCGATGCGGAACAGGAAGTACTGGAAAGTATAGTCGACATGGCAGATCTGACCATCGACACCACCAATCTCAGCTCCCAGCAGCTGCGCGCGCTGGTCAGCGAACGGGTGGCAACCACGATCAACCCAGGCATCAGCCTGTTGTTTCGCTCGTTCGGCTTCAAGAAAGGCGTACCGGTCGACGCCGATCTGGTATTCGATCTGCGCTGCCTGCCCAATCCGCACTGGGAATCCGGTCTGCGCCCATTGACCGGCCTCGATGGACCCGTGCGGGATTACCTCACCGGCAAGGACATGGTCGAAAAGATGTTCAACGACATCTCATCATATTTACACGCCTGGCTACCGAGATTCGAAGCAAACGCCAGGGTGTACATGACTATCGCGCTGGGTTGCACCGGCGGCCAGCATCGCAGCGTCTACATGGCCGAGCGTCTGGGCGCGCACTTCGCCGAACAGTTCCCCAATGTGCTGATCAGGCACCGAGAGATGGCGGCAGACTCACCTGCAAGTTAAACTCTGCGCGCATTTCCGTCGGGCAGCTTCTCGTGCGCAGTACCACACTTACATTGATCAATCCGCTAGGCATGCACGCACGTGCCGCGTCCAAGCTGGTTGATGTTACCAAAGGCTTCGCCAGTGACATCAAGTTGATCAAAGACAGCAACGAAGTAGACGGCAAAAGCATCATGAGCCTGCTGCTGCTCGGTGCGTCGGTAGGATCGCAACTGAAGTTGAGTATCAACGGCGATGACGAAGACGATGCCTTTGACGCCGTCTGCGCGCTGGTCGAGGCCGGCTTCCACGAGCTCGATGAGAACTAAATATGGCTGAGCAGTCTGTCAACAGGCTGAATGAGGTCATCCGTGCCTACGACACCAGCACGACCGCCGAAACCAAGGTCCTGCTGGCCTCTCTGCGCTCGGCTGAAGTCGCCAATCTGCTGGAAGCCATGCGGCCGAAGGCCCGTGAGGTGCTGTGGGAACTGCTCGACGAGGAGGTTCAGAACAGGGCGCTGCAGCATCTGCATGAAGACGTGCGCGCGGAGTTTCTGGAGCAGATGGACGCCCAGCAGCTGGCCGCCGTGGCCGACGACCTGGATACAGACGATTTCGCGGACATACTGCAACAGCTTCCCGGAGCGATAACCAGCCAGGTGCTCGGCGCCCTGGATGCCCACGATCGCAAGCGGGTCGAGGCAGTGTTGTCATACGCTGAAGACACCGCCGGCGGCCTGATGAATACCGACACCATTACGGTGCGCCCGCGCCACGCTCTGGAAATGGTGTTCCGCTATCTGCGCATGCGCAAAGATCTTCCGCAAACCACGGATGCACTCATCGTGTGCAACGCGTCCGACGAGTACGTGGGCATGCTGCCACTGGGCAAGCTGCTGACCTCAGACCCAACCGTGACGGTGCGCGAAATCATGGATAGCGAAACCCCCGCCATTGCCGTGGACATGCCCGACACGGAAGTCGCCAGAATCTTTTCCGAGCGCGACCTGGTATCGGCAGCCGTGGTCGACGACGACAGGCGCCTGCTCGGCCGTATCACCATTGACGATGTGGTTGACGTGATCATCGAAGACGCCGACGAAGCGGTGCTGGCCCGAGCCGGCCTGGATGTTGATGAAGACACCTTTGCGCCCATCGGCAAGTCAGTGAGGCGCAGAGCGATCTGGCTCGGCATCAATCTGATCACCGCGTTCATTGCCGCCGCGGTGATCAACGTTTTCGAAGATACCATCGCCAAGGTAGTCGCCCTGGCGATACTGATGCCCATCGTTGCGAGCATGGGCGGCATCGCCGGCACCCAGACCCTGACCCTGGTCATCCGCGGCGAAGCACTGGGGCATCTGGGCCGCGCCAATCTGTTCTGGTTGATGAACCGCGAGTTCATCGTGGCGGTATTGAACGGCATGCTATGGGCCACTCTGGTCGCGATCACCGCGGCCCTGGCATTTCAGGATGTCACACTCGGCCTGGTAATCGCCGCCGCCATGGTGGTCAATATCGTCGTCGCAGCCATTTCCGGCAGCCTGCTGCCATCCATTCTGCGACAAATGAACATCGATCCGGCAATCGCCGGTGGTGTGGTGCTGACCACCATCACCGACGTTACCGGTTTTTTCGTGTTCTTAGGCCTGGCGACCCTCGTCTACGCCTGAGCGCCGCCGGCCACGGTCATGCCCTCAACCAGCACACTGCCGCTGCGCACATTGCCCCGGTAATCCACATCATCGCCGACTGCGACAATGTGCTGATAGACGTCTTTGAGATTCCCGGCGATAGTGACCTCGGCGACGGGATACGAAATCTCACCGTTTTCGATCCAGAATCCTGCGGCGCCCCGGGAGTAATCTCCGGTGACACCGTTAACGCCCTGCCCCATCAACTCGGTGACCAGCATGCCTCGGTCGATCTGCTTCAAGATATCCGCATAGGACGTCTTGCGGCCATCTATGTCCAGGTTGAACACCCCACCGGTATTGGCAGTGGTTTTCATGTTCAGTTTGCGTGCGGAGTATGTGCCCAGCAGGTAGCTGGCGACCACGCCGTCTTCGACGAAAGACTTGCTGTAGGTCGCAACACCGTCGCCATCGAAATTGGCAGAGCCCAGATTCTTGAGCAGATGCGGCCGTTCAGTGAGCGACAACCATTCCGGCAGCACCCGCGTGCCCAGGGAATCCAGCAGAAACGATGCACGCCGGTACAGGGCACCCCCACTCAGCGCAGCAATCAGGTGGCCGAACAGGCCACCCGCCATGTTGGGCGCAAACACTACCGGATAGGTACCGGTAGGGGCAGACCTGGGCGACAGGCGGCCGACGGTACGCTGACCAGCCTTTTCACCGACCCGATGTGCGGACTCCAGATCTTCAGCGTCCCGGGAGACCGTATACCAGTAGTCACGCTGCATGCCCATCCGGTCTTCACCGATCAGCACACAACTCATTCCCTGCCGGGTGCCCGAGTAGGCGCCAACGAAACCGTGACTGTTACCGTATATCCGCAGGCTCTGATTGGTGTTCACCTGGGCGCCGTCGGAATTGACAATGCGGTCATCTACCGCCAGGCCATATTTCTCGCACTCACATGCCAGAGATTGCGCGCCTTGCGGATCAATGTCCCATGGATGAAACAGATCGAGATCTTGCAGCGATTTGGGATTGAGCTCCGCGTCGGCCAGGCCGTTGCAAGGGTCTTCTTCGGTGAATCTGGCGATGTTCTTAGCCGCTGCGACAGTATCGGCAATTGCGCTGGCGCTGCTGTCTGTGGTGCTGGCGGAACCTTTACGCTTACCCAGGTAAAGGGTTATGCCAAACCCGCGATCGGCGTTGAATTCAAGGTGTTCCAGCTCACCCTTGCGAACACTCACCGACAGGCCTGAATCGGCGCTTACCGATACCTCGGCCTGATCAGCCCCCTGACGTTTCGCCTCAGCGAGAATTTCTTCGACCAGAAGAGTCAACTCATCTTGTTGATCACGTAAATCCAATTCAAACTCCAGTTTGCAGACGTTTCACGAACATTTCGTCAAACCGCCCGAATCGATATCTGACAGAGAGCACAGTTGACCGACCCATCGAAACCACACGATGACTTCACCGAACCGCAGTCGAAGACCTCGCGCAAACGGCAAGCCACTCACGCCCAGGACCTCGGCAAGAAGCTGGCGGCGCTCAAACACGAGCAACTCGAACAGTTCGACCTGCCGGACAAACTAAGCAGCGCCATTGCCGACTACCAGCGCTTTGCCAGCCACGGCGCACAACGGCGTCAGCTGCAGTTCATCGGCCGGTTGATGCGCGACCTCGATCTTGCGGCAATCGAAAATCAGCTTGCCGACCTGGAGGGTCAATCCGCCGCCGCCCGCTACCAGTTTGCACAACTCGAGCAATGGCGTGACCGCCTCATCGATGAGCCGGATGCACTGACCGGGTTTATCCAAGCCTACCCTGAAGTAGACCGCCAGCAGCTGCGTCAGCTGGTCAAGAAAGTCCGCACAATGGCTGATGATGAGCAACGTAAGCGTTTTGCCCGGCAGCTGTTCCGTTTCATTCGCGACACCGCACAAACCGGCGATCAGACCCCAACGGCCGAAACCAGATAGCCGCGCTTTCATGCCTGGGTGCCACCCACCACAATCTCATCTACTTTCAGGGTGGGTTGGCCGACGCCCACGGGAACCGACTGACCATCTTTACCACATACGCCTACGCCACTGTCGAGACTGAGGTCGTTACCGACCATCGACACCCGGGTCATGACCTCCGGCCCATTGCCGATCAACGTCGCGCCGCGGATGGGAGCAGTGACTTTGCCGCCTTCAATGAGATATGCCTCGGTAGCGGAGAATACAAACCGGCCCGACGTTATATCCACCGAACCACCACCGAAATTGACTGCGTAGACCCCTTTGTCAACCGAGCCGATTATTTCCTGAGGATCATGTTCGCCGGAGCGCATGAACGTATTGGTCATACGCGGCATGGGTGAATGAGCGTAGGACTGCCGTCTACCATTGCCGGTAGGCGCTACATTCATGAGGCGGGCATTGAGCTTGTCCTGCATATAGCCAACCAGAATGCCATTTTCGATGAGCACGGTGCTCTGCGTGCTGGTGCCTTCATCGTCTATGCTGAGAGAGCCCCGCCGCCCTTCCAGAGTACCGTCGTCGATTACCGTACACGCGGGAGAAGCAACCTGCTGACCGACGCGGTTGGCGAAGGTGGAACTGCCTTTGCGATTGAAATCACCCTCCAGGCCATGCCCAACAGCCTCGTGCAGCAGTACCCCGGGCCAGCCAGGGCCGAGCACGACCTCCATAGGACCAGCCGGGGCATCAACCGCTTCGAGGTTGACCAGCGCCATGCGCACAGCTTCGCGGGCAAGGTCATCGGCCCAGCTGCCTTCGGCCAGTTCGCTTAAAGCCCTGCGTCCGCCGCCACCAGCATTGCCTCGCTCGCGCCGGCCGCCGGATTCAACGATGACCGACACATCCAGCCGCACCAGTGGCCGCACATCGGCACCTAAAGTACCGTCGCTGGCCATCACCATCATCACATCGTGACTGGCCGAAACGCGCACATTGACTTCTTTGACCCGAGCGTCGGCCGCGCGCGCCACCTGGTCCAGCCGTTGCAGCAACTGCACTTTGGCCACTTCATCCAGCATGGGAATGGGATTCACCGCCGGGTAAAGCGCGGCTGCCGCCGTCGCCGCAAACGTCGGCACCTCCCTGGCACTGCCCTGACGCGCAATCGAACGTGCCGCGCTTGCTGCCTCATGCAGACCCAGCGCCTGTACATCTTCACAATAGGCGAAGCCGGTTTTTTCACCGGATAACGCCCGCACGCCAATACCTGCATCTACGGAAAAGCTGCCATCTTTGACAATGCCGTCTTCCAGACCCCAGGCTTCCGAGCGTACTCGTTGCAGATACACCTCCGCGAAGTCAATGCTGTGTCCCAACATGCCGGTCAATGCAGATTCTATGGCTGTCTGATCTACGTCGGCAGGGCCGAGAATATGGCCCCGGGCCAACTCCAATACATCACTCATACACTCAGTTGATCTCTTGCGTCTGTTTGTCTTGTGTCTGCTTGAGGGAAGTATCCCAGAGGCTGACGAAGTTGACCTCCGGCTCATCCAGAGTGCCCTTCACTTCAAACTTGGCACTGCTGAATTGCTCGAGAGGTTTACGTAACACGCGTTCGCCAACCACTACGCCGAGTCCGGCCAGTGGGTTGGCCAGCGACAGATATACAGCATACCACGGCAGACTTTTGCTGACCGGCAGGGTCACTATCATCTCATTGTCGAGCATGCCGGAGTGCAGGTCGACGAAGCCGCCTACCTGGAAGTTTCCGGAAGAGCTGTCTACCCGCATGCGCTTGGGGAAAACCAGTTGCCCCTCGTCCAGACCGACGGTGGCTTCGATTTTCTCGAAGCTCAACCCCTGTCCAACCACGTCTGAGAAATCAAGGCTGATACGGTTGGCGATCTTGGAGAAATTCATCAGGCTGAGGATGCGCAGACCACCGCCGCCGGATTCAACCTCCATGAAGCGGCCATCCTTCGCCCTGAATTCCATTTCACCACGCATGCCCAGCAGACTGACGTTGGCCGGGGAACCGGACCAGGCAACGTCTGCGATCAGGCGCGCATTGTCTGTGGTCAGGCTTGCCGCATAGTCCCATTTCGGCAGCGTCTCGGCGAGATCATCGAGTCTGATAGCGCCCTCAAATGTGGATTCATCATCAGCCAGATGCCACGAGACATCGCCCTGCTCGATGTGCACGCCGTTGACGTCTGCGCTGAAATCCCGGAACCACACCACGTCCGCCTCCGGATGAATCGTAAAACGCCAGGCGCCAAAAGGATCATCGCCCAGGTCCAGCTGGTCAACGTTGACCTTAGCCGCCGGCAGGGATTCCCCCACGGCGACACTCAACGGGTCAGGTTCCTGCAACGCCGCCTGCAACGGGTCGATTTCGAGCGCTACCTCATCATCGCTGACGGGTAGCCGCAAGTAACTCAAATCAAGACTCATCATGCCCAGCCCAGGCAGGCCCACCACACCCTGGATATCCGGCGCATCGAACTCAAAACGCGCATCCTCGCCGCGCTGCCAGCCATCAAGGGAAACGTTCGCAAAGCTCAGCTCATCAATGACAAAGCGATCAATCGAGAGATCCTGAATCACCCAGTCCAACGGCAGACTCACGGCAGATTCACCCCCGGCAGATACCCACTCACTCAACACTACCTCTGCCATGCTGCCGGAGACGAGAATCGCCTTATCCTCCTGGGCCGTCATTGGTGGCAGGCTGTTGACCCCCAGTGCACCTCGCTCAATTTCATCAGAAAAATGCAGCCAACCTTGTACGTCTTTGTAACGCCAGCTCACGCTCTGATAATTGTCGAGAAACTGCACATCCAGTTCACTGCTGGCAATCTCTTCAGCAGTCTTGGCATAGCTTGCCGGCAAAGCCAGCACCAGGCCCTGCAGATCTGATGTCACGGACAGTATCGATACACCACCGCCCATTGCCAGACTCATGGTGCCGGTGAATTCGAACTGACCCTGAGCGGGTACGGTGGAATCAAACTCGATCAGACGATAAATGTCTTCAGGTGTAGCGCTGCCCTCGATCTTAAAGCGAAGCCACTGCTCGTCGAAGGCCGCATCTATGGTAGCCGGTGCATCAAACATTCGTCCGCTGAAGCGGCCACCCAGAAAGTGAGGGAGAGAGAAGCTCCCTGAGCCCGCCAGTTCGGCAAAACTCAGACGATAGTTCGGCATATCCAAGGCGAGCGTGTCCACGTCGAAAGACAGGTCCACCGCCAGTGGCGGCGCCTGTTCCGCATTGATGGGGATAATCAACTCCCCACGCAGATTTAATTCACCGCTGCCCGCCCATTCCGGGGTAACGAACGGCATGTCTTCGATCAACGGGCTCTTGCGGATGTAATCCAGGCCCGCCAGCGCGTTTGTGTCCACCGCGACGTTGGCATGAACATACGCCCCATTATCGTGCACGACGACGCGACTGCGCCCCAGCCTGATGGCGCGGGTCTGCGCGGAAATGACATCAACCCGGGTATCACGCCCGGCCACGTGCAGCCGACCTTCTATATCGGAAACCAGTGGCCAGCGCGGATCGAACTGTACCCGCCCACCGCCGAGATCAGCCAGCAGTTCGAGGCGCCGGGCCCGCTCACCCGGCCGCAGGTGCACTTGCCCGTGGTAGGCAAATCGAGCATCGCTGATCGTGCCCCTCCGCGGACCCTGCTCGAGCCAGCGACGCAGCGCTCGCGGCATTTTTTTGGGTACGAACGTCTTACTTAACGCAATATCCAGTTGATCGGTGCTGATATCCAGAGAAACCCGTTGCTCAAAGCGTGGCCCGGGACGCGTAACCGCAAAACTGCCGGCCAGGTTAGTTGTACCGATGCTGAACCGCAGATGGCTGCCCACCAGACCGAAGTATCCATTGCCGAACCACGCTTTGAGGATGCCGCCGGTACCGGCTAGCTGCCAGCCTTGATTGTATAGCTCGGGGAACTGCACAAAGGTGTCGCTGCTGTTTAGCCGCGCGGCCACGCCCCGTTCGAAACCCCACACCCGCCCTTCAGCGCCACGGAGGGTGGGCGCGCCCTTGTACCCCTTCATGTGCACGTCCGCCACCGAGGCCGAATAGCCCAGGCCGTGTTCGGGGTCGAAGAAAAAGTGCAGATTGTTAGCGACACCCTGCACATTCAGCGCACCCAGCCAGCGTCCAGCAGCGCCCCAACCGCCCAGATTCTTTGCCGAAAACTCACTGATATCGCTCAGGTCGAGATGTTCCAACCACACCTGCAGCACGGGTTCAGCAGGTTGTGCACCCAGCAGTTCCGCTACCGCAGCGATCTCACCGGGATCATCGTCAACAAGCCGGCCGGTCAGGAAAGCCGGTGGCAGTTCGAGCCGTTGTTCAGCATCGCCGATTGCCAGCAGCTCTGTGCGGCCCTGCACCTGCAACTCTCTTCGTTGCAGGTGCAGGGCGAGTTCCGCGTACAGCGGAACGTCGGTTCCAGGCAGCAGCAGATCCTCCAGTCGCAGAGCCAGTCGACCGCCGCCTATGCCATTCAGATCGTGCCAGCCTGCATCCCGCGCTGACAAGGTCGCCGACGGCATGCCGCTGACCAGGCTCGGCACCATCAGTTCGCCGGTTACCTGCACTACGTTGCTTTGTGACTGGGTCGCGAACATTGCATCGCGCCTCCACACCTGCATCGTGAAGACCTGATTCGCTGATGGACCGCTGCGCAGAGTTGCCCGGCCGAAGTGGGCTCCCTCGGCGTTAGCTGCCAGCAGCTCTACCACCACCTGCTCCTCGAGGTCCTGCCCGTGCAGAACCAATCGCAACATGGCGCTCAACCCATCACTGTAGTTGACAAGTGGCCAGACATCGAAGTCCAGGGGTTCATCAGCGGCGCCTCGCAGGCGCCAACCTTCCTCGTCCTGCTCCGCGTGCAGCACTACTTCTGCGACCGAGCCGTGGCGGGCCACCAGATGGTTGCGCCATGCACTTTCCGCCAGGTCGAGTTCAAACTCAATTTGCGTCGCGTGACCTTGCGGAAACTCCAGACGCCCGATACGCAGCACGGGATTGAGTCCGCGCCAGTCACCCACGATGCCCTGGGCACGAATGTCACGCAGGCCCAGCACCGCGTTTATCTGGGGTTCGAAAAGGTGCACCGCATAGAGCGCCATGCGACCGGTCGCCTGAAAGATCGCCAGCAGCATGAGTACGAACGTCGCAAAAATGAATAACGGACGCAGCACGTACGTTTCAATTTTGTGCGCTGAAAAACTCAACGAATTCATTTGCGCACTAACGTGCTACTTTCTGCACCAGAACGATGTCGAACTGGCCCTCAACGTAGCTGGGTTCGACCTGTATGCGTATTTCCCGCCCGATGGTTTCCGACATCTGCGCAAGATATTCAGCGTCTTCGTCCAGCAGGCGGTCCACCACGGATTCCGTGGCGCGTATCAGATAATCGCCGCTGACCCCCTTACTGTGACAGCGCGCATGGTAGTCCTGGGACAATGCCCGCAGTACTTCCACCGCGGTGCTCTCGGGTGAGCGCACAAAGCCGACGCCGCCGCAGTCGTGGCAGGGCGCGCACATGCTCTGCAAGAGACTCTCGCGGGTGCGCTTGCGGCTCATCTGCACCAGCCCCAGCGAGGAAAATCCCTCCAGGCGGGTGCGTGCAGGATCAACTTCCAACGCCTTCTCCAACGCGCGCAATACCTGCCGCTGATGCTCCTCGTCTTCCATGTCGATGAAATCGATGACGATGATGCCGCCAAGATTGCGCAGGCGCAGTTGCCGAGGTATTGCGGCGGCCGCTTCCATATTGGCGCGGAATACCGTTTCCTCGAGGCTGTGGCCTCCGAGAAAGCCGCCGGTGTTCACATCGATACTGATCATCGCCTCGGTCTGCTCGATCACCAGACTGCCGCCGGACTTCAATGCCACCTTGGGCTCCAATGCCCGCCCCACCTCGTCTTCTACGCCATGCCGCTCGAACAGCGGGCGACGCTCGGTGTAGTTCTGCAGGCGCGCTTCATAGCCCGGGATAAACTCCCTGGTGTAGTTGTAAATGCGCTCGAAAGTATCAGCATCGTCGATCAGCACAGCTTCGGTATCGGGACCCGCAAGATCGCGGATCATGCGCGTGTGAAGCGGCAGTTCTTCGTAGACAATGCAGGGTGCATCCTTACCCTGGACCCGTGCCTCCACCCGCTGCCAGATGCGTTGCAGTAGTTGCAGGTCGCTGGCCAGGCTGACCTCGGCGACACCTTCCGAGGCGGTGCGCGCTATGGCGCCGCCAGCGATCTCGTGAGTTAATTTGACGGTATTGAGCGCTTCGCTCAGCCGCCCCCGCTCCGCCTCATCATCGATGCGCTGGGAAATGCCGATATGGGACTCGTTGGGCATCAGCACCAGGTATTTGGAGGCCAGCGCCAGCTGGGTCGACAACCGTGCGCCCTTCGAGGCGATCGGATCTTTCTCGACCTGCACCAGCAGCTTCTGACCGTCATGCAGCAGTTCGCGAATATCAGTCCTGGATTTCGCTTCTGCCTCATCATGGGCTTTGAATATGCGCGCACTTTCGATATCCCGGGCGTGCAGAAAACCCGGACGCTGCAGACCGACATCCACGAACGCAGCCTGCATGCCGGGCACAATGCGTTCGACCTTACCCAGGTATATGTTGCCGGTGACACTGTATCCGCTGGATCGCGCGACATGTAGTTCCTGAAGCAAGCCGTGCACTACCAGAGCTACCCGGGTTTCGAACGGGTTGACGTTAATCAGCAGTTCTTCAGCCATCGATGCGTGCACTCCAGGTATCAATGTTCAGCATCCGCAACAATGCTTCTGTTTCGGCCAGGGGTAAGCCCACCACCGCGCTATAGCTTCCTTCTATGCTGCTGGCAAATATACTCCCAATTCCCTGAATCCCATAACCGCCTGCTTTGTCGCGCCCTTCACCGGTCTGCAGGTAGGCATCGATCTCGGTTTCGCTGATCTGTCTGAACATCACCCGGGTGGTCACAACTATCGATTCGGTACGTTCGCCATCATGAACCGCCACACTGGTTTTCACCTGATGCGATCTGCCAGACAGGCGCTGCAGCATATCCTTACTTTCTTTTGGACCACGAGGTTTGCCGAGAATTTCATCATCAACCAACACAATTGTGTCCGACCCAATCGCCACGCCATCGCCACGGTGACCCGCTCGAGCTTTGCCGATAGCCAGTCGCTCTACGTATGCGTCGGGAGACTCGCCGGCCAGGCGCGACTCATCTACGTCGGTGACCACCACGTCGAAGCGCAGGCCAATCTGCGTGAGCAGCTGCCGTCGCCGAGGCGAAGCAGAGGCCAGAATGAGCTGCCTGCGGCTCATTCCACACGGAGTCCGGTACGCACCCGCAGCAACAGCAGAAACACAAGTGGCCACACCAGCATGGACACGAATGGCACCACCAGTACGCCCCACGACCACCGCGCGTTGCTGCTCAGGCCCATTACCGATACCCGCAATACCTCCCCTAGCAGCACCAGCACGAAGCTCACCCCACACTGCTGCAACACGGAGTACATACGCAGGCGTTCAAAGAAGCGACGGCCGAGATAGGTGACGCAGGCCAGCACTAACGCGCTGAGGCCCAGCGGCTGGGCATACAGGGCATCCGCCACAATGCCGACACACCACGCGGCGATCAGACTCAGGCGGTGCGGCAGTTCAATCACCCAGAACAGCACCACCAGCACCAACCAGTTTGGCCGCAGCCATCCAAGCCAGTTGGGCCAGTCTTCCGGCAGGTGCGCTACGCCAAGCAGCAGCGCAACCAGCAGGCTCAGAAAAATGATCCAGCCACCGTGGGCCGGGTTCATGGATCAGCCCCTTGTTCGCGGGGGACTTCCAGTATTTCCTCATCTGGCGGGAAAATCACCAGCACGTGATCTGAGCGGTCCAGTCTGGCGCTGGGCCGCAGCAGTACCTGAGCGTACGCGGAGGTCGGTTCCACCACTACGGACGTGACCGTTCCGACCGGATAACCCGGCGGGAAACGCCCGCCCAGGCCGGAAGTTTCCATGATGTCGCCCTCTTCGATATCCGCCGAGATCGGGACGTTTTCCAGCACCAGACTCTGCATATCACCGGTGCCGCCGGCCACACTGCGCAATCCATTTCGATTGACCCGCACCGGCACCGCATGGTCGTGATCGGCTACCAGCAGTACTCTGCTGGTGAAACGCGATACTTCGATGATCTGTCCCAGCAGCCCATTGGCGTCGAGTACTGCCTGACCCACATTGACGCCTGCGATGGCACCTTTATCGATGATGATCTGGTGAGTCGCCGGATTCGGCACGATACCCGCCACCTCGGCGATCAGCACTTCGTAGGGCAGACGCCCCTGAGAGCCGAGCAACGCGCGCATGCGGTCGTTTTCCGCTTTCAGGGCAACATATTGTTGGGAGATCTGCGCAAGTTCAAGCACCCGGTGCTGAAGTTCGGCATTACGCTTGCGCAGCTGTTCGTGGGTACTGAACCACCCGTTGAATCCGTCAGCAAGAATGTAGGGCGAATCTGCAAGCACGTATATGGGGCTGGCGACGGTGTTGATGGCACTGCGCACCGGATCGAGATGGCGCGTAGCGCTTTCCACCGCAAATAACAGTGCAGACAGAACGCTAAGCGCCACCAGCAGGTAGCCGTCACCGGTTTCGCGAACGAACAGAGCCTTGATTGCCCGCTCCCCTTTCTAATGACTCCGGCTACTACTTTCGCTGCAGAGCCGCTTGAATTCTCCTGTCAGACTAAGCGCTCGACAAAAGATCCGCATTTACGGCCGCGTCCATCAGTTCCAGTGCCTTGCCGCCACCACGTGCCACACAGGTCAACGGATCTTCGGCGATGATCACCGGCAGGCCCGTTTCATCCGCCAGCAGTACATCCAGGTCGCGAAGCAATGCGCCGCCGCCGGTCAAGACCAGGCCCGTTTCCGCAATGTCGGAGGCCAGTTCCGGCGGGCACTGCTCCAGGGCGCTTTTCACAGCCTGCACGATCATCGATAGCGGCTCCTGCAGCGCTTCGAGTATTTCGTTGCTGTTGAGAACAAAGCTGCGCGGCACCCCTTCCGCCAGATTGCGGCCGCGCACGTCGATTTCGCGGATTTCTTTCAGGGGATAGGCCGCACCGATCTCCTGCTTTAAGCGCTCTGCCGTCCCCTCACCGATCAGACTGCCCTGGGTACGGCGGACGTAGGCCACAATGGCTTCGTCGAAACGGTCACCACCCACCCGCACCGTATCGGACAGTACCACGCCATTGAGGGAAATAATGGCAATCTCGGTGGTACCGCCACCGATGTCCACGACCATGGTGCCTACCGCTTCCTGCACCGGCAGACCTGCGCCGATGGCTGCTGCCATGGGCTCTTCTACCAGGCGCACATCCCGGGCGCCGGCGGAAAGCGCGCTTTCGCGGATCGCGCGACGCTCTACCTCGGTAGACTTGCATGGCACGCATACCAGCACCCGCGGGCTCGGGCGAATGAAGGAATTCTCGTGTACCTTGCCTATGAAGTACTTGAGCATTTTTTCTGTAACAAGGAAGTCGGCAATTACGCCATCTTTGAGCGGGCGGATGGCTGTAATGTTACCCGGTGTACGGCCCAGCATACGCTTGGCATCCAGCCCAACGGCAGCCACACTCTTCTGATTGCCCTGCATGCGTATGGCCACCACCGAGGGTTCATTGAGGACAATGCCCTGGTCGCGCACAAAAATGAGGGTATTGGCAGTGCCCAGATCGATAGAGAGGTCGCGGGAGAACAGACCGCGGATATACTTGAACATCTATTTGAGACCGAACGCAAAGCGTAATTCTATGCAAGTCGTGATCGAAAAGCACGGCCCAAACCTGGAAATATGGTGGAGCGTGGCATAAGGTTCGCGCTCGCCGGAAACACCAAGCTTTTGCCGATATGTCTGATTCCATAAACATCAATCACCTTGCCACGCTGGCGCGTCTCAAGCTGGACGCGGAAGCGGCCCCACGCGCTGAAGCGGACCTGCACAACATCATCGGCATGATCGACCAGATGCAGGCCATCGACACCGAGGGTGTGACGCCCATGGCGCATCCGTTGGACGCCACCCAGCGGCTGCGCAACGACGAGGTTACCGAGCAGACAGACGTTGCGGCGTTTCAGGCTGTGGCGCCTGCCACGGAAGACGGCTATTACCTGGTTCCGCGGGTGGTGGAGTAGGCCATGGAGCGATTTGCCACACTGCGGCAGCTCAGCCAGGGACTCGCCGACGGTGAATACTCATCGGCGGAACTCACTGCAGCATATATACAGCGCATCGAAGCTGAACGCGCCGCCACCAACAGTTTCATAACGATTGATGCAGATGGTGCTGCCACAGCGGCCCGCGAGGCGGACGAAGCCCGCGCCGCAGGCAACACCGGGCCGATGACCGGCGTGCCGATGGCGCACAAAGACATTTTCTGCACCAGCGGCGTGCTCACCACCTGCGGTTCGAAAATGCTGCACAATTTCGTGGCGCCCTATGACGCCACAGTGGTAACGCGCCTGAAGGGGGCCGGGGCGGTCAATCTGGGCAAGACCAATATGGACGAGTTTGCCATGGGCTCGTCTAATGAAAACAGCGCCTACGGAGCGGTAGGCAACCCCTGGGATCTGCAGAAGGTACCCGGCGGTTCTTCGGGTGGCTCCGGGGCGGCAGTGGCGGCCGGGTTAACTCCGGCGGCCACCGGCACGGACACCGGCGGGTCGATCCGCCAGCCCGCCGCATTCTGCGGCATCACCGGCCTCAAACCCACCTATGGGCGGGTCTCGCGCTACGGCATGATCGCCTTCGCCTCAAGCCTGGACCAGGCCGGCCCCATGACCCGGGACGCCGAAGACGCAGCACTACTGCTGAGCTACATGGCGGGTTTCGACCAACGGGATTCCACCAGCGCTTACCGGGAAGATGCCTGGCTGCACGCTGTACCCGAACAAGGACTCCCGGCGGTGGATGGCGCACTGACCATCGGCCTGCCGGCCGAGTACTACAACAACCTCGGCATTGCGGATCAGTTCGCCGAGGTGCGCCGCGTAATGGAAGCACTCGGTCACACCTGCAAAGAAGTGGGCCTGCCCCACACCGATGCCGCCATTCCCGCGTATTACGTGATCGCCGGAGCCGAGGCGTCCACCAACCTGTCACGTTACGATGGCGTGCGCTTCGGACACCGCTGCGCAAGCCCTGAGTCCTTGCAGGATCTGTATGAGCGCTCGCGTAGCGAAGGCTTCGGTGCAGAGGTCAAACGCCGCATTCTGACGGGAACCTATGCCCTTTCGGTGGGTTACTACGACGCCTACTACGTGAAAGCGCTACAGTTGCGGCGGCTCATCGCCAACGATTTCAATGCAGCTTTCGCCGATTGCGACGTACTGCTGGCGCCCACCACCCCGGGGCCGGCTTTCGCCCGCGGCCAACTGACCAAGGATCCGGTGGCCATGTATCAACAGGACAAATTCACGGTACCGGTCAGTCTGGCCGGTCTGCCGGCGCTTTCCATGCCCTGTGGATTCGCCGACGGCTTACCGGTGGGCGCCCAACTCATCGGCCCGGCGTTCCGCGAAGATCTCATTCTCGGGCTGGCGCGGGACTATCAGCGTGAGACGGACTGGCACTTACAGTCACCCCAGCTGTCATCGGAGAAATCGTCATGAACTGGGAACCGGTAATCGGTCTGGAGATTCACGTTCAGCTGGCCACCCAGAGCAAGATATTTTCCGGCGCCAGCACTGCATTTGGTGCAGCCCCCAACGCCCAGGCCTGCGCCATAGACCTGGGTCTGCCCGGCGTCCTGCCGGTACTGAACGAAAAGGCTGTGGCCATGGCGGTAAAATTCGGCCTGGCCATCGGCGCCGAGATCAACCTGCACTCGATTTTCGACCGTAAGAACTATTTTTACGCGGATCTGCCCAAGGGCTATCAGATCAGTCAGTTCGAAACTCCGATCGTCGGACGCGGCGACATCACCATCCACCTGGACGACGGCACCTCGCGCACAGTGGGCGTGACCCGCGCACATCTGGAGGAAGATGCCGGCAAATCGGTGCACGATCTGTTTCCCGGGCAGACTGGTATCGACCTGAACCGCACCGGCACACCACTGCTGGAAGTGGTATCGGAACCGGACATGCGCACAGCTGCTGAGGCCGCTGCATATTTCCGTCAAATGCACACCCTGGTGCGCTATCTGAAGATCTGCGACGGCAATCTGGCTGAAGGCAGCATGCGCTGCGACGCCAACGTTTCCGTGCGCCCGGTGGGCCAGGAGGAATTCGGCGAGCGTACCGAGATCAAGAACATCAATTCTTTCCGCTTTGTCGAACGGGCCATCAACTTCGAAATCGAACGCCACATCGACGTACTGCAAGGTGGCGGCACCATCGAACGCGAAACTCGCTTGTACGATCCAGACCGGGACGAGACCCGCTCCATGCGCGGCAAGGAAATGAGTGAGGATTACCGCTACTTTCCCGACCCGGACCTGCTGCCTCTGAGCATATCCCAGGCGTATGTCGACGAGATCGCCACCACCCTACCGGAATTGCCGGAAGCTCGCCGCAGCCGCTATCGCGAACAACTCGGGCTGCCGGAATACGACGCAGACTGGCTCAGTAACGATCCGGATGTCGCCGCCTACTTCGATGCCGTGGTGGATGCCACGGGCAATGCAAAGTTGAGCGGCAACTGGGTCATGGGCGATCTGTCGGCTTTTCTGAATCGCACCGAAACATCAATCACCGACAGCCCGGTCTCGGCCACACAACTCGGACAACTCATCGCCAGACTCGAAGACGACACACTCTCGTCCAAAACCGCCAAAACCCTTTTCGAGGGGCTCTGGGAAGGCAACGGCGAAGTGGACGACCTGATCGACTCCCTGGGCCTGGCGCAGATGAATGACGCCGGCGAACTCGAAACCATTGTGGACCAGATCCTCGCCGACAACCCGGATCAGGTGGAGCAGCTACGCTCTGGCAAGAACAAGGTGCTGGGCTTCTTCGTCGGCCAGGTCATGAAGCAGACTCAGGGCAAGGCTAATCCCCAGCAGGTCAACGAACTGATCCGGAGTAAGGTATAAGAGGCGATGCCTGGTGGTTGGCTGAAGTCTGGCCGACCAGTCTGCGATTGCTCACAACCGGATAGCGGCGCCGGTGTTCCTTGATGAACTTTTCCGCCAGGGTGAAGATGTCCATTTCCGGGTCCACGGTGTCCACCGGGGCGCGCATGCAGTCGCCTACGCTGCCCAACAGGGCCCTTTGTGTAAATGTAGCGTCCCGATCCCCGCGGTAGTAAGCTTGCAGGGGTTCATTCATCCATCAGCAAAACTTTCAACCAATAGGAGGGGAAATTGTGAGCGAGCAGCCATTACCCGCCGTACCCTATCTGAAGATTCCGGAAGGCGGCGACCCGTATCTAGAAGGCCACAAATGTGGCGCCTGTGGCGCAACATTCCTGGGCGAGCGTACCGTCTGTTCGAAGTGCGGCGCGCGGGACCAGATCGAAGTGGTGACTTTGCCCAACAACGGCAAGCTCTACTCTTATTCCATTGTGCACCGGTCGTTTCCGGGCATCGAAGTACCTTACATCAGCGCCATCGTCGACCTCGAGGACGGCACTGCAATTAAAGGCAACCTCATCAACTGCGAGCCCGACCCGGCGAGCATTGAATTCGATATGCCGGTAGAAGTGGTCTATGCGGACGCCCTCGGCCGTAAAGACAGCGATGGCAATTCCTATATGTCTTACTTCTTTCAACCCAAAGCCGGTTAACGGCCAAATCAGGAGATAACCATGACTGACGCATATATCGTCGGCGTAGACATGATCAAATTCGGACGTTTCCCGGATCGTACCGTCCCGCAGATCGGTGCCCAGGCAGCACTTATGGCCATGGACGACTGCGGTCTCACCATTCAGGACATGCAGGCCCTGTACTGCGGCAACCTCGGCCAGGCGTCGGGCATGGTCGGCCAGCGCATTCTTCAGGAAATCGGTCAGACCGGTGTTCCGGTGGTCAACGTTTCCAATGCCTGCGCCACCGGTGCTACTGCATTCCGTGAGGCGTGGGCTTCGGTTAAGGCCGGCCTGTATGACTGTGTACTGGCAGTGGGTGTCGAACAGATGGGCAAGGGCCTGCTGGGTGGCGCCGGCGGCGCCAAAGGCATTCCGAAGGAAGGCCTGATGGGTTCCGGCACCATGCCTGCGGTATTCGCCGAGGCTGGAATGGAGCACGCGCGCAAGTACGGCACCAGCTTCGAGCAGTTCGCCAAGGTATCTGTGAAGAACCATCACCACTCCACACTGAACCCCAAGGCGATGTATCAGATCGAAACACCGCTGGAAACGGTGATGAACGCGGAAATGATCTCTTACCCCAACACCAAGCTGATGTGCTCGGTCAACGTCGACGGCTCCGCCGCCGCAGTCATCTGTTCCGAAGCCAAGGCGAAGGAACTGGGCCTGATGAACCGCGCGGTGAAAGTACGCGCCTCGGTACTGGCCTCCGACCCCTGGCAGGAACGCGACCTGGTGATGCCCGACGTAAACTCCTGCACCCGCCGTGCCGCCAAGGAAGCCTACGAAATGGCCGGTCTGGGCGCCGACGATATAGACCTGGTGGAACTGCACGACTGCTTCGCTACCGCGGAGATTCTGCACTATGAAAACCTGGGCCTTTGCGGCGACGGCGAAGCAGGCCGCATGATCGACGAAGGCGAAGTAGCGCTGGGCGGACGTGTTCCGGTCAACGTATCCGGCGGCCTGCTCTCCAAGGGTCATCCGCTGGGCGCAACCGGTATCGCCAACATCTACGAAGTGAGCACCCACTTACGCGGCGAGGCAGGCCAGCGTCAGGTTGAAGGTGCACGCATCGGCCTGACCCATGTGATCGGCCTGGGCTCTGCCTGCGGTATTCACATCCTCGAAAAGGCCTAAGCGCCACGCTCTCAAACGCCGGGCATCAGATGATGCCCGGCGTTTTTCTATCTGCCGTTATATTTCTATCTTTTTGTTTCTGCCTAAGTAAGACCATGCGCATCGGCGTCGTCAGCGACACACACAACAACCTCAAGAACGTGGCCAAAATCGTTGAGCTGTTCAACGAGGCCAGGGTCGACCGTGTCATTCACACCGGTGACATCACCCAGGCCAAGACCATCGACGTGCTCGGCAACCTCGACGCGCCCATGTGGGGTGTGTACGGCAACAACGATCAGGAGCGCGACACCTTAGAAGCGGCGGTTGCCCGCCATGGCTTCGAATTCTGCGAGCCGCCTTTCACCGCTGTGTGGGCGGAGCGCCAGCTGATCGTAGTGCATGACCCGCTGCAACTCGAAGGGCACCTGGGATTGCACCATGACATGGCATTGCATGGCCACACCCATCTGCATCGGCTGGAACGCTGGGGTGAGCGTACGACCATTTTTAATCCCGGCGAGTGCGCGGGCCACATGACCGGCTACAACGCCGTGGGTGTTGTCAACCTGCTTACCCTGCAGACAGAGTTGCTGCGCTTTTAGCGGCGCGCAAACGCAACGCGCCATCGTCCAGTTCATAGGTCCGATCCGCCCGATCCGCGAACACCGGGTCATGGGTTACCACTACCCGGGTACAGCTCAGGTTGGCGATCACCCCATGGATGACTGCCGCGCTGGCGCGATCAAGATTGGCGGTAGCCTCATCGAGAAACAGATAATCCGGCTGCTGGTAAAGCGCCCGGGCCAGCAACAGGCGCTGCAGCTGTCCACTGGACAAGCCACTGCCGATCTCGCCGACCCTCGTATGCACACCCATGGGCAGACTGGCCAGAGCCCGCCAGACTTCCACCAGTTCCAATACCCCGCGTAACCGTGGCCCATCGATACCTTGCGACAGCACAACATTGTCAGCGATGCTGCCGCTGAAAAAGCCATCTTCCTGCACCACACACCCGATCTGCCGGCGATAGGCGCCACGCCCGACGCCCCCATTTACATTTAGCCCCCCCAGCACCAGCTGCCCTTCCGTTGCATCAATGAGCCCCATCAGGATCTTCAGCAGGGTGGTTTTGCCGCTGCCAGAAGGCCCAACAATGGCTATGAATTCGCCGGGCTCAATCATGAGGTCCAGTTCCCGTAGCAGCCACGCATCCCGAGCACTGTGGCGAAATCCAATCCCTGTCGCCGTCAATCGCTGCACGCCCGCCGCGCCGCACGCCGCTCCGGGTATGTCACTTGCCTGGATAAGCCGTTCCGCTGGTTCGCACCAGACCTCACTCACGCGCGACAGATGCACCTGCATGGTTTTCAGTTCCACCAGCCGCTGCATCAGACTGCGCGAGCGTTCCGCGAAGTGCCCGCGATAACTGATGAACGCAAACAGCATGCCCAGGGTGAACCCTCCTGCCATGACATCATCGGCAACCACATAAACGATACCGATGAGCTCCAGTCCTCCGCCGAACATCACCAACGTACCCAGACCGAGGTAGCCGCGATGCAGCTTCATGCTGTGATCCAGGGTACGGCTATGCAGCGTCTGCCACTGACGAGTCCGGGCAGACTCCTGCGCATAGACTTTGACGTTATGGACCCCACGCACGCTTTCGAGCATGTGCGATTGCTCCTCGGCTTGGGCAACCACACCGCTCATGCCCAGGTCTTTCAAACGCGGCGCGGCCAGCAGACTGAAACAAGCCAGCACACAATGCACAGCCACCACACAAGCCGCAAGCTCAGGTGAGTACGCCAGCATCAGCATCAACGCCAGCAACACCATCAGGCCATCCACCAGTAGGGCCGCCGCCCCCTGGGTGAGCAGCTCACGCACCGGGCCCAGCGCGTTGAAACGAGAGACGACATCGCCAACCTGACGCTGCTCAAACCAATGCAACGGCAAGTGCAACAGGTGGTCCAGCAAGCCGCAAGCCATCTGAAACGACAGCACATGGCCCACATAAATGACCAATGCGCCGCGCAACCAATGGGTCACCACCCGCACCAGCAGCAGCAATGCAAAACCGAGCGCCAGCACGCCCAGCAGGTGATGATCACCCGCTACTACGGCTTCATCGACCGTCCACTGTACATGCCAGGGCAATGCCAGTGCGCAGGCCTGCAGCAGCACCGATAACAGCAGTATCCACAACATGTCGCGTACGTTCTGCCGGACTAACGGCAACAGATCACGGTACTTCAGACGCATCGTCGGGGTCGCATCAGCGGTGAAATCTGCGCGGGGCCAAAGTTCCATCAGCACGCCGGTGAAATGCTCGCCGACGGCCGGCCAACCCAGCCGACAGCGGCCGAGCGCCGGATCATGAATCACACAGCCCCGCCGGGTGGCGCGCACGAGCACGACAAAGTGGTCCAT
Source organism: uncultured Pseudomonadales bacterium (assembly GCA_964393625.1). Taxonomy (GTDB): domain Bacteria; phylum Pseudomonadota; class Gammaproteobacteria; order Pseudomonadales; family Azotimanducaceae; genus UBA4421. The sequence continues at coordinate 205,459 of CAYMUT010000003.1, forward strand.
GTCCCAGTGCAGTATGGCCGGCGTTCTGATCTGCAACAGGTCTTGTGGTTCACAACGCAGACCCCGGCTCAAAAACCCGATCTCTTCGGCCAGCTGACCAATGTCCCGCAGAGTGAGGCCATGCGCGGGACTGGCCCATCGACGGCGCAGCGCCGTCAGGTCGAGGTGCCTGTCGTAGTATCCCGCCACCATCGCCAATGACGCCAGCCCGCACTCCGCTCGTGCCGTCTGCAACTCGACGGGGACGCGTCTCATATCCGATCCGACATGCGCGCCAGTGGCCCGATCAACCAGGCGCCAAGGGTCTTTTTCTGCAACAGGATGTCAGCACTCACCGACATGGCCTGGGGCAGGTAATCAATGCCGTCGGGTAGCTCACGTACCTGAACACGGGCACGGAACAACGGCCGGTTCTCTACCAGTTGCGGCACATCGCTGACATCGAGTACCCGGCCGCTGGCCCCGCCGTATTCCTCAGAAGGATAGCCCGCATAACGCAGCCTTACCTCGGCTCCCCGACGCACCCGACCCGCAGCCTGGGATGTCAGCCACAGATCTACCTCATGGCCCCTGTCGTGCAACGGCGATATGGCAACCAGATGGTCCGCCACCGATACGTGCCTGCCGGTGTGCACTCGCAGGTCAATCACCCGCCCGTCAATCGGCGCTGTAACCAGAATTACGGCTGACTCCTCAGCTTCGCTGATCTGCGCGCGCAATTGCACCATTCGGTCTGCCAGGCGCTGCTCTTCCAGGCGCTGCTGCTCACCCAGGCTGCGGATCTGCATATCGATTTCGGTGAGCTCGACCTCGGCCGCGCGGAGGCGCTCCTGCTGCTGCGCTTCAGCCGCCTGGGCTTGGAGCAGCACCATGCGGCGCTGGTCCGCGTCAGCGCGGCTGACCCAGCCCTGGCGAAACAGCTCGGCAATACGCGAGCTATCCGCCCGAATCAACAGCAACCGCTGCCGCTGGAAATCGAGACTGCGAGATGCCGACTCGATAAGCGGACGCAAAGCAACGCCCCGCTGCTGCAGCTGGGCGATCTTCGCCTGCCCCAGGGCCTTGAGCTGCCGCAACTGCACAGCCATCGCAGCGCGCTCAAGGCTCAGGCGTTCAACAAGTCGCTGATTTTTCGTACGACCGCTCTTGCCGCGAACTGCGGTGTCGATGGCCACCAGTTCCGCGCCTGCGGCTATGCGCTGTCCGTACCGTACTGGCACACCACTGACGTATCCGGCAACGGGGCTGCCCAGACGCACTGGCTCTGCGGTGTTGCGCACCGCGCCCTGCACACTGACCTTTTCTGCGTATTCCAGCTGCAGCAGCGCCGCAATACCAATCGTTATCAGGCCGCAAAACAATCCCACCAGCAGACGCGGTCGGGCGAAATGCCAGGCAACCGCACGCCCCAGTTCACGGTCAGTCTGAGGCTTGGCCTGGGGTCGAAATAGCGATGCGCCCCCTGTTTCGGGGCCGCTTGAAGGTAAAGACAAAGGTATAGTTCCGCCGTACATCGAAGTACGACAGTATTCAGGAGTGGCGGCACGCCGGCAGCAGGCCGGCGCTACCCAATCTGTCCTACATCGACTGCAGGCCGCCGAGGATTTCCGCTATGCGCGCGGCGTTCTTACCCAGGTCAGACATACCGACCCTGGAAACACTGCGCACGTCCACGACCGAACCGCGCCCTTCTATGCGCACACGCACTACGACATCGTCTTCGAAACCGAACCAGAAGGTAGTGTCCGTTGCTTCAACCCGCCCTGCCGATGGGTTGACGTCGACGATCTCCATGCCCATGCCTTCGAGCACGCTCACTACGTTGTCGAGCATCTGCGCCGGACCTACAGCGCTGACCAGAGGCTGCACCTGGGGGTATGCCTGCCGTTGCGTTTGCGCCAGCTTTTCCGCATCGTATTCCAGGGGATTTTCCGCCCCCTGAGCTTCGCGAACCGCAACGATCTTGTCGAACTGCGGCGGATTTTCAGTGTCCGTGCTGATGTTGTGAATCGGCGGCACCGAGCGGGCGGCATTGAACTGCGCCAGCGAAATGGCCAACACCACCACGCTGAGCGCAACACCAATAATTATGCTACTCCGCTCAAGCTGGAATCCCCGGCTGATACACACCACATATGCAACGATACCGAGAAAAAAAACCATAGTGGCCAGTACCGCACCGACGCCCATCATGGGAATACCCAGGGCATAGCTCCATAGCCCAACCTTGGTTCCCAGCGCGGCCAGCGGCAGGCAGAGCAAGCCGATTACTCCGCCGACCAGCAGTGCGCTGGCCCACCATTTGCGCGTTTGTTCCGTCTGCTCGCTCATTTTGCTCTCCTTCTTGCCGATTGAGCCTATGCGATGCTGGCGCCACCATCGATGACGATGTTCTGGCCTGTAGTAAATGAACCTGCAGCGCATGCCAGGAAGACCGCAGCCCCAGCAATCTCATGAGGTTCACCGATGCGTCGCAATGGATCGCCAGACGTGCGCGCCTTTTCGATTTCCGGGTTCTCCCATAGCGCCCGGGCGAAATTGGTGCGAATCAGACCCGGAGATATGGCGTTGGCCGTAATGTTGTCAGGCCCATGCTCAACCGCAAGGTTACGCGCCAACTGCACGTCAGCCGCTTTCGAAATGGCATAAGCGCCCAGCGCAGCGCTGCCCTTCAGGCCGCCGACGCTGGAGATGATGATGATGGACCCGCTTTTGCGCTCGATCATTTCCGGCAGCACCATCTGCGCAAGCCAGTGATTGGACTTGATGTTGATGTCGAGCACCTTGTCGAGCGCATCATCCGGCAGATCGGACATCGAGCCGTAGAACGGGTTGACCGCAGCATTGCAGACCAGGCTGTCGATCCTGCCCAACTGTTCCCGCGTCTGGTCCACCAGTCGCTGCAGTTCTTCCTTGTGACCGACATGGGCAGGTATACACACCGCACCGCCGGGCTGATCTTCCAGCTCGGCGTTGATTTCGTCGGTGACCTCCTGACAAATGTCAGCCTTGCGACTGGAGATGACAACCTGTGCGCCGTGGCGCGCCATTTCCTGGGCTATCGACTTACCGATACCCTTGCTCGAACCAGTGATCAGCGCCACCTTCCCAGTGAGATCAAACAGACTCGACATATCTCCCCCAAATGTGATGCAAAGCGAGCATCGTACCCTAAACGCAAACCGCCTGTTTAGGGTAAACCGTCTGTTTAAGGTATAGTGCGCGCCTTCATCATCTGGAACTGACTGCCGTGCCCGCGAAATCTATGGACGAACTCGTCGCGTTGTGCAAACGCAGGGGATTTATCTTTCAATCCAGCGATATCTACGGTGGATTGCAGGGCGTCTACGACTACGGACCGCTCGGTGTTGAACTGAAGAACAACTTGAAGGCCGCCTGGTGGCGCGCCATGGTGTATGAGCGCGATGACGTCGAAGGACTGGACGCGGCGATTCTGACCAATCCTCTGACCCTGCAGTATTCCGGACACGAAGCAACTTTCACCGACCCGCTGGTGGATTGCCGGCAGTGCAAGAGCCGCTGGCGCGCAGACCATCTTGAAAAGCAGCAATGTCCCAGTTGCGGCAGCACCGATCTCACCGACCCGCGCCCCTTCAACCTGATGTTCAAAACCCAGGTCGGACCGGTCGCAGATAGCGGCTCGTTTGCCTACCTGCGCCCGGAGACCGCTCAGGCCATATTCACCAATTTCAAGAACGTACTCGATTCCACCTCGCCCAAACTGCCGTTTGGTATCGCGCAGATTGGTAAGGCATTCCGCAACGAGATCACACCGCGCAACTTCATCTTCCGCGTGCGCGAGTTCGAACAGATGGAGCTGGAGTTTTTCGTCAAGCCCGGCGAAGACGAACAATGGCACGGCGCCTGGGTCAGCGAGCGCCTGAAATGGTGGAGCGAGCAGGGCGTGAACGAGAACAGCCTGGAGCTGTACCACGTGCCCGCCGACGAACTGGCCCACTACTCCAAGGCAACCGTCGACGTGATGTACCGCTTCCCCCACGGCCTGGAAGAACTGGAAGGCATCGCCAACCGCACAGACTTCGATCTGGGCTCACACACCAAGAACCAGAGCGACTATGACTTGAGCGCAAAGGTAGAACCGAACAGCGATTCCAACGCCAAGCTGGCGATACAGGATATCGAGTCGAAGCAGTGGCAGGTGCCCTACGTCATCGAGCCTTCCGCCGGCGTTGACCGCGGTGTGCTGGCGGTCATGAACGAAGCGTATCGGGTGGAAACGCTGGAGAACGGCTCGGAACGAACCGTCATGGGCTTCCGCCCGCACCTTTCGCCGATCAAGGTCGCCGTGCTGCCCTTGAAACGCAATCACGAAGGCATTGTCGGCAAAGCGAAGGAAATCAAACAGACCCTGCAGCGGCTCGGTCTTGGGCGTATTCTCTATGAAGACACCGGCAATATCGGCAAGGGCTACCGCCGCCACGACGAAGTCGGCACGCCATTGTGTGTCACCGTAGACTTCCAGACCATTGAAGAAGACGATACCGTCACAGCGCGGGATCGAGACACCATGGAGCAGCAGCGCATCAACATCGCTGACCTGCCCGCCTACGTCACTGAACAGTTAGCAGGCTGACCATGGCAAAAGCCGTCATATCTACCATCGGTCACGATCGGCCCGGACTGGTCAGCGACATCACCGCCATCGCCAATGAGCATCAGCTGAATATACAAGACAGCCGCATGACCGTGCTGGGCGGCGAGTTTGCCGTGCTCATGGCGCTGGAAGGGCCGGATGATGTGCTCGCCCGTTTCGATGAGGCCATGCAGTCGCTTTGTAACGATGACAACCTCGCCTACATATTCAGAGAGACCACGGCGCCCAGCGAAAGGCCCGCGACTCGGCCCTATCGCGCCACCATCGTGGCGCTGGACCATCCCGGCATTGTCTACGCCATAGCGCAGTTTTTCTCGGCGCGCAGCATCAACATTCGTGATCTGCATACCGACACGTCGCCGGCGCCCCATACGGGCACGCCGATTTTCAACGTGACGCTGATTGCAGAGATACCCTCAACCATCAGGGTGCACGAACTCAAAGAAGACTTCGAAACGTTCTGTGCCGCCGAAGATCTAGACGGCGCGCTGGAGGCGAGCAAGGGGTAACCAGCAGGGCATACATCGCCTTATCTGACGGCGCCGAGCTTTGCTCTGATGTTATCCGCAACCTGGCTAATCTGTTGGTCATCGCGACGAGCTAGAACAATCGCCGCTACCTGCAAAGCCTCCTCAGATCGGCCAACAGAATCCAGGGCAATCATGTACACGTATGCATAACGCGGGTTAAACCGATCGAGTTGCCACGCTTCGGCAAGCAGTTCGACAGCGCCAGGGGTATCACCCTGGCGCACATCCCATAATGCTTTGGCCAGCAGTACGTCGGCATTGTCGCGGGACAGTGAAAGCGCCCGGGCGAGCAACTCGCCACCCATGCCATCCCTGCCGGTCGCGCGGTACAAGTCGGCAAGATTGACCAGACCCGGCACCCACTGCGGGTGCAGTTCCAGTGCCTGGCGCAAAGCGGCTTCCGCCGCAGGAATGTCGTTCAGCGCCATATGCACCGCTGCAATGTTGGACAGCCCCTGGGCGATATCTGCATTGAACTCGAGGATCTGCAGGTATTCGACAAGACGCGGGCGCAGCGTTGCCTGGCGTGATTCGCTCAAAGCCGGATAAACGGCTACCAGACCCTGCATCGCCTCGACCCGCACGGCAAGAGTGGCATCATCAAGCAGTCGCCGGGCTTTGCTGTAGTAGACCTCCGGCACCCAGCGCGCGGCACCGCGCAATGCACCAATGCGGATCAGCGGATTGTCGTGCTTCAACCCCGCTTCCAGGACAACCGATGACATGCGCCGCTCATAAGTGGCGAGCAGCGCCATCGCCGTGGCTCGAACTATGGGCGCTCGAGTGTCGTCCCCGGCAAGCGCAACCAGCTCTGCTTCAGCAGTGGGATCGGCAGCGCGACCCGCGGCGAACGCATCGGCGAAATGCGGCGTGCGCGGCCCGGGCCTAAGCTGTTCCAGGGCATCTGCCGCCCATTGAGGACCTTCCTCATGACAGTTGCCACAGGCATTCGGCAGCCCCAGGCGCACGCTCAGGTCAGGGCGCGGAATGCGGAAGCTGTGGTCACGCCTGTCATCTATGCCCATATAGGTCGTGGCGGGCATATGGCAATCGACACAGGCGATGGGCGTTTCATGGAAGTGATGCTCCGCCCTGGCAAAATCGCCTACCGGCACTGACGGAAAATCCGGTCGGCCGGCCGGATTGTGGCACTGGGTACACAGCCCGTCGTCGCCGATGCGCACTTGCGCCGAGTGAGGGTCATGGCAATCACTGCAGGCAACGCCGGCACCGTGCATGCTGCTCTGCAGAAATGAGCCGTACACATAGACTTCATCGAGGATCTGACCATCAGCGAAGTACAGGCCCTGATCGAGCAGTGAGGGCGAGTAGAAATCGAAAAAGTCATCGCCCGGCTGCATACCCTCGGCCAGCTGGCTGCGCCTGCTGTGGCACGGGGCACACGCCGAGATCTGCGTGGTTTGATTCGTCAGGTCCGCGAACCTGGTCTTTCCTGCGCTGCTTACATGCTCACTGCCCGGGCCATGACAGGCTTCACAACCCACCGACAGCTCCGCGAAACTGCTGTCGTAGGCCATGGTCTGGCGGTCGTAGTTCTTGCGCAACGCCGTCGAATGGCAATCCGCACACATGAAATTCCATGTTGCGCCCGGACCGGTCCAGTGCAGTACATGGTCATGATCAACCTTCTCATCGGGATACAGGTGATACCAGCGCTGGCCGCCCTGCTCGACGTCCCGGGCATCCCAGGCAATGCCCAGCGCCTGCAGACGCCCGTCAGCACCATTCAGCAGATACTGTTGCAGCGGATGCACACCGAAGGTGTAGCGTACGCTGAAGTCCTGCAGCTTGCCCGAGGCCCCATCAGTGCGCACAACAAACCCGCTCCCGGTCCGGGAGAATGTTGAAGTTGTGCCGTGGTATTCAAAGCCCGCGGCGGAAAAATCACCCGCTACCGTTGCATCATCGGCAATTGCCATTGCCAGCTGATGGTGCGAACCACGCCAGGCTTCACTGTGAACCGGGTGACAACCGGAACAGCTCTCCGATCCTGCGTACTCAGCCGCAGGCGGTGACGCCACCGGTCCGGGGACATGAACCGGGTCGGGTTGTGTTTCCCCGCGCTGCTCACCCGTCTCAGAGCAGCCGAGCACACCCGCCAGCATCACGCACAACAGACTCGTATTTGCTGAAAGAACCCGCAATGGCCACCCCGGCAAAAGCAGCCATCTTAGCTGCCGCGCCGGCCTTTTGGCAGCCTTATCAGGTACTCATGAAAGTGGCCGGCGGCAAAGGATGCAATCAGGGTAAGCATGAACACATAGCTGAGCTCTACCCCGGCATAAAGTCCCAAAAGCATGCCAAAAAACATGACCAGCACCGCAACGAGTAATGCCTGGACAAAGCACCTCATCGAACGATTGGCCAGTAGACCGGCTGCCGCCGGCACCTGTATCTGCGTTGTTTCGTTTTCTTCGCTCATTCTCCCTCCTCAAAAAAAGGGAGGCATTGCGCCTCCCCACAGGTTAAGTCAGCTTGCGCTGGCTGTTCAGGCTTCCGCCACCGCATAGTAGATCGCCGCACCGGCAGAGACTATTGCCCCTGCGGCCATCGCACCGGCAATGAGCGGCGCCGATACGGTCGCTGCACCGACAACGAGCGCGGTTGCGGTACCCGTCGATACTGCCCACTCGGTACTGGAGCCACCCCCAACAACTTCCATCTGAGTGATGTCCAGCTCGCGTAAGGTTGAGTTATTTTGCATTTTCATGCTTCCTTTTCAGTTGAGAAACCTTTCCCTGCGTTTCCATTTAACAACAGCATGCGCCAGGCTGCGGGGGAAGAACAAGCGTCAGCAGGTGACTTTCACCGCTTTTCCACATTGCAATGGCACGGTGATGGCAGGTTCGGGAATTTGCCTTACAACAAGCCCGTTTATGCGCACAGCGCCCGGCACGGGGGATGCAGCCCCGGGCAGCATATCCCTACAGAGCGAACAGCTCAGCCGGGCTGCAGAACACGCGTGACGTTGCGTTTGATCTTCTGGCGGGTTTCGCCAGGAATATCCCCGTCGCGCACCTGGCCAAACGCCTGATTGAGCTGTTTTCTCACGTCTGCATCAACGTCATCGAAAACCTGCTGCTGGTTTTTCACGTCCACCGTAATGGCGCTGCGCAACGCATGATTTCGTTCACTGACAAGCCGATGGTGCAGCCAGGCACGCCCCAGCAGCACCCATGGAAAGTTCTGTGAGCGGATGGGACCGGCTCTGAGAACCCGGCCGCCCAGCTCCGCGCCAAGCACCTTGACCCTGGCCAGTTCATCGCTGCCGAACCAGGCGCTGGCGCCGCCGATCAAACCGCCAAGCAGGGTACCCGCAAGCAACGAAGTACCGCCAACCAGCGCATCCAGACCGCCGCCGGCCAGGGCGCCGGACACGCTGCCGGCAGCCAGCAACTGGGCTTTCGACAACCCGAACAGCTCCCAGGTGCTGGCTGTGAACAGGTCCTGGTCGACCAGTTCGAGCTCCGTTTCGTCCCGCTCGGTCGCTTCCATACGATAAATGGCCTGGACGGTATTTCTCGCCCGTCGTTCCCGTGTTCTGATGCGGGTCAACAGACGCGTCTGCAATTCCGCCTCAAGTGATTGATCACCCTGCGCCCAATCGTGCGGCACGGGCGCTTCACAGATCATAGATACGCAATCGCACAGCATATCGGAGATTTCCACCGCGCAACGCTGCAGTTGCCGTTGACGCTCCTGTTGCAGTGCGTCGATGGCCTGATCGAGCGGATTCCGCCAGTTTTCGTCGAGCTCACGGAACGCCCGCAACAGGCTGACCCGGGCTTGGAAGTCCGCACGCAGCGCGTCGAACGTGCGGACAATGGAAAAGTACTGATCCAGCGCCTGACGCCATTGGGCCACGTAGTCGCCATCGCCGATCATGTTGATCAGCGCCATGCGCGGCCGGCCCGTCCACTGCAGGATCTGCATTTCCAGTTCGTATTCCGCGCCATAAGGCTTGGTGCCATCGACCACGTAGAGAATGCCCGCCCCGGCCAGAATGGGCCTGAGCAATTCGCATTCATCATGGAACTTCGGATCGGACCCATGTTGTTCAACGAACTCAGCAACCACCAGCGCCCGTTCGCTGGCATCGCGCTCGTGTTCGCGCAGCCAGGCCAGCACCGCACCGGCGCGCTGGAAACCCGGCGTATCGACCAGCGCGTAAAGCGCGTTGCCGTTAACCGTCAATGTGTAGGAATCGGCACTGCGGGTAGTGCCCGGCATGGGGCTTACGGCGATGCGCTCGTTCTCCGCCAGGGTCGCGACGGTGGCGCTTTTGCCTTTGTTCGGGTGACCGACTACTGCAAATGAAGGAATCATGACGCGGCCTCCTGTTCCGAACCGGCCACATACAGACGGTGGTCACCCACACCAAGCATGGCATGCTGCCACACGGCCAACTGGTCTTCAGACAGTTTCTCGCCTGGCAATGCCAGCGGCACGATCACAATGGACGGCTGCAGCCCCACGGCTGCGCGCAGTTCGCCCAGCATGTCAGTGAATTCAAACACCGGTGGCTCCCACCCCTTGGTAAGCACCACGATCTGAGCAGCATCTGCAGGGATTTCCGAAAAAACGGCCAGGCGCTCATCCGGCGATTGCCCCGCCGACACCGGCAGCGCTTCACCACTATCCTGAGCCTGGTTCCAGCTGACGGTGACGGCCGTATCGACCCAGGACACCGCATGGAGCACTGCTGCGGGCTCCGTGCCAGTCGCCCCGGGGCGCACGTCTGCGACAAACTCTACGTGTGCCGTGCGCAAGCGGTCGAGCAGGGCCGTGACCTCATTGTGTTCGACCAGCATCCGCCCGGCTGCCTGCCCCAGGCGCAGTCGCGCAATCACCAGCACCAGTATTCTGGGCAATAAGCCCCAGCAGACCAGACAGGCGAGGACAAATGGCCACCACTGCCCTAAACGCTGCACATCAACATCGGCGAATTGCTGACCCAGACGGAAATACCGTGAGACCTCCACCAACTCAGCGCTCGGTACGGCCACCGGCAGCCAGCTCCTCCACGGTGCAGATATCATTTCGAACACGGCATGCAGGGCAGTCGGAGAAAGATTGAGCGTAGTGCTCCAGCCAAATGCAATGTCCGTGAACGCGATCAACAGCATGGCCATGGTCAACGCCGCGATATAAAAGGCAATCGCCATACGCTGAGACATGCTCTGCAGTAGCCAGTAGGCAGCCCTGCCATAGGCATCCCGGTGGCCGACCAGATAATGCAGCCGGGTCCCAGCCCAGCGGTCGAACCAGCTGAGCAGGCCGCGCTGATAAACCGCAAAATTACGGGTGAACGCGCCCAGGCCCAGTCCGTTGAGCAATCCGCCAAGCAGCGAGCAAAGCAGAAACAGTGAAGGAATGCCCACAAGGATACCCAGCAGCGGCAGCAGGTTTACCGGATAGTCTCCCGTATAGGTCAAGGCGACCGCGGTTATACCCGCTCCAGATACCACACCGAGTAATGTAACCACCAGATGCAGCCAGCGCCGTCCCGCGTCGATATGCGGGGCGGATAGACCTGAGTCACCAGCCCGCACCCGCAGCCACCAGGCCATGACCAGCTCGCCGTCTGCGATCTGCGGCTGGGACTGCAATACTTCGCGGCCGATCGCCTCATCACGCTGCTGACGCTGACGAAACGGCGTGGTCTGGTCATCGACCAGCCACTGATGAATTTCCAGGGCTGTAGTGAACACAAACGTTCTGGCTCAGCGCAAAAAGCCGGCATGAGCGCCGGCTTTTGTCTGAGTCTGGCGCAACTGCTAGCGAGGCGCCATACGAATCGCGCCGTCCAGCCGCACGTCTTCGCCGTTGAAGTAAGCGTTGCGACACATTTCCATCGCCAGCGATGCATATTCTTCCGGGCTACCCAGACGAGACGGGTTAGGTACCTGCGCGCCCAGCGCCTGCTTGACGTTGTCCGGTGCACCCTGCATGAGCGGCGTATCGAAGATACCCGGCAGAATCGTGTTGATGCGAATCAGTTCCCGGGACAGGTCTCGAGCAATAGGCAAGGTCATGCCGACGACGCCACCCTTGGACGCCGAGTAGGAAGCCTGCCCGATCTGCCCATCTTCCGCCGCCACAGATGCTGTATTGACGATGGCGCCACGCTCGCCGTCGACCGGGTCAAGGGTCGCCATGCCGGCAGCCGACTTCGCTATGCATCGGAAAGTACCCACCAGATTAATCTGGATGATCAGGTCGAACTTATCCAGCGGGAAGTGGCTGATCTCACCGGTTTCCTTGTTGCGGCTGATGGTCTTGATCGCATTACCGGTACCCGCGCAGTTGATAAGAATGCGCTCCTGACCGATTGCCGCACGGGACTTGGCGAAGCCGGCATCTACAGAGTCGTCATCGCAGACATTTACATTGCAGAATACACCGCCGAGATCCTGCGCGAGGGCTTCGCCTTTTTCTTCGTTGAGGTCAAACAGGGCGACTTTCACGCCTTCTTTGGCCAGCGCACGGGCGGTGGCGGCGCCAAGGCCTGAGGCGCCGCCGGTGATGACGGCTGAAACGCTTGAGTCCAGCTTCATAGTTGTTGCTCCAGTTCATGAGGTTCGTAGAGCGGCACATGGTACGCCTATTGGCTGCGTTAAAAAATGCTGAAATTGCGCGTGCAAGCTATCAGGAGAGCATGACATGTGGAGGGGTTGACTGGATGGTGCTGCATTATCACTGAGTGCAACATACTTAGGGATCATCCAGGGAAAAGGGTCCCGAAAAAGCGGCTAGTTCTGCCGTCGGGCAGCAATAGCGCGGGCTTGTTCGACGATCGCCGAGTCTCGGGACCGGCCTAGCATTCTTCTCCAGATTGAGACAATGAAGTCTCCAATTCGCCATCGCCTTGACTCACCGACAAATTCCACGAGAGAGACCAATTCCTCAACTTGGGCCCGCGAAATCTCCAGCTCCTTGGCATGAGTCTGTTGAAGACTATCTAATGAATGAGTCAACTCTTGATTCTCTCTCTCGGCATCAAGCAGCGCTTTTAGGGAATCTCCCAAATGCTTGGGCACTGCGATGGCAGGCCGTCGACGAAGTTCTAGCGATAACGCGGCGACATTACGCCTGCGGTCAAGGTCATCGCGGCATGGCTGCGTTAGAGGGAAGAGGTAACTCGGCCCGATTCGAGGCATATGGAGCTGACCCTGCATGATTCTCATGCGTACTGAGCTGTCCCAGCCAGAGCCCGCACCATTCTGAATCTCTTTCAGCTCCTTCAAAAGCATTCTCTTTTCCTTCGTACCCACAATCTCGTTCGCGAGACCTACCAGCCGCTGCTCGAAAAACTCAGAAAAAGGCGAGTCGACACGAGAATTACCTGAACGATTTAGTGATAAATCGACGAACTCCTGTACCAACTGCACAGCGCCCTCCTTTTCTGGCACGTCAAGGTATCGCTGCACTGCTCGATACACAGACTCGGGATTAGAAATGTTCGTGCCATACTCTAGAACCAGGGCTTCACTGTCATGGCGAAGCCATGATTCAACATGCTCCATCCAAAGTGCACCAGCATGGTCAGGATGAATTTCATCACGCGCCCGCAGAGACTGGCAGACATCTGCGGGATGGCGAAGACTGATGATCGTTTTGACTTCATACCGCATACGCTCAAGTGCACCTACCCAGCTATCCAGAAGTAATGAAATTCTGGGGTCTTTGATTGCAATGAGGCCGGAGCCTTGATCAAACTCCGAAGCAACAACCTGGTGGACCACAGTTTCAAAGTGAGTCTGGATTTCCGATAGTTCACGCCCGTAACGGTGAGTTGACGGCCAATCCCAGGCGCTCCCGACCGAAGCCAACAATCGATCGTTCAAATGCATGACTTTCACGTTTTCCCAAAATCCCTTGGGATTATCAGGAGCTGGCGGCATGATCGTTTTTCCAAGGTCAGCACCAGCAACCTTGAGCAGGTAGGAAGCCAGGCTGGTTCCTGATCGGTGCATTCCAACCAGCAAACATGCCGTTTTTGACGCCGTAGAATTCACAATGGACCTTTATTCAAAAGTACGCAGCAAAGCATCAGGTCAATTCGTACCGTTGAACAATATGGGTCATGCCCTCGACGCTGTACTGCAAAAAAGATGACAGATCGAGTGTAAGGGCCATTCGGCAGGAACTGCAAATGTTCTAGGCGGTATTCTGCCGAGCCCGTCATTGGCTCTGTGCTAGTGAGCATTAGCTCACTTACGCCGGAGAACTCGAAATGATAACAAACCAAATTTAGCCGACGTCTAGGGTAGTATTAACGCTGTAATTGCCGAAAATTTGACGAAGACGATTGGTATCTTCTGTTACCACCATCTAACCGCTCGCTAAACCAACGCCCTTTTTACTAGGTCATGAAGATTACTCGACGGCGTTACCAAATGGCCCGGTACACCAGCACCCATGGCAGCATCAAGATCCGTCTGTTTGTCACCAAAAAGCACGCTAGAGGCCATATCAACACCCCAATTCGCACACAAGTCGAAGAGCATACCCGAAGACGGCTTGCGCCATTGACAACTCAAGCGATAAGCAGCAATCGTTGAATCTTCATGATGCGGACAGAACCGAAAGTCATCAATATGAGCACCGAAGGCCGCGAGCTCGTTTTGCATGTGTTTGTGAAGATACCGTACATCGCCCTCGGTATAGTAACCACGTCCAACGCCAGCTTGATTGGTTACCACAAAAGCGTACATATCTTTTTCATTGACTTCTCTCACCGCCTCTCGGGCACCAGGAAGCCATTCAAAATCCTCAAGTTTATGGACATAGCCTGCGTCATGATTCAAGACGCCATCTCTGTCAAAGAAGACAGCGCCTTTACGCCTAGCCAGCATGGTCTGCGCCAATTCAAAGTCACTAGGTATTCCAATGTCGATGAAAGCCCCTTCTACTGAGCTACCGCTCAGTCGACGCTCCCGGACCAGGTTAGGGAAAATTTCCTCCTCCAGAGAACAGCTCGTCTGGTCAGGTACGGACGCTACGAGTTTTTTCGAAAGAAAATATGCGCCCCCATTTATCAGCCCCGGGCCACTGCTTCGAGGCCTATCCAGCATGCGCGTAATACGTCCACGATCGTCCAAAGTGACGACTCCATATCTGGAAGCATCATCAACAGTTCTCAGCGCTAGACGACCCAAGACACCATCTTCATTAGGCCTCGCAATGGCCGCCCAATTAAAGGAAAAATAAGTGTCTCCGTTTATCAGCATGAAATGATCCTCCAATTGAGGAAACGCATTCCGCAAAGCGCCGGCGGTACCTAAGGGCGCCGATTCCACGCAAATGTCAATCTCGACCGTGCAACCCGGCGTGCGGAAAACACCGTTCAAAAAATGGGCCCGAATCACTTCCGAGCGATAACCCGCCAAAATCAGGAAACGCTTGAAGCCGAATCTAGCCGCATGACATATCAAGTGCTCAAGAAAAGGCCGTTCCGCGACGGGCAACATGGGCTTGGGGCAATCTGCTGTAAGCGGCCCAAGCCTTGTGCCAAGACCACCAGCAAGCACTACGCACTGCATTCAGGACCTCGCATACGAGAAGCGTTAAAAAAAATCAGAATCGACATAAATTTCATCATTGCTGCAGGCTTCATGAGTCGCGATCACGAAATGTCCGCGACTATTGTGGTCAAGTGTCTAATTGTAAAGCCAACGAAGAAACCCGCAAAACCCCGAACATTGCCACTGTTATTTTCCGCTTAAGCTGCAAGCTACATTATCTTGTTTCAAGAAATTGACTTAAACTATGGGCTGACTGAAATAGATTTGCCGTCTGAATGACCAAAGTATTTGTGATTGGAGCTACCGGCTATATAGGGGTCAACTTCGTCCAAGCCGCTGTTCTAAAGGGTCACTGGGATGTTGTAACAGTTGGTCGCCAAGGTTGTGAAATAAATTTAGATTTGGCAACAGATCATTTCGGCGAGCTAACAGAACGGGCACGTTCCGGCGATGGTGCCCTACTACTTGCCTCCATTTCCTCACCGGATCAATGTGAGAAAAACCCGCGTACCGCCCGACACGTCAACATCGTTAACACGATAAACCTAGTCGAAAAACTCGTCTCAAAAGGCGTTCGGGTCGTATTCGCTTCAACTGATGCGGTATTCGGAGCAACGATGGGTTCTTTTGCCGATGACGACATCCAATGCCCGGCCGGGATCTATGGACAAATGAAGGCCGCAGTAGAGTTGGCGTTCATGCATGAACCCCTAACGACCGTTACTCGGTTTTCCTATGTCGTCGGCGCGGGAGACAAATACACCGAAATGCTTCGAAACGCTTGTTCCTCAGGCGAAGAGGTCGACGTATTCGAGGGCTTCAAGCGTAACATCGTCTCCATCGACGATGTTACCGATGGACTTTGCTCTCTTTATGACAATTGGGAGAGGTTCGCTGGCGAGAGAATCAATTTTTCTGGACCAGAATTGATTGGTCGAGATCAATTAACCGCAGCATTGGCCGATACGGCCATGTCACAATTGGCCTATAACGTTGTTAAGGCTCCATCCGGTTTCTGGGATGCAAGGTCCAAGGTCATAAACACTCACAGTGAGAAGTTTTCCGAACTCCTGGGACGGCCCGCTAGGGGCTTGCAGCAAATTGTCGAAGAGTGGAGATAGCACGTGGCTAAATCGTCGTTAATCACAGGGTTCACTGGGCAGGTAGGCTCCCAGATGGCAGATTACCTTCTCGCAAATACTGATCAGGCAGTCATTGGGATGATGCGCTGGCAGGAGCCGATGGACAATATCTACCACTTAACGGAGAGGATCAACAAAAAGGACCGCATCCAGATACGTTACGCGGATTTGAATGATGGCCCCTCACTGCTTAACCTCTTGCGTTCTGAGCGTCCCGACTACATTTATCACCTTGCCGCTCAATCGTTTCCGAGAACCTCTTTCGACCTTCCTATCGAGACCCTCCTCACCAATGTGATCGGTACCGCCAACCTTCTTGAAGCTATACGTACTCTTCACAACGATTCCAATTATGACCCTGTCGTGCATATCTGTTCATCAAGCGAGGTTTACGGAAAAGCAAAAAAAGGTGAATCTCTAAACGAAGATACAAAGTTCCACGGAGCAAGCCCCTACAGTATCAGCAAGATAGGCACAGACTATCTGGGCCAGTTTTATGGTGAGGCATACGGACTAAGAACATTCGTGACCCGAATGGGTACTCATACCGGGCCCCGGCGCAGCGATGTTTTCTTTGAAAGTACGGTAGCAAAGCAAATTGCTTTAATCGAAGCGGGGCTACAGGATCCTGAGGTTCGCGTTGGCAATCTTACGAGCACACGCACCTTTCAAGACGCTCGCGATGCGGTGCGCGCCTACTATCTTCTAACCCAGGAAAGTGAAAAAGGTAATGTACCTTGTGGAGAGGCATTCAACATCGCCGGAGAAGAAGCGTTTCAGCTTCCAGAAGTTATCGACATTTTACTGAGCTTCAGCACCCGCAAAGACATCAAAGTCGTGACTGATGAGGATCGACTTCGCCCGATCGATGCCGATTACCAGATGTTTAATAACAGCAAGATCAAGTCTTTCATCGACTGGCAACCGGAAATCAAATCTTCCGACATGTTTCGCGACCTGTTGCAGCACTGGCGCAACGAAATTTCTGCTGGACGCATTCCTCTAAATCGATAATGGACAATCTACTTTGAAAGTCAGGAGTAAAGCTCCATTGCGGCTGGGCCTGGCCGGAGGCGGAACGGACCTTTCGCCCTACTGCGATGAGTATGGTGGTTCTGTACTCAATGCGACAATTGACATGTACGCCCACGCATTCATCGATACTGATGTACCGGGAAGTCGTGCGGTCTTCGACGCCAGAGACCTGGAGATCGTCGACGAACTCAACCTCGAAGATCCCATCGAGTTAGACGGCACATTAATGCTCCACAGAGCGGTGTACAGGCGGGTGATGCAAGAGTTCAATGGCGGGAACTCGATTCCAGTAAAGTTAACCACTCGCTCGGACGCTCCTCCCGGCAGCGGGCTCGGATCTTCGTCAACAATGGTTGTCGCAATGCTGGAGGCATATCGTCAACTCCTTGGTCTGCCGCTTGGAGAATACGACATTGCGCATCTGGCGTTCGAGATCGAGCGAATTGATTGCAGTCTATCTGGCGGCCGACAGGATCAATATGCAGCAACGTTTGGCGGCTTCAACTTCATGGAGTTTTACGCTGATGATCGCGTAATTGTTAACCCACTGAGGATCCGCCGGTACATTATCAACGAGCTCGAATCTTCACTTCTGCTGTACTTTACTGGCACATCAAGGGATTCGGCAAAGATTATCAAAGATCAGGTTAAGGCAATAAACACGAACCCGACTGAATCTTTAGCCGCAATGCACCGGGTCAAATCATCCTCTTTTCGAATCAAGGAACTACTCTTTAAAGCTGACATTCAGGCGATGGCAGAAGAGTTCCAAGCCTCCTGGATGCACAAGAAAGCCACCTCTGACTCTATCACCAATAGCACCATCGACCAGATCGAAGAAGCAGCCATGCAAGCGGGTGCAAGAGGAATGAAGGTCTCAGGCGCAGGCGGCGGTGGCTTTATGATGATTTTCGTTGACCCGGAAGAAAAATTGACCGTCGTTCGTGCATTGGAAAAATTCGATGGACGCGTCCACAAATTTCGCTTCACAGACGAAGGTGCTTACTCATGGACAATCTAGCCTACATCAACAATTACTTCGCAAAGTCCCTTGAGGTAAAGAAACAACTCGTCGCTGACACGGCCACGCTGTCAGCCATTTCTACACTTGCGGATAAAGTCTGCGATGCTTACGCGAACGGCAACAAAGTCATCCTGGCTGGAAACGGCGGCAGCGCCGCCGATAGCCAACACATTGCGGCCGAATTCGTCAGTCGCTTCTTTTTCGACCGGCCCGGTCTGCCGGCAATCGCATTGTCCACAGATACATCAATGTTAACCGCGATCGGCAATGACTACGGCTACGAAAAGTTGTTTAGCCGTCAACTACAGGCCCAAAGCAAACCAGGCGACGTGTTCATTGGCATTAGTACGTCGGGCAATTCCAAAAATATCGTCGCGGCCACTGAATTGGCAAAGAGCCTGGCGGTTTTCAGCGTAGCGCTATGCGGCTCAGACGGGATCCTGGCTGGTATGGCTGACCTTGCGATTCAGGTGCCATCCTCGAGTACACCCCATATTCAGGAATGCCACATCTGTATTGGACACGTTGTGTGCGCTATTGTAGAAAAAAGAATGTTTCCACAAGAGAGCGCCTTCTAACTTCAGGCGGTCACACCGGATTTCAGTCTTGGCCCATCTGCAGCTTACGGCAGCGTTCCTGGAAATCACTCCGTCGGTCCTCGATAACATTTTCCGCGATTTTCTCGTCTACCCGCTTGATCACTTCTCTATATATGCGCAGATCGTAGTCGTTAGCTTCAATCAACTTTTCAGCCACGCTCTCATCTAACTGATCCAGCAGTTCATTAGCCCGCTCTTCTGCCACTGCATCAGGATCTTCTGTAGTAACATTTTTTCTGACATAAGATAAGTCAATGCCGGGAAAATCAGGCGCAAGCGCTTCTTCCAGCAAGAGCATTGAATCGTCGTAGCGCTCCACAATCGCAAGATGACACCGATCCCCTGCCAAATAATCTCTTGCAGCGGCGAATTTCGAAGCCATGTCGACGGGGCCGGGACCACCCCCTGAGAGGAAAATCGTGTGGATATTGCGAATCGTTGCCGGTGAGGATTGCTCCAAATACCACTCGACGTAGTCGTTAAGGTTCAGTTCTTTGGCACGCTTTGCACCTTGCGTGTCGACACCAGTCTGCCTTTTCTCAAACTGGTAAACGGACCAGACCCTAGCTACCGGGTGTCGCAGAAAGTACACGGGAACCAGCTCGATTTCTTCATTGCCAATCACGTGAAAATACAGAGAATGGGTGGAAAGTGAATTCACGCCGGGATTGCCAGCAAGATAGTCCAGCAAGTACGCGTTTCGACCGGCAACAAGGGCCGCATCTTCCCGGTGATCTACGAAACCTTCGCCAAAGAAACGTCTCAAGCTGAAATCAAAAGTTGTGCCCGCATTCTTGAAAATATGCGCATGGACGAGAACCTTCCTCATGGAAACAAAATGATTTCTCGAATCAGCCCAATTCCACTAGGCGAACCGCTTCTCGAAGTAGTCTCGCGACCCAGGCTCATCTCTATACGCACGACGGCCACGGAACGGGAATTCTCATGACAGGTGATGGAGGCGTCTTCATTCATAGATTCCTTCTTCGAGCCATAGATGTGCAACAAAGGCTAGATTATACGGCGGTCTATTGACGAGAACTACTTGTAAGCATCCTCTAAGTTGGCTTCATGTTCGTTTGGCGTTCTCCGGCGTAAACTGCCCCAAGTGACCTTACCCCCAGAGATGAACCATAGCCCGCGAAACGATACCCGTGTGAGCGAAGCTTGACCCATGGCGCAGTGCTGTCGCGGGGGAAAGCGCAGGGGTCGTTCACTTACAGACTACATCAAGTCTGGAAATTCCACTTTGATATATTTCCCTAGGCTTAGCGCCGCGTCGGTGCCTAAGTGATGTTCGTCATAAGTCAGCAACTTACGATCTGGACCAAAGAATAGATCGCAAACTCCTTTTTCTTCACAATAGAAGCTGGCCTTAGGCAGAAACACCGCATTAGCTGTCTCAGCCACGTTTCGCAAAGCCGCCTTACTAGACCAAGTATCATCCTTCACAAAACGTGATACGTATTCCTCCAATGCAACTGGTCGACCAAAGTTGAACACAAGATCCGGCAAATCCCGGGCAAATGATGGTGCTTGTTCGAAAATCAACAACTTGGTACTCGAGTTGAGGGCAATCTGATGCAAAAACCCCTGAAGATCGGCTGGCGTGTACCAGTTATACCTAGCTGACACAACAACAATATCGGCTCGCGAAAAAAATCTCGGCTCTGCGAATCCATAGACTCGATTGCGGCACTCTTCGTAGTTCACCGCTTCCTTTGTTACCTTACGTTCGAATACTTCTGGCGTCATGGGAGGGCAACCGTTTACAGACAACAATAAGTAGTGTGCTTCCGGCCAAACAGGCTGCAAAATATTCAAAGCATCGGGCCCGTGACTGTCTCCCAGAATTACAACATTCAACTGATTGTCAGCGAACTCGTAGCAACGATCCCAGCCTCGCTCACGGCAAAGATTTTTTGCGATTTCAAAACGTCTGGCTTTTTCGTCCTTAACTTGCACCAGTACATCTCTAATTTCTGTTGGGACACGACCCGGCAGACCTTCCATATGCACAATGACACCGAGTACTACTGTTAGTAGAAGAACCCCCGCACTGAATTTAATTCCTACCTGCCTGTTATCCGGCCAAAACGCTGGAAGATTACGCAATGGTTTTTCAACAAAGTTGTATGAGGCAATTGCCATACTGAAAGCAATGGCAATAATGGCGAGCCGATCCAATCCGTTCAAAGCATCCAACTTGTAGATTTGATAGAAGAGAATCGCAGGCCAGTGATAAAGATAAAGAGAGTAAGAGATTCGCCCAATATAGGTGGACAAATCGTTCCCCAAAATCCACCTCGCAAGTGTCGAGTGGCTTCCAAGGTGTATCAGCACTGCCGAAGCCAAACAGGGAATCAATACGATGCACCCTGGGAATCGTTCATTACCTGCCAAGGTCACAAAGCTGATGCAAAGGGTAAGCATGGAACCAGCTACGACCAACTCAACTATCCAAGGTCTCAGCCTCGCAGGTGGTTGCCAGCACAACAGAGCCCCAAGGCAGAACTCTGCCGTCCTGAAGGGCATCATGTAGAAAGCAAGGGATGGGTCATGTCGGGTACCCACATAGCTAAGGACGGTACCGAAAACTAGTAGACCGAAAATAATTGCTACCTGTCTATTGCGTGCAAAGCGACCTACAACCAAAAAGATCAACAGCGGCCAGACGAGATAAAACTGCTCTTCAACCGCTAAAGACCAGGTATGCAGATACAGTTGGGTTTCCGCATCCGCGTCAAAATAACCGCTATTGAAAAAGAAATAGAAATTCGAGACAGACAATAAAGCGTATATGCCGCTTACAGCCGATGTCTGAAATCTCTCTGGGCTTAACAATGCATACCCCACAGCCGTGCACAACAACATCAGCACAAACAGGGCAGGAAACAGTCTCCGTATTCGTCGAGCATAAAAGCTCCAAAAAGAAAGCGTCCCATTTTCAGTGGCATCCTTCAGAATCTTGGTGATCAAAAAGCCACTGATAACGAAAAAGACGTCTACTCCCAGGTATCCTCCATCAACGTAGGGTAGGTCGAGGTGAAATAGAAACACAGATAGCACCGCAACCGTTCGCAGGCCATCGATGTGAGGGACATATGATTTCTGCAATGTCATAACAAGCGCTTTCTAATCCACTACGCGAGAAGCAAGGGAATAATGTACAATCGGATCGATTGGAAAAACCATAATCCGATCTTTAGATTCAATTGGCGAAACATTCGATTCTCAGGCAATAGAAACCAATTCCAGGGGAGCAATCTCTGGCACCATGGCAATCTTCTATCAAATCAATCTTGCCCCGAATTCCGAGCCAGGCTGTTTGGCGCAATTCTGACTGAACCCTAGCGGTAACCGGTATCCGTTGACAGTCCTTTTTCCGGCCGAGATTCTAGCAAACCTAGACATGTTGAAGAACCGTGAACTAACCGGTGGAATAGTTCCGGGGGGATTACAAAAGCAACACAGGATCGCGATTGGGAATCCGCTTCTTGCCACGCCTGCGTTTATTCAGGTTAAGTAGACAATACACGCGATGCACGCGCTTGCGGTTAAACCCATAATTCCAGCGTCGCAGGATCTTGAATAGCTTCGGGAAGCCATAAGCCGGGTATCTGTCAACCGCCATGTGCAACGCCTGGATCACCGGCTCATCTTTCGTCCGAACCGGTTGATAGCGATACACAGACGCACTCAGAGCTTTTTGTCGATCAGATCCTTCAGTGCTGAGTTCTCCAATGCCAGATCTGCATACATCTTTTTGAGCTTGGCATTTTCCTCTTCGATTTCTCGCAATCGTTTCAGCTCAGAGGCACTCATGCCGCCGTACTTGCTCTTCTACTTAATGGGATGGAGTGCTCAATAAACGGCTACGCACAGCTCAGGTGCTGGCGTTCATCGCACAACTAAAGCCGCGCATGATCGCCATCGAGGCGTGCGGCGGCGCATACTACTGGTATTGTGAGCTTGAACGGCTCGGCCACACGACAAAGATCATCAGCCCACAGTTCGTGAAGCCGTTCGGTAAGCGACAGAAGAACGACAGGAACGATGCCGAGGCAATCGCAATCGCGCTTCAGCAGCCAACCATGAGGTTCGTGCCACCGCGATCGGAGGAACAACAGGACATGCAGTCTCTTCACCGAGCGAGGCAGCGTCTAGTAAATCACCGAACTGCCACAGTCTGCCAGATCCGAGGCCTGCTCTTGGAGCGGGGCATCACCATAGGAAGCAGCATCACCAGGCTTCGCCGGATGGTTCCTGAGATCCTGGAAGATGCAGACAATGGTCTGAGTATTAGTCTCAGGACATCAGTAAACGAATTGTATTCGCTGATCAGTGATCTCGATCAGCGGATTCAGTATTTCGGCCGTGAAATTCAGGCCGTATTTCGCGGCTCTGAACCCTGCCAACGAATCGCTGCCATTGCCGGTGTCGGCCCTAAGACCGCAACAGCCATCGTAGCCGCGGCTGGGGACGGCGCTGCACCCAAGCTGACGCCGGATAGATGTGCGCAACCGATTCTTGAGCATTCACGTACTTGCAAACAGGGAGCACTCCATAGATGTAGTAGGTCGCGTCGGAAATCTCATATTCCCGACAAACGCCCTTCACCTGGCGGCCGGCTCCGACTTCCTTCAGTACTTTGATGATCTGGGTTTCGCTGTATCGCGATTATTCAATTGTCGTTCTCCCTTGGGCAGTTTACGCCGGAGAACTCCAAACGAACATGAAACTAATTTAGAGAATGTTTACACTTCGTTAACCCATGGTTTAGTGTTTGTTGCTAAAATGACTTCGACTACATTCAAACAGGACAAGAGCGTGAGCTTTATGAATTGGATGAGAATCGCAGTGGCGGTATTGTGCACATTTGTCGCCAGTTACTCGTTTGGCGCTATCGCGCAGCAGCAGACAAAGGTCTTTAGGACCCTGATAGACGACACACTTTTCGGCCAATGCATGATTCTAGTTGAAGCCGTGCCGGCAGAACTCAACTGTGGTACCTGGGTGTCCGCAAGTTGCAGCGGTGATTTTAACCCATCAAATGTCGGGTGGAGGAAACTGGAAGTTGCTCAAATGGCGCAAGCGCTTAGAAGAAAGGTAGTGGTGCACTTGGACGATTCTCGCAAACACAATGGTTGGTGTTTTGTTACTCGAATCCAACTGATCGATGCTCCAGCGGGTTAATCGACCTATTGCATTCGTGGCAGCGATTGGAATAGGCGTCGCACTTTCTTATCTGCCTTGGAACCCAGGTGAATCATCGTTACAACCTGATGGAGGGTCGTCGGTGCGCTCACCGTTAAGGGCGTCTTCCATCCAAAGTGTTCCGCCGGACAGAGAACAACAAACACCTCATTCAAGTACCGAGGCGGTCTTCCCTCTCAGCGATAGTGACGTCAAGTCAATCCTAGAACCTGTAGTTTCGAACGAGGAATTATTGGATCCAGATGCTTCGGCCAACTACCACTACTCGCAAGAAGGTACAATTGACCTCGGCAGCCCGATCCACCCGGACGATCCCCAAACAAATCGGGCGTCGCTTTCTCGGGTACCGGTGGACATCGGCCCACCAATGACTCCCTGAATCTCAATTTGCGCCAAACGCGACGAAGCTGTATTCAGGCGAGATTAAGCGCCCGGATGCTGAACCGGGTTTAGCTGCTCGACAGGCGCATCATCTATGAGGTCATATACAAATACTCTGGAGTGCACCACATCGTCCGAAGACTTGGCAATGAGCACAGGTGAGGTCGATAGACAATCCAGGGTTTCTATCAGATCACGCACAGCATCCCCGCCTGCAGGATCCCAGTGAATACCGACCACAACCTTCGCATGCCCCAGTTTCTCTCGGATTTCCGTTGCGAACTCTCGGACAGTTTTTGTGTCGTAGATTCCGACGTAGTATTCACATCCAGCATCGGCTCCACTTATGATGCCATTCTGCGTCAAACATTCGAGCATGCCACCACAGCCCGGCAACAACCCAATTCGAGCTTCAGTCTTAGTTAGCGGAACGCTGGAGCCACTGCCACTGGCTTGCGAAATAACCCACGACAAACCAGCCATGACAAGGCGTTCACGATAGCTACTCCCATGCTCCGAACAAATGAACGCTTCAGTCGGAGTCGGCTTGACGAGCCGCACCGTTACCGGTGAGCCAGTGAGAGGGCACCTTTCTACAAACGGAGGTACTCCTAGAGAATTTAACATAGCAAGCATGAGACCGCGGGTTTTGCCAATCGAATACCGGTCTTCAATAAACTCCAGACCGTTTTTCGACAGTTTTTCCCACGTCGCTGCGTCTTCATATGCTTCTACGACATGGTCTGCAAATTCCGCGTCGGTTGTCGACATCAATACATCTTGCCCATGGGTCAACCCCATGCCTTCTGATCCAATCTTTGACGCAATGCAAGGCACTCCGTAACTCAACGAAGAACCGATCTTGCCCTTGATCCCTGCACCAAATCGCAGGGGCGCTATCGTAAGGCGGACTGAGTTGAGGTATGGGTCAAGAGATTCAACAAACCCGGTCACAATTATATCGCGGTCACCCTCCGACAACTCGAACAACTCCGGGGGCGGCTTGCTCCCTATAACGTAGAACTTGAGACCTGGAATTCTTTCCCGGATTTCGGGAAGGAGGTTCTCAACAAAGTACTCAACCGAATCAACATTAGGCGTGTGCTGGAATCCACCAACAAATGCGATGCCCTCTCTTTCAGCATATGGGACTACCTGGTCTTGGTTCTCCAGAACAATCGGTATTACAACAGAGTTCCTGATACCAAAATCCCTCTCCAACATCGTTTTTTCATATTCTGACAACACGATCGAACAGTCGCTGTTGCGAATCAGATACAACTCACGCTCTTTCGTCTGGGCCGCCTGCCCCATCAAGGAGGCCGCCAGCTCCTTGTCTTTCTCCAGGCTCGCCTGTCTATGCTCCCTCAGAAAATGAAGATCGACAGTATCAAAAATTATCTTCGATTGCGGCGCGAACCTTCTCACAACTTCATAAAACCGCCCCCCTTCACTAACCCTGTAGAGCATTACCAGGTCGAAGCAACCACCTTCATACTCCAGATACTCGTTCACGTCATTGACATATGGTCGATGCAAACATTCCACGCCCAGTTTCTGCATCTCAGCCGTATAGCGTGGGCTATCAGCAAGATTGGTAGGCATGAAGGTAATCTGATACCCAAGCTGGCGGAATATTTTCAGAAAGTACCAGAGAGTAAGTGAGCCAGCATCCTGATCAGGCGTCGGTACAACTGCATCAATGATCAACAATCGTGGCCCGCTTTTTCGGTCGACGCACGGCCTTGAGAAATCCCCTTTATGCCCATTTTGCGCCAACAGTCCACGCCATTTCTGGGCGAGCAGTTCCATGTTGCGTACCTGATATTGCTTTATGCCGGACGATGTATCGGTACCATTGGAAATACCTTCAAAATGCACTACTTTCGATGCGGGCTGCATCATTACGCGTAGCCCGACGTTGCGAATGCTCAAACACAAATCGCTATCTTCGCAATACGCCGGAGCGTAACGGTCATCGAACCCCCCCAGTGATTCCCAGGTATCGGTCCGGACCATGATCGCTGCACCCGAAACATAATCTACATCTCGCAAATATGAATATTCCGGTCGGTTGGGGTCATCGAATTTCCCGAAATTCGCCGCCCCGTCCTGCCACAGGATGCCTCCCGCCTCCTGCAACAGACCATTCGGATAAAGGAGTTTCGAACCCACTAACCCAACATTCGATTCGTTGGAAAAGGTTTCCACCAGACTATCAAGCCAACCAGGGAGTACGGCGGTATCGTTGTTCAGGAAATACAGATAGTTACCTCTCGCGGATCCTGCGGCGTTATTGCAAGAGCGAAGGAATCCCAGGTTTTGAGGGTTCTTGATATATGTCAGGCCAGCCAGCCTAGAAAAAAACTCATTTGTTTCATCAGTTGATTGATCGTCAGCGACAATCACCTCATATGCCGTCCGATCATCTGATATGGCAATGGAGTATAGGCATCTGAGCGTGTACGTGAAATTGTTATAAACCGGAACGATCACCGATACTTCGGGATCTTGCACACGATCATTGAAGAAAGAGGCCACAACCTCCCGCTGTTCATACTCGGGAACAGGGTCGCTCCAGGCCTTTTCTGGTAACGTCGGTTTGCCCGAATGATTCTCGATGTAGTACGCAAGTGGGTTCGCGTCTTCCGGCACGCCATACGAACTTCGCACAAACTTCGGGGAAAAATCTGCTGACGGAAGGAGTTCATGACGCCACCCGCTTTCCAGGTAGTGACCGAGCGGGGTATGGGCCTCATCTATTGTCCACGGATAGGCGTCTGTATAGAAACCAAGATCAAACCCCGGGCAGGGGTTAACGCCGTCCATCCAGCCTTTCTGCACAAAATGCGTCAATGCCGAATCAAAGTTTTGGATTTCCGAGCCGACGGAACGCTCGTAGTATGACGGCCAGAAAAGCGGATTAGGCCAATAATGGCTACCGCTACCAACGAGCAGATAATGAGATAGAGCATCTAACCCTGAGGTAATGGCATCCTCATACTTTGCCAAGTAATAGTTGCCATCAAACAGCCGATGACACTCGAGATTCGCTGCTCCGGCAAGAATGTAAGACAGGAGTGCAGGGACGTCTTGTTTAATGCCCGGGTTCTCCTCGAAGAAAAATCCCGTATCAAAAAGTGGGTGAGGATCAAAGTACTCCGCGGAGCCCGTGGCAAGGTAATGGATCAGTGGGTGTTGATCACTACCCTCCATGTACTTGCCACGGTAAAACTGCCCAGCAAACAGAGCGACCGGATTGACCTTGAATGGATTATCCAGATAAAAGCCCAGCGGATTTGCGCTCGCTAGTTTTTGATCCTCTTCGTCCTCGAGCTGACTCAAGATATACGACGTTTTGATCAGCGGATGCGGATCCCGCATTTCTTGAGCGCCATACTGGATGTAGTGATCAAGAGGGTTTACGCCAGCGTCTGCAATATCTGGATATGTCTCGAGGTAGAACCCGGTACTGAACAACGGGTGAGGATCAATCCGCAGTTCGACGCCCTTCGTTATGTAGTGGTTGATAGATGCAGCTGAGTTTTCGAACGACTTATCAGCAGATGAAGCGTAGTGGTCGAAATCGAAAAGGCCTGACGAGCTAATCCTTTTGATGATCCATTGGTTCCCAGCAGTCCGGCCATTTCGCTTGAGCATACAGGTTCTTCGCTATGAATATTTCTAACTCACGAAATTGCGACATTCGTCGGTGCGACACCAGCAGGGCGTATGTTGTCTCAAATCTCGCGAAAGAAAGAGGATATATATGGCTCGAAACGCACGCAATCCCTAGGGGCTATCAACCCAACCATTTCCAGCTTTTTGATCCTGCAGAATCGAGTATAATCCAGCTGCTTCGCTGGGCCCGGTCTCTCCGTCGCTCTAGTGGCGTAAACCGCGTGGAGCATATCGCCAGCGTTACCACGACGACTGGTCAAGACCTCGAATCTATAGCCACCGTCAACACAACCCGGATGCAACAAAACTAGCGCAACAACCTGAGGTAAGACCTAGATATTGTGAACCAACGAGCCAAAGACCTGATAATATTTAAGGTTTACGCAGAACTGAAAGCAGAAGCACAAAGGACATATATCGGGTTCTTCTGGTGGATACTGGAGCCTCTGTTGTTCCTTTCAGTCTACTACTTTGTTTTTGGAGTGTTGCTCAACTGGCGAACCACCGAGGACTACGTGCCTTTTCTCATCATCGGAGTCAGCACGTGGCATTGGTGGCAATCCAGCATAATGCACTGCGCCAACTCGCTAGTTACAAATCGCCCAATCATCACTCAGGTTGTTGTACCAAAGTACGTCTTTCCCGCCATATCGATGCTGGTCAACCTGATCAAGTTCTTCTTCGTGTTCGTTATCGTCCTCGTGTTTCTTATGCTTTATGGATTCAAACCATCCATATACTGGAGTGAAGCATTAGTGATAATTCTGGCTGCCACGCTGCTTGCATTTGGTACGGGTATGGTTGTTGCGGCGATCATTCCTTTGATCCCTGATCTGCGCATCCTGCTCGACAACGGGATGCGGGCGCTGATGTTTTTGTCGGGGATATTTTACGATATCGGCCAGATAAAGGGAGAATTCGCTGAGTTAATGCTCCTTAATCCAATTGCGCTGATTCTGCAGAACATGCGGGCCATCCTGATCGATGGTATCCACTACGACTTGGCAAGTGTCGGATACATATGGGCAATAGCGATAGTCCTCATGGTCATAGGCTTTACGATGTTGCGCTTATTCGATGGCAAATATGCAAAGGCACCTTGGTAGGCTATGGATCAGCCGCCCATTATTTCATTGAGGAACGTCCAACTTCGCTACCAGACGGCTGGCCGCAGCTTGTTCAACTCCGCCAGCCTCTATAGTGCACTGTCAGATGTATCACTTGACGTCTACCCTAGTGAGACTTTGGCACTCATCGGGCGAAACGGTTCCGGCAAGACAAGCCTATTGAAGCTGATCGCTGGTGTCCTCAGACCAGATGGTGGGCAGATAACCAGAAGCAGTATCAGCATTTCAATGCTCTCTCTTCAAGTAGGTTTTCTGCCACACCTCACTGGCAAGGAAAACGCGATACTGGGCGCAATTCTACTCGGCAAAACAAAGGCAGCGGCAACAGCAGTGCTGCCAGAGATTGAGGCATTTGCTGAACTTGGTAGTTTTATCGACCAGCCTTTAATGACATATTCTTCCGGGATGCGCGCACGCTTGGGATTTTCGGTTGCTTACTATGCAGCAGCGGATGTGCTGCTCATTGACGAAGTGCTTGGCGTAGGAGATCAGGACTTTCGCCGTAAGTCCTCAAGGGCAATAAAGGACATGATCGCGTCCAACCGAACGGTGGTGCTCGTTTCACACAGCATCCCCACTATTCGAGAGCTCGCGGATCGCATTGTGTGGGTTGAAGACGGGGAAACGAAACTCGAAGGGAGTCCGGATTACGTCTTGTCTGAATATACGGCCCAATGATTTATCTGTACCGCCTAGCATTCTACTCAGTCGGATTAATGAACCTCATCCTGTCCCCTAGTCGGAGCAGAACAATCAGATCAATCTTGAGCGCTTCGCCTGCAAATCTGGCCACGCTTTTGCTCACCCTGAAAGATCAGATCTCGTACCATGCGTCACAAAGTGACTTCCTCTACAGATGGTGGTTACAGATTCACGCGTCCGGCTTCACAAGCCAATCCAGCGCGACCATTCCGGTGGATATCCTGATTCTGCGCGAAACCAACAGCGACGGGCATACGCTACCCACAAACAACCTGCGTGTTATTTCTCACAATCTCCGCTCGCGAGTCATCGCAGCATCTACCGATCATGAAAACAATGCACCAGCTGATCTAGACATTAATGCAAAAGGTTTCAGGACAACAAGCTTTCGCGATGCCCTCAATGAATGTAGGGCAGATTTTCTGCTGGTCACATCGTGTCACTCACAGTTACATGAGCAGACCGTCTCGACTCTTCTTGCAGAAACTCATTCGGAAAATGCTGGCCTAATCTACTGCGATGAAGACCATATATCAGGCGATCGCAGACATTCTCCCCGATTCAAACCCGAATACGATCCGATACTGGAAGAAGAGTTTGATCAGATCGGAAACACCTACATCATTAGACGGACCTTGATTGATGCGACTAAGAACCTTGGCCCTGCGCAGTTCGGCAATCCTCGAGATCTAGTCTCGAACCTGTCTATATCCGCCGAGAAGATAATCCGAGTTCCCCATGTTCTAGTCAGCAATAGGCGAACGCCCGAGCCAGGCGCTACGTGTCCGAGCATCTCTCCACCAAAGCCAACATCAGCCAAATTGACGAGCCGGGTTTCGATCGTAATTCTGACCAAGCAGCAACCTGACCTACTCAAAAAGAACGTTCATCGTCTATTTTCATTATATGGGAATACCATTGAGATAATCGTAGTCAACAATGGACCGCACGTTTCCGATACCGCGTCAGCTTTGCAGGAGCTGCTTGCTGAATACAAGGGGTTGCGCACAATCGAATGGGCGAATCAGTTCAACTGGTCAAAGATGAACAATGCGGCAGTACATCTCTGCGAGACTGATATTCTGCTGTTCATGAATGATGACATGCACGTGGTCTCTGAATCGACGCTTGAAGCCGTTGCGAACAACCTGCAAACAGAGTCTACTGGTATCGTCGGCGGATTGCTGGTCTTTCCCGAGGGCGCAATACAGCATGCCGGGCTGGTACTGGGGTACGGAGGGTTAGCCGATCATCTCTACCGCGGAGCAACACCAGCCGAAGCATCCCACTCAGCTTTCGTGAGCCCATACCTGCGCAGATCAGTCTCCGCCGTAACCGGAGCATTTATGGCAATCCGCAAATCAACGTTTAAGCAACTCGGGGGCTTTAATGAGAAATTGGTCCATTGCGGAGACATCGATATGTGTCTGAAGTCCATCAATGCGGGTTTGACGAACGTTTACGACCCGAGGATTCAGCTCGTGCACTATGAGTCGCTCACAAGGAAGTCGGCCCCGTTGGAGCCATTCGAAGTCGCGCACCTCAATAGTGTGATCGCTAATCTACTTGTTGGGAAATGCGGAGACCCATATTACAATCCCAACCTGAGCCTCAAGCACCGTAATCCATGCGTGTACATATAGGCATCGCTTAAGCGAAACAGCCATTTTTTCACCGCGCCTTAATGCCTGACAACGCAACACTCGAAGAACTTCGCCGCGAGAACGCAATTCTCAGGCGCGAACTAGCTCATATCAAAGCCGGGCGCGCCTACCACTTTGCACTGTGGCTCCAGAAAAAGTACCAGGCCTCCACCCTCATGAGATTCGCCGCTGAGCGGGTTGCACGGCCTTTAGCACACAGGCTGCTGACATCCGAAACTAACGAAGATCAAGCCATTCAGATAGCGCAGGCAATAGCCGAATCCCCGCTATTCGACCCGGCGCACGGTGCTAACGACCTCGCAATTTCAAAGATGCCGGTCTCACGTTTCGATGCAGCCCTCGATTTCGCCATGAGCCCCGTTGATGAGTACCGCGATCCGGGGCCCTTGTTTTCTTCATCATACTACCTCGAGAAAAATCCCGACTTGGTAGGCTCTCAATTTCATGCATTCACGCACTTCGTTCTCTATGGCATGAAAGAGGGGCGACAAGCCCTCGAGCCATCGAGGGTCGATGCGTTCCTCGCCAACCAGTCTCATGCGACATCGACATCCCTGCAACAGCTGATCCCTGCCGACCGGGCGATTTGCGTTCATGTTTACCCGCAAGGTAATTTTTTCTTCGCCGATATCGCCGAGCACATACGTCTTCTACTCAATCATCTCGGGTATGACGTACAACCGAAGGAGATATCAGCCCAAACCCAGACGGACATCGTAGTCGCGCCTCACGAATTCATGGTCATCGGCGCTGGCGCAGGGTGGTCGCCTGAGCGCACCAGAGCCGCCATTTACGTCAACACCGAGCAATGGCAGACCAGCTGGTTTTCCTTAACCCTAAACTTTGTCCAGCAGTCCAACGCAGGGGTCATAGATATCAACCCAAACTCGGCCGCAGCGTTTGAGGCCCTGGGATTTCGGTCTGCCTTCCTGCCGCTACTACCGTCGCCAGGCTCGCCCTTCGACACTGCTGCCCTACCAGGAATTAGGGATACAACCACACGGCTGAAATATCTCAGACCTCCTGCCAGTACCCCGGACTACTTCATGCGACCCTATGACATTCTATTCGTGGGCGTATCAAACCACCGGAGGGATCATGTCCTGGGCGAGCTTTCCGGCTATCTGGCCCGTTGGCCAAGCTTTGTTCATTGCCCTACGCTGTCAGGACCTTTACAGCCAGACAACCCGAACGCTTTGTCCGCTGCCGAACTCAATGAGCTGGCATCCCGTGCGAAGATTATGCTCAACATACACCGCGATAACGTGAGCTACTTTGAATGGCACAGAATCGTGCTGACCGGAGTCGCTAACGGCAGCGTTGTCGTCACAGAGGCCTGTCATTCTAATCAATATCTGGAAGCAGGCGTTCACTACCTTGAATGCGCCATAGAAGATATGGGGGAATTCCTAGAGTTTCTAGTCGATAGTGACGAAGGCCGAAAAAAGCTTGAGATCGTCAGTCAAAATGTCGCCGATCTGCGTACTCGCTTTGAAGAGGGAATGTGGCATTGGAACTAGCTCCAAGCGCTTTCGAGCCAGTCTTCGAAGCTGGCCGGGGCACCCCGACTGTTACGGTAATTATACCATTGTACAATTATGGCCACTATGTCTCTGGCGCTCTCCAGTCCGTGCTGTCGCAGACTCTAGAACCCGTAGGACTTATTGTTATAGATGACGCCAGCAGAGACGACTCCTGCAGCGTCGCAGCGAATTGGGCCGCGGAGCATGCTGAATGTTTCCAATCAATTCGCATTCTGAAGCACCGAGAAAACCAGGGCCTTTCACGGACAAGAAATACGGGAATAGCACTCACCGAGTCGCCATTTCTGTTTTTTCTCGATGCCGACAACGAGATCTACCCTCGCTGCCTGGAAGTTCATCTAGAGGCAATATCCGGGAGTGACGCTGCTTTCGCCTACTCTATACTGGAAGAGTTCGACGCAGAAACCGGTCTCATAGGTACCGAAGTGTTTGCAAGAGACCACCTCAAGCTAGGCAATTACATCGACGCAATGGCATGCATCAGACGAGAAATCTTAGTGAAATTAGGCGGCTATCGCGTTCTCGAGCATGGTTGGGAAGACTACGACCTCTGGATTCGCATGTGTGAGCTCGGACTAACCGGTTTACACATACCTGAAGTCCTCGGCCGTTATCGCGTGCATGCTCAATCCATGCTTCGAACCAATACCAACAGGCGAGACGCTCAGGTCAAGCTGATAGATCAACTTTCTGCAGACTACAAATGGCTGGAGCTACCAAGACCGTGAGACTCGCGATAATCGGAAACCCCGGCTTCATTGATCGCTCCTTTCTCCTGGAGACCGAGGCCCTGTACCGCAGATGCGGAAACAACACGGGAAACCTGGTGTTCTGGTATGCCTTTCAGACACATGTAGTTGCGGAAGAAAAGAACTACTTCGGTTTTCATTTCGACCCCGCCAACGTAAATAAGTCGGACGCAGTGGTGTTCCTATTCGCGAACCATGTCAATCCCGGATTAGACCTTGGCCCCATGCTGGAGAAGCTTCAGGACATTAAGATTCCCGTTATCGCACTGGGACTAGGCATTCAAGGGGAAATCGATAAGCCGCTACAAGAACTCACGCCCGGTTCGATTGAGTACTTCAGTCTCCTCGGGGAAAAGGCTGACACCATTGGTGTCCGGGGCGACCTGACCAAAGCAGCACTAGCTCAACTGGGCGTGACCAATACCGAAGTTCTCGGATGCGTTTCGAATTTTATTACGCCGAAACTGCAAAATCAGTTCAGGGCGTTCGATCCGGACCGCGTATCGAGGATCCTCATCAACAACGATTTCACGAATGCTGCATTGCCCGTCAATCAAGCTCTGGCAACTGCGTTTCCAGATGCAATTATTGACAATGTGGCTCAAGCGCCCCTGGAGCTACTCCGTGCCGCACGCGACGAAATCGGCAAAATCCCAGATGAATACGTATCAAAAATGAAGTCGGTGCTGAAACC
The DNA here is from genome assembly GCA_964393625.1 of uncultured Pseudomonadales bacterium. Taxonomy (GTDB): domain Bacteria; phylum Pseudomonadota; class Gammaproteobacteria; order Pseudomonadales; family Azotimanducaceae; genus UBA4421. The sequence continues at coordinate 239,732 of CAYMUT010000003.1, forward strand.
GTATGCTGACGCTGGAAGATCGGAAACAGCGATGCTAAACAACATTCACGCGTTCTACGATACACGCGCCTGGCTTGAATACAGTCGAGGCTTTGACCTCGCGATCGGTACAAGGATGCACGGCAACATGGTTGCCCACCAGGCAGGTGTGCCAACCCTGTTTTGTATCCACGACAGTCGGACCGCCGAACTCTGCAACACCATGGCAATTCCCGGCATTCCCACATCCGCAATCAGTGAATCTCTCAGAGATTCAATGTATAAAATCCGAGACGAACAAGCAGTCGAATCCTACTTCGCTGAACGAGCAGCGCTCGCACAACGCTATAGGGCTTTTCTGGAGAACGCGGGTCTGATCTGCTCCCCGCTGCTCATGTCTATATGATCTATTTCCCGTAGCATAACGCACAGCACTCACACCTGGACTTTCTTCACCATCTCTCGTAGACCAGCCTCCCAATCTGGCTCGAACGAAAGCTCATCAACAAGGGCCGGACATACCTGGAGGACAGAGTTTTTGGGACGCTTTGCCGCCGTTGGATATGCCTCTGAAGTCACGCCTTTGATATCGGGAGTTTCTTCGATCAACCCGCCTTCCGAAGCCACATCAAAAATTACTTTCGCGAAATCGCACCATGTTGTGCTTCTTCCACCTGAAAGGTGGTAGCAACCCGAGGCAATGCCCTCCCCTCCACTGTCGAGAAGTTCATAAATCGCTTTTGCGATATCGCCGGCATAAGTAGGACAACCGAGTTGATCATTCACGACCTGGAGTTGGGTGCGTTGCTTGCCCAACCGCAACATTGTCTTAACGAAATTACTCCCGTGCTCGCTGAAAACCCAACTTACTCGAACAATCAGGTAATCTTCTGCAATCGTCGAAATCGCAAGCTCCCCGCCAAGCTTTGCTTTGCCATACACGGTCCGGGGGTTCGTCGGATCCCTCGCACGGTACGCGCCCACCCCTTCCCCATCGAATACGTAATCTGTCGAGATATGGACCAATCTGGCGCCAACCTCGTTGGCAGCCTGTGCGATAATAGCAGGCGCGCTCGCATTAACGGACCAGCACTGCGCCGCATCGGACTCTGCGCGATCGACAGCAGTATACGCCGCACAATTCAAGATCGTTTGCGGCTTCGCGCTACAGATGATTTCGAAGAGCGCTTGGGAGTCATTCAGGTCAACATCGCTTCTCTCCAGAAATGTAGCTCCAGTGAACAACTGACGCACGTGCGAACCCACCTGGCCATTAGAACCAAATACTAAGACTCCGACAGCCACTCCACATACTCCGAAAGCATCAGGTTTTTCTGGTCTTTGTTCGAAAGTTCAGGTGCATCGATCGGCCACTCAATCGCCATAGTGGGATCGTCCCATCGAATCCCCAGCTCATCATCAGGGCGATAGTACTCGGTGCATTTATACTCAAAGTCTGCAATCTCCGACAGCACCAAAAAACCGTGTACGTAACCAGGCGGTATCCACAATTGACGACCATTGGCATCCGACAATTCCACACCCACCCATTCCCCAAAGGTCTCTGACGAGGGATTGATGTCTGCAGCAACATCAAAGACGGTGCCACGAGCAACCCTTACAAGCTTCCCTTGCGGATATTGGCGTTGGCAGTGCAACCCTCGCAGCACGCCCCGACGAGACCGAGAATGATTATCTTGAACAAACTCGTACGACCCACCCAGCGCTTCCCCATAACGTTCGGCCTGATAAGTCTCAGCGAAAAACCCCCTCTCATCGCCATACACCGTCGGCTCTATAATCAGCACGCCGGACAATGCTGTTTCCGCCACCTTCACGCTACCTACCTTCCTTAATCAGGCTCGTAAGATATCTACCGTACCCGCTCTTTTTGAGCGGTTGCGCGAGAGCAAGCAATTCTTCATCGCTTATCCACCGGTTACTCCAGGCTATCTCTTCCGGACAGCCGATTTTCACCCCTTGTCTTTTCTCCAACGTCTGGATGAAATGCGCCGCTTCGAGTAACGAATCATGGGTCCCGGTGTCCAGCCATGCCATCCCTCTTGCCATGACCTGCACGTCAAGACTACCTCGCTCGAGATAGGCATTGTTTACATCGGTTATCTCGAGCTCACCCCGCGCTGAGGGCTCAACACTCCGAGCTATCTTTGGCCCATCTTCATCGTAGAAGTACAATCCGGTGACCGCGTAATTGCTCCTGGGGTTCTCGGGCTTCTCCGCGATATCTATTGCTTTTCCTGTTTCGTCGAAACTAACAACACCAAACGCCGAAGGATTGCTGACCCTGTAAGCAAATACCGTCGCCCCTCGAGCCTTTGCTACAGCCTGCCGCAACTGCGCCTGTAACCCACTTCCAAAGAAGATGTTATCGCCCAGAATGAGAATGCTCGACTGTCCATTCAGAAACTCCTCAGCGATGGTCAATGATTGCGCCAACCCTTCCGGCCTTTCCTGGATCGCATACTCCAGTGCGAGCCCCCATCTTCCCCCGTCTCCTAGCATCTGCTCAAAGCGCGGCGTATCTTGAGGCGTCGAAATGATTAATATCTCTCTAACTCCGGCGAGCATTAGAGTCGATAAAGGATAATAGATCATGGGCTTGTCGTAGACTGGCAGCAACTGCTTGCAGATACTGCGAGTTACTGGGTGAAGCCTGGTGCCGGAACCGCCCGCCAGGATAATGCCTTTCCTGTTCACCTATCCGCCCCCTCACCAATTCTGCCTAGCCTGTAACCGCCGTTGAGCACATTCGTCCACCAGGCTTCATTGGACAAATACCAAGCTATTGTCTTCTCGATCCCAGTTTCAAAAGTCTCCGATGGGGACCAACCCAGCTCGCTGTTGATCTTGCTGGCATCAATCGCATACCGCATATCATGTCCTGGACGATCTTTGACAAAAGTAATCAAGTCAGATGATTTTGCCGCATCGGCGTGGGTCCGGCCCAATCGATCGATCTCACTACAGATCTTCCCCACCACATCGAGATTCGTTTTTTCGTTATGTCCGCCAATGTTATACGTATTGCCGACCTCACCGTGCGACAGTACTGTCCATAACGCACTGGCATGATCATTGACATACAGCCAGTCGCGAACCTGTTGCCCGTCACCATATATTGGTAGTGAATTGCCTTTCAACGCATGGATGATCATGTGCGGGATAAGCTTTTCCGGAAATTGGTAAGGCCCATAATTGTTGGAGCAATTGGTAACTAACGCTGGCAGACCATACGTTCGCGCCCATGCCCTCACAAGATGATCGGACGAGGCTTTGCTCGCTGCGTAAGGTGAACTTGGCGCGTAAGGGGTAGTCTCCGTAAACAAGCCCGACGTGTCAGCAAGGTCGCCGTATACCTCGTCTGTCGAAACATGAAGAAATCTAAAGTCATTGCTTCGGCACCCCGATAGGCCCTTCCAATACTTTAGAGCACACTCCAACAACGTGAAGGTGCCCACAACGTTAGTCTGAATAAACTCTGACGGACCTTCTATAGAGCGATCAACATGAGACTCAGCAGCGAGGTGCATTATCGCCGTTGGCTTAAACGCATCAAAAACCCCTTCTAGAACCGTCGCATCGCATATGTCAGCTCTAACGAACTCATATCTATCTGAATCCGCGATCTCGGCTAGAGAATCCACATTCGCAGCATATGTTAACTTGTCGAGGTTCAGGATATGGGCATCGGTGTTACGCACTAGATATCGCACCAGCGCCGAACCAATGAAACCAGCGCCGCCAGTCACAATGACCTTCACAGTAGCTCCCATAGAAACAAGACTTCGCCCCTTTTGATATCGGAGGCCAGACAAACAGCGGTCACGAAAGGGAGCAATCGTGGGGAATGACACTCCAACTTCAATCTCAGTTAGTCGCTACGCTGCTGGCCCCTGATTCGCACAAGGCGTACTATACAGATCCATGCGAATTCTTCATGTCTACCGTACATTTTTCCCCGACACCCAAGGCGGATTAGAGGAAGTTATCCGGCAGATCTGTGCTGGAACGAACCAATTGGGCGTGAGTTGCACAGTATTCACCACGACAAAAAACAGCGCTTCTACTTCAGCAGTGCAGTTGCCTGAAGCAACGGTTGTGCGAGCTCCAGAGAGCTTTGAAATCGCTTCCTGCAATGTCTCGCTAAAGGCATTTGCAGTGTTTCGAGAACTCGCATCGGAGCACGACATTATCCATTATCACTTTCCGTGGCCGTTTGCTGATGCCCTCAATCTGGCCATTAATCGCGAAAAGCCATCAATAATTACCTATCATTCGGATATCATCCGGCAGAAATTTCTGCGGCGCCTGTATGCTCCCCTCATGCGCAATTTTCTGGATTCCGCCGATCGCATTGTCTGTACCTCCCCAAATTACTTCGCGACCAGCAACAGCCTCATAGAGTTTGCCGACAAAGTTGACGTAATCCCGATCGGCATTGACCGAACAACATATCCTGAAATTAATGCCACCGAACTCAAAAGCGCGCAAACTCAATATGGCAAAGATTTCTTCCTCTTTGTTGGAGTCCTCAGGTACTACAAAGGACTACATATTCTGCTGGACGCCATAAAGGATGCTCCGTACCGAGTGGTTATCGTCGGCTCCGGACCTACCGAGAATCAACTCAAACTACAGGCTCAGGAACTAGGCTTGTCCAATGTGGTTTTCACGGGCCATGTGTCTGATGAAACCAAAGTCGCACTCTTTGAGCTCAGTCGCGCTATCGTCTTCCCATCGTACCTCCGCTCGGAGGCGTTCGGCGTAACCCTACTGGAAGGTGCAATGTTCAGGCGCCCACTCATCTCTACCGAGGTTGGGTCTGGCACAAGCCACGTCAATGTTCATGATGAAACTGGCTTAGTCGTTGCCCCAGGGTCTCCTCGGGCCTTGCGACGTGCAATGGATCAATTGCATGCACGCCCTGACATGGCTAGCCTAATGGGTTCACGTGCCAAATCTCGTTTTGATCGATTATTCAACGGGGAACTGATGGCTCGGCGATATTTGACTCTGTATGAGGAACTTGTTGATTCTACTCACAACAATCAAAACACACGCGAACGGAAATTAGCATAAGTACATATGGTTCGCATTGGCATTGATGCACGGCCGCTGCAATACCCTAAAACAGGAATCGGCCAGTACACCTTCAACATAGTTAGCAGACTTAACCAGCATCGCGGTTTTCAGATCTTTCTCTATTCAACGAGACCACTTTACAACCAGTTTACGGACGCCACGCATAGGTATCCTTCGCGTAGAATTCTGCCGAATTCTTTGCTTGCACAGATGTATTTTCCGACATGGGCAGCCAAAGACAATGTTCATGTCTTCTGGTCACCCCGCCATCACCTTCCACTAATGCTGAACGTACCATCCGTTGTAACCATCCACGATCTGGTCTGGAAGAAGCATCCAGAAACAATGACACGCGGCGGCGCAATGTTGGAAAGGCTCCTGATGCCCCCATCAATACGAAAGGCTGATGCTATCATCTGTGTCTCCACAGCTACGATGAACGATCTCAGCGACCTTTCTCCTGACGCCGCTGCAAAGTGCAGTGTCATACTCGAAGCCGCCTGCCAGGTACCAGGTGACCTCGACTACGCTCCCGCCCCCAAGCCCTTCTACCTTTTCGTCGGCACACAGGAACCTCGGAAAAACTTGCAGACATGCTTGCGGGCATGGAAGCGATCCCTGTTAGCAGACAGAGGCTACAAGTTCATTATTGCTGGGGGGACCGGTTGGAAAACTGATTTACCGAAAGAAATCGATCGTTTGAGCCTGAACCAGAGCGTGCAGTGCTTGACTCCCGACAATGATCAAATAAGAGAACTCTATTCGAACTGTTTTGCCGTTGTCCTGCCCTCCATCTATGAAGGATTCGGCTTACCGCTCGTAGAAGCAATGGCTTTCGGAAAGCCAGTGATAACCAGTAACGTTTCATCAATGCCCGAAATCGCTGGCGACGCAGCAATCCTCGTCGACCCGTATTCCACAGATGACCTGGCCGATGCGTTCATCAAACTTGCACAGGACCCGCATCTCCATCGCGCGTTAGCTGAGGCCGCTTCACGTCGCGCCAAGCTCTTCAGTTGGGATACAGCAGCATTAGAAACCGGGAATCTCTTGCGCACGGTAGCCGAGTAACCCACCCCGCTTCATTGCTGAAGCAAAGGTTTAATCACTCGCTTCAGTATGCTCCCACGAGAATCGCAATACCAATCCGGACAATCCTCCCCATCGAGCGGATTCAAGCCCTCGGCAACTTCAAGGCCGTCGGGCATAGTGTCGCCGTCGGTGTCCCGCAGCAATGGATTCGTACCCAGGCCGATCTCGGTTGTATCCGCAAGCCCATCACCATCATCATCCGTATCGGCGTTGTTACCAACGCCATCGTAGTCAGTATCAAGTTGCTCCGACGGATCGTACGCAAACACGTCGGTTCCATCAGGAGAAGAATCGCCGTCGCTGTCGACTGCTACTGAGCCATCCTCAAAAAAACCCGCCTGTATTGCGCCCGACGCCTCAGACTGAGGGTCCGTATACTCATACCTCAGCACAATTGGCGCCGGCGTGTCAGAAGTCAAACCAAGCGCTATGCCGACAATCTCGAGACTCGAGATGGCGCGGTCTCCGCCCAGCAGGCCTGCATCAGTCGTTTCGGCTAGCAGGAGCGATGAGCCTGACGTCGGCCAATCTGAGTAAGCTCGAAACGCATGCAGAGGTACCTGCAGTCCTGAGTTGTTTGTCAAACGCATGGTGAAACTCGAGTCCATGAGAGCTAAGCCTCCGGCAAATGTCGCATTGGAGGGCGTTTCAACCGAGAAGTCTGTGACCATAAACTGATCGCAGGCATCGCCATAACTGTCTGCATCCTGATCTGCCTGGTCCGGGTTGGCGTCTTGCGGGCAGTTATCCAGATGGTCCAGAAACCCATCCGCGTCCACATCGGAGGTAACGCACGCATCGCCAATTCCGTCGCCATCACTGTCTGCCTGGTCCAGATTCGCTACGTATGGACAGTTGTCTGCTTCGTTCGGAATAGTATCGCTATCCGGATCGTCCGGGGATATACCTACGTCAAACTGCAGGGATGCAGAATTGTTGGCCTGGTTCGCCTCACTCTGATTGGCAGTTATTGAGGCTGTGACCTCGAGACCTCCAACAGCACCAAACCTGAAGGTCGGCGTAGCGAGCACAGATTCACCCGCGTCCATTGTTCCCAGATCGCAAGTAGCGGTGTTTGGCGCCATCACACACAGGTCACTACGGACCATGCCATCGATTTGTATTTCGACCTGGATATCTAAAACGTCTTGAGAAAACAGAAACTCGAGCACCACTGCGGTAGCCGCCCCGGTACCGCTATTGATGGCCGACACATCGAGTTGGCGACTGGCACCGAACAGCGCATCTTCGCCTATATCGGTGTCGTTCATCGACACCGATATATCAACCACGGGGGTCCCATACAGAAACTCAATCCCCGCTATGTCATCCGCAGTCGGCCCAATCAGATTCCCGATGCTCGGCGCCATAATCGCCGACGCCGTCTGCTCATGCCCGAGCCCCATGACATGTCCAAGCTCATGTACCGCCACGCGCCGGAAATCAACCGGGACCGACGAGTGCGGCGTGTCGTAGATGTCCCAGGTTCTGTTGGAATTGAAGACGATCCCGGACTGCACGATGCGGTTTGTCGCATTGGTATACCAGGTATGCGTAACAGCAAGTGTGCTTTCACCGAATTCACCAGTACAGCTTTGTGCAGCGAACTTAACTCCATTGCCGGGAGCTGTATCGTTGGGACTATCGCAGGGATCTCTAGCGGTATTGCGATCAACCACAAACTCAAAACTGGTCGTGTCGTTCCATCGATTCGCCGCTACTATGAAAGCATCTTCCCAGCGAGTGGCGGGCAGGTCAGGCACGTTTGTCAGATTCGCATTTATCGTGGCGGTGGGCTGATCCCATGACCGCCCGTTCAGTACGTAGGCTGTTGTATGCAATGCCCACAGGCCAGCGACCAACAACGCCAGTAACCTCCCTGCCAGAGGTTCGGCATTCATCAGCAACTACCTGGCCAACTGCCGCACAGTTGATTTGAAATCTGCGATAGGCATCGCATGCAACCGAGCATCGGCTTCGATGACTGCTACGCCATAGGGTATTCCCGTCGAGAACTCCTGGCCCGCAATCTGCTGCGGAAGTATCGACTGTATGAAACTGCCATTTGCCGTCATCATGCGCCGGACGCCGTCTGGAGTGCGCTCTACACGATAATGGCCCTGGTCCCAGCCAACCAGCGGGTGTACCAGTTGCCTGCTCAACGAATCGACGAAGTAAATACCATGCTCTCCGACCTGCGGCACATGCATCTCTCCCACGTCCAGTGTGAGTCCATTCAAGCTACCACCGGCAAACTTCAGCTCGATCTGGTTAGCGTCGTGACGCCCCTTGATTGCCTCTAAGACTTCAATTTCGACATGGGTCCAGATGTATCTGCCTTCCTCGTCCATGCGTGTGGACACATCAACGACTCGCCCTTCGAAAATCAATTCTGCCTGGTCGCACACTTCTTCGAACGGCAACCTCAATACCGTTGTGGCATGGCTGTTACCAACCAGCACCAGCATAGCTGCGATAACAACAAACCTGGCCATGCCCAACGGAGCATTGATACTACGAACCATGTATCTCTCCTTTATTGTTCGCTCATAGTCCACGACCCCGCCCCGGGGTCCAACTCATACCCAGGGCCAACCCAACTGGCATCCACACAAGCAACCAGGTGTCTCCGACCTTGTCAATCAACTCGTGGCCGTCCAACAGATGCGAAAACATTGCGAGGATAAGGATGCTCACACCCAGGCGGGCATCTGCCAGATCATAATTACGGAACATGGCTACGACCGCACTGGTCAACACCGAGATATACAACAGCAACGCCACCAGCCCACCCTGGTGGACCAGCGCGAGATAGATGTTGTGCGCATGGGGCATAAGTATGCCGCCAGCCATGACATCATCGGAGGTGAGAATGCCACGCCCGATAAGCAGGGCATCATTTTCCAGGATAAGCCGCAGCGTCTCGCCCCAGATTTCCGGGCGAAAACTGCTGCCCCGAGGCAGAATTATCTGCGCGGTTGCATCGCCGAAAGCCAATGCAATGACTACGATACCCATGAGTATGCCCATCCCCACCAGCGTAACCAGAAACTGGCGCCAGTCTGCGGCCCGATATGCCAGGCCATACGCAACCACGCCAAGCGCCACACTTACCCAGGCATTTCGCGAGTCAGAAAGAAAAACAGCGTACGCAATGATGAGCGCCACCAGCAATGCCGCGGCCTTGATACTGCGTGATTCAAACATTGCTGCTGTGCGGAGCACGAAAAGAAGAATGACCCCATAAACCAACGCGGCTACCACATGGGTGTCAAGTTGACCAAGACCATTGAGTCGCCCGTCCGGTGGGTCCGTCACATAAAAGTTGACCAACGCCACCAGCACAACCCCAGCGCCCACCAGGGTAAGCGCCACACCCATCCACCGCTGCAACTGGCCCCGCAACTGACATTCCGCCATTGCCACCACAAAGAAAAACACCAGCAAAGCACGAGACCACACTGAGATTGCCGCACGCCATTCGAACGGGTCCGACCACCACGTGCTGAGGCACAACCAGACCAGTAACGCACAGATCAGTCTGATGAGGTGCAGACGGAACACATCCCGCCATTTCGGGAAGGTGGCCAGCATGAACAGGCTGAGGGCGTAGGTCGGGTAGCTTGCAGCACTCTGACTGCGCAGCAGAAGAACAGAGAGGAAACACAGGACAATCAGCCCCGACATCCATTGAATGCGATCGCCGAGGCCCGGCTTTAGGTTAGAGGCTGCGTGCTCCATAGGAGGAAGTGTACCTAAACCTCATCGCTTTCCCACTACAGCTCTCAATTCCCCGCACATTTCAGCATCAATGTTGGGGAGATCTCTCAGCACGATATTGCATTGCAAATTCACGTGCGCAACTTCGGCCAGGCAATCGTCGGCCACCAGACTCTTGCGGCTGGACTTCAGCCAGGCAAGGACCTCGGCAAGTCTCCATATCTGAGTTTTGCTATCATGAAAAGGTTGGGGAAATTCCGTGTAATTGCTGATCATCAATTTCCGAACATTCTGACGGATACACCCTAGGTGCTCGGCAATCTCAGACAATCCGACCAGATCCGGACCAGACTCGATCAATCGCACCTCACGTAAAATCCTGCGCACATCCCGTATCGCACTCTCAATAGCACCCATGGCGCTATCAGCTTCCCGACTAAACCGGATCGCAATCTTGCCTGCCAATCCAGTTCCGATAAGCGCATCATCACAACCACCCGCATAGAGAGCGTGAGCGTACTCATCTGCGTCGGCATCAAGCGTAGGAAGCGAGCACTTAAGTTCGAATTCATATATCTGCATTTCGCAGCCTTTACTCGTCTACTCGTCTACTCGTCGATCCAAATTGAATCGCCGGTGCAATTATTAACCACCCTGCGAATCTGTCTCGCGTAGGTTCCTGGGTTCCGTGGAGTGCCCCAGATACTCACCCTGCAGAACTCACCACAACGGCACTTTATGTCGTTGGCAGGGCAATACAGCTTCCCCCAACAATGGCTACCTCCAACGTCGACGCGCCATTGGGATATAACCCACTCTCTGTGAGAGCGGATGAATTGCATTCATTCAGAAATGAGGTGTAGACGATGCCGGATCTAGTGGCCCATGTGCCCGGAAAGCACCCAGTGTACTTCCGGACACATAGTTTACTGAATATACCGGAGACATGGTTTACACATT
>CAYMUT010000004.1:0-237072 GCA_964393625.1 uncultured Pseudomonadales bacterium
AGGTGGTGAAATTGGTAGACACGCTAGCTTCAGGTGCTAGTGGGGGTAACCCCGTGGAGGTTCAAGTCCTCTCCTGGGCACCATTGATTCGGTGCATCACCGAAAATCCGCGCATATTGTACTCGGTTTACAGGTACCGGTAATGGACGGGACGTTAGCCGCGATGGCGGCCGCTGCGCTCAGCCTCAATGAAGACCCGCCCGATTCGCGAGTCGATACTTTTGATCTGACCATTCAACCGGGTCACCGCGCTTTCAACGCCGCTGGAATCCATTTCATCAATGAAATCCACTGACACCACCACCACGATGAAGTCCGGCCCCATGTGCAGGGTTGCGACCTCGTTGACCTGCAAAATCCGTGCATCCGCCTGCAGTACCACATCAATGCCATCACGCACTTCCGGGCTTGCCGCCTCACCGATCAACAGGCTCTTGCTCTCGATCGCCAGCCACATCGCCGTAAGTATCAACACCACACCAATGGCGATGGAAGCGACCGCGTCGAATATCGGATTGCCGGTAAGCTGATACATCACCAGACCCAACATGGCGATCAACAGTCCGAGGGTAGCGGCGGTGTCTTCAAACACCACTACAAACAGTGTCGGGTCCTTACCGTGGACAACCGCATCAAGCCAGCGCTGTTCTCCCCTGCTCTTATTGAATTCCTGCAGCGCAACCCACAGGGCACCGAACTCAAACAACAACGCCGCGCCAAGCACCACATAGTTGATCATGATATTCGTAATGGGTTCAGCATGGCTCAGGTGCTGCCACCCCTGATAGATCGATGCGGTGCCACCCAATGCAAATATGAGCATGGCGACAATAAAGCACCAGAAGTAGATCTCTTTGCCATGGCCGAAGGGGAAATTCGCATCCGCCGGTTTGCCCGACTGCCGGATGCCGAACAGCAACAGCACCTGGTTGCCGGTATCTACTAAAGAGTGGATACCCTCGCTCAGCATCGCAGAACTACCCGTGTATGCCGCGGCGCCGAACTTGGTTATGGCAATCAGCGAGTTACCCGCTAATGCGGCATAGATCGCCTTCTTCGAAGAACCCGCCATGTTCGTCTATTATCGCTTTCGTATCACCAGAGAGCCGATGGAATACCCCGCCCCGAATGAACAGATCACACCCAGGTCACCTGATTGCAGGTCTTCGCTATAGAGGTGAAACGCGATCACCGAGCCCGCAGATGCCGTATTGGCGTACTCGTCGAGCACGACTGGCGCCTCATTTTCTTCAGGATCGCGACCCAGCAGACGCTTGGCAATCAGCTGATTCATATTGATGTTGGCCTGGTGCAACCACCAGCGCTTTATATCACCCACCTGCAGGCCAACCTTTTCCACCTGGGTGACCAGGTGCTCGGCGGCCATGGGGCAAACTTCTTTGAATACGCCGCGGCCATTCTGGTGGAACAACTTGTCCAGCCCAAACGGATCCGAATCATCGGCATATGATAGATAGCCGAAGTTCGAACGAATATTGTTGGAGAACTGGGTCACGGCCTGAGTGCCGAGCACCTCGTAGCTGTTTTCGCAAGTGCAGGTTTCAGCCGACTCCAGGATCATGGCGGTGGCCACATCGCCGAATATAAAGTGGCTGTCGCGATCTGTGAAGTTGATCTGTGGGGTGGTGAGTTCCGGGTTGATGGCCAGAACACAACGAGCTGATCCTGCCGCGATGGCATCATAGGCTCGGTGCAGAGCAAATGTTGCGGCCGAACAAGCCACCAGCATATCGAAGCCGAATCCTTCAATACCCAGGGCCTGTTGTACCTCGATGGCAATCGCCGGATATGCGCGCTCGGTATAGGCGCAGGAGACGATGACCATATCAACCTCTGCTGCAGTTTTGTCCGCAGCTGCCATGGCGTCGCGGGCCGCATTAACCGCCATTTCCGCCTGATGGGAAAGCTCGTCATCGGACCGTTCCGACATCATCGGCCGCATGCGGTTGATATCGAGAATACCCTCTTTGCAATAGGTATAACGCTGCTTGATGCCGGATGCTTTCTCGATGAATTCAACACTCGATAGCGGCTTTTCCGCCACACTGCCTGCTTCAATCTCCTCGGCATGCTCAGTGTTATAGCGTTCAGCGTATTTGTTGTAGGACGCTACCAGTTCTTCATTGGTGACAAACTCCGCGGGTTTCCACAACCCCGACCCGCTGACGACTACTGAATGCATACTCCCCCCTTATGATGTTATCTGTCGTACCCTGTCAAAAGACTAGTTCTCGCGCAAACTGGCGTGTTCCTCGTCCTTCAGGGGGCGCGCCTCACTTTCCAGCATGACCGGGAAGTCGTCGCGTATAGGGTAAGCCAGACGGCTGGCCCGACACCACAGTTCCTGTTCCTCTTTACGGTACACCAGCGACGCCTTGCTTACCGGGCAGACGAGCATTTCGAGTAGTTTTGAATCCATAGTTCCCAATGCCCTCGCGGTCAGGCGCCAACGTCGAACGGGTTTTTCAATACGATGGTCTCCACGCGGTCCGGACCCGTGGAGATGATGTCGATCGGTGCTCCAACAGTCTCTTCGATGCGGGCGATATATGCCGCCGCATTGGCCGGCAGGTCCGCCACATTCTGTACGCCGACGGTGGACTCCTGCCAACCCGGCAGTTCCTCGTATACCGGCGTGACCGCGGAATAGTACTCGCTACCGAAACGCGCGGTGCCGACATTGCCATCCGGGTCTTTATAACCCGTGCAGATACGAATGGCCTCGAGGCCATCGAGCACATCGAGTTTGGTCAGGCATAGACCGGATATGCTGTTGATCTGCGCAGCCTGACGCAGCGCCACCGCATCGAACCAGCCACAACGGCGCGCACGGCCCGTGGTGGAACCGAATTCATTGCCGCGCTCGGCCAGGCGCACGCCAATGTCATCGAACAACTCGGTGGGGAACGGCCCTGAGCCCACCCGGGTAGAATAAGCCTTGGTGATACCCAGCACGTAGTCCAGGTACGCGGGACCAAATCCGCTGCCTACTGCCGTGCCGCCTGCCGTGGTATTGGATGACGTGACAAAGGGGTAGGTACCCAGGTCAATATCGAGCAACGCGCCCTGGGCACCTTCAAACAGGATATTGCGCCCCTGTTCACGCATCTCATGCAGCGTTGAGACCACATCACACACCATGGGCTTGAGTTGTTCGGCAACCTCGGCACAGTCATCCAGGGTTTTCTGAAAGTCCACGGCGGGTTTGTTGTAGTATTCGCGCAGCATGAAGTTGTGGTACTCCATGACCTCATTCAGCTTCGCGCTGAACTCCTGCCAGTAGAATAGATCGCCGATGCGTAAGCCGCGCCGTGCCGCTTTGTCTTCATAAGCCGGGCCGATGCCTCGACCGGTAGTGCCGATCTTCTGGTTGCCTCGCGCTTCTTCCCGTGCCAGATCGAGCTGTACGTGGTACGGCAGTATCAACGGGCATGCCGGTGAGATGCGCAGGCGCTCACGCACGGGTACACCCCGCGCCTCGAGGGTCCGCACTTCGGTAAGCAGGGCATGGGGCTCCAGCACCACGCCGTTACCGATGACACACTGTACGTCCGGCCGCAGAATCCCCGAGGGAATCACGTGCAGAACCGTCTTTTCACCTTCGATCACCAGCGTGTGACCGGCATTATGGCCACCCTGAAAGCGCACCACCGCGGCCACTTCTTCGGTCAGCAGATCGACGACCTTTCCCTTGCCTTCGTCGCCCCACTGCGTGCCTATAACTACTACGTTTCGACCCATTGAACCTTCCCGGTGGCCCTATCTGTTTACCGTTAATCCGCTATGTTGAAACATCGGCCAGCTGCCAACGGCCATTGTGTTCTACCAGCTGCTGTGAGCAGCCTGCCGGCAATTGTTCTGTTGCTGAGAGAGCGCACCTTACCCGGTATCCCTGTGCCCGCAACGCGCCGACTTCCTCGATCAGCTTGCTTCGCGCGGCACCGGTTACATGGGGCGCGAAGACCACCGGACGGACGACAGATGCGCCATCGATCAAACCTTTCAGGTCCATATCAAAACCTGTTGCCGGTCGACCCCGACCAAACACATCGCCCACGCCATCGTAGCGCCCACCCTGGGCTACAGCGCTGCCATGTTGCGGATGATAAACGGCGAATACCGGGCCATTGTGATAGCCGTAGCCCGAAAGCTCCGCCACATCCAGACCGACCTGCAGGCCATTGTTGCTGCCGCCTACCAGGCGCGCCAGCTCTTCCAGCTGGTCAATGGCCGCCAGCACTGCAGCTGGCGCGCCACTCAATACGTCACGTGCCCGATCGAGAATTTCGACCTCGCCCATCAGCCGCGGCAGCTGCGCAATCATATCGGCGATCGGGGAATCGTCCAGCAGCTCGCGTATGTCCGACTCGGATTTGCGCTGAATTTTGCCGAACAGCGCCAGTTCGTCTGCCGCGGCCAGCGCGCCGCTATTCATAGCGGCAGCTGCAAGCCCATGGTATATGCCCATATGACCGAGCATCAATACAGGTTGCTGCACACCACCTGCGTGCACGGCCTCAAGCATCAAACTGATGATTTCCGCGTCTGCATGCAAAGACGCAGCACCGAAAATCTCAGCGCCAGCTTTGAACGGCACTCTGGAACTCTGCGCGATCTGCGGATTGGCCAGCACCACAGGCCCTGCATAGCACAGACGCTGCACATCATCGGTTACCCTACTGTGGGCATCGATACGCACGGCCTGGGAAGTCATGTCGGCGCGCACGCCAAGCTGTTTGCCGCTGACCTGGTCAATGACTTTCAGTGTCTGCAGGTCCATGTCCTCGCCACTGCCCACAAGCAGCGACTCGAGATACTCGATGACAGGCGGCTCAACGTAATCGAAGCCCCAGGCATCGAACACGTCAAGCACCGTGCGGCGCAGGTTTTCCAGTTCCCAAGCCGCAGGCGGCAGCAATTCGTCCACACCGCGAGGCAGGCGCCAATGCGTTTTCATGGTTGAGTCTGCCAAATAAAGTCGGCGCTACTAACGCTCTTTCTCAATGAACTTGAAGAATTCGCTCTTCGGATCAAGGATCAACAGATCGCTCTTGTCGCCAAACACATTAGTGTAGGCGTTGATTGAGCGATAGAACTCGTAGAATTCCGGGTCTTTGTTGAACGCAGATGCGTAAATCGAAGCAGACTGGGCATCGCCATCACCGCGGATCTGCTCGCTTTCACGATAGGCTTCGGCTTCTATGACGACCGCCTCGCGATCTGCCGCGGCACGAATCGCCAGCGCCTGCTCCTGACCTTCGGCGCGAAACTGGCGGGCTTCGATGTCCCGTTCAGAATTCATCCGATCATATACCGAGGACGATACTTCCAAGGGCAGATCAATACGCTTAACGCGCACGTCGATCACTTCTACGCCATAGCCGCGCATTTTACTGTCGAGCTCTTTGCGCAGATCATCCATCAACTGATCGCGCTCCCCGGACACTACTTCATGCATGTCGCGGTTACTGATCTCGTTACGCAGACCTTCATTGACGCGCTCCTGCAGCAATCGCTCGGCGCGGCGGATATCGAATGACGTGCTTTCATAGAACGTAGACACTTCCGCCACACGCCACTTGACGAAGGAATCTACCTCCAGAGGCTTTTTCTCGAGGGTGTAGTAGGTGGCGGGGTCCGAATCGAGGGTCAGCACCCGCGCATCGAACATCTTTGCTTCCTGGGCGATCGGCATTTTGAAATGCAGACCTGGCTGCACATCAGCTTCAACCAGATTACCAAACTGCAACAGAATCGCCCGCTCGGTTTCATGTACCCGGTACAACGCCTGGCCGCCCAGCAGCACCGCCAGCAGCACAAGAACTAATCCAACTAACGCTCTGAATGACATAATTCTCTCCTGTGTCCTCAGTTACCGCGGACTCGGCCACCGCTGCTACGCGCGGCATTCACTTCCCGCAGAATTCTCTCCACGGCGTTGTCCATCATGGTCTGATCGATGACGGGGCTTTCGCTTCTGCTCTTGCTGGTCAACTGATCAAGCGGCAGATACATCAGGTTGTTGCCGCCCTCGACGTCAACCATGACTTTACTGGCGTTGCTAAACACTTTCTCCAGCGCTTCGATGTACAGCCGGTCACGGGTAACCTGCTCGGCCAGCTGATATTCCGTCAGCAGCTTGGTAAAGCGCTGCGCCTCACCATCAGACTGAGCAACAACCTGGTCACGGTAGGCGTTGGCCTCCTCGATCTGCCGCTGCGCCCGGCCTCTGGCCTCGGGTACGACCTGTTCGCGATAGGCGGTCGCCTGGTTGATGAAGCGCTGGCGGTCTTCCTTGGCTTTCTGCACGTCATTGAAGGCATCCTGCACCTGAGCGGGCGGTGCACTGCGGTCGATGTTCACTTTGCGCACGAAAATGCCGGTGCCGTAGTTGTTAAGGTAGCGCTGCAGGCGCTCCTGCACCTCAATGGCAATGGCTTCCCGGCCTGCGGTGATCACCTGATTCATGGTTGAGCTACCCACCACGTGGCGTAGCGCGCTATCGGTGGCATGATCGATACTGATTTCCGGATTACGCACGTTGACCAGGTAGCCAATCGCGTCTTCAACCACCCACTGTACCGTCAGACTGACGTCGACGATGTTTTCGTCCTCGGTGAGCATGGAGGAATCGGCGCGATGCGAACGCACCTGGGTGACGTTGAGCACCTCTACCTGGTCGATGATCGGCGGGTTCCAGTGCAGACCGGGATCTTTAAGCTGAGGCTGAACAGCACCAAAGCGGAACACCACGCCACGTTCCTGCTGGTCAACCGTGTAAATACCGGTGAACACGTAAACGGCCACCAATGCAGCCAGGGCCAGGCCGATCGCCCCAACGGGTAATCCACTGCCACGGGAACCGCCCGAGCCGCCACCTTTACCGCCGAAGATGCCCGATAACTGGGTCTGCAATTTGCGAATCGCTTCATCCAGGTCAGGTGGCCCCTGATCGCCCCTGTTGCCCCAGGGATCTTTGTCATTTCCACCACCTGGCTCATTCCACGCCATGTCTGTCTCCGCTTTACGAAATTAACCCGCGCGAGGGCGGGCACATCAGGTCCTGCTGAACCAGGCCCTAGTGAACTGGAATTCTAGGGAGCGCGCCCTTGCCGCGCAACTCAACTCGACCGGAAGATTTCAGCTGCGCCAGCAATTGTTCGTCTGCCTGCAGAATAAGGTGCAGGTTACCATCTTCCGCGATCTGTTCGTCGAGTACTGCGCCGGAACGGTACAGCCACGCCCGGGTTTTGCCATCTGCGCAATCCAGCAGTACCTCGTGAGGGGCTGCCACGCCCAGCGCTTCGCCGATGGCCTCAATGAGCGCATCGACGCCCTTACCGGTTATCGCACTCACCGGGCAGATCTTCGCACCGGGAGCCGCTGTATCGGAGCGCCAATCGCCAACCTGCCCGGCCGTATCATCATCGCTCAGTAAATCGACCTTATTGAACACCAGTAGTTCCGGCACGTCGTCTGCTGCTATTTCTTTCAGCACCGCCCGCACCTGCTCGATGCGTTCATCGCGCAGCGGGTCGGCGGCATCTACCACATGCAACAGCAGGTCGGCATGCACGACTTCTTCCAGGGTCGCCTTGAATGCTTCTAGCAGGGCGTGCGGCAACAGACTGACAAAGCCAACCGTATCCCCCAATACCACATCGTTCAAACCCGGCACCTGGATACGCCGCACGGTCGGATCAAGGGTCGCGAACAGCTGATCTTCAGCATACACCTGGGCGTTGGCGGCCCGGTTGAACAGCGTCGACTTACCCGCATTGGTGTAACCAACCAAAGCCACAGTGGGCGTGCCGCGGCGGGAGCGGCCACGCCGCACCTGCTCTCTGCGTTTGCTGACCGCACCAAGCTTCTTCTCAACGGCTTTGATGCGCTCATTGAGCATGCGCTGGTCAAGTTCGATCTGCTTTTCACCAGCGCCGCGCAGGCCAATACCACCTTTCTGCCGGTCGAGGTGGGTCCAGCCACGCACCAGCCGGGTCTGGGCATGCTTGAGCTGGGCGAGTTCCACCTGCAACTGTCCTTCGTGGCTGCGCGCGCGATCCGCGAAAATGGTCAGAATCAGCTCGGTTCGCGTGATTACCCGGCTATCGAGCTGCCGCTCGAGGTTTCGTTGCTGGCCTGCGGACAGTTCATGATTAATCAGCAACAGATCCGCACGGGCATTGCGCAGCGCATCGCCGAGCTCATCGACCTTGCCGGAACCAACGAAAGTGTTCGGGTTTGGCGCATCGCGGCGGGCCCGCACGGTGTCTGCAACGCAGATATCTGCAGAGTGCGCCAGCTCTACGAATTCGCCCAGCTCAGGGTTGGGCTGATTTCTCAGCTCCACATGTAAAACAACGGCCTTACGGCCTGCTTGTGGTCGCTCAAATAACATATGTGTTCAACTCGAACAGGCGACCCATCCAAGCCCTCTAACCGATAGAGGCAGGTGTCTGTTTATGACTCGTCGTCGCCATCTGTCGCGATTCTTACATTCCGCGCCGGTACAACAGTTGAAATGGCATGTTTGTATACCATCTGGCTGACTGAGTTCTTCAGCAGAACCACAAACTGATCGAACGACTCGATCTGGCCCTGAAGCTTGATGCCATTTACCAGATAGACTGAAACCGGAACCCGCTCCTTGCGCAGTGCATTGAGGTAAGGGTCTTGTAAGCTCTGCCCTTTCGACATGGTACTCTCCTTCCACTACTCGCCGACGTCAATCCACGCGCGCACATGCACCCTTTTGACGTCGTGTGATACCTAGAGTAGCACGAAAGTCTGCTACCGGGTGGATGGTTTTTTCTCAGTTCAGACCCGCAGCTGCGGCAATTTCATCAGCCAGCGCACGCGCCTCACCCCATTGCAAACGTCGCAATTCCTGCCACTGACGCAACCAGGTCAGCTGGCGTTTCGCCAAACGACGGGTTGCGGTAATCGCGCGCTGCCGGAATGCAGCAAGATCATACTCACCGGCCAGGTGTTGCAGGCCCTGGCGGTAACCCACAGCCCGCAGCGCCGGAAGCTGTTCGCTCACTCCATTACGGCCTGTCAGTTCATGGTGCAGCCAATTCAATTCTTCCATGAAGCCCTGTTCGAGCATGCTGTCGAAACGCTGCTCAATGCGCTCATGCAGGGTCCTTCTGGCATCAGGTTCAATGGAGAACACAAACACGTCACCACTCAGTCTGGTGGCAGCGCCGGGACCACTACCGCGCTGCCATAATGCGCTCAATGGTTCGCCCGTGAGACGTACCACCTCGAGGGCCCGCAACAGCCGCTGGGGATTGTGCGGGTGAATACCGGCGGCGGCTTCGGGATCAAGTCTCGCCAGCTCATCATGCAGGGCGGTAGCGCCGCGCACGCGTAACTGTTCCGCCAGCGCCTCGCGCACCAGAGGATCTGCCTGAGGCAGTTCGGCTATACCTTCAATGAAGCGTTTCACGTACAGCATGGTACCGCCTACGATTATGGGTAGCCTTCCCGCTTGTCGCGCCTGCATGACGCAATGATCTGCATCTGCTACGAAATCCGCCGCGGTATACGGGTCGGCAATATCCCGGATGTCTATGAGATCATGGGGATAACACGCAAGTTCGGCCGGAGTCGGTTTGGCGCTACCAATATCCAGGCCACGATACACCATGGCCGAATCGGCGCTGATCAGGCGCGCGCGGTCCGGACCGCCAACAAGATCCTGCAGCGCCATGGCCGCGGCGGTCTTGCCCACCGCTGTGGGCCCGATGATCACAATCACCGGTTGAACCACTACTGCCCCCGGTAAAACAGCTGATCGAGCTGGTCGAGGTTGCGCATGAAATAGGTTGGCCTGCCGTGATTACACAGGCCGGCGTTTTCTGTCTGTTCCATCTCCCGCAACAGCGCATTCATTTCGGGCACTGATAACTGACGGTTAGCGCGCACGGAGCCATGGCAGGCCATGGTCGCGAGCAGGTCGAGCTGGCGGCGTTCGAACTCGTCGGAAGTGCCGAATTCGCCTAGCTCCGCAACAAAGTCCTGCACCATACGACTGAGGTCTCTGGCGGACAGCAACGCCGGCACTTCACGCACCGAAATGGAACCGATGCCGGTGCGCTCGATGACCAGCCCCACCGCCTGCAGCTGTTGCTCGGCAGTCTCCACCAGATCAGCTTCAGCTTCGGCAACGTCGATATTCAGGGGCACCAGCAGTTTCTGGCGGGGCACCTCGTGCGCTGCAGCCTGGGCTTTGAGTTTTTCGTAGGTCACCCGTTCATGGGCCGCATGCGCATCGACGATAACGAGCCCGGCGTCATTCTGAGCAAGTATGTACACACCGTGCAGATGGCCCAGCGCATAGCCCAGCGGTGGCGTGTCCGGTGAAGCGCCGACAGAACGGTCGACATCCGCCGGCGCCCCAGGCCTGGTCCAGTGCGGTGCCGCCTCGGCCACGAGTTGGGCGATGCCGCCGGGCGGTGCTGCGCCTCCACTTACCACGCCGGGCGATCCCGCTGGCCGTGCTCGTGAAGCCAGCGCCAACCCACGTTGTTGCGCCAACGAATCAGGCTGATGTTCACGCTGAGCCGGGGCATCATGCCCCGCAGCTGCGCTGCCTGCGACAGGTGAACCGCGCAGATCATCGCCCGGGCGCACCTGCCGCAGAGCGCGATTAAGACTGCCGAAAATGAAATCGTGCACACGCCGGGTATCACGGAAGCGCACTTCATGCTTGGTTGGATGAACGTTCACATCTACCCCGCCTGACGGCAGCTCGAGATACAACACGTAGACAGGGTGGCGCCCATGAAACATCACATCGGAATACGCCTGACGAATCGCATGCCCCACGAGTTTGTCGCGAATAGCGCGCCCGTTCACGTAGAAATACTGCTGATCGCCCACACGCCGATGATGCGCGGGCAAACCTACCCAACCGTGCAGATGCAACTCGTCCCGTTGCTCATCAATGAGCACCGATTCCTCGACGAAAGTCGGCGTCAAAAGCCGACTCAGACGGTCTGTAATGCGCCCCGCGGGCAGCGTCAGCCCCCGGCCACCATCTTCGCCGCGGTTGAGGGAAAACCCGACATCCATGTGCGCCAGGCTGAGGCGTCTCAGCACCTGACTGATCTGCGCCATCTCAGTTCGTTCGGTCTTCAGGAACTTACGGCGTGCCGGCGTGTTGAAAAACAGATCACGCACCTCTACCGTGGTGCCCTTGTTGTGTGCTACCGGGCCTTCGTGCACAAGCTCTCCGCCATGCACTTCCCGCACGCTTCCCGTCGCCGCTTCCGCGACCCGTGAACTGATGCTTACACGGGCCACCGAGGCCACACTGGCCAGTGCTTCACCGCGAAATCCGAGACTCGCCACACCCAGCAGATCATCCGTGCTGGCAATCTTACTGGTGGCGTGCCGCTCCAGCGCCAGGGGCAGATCCTCGGCGGCAATACCATGGCCGTCGTCGCGCACCCATATGAGTTCCACACCGCCCGCCTGGGCGCGCACGTCAACCTGGTTAGCTCCGGCATCGAGGCTGTTTTCCACCAGCTCCTTGACGATGGACGCTGGGCGCTCGACGACTTCACCCGCGGCGATCTGATCGGCCACGAAGCTGGAGAGGCGTTTGACTCTAGGAAAATCTAACAAGGTAGATCAGGCGCCCGGGATGAGCAGCACCTGCCCCACCCTGATACGGTCACTGGACAACCCATTGCGCGCTTTCAGTAGTCCCGAACTCACGCCGTAGCGCTCTGCGATGGTGGAGAGCGTGTCGCCCCGGACGATGGTGTATCGCCAGTCTTTGCGCGGCGCCGCACCACTGGCCAGCAACGTTCCCGGCGGCGGATTGTCGCGCATGAACTGCTCGACACCGGCAACGATGGCCCTCGCCACCTTGTCCTGATGCTCTGCCTGAGAGAGCCGCTTGGCTTCAGATGGATTGGAAATGAAGCCGGTCTCTATGAGGATCGACGGTACATCCGGCGACTTCAGCACAATGAAGTTAGCCTGCTCCACGCGGGTTTTGTGCAGGCTGGTGACCCGCCCGAGATTGGCCAGTACCGCTTCTCCGGCATCGATACTCTGAGAACGATTGGCGTCCATCGACAGATCGAGCAGCACCCGGGCAAGGACTTCGTCTTTATCGGTCAGGCTGACATTGCCAACACCGCCCAGCAGATCAGAGCGGTTTTCCCGCTCTTCCAGCCACTTGGCGGTTTCACTCGTCGCGCCTCGGTCCGACAATGTATATACCGATGCCCCTTTGACCCCGGCGTACTTGAATGCATCCGCATGAATGGAGATGAACAGATCCGCGCGCCTGTCACGGGCGAGCTGGGTACGTTTGCGGTGGGCCAGATAGTAGTCGCCATCACGGATAAGCACACCCCTGAACCCCGAAATACGATCTAGCTTGTCGCGCACTCGCCGCGAAATCTGCAGCACAACCTGTTTTTCATAGATATTTCGCGGGCCTATCGCCCCGGGATCATCACCGCCGTGGCCCGCATCAATGGCAATCACGACATCACGGTTCTCCGGAGGCGGTGCGGTGACAGGCTGTTCGGCTTGGTGGGACGGGTCAAACAGATCCACTACGAGCCGATGCCCGTAACGATCGATGGGCGCCAGCGTGAATGCCTTGGGTCGCAGCGCGATATTCGCGTCGATGACGACCCGATAATCGCCGTTTCGGCGCGCGGCGCGCAGGCCGGAAACCCGCTCTCTACCCACCGCAACCACGGATGGATCGAAGCCATTGCGCGGACTGACCTGCTGCAGATCGACCACCACCCGGTACGGATCTTCCAAGGTAAAGATCTTGTAGCCCACCGGCCCTGATGTATCGAACACCACCCGGGTCGAATCTGGCGCTTCGTGCATTCGAATGCCCTTGAGCGTAGCCGCCTCAACGCCCGCAATAAACAGCAGCACCAGCGGCAGCCAGAACCACGCATGCCAACCTCGGCGACTAGCGCAACTCAACCATCACCTCCCGGGAGGCCGGTTCAGTCTCATGCACAACCGTGAGTGTGACCACGGCCTGGGGCGTGGGCAACCACGTACCCGCACGTTCCGGCCATTCAAACAATTTCAAACCTGGGCCATCGACAATCTCGTCTATGCCGACGAATTCTAGCTCTTGCGGGTCGTTCACGCGATACAGATCAAAGTGATTCACATCAAGCCTGCCGGTATTGTACGGCTCGAGCAGCGTATAGGTAGGGCTCTTTACGGTACCTGAGTGACCCGCGGCGTTGAGCAGACCTCGTACCAGAGTGGTTTTGCCCGCCCCGAGTTCGCCCCGCAGGAACACCACCGCGTTACCATCCCAGCGTTTGATCAGCTCTTCGTACAGCCATGCGCCGCAGGCCTGGGTAGCCGCATCATCGGCAAGATGAAGGGTTTTTTTTACACTCAAACCGGCGGCCTCAGAAGTTCGCGAAGTGCGCGGGTGACATCCGTGGCGAGCAGACTGCGTTCACCCAGCCGCTCTGCAGCGAGGTCAGCCGCGGCGCTGTGCAGGGTCACGGCGGCCTGCAGGCGCGCAAAACACAGTGCTTGATCGAGCGAGCCCTGGCTGGCCAGCTCGGCGAGCAACCCCCCAAGCACACCACTGAGCACGTCGCCCATGCCCGCGGTGGCCATACCCGGGTTGCCATGAGCGCAGATACCGGTGCCCGCTTTGTCGAAGATTACTGACCCGGCACCCTTCAGTACGCCAATACAGTCATAACGCTCGGCCAGCGCCGACGCCGATGCCAGGCGATCTGCCTGCAACTCACCTACCGGGCAATTCAGCAATCGCGCCGCTTCTGCCGCATGGGGGGTAATGACCAGGCCTCCGCCCTGCCAGCGGCCTCTTTGGGCCAACTGAAACAGTCCATCTGCGTCAATTACGGTCAGCTTGCCCGCCTGCTCGACGGATTCGAACAATGCTTCACTCCAGGCCGTGCGGCCTAGACCCGGGCCCAGCACAAACAGGTCCGCGCGCTCAATGACGCCATTTGCCAGCTCGCTTTGCGCATCCACCACCATCACTTCCGGGGTGCGCGCGACGATGGCATTGGCGTGCACGCCGCGAGTTACCACAGTGACCATGCCGGCGCCGGCGCGCAATGCCGCTTCGGCTGCCATAGCCACCGCTCCGGGCATGTTCAACTCGCCGCCGGCAATGACCAGATGGCCCTGGCGGTGTTTGTAGGTATCGGTGGACAGCGCCGGCAACAGATCATGATGCCAGCGCAACAGCGGCACACCGGGTTGATCGTATATGTAGCCGGCAACCCCCAGATCGGCGAATTCGCGCTCACCCACCAGGGTTACCGCGGCGCCGGTATACAGGCCGATCTTGCGGGAAATGAATGAGATCGTCACCGATGCGCGAATTGCCGCACCCGCAACCGCGCCCGTGTCTACGTTAACGCCGGATGGCACATCGATCGCCAGAACGGGTCTGCCTGCGCCATTAACCCGCTCGATGGCCTGATCATAGGGACTGCGCGGCGCGCCGCTGGTACCAGTGCCCAGCAGGCCGTCGACGATGACATCGCCGGCAAACTCGGTGCCGCCGGACTCGACGTCCAGCCCCGCATCCATGGCCGCCTGATAAGCCAACGCGGCATCGCCACTCAATTGATCGGGTTCGGCCACCGCCAGCAGTTGCACTCGCAAGCCATACTCACGGGCCCGCCGCGCGACCAGGTAGGCATCGCCGGCGTTGTTTCCCTTGCCACACAACACCGTGACGCTGCCGGCGCCCGGAAAGTGCCTGAGCAGGCAGTCAAACGCAGCGTCTGCAGCGCGCTGCATGAGTACGAACCCGTCCACCGGCATCCGGGCGATGGCCTTGGCGTCCAGGGCTCGGCTCGAAGCCGCGGTATATAGCTGTTCGGGGTTGGCGCTCACGGGAATACCATAATCAATCTCAGCAATTATACTGCGCGCCAGCGCCGCTCACATCCAGCGAACTTGAATGCTTCCAGACCCGATAGAAATCTCTCAATGGGCCCATGACCTGGGTTTCGCCCAGATCGGCATCACCGATGTGGATCTGTCCGAGCATGCGCCCCATGTGCGGGCCTGGCTTGCCGCGGGCTTTGCCGGCGAGATGGGCTATCTGCACCGTAACCTCGATAAGCGCCTGCATCCGCCGTTGCTGGAACCAGAGACCTGCCGGGTCATTTCGGCACGGATGGACTACCTGCCCAGCGACACGCGGCCCATCGAGATACTGGAAAACCCGGAAAAAGCCTACATCTCCCGTTACGCACTGGGGCGTGACTATCACAAGGTGCTGCGCAAGCGTCTGGCCAAGCTCGCGGGACGCATTGATGCCGCATTGCCCGGTCATCGGTATCGGGCGTTTACCGACTCCGCGCCCGTGCTGGAGAAAGCACTGGCAGGCAAGGCGGGGCTGGGCTGGATGGGCAAGCACACGCTGATGCTCAACAAACAAGCCGGTTCATGGTTTTTCATCGGCGAGATATATACCAACGCGCCTGTTGCAGTAACAGCTGCCGCTGTTGAAGACGAGTGCGGCAAGTGCAACGCGTGCATGACCGTGTGCCCTACAGACGCCATCATCGGGCCGAAGCAGCTGGACGCGCGCAGGTGTATTTCCTATCTGACAATCGAGCACAAAGGCGAAATACCGCCGGAGCTGCGACCGGCGATGGGTAACAGGATCTATGGATGCGACGACTGCCAGCTGTTCTGCCCGTGGAATCGTGATGCGCCGGCTACCAGCGAACCTGATTTTGCGCCAAGGCACAATCTGCAGGATACGGAGCTGATTCGACTCTTTGTGTTGTCGGAAGAAGAGTTTCTGAGACTCACTGAAGGATCGGCAATTCGCCGCATCAGTTATGAGCAGTGGCAACGTAATCTGGCGGTCGCCATCGGCAATGGGTCATCTGATCTTCAGGCCATTGACGCGCTGAAGAGTAGACTGCCCGAGGCTACACTGATGGTTGCCGAGCACATTCGATGGGCACTGGCTCGCCTGCAAGCCAACTGATCCGGCTCGGTTCGGTTTGGCGCAGCTCCGGGGGGTGCCTGTGGCATCCGTGAGACGAACAATATGGTGGCGCTTTACTTGCTAGGCCGGCTGTACAACTCCAGCAGCCGTTGCGCGCTCACCTGCCAATCATAATTCAGTGCGGTACGCCTGGCGCGATCCCCCAATCGCTTTGCCAGTCCAGGGTCGCGCAGCAGTCTCACGACCTCGTTAGCCAGGCCATCTACAGAACCTGCCGTGAAAATTCTCGCATCGTGGTCGTGTCGCGCAACTTCTAGGATCGGGTCTATGGCACTTGCCGCAACGGGTACCCCTGCCGCCATGGCTTCGAGCAGGCTGAGGGGCATCCCCTCCCAGTGAGATGGCATAACAAGGACGTCGATCGCGGCAAACAGCATCTCGACGTCCGGCACATACCCCATCAGCCTGACTTTGTCCGCGATACCCTCAGAATCAATCAGGGCCGACACCTCAGCCATGGCTGTCTTGTCCTTACCCTCGCCTGCCAGCAGGAACTCCACATTGTCAACGGCCGATTGAATTTGCCGGGCACCCCGCAGCAGATCGGTCTGACCTTTCTGCTCACATATTCGGCCCACCAGTGCGACCAGTTTCCGGTCCGATGGCAGACCCAGCGCACGTCGGGCAGCACATGGATCGATGTGTTTGCCGAAGCGCTGCAGGTCAACGCCATTCTTAACGACTTCAATACGATCAGGCGAACAAGCCAGGCGATCCGCCGTGAAGGCTCGCACCGCGGCAGAACACGCAATCAGAGCATCTGAACGGTCTCCCAGCGTCGTCTCGAACATCTGCGCGGACGCCGATTGCCACTTGTCGGCGTAAAGATTGTGGTAGTGGCTCACGATCCGGCAACCACACATCAGGCCCGCAAGTCGGCCAACCAGATTGGGCTGGAAGGAATGTGTGTGAACGAGCTGAATCTCATTCTGCAGCAACCAGTCGGCACACTCGCTGACACGGTCCATAGCTTCGCCAGCGACGCCAAAGCCCACAGAAACGCCTAGATCAGCAAACGCCTGAACGCCGTCCCAGTTGCGACGCGCTGCCCCCTTATCCGGTTTGAGAGAATAGACCGAAAAGTCAAGATCGTTATGGGGCATAACCCGCAAAAGATTGTAAACCACCTTGGCGACGCCACCACCACCATTCACATCGTTGACGATGTGCGCAACTCGGGTAATACGATCAGAATCTAAGGTATTCATAGCGCTTACCGAGCTTATGGGGTTGCAGGCACAGCGTTGCCACTGAACCTTCACAGAGCTCGTAGACGTATTTGTTGCGAACCTTCAGCGCCATCGCCTCGGCCATCGTTCTCCCGAGCAGGTGGCCCATCAATATCCGATTGGTATTGCGATGGCCGATCAGCAGAATCGTCGCACCCCGCTGCTCCAGTTCGATGTCGCGCCAACATGCCAGCACTCGCTGCTGCAACTGGGCAATCGACTCACCACCGCTGCAGACGAAACTCAATTTATCCGAGTTTCGCATCCGCCACAGGCACTGCGCTCCAGGATCGCGCGCGTCAACATATCGGCCCTGCAGAATCCCGTGACACAACTCGTTGAGCGCCGGCATGGGCCTTATCGGTAGACCCAATGCCTGCGCGACAGGCCCCGCCATGGCCTTGGTTCGAATAAGCGCGCTGGTGTAGATTGCATCGATCGGGTACCTTGCCCCAACCTCGCGCAGCGCTTCGGCCTGCCGCAATCCCGTACTAGACAACTCAGGATCCAGTTGCCCACTGATGCGTCCCGCTCGATTGAATTCGCTTTCACCGTGTCGCGCCAGCAACAACCGTCCGACTCTCATGAGCCAAGCCCGCTCTGAGGGGCGACCTGTGCTTTACGCGCCTTGCGCCGCGCTGTCCGCGCCTGTTCCAGCTGCCAGCGTCGACGAATCTGCTCCGACTCGAAATGAAGTACTTCATCATACGACGCGTGGAGCCGGACAAAGCCTAAGTCATCAAGCAGGTCCCCGCAAAGGAGCTCGAACATCTGTGATTGCCTATCGGTCAGGGAGGTCTTGTCACGCAACCCCTGGGTCGCCGGCCGCCAGGCACTTTTCGCCGACAGTGAAGGATCGTCGATCTCTTTGCCCTGGTAAAACCGTGACATGGCTGGGCTGTTGGGAATGCCAAGAAACTCGGCAATACTGCGCATTTCGCGCTCGGGATGGGCAACCAAGGTATCGTAACGCACCTCGTAGTACAGATCCGGCAGCCTGCGCCCCGCGCGCAGACCGCTAGAGACTTGCTGAGCCCACCACAGCGTAGCCACGGCGAACGGATCCTCACGCCACACCGCCAGCTTGGCGGGGCCCTTGCTTGCATTGCTCCACTCGAGCAGCGACTGAACGACCTCCCGGCCATCACGGATGATGTGTACGAACTTCGTTTCCGGGAACAACCGGTGCAACAGCCCGATTCTCTTTACATAGTCAGGCGTCTTTTCCCCTGCGAGTGATTTGCCATTGGCCCGAGCAAACGCCTGATACAACTGGGCTACATATTGCGGATAAGTGGTTGCCCGCGCTTGCGGTATAAAAGAATCGTCAGACAAGCCGAGGCGCCTGGTACGCCGGTAGTTACGCACGAATTCCACGTGTTCCGCTTGCAGCGCACTTGCCCGGTCTAGCCCCACCCGATCGACGGCCCGCGGAATGAAATGCGTGTCATTGGCTACCGCAAGCTGCGGATGTGCGTCGAGCATGCGCTGCAGCAGGGTGGTGCCCGATCGTGGACATCCCACCACAAACACCAGCGGATTAGCTTGCGATTCGCTTGTCATTACCATGCTCCGAGGACGAATGAAAAATACCGGTGCCCGGAAAGTGGCCATCCGGCTGGTGCAGAAGATCTACCGCCTGCTCGAGCAGGATTCGAGCGCGGCGTGGCCAACCCGGCTGCCGGTGCGCCGTTTCATACAACGCAATGCGGGCAGCGCCCAGCGCCAGATGCGCAGCCATGGTCACCGGTGCATGGACACCCATACATCTGCTGTAGCAATCAAGCAGATGCCGGGCCAGCCGGGGCGCGGCCGGATTCGGTGACAGATGGCACAAACGCAAAGCCAACATGGCCGGGTCGGTAAAGGGGTGGGACATAGACATGCTATCTAGATCGATCAACGCTGCACGATCCCCTGCGACAAAAACGTGTTCCGCTTTCATATCGCAATGGGCTGGCCTCAGCTGCGGTGTGGCCAACGTATGCAGCAAGCGCCCGATGGAATCCAAGTGGTCTGCGGTGTCCGGCAGAAACGCGACCATAAAACGCCGGCCCTTTTCGAAACGCATGAGCAGCTCGCGGCCACCGCGCTTCCGTGGCAGATCGATTGGCGCACTATGCAGGCGAGCCAACGCCTCTGCGGCAATTTCCACGTGACGTCGATCTAGGGATCCTTGTCGCAACAGGCTCGCCAGATCTTCCCCGCCAGCGGCTTCAAACAGAACGCCGTCATGATCAGCAATTCCCAGTAGCGCTGCGGGCGCATCGAGCCCAGCCCGCTGCAATTGCCCGCGCAGCTGCGCATAATCCCGGTAGGCACGGGCCGCCTGCCCGGGGACGTAATACTTGGCATAGGCCCGGTTCTTGCGATGTCCGTAGACCAGCGTCGCGCCTATGCCGGGGCGATAGCGGGCGACTCCCAGCAGATTCGCATCGCGCCAGCCATAGTGCTTGCGCAGAACCTCTCTGACCTCCCTCGGCACCGTCCCGGCGACCAAGGGCAATTGCACAAGCCGCGAGTCCAGCGGAAACTGCTGAAGGACACTGTGGTCATCCAGCACAATCACTGCATCCGGGGTCATTCCCCCGCATTCAGCTTGGTGTACGAGGCGTCTAACCCGCCTTTTGGCCGGCTTCTGAGAATGGTAATGCGCAAGCAGCCAGGTACGCTGTTCATCAGACTCTTCGGTGCGCAGGATGGCGCGATAACTGACAATGGCACGCTCGGCCGGACGGAAACGTACGCGCTCCACTTGCAAATCACAGATGATACTGTGCCGGTAGACTGCGTTGGCGGTACTCCTGACCCGTTCCACGTCCAGCAAGGGGGCCAGTTCCCGCGGAAGGCGATGGTCATCCACAACACGCATCCAGCAGGGCCTCAGTACGAATACGTCGTGCAGCAGAGAAAAAGTGAATGCATGCAAGCCGCAGCAGCGTGGCGTTGCGCCAGGCAGCCACGGCAGACATCCGCAATGCACCCCCCTGCTCATAAGCGCCGATGAAATGCCCTTCATCCAGCTTCGCACCATGGGCCTGTGCAAGATTGAACAGATCCAGGTGGGCGAGGTAATTGCCCAGATCCAACGCGGGATCGGCAAGCGCCATCGTGTCGAGATCGAGCAGCCAGCCCTGCTCGCCGTCAAACAACACCTGTTGCTCATGGAAATCACGATGGCAGGCGACACGTTCGCGCACATCCTGCTCACCATGCTTGGTCAGACCCCGTACAACCTCCGTATGAGCACGCCACAGTCGACGCCCGTAATCAGGGTCTATCTGCTCAATCAGCGTAATCCACCGTGCCAGCAGATTCAGCTCCTCAGGCACATCATAAACGGGCAGGCCCGGGACTTCGGACTGATGGAGCCGACGAAGCAGGCCGCCCGTTTCCTCCAGCACTCGACGCTGCGCTCGCGGCAACACTTCCAGCAGAGAAGTGCCGGCAACGTCCTCCATGACAATCGCCGTAAGGTCCGCATCCACAAGAATGGGTTCGGCTAGCGTCAGGCCCTGGTCGATGAGCGTCTTCATGCGCTGGGTGACCACACCGGGTTTGTCACTGTGCTGCCTGTAGGCTTTGACGATAAAGCTCCGCCCTTGACCGGCCACCACCCTCAAAACTGCTCGCTTGCCGAGCCTGTGGGCCAATAGTTGAGCCCCATGCACGTCCCCATTAGATCGCGCCGGCCGATCCAGAACCCGCTCGCTCAAACGCGCCCTCTGTTCAGGCTGGCATAACAAGTGCAGCCCCGGGAGCCTGGCGTCCAAACCCTGCGGCATCACCACTACGCCGTACAGGGTCAGCCCGCATATGCAATTGGCCTGATGATCCTGCAGCTGCCGCCGTTTGCGCTTCATCAAAGAGCGGATCAGATCACGAGCCCTGCCCGCGGGATCTGCCGACACCTCCAACCACAATCTGTATTCACCGCGATCACTCGTACAACACATGACACTGACCAGGATTCCACCGGCTCTGGACACATGTACCCGCTCCAGAGCGGCGTAGTTCAGATGCAGACGCTGTTCCCGGCACCACGCCTCGACAACCTCCTGCAGATGGCTGGCGCGACACAGCGCACGCAGCGTCTTTACTGCATTACTCATGTGGCCAACCCCAGTGGTATGGGCCGCGGTGCTGACAGCGCTTCGGGACCAATGTCCCGTAGAACACCGTTGCGTACTTCCAGGATTCGATCGGCGTTAACCGCCTGATTCAGGTCATGCGTGATGTAGATGCAGGTGCGGCCACGCATCAATACTTTCAAGGAACGTTCCACCTCAGCCCTGGCAACGTTATCCAGACCCGTGGTCGGCTCATCCAGTATCGCAAGCGCGGCATCCTGGACCAAAGCGCGGGCAATACATATGCGCTGACGCTGGCCACCAGACAACGCGCCGCCGCGCTCGCCCACTACGCTATCGTAACCAGCGGGCAGATCCGTTATGAACTCATGGGCATTGGCGGCCCTGGCCGCGGCCATTATTTCGTCCTCTGTCGCATCCAGCCTGCCATAGGCAATGTTTTCGCGGACGCTCACGTTGAATAGCAAGGGTTCCTGCAGAATCACGGAAATCTGCGAACGAAGTGCCTGCAACTGCAGACTGCGCACATCGAGCCCGTCGATACGAACTACCCCACGATCCGGGTCATAGAAACGGAATAACAGATTACCCAAAGTAGACTTGCCGGCACCGCTGGCGCCTATCAGCGCGACGGTGGTACCGGCCGTGATAGACACGGTCGCACCGCGTAACACTTGGCCGCCGCCCGGATACGTGAAGTGCACGTCATCCAGCCGAATATCCCCACGGAACCGGCCGACCTCCATGGCATCGGCAGCCTCAACCACATCGGATCGTGTTTCCAGAACATCGACTATGCGCTCTCCGGAGGCCGTGGCCTTGGCCAAGCGCGCGGTGACAGATGCCAGCTTCCGCACGGGCTTGTACAGTGCTGCGAGATAGGTGGTGAACACCAGCAATTCCCCGGGAGTCAACGCGCCGCCCTGCACCAGGGTGGCCCCGAACCAGACAACACCGGCAGTTCCCACCGCGAGAATGACCTGCACGAAGCGATTGAGGGTCGCTTCCAGCTTGGTCGCCGCCAGGGCTGCATTTGCACTGGAGCTGTTCTGTTGGGAAAAGCGCTCTTCCTCATAGGCCTCGCGGGCGTGCGCCTGCACGACGCGAATCGCAGTGAGTTTTTCATGCAGGGTTTGAGTGACTGCGCTTTCCCGGCGTCGCTGGCGGCGGGTGGCCGCTTTGATTCTTCCGGAATAGTGGGTGATGGCCATCGCCAGCAGGGGAACGATGGCTACACCGATCAAGGCGAGCTGCCAGTTCATGACCAGCATGATGCTCAACATCGCCACGATGGCGACCGACCGGTCGACGATGAACATCAACGCGTTCACCAGCAGTTCACGCATCATGCGAATGTCCGCGGTCAGGCGAGAAAGCAGATCGCCGGTTTCGGCGCTTTCGTGAAAGCTCTGGGAGAGACGCTGCAGATGGCAATACACACGATAGCGGATGCTGGCCACGACTTTCTGGCCGATGCTTGCCGCCAGGTACGACTGACCATAGGCAAATAGTCCCAGCACCAGCGCTATGACAAGAATGGCTGCGGCTACCAGGGGGAGTAACCAACCGTCCGGTATCTGCTCCACAAGGGTTGACGAGTGAACATCAGGCACCAGCACATTGTCGAACACGACTTTCAGGGGCCACGGCGCCAACAACTGCATGGCGGTAACACCCAGCATGCAGACGCCCGTCAGCGCAAGGGTGCGGCGGTGCGGCCCGAGTTCAGGCGCCAGGTAACGCAGTACATGCATTAACCCACCGAGGCGTACCTGACGCCGTTTCATGCTGCCCCCTCGATACCTGCGACCGCCATTCTGGCGTTATCAGACCAGGTATTGTTCAGACTGGTGGTGCGCGCCGCCTTGCCCAGTCTGCATTTCAGGTCTGTGTCGCTGCGTAGTGCACGAATCGCTGAGGCAATCGCTGCGGGAGATTCCGGCGCGACCAGCAGACCATTGCGTTGGTGTCGCACGATTTGTTGAATCTGGCCCACGTTGCTGGCGACGAGCGGCAGGCCCATGGCCATGTACTCGAAGACCTTCAGCGGGGAGAAATAGAAATCCTGATGATCAGGGTAAGGGGCGACCGCCACATCGAACCCGGCAATCGCCTCCGGAAGATCGGCGTAGTCCACCCAGCCGAGCATACTGACATGGTCGCCGATGCCGGCCCCGGCGATGAATCCTTCAATCCATTGCTGCATCGGGCCTTTACCGACAATCACCAGCCGATAGCGTTCCCCATCCACGCAACAGAGATCACGCATCGCACGAAGCAAGTATTCCAGCCCATGCCACGGCTTCAAACTGCCGGTAAAACCAATTACGAAAGGGTCCTCCGAGCTGGGCATCCGCCGCGGCCGCGGGCGGAAGTGATCCGGGTCCACAGCATTGGGCAAGACCATCACTCGCTCTGCAGGAGCGCCGCATGACCGGGCGAACGCTGCGACTGCGTCCGACACAGCCACCACGCGATGAGCGCCACCAAGTACCTGCCTCTCGACGATCTCAGCCTCATCTTCGTGAACCAGCGTGCGGTAGGTCAATTGCTCTTCCCGCAGCGGCGCGTTCAACTCGACTACCAGCGGTATCTGCAGGCGCCGCGCGGCATTCAGCCCGGCGCGGCTGAGCAGCGAAAACCGCTCGTAAATCAATTGCACCGGCTTGGTGACGGCAAGCGCCACGATATGGTCTTCTATTGCTTCAGCATCGGCCATGGCCTGCCGTTCTCTGCGATCGGCTTTGGCGAACAGATGGTCGACATGCATCGCTAGCTCGGGCCCGTGAACCTGCTCCGCGTTTACCGCAAAGCCGCCCTGCTCCATACCCCGATTCGCGCAAACCACGGTCACGTCATGACCCAGACGGCCAAGACTGCGCACAATCTGTTGCACGTGAATGGAAGCCCCTTTGGCGCCATTTACCGGAATACCCTGGTCCGCGACCACGTAGACTATGTGCACGGGCGCGAACTCCGGTGGGACAGGGCCGCCGCTTCGAACCATGAATTCAACCGAGCGACATTAGTGGCCAGGTTGAACTCGCGCACCGCCTTTTTGCGTGCTGCCAGGCCCATGCGCTGGGCAAGTTGCCGCTCTTGCAAAAGCAGTCTGATGTGCTGGGCCAACTGCTGCGGTTGATTGGGCTGGGCGAGCATACCCGTGACCCCATGATCGATGATCTCAGGCACACCGGCTACCGCAGTCGACACCGTCGGCAGGCCCATCGCCATGGCTTCGAGTAGAACCGTCGGCAGCCCATCTCTATCACCGCTGTCTGTGACAACACAGGGCAGCACCACGACGCGCGAATCCGCCAGAGCGGCAATCAGCCTCTCCTGAGGCATGGGGCCCACCAGCTTCACATGATTGTGCAACCCGGCCAGATCAATCTGCGCCTGCAACGTTTCTTTTAAAGGTCCTTCACCAACTATGCTGCAGCGAAATTTTACCTGCCCCATCTGCAGCTGACGACATGCATGGACCAGGTCGGTGAAACCCTTTTTTTCAACAAGACGCCCAACAGCAAGGATGTGCGGGCGACGAGTAATGGCGGTCGCCGGGCTGAAACGACACAGATCGATGCCGTTGTACAACCTACGGATTTTTGCCGACGCGACGCCGGGCAATGCCTGCAGATGCTCGGTGTTGTATTGCGAAACGGTTGCGGTAAAAGCGCTGCCCTGAACCTTGGCGGCCCGAATGGCGTCGTCCACCTCAGGTGAGACATAGCGGTGATAGATATCCCGCGCATGAGCGGTGAAGGAATAGGGTATATCGACAAGCTGCCCGGCCAGCGCCGCAACAGTTGTTGCATTGGAAGCAAAGTGGGCGTGAAAGTGCGTGATACCCCCCGCCCAGGCCAAACCCGCCAGAGCAACCGCCTGCCGCTTCAGAAGTTCAACGGTCGGGGCATCTTTCCCCCGGCATAACCGCGCAGGCAGGTCATTTCGATTGAGCCTTTGCGCCAGTCCAGTAGGCGACATGGCGTGGTTCGCGTCCATACCCCAGGCAATTCCGGGAATATCCTTTTTGCCCAGATAGGTGACCGGGAATTCGAGCTCCGCAAGCGCCGAGTGGCGCGGCTCCTCGGGCGGGTGCAGTAAGGAGAAAACCTCCACGTCCGCACCCTGACGCTGCAGTTCAAGCAACTCGTTGAGAATGAAGGTCTCCGAAAACCGCGGGAACCTCTTCAGCACGTAGGCAATTCTTTGCCGCGTGTTCGATATTGGCTGCATGTTTGATTCCCTGACGTGCATCAGACGTTCTCCAGTGATCTGCACAATCGTTCGCCGACCACATCCAGCCAGTCTTGAGGCGTGTCGCGCTCAGCGAGTTTCAGATACCGGCGCAGTAGTGATGTAGCGATATACAGGTTTAGCATTTCTGCGCAGAGAACCCTGCGCGGCGCGGCCCATGAATTCCTCAAGCGGCGCAGAAGCTGGCTGCCGTCGTCAACCGCCGTAGCGTAGGCGGCGTTTGAAAGAAGGTGCGCGTACAGGTTTGCCAGATCGAATTCCCCGGGGCCGACACACATGTCGTCCAGATCGAGCACCCAGTTACGGGCACCGCAAATAACCTGGCCCGGGTGGAAATCCCCGTGCAGGGTCACAGCAAGGACCTGAGCGGAAAGCGCCTGGTGTCGCCGTTGCAGCAAGAGGGCGCGCTCATGCAGATACGCCAGTCTGGCTGAACCGAGACCTGCTGCCGCACCCAGGCGCCGCCAGATCTGGCGGAACGGATCCAGCCGGGGCAGCGCAATCTGCGCGGGTACCTGATGCATGGCGTGCATCACCTGAATCAGTCCATCAATGCATGATCCGGGGTCGGACATCTGGAAATCCGGATTGGCCGACGCCCGCGCCAGTTGCACTGCCGCCGTTTGCCCGGGTACCAGCGCCATAGCGATCATCTGCGGGTCATGGGTCAATCGGATCGCCGGCGTATGGACTCCCGCCGCGCGCAACGCATCAGCCCGCTCAATCAGCTCGCGGGCGCAGCCTGCTGCTACGCCTTTGTACACAACGCCCTGATCGAAGCGCAGCTTGACGGCACTGCTACTCACGCTCTGCAACCAGATCAAGCAAATGAGCGGCGGCCGCTTCGGCACCGCTCGGAACGGGAATCGCCGGCACGCGGCGTTTGCGCGCCTGCAACGTTTCGCTCAGCCATGCGACCGGGCAGCATGCTTGCTGGTCGGCAAAACTATCCCCTAGCAATGGTCCCCACTGCCGCGCCCGCAAGCCCTGGTCGTCATAGGTGGTTGGCAATGCCAGCAGCAATGCTGGAACGTCAGATGCCGCAAGCTCTAGGACCGAGTTATAGCCTGACGACGATATCACCAGATCGTAATCCGCAAATTGCTCGTGCAGCTCCGACCCCGGCTCGAAGTAACGATCAACACCCGGTACCCGTGCTTCCCTCCCAGCACGAGGGCCGATTGCCTGTTCAACGCTAACAGGAAATTCCACGCGCTTGCGAATGGCCGCCAGCCATCGGGCTAGATGAGTTCGATATACCTGCCAATGCGCAATCCCACCACCACCACTGGCGATGAGCAGGCGGCGGATATCTTGTGAGGGACGCCTGGAGGACGGCCTGGGCTTACGGAATATCCATCCCACATGCACGGTTTCGCATGCCTCGATAAGGTTGGGGTCAGGCCGCCAGTGTTCCCGGGGATTCGGAATAATGATTTTCTGCCACGCTCGCCCGGGCAGAGCGAATCGCCCCAGACTGCAGGGTTTAGCCTCGCGCAGAATCAGCGCCAGCGGTGCTTGCACGGCCTCCAACCCCGGAATGCGCGCGGTATCGACCACAACACCGCTCGCGTTTTTAGACTCCAACCAGGGTGCAACCTTCTCTCGCGGGCATTCATGCACCGCGTCATACAGATCCCGGTCTCGTGCGCCCATCCCGGCCAGCGCTGCATTGGTGACGAGTTCGACAGGTAGATCACGCGCCTGGCTACGCAACGCGCGGGTGATTTCCGTCAAACGTCGCAGGTGGCCAAGCCCCCGCCGGCTGGTAGCGACCATGAAGAGAACGCGCCGCCCCATCAGAAATTGTAATCCAGGCTGAAAACGAGGTAGAACGCAGTTTCGCCCTCGTGGGAACCGAACGCGCTACCCGCGCGGAAGGCGCCGGCGATGAGTTCGATTTCCACGTGACGCCACTCCTCGATGCCGATGACCAGATCGATGCCTTCACCAATATCACCGGAAAAACCGTTCGGTCTGCGCCGTACTCGTGCTCCGGTTACCACAGCGGAGGGTTCCACCTGTCTGTATTTGTGCCACAGCAGTTCCACCGAGGAATTACGCGCAAACGGCATGCCAAGCCCGGCTGTGATGACGGACAGATTCGACAGGTCGGGGCGTAAGACTTCACCGTAGTACTTGAACCGGTCTACGCCACGGTACTTGCCGTTGTTGTCGTGCATACCCGTCTGCACGAACCCATTGAATTTGCCGTCGCTTACGTCACTGTCGCCATCGGCCCATGCATAACCAAATGTGAAACGCGGCTTACCGGGCCACTTACGGCGATCAAAGGTCAGACCGACGTCGTAGGCCCAGCCTTCGACCTCATACTCGGTCGACTCTTCGACGACACTGCTGTCGTTACCAATGCCGTCATAAATTGCAACGCGCTGCTCGCCTTGCACATAACCCACATCAGCCCAGTAATACACCCGCCCCAACAGGTCACTCTTCCACCGCCCCCGGGCCCTGGCGCCCAACCACAGCGCATCAAT
This sequence comes from uncultured Pseudomonadales bacterium, assembly GCA_964393625.1. Taxonomy (GTDB): domain Bacteria; phylum Pseudomonadota; class Gammaproteobacteria; order Pseudomonadales; family Azotimanducaceae; genus UBA4421. The sequence continues at coordinate 28,127 of CAYMUT010000004.1, forward strand.
GTCCACGGGGTCTTCATCTATTTCATCCAGTTGCGTGCCCACCGCCTGGGCCCCGGACTCATCCTTTTTGTGGGTGACAAACCACGACAGCCGATTCTTCCGTGCCCAGGTCCATTCAGCCTTGGCAATCGTGTGCCGCACATCTTTCATCCGCGGATTAATGCCTTCGAATTCACTGGAGACTCGGGCAACGTCTTCGCCCACCGCCAACTGCACCCGCCAGGCGTCGCCGTCGAACCGAACACTGACAGCATCGACCAGTTCATCCCACCACCATTCGCGTTTGTCGCGAAACTGCTGACGGCCAACCTGCAGCGACCAAGGTGATCCGCCGATGCTGCCCCAGTACAACCAGCTCTGGCCTCGGCGTACGCGCTTTTCGCGCTTGCTCGAATCGCGCTGGTCATCGACCTCCCGCTCATAGTCGACGCTGGCTTCGGCAAAAACCGACATCCCGGCAGACAACTCGTAAAACACTTCGAGTTCGGCTTTGGCGCCTAAGTCGTAGCGGCCTCGGGCGCTGTCGTCATCCAGGGTGTAGTTGTTTCGAGCCCTGGAGTCGAATCCAATTTCCCCGCCGATGGTCAGCGGTCGGCCAAACAAGTGCATTCGCCATTGGTCATCAGGGCGCCGTTCATCGCCCTGCAGGGCGAGACTGCGGCTCATTGCGCGGGGATCCTTGGCTTCAACAAGATCCGCCGACAGCAACCCGGTAAACAGCAAAAGCGTAGACAGGAATCTGCACCCGCTCATAACGCATCTCCTACCCAAGCAGCCCGGCTAAGGCCGCCTGCACATTGTTCAGACCATTGAAATCCAGCATGCTGGCGCCCGCTGGCGTCCCTTCACGCAACGCCTGATCAATCTGCGCGTCGAGCGTAGCCGGTGTCAGATCTTCAGGGCGAATCATGTGAATGGACCCCAGACCAGCCAACCGCTCCGCTCGTATCTGCTGTTCCCGGGTCGGACGGTTACGGGGAATGACGACCATCGGTTTGCCCAGCGACAAGCCTTCGGTAATCGTGTTGTAGCCCGCCATAGTGACAAGGGCATCGGCGTGGCGCATTAGCGCGGGCAAATACATCGTAAACCGATGCCAGGTCACGCCGGCATTTCGTGCCCGCCGGTGAAGTTCACCTGCCTCACCGGTATCGAGTTCCGGACCACAGTACACAGCACTCTCGTATTCCCGCGCATTTGCGGACACGCCATGCAGAAAGGCGCTGACCAACATCGCCCCGTCCTGACCGCCACCGGGGGTGACCAGCACCACGGGGCGATCGCGCTTGCAATCCCGGTTGTCTGAGGGAACACGGGCGGTCTTGCGCAGATAACCGCAATAATGCAGGCGCTCCCGGGTAGCCGGCGGGAAACCGTACTCCTCCGCCAGGTCGAAAACCTGTGGGTCACCAACGACCAGCACGGACTCATAGTGAGCGGCGATCGCATCGTGATAGCCCATTTTCGCCCAGGTCGCGCGCGTCGCATGGGCCTCGTCGAGAATGTCTCTGAGGACCAGCACTGTATGCGGCCTCGAGGGCCTTGCGGCAAGCACTTTGAGAACCGGTTCGAGTTCTCCGTGCACGCCATAAGGTTTTTTGTCTACCAGGAACAGTTCCGGCTGGAAATCCAGCACCGCATTCAGGATCAGATTGGCACGAAGATTAACGAGGCTGGCCAGACTCATATCCAGGGATTTAGCACCGTAGTTGCCGTGCTCGTCGCGTGCAAGACAAGGCAGCTTTACGTAATCAATGCGTTTGGGCAGATCGAATGCGGGTAGTGCGGCAGACCCAGAAATCAGCAGAATGTCCAGGCTCGGGTACTGCGCAACCAGATGCTCAGCGATTGTGGTCATGCGCCGCATGTTGCCGAGCCCGAAGGTGTCATGGGAATAAATTACAAGCCGTTTCATGAAGAATGCCGCACTTAATTTGGTTCTTTTGGCCCAATAATACGAATCACTTACAAAGTGTCAACCTTTTTTGGGCATTTTTCCCCTTTATCAGCAATTATCTCCCATTATTACTTGATTTATTCAGTTTATTTGGCATAAAATAGCCAAACTAAAGCCCTTCCTGAAAGGCGACTAACTTGATATGGTCCTATCAGACCAAACCTATGGATTCGCTACCATACCGAACCCACACAAGTTCGAATCCCCTGCATTCTTGAAAAAATCGTGCAGAATACGCCTGGAGTCACCAGCGATACGAGGACATTAAGTTGAGCCAGCAAGAGAACATCACGGTGCTGAACGCGGCGATCGCGAAGATATTGCGGCGCCTGGCGAACATTTCCCTGCGCAATGGTCTCAGCTACGACAACTTTGCCGAGCTGGCTAAACATGTCTTCGTAGAAGTTGCCGGCAAAGAATTTCCCATCGAAGGGCGCAAAGTGTCAGCGTCGCGCATATCGACAATCACCGGTATTCCGCGCAAGGAAGTATCGCGACTGATGAAGCTGCCCTGGGACAGTGACGCAGAGGTGAGCGAGCAGCGCAACAGGGCCGCCCGGGTTCTGGCCGCATGGGTTCGAGATAGCGCCTTTCACGATCGTAAGGGCGACCCCCTCGACCTGCCTTTGGAAGGATCACCCAGCTTCTCTGAGCTGGTGCGCCAATACAGCGGCGACATACCCAGCCGCGCCATCGCCGATGAGCTGGAACGGCTGGGCGCCATCGAAATCGTCGATGGCGGCAAGTACCGACTGCTGGCGCGCACGTACGTGCCCGCCAAGGGCACTAAGGAGTTGCTGGAAATCCTCGGATCAGATACGGCGGAACTGATGGACACAATAGACCACAACGCCATGCTCGGTGACGACGAAGCGCCACTGCTGCAGATGAAGGTAAGTTACGACAATGTGCCAGTGGAGTATGTGGACGCATTCCAGATCCTGAGCGGGCGCATGGGCAGACGGCTGATTGAGGATCTCGACCACTGGCTGGCAGATCACGACCGGGACCGCAATCCCGATGTATTGGGCAGCGGTAAAGCCCGCCTGGGACTGATGGTGTTTCAATTGCAGGAGATAGAGCAGGAAGGAGAGGGAGACGGCGATGAACAATAGTATGAAATCACTCTGGCTCGCGATTATCCTGCTGTTCGTCAGCGCGCTGGGTGCGGTTAACGGCTTTGGCGATGGCGGCACCAGCGGCAGCGGCGCCGGTCGCATTCAAGCAATGCTGCAACGTTTCGCAAGCATTGTAGTGGGCGACGTCGAACTCGACACCGGCAGTGCGCTGGTGAGAGTGAACGGCACACCGGCCCTCGTCTCCGACTTGAAGGTAGGCTACCAGCTCAACACGACCATCGAGCCCCTTCCCACCGGCCGCACCGAGGCAACGCAGGTCACATACGACAGCACACTGATCGGTACTGTTTCACGCGTGGATCCATTGACCCAATCGGTTAGAGTCCTCGGTCAACATGTGCTTTTCGCAGCCCATACAAATCTGGATAACCTGGACCCGGATTCTATTCAGCGCGGAGACTGGATAGAAATCAGCGGTCAGCGCAAGGCCGATCGCTCCATAGTGGCCAGCTATGCCGGCCGGCTCCTCGTACCACCGCCAACCGTGATCCTGACCGGGCGAGTTGATGCAATCGTACCAGGCGGTCTGGCGGTGGACGGCGTCGCCATCGACACAACCACCGCCCAGGGTCCTCAACCGAGCCTGGGCGAAACGATCATCATCCACGGTGCGCCGCTACCCGGAGGCGCTGTGTCGGCTTCATTGCTTCGCTCGCCAAGTGGCGTGGAGCCAGCTGCGCTGGCCCATTTCCATGTGGAAGGCTTTGTCGACGATACGACCAGCCTGGGCTTTCGGCTGAATGGCATCAACGTACAGGTCCTGCCTCAGACTACAATGATCAATGGCGTCGCCGAGCACCTGGCAGCCGGAGTTCGACTGGAAACCGGGGGCGACGTGATCAACGGCGAGATTCAAGCCGATACCATATACTTCAAGCCAGAGCTGCGACAGGAGGTTTCGGGGCAGCTGGAAGCCGTCGACTTTATCAACACAGATTCCGCATTTCTGCAGGTCGCGGGCTTCCGTATTCTGTTCAATCAGGGATCGGACTTCGGCCGGTCAGACAGTGCTCGTCGCAACGTGACTTCGCTTCACGATCTCATCGCCGGCCACGACTATCTGCGAGTTCGAGGATATGTCGACGGCTTGTATAGCGCCGTGCGGCGCCTGGATCGGGTGAAAACCAACGATCAAACGCGTCTGGAAGGCGTGATCAACACCGTCAGTGACGGGCAGATCTTTGTAATGGGCAAAGCCCTGGAATACGACGAAGACACCACCATCAAGTTCGACGGGGATCCAGTCCCAGCCGGCCGACTGGTACAACTGGTCGTACCTGGCGATGTCGTCAAAGCGCGCTGGGATAACCCACTTGCGGCCGGCCCAGCGAAAAGGATCACTGTAGAGCGGACCATCGAATAAGATGCTGTAAAGACGTTCTAGAGGAAGCCGTCGTTATGGATCTGAAGCTTTTCCTAACCGTATTCGGAACCGTGTTTCTCGCAGAGCTTGGTGATAAAACTCAAATCGCCACGCTGCTGTTCGCAACGCGCGAAAACGCTGCGTTATGCACGGTTTTCGCCGCCGCATCCCTGGCGCTGATCGCTCCTCCACGGTGGGCGTTCTCGCCGGCGCAGCGGTTTCACAGTACCTCGACCCGCGCGTACTGGGCTTGGTAGCCGGAATTTGTTTCATTTTGATCGGCGCCTGGTCTATCTGGTCGGCCCTGTAGGGCCCGGCCGCTCAACTCATCCTGAAGAAACGCTCCCGATAGTGCTTCAATTCCCCAATCGACTCGCGGATGTCTGCCAGCGCGGTATGCTCATTCTTCTTGCTGAAACTGAAGGCCACATCCGGGCGCCAGCGTTTGGCCAGTTCTTTCACGCTGCTCACATCGATCATGCGGTAGTGCAGGTAACTCTCCAGGGTGGGCATGTAACGGCTCAGAAACCGCCGGTCCTGCCAGATGGTATTGCCACATAGCGGCGCTTCACCACGCCCGACATGCTGCTCGATGAACGCCAGCGTGACCGCTTCGGCTTCCCGCTCGCTCACCCCTTCACTGGCGATACGCGCCAGCAGCCCCGATGCCTTGTGATGTTTCTGATTCCAATCGTCCATGGCATCGAACAGCGCCTGGGGCTGCCGAACTGCACACACCGGTCCTTCGGCAATGGTGTTGAGGTCGCTGTCGGTAATGATGGTGGCAATCTCGATGATCCGTTCTTGCTGCGGGTCCAGACCGGTCATTTCCAGATCCATCCACACTAGATGGGCACTCACGCGCGGCTCCTTATTGTTGATTCGGCAACTATAGCTCAAACTAGCAGGCCCTTTGTGAACCGCTTAAGAGGCCCAGTGACTTCAGCCGACCAAGTCAGTCTGATCGAACCCGAGGAGCTGCAGAGTCGCCTCGGAGAACCGAATCTGCTGCTGATCCAGATCACCAGCCCACAAGTTTATGCGCAGGCGCATATCGCCGGGGCGGTGCTGGTTACACCACAGGAACTGGTGTGTGGCGTACCGCCGGCAACCGGCCGTCTGCCGCAGCAGGCTGCGTTGGAGAAGCTGTTTTCCAGGATCGGATATGACTCACAATGCGACGTTGTCGTGTACGATGACGAAGGCGGCGGTTGGGCCGGTAGATTTGCCTGGACCCTCGACGTCATCGGACACCGCAGCTGGAGCTACCTGAACGGCGGTATCCACGCCTGGCATGGCGCCGGACTGCCGCTGCAGACCGGCGACGCTATGCAACCGGCACCAGCGAGCGTGACCATCGAGATTGACAGCAGCCCCATCGCCGAGATCGAAGACGTGCTGGCCACGCTCGAGGATCCACAGCAGACCGTATGGGATGTGCGCAGCTCCGATGAGTATTTCGGCCTGCGCCAGGCAGCTGCCCGGGTGGGCCACATACCGGGTGCCGTGAATCTCGACTGGGAACGGCTCAAAGACCCCGAACGTCACACGCGCTTGCGCACCGACCTCGAGAAGGTCCTGTCGGATCTCGGCTTGAACAATGACAAAGTCATCATCACCCATTGCCAGACCCATCACCGGTCCGGACTGTCTTATATGGTCGGGCGTCTGCTCGGCCTGAATATCCGCGCCTACCATGGCTCCTGGTCGGAGTGGGGCAACCGGGAAGACACGCCCATCGAACTGGCTGCACCGTGAGCGGGTTATTCGCCAGCCTGCAGAAAGTCGTTCCGGCTCACGCGCTGTCACGCCTGGTCGGGCACCTGGCAAGCAGCGAAAACGAATTGATCAAGCGCGCCTTCATCGAGTCTTTTGCGAGGATCTACGACGTCAACATGAGCGAAGCTCAGCGCAGCGATCTGCTTGAATATCGTTCATTCAACGAGTTCTTCACGCGTCCGTTGAGAGAAGGCGCGCGTCCTCTGAGCGACGGGATCGTATGCCCTGCAGACGGCTCAGTCAGTCAACTCGGCACTATCGAGCGAGGCCGTCTGCTCCAGGCGAAGGGCCACGACTACGCGCTGACTACCCTTGCAGGCGATCTTGCAACAGGACTGGAGGGCGGTAGCTTCTGCACCATCTATCTGGCCCCCAAAGACTATCACCGGGTCCATCTGCCCTGGGACGGCAGGTTAACAGCAACCCTGGCCATTCCCGGAGAGCTATATTCCGTGAATGCCGCCACCGAAAGCGCCATTCCAGGCCTTTTTGCCCGCAACGAACGGCTCGTGTGTCGGTTTGATACTGAGATCGGGCCCATGCTGGTCATTCTGGTGGGCGCAATGATCGTCGCTTCCATTGCCACGGACTGGGAAGGACCGGTATCGCCCTACCAGCGCGAAGAAGTAAACGATTACCACCTGGTCTACGAGCGCGGTGATGAGATTGGCCGTTTCATGCTCGGCTCTACCGTGATCTGCTGTTTCAGCCCCGGACAGGTGGTGCTCAACACGCTCCTGCAGCCGGGCAGCTCCGTGCGCATGGGCGAGACCATGGCAACGCCGCTCAACCTCTGAAGGCGAGCACCTGATCCAGACTCTGTGCACCCAGCGCGAGCATGACAAGCCGGTCAAAGCCCATGGCGACGCCGGCGCAGGCAGGCAGTCCGGTGTCCAGAGCCGTTAAGAACTCGGCATCGATCTCCGCTGCGCCGAGGCCTCGGGCAGCGCGCACATGCAGATCGTTGGCGAATCTGTCGCGATGCACCCGCGGGTCAGTCAGCTCATGGTAGCCGTTGGCCACTTCCATCCCATTGACGATCAGTTCAAAGCGCAACGCCCAGTGGGGGTCATCGGATCTAAGCTGCGCCAATGCCGCCTGCTCGGCAGGATAGTCCGTAACGAAATAGCGCGCGTCCGTCAGCGCCGCACAGGCATCGGCAAACGCAAGATCCAGCTCCGCCCTGGGCCGGTCAAGATCGCCGACCAGGCTTGAGTAGGTGACAGTCTGGTACTCGCCGTCACCGAGCAACACATCACACAGCGCCGCAACCTCCCCGCGCAACTGCACGTCGTCAAACCCCAGCCGATACCATTCGAGCATGGTGAATTCCGGGTTGTGCATGTGACCCCGCTCCTCATGCCGGAATGCGGATGCAAGCTGATAACAGCTCGGCATACCGGCCGCTAGCAGCCGCTTCATGAAATACTCCGGCGAAGTCTGCAGAAATCCATAACCAGGCACGGCTATCGCTTCTACATCGGGATCCGTAACCGTCGCGCTACCAAGCAGTGGGGTCTGCACTTCAACGACTCCGCGATCGGCAAAGAACTCGCGCGCCTGACCGAGCATTTGCGCGCGCCGCTGCAGAGCGGTTATATCCGCAAGCGGACCCCAGGACATCAACGCGCCCGGCTGACGTACTCCCCGGTGCGGGTGTCGATTTTCAAGACATCACCAATGTTGATGAACAACGGCACACCCTTGATCACGGCACCCGTGGAGAGGGTAGCGGGCTTGGTGCCGCCACTTGCAGTATCACCTTTCAAACCCGGATCGGTTTCTATCACTTCCAGCTCAACGAAATTGGGCGCCGTAACGGCAATAGGGTCGTCGTTCCACAGAGTAACCTGGCAGACGCCCTGCTCTTTCAGCCAGTCTTTAGCGTCGCCAACCGCGGCCTCACCGGCCGCAACCTGCTCGAAACTGCCATCGGTACGCATGAAGTGCCAGAATTCTCCATCGTTGTAGAGATACTCCATGTCCAGATCCATTACGTCCGCGCCTTCAATGGATTCACCGGACTTGAAAGTACGCTCCCAGACCCGGCCGGTCTTCAGATTGCGGAACTTCACCCGGTTAAACGCCTGGCCCTTGCCGGGCTTGACGAATTCATTCTCCAGGATCGAACATGGGTCGCCTTCGAACAGCACTTTCAGTCCTGATTTGAATTCATTGGTAGAATACGTGGCCATATCACTCACACAGTTGATGCTTGAACGGCGCGCATGATAACCCCGAATTCAACGCCTTGGGAGCCTCGTTTATGGCGCTCGGAACTGAAAATGGCATTTCGCACGTCCCATGCGCTGCTGCGGCATCTGGGTTTGCCAACCGACGCTGCAGACGACGCACTCGCCTTCGCCACCCTGGTGCCGCGCGGATATGCGGCACGGATGGAGCCAGGCAATCCCCACGATCCATTGCTCAAGCAGGTTCTGACAACGGCGCGGGAGCAACTCGAGGTTGCCGGCTTCGAGTTTGACCCGTTGCTGGAAACCGAAGAAGGATCGGGCTTCACCCTCGCGCCAGGTCTGCTGCAGAAATACGCTGGCCGAGCATTGCTGATAACCACCGGCGCATGCGCCATTCACTGCCGCTACTGTTTCCGCCGTCACTTTCCCTACGCCGAACACCGCGCGGACCAGCTCGACGCGGCCCTGGGTGCTCTGGCCGCTGACCAGACTATCGAAGAAATTATCCTGTCCGGTGGTGACCCTCTGATGCTTGACGATGAAGCCTTTGCCGGATTGATCGGGCGACTGGCAGCCATCAAGCACATCCAGCGGATTCGCATTCACACCCGCATGCCCATTGTACTGCCGCAACGTGTAACGAAAAACCTGCTGACATCGCTAGAGCGGGCTCGACAACCAATCGTACTGGTCGTGCATACCAACCACGCCAATGAACTGGATGGCGCAACAGCGCGGGCTCTGGCCTGTCTGAGTTCGGTTTGCGCACAGCTGCTGAACCAGGCGGTGGCGCTGAAGAACATCAATGACAGCGCGCCTGCACAAATCGAGCTCGCCAAGCAACTTTTCAATCAGAATGTGTTGCCCTACTACCTGCACCTGCCGGATAAAGTTGCCGGCACTGCACACTTCTTCCTCGGGGTCGAACAAGCCCAGGCAATCTACGCTGAAATGCGCGCCGCTCTGCCCGGCTATCTGCTGCCCAAGCTCGTTCAGGAAGCGCCCGGAGAAACCTCAAAGCTGATCGTTAGCGGCTAACCCCAACGGCAGCCGCGCGAAGGTTAGCGTATAATTGGCCTATGAATGATTCAGAATCCTCCAACACGGACCCTGGCACGCGCGAACACGCGCCCATTGAAGGCGGCCTGACACCGCCGGAAACGACGCTCGAAACACTATCGTTCACTGCGACCAATACACCCGCCCTGCGCCAGTGGGTTTCATCTCTGCCCTTGGTCAACACCAAGGAAACCGCCGTACAGCTGCGCATGGCCACACGTGAACTGGCACTGCTGGATGCGCCGTACCCGCAGAAACTGGACTATCTCGAAGCCGTTCGGCCGGTGGTTCACTATGTCGGCTCGCGCCTCGACCAGCTCAATCTGAATCGCGTAAAGAAAGACGATGACAGCCTGGCCTATGACCTGTTCACCAATCTCTACCAGGGCTACAAAGGCGCTCTGCTGGATGCTCTGATGGAGGACAAGCCAGCCAACAAAGAACTGACGCCGCTCCTGCTGCACCGACTGATAACCGACCTTTCACGGATACTGCTACGCAGTATGCAATTCTATCGGGAGCCTCCCGCCCAGCTGTGGCGGGAGTTGAACACCTGCTATCGGGTCGCCGCGTACCGGCGTCTGCTCGATGCCGTATTTGCCGATGACCTAAACAACAGCGCCAGCAAACTTACCATACGCAACTGTTATATGCGTACCTTGCTGCTGAGTAGTGCACGTCCCAATCAGCTGTCCCCTGCTCAACTCGGCGCGCTGTTCGGCGCCCTCGAGCACTGGTGCAGCAAAGCGAGTCTGGACAAAGAAATCGACAACGCGATGCTGATCGTCGATATGGCCAGACCATCTCCGCCGCGGCTGGCGCGACTTGTAAAGCAAGCCGAAGAACCATACGCGGTACGTACCGATGTGCTGGCATATGAAATCGATGCCTACCTTAACGGGATCGATGGGTCCCTGGTCATCCCGGCTGCGATCGACAATGATCTGCTAAAACACTTGATGGTCGCCTGGAGTGTGGCTAGAGACCGCCAGTTCAGTCGTACTAAGACCCAGGCAAGCATCAGAGTCTGTGTTGGACTGCGCAGCATTCATTACTTTCTATCAGGTGCTACTGAATTCACCGAGCAAATCTCGAATGGCGCTGCGCTGCTGCGGCGCGAAGTAAACCCCTTTCTTGAGCTCGATTACGAAACCACCGCACCGCAGCAGGAGGCACCAAACTCACACGCACACTTTGAGGCTCAGGCTATCGATACGAGCCCGGAAGGTTATCGCATTGAGTGGCGCGAGCCGTTACCGGACAACGCCCAGATCGGGGAACTGATTGCATTGCGGGAAGAAAGTGATCCGCGATGGTCAGTAGCGGTAGTACGCTGGATTCACCACGCACGGAGTCCGAATGACGCTGCACAGGACAGCGCCGCCATGGCGCACATTACCATGGGTCTGAAGTTGCTGTGTCCCCGCGCCATTCCGGTTGCCGTCAGGGCAATACAGAAAGTAGGCGGCCCAACCGCCTATGCAAGAGCGCTGCTGCTGCCGGAGCTGACGGCTATCGGACAATCCCCTACCCTGGTCACCCCCAACGTGCCGTTCACCACCGGCCAGAAAGTTCAGGTACATCGCCAGGGGCTGCAGACCACGGCTGCACTCCTCGACTCTCGCGTGGTTACCGAAAGTGTGAGCCAGTTCACGTTCAGAATGCTGGATGGTTACTTGGAAAATGTGCGATCGAGCAGCAATATTGGGGGATTGTCAGCCATGAACAGAGAGGACACTACCCAAGGTCCTTAGCCTCAACGTCAACGCCGGGATGAGGGTGCTAGCTGTAGAACCTTGGGTGAGACTAAGGATATGTCGGCTCAGCTTTCACAGCATGTAACCACGCGCCTGTTAATCGCGGAAAAATCTGAAAACAAGGCACACGACATTGACTCCTGCCTGCGCGATGCCGGCATAGCGGCAAAACTGTCGATCAGCGACGATATTGTCCACATCGCACAACTACTTTCTGCGGGCGATGCGGATATCGCCCTGGTAACCTCCGAACTCAAGGGTCTGAAGCAACTGTTGCCCAGACTGCGCGAGAACACACCACACGTGCCGATCATCGTCATGATCCAGCCGGCCGGTGAGGAAAACGGCGAAGCCCCCTCTTTGGACCTTGTAGAAGCGCTGACCCTTGGCGCAACCGACGCTATTCCGGCAGACAATACCAGTTTGCTGTCTTTGGTGGTAAAGAGGGAACTGGCCCACGTGTGTCAGCGAGGACGTTTTGTACAGGTGCGTCGAGCACTCACCGAAGCAGAGCAGCGTTGCCAGCTGCTGCTGCAGGGTTCCCGCGCGGCGATCGCCTATGTGCATGAAGGTATGCACATCCACGCCAATGAAGGCTATCTGGAGCTATTCGGTTACGCCAGCTCCGAGGATCTCTACGGTGTTTCTCTGGTCGATGTTCTCTCCAGCGACAGCGCGATCACCCTCAAGGAGCAGTTGAAGAAACTTCGCAACGGCGCCGACGAACAGGCTTTCAAGTTCCATGGCCACGCCGAAGGGGGCTGCGACGTCGATGGTTCAATGACGCTGACCAACTCCCAGTATGAGGGTGAGCCATGTCTGCAGGTTACAGTGCGGCCCGCCGAAATGGATCGCGCCAGGAGCGGCAGCGATTCCCAGGCGCCAGTCGAAGCGCCCACCCAACGTAACAGCACCGATCAATCTCTGGAGTTGGCGGGGTTCGTACGCGCTGCTAAATCCGCGTTCGCCAGCCATTCCGCCGGGCGTTATATGATGATTGTTGCCATCGACAACATCGTAGAATCGCAACGCGCATACGGCCTCACAGGTACCGATATCATCTGCCGTAAGGTGTGGCAAGCGCTGTCTGAGGCAACCGCCGAGCATCCCCAGATGCGTTTGTGCAACCATCAGTTGGTCATTGCGCTGTCTGCCAGCGGTTACGATGACGCCATGGCTACGGCCGAGCAATGGCGCAGCGATGTCAACGAGTTGATGTTCGAAATTCAGGAAAAAACCGTTCAACCGACAGTTTCTGTCAGCGGAGTGGAGCTCTTCAGTGAAGCCGATGTCCGTAAAGTACTAGATGAAGCCGTAATCAACCTGCTGGACATGGCAGAAGCGGGCGACGCCAACGTGGTGAAAATCCCGACTATCGATGCGTTCTCTGACGATTCCGAAACCACCGACGTCAAGGCGTTACTGCATCAGATTACCGAAGCGATCGAGAAGAAGAGATTCGTGCTGCTGTTCCAGCCCATCATCAGTCTGCGCGGTGATTCCGACGAGCACTACGAGGTCTTCCTGCGCATGACCAACGCTGAGGGGCAACAGATTAGACCTGCAAAGTTCCTGCAGACCGCTATCGACAATAATGTGGCAGGAAAAATCGACCGCTGGGTCATTCTGCAATCGATCAAGCTGCTCAGCCTGCATAGAGCCAAAGGCCATACCACGCGTCTGACCATCAATCTCACCAGCAACAGTGTGTCTGACCCGGACTTTCTACAGTGGCTCAGCCTCGCCATCAAGGCCGCGAGGCTGCCTTCAGATGCAGTGATCTTCCAGATCACGGAGCAAGATGCCGTCACCTATCTGCGTCAAACCCGGGAGTTCATCGAGGGTCTGCGGGCTATGCACTGCCGTGCGTCCCTATCGCGCTTCGGCCTCATTCCCAACCCGTTCGAGACTCTACGGCACCTGCCGGTCGACATGGTCAAACTGGACGGTAAGTTCATAGAGCGGGTCAACGCGGACCCCGACAAGGGCAATGATATGGCGGAAACGATCAAACAGCTGCGGGGAGCCGGCAAGCTTACTATGGTGCCGATGGTCGAGAACGCCAAAATCCTGTCGACGCTGTGGCAGGCGGGAGTGAATTACATTCAAGGCCACTACCTGCAGGAGCCCAGCACCGAAATGGACTACGACTTCAGCACAGAGGACTAGTACTGAAATCGTCTGATCACCTAGGAACAGTCCGGTCGCTCAACGCTTCGTTGATATCCCGGTCAGAAAAGCCGATCAGATAGAGCACCGCATCCAGGCCGAAATTGGAAATCGCATGGCGTGCAGTTTCGCGAACCACCTGCTTGGCATGGAAAGCTACACCTAAACCCGCGGTACTCAACATGGGTAGGTCATTGGCACCATCACCAATGGCGATGGTCTGCTGCAGGGCTATTCCCTCGTTTGCCGCAGTTTCCCTCAGCAATTGAGCCTTACGCTGAGCATCAACGATCTCGCCTGACACTTCGCCGGTCATGACGCCGTCTAGAACCTCCAGCGAGTTGGCGAAAACATAGTCAATGCCGAGCTGCTGTTGCAGATGTTCGCCAACGTACTGGAAGCCGCCGGATATTACCGCGGTCTTGTAGCCGAAGTGCTGCAGTGCGCCAACCAGACGGTCGGCACCGCTATTGAGCTGCACCCGGTTGGCAATCTGCCGCAACACCGATAACGGCATCCCCCGCAACAGCGCGGCACGCCGCCGGAAGCTTTCTTTGAAGTCGATCTCACCGGCCATCGCCTGTGCGGTGATGGCGGCGACCTGTTCACCAACCCCATGTTCGGCAGCCAGTTCGTCGATGACTTCTGCCGTGATGAGGGTGGAATCCATATCGAATGCCACGAGCCGGCGATTACGCCGGAAAACCGTATCTTCCTGAAGAGAAAAATCAAACCCTAACGCTTCCGCTGCCTGCATCAGCTGCGATTCCACTTCCGCCAGATCGGCCAATTCGCCGCGCAGGCGCATTTCGACACAGAGTCGGCTGACATCGCCTGGCGCTGCCGTTTCCCCCCGGTCGCTCAGGCGCCGCACGGTATCGATGTTCAATCCGAAGTGGTGGGTGAGTTTACTGACTGCATGGAAGGGCCCGCTGCCGCTGCCCGCAGCAAGCAGCGTCAATATGTAGCGTGTTTTGCCCGAGGCTTCGAGCCACAGCCGGTAATTCTCGTCCGATACACTGGTAATGCGTATTGTCGAACCAGCTTCGTTAGCGCGAAACATGACTTCTTTGGTGATGGCACCGGCTTGGGTTTCTTCAACCCGCACGAGCAGCCCCAGCGACAGATCTTCATGAATGACGGCCTGGCCTATGTCGAGAATGTGGGCATCGTAACTGGCCAGCGTTTCCATCAGCAACGACATCAGACCAGGTTTGTCCTGCCCTGAGACGTTTATGAGTATGACTTCCTCTGCCAAGAACACAGCCTCATCTTCAAAGTATGTAATTGTATGCTAGATTGCACCTTCTTATCGTTTTACCTCGCAGGCGCGCCCCAGTTGGATGTGGTGGAAACGCTTTAAACCAAACAGATCGACGCTACCCGCAGCATTGCTGGCTACGGCGCTGTGTGGTGCGTGTCTGCTACTGATATGGACACCGCCCCAGTCGCCGGAAGCACAGATCAAGAGATACGGCGACGCCCTGGCCTGGGCCCTGGCGCATTCCAATGCCGGACTCATGCTACATCAGCAGCGCATCGAACTGGCGGTCATCGCCAATCAGATCAGTCAGCTAGACGAAGTTGACGGCATAGCCTTTTACAGCGCCAGCAACGAAATCATCGCGCTGGCGGGCAGCACTGACCGGCACACGCACTTCACCGCCCCCGCGACCCTGGACGACACCATCACGGGATACGTAACCCTGGTGGTCGACCCTGCCGCCTTCGCACCACCTTCCCGAGCGCTGGCGTGGTTGCTGTCGCTCCTGGCAATGGCCGCGGCGCCGCTGGCCAGTCTGGGGGTCATGCAGTTGTCGGCTCGGGGTAATCGCTCCCTGCCCATCGTTTCGGTACCGCAAGCTCCGGACGCGGTGCCTCAACAGAGCTTCTGTCTGGTGGTCAATCTCTACAACCAGCTGTCATTGAGCGGCACCCAGCGCCATCAGGCCATTGCCGACGCTCTGGACATGGCCACAGAGGCCAGCGCTATACATCACGGGTTCGCCACGGAATTAGGCGAACGAGGGGTAGCACTGCTGTTCGATAGGCACGCGGTAAACGCCGGGCAGGCGCTTTGTGCAGCTTTCCTGCTGCAGCGCCTGCTCAGCGAATTCGAAACCAAGGGAGAGTTCCGCTACTTCCTTACTGAAGCTTTGTGCCCGGACTCTCCCACCGAGCTCGTTTCTCTACCCGTCAATGCGCTGCAAGAAAGCCTCGATCTAGACAGCGCCATGACCACTGCCGCACTGGCCCGCCCAGATTCGGTAGCGCTGGCACCCGAAGTATTCGAACTGCTCAGCGAAAATGAGAAGGCCTGGGCTACACCATTCAATCATCCGCTAGTCTCAGATCTCACCGACAATGAGGGCAGCGCCTCACCGTATCTGGTCTCCGAACTGCCGGAACCGCAGGCCCTGCTGGTGGCCAACCAGGCCGATCTAGTCCTGGGGTTCAACCAATCAGTCAGCTAGGGCATGTTGCCTTGTGCTAACTGACGCTCAGTCGATCAACCTTCTGGAATCCCCGTGGTAGCTTACGCCCGCGCCTTGCGCGCTCGCCAATGTAGTTGCTCAGGTCTTTGTGCTTCAGACGCAGATGACGCTGGCCGGCATGCACCACCAGTTCTTCGTCCGAGGTCACCACCACGGCGGCGATCATGGCTTCTTCACCGGCTTTGAAGGCCGCCGTGGGCACATTGATCAGTTTGTTTCCCTTGCCGCGTGCCAGCTCGGGCACATCCTTGAGGGGGAACACCAGCATACGGCCCTGGTCGGTGACCGCAGCAACCCAGCTGTCGTCAAGTCGCTCGGCATCGATCATACTCGGCGCCAGCGCGCTTCCAGGGGATGGCACGCTCAGCACCGCTTTACCGGCCTTGTTTTTGGTCACCATATCCTGCAGACGACCGATGAAACCGAATCCGGCATCGGACGCCATCACAATCTGCGCATCTCCACCCCCCATCGCGACGCCAATGAAGCGCGCACCCTGTGGTGGTTTGAAGCGGCCAGTGAGCGGTTCGCCCTGGCCACGGGCAGAAGGCAATGTATGCGGCGGCGTGTTGTATGCGCGCCCCGATGAATCGAAAAACACCAGTGTTTCGTTGGTGCGGCCCCGAGCGGCGTTGGCAAACCGGTCGCCGCTGCGATAGCTCAGCTCCTGAGGATCCATGTCGTGGCCTTTGGCAGCGCGTATCCAGCCTTTATCGGACATCACAACGGTGATTGGATCGTTGCTCAGCAGATCCTCTTCGCTGAATGCCTGGGCTTCGCCGGCGGCTACCAGGGGCGAGCGACGATCGTCACCGTATTCTCCGGCGATGGCCAGCAATTCCTTTTTTACCAGGGTGCGCAGGCGCGCCTTGGACCCCAGGATTTTTTCCAATCCGGCTTTCTCTGCCGACAGCTCATCCTGCTCGGTCTTGAGTTTGATCTCTTCGAGTTTGGCCAGTTGCCGCAGACGCAGGTCGAGAATGGCATTAGCCTGAATCTCCGACAGGTCGTAGCGCTTCATCAGCTCTTCTTTAGGCTTGTCTTCCTCGCGGATGATGCGGATGACTTCATCGATATTGAGGTAGGCGATCAACAGTCCTTCGAGGATGTGCAGGCGTTCGTTGATCTTATCCAGGCGGAAGCTGAGGCGCCTTGTTACCACATCCTGTCGGTAGACCAGCCATTCCTTGATAATCTGCGCGAGATCCTTCACCTGGGGCCGCTGATCGAGGCCGATCATGTTGAGGTTGACCCGGTAACTGCGTTCTAAGTCAGTGGTGGCAAACAGATGGCTCATGAGCCGTTCCACATCGACCCGATTGGAGCGGGGCACCAGCACCAGGCGAGTGGGATTCTCGTGGTCCGACTCATCACGCAGATCGACCAGCATAGGTAGCTTCTTGGCATGCATCTGCTGGGCGATCTGCTCGAGAATTTTAGCAGGTGATGCCTGGTGCGGCAGTGCCGTCACGACGATCTCGCCGGCTTCCCTGTGATAAACAGCGCGCGCCTTGATACTACCGCGGCCGCTTTCGTAAACCTCGCGGATTTCGTCAGCCGGCGTGATGATCTGGGCATCGGTGGGATAGTCCGGCGCCTTTATATGGGTCATGATATCTGCGACCGTCGCCCTGGGACTGTCGAGCATATGTATGCAGGCGCTGACGACTTCGTTGAGATTGTGTGATGGCATGTCGGTGGCCATGCCCACGGCAATCCCGGTGCTGCCATTGAGCAACACAAATGGTAGTTGCGCCGGCAGCAATTGCGGTTCGACACCGCTGGCGTCGAAGGTCGCAATGAAATCGACGGTGCCCTGGCGTGATTCAGCCAGCAGCAGATCTGCATAGCGCGACAGCCGCGCCTCAGTGTAGCGCATTGCCGCGAACGACTTCGGGTCGTCCGGCGCACCCCAGTTGCCCTGCCCGTCAACCAGCGGGTAGCGGAACGAAAACGGTTGCGCCATGTGCACCATGGCTTCGTAGCAGGCACTGTCGCCGTGGGGATGGTAGTTGCCCAGCACATCGCCAACGGTTTTCGCCGACTTCGAATGTTTCGCCTGGCTGTTCAGGCCCAGTTGCCCCATGGCGTAAATGATGCGCCGTTGCACGGGCTTCAAGCCATCGGCGATATGCGGCAGCGCCCGGTCGTTGATCACATACATCGAATAATCGAGATATGCGCGTTCGGTATACGATGCCAGCGCGATCTGTTCTACATCAGGATCTTGAGTTTCTTCGGTCATATCAGTTGTCAGGTTTTATGGAGCCTCTGACTAGGCCAGGGCGGCCTGGTCGCCTTTCTTCTCAAGCCAGTTGCGCCGATCGGAAGCGCGTTTTTTGGCCAGCAGCATGTCCATCATTTCTTCGGTCTTTTTGATCCCGCCCAGAGCCAGTTGCACCAGGCGGCGGCTGTCAGGATCCATGGTGGTTTCACGCAGTTGTATGGGATTCATTTCGCCGAGACCTTTGAAGCGTTGCACCACCGGCGTACCGCGTTTCTTTTCCGCGACGATGCGATCGAGCACGCCTTCTTTTTCAGCTTCATCCAATGCATAGAAGACTTCCTTACCGATGTCGATGCGGTACAGGGGCGGCATGGCGACGTAGACATGGCCCTGCTCGACCAGCGCGCGGAAATGCCTGACAAATAAGGCGCACAAAAGCGTGGCGATGTGCAGACCATCTGAATCGGCATCTGCAAGAATGCAGACCTTGTTGTAGCGCAGACCGCTGATGTCATTGGATCCGGGGTCAACCCCCAGTGCGATGGCGATGTCATGAACCTCCGCCGAGGCCAGCACCTGGCTGGAGTCTACTTCCCAGGTGTTCAGGATCTTGCCGCGCAGCGGCAGTACCGCCTGAAACTCCCTGTCGCGGGCCTGTTTCGCCGAGCCTCCGGCTGAGTCGCCTTCCACCAGGAACAGCTCCGCTCGGTCTGCATCCTGGCCTGAGCAGTCCGCGAGCTTACCCGGCAAAGCCGGTCCGGAAGTCACTTTCTTGCGCGCGACTTTCTTTGCCGCCTGCACCCTGCGCTGAGCATTGCGGATAGCCAGTTCAGCAATCTTCTCGCCTTCCTCCGGATGTTCGTTGAGCCACAGACTGAACGCATCCTTGGCAACCCCGGATATAAACGCAGCCGACTGCCGGGAGGACAACCGCTCCTTGGTCTGGCCGGCAAACTGCGGATCGGTAAGCTTGGCCGATAATACGTAACTGCACTGTTCCCACAGGTCATCGCCGGTAAGCTTCACGCCCCGGGGGATAAGGTCGCGGAACTCGCAGAATTCCTTCAGCGCATCTACCAGCCCGGAACGCAGGCCGTTGACGTGGGTGCCGCCCTGAACGGTGGGGATCAGATTGACGTACGACTCGGTAACCAGTTCGCCGCCGTCGACAACCCATTTAACGGCATAGTCAACCGCTTCGGCGTTGCCTTCGGCACTATGCATAATGGTTTGTGCCGGCACCGTTTCGGCACCCGCCAGCGCGTTGTCGAGATAGCCCTTCAGGCCATCTTCGTAGCACCAGGATTCACTTTCTTCGGGTTTGCCTTCGACATCGAGACTGACCCGCAGGCCGGGACACAATACTGCCTTGGCCCGCAGCAGATGCCGCAGCCGAGGCACCGAGATATTGGCGGAATCGAAGTAGCTCGCTTCCGGCAGAAAGCGGATGGTGGTGCCGGTGTTGCGTTTGCCCACGCTGTCGACGGCTTTGAGCTTGCCTTTGGCCTTACCCTTTGCGTAACCCTGGGCGTGCAGCTCGCCCTCCCGCTTCACCTCGACTTCAAGCCATTCCGACAGCGCATTCACAACCGACACACCGACGCCGTGCAGACCGCCAGAGAAGCTGTAGTTTTCGTTATCGAATTTGCCGCCGGAGTGCAGCCGCGTGAGAATCAGTTCAACGCCAGAGACCTTGTGCTGAGGGTGTATGTCCACCGGCATACCCCGCCCATCATCGATGACTTCCACTGAACCATCTTTGTACAGGGTGACTTCGATCTCCCGGCAGAAGCCGGCAATGGCTTCGTCGACGCTGTTGTCCACCACTTCCTGAACCAGATGGTTGGGGCGCGTGGTGTCGGTATACATACCTGGCCGCCGTCTAACCGGCTCCAGCCCGGATAGCACCTGCAACGATGCTGCGGAATAATTCTTCTCTGCCATAATCTCTTGTGATCAGGAATTCAAACGCTCGACACGGCTGGTGAAGCCAGCGTCGCTACCATCCTCTTTGTCATCAAGGAACAACCACCTGTATCCCGGCGCTTTGTCATCCAGGCTGAACCTTTCGCTTTGCGGCAAAAACTGAAAGCAGGTAGACGGCACGCCAAGAACCGGCACGCCGCCACAAACCTCTTCGACAGCCTGGTGGGCATGACCGAACACAACGCCTCGCAATCTGCTGATGCCGCTAACCGCACTGCATTCGGACAACCATTCTACCAGTTCTGAAGCGTTTTGAATCCTGTCCTTGTCAAGCCAGGGTGAATTTACTTCGACCAACGGATGATGCGTGGCGACCAGACAATGATCCCCCGTGGCGGCGGCCAGAGCTCGTCCCGCCGCATCCCGGTCAGCCTGCTCGACCAGCGCTGCCGGCGCGTCGTCCTGGTGGGAATCCAGCGGTACGATACTCCAATCACCGATTTGCAGAGCGTGCATTGGCAGACCCGCCTCGACCATGGGCGCCAGCACATCGTGGTTACCTGCCAGGCAGAGCATCGGCGCTTTACAGTAGCGGCGCACGGTGGCCTCGAATCGCTCGTAAACTTCCACATGTGGCGTATGCACAAGATCACCGCTGGCGATGATGGCATCGGGCTGGTGACCCGCTACCGCATGCTCAAGCACTGCTTCCAATGTAGCCTGGGTATCTACGTCAAGCAGGGTTTCACCGGCAGCGACCAGGTGACAATCTGAAATCTGCAAAACGATCAAGAAAACTTAATCGGGTGCGCGCTGGCGCCATGTTCCAGACAGAGGGTCAGAAACTCGCCCAGGAAACGGTTGATCTGAGCTTTTTCATCGCGCTGGCGCATGCGCGTGTTGGGATATTCATAGGTGCCGTGAAAACGATTCTGCTGCTGATAGGATACTACCTCGGCACTGCGTGCATCGTGGTAGACACGCACGTCCATGGCTGGGGCGCCCGCCATGGCGAACCATTTCTGGTCGCTATTGACGTCGATGTTCAACAATGTCGTATACGGGCCCTTTTCCGCCACCACAAACACCACATCGGCCTGCAGCGCAGGCAGCGGCAGTGACAGCTGGCGCTCATCTTCTTCACGCAGGTCAGGGAACAACTGCATCAACCGGTGGTAATTGGCATCACACTCCGCCATGTGGGAGGGCAGATCGACGCTGTAACCGCCCTTGCGCCGGCGGCGGCGCAGCTGCGCGCTGCTCACCATGCGTGAGCGGCTCAGAATATCCGCGTCGGTTTCAGGGCGTTTTTCTGACATGGGCTTCGCTGATGAGATCTTTTCCTGGAGCTGACCTGGCCAATATACCCGCGCGCCCCTGCGGGGTCACCCCAAAACCCATGGAAATTTCAGGCCGGCAGGCAAAACCAGAAACAGCCCACAAGTTGTTACGCTGGTCGCCAGAGCTTTTGTGCAGCATATGCGACTTTGTGCCAGCAAATGGGAATCTTTTAAAAGCGGCCTGCCAGAAATGGTGCTGGACGTGTAATATCTACCCAAAACGATCAGGGTGCGCCGACACACCCTGGCCCAGCGTATCAACTGCAGGGACCAACATGAATTTCATGACTCGACATATCCGGTTTCTGGGCAAGGTTTTAACACCGGCCTTATTCTCTTCGTTCCTGCTGCTCACCGCCTCCGGCCCCCCAGCCTATGCGGAAAACCTGCTGGATGTTTACCAGGCCGCCAAAGACAATGATGCGCTGCTGCGCGCTTCCCGGGCGGGATACGCGGCGACCCAGCAGTCGGTGCCCCAGGCCCGTTCAGCCCTGCTGCCGACCCTCGGTGCCAGCGCTTCCACCAGCCTTACCGAGATTGATATTCCCAGCGTTGGTGATCTGTCATTCAATGATCACGGCTGGAATGCGCAATTGCGTGCACCGTTGCTGAACATGGAAGGCTGGTTCAACCTGTCTTCCGCCCGGGCCAGTGTGGATGCTGCGCGCTATGACCTGCTGGCTGCAGAGCAGCAGCTGATCGTGCGCGTAGTGCAGGCTTACCTCAACGTGCTGCGCGCCCAGGATCTGCTGGATTCCACCGCCGCAGAAGAAGCCGCGGTGAAGCGCCAGCTCGAACAGGTACAGCAGCGCTTCGATGTGGGCCTGGTGGCAATTACAGATGTACTGGAGTCCCAGGCGGTTTACGACAGCGCCGTGGTAAGCCGCATTCAGGCCGACGGTGATCACGACATATTCTTCGAAAGTCTCTCTACTCTGACCGGTATCAGCTACACCGCATTAGACAGGCTCTCGGAAATGCTGCCGATCGTGAATCCCAACCCCGCCGATGGAGACACCTGGGTCAAAGCCGCAATGTCATCCAACCTGGGCATCAAGACCGCTCAAGCTCAGCTTGCTGCGGCACGACGCGCAGTGCGGGCTCGACGCTCGGGACATCTGCCCACCATTGAGGCAACGGTAACTCAAGCGCACTCGGTGAGCGGCGCTCCCAACTTCTTTAATTCCGATGTTACCGACACGACCATTTACGGTCTGCAGTTCAACCTGCCCCTGTACAGTGGCGGCTTGACGCGGGCCCGCGCCAAGGAAGCCACCGCCAATCGTGATCGCGCCCAGGAACTGCTGCTCGATCAACAGCGCACGGTCACCCGAGACACGCGAAATCTGTATCAGTCGGTGGCAACGGATGTAGTGCGGGTTCGGGCGCGTCTGAAGGCAATCGCTTCAGCACAATCGGCTCTGGAGGCGACGGAAACCGGCTATGAGGTGGGCACGCGCAACATCGTTGACGTCCTGCAGGCTCAGCAGTCGCTGTTCCGCTCGCAGTTCGACTATGCCGATTCCCGCTACAACTACGTTCTCGATCTAATGTTACTGAAACAGGTGGCCGGTACATTAGAAGGTGCCGACCTGGAAGAGCTCAATAGATTTACCGATGCGAACGATCAGGTACAGCGCCAGGTCTCACTGCGGCAACGCGCGGATCGCGCCACCCAGTAGCTGTGCGAGGCGCCTGGTAGCGCCGGCATTTTCCACCAACGCCGCCGCGGCATGCTCACCCACCCGGCGGCGCTGTGCTTCGTCCTGCAGCAGCGCCAGTACCGCCTGACCCAGCATCTGTGCATCGTCTACGGTCATGAGCCCACCACGCTCACCCAGTTCCGCCATGATCTGCGTGAAATTGAACTGGTGAGGGCCGCACAATACCGGCAACTTGCACACCGCTGGCTCCAACGGGTTGTGTCCGCCATTTTCCACCAGACTGCCGCCCACAAAAGCGACATCCGCTATGCCATATAGACCCAGCAAGGTTCCCATGGTGTCGCCTACCAGCACATCTGCCGGCTCATCACCGCAACCCTCGCTGTGCTTGCGAACACTGTATCCGGCGTGTTGCGCCATATCGCAGACTTCATCCGTCCGCACGGGGTGGCGGGGCACCAGCACCAGGCGCGCTTCCGGCAATACCGATCTGATCAGCTTGAACGCTTCGAGTACCTGTTCGTCCTCTCCCGGGTGGGTCGACGCAGCAATCCATACCGGTTTGTCGGCGAAGCCCAACTCACCGCGCAGGGCAGCCGCGTCTGTGGAAAATCCTTGCGGCAGCGAAACATCATATTTGACACTACCCATGACACAAGCAGTGTCCGGCGCCGCACCGAGCTCGACAAAGCGCGCAACGTGTTCCTCATTCTGGCAGGCAATGTACGACAGACGCTGCAGCATCGGCCTGGTGAGCCCGCCGATGCGCGCGTAACCCGCCGCCGAACTTGCCGAGAGCCGCGCGTTGACAAGATAGACCGGTACACCCCGCCGGTCCGCTTCCGCGATCAGGTTGGGCCACAGCTCCGTTTCCATGAGCACCAGCAGGCGTGGCTGTACGCGATCAAAGAAGCGTCTGACCGCAAAACCGAAGTCATAGGGTGCATAACAATGGTCCACCACACCCGCCAGCCTGTCCTGGACCTGAGCCGAACCGGTGGGTGTCATGGTGGTTACCAGGAACCGCTGATCGGCAAACTCCGCGGCTAGTTCCGCAATCAGGGGCGCAGCGGCAATGGTTTCGCCCGCGGATACGGTATGTACCCAGATACACCCCGATCGAACAGCTTCCGGTACCCCGCCGAATCGCTCAGCACGGCGCAGCCCATATTCGGGTTCCTTGCGTGCGCGCCGCAGCAGACGCAGCCATACCAGGGGCAGGGCAAGATAAAGTACTAGACGATAGAACCTGTGCATCATGGTTGCAGACTGATGGGTCACCATTAAACTGTCAATCTCAGCTCCACGCGACACACCTTTCCAACAACATGCCGACCTACAACATCGACGCAGCTATCGTGGGCGGGGGTATCGCCGGAGCATGGGCGCTCAATCTATTATGCAGCGCCGGCTACAACACGGTGCTGTTCGAAGCCGAGGTTCTGGGGTGCGATCAGACACTGGCTTCCCAGGGCATGATTCACGGCGGCCTCAAGTATGCGTTGAGCGGCCAGCTTACCGGCGCGTCCGAGGCGATTGCCCGGATGCCCTCGCGATGGCGCAGCTGTCTCACCGGTGACGACCCGGTCGACCTGCGCGGCGTACGGCTGCTGTCTGATCGGTATTTCATGTTCAGCAACGACTCTGCCCGCGGACGGCTGACGACATTTTTCGCCAGCAAGGCATTGCGCGGGCGCATACACAAGGTTAACCAACACGAATGGCCTCAGGCATTCAAAGGGTTCGACGGCGTGGTGTACGCATTGGACGACTTCGTGCTCGACGCCCGTTCACTGCTGGAAACGTTGATTAGCCCCTATCGGGATCGGGTCTTTCGATTGAAGCTCGACCACAACAACACACGGTCAGCCGCCGGCGGTTATGACATAACCCTGGCGGACTGCGAGGTGCATGCGCACCGCCTGATCAGCTGCGCGGGCAATGGCACTGCGGCTTTGCTCGAAGCGCTGGACGTCAGCAACATTGAAGTACAGCAGCGACCACTGAAGCAAGTACTTGTCAGGCCAGCGCACAACGTCGAGCTGTACGCACACTGTCTGACCGGTGTGTCATCGGCGGAACCGCGTCTGACCATAACAAGCCATTTCAGTGAGCGCGGCTTGATCTGGTACCTGGGAGGACGCCTGGCCACTCTAGGTGTGTCGCGCAGCGACAGGCAACAGATCGAAACGGCAAAGGCCGAACTCGAAACGTGTGTGCCATGGCTGCATTGGCAGGGTGCGCAATTCGAAACCCTCTATGTCAATCGAGCGGAGCCCAAGCAGCGCAGTGGCCTGAAGCCAGACAATGCGTTCGTCGCCGAGAGCGGGGATTTCATTCAGTGTTTCCCCACAAAGCTGACCCTGGCGCCGGATCTCGGCGACCGCCTGCTCGCCTTACTCCCTGCACCGCAAGGCGGCGATCTCCCGCGCACTAGTCAACCCCGAGCGGAACTGGGCAGCTTGCCGTGGTACCCATGAATGACCTGGGCAACACCGGCATGCGCGCGGCCAAACTCAGTCTCGGCACCGTCAAGTTCGGCCGCACCGCCGGCGTCAAATACCCGTCCGCTGCGAAAATGCCAACAGACGGCGAAGCTCGTGAACTGCTGGCCACCGCCAGGGCGCTCGGCATCAACCTGATCGACACCGCGCCGGCCTACGGCACCTCCGAGGAGCGGCTGGGCGGTCTACTGCACGGCCAGCGAAATGACTGGCTGATCTGCACGAAGGTGGGTGAGGAATTCGATGGCGCCAGGTCGACTTTCGATTTCACACCGGAACATTGTCGCATCAGCGTCGAGCGCTCACTGCGCAGGCTGCGCACCGACCGGCTGGACATCGTATTGATTCACTCAGATGGCAATGACGAGCAGATCATTGAACACTACGGAACGCTGGCGGCGCTCCAGGCACTCAAAGAGGAAGGTAAGATTCGCGCGATTGGCATGTCCCACAAAACCGTCGAAGGTGCCGAGCACGCATTGGACGCGGGCGTAGACGTGCTCATGGCTACGCTGAATCGCGACTTTACCGACGAAGCGGAATTGATCGCCCGGGCGGCGGGTCAAGGCTGCGGCATTCTCATAAAAAAGGCCCTGGCCAGCGGGCACGGCAGATCCGAAGATCTGCGTTTCGTGGCTGATTTCCCGGGAGTACACAGTATCGTAGTGGGCACCACGAATCCCCATCATCTGAGGGAGAATGCGGTAGCGATCTCCGCGGGTTAATGGCTTTCGCTACTGCGGATCCGGTCGACGATGGCGGTCGTCGAAAGCTCTGAAACCAGGCTCAGCACATGCACTTCCCCACCGTAATTCCGCACAATATCGGCACCGACTACGCCGTCGGGCGCATAATCGCCACCTTTGACCAGCACATCGGGTTTCAATAGTTCGAGCAATGGCTCCGGCGTTTCCTCGCCGAAACCCACAACCCAGTCGACACAACCGAGACCGGCCAGCACTCGGCTGCGCCCTTCAAGGGGAATGACCGGACGGCCAGGGCCCTTGAGCCCGGTGACAGATTCATCGGAATTGACTGCGACAATCAACCTGTCGCCGAGTGCCGCCGCTTCTGCAAGATAGGTCACATGACCAGCATGCAGAATGTCGAAGCAGCCATTGGTGAATACCACCCGCTCTCCCGCCTGTTTGGCCCGGGCGACTTCACCAGCCAGCTGGTCACGCTCCATCAGACCCTGGTCAGACACGGCGCCGCTCAATACATTGCGCAATTCCGGGCCCGTTACCGGCGCGGTACCGGATTTCGACACCGCGATGCTGGCGGCCACATTTGCGATGCGCGCGCAGTCGAGCAGTGGCATGCCCAGGGCAAGCCCCAGCGCGAGGTTTGCTGCGGTGGTATCGCCAGCACCGGTCACGTCATATACCTCTACCGGTCGCGCGGGAATGTGGCGTACCTCTTCGGCGGTGCACACTGACATGCCTGCTCCACCTTGCGTAACGACCAGACCGGACACGTCCAGTTCACCACACAACGCCTGGGCGGCCGTGCCTATGTCATTCACCTCGCCCACGGCATGAGAAAACTCTTTTTCATTTGGCTTTATGACGGTAGAGCCACTGTATGCGGAGAGCGGTTTCATTTTCGGGTCCACCAGCACCGGCACACTATCGTTGCGCGCGGCATGGATCATGGCCCTGGGATCTTCGATGGCGCCTTTGTCATAGTCTTCCAGGATCATCGCCTGAGCATTGCGCAGATGTTTCTCAACTTTATTGAGCATCAAACCTATACGTTCGCTGGTGCCGAAATCCGGCACCACCTCCTCAAAGTCCGCACGCATGAGCTGCTGCTTCTGGGCCAGCAGACGCAATTTCACGATCGTCGGCCAGTCCGGCACAGCAACGAAATCGCACTGTACACCGGCTGCGCTGAGAGTCGTTTCGAGCTGGGCAGCGGCCTCGTCTTCGCCCACCAGGCCCACTAATGTGCACTGCGCGCCCAGGCTGACGATGTTGAGGGCCACGTTAGCGGCGCCGCCTGGGCGATGTTCATCACTGCGCACATGCACCACCGGCACCGGCGCTTCCGGTGAAACACGCTCGGCTGGACCCTGCCAGTAACGGTCGAGCATCACATCGCCAACCACCAGTACGTGCAGATGGCTGACGGAGGGGAGTTCTGGAGTTGCCGCTTGTGCGCTCAAGAGGGTACCCGGTGATTTACTGTGCGCGGATGTTAGCATACAGCCCGGTTCGCCTCAGCGTGCCAGACCCGCTATGATCCGCGCCCGATGAATGAGAACACCCCCAAGCCGCGCCGTAAACGCAAGCGTAAACCGATCGCCAGGATCTATTCGCCCCGTGTCTGGCCCACCTGGCTGGTGGTCGGCCTGGCCTGGCTGATCGCGCGCCTGCCGGTGTCCTGGATTTTCCGTCTCGGAGATCGACTGGGAATTCTCACGTATCACGCTGCCAGTTCGCGGCGCAAAGTCGTACTGACTAATCTGCGGCATTGCTTCCCCGAACTCGACGAAGCCCAGCGCACCGCCATGGCCCAGCGCGTTTTTCAGGAAGTCACCATCGGCGCGCTGGAGTTGATGATCCCCTGGCTGAATCCGCACAAAGACCTGCGCCCCAGATTCGAGATTCACGGCAGACACCACCTCGACGAAGCAGTTGCCCAGGGGCGCGGTGTAGTGCTGGTAGGTGGCCACTATGCGGTGATGGACGCTATCAGTCAGCCGCTGAGTGATCTTGGATACCTGGACGTCATGTACCGCTTCAATAAGAACCCGGTGTGGGAATGGCTGCAGGTCAGCGGCCGCAAGCGCTACTTCGACGGGGTCATCGAACGGGAAGATACCCGACAGGTGCTGCGCCGCCTCAAGAAAGGCCGGGTGATCTGGTATGCCGCCGACCAGGACTACGGGCGCAAGCATTCGGTGTTTGCACCATTCTTCGGCGTACAGGCCGCCACCATCGTCGCGACCTCGCGCTTCGCCCGGCTGAACAAATCTCCTGTACTGCTCATGCGCCAGACCCGTGACCGGGAGCGACATGGCTGGACCATTACGTTTTCACCCGTGGTGGAAGACTTTCCTTCCAGGGATGACCAGGCGGATGCACAACGGATGAACGCGCTGCTGGAAGCGCAAGTGCGGCTGCATCCGGAGCAGTATCTGTGGTTGCACAAACGCTTCAAGACCCGCCCGGAGGGAGAACCTTCCTTCTACGACTGAATCTCGGCTTTAGTCACCAGCCAGTCCTCCAGCACCAGATACTCCAGATCTGACCCAAAGAACATGTTCAACGCATCCTGGGGGGAACACACCATGGCTTCGCCCCGTCGATTGAGAGAAGTATTCAGCACCACGGCATTGCCGGTGCGCTCTTCCAGCGCTTCCAGCAGCGCGTAGTAACGGGGGTTGGTTTGCTTGTCGACGATCTGCGCCCTGGCCGTGCCATCTTCATGGACCACCTCGGGAATTCGCGCGCGCCAGGCTTCCGCAACCTCGAAGGTAATGGTCATATACGGTGCCGGGTGATCGGTCTGCAGAATCTCCGCCGCCACCCGGTCCAGCATGCTCGGGCAGAATGGACGCCAGCGTTCACGGAATTTGATCTGCTCGTTGATGCGATCTGCAATCCCCGGCGAATTCGGGCAGCCCAGAATACTGCGCCCGCCAAGGGCGCGCGGCCCGAATTCCATGCGGCCATGAAACCAGGCCACCGGGTTGCCGGCAGCGAGCACGTCGGCGGTTTCCCGGGCCGGGTCTTGCATACGCCGCCAGCTGCATAACCCCTCATAGTCGGCCAGAGCCTCCGCACACTGATCATTGGTGTACTTAGGACCCAGATAGGCGTGGCGCATAGGTTTCACTTCGCCGCCACGCTGTTTAGCCACATAGGTCGCCGCACCCAACGCAGTACCCGAATCGCCAGAGGCCGGCTGCACGAACAGTTCTTCTATGTCGTCTCTATCGAGCAGATGCTGGTTGAGCTTCACGTTGAGCGCGCCACCGCCGGCGAAGGCCAGTTTGCCGGTCTCCGCCAACACGTCTGCAAGGTGCAGATCGATGAGTTTGCAGACCCACTCTTCAAACAGTGCCTGCATCGACGCGGCATAGTGGATATACGGGTCGTCGGCAGCGTCTCCGACACGGCGCGGTCCGAGCCAGTCGATGAGCTCGTCGCTGAAGAAAAATCCCCGACCATTCTCTTTGTGACGCCGCACCCCTATGGTATTGACCATTCGGGTGTTGACGCGAAACCCATCACTGGTAGGTCGTATCAGGCGGGACAGGTCATGACGCCGGGCATCGCCATATGGCGCCATACCCATGACCTTGTATTCCCCGTCGAGCATTTCGAAACCGAGGTACTCGGTAATCGCCCCGTACACTCCACCAAGGGAGTCCGGGTCATAATATTCCTTGATCCGATGAATCCGGCCAGCTTCACCATATCCCAAGAAAGTAGTGGCGTATTCGCCCTTGCCATCGACCCCGAGAACCGCACACTTGCCATCAAAATCAGACAGGTGATATGCACTGGAAGCATGGGCGAGATGATGCTCTACCGGCACGAAATCGGTACGCGACCAGTCGATGCCAAGCGACTCACCCATGCCGAGGATGGATTTGCGGTGCGCACGGAAGCGCCGATTCCCGTTCAGCAGCGCTTCGATCGCGCGGTCGGGCGCATACCAGTGGCGCCAGGCAAAGTGCCAGCGAGCTGTCGAGGACAGGCCGATCGGCGCGAAAGGGAAGGCCACAAAGTCAACATGCTCGGGCTTGACCCGGGCGTAATCGAGACAGAATTTCGCTGATTCAAAAGGCAGCTTGTTCCTGGCGTGTTTGTCCCGAATGAAACGTTCTTCTTCCGCGGCGGCGGCGATCTCGCCGTCGATCAACAATGCAGCGGAAGGATCATGTTTCAGCGCCCCGGACAATCCCAGTACGATCATGGTACTGCCTCATACAGCGTCGCTGCCCAGCGGGCTGACAGTTCGCTATCGTCAGCCCAGTTCGCAACAAAACGCTCCATATCCTTGCTGGAATCACCAGTGGTCAGAGCATCGTAGTCAATCAGGACCAGTCCTTTTTCTGACACCACGAAATTGGTCGCTTTGAGATCTCCATGTCGCAGACCCGCCCCACGCAGTTTATTCAACAACGCCGCCGCCTGAGGCGCCAGCTCGTCAAACTCCTCCGGCGATTGCGCCAGGACGCCTGCCAGATCCCGTTCGCCACAATCCGGCATAACCAGGTAGCTGACCCCGGCAAACCACCCCACGCGTTGTTCCAGCAACGCAATGGGTCGCGCCGTAGGAATCTCGAGAAATGCCAGGTGATGGCCGTTACACCATGCACGCCGGGCGCGCCGCTTGAACCAGCGCCGTACACGATGCACCAGATTCTTGACGTTGTAGCGTTTCACTATGAACCGCTCGCCCTCCACCTCAATGCGAACCACCGTGGCGCTGTTGCCCAGCTTTATTGGCGTACCGTCAGCAATCAGTGCCTCAGGATAAACCATGAAACGCTGCAAACTGCGCGCGAGTCGACGATCACACAGCCAGTCGAATCGCCAGCTTTTGCGATGCACAAACTCCGTACACTCGCGCTGAGTCTTCGCCAGATACCGTCTGACCCTGCGTCGCCGCTGACGCTGGGTGAGCGCTATCAGCATTTCGGCTGAACCCACGCGCTCGACATATTCACCGCGCTGCGCAGCATACTCCCGCCACAGGCCCTCAATCTGCCCGTCATACGCAGGTGCCCGCTGGGCAAGCAGCAGTGCCAGGTTGGCAAACTGATGCCGCAACAGGTGAGCGCGACGCACACCATCGGCGTCTACCATGTGGGCATTGGATTCACTGCGCACGAAATTGCCCACATGAATATCTGCCTGGATGAAGCCCGCGCCGTGCAGCTTCGCCAGCAACGCTACGGCATCGCCAATATCCGCATCGACATGCGCCGCCAGGTTCTGCGCATCGCTCAGGGGCACATAGATAACAAAGTAACCCCCGCCCTCGACAAATGCGCCTCGCGCAAGCAGCGCCGGCGTAGATATACCAGACCGTTGCAGGTTGGCCGCCCCGGTCAGTTCACGCAACCAGTATCGGCGGGCTTTCGGCCCGTAGAACAATTTCGCGAAAACCGGCCTGCCATTGAAAAAGCCAGACCCGCTGAGCCGTCGGCCGGGCAACACTCTGGCGACCTCGCTGATCTGCAGATCCCCAGCCTGCTCCCAGACCGGTTCTTCGTTGGGATCGGGCTGCAGCGCCACCAGCAGCGGCGCAAGCAGATCATTACCGGCGAGTTCGAGACCCCTGGCAGTGAACTTCATGGCCGATACAACCCTTTGACAATGCCCTTGCGTAGCCCTTCGACGTACAGCTTTTCTGCTCGAATCAGCACTCCTCGCCAGAAATCACCTTCCTCTGCAAAGGTTTGTCGCAATGGCTGGCCGCGGTAAATGCGCAGAAAGCGCAGCCAATCTCTGCGGTTGAATCCGAGGTCCATACTGGAAAACAGCAACGCCGCCATATCGCGTTTCCGCCAGCGGTCGGGAAGATCCGCAAACCGCCGGGCGCGGTGCAGATCGAGCACGGCAAGCACTACCTCGCCCCGCGCCAGCGACTCGTCGTGAGCCAGCAGGTGACAGATATAGAAGTCACGGTGCACGAAGCCAGCTTCGTGGAACCGGCGGGCAAAACGGGCCACGGCGTACAGCATCCGCTGTCTGCTGTGGCTATCGGCGGGCTGATCAATCCAGCCATCGGTGATGTCTTCCAGGCTGGTAAAGCCGCTCAGTTCATCACACAAAACGAACGATCGGCGTGCGGCAATCGCGCCCGCCGACTGAGCAAAAGCCGCCGGCACCGGTGCGGCAATGTCAAGCTCAAGCAGGTCGCGACAGACCAGATATTCATTTTCCGCGCCAATCACCGGCCGCTTGAACACAAGCCAGTTCTTGACCACCTCGCGCCACCCCACACCGTAGTGCAGTTTTACAAAATAGTAGTGCCCGTCAATCTCTACGCGCATGGTCTTGCGGCCGGCCACGTCTCTGTACACGTCCCCCCGCAGAGCAAAAGCCTCTTCCAGAGGGTCGGTCTCGGCCCATACTGCAGCTATTTCATCGCGCAGGAACGTGCCGGTCACCGCTGCTCTCCCGCCGACTCCACCGGAACGCGCGCGCCGCGTTCAGCCAGAAACGTTTCGATGCATTCCAGAGCGTGCCTGGGCATGTCATACAGATCCTGCCGTGTGCGTCCGAACCTGACGCCGTTAGCCGACCACCGTTGCCTGCACGCATCATCACCCAGGGCAATGGCGACCTGCTCGTTCAGTTCGGATTGCTCGAATGGCTCGGCGAGCACAACGCCGGCATCTGCATCTTTGATGAAGTGGGCAAACCCGCAGACAGAGGTGGCGATCACCGGAAGACCGGCGATGACAGCTTCGATGAGCACCATGCCACCGCTTTCCATGTAGGCAGGATGTACCATCAGATCGGCCCCCTGCAGAATCGCCGGTATATCGTCGCGTCCTTTGTTGATGATAAAACGTTCGGCTACCCCCAGCCTTGCAGCCAGCCGCAGGAACATGCCGGGATTATCCTGGCCTAAGAACAGCATGCCGGTACGCGTGGCCAGCTCTTCGGGTAGCGAGGCCAGCACCTGCAAAGCACGATCCAGCCCCTTGGTAATGAACCCACTACCGATGAGTACCATCAGCAACTCATCATCGGACAATTCGAACTCTGATCGCACGCCGGCACGAAGCTCCTGCCAGTGTTGCGGTCGCGCCCGGTCCGCGCTGATACCCGGCGGCACCACGATCATCCGTTCATCCTGGGTTTGATAGTACTTCTGGAATGGCGCCCGCTGGTGTTGTGTTATCAGCATGATCCGCGTGGCACTGTGCTGATCAAATACCGCTTTTTCAAATCTGGACATCAACCGGTAACGACCGAATAGCCGATACAGTGGCGTGCGCATTTCCTGCGCTTTCTGTTCGAAGCAGGAGTCTGCCGCGTAATACAGGTCCAGCCCCGGTATCTTGTTGAACCCTATGACGGCAGCCGGATGATGCCATCCTGCTTCGGCAGCGACGTGTTCAGCAAAGCGCTGGTATTTGACATGGTTACGCATGATCTCGGCGGGCACGCGTATCACTCTGAACCCTTCCGGCACATCACCCTGCCAGCTTAGACAGTAAACTACGATCTCGTAGCCGGCCTGCCGGCAGGCCATGGCAATGCGCATGAAGTCCCTCTGCAGACCACCGAAGGGGAAGTAACGAAACAGCGCAAACACCAGCAGCGGTCGCTTCTCGCCGGCGAACCGCTCCAGCAGATCCACCGTTCTCGGGACCAGCCTGAACAGCTGTTCATCTTCTCCGGCCGCGATACCGTTGCGGCGCCAGCACTCACGATCGCCACTGCTCAGCAGTTCATGCAAAGCCTCGTTCAATACCGTCTGAGAGAACGGGTTCTCCAGCACAATTCCCGCCCGGTACTTCTCCAGATAGGAGGCGTAACCACAGTTCTTCGTTACCACGGCGGGCACGCCCGCCAGCATTGCCTCGACAATGACCATACCGGCGGTTTCGTCATATGCGGGATGGATGAGCGCATCGGCAGCAAATAGAAAACGCGGTATGTCGTCGCGCCCCTCGGAATAAAACGTTACCCGGTTGGAGACGCCAAGGCGCATGGCAAGCCGCTCAAACGCGTCGGCTTTATCCCGACCAATGACAAACAGGTGGGTACACGTCCGCACGTGTGCCGGCAGCGCCGCCAGCGCCAGCAAAGCCCTGTCGAGTCCTTTCTTTATGAAGCCGGAGCCGAGGAACAGAACCACATTGTCGTGTTCGGCCAGGCCGTGCTCCGTACGTACCGACTCTCTATAAGGCGCCACATCCGCTGGCGCAACACGGTCACGCTCGATGCCCGGCGGAAGCTCATGGAAACGGTCGGGTTGGGTCCGGTAGAGGTGCCGGTAACGCGGCACCTCGCCGTTGGACAGGGTTAAAATCTGAGTGGCGCTGTCGCTGCTGAACACTGAATGCTCAGCCGCGACGAAGCTGCGAAACCGCGGCAGCAGCCGATATAAAGCGCTACGTTGAGTAAGAGACTTTTCCAGGTAACAGGAGTCGCCGGCATAATAGACATCGAGTCCTGGCATTTTGTTAAATCCAACCAGCAGATCGAACTCGTCATCGGCTACGGCCTCATGCAATGCCACAGCAAAATGATCATACTGAGAGTGCCTGTTAATGCCCACGACCGGCAGCAATTCGACATCGAGATCAGGCTCCGCCGGCCCCTCCCAGCGCAACGAAAACACCTTCACCTGGTGACCGCGCCGCAGGCACTCACGCGCGACTTTCAGCATGTCTCGCTGAATGCCTCCGTAGGGGAAGTACTTGAAGATGCTAAGCGCGACGCGCATCAATATGCCTCGATCATCCCACGCCCCTGTTGCCATACGAGTTCAGGGGGTAGCGTTGCAAAGCATGGAGGCTGCACCGGCGCATGGTTCCATTGGCGAGGTGCTCCCGTGTAGCTACGACACTGCTTGCCCAGGCAGGGCGAGCACGGCACCTGGGCCTGCAGTATGGCAGCAGCTTCTCCCCGGCAGCCGGTCAGGTCTCCGTCGGTGGAGCCAAACAGGCCGAGGGTAGGTGTTGCGAGCGCGGCACTGAGATGACTCAAACCCGAGTCAACGCCAATCACCAGGGCCGCGCGGCTCAATTGCACGGTCAATTCCGCCAGGCTCAATCGGTTCTGCAATGTTGCACCAGCCACAGAGGCGATCTGTCTGGCGCGCTGCTCTTCAGCAGGACTGCCCCAGGTCACCACAGGTTGGTAGCCGTCGTTACCGATGAGCTGCGCCAACGCCTGCCACATCTGCAGCGGGTAGTGCTTGCTCTCCCAGGTAGTCCCGTGCAGCAGCACTACGCGATTGTCCCGGGGACCGTGGTGCTCCAGACCGGTGGCCATATGCTCCGTAAGTTCGTAGCCAAAGGCCTCAGCAAACAATTGTCGTTGGCGTTCTATGGCATGCTGTCGCCGGGCTATTCTGATGCGATTGCCGTAGGCGAACGCTGCCCAGGGTTCGCGGGCGCTGGTGTGAGAAAGACCATGACGCGAACCCCGCGCCAGCAGCGACACCAGGCTGCTTTTGATCAGGCCCTGGGAATCGATGATCGCATCATAGCGATCTGCCCGTAGTGTGCTGAAGAAATCCCGCATCTGTGGCAGCGAACTGCCCAACTGGCCACGCCAGCGCCGCCAGGCTATGGGAATCACCCGCTGTACCGCTGGGTGCGCACGGACAATCTCTGCAAACCCTTCTTCGACGACCCAGTCGAAATGTACGCCATGGCGTGCGGCATCGGTAACCGCCGGCATTGCATGAATGACATCGCCCAGCGAAGACATTTTGATGAGCAGCGCGCGCAACAGATCAGTCCGCCCGCACCAGCATTTGATCCGTGACCCGTTCGGGCTGCAGCCCTTCCAGGCATTGCAGATGACCCAGCGGACAGGTCCGTTTGAAACAAGGCCGACACTCCAGCTCAAGCTGCACGACTGCCGCCTTCTCGCCAAGTGGCGGCGTAAACTGCGGCGAAGTCGAGCCGAAAATCCCCACTGTTGGCCGCCCCAGCGCACAAGCCACATGCATAAGGCCCGAGTCGTTACACACCACCTGCTCGGCAACTGAAATCAGATCTACGGCATCGAGTAACGTGGTCCTGCCCGACAGATCAGTCACCCCGGGGGCCGCCGCGGCGATTTCGGCACAATCCTCGGCATCCTTTGGCGAGCCCATCAGCCACACCTGGCGTCCACTCCCCATCACGCGGCGTGCGATGTCAGCATAGTGGTGAGCCGGCCACTTTTTCGCCGCGCCGAATTCCGCCCCAGGGCAGAGCACGGTTACGCCTTCGCCACGCAGACCCAGTTCATGCAGCAGCCTGCTCAGATTCTCTGCATCCGGTTCAAGTTGCGGCAGCGGATATGGTTGCAGCGGCAACGCACCACCGGGGTCTGCCAGCGCCATGAATCGCTCGATCATCAGCGGATACCGTTCGCGCTCGAGACGCCGCCGATCATTGAGAAGTACATAGCGGGCTTCACCATGCCACCCGGTGCGTCGTTTGATACCGGCAAACCAGGGCAGCAGCGCAGACTTCCAACTGTTGGGCAACACAAAGGCCTGCTGGTAGTTCTCATGGCGCAGTTGACGACCTACCCGACGGCGCTTGCCTATACCCAGCTCGCCGTGGGCAAACTCCACAACGTGGGTTTTGCTGACGCCGGGCATGCGCTGGGCCAGCGGCGCGGTGGCCGGCGGAGCGGCCATGTGAATCTCGCCGGTGTCGGGCCAGGCTACCAGGCGCTGCACCAGGGTGTGCGCCATGACCATGTCGCCTACCCATGCCGGCGCGACAATCAGAGTTTTCACTGCACTGGGGTATGCCATTCCGGGTGACTGTCGCACTGGCCACGTACCTGATCGAAATAGGCGCTCTGCAACCGTTCTGTCACGGGTCCGCGCTTGCCACCGCCTATGGTGCGATTATCGAGTGATTGAATGGGTAGTACTTCGGCAGCCGTGCCGGTGAAAAATGCCTCGTCGGCAATGTAGACCTCATCACGGGTAATGCGTCGTTCAGTGATCGTGAGGCCCTGCTCCCGGGCCAGGGCAAACACGGTATCTCTGGTGATGCCGGCCAGGCAGGAGGTCAACTCCGGAGTGTGTAACTCACCGTTCTTCACCAGGAAAATGTTCTCGCCGCTACCCTCCGCAACGTAGCCTTCATTGTCGAGCAACAGCGCTTCGTCGTAGCCACATTCCAGCGCCTCGTGCAGGGCCAGTATCGAGTTAGTGTAATTGCCGTTGGACTTGGCTTTGCACATGGTGATGTTGACATGGTGCCGGGTATATGAAGATGTGCGCACCTTGATCCCTTTCTCCCGCGAGTCTGCGTCCATGTAGTCCGGCCAGGGCCATGATGCGATACTCAGGTGAACCGACAGCCCCTTGGCCCGCAGTCCCATGGCCTCACTACCCAGAAACGCCATCGGGCGCAGATAACCCTCGTCCAGGTCGTTGGCTTTGAATACTTCACATTGCGCCGCATTGACCTGTTCCGGTGTATACGGAATGGTCATGCCGAGAATCTTCGCCGAATTGAACAGCCGTTCGGTATGCTCTGCCAGGCGGAATACACAGGGGCCATTGGGCGTATTGTATGCCCGCACACCCTCGAACACGCCCATACCATAATGCAGGGTGTGGGTCAGCACATGGACCTTGGCATCACGCCATGGGACCAGGTCTCCATCCATCCAGATCCAACCGTCGCGGTCGGAGAAAGTCGGTTCACTCATTAATCGTCAGTTCTCATAAATTGTTGATCGGTGACCCCATATGACCGGTCAGGAGCCAGCCACGTATTGCACCACAATTCACCGCTCAGTTTAAGGAGGGTTTAAAGATCCTGGGAAGCAGGAGAAACACGCAGTACTTCAGCGATGGTAGTCGCGCCCGCGCCTACCTTCTGAGCACCCGACAGCCTGAGGCTGCGCATGCCTTCGGCAAAACCGGTTTTGCGCAGTTCATCAAGATCAGCATCGCCGCTGACCAGCCTCTGAATCTTGCTCGTCATCGGCAGAATTTCATATATGCCCATGCGGCCCATGTAGCCTGTGTCACGACACTCCAGGCAACCCTGGGGCGCAAAGACCTTCGCTGGCGGTTTCACTTTGAACGGCCGGGTCAACAGTCCCCAGGCCTCTTTGTCGACGTCTTCTTCCGCCTTGCAGTGCGGACACAACGTTCGCACCAGCCGCTGGGCCATGATGCCCAGCACGGTAGCTTTGATCATATAGGGCGGCACACCCAGATCGAGCATACGGGTAACCGCGGTCGGCGCATCGTTGGTGTGCAGCGTGGAGATAACCAGGTGCCCCGTCAACGCGGCCTGAATGGCCATTTCTGCGGTCTCCAGGTCGCGGATCTCACCGATCATGATGATGTCCGGGTCCTGACGCAGCAGCGCGCGTACGCCTGACGCAAACGATACTTCAATATTGTGCTGCACCTGCATCTGGTTGAATGACGGCTCTACCATCTCGATAGGGTCCTCGATGGTGCACACGTTGACCTCATCAGTGGCCAGCTGCTTCAGCGTACTGTAGAGGGTCGTCGTCTTGCCCGAACCGGTGGGCCCGGTAACGAGCACGATCCCGTTGCTGGCATGAGCCATGCCATGCCAGCGTTCATAATCGTCACCGGACAGTCCCAGCTCGGTAAAGCTGCGCAGCAATACGTCGGGGTCGAAGATCCGCATGACCATCTTCTCGCCGAAGGCGGTGGGCAGTGTCGACAAACGCAGTTCGATCTCATCGCCATCAGGACTCACGGTTTTCACCCGGCCGTCCTGAGGCCGCCGTTTCTCGGCAACATCCATGCGCCCGAGAATCTTCAATCGGCTGGTGACCGCCGCATTCACCAGGTTCGGCAATTCGTAAACGTGGTGCAACACGCCATCGATACGGAAACGGATCAGGCCCTTGTCACGGCGCGGTTCTATATGAATATCACTGGCGCGCTGATCGAACGCATACTGCAGCAGCCAGTCGACGATGTTCACTACATGAGCGTCGTTGGCTTCCGGTGACTTCATCGACCCCAGTTCGAGCATCTGCTCGAAGTTGGTGATGGTCGACACCTCCATGCCCGATTCTTCGGCCTTGGCGGCGGAACGCGCGATGGTGTAGAACTCGAGCTGGTAGCGGCTCAGATCGGCGGGGTTGCAGATCACCCGGCGAATGCGTCGGCCCCGCAACGTCTGGGTGAGCATGGACTCCCAGGCGAACATGTGGGGCTGACCGCTGGCGATCACCACATAATCGTCAGCCACCTCCAACGCCAGAATGTTGTGGCGCTGGGCAAAGGCATAGGACATCACCTCGGTGGCCGCATTCACGTTGATGCTCAACGGATCGATGCGTACATACGGTTGGTCGGCGCGCTGACTCAACCAGATCGTGAGGGTTTCGAGATCGAGGTGCTTGCCCGGTGCATGACGGTCTTCTAACTCTTTGCTGGCGACAATCTCCAGCGGGTGCATGCCCAGCTCTTTCTTGGTACCCGGCACGATGAGAATGTCTTCCGCCTGGCGCTGAGAGAGAAACTCGTCTTCGACCAGTGCTTCGAGCACCACCGGCAGGTCCAGCAGCAGCTCGTTGCCAGTATCAAACAGCATGCCACCAAAGCCACGCCGCTGGGTAAGCTGGGGTACCGGCTTGGCGGATCTGGGCAGACTGCCCACGGTGCCCACCTCACCCGCCGGAGCAGGCTCGGAGGAAGCGCTGATCGAAGTCGGTGAATTCGGCGCCGAACTAGCCACGCATTGATCCATTGATGGTTGATATCTCCTCTGCAGTATCCGCTTAAGTCACGGATTTGCAAGCAAAAAGGCGGTCGGATTTGACCCGGGTCACGCTCTGAAGCGGCTCGGCTTACCCCGTGCGCCCGTATATCTTAAAACGACGTGTGCGCCTACAATACGCCGTTTCAGCCAGAGAACGTGTCAGTGGGAAGCCTCCCCCAATTCGATGAAATGCTGGGCCGCCTGGTGTCGGAGCCCTCGGTAAGTTCCACGACGCCGGAAATCGACCGCAGCAATCTGCGCGTGGTCGAACATCTGGCCAACTGGCTTGACGCGATGGGCTTCACCACCGAGCTGATGAACTTGCCCCATGCACCCCACAAAGCCAATCTCATCGCCACCCTGGGTGCCGGTGACGGCGGGCTGGTGCTTGCCGGGCATACCGACACAGTGCCGTATGACGAAACGCGCTGGCAGACCGACCCGTTTACCATGATCGAGCGCGATGACCGGCTCTATGGTCTGGGCACCTGCGATATGAAAGGTTTCTTTCCCGTCGCCCTGCAGGCCGCCGCTGCCTTCGCCGAGGGCGATCTGCGGGCACCGCTGATGATTGTGGCAACCTCAGATGAGGAATCTTCCATGGCCGGAGCTCGTTATCTGGCAGAAAGCGGCCGGCCCAAGGCCGACTACGCAATCATCGGAGAACCCACCGGACTGACGCCGATTTATGCCCACAAGGGTATCGCGTTTCTGACCATCAGTCTGAAGGGTGCATCCGGACACTCATCCAATCCGGAATTAGGCTGCAACGCGCTGGACTCCATGCACAAAGTCATGGGGGAACTCATTCGATTCCGTGAGGACCTTGCGGCAAGCAATATCAACCCAGCTTTCGAAGTGCAGTCGCCTACCCTGAATCTGGGCTGTATGCATGCCGGTGACAGCCCCAACCGTATCTGCGCTCATGCCGCCCTGCAGATCGACCTGCGGCTGCTGCCAGGCATGAATACCGATGCAGTCATCGAACAGATGCATGCCGCTCTGCAGCGCGTCATCAGTGCCTGCGGCACCCAGCTTGCCATCGAAACCCATTACCCACCGGTACCACCCTTCGAGTCCGACCCCCAGGGCGAACTGGTGCAGATGCTGGCAGAACTTTCCGCCAACAACCCCGGCACTGTGGCGTTCGGCACCGAAGGGCATTTTCTGCAGAGCCTGGGCATGCAGACCGTGGTGTTCGGCCCCGGCAGCATCGATCAGGCTCATCAACCCAACGAATTTCTTGCCCGGGATCAGATCGATCCGGCGCGGCACATGCTGCAGCAAGTCATTCAACGTTACTGCGTAGACTAGAACATGGATACCACTGCATACGCCCGCTGGTTTCGCGGCTCCATGCCGTATATCAGCGGCCACCGCAACAAAACATTCGTCGTCATGCTGAGCGGCGAGGCCATTGCCGGCGGCAATCTGACCAACATCGTGCACGATCTGGCGCTTCTGCATGTGCTCGGCGTGCGCCTGGTTCTGGTACATGGCGCGCGTTCACAAATCGATGAAGCCCTGCCCGGTTCCAGGTATCACGGCCAACGCAGGGTCACCGACGCCGACGGCATCGATGCAATCACTGCCATCTACGGCCAGATGCGCGCGCGCCTGGAGGCGCTGTTTTCCACCGGGCTACCCAATTCGCCACTGCACAACGTCGATGTACATGTGGTCACCGGCAACTTCGTGACCGCGCAGCCGATCGGGCTCGTCGATGGCGTTGATCACCTGTTTACCGGACGTGTACGGCGCGTACACGCAGAACGGTTGCGCGCAGCGCTGGCCAGCGGCGGACTGGTGTTACAGGCGCCGCTGGGCTACTCACCATCCGGCCAGGCCTTCAATCTGGCGGCCAGCGAGCTGGCCGCGGAGATCGCCATTGCGCTGAAGGCCGACAAACTCATCTGCTTCGATAAAACCGATTATCTGGTCGACGAACAGGGCGAACGCATCAGCACCTTATCGCCCGGCGAACTGCAAGCCCGGGTGCGCCGGCTATCCGACGAGCAGCAGATTCAAATGGACGCGCTGCGCCATGCCGTGGTACAGGGCGTAACCAAAGCCCACCTGATTTCATACGAGCAGAACGGGGCTCTGCTGGCTGAGCTGTTTACCCCGCAGGGTGTCGGCACGCAGATCGTGACCGCCCCCGCCAGAGCGGTGCGGCCCGCAAATCTCGAGGATGTGGCAGACATTGTTGAAATGATCCGGCCACTTGAGGAGTCCGGCTCGCTGGTGCGCCGGGAGCGGGACCGGCTGGAACAGGAGATCGGCAATTTCCTGGTCGCCGAGCTGGACGAAGTGGTGGTCGGTTGCTGTGCTGTGTACGCCTATGGTGAGCAGGCCGAACTGGCCTGCGTAGCGGTCAGCGAGAACTACCGCAACCAGACCAGCCACCGCATCGGCAGTAGTCTGCTCGACGCCGCCCGGGACCACGCCCGAGCCCAGGGCGCGCAAACCTTGTTTGTGCTGACCACCCAGACCCGGGACTGGTTCTTGGAACAGGGCTTTTCCGACGCACAGGTGGAAGCACTGCCAGCGGAAAAACAGCACCTGTACAACTGGCAGAGAAACTCCCGGGTGATGCTTACCCAGCTATAAGGCCGGCCACGCCGCAGACCAGCCCCATGGATGCCAGATAGGCCACTACATCCGGGTTTTCCGCTATCTGTTGGGCCACCGCCGCATCGAGCTGATTCTGCCACTTGGTGTCCGGGCGGATCTCCGAACGCTGCACCGTTTCTGCATGAGCGGTCTTGGTGGTACCCAGATGACCGCTCTCACCAAAACGCAATTGTTGGTGGCTGTAGTCCAGGCCCAACTCCGGCATCAGCCGCTGCAGCATGGATTCCGTGTCGAATACCATATCGTGATAGGTCACATGCTGAGCAGGCAGCCCGCTCGACGCGACAAAGTCACTGATCTGCCGGTTTTCCCGCAGCCATTTGTAGACGAATACCGTGGGCCAGTCGCCGGTC
This sequence comes from uncultured Pseudomonadales bacterium, assembly GCA_964393625.1. Classification (GTDB taxonomy): domain Bacteria; phylum Pseudomonadota; class Gammaproteobacteria; order Pseudomonadales; family Azotimanducaceae; genus UBA4421. The sequence goes on from CAYMUT010000004.1 coordinate 71,113, forward strand.
AGAATCTGCACAGCTCGACCGGGCACGCGCCTGGCAATCCGCAATCGTTGGGTGCGCAACCGCCTGGGCGTGTCGTAGGTGTTCAACCAACGCAAAACCAGGGCTCGCGGGTCGCGGATCAGGTGCACCAGCGTGAGCTGATTGCTCTGATTCGCCGCGATGCGCTTCACCCAGCGGACTTTCTTGGAATTATCGATGATGACCGGTGACGGAATCGCCAGGTCATTTTCTACCCGTTGGGTAAGCGTAGCATGCCAATCAGACACCGACTGTTGATCCAATCCGGCATATACCGGCTGCAAGGTGTATTCCGACACTACCGGCGCGCTGGCGCCATCGTCGAGCAATTGATGGTAGCGATGCAGCTCCCCTACACCGAAGCACGATGGGTGCGCGCTCAGCAGATGGGATAGCAGATGGGATCCGGAATAATTGGTTCCCAGCAGCACGACGATGCGCGCGGACTGCAATGAAGATGAAGCAACCCCTGTCATGGCGCTATTAAACCAGAATTGCCTCCGGGAGCCTGCAAATGATTGGACAGACCTCAGGAGTCCCGCCACAACCGAGCCATACAAGCTTTGCTTCTGGCCAGCGTTACGGTAGCGTTGGCGGGCGCAATCAAGAGGGTGATTCATGAGCACGGCAGCACAGATCATCGGCATTCTGCTGATGGGTACAGGTACGGTATGCCTTGCCTTGACCGCACTGGGCATGCAGCAGTTCGATACCACGCCGCTGGCCGCGATGATTGTCGCCGGTGCCGGTTTGTACGTAGGCTTTCGTAAGCGCAGGGCCCGCCGATGATTGGACCTGCACTCATCAGAAGGGCAACCACCTGCCTGTGCTTACTTGTCGCGCTCACCGGCTGCGCCACGATTATCGACGAGCGCACTGAGGTTGCCGTGCCGGTGAGTGCGGTGCTCGATCCGACTTCGCGCCTGTTCCACATGGATCAGATCGTGGTGATGGGGTACCTGCGCTGCTTCGACGATCTCAGCCGTCTGTATGCCACCTATGATGAAGCACAACGCTCAGCCCTGCTTAATTCCATCACCATCGTTCGCGAAAGCGGCACGGACGATGACACTGACAGCTGTCCCGCTGAAGGTGAGATTGAACTCGCCCTGTGCAGCTACCGCGGGAGTTTGCTGCTACGCGACCAGTACGCCGCACCCTGGCTGATCGTAAACGAGCTGCTGCAATGCAACGAATTCTGAATCGCACCCGGCAAACCAGGAGGATTTAGCCATGACGCCGCCCGACACGCTCACACCGATGTCCGCATTCGAAGAGCTCGGTGCCGCCCCCTATATCAGTCTGGCAACATTTCGCAAAAGCGGCGCACGGATCGCGACTCCGGTGTGGGCCGTGCCGATGGACGGCTGCCTGTATGTTTTCAGCGCGGGAGACGCCGGCAAGGTCAAACGCTTGCGCAACAGTTCTCAAGCCCAGGTTGCCACCTGCACCTTCAACGGCAAGCTCACCGGCGAGTGGCATGGCGCCGTTGCAGAATTGATCTCTGACGAGATGGAAGTTGCCGGCGCGCATAAGGCGTTGCGCGAAAAATATGGTATGTCGATGGCAGTTGCCGATTTCTTCGCACGTCTGACCGGCAGGTTTGCCAGGCGGGCATACATTCGCATTCGCTTAGTCTGATGGACGGGCTGTGCTACCTGTGCCTGGCCGGACCCGCCCAGATCCGGGTGCCCGCCTATGACGTCAACGTCTGCAGCCAATGCTGGGTCGCCGCGGAAAGCGGCTGGCCAGAACACAGGGAGCCGGCGTTGTTCGACGCCCTGGGCCGGCGCGGCCTGCTCATACCCGACCGAAACGAACGGGGGCGGCTGCCGCGGGATTACAGCCCGCCTGCGGACTTCTCACTCTAAGGGCCCTGCAAACCCGGCAGCACCGCATCAGCGCGCGGATTTTTCGTGGACGTAATCAACCAGGTACTTCACGTTGTCCACCGGTGTTTCAGGGATGATGCCGTGGCCAAGGTTGAAGATGTGGCCCGGCTTACCGGCGACACTGTCGAGCAGGAAGTCGCTCTGGGTGGCAATGGCCTGCTGATCGGCGCACAGTACGATCGGATCGAGATTACCCTGCACGGCACCAAAACCCAGCGTATCCCAGGTCTCGGCCAGCGGCGTGCGCCAGTCGAAAGCCACAACGTCGAAGCCCATGGTCGCTACATCGGCTAGCAGGTGACTGTTGCCGGTGCCGAAGTAAATGACTGGAACCTGGCCTTTCAGTGCATCGAGCATCTTCTGCAGGTGCGGCTGTACAAAAGTGCGGAAATCGAATACCGATAGATTGCCTACCCAGGTGTCGAAGATCTGCACCGCATCCACGCCGCTGTCGATCTGCAGTTGCAGATAGCTCACCACCTGCGTGACCAGCTTGTCACACAACGCCCGCCACAGTTCCGGCGCTTCGTACATCAGCTTCTTGACGTAGACGTAGTTGCGCGAACCTTTGCCTTCGATGGCGTAGGAAGCCAGCGTGAACGGCGCCCCGGCAAAACCGATCAGGGCAATATCCGCGGGCAGATCCTGCAGGATGTTCTTCACCGTATCGGCAATATACGGCGTCGCTTCAGCGGCCGGCGCGGTAACCAGGGCATCGACTTCGGCCCCGGAGCGCACAGGATTGGCAAACGCCGGCCCCTGGCCCGGCAGATAATCAAGCTGCAGACCCATGGGTTCCATGATCGGCAACAGGTCAGCAAACATGATCGCGGCATCGACGCCGAGAATGCGTTGCGCGTCCAGGGTCGCCTGCGCCGCTTTTTCAGGATTCTTGAAAAAATCCAGACTCGGCAGGTCGCCCTTTACCTCATGGTACTCGGGCATGTAGCGCCCCGCCTGCCGGTTCAGCCAGATAGGCGTATAGGGTGTCGGCTCGCCGCGACAGGCGGCCAGAAAAGCTTTATTCATTGTTTCTTTCAGTTTCGCTTGAGGGCGCAGTATAGTCTACCTGGGCACTACGCTCCCGCAGAAAGTGATTTCTCCACGGCCGGTAGACGATCATCGGCTCAAACCCTTTCAGATCGACCGGAACACCCGGCGCCAGGGACACCGCATCGTTGAGCAGGCGCGCTGTCACCTCGTCGATCAGAAGACCGCCATGTTCACCGGCACGCCCCTGCAGGCGCGCCGCCAGATTGACCGGCGTGCCGACCACGGTGAAGTCCCAGCGCCGCGGATTGCCCCAATCACCAATGGCGCAATAACCGGATGCGACGCCACAGCAGAGGTTCATCTGCACAGCCAGACCAATGCGCTGCCAGTCGGCGTTCAAGCGAGCGGTGAGGTCCGGCAGGGCGCACATACATACCACAGCCCGGCGTGCCGCATGCGGATTCGTCTCTGGCGCATTGCTTGGGAAGACACACAGCAGCCCGTCACCGAGAAACTTGGCAACTGACCCGTCGTGCTGCTCAACCAGTTCGTTCACGGCGCCATAGAAGTCATTGAGCAGACGATTGAGTTCCTCCACACCCAGGCGTTGTGCCAATTCACTGAAACCCACCAGATCAATGAACGCAATGCACATCCACTGCCTGGCCACAGCACCGGCGCGGCCCTCGGCGAGATGCTCACGCAACGGGCCGGGCAGATAACGCTGTAACGTCTGCTGCCGATCACGGTGCCAACGCCCGCGCTGCGCAGTGCGAATGGCCTGACGATTGGCCACAGCGCAGACGACCAGCGCAAAACAGCCGGTCCCAGCGCTGGCAACCAGGTTTACCATATTGCCGCTGACCCGCATGAAACCATCGCCCGCCCACCAGATGATCCCGGCTCCAGCCACACAGGGCAGAGCCAGAACACCTGCAGCAGCCCAGCCCCACAGCGCGGTGTTGGCGGCTGCAAGCACAAACATGACCGCAGCCAGTACGCTGGCAGAAACCCCGCTGCCAAGCAGCAGACCACACAACATCAGCCACTCCAGCCCGTGACACAGATACAACCCGCGCGGAGCGGCGCGCACCAGAACGGGGTACACCACATGCCACAACAGCGCCAAACCGACAACCGCCAACCAGATCAACAGTTGCCCATCGTCCAGCGCGACCAGCAGCGCCACGAACGCATAAAATCCATAGCGGGATGACACCAGACCACGTTGACCGTCCGGCGAGTAGGCGTGGAACAGCATCGCGGTATGGTGTGCCGTCGCCCCGGTGTACGGCAGGGGAAATCAGCCCCGCTTTATGCGGGACTTTCACACAGACGGTGTCACGACCGCGGTCGGGACACTAAGCGTGCTCTAAGAAGCGCTCCAGTTCTTTATCTGTCACCTTGCGGGCGAACTCCCGTAGCTGTGCTGCGCGGGTACCCGCGAACATCTCAACGAAGTCGTCGCCAAACAGTTTGCGTGCTGCCGTAGACCCACTGAATCGATCTATGGCCTGGGCAAAGCCCTCAGGGAAACGCAGCTCGGCGGGGATATTCTTTTTCAGGTGGCTCGCTCCGGTCACTGCATCCGCCGGTTCCCAGCCCTGCTCAATGCCTTGCAGACCTGCGGCCAGTATGCAGGCGCCAACCAGATAGGGGTTCGTGTCCGAGCCTGGTACCCGTACCTCCACGCGCTGAGACTTCTCAGATCCGGGAATCACGCGCAGCGCAGTGGTGCGATTGTCAACGCCCCAGTCGGCGCTAGTGGGTGCGAATATACCCGGCACGAAGCGTTTGAATGAATTGATGTTCGGAGCCAGCATCAGCAACAGCTCCGGCAGCAGCTTCTGTACGCCGGCTACGAACTGACGCTGGGTCACGCTCATGCCGTGCTCGGCTTGCGGGTCGCTGAATGCATTGCCGCCGTGGACATCGAGCAGCGACAGATGCACATGACCGCTCTGACCATCGTCGTCCGCCAGCGGCCGCGCCATGAAAGTCATGGTCAGTCCGTGGTGCTTGGCCAGCACCTTGGCGTGGGTCTTGAACAGCACCGCATCGTCCAGGGCATCTACGCCGGCCCGGTGCGCCAGCGCCACTTCCCCCATAGCCGCCGCCACTTCCCAGTGCATGCTCGACAGCACCACCTCCATCTGGTCGCACATGCCGCGCAGACCCTTGAAGAAGTCCGACCACACGCTCTGGTGCATGACCCCGCCGTAGGTAGACACATCGCTGACCAGCTTGATGCCGCTGAAGCCCTTCTCGCGCAGGGTCTCGGGCGTTTCCTGCAACAGCCGATATTCGTATTCCATACCGTACACCGGCGTAAAACCGGCGTCCTGCGCACGTGCTTCAACGCTTCGATACAAACGGCGTGGGTCCCATAGCGCCCCCTGGGTGCCGTCTGCGAACTCGGTAAAGAACAGCAGGCGCGAATCAGCATCTTCGAAGGGCAGAGAGCGCGGCCGCTGCCAGTCGATATCGCAGTCGTTATCACCGATGTCCTGGTCCGGTGACAGATAACCACGGGGAAACAGGCTGTGATCGCCATAGTCGAGTATCATGTTCAGAGGCGAAAACGGCACGCCGGCGGGATACCCCGCCATCAGCTTTTCAGCGTTGACCGTCTTACCCCGCAACTGACCCTGCAGGTCGACGAATGCGACGGTGGCATAGCGCGAAGCGCGGGAGCTGAACAGCGCCTCTATTTCCTGACGGGTCGCTTGAGTGGTCATGACTCAGGCCCGTATCAACCCGCTTCCCGGCCCAGCGTGGGGTCGACGTCGGCGTCGTAATCCACGCCGTCGAAACCGAACCCGAAGATCTTCAGAAAGTCTTCACGGAAGCCCGTGAGATCACCCAGTTCATCGAGATTCTCGGTGGTTACCAGTGGCCAGCGGCGCTTGACCTCATCCTGCACTTCGTCTGAAAGCTCCACGTTGTCCATGCGGATGCGACCTTGCGGGTCGAGGTGCATATCTGACCCGGCTTTGATCTGGGTGGCGAACATGCGATAGATGTGGGAAATGATGTCCTCGTGCATGCCCTTTTCCTTCATGACCTTGAACAACAGCGCGGCATACAACGGCACCACGGGAATCGCGGAGCTGGCCTGACTGACAATGGCCTTGAGGACCGCGACTCTCGCCTCGCCACCCAGGGTCGCCAGTTGGTCACTGATGGCCTTACTGGCGCGGTCGAGGTCAATCTTTGCCTGGCCCAGGGTACCCTCCCAGTAGATCGGCCAGGTCAGCTCGGTGCCGATATAGGTGAATGCCACGGTGCGGCAGCCCCGCGCCAGCAGGTCAGCTTCGGCCAGGGCGTCCATCCAGAATTCCCAGTCTTCGCCGCCCATGACAGCGACCGTGTTGGCGGTTTCTTCCTCAGTGGCCGGGTCGAGATCCACGTGCACCACTTCGCCGCGGTCCACATGTACCGATTTGATGTTCAGGGCTTCGCCCAGGGGCTTGATCGCCGAGCGGTGCAGTTCACCGGTCTTCGGGTGCTGACGCACGGGCGAAGCCAGGCTGTAAACCACCATGTCGATCTTACCCATATCGGTCTTGATCGTGTCGATCACGCTGGCGCGCATCTCATCCGAAAAGGCGTCACCGTCGAGGGTCTTAGCATACAGGCCTGCCTTAGCGGCGGCTTCCTCGAAGGCAACATTGTTGTACCAACCCGCTGTCGCGGTCTTGTTTTCACTGGGCAGTTTTTCAAAAGAAACACCCAGTGTATTCGCGCCACACCCAAACGCGGCGACCACACGGCTGGCCAGGCCGTAACCGCCGGAACAACCCAGCACCAGCACGTTTTCCAGTTCCCCGTTTGACACCTCGCCATGTTCTCGAACATAGGCGATCTGGCTGTCTACGTTCGCTTTGCAACCCATGGGATGAGCAGTGGTACAGATAAATCCACGGATACGGGGTTTCACGATCATTGTGCGTTGCTTCTTTTTCAGTTGACGTTTGTCAGTTAATCGGGGCGTCGATCAAACCGCGCCATGATACCTGCTGCCACAGCCCAGCGCATCGCGGCTTCGACGTCGATCACCCAGGGTCCATCGCGGCGCAGCGTGACGGTGGCGGCCTCTCCTTCGCCTAACCTGTAATCCCGGTCGCCGTCCAGGGCAATGACACCTGGCCCGCGCATCGGCACTGCCGCTTCAAAGGCAATCTCTGTCACCGCGCCTACCGGCACCGGTTGAAACAATCCCGGTGATAGCGGCGCGACCAGCGGCTCGGCGGTGCGGTCGATCTGAATCAGCAGACCGCATTCATCTTCCGCATACACCGGGTGCACCAGCCCGCCGATGGGCGACATGCCGATGGAGTTCGGCTCTGCGCGACTCAGCACCAGCTGATCGATGCGCTCGGCATCGAAGGGCAGCAGGTTGCCCACGTGATCGTTGCGCAACAGCACCGCGTCGATCAAGCCCACATCGGCGCCGTCAGGCGTGCGCACATGCAGCACCTTTACGCGCCGCTTGAGGCCATTCGCTTCGGCGTCCGCCAGCCGCCCGCAGGCATTGAGGCCGGCCACCATACCCGCAACGGTGGGCTCGACCAGTACCGGAAAAACATTGTTGGTACCGGTGGACAACGGCACCAGGTCGACATCGGGCCAGGCACGTACGATGGCCCGGTTGGTGCCGTCACCACCCAGAGAAACGAAGGTGCCACATCCCGCTTCACGAAAAGCCGCAACCGTGGCCTCCGTGTCCGATGCATCGTTGGCAAGAGCATGTTCCACCACGTGCACTTGCGCTTTGAGCGGCATGTGCTCCAGCGCCCCCGAGGCGATGCGGAACGGCTCTTTGGTGATATAGATGTCGCTGACGCCCATGGCGTCGGCGCCGGCGGCAAGCCTGGCGACGATGTCCCGTTTTGCTTCATGGGTCATGTTGGTGGCACGCGCCGCCAGCCGGCGCACGTCGCGGCCCGACATCGGGTTGACCACCAGGCCGAGTTTGCCGTTATTCACTGTTCAGCCTGCAGATAGCTTTCTAAGAATGCGAACTTGGCCGCCTGGTCATAGTCACGATTCACTTTCTTGCGGAATCCGTGGCCTTCGTCGGTGGCGAGGATGTACCAGGCGGGCACGCCCGCCTGATCCAGCGCCTGCTTGATCTGATCGCTCTCCGACGCCGGTACCCGGGGGTCGTTGGCACCCTGGGAAATGAGCAGCGGCGTCTGCATACGCTCGACATGGTTCAGGGGAGAAATACTCTGCAGGAACGCGCGCATTTTTGCATCCCGCTCATCGCCATATTCCACACGCCGGATATCCTGGCGGTAGGCCTGTGTGTTTTGCAGAAACGTCACGAAATTGGAAATGCCCACAGACTCCACCGCGGCTGCCAATCTATCGCCAAAATGTACGACGCTGGCGAGCACCATATAACCGCCGTACGAGCCGCCCATCACCGCTACACGATCGCTATCCAGTTCATCCTGGCTTGCCACCCAGTCCAGCAGCGCGCCGATGTCTTTGACGGAGTCCTCGCGCAGATAACCGTTGTCGAGAGTCAGGTAGGTTTTGCCGTAACCCGCCGAACCCCGCACATTGGGCGCGATGAACACGACGCCCATTTCATTGACATAGGACTGCACGGTGGTGGAAAAACGCGGCCGGTACTGACCCTCGGGGCCACCGTGTATGGAGATCACCACAGGATGAGGTCCCGCAGTTGCGGGGCGATAGACGAAGGCTGGAATATCGTGCCCGTCGAACGTGGGATAGCTGATCAACTCCGGCTCGACGAATCTGCCGGCATCGAGACCGCCGACTTCGCTGCGTGTCCAGCGATGCACCTTGCCCCGCCGCAGCCCGACAACATATACGTCAGCTGGCGAGGTGGCCCGGTTGATGGTCACAGCCAGGCGCTGACCCTCCGGCGAGAATCGCATGCCGGAAATCGAGCCGCTGGGCACATCAGACAGCCTGCTCACCTTGTTGGTCTGGGCATTCCATATGCTCAGTTTCGATGTGCCGTTGGCATTGACACTGAACGCAACCCGGTCGCGGTCGGGTGACAGGGCAAACGCCTCGACATCCCATGCAACGTCTTCGGTGATGACGTCAACGTTGCCGGTGGACGTGTCCAGCCTCTGCAGACGGAGAAACTCACCGCGATCATCAGCGGTGAAAATCACATCACCATTGGCATCGTATCGGGCATTGCTGACCGACATGCGCTCCTGCGTACCCAGCAGCGGCCGCAGTTCCCGGCTGGCTATATCCAGTTCGTAAACTGACGATTCGTTGATCGAGACGCGGTTGCGGATGAGCAGACGCTCACCATCCGCCGACCAGTCCAGCGGCAACCAGTAGCCACTCTCAGACTCGAACACGACTTGCTTGTTGCCCTGCAGATCCTGGATGTGGATGTCCCAGTTGCGGCCGTTGCGTTCGGTGGTCACGTAGACGAATCGTTGTTCGTCCGGCGACCAGATGACATTGGCGTAGAGCGATCTGCCGTCGCTCACCAGCTTGCTGGTACGGCTTTTCAGATCGAACAGATAAAGCTGGTCGAACTCCGAACCGCCCACATCCCACATGAGCATCAGTTTGTCTTTCGCGCCCCGTGCCGGAACGATGGCTCCAGCAACAGGTTCCTTGAGGAAGGTCAGTTGTTCCCGATAACCGAGCGGTTCTCTGACCCGGTGCAGCTGCACGGAATCGGCAAAGCGGGTGTATACCAGCAGACTGTCGTCCTGCCAGCCGGCCAGGTAAGCGCTGCGTACGTTGGCGTACTTTGCCAGGCGCTGAGCAACGCTGGCGGGTAAGGCAGGGACGTCGCGGGTGACAATGCTCGCGGGCACGTCAACGTTCTGCGCCCGGGCGGGCACGCCAGGGCCCATGACGAGCAAAGCCGCCAACAGGCTAGGCGCCGCTGATTTTAGTTTCCAGTGGTTCATAAAGCAGTCTGTATGAAGATTCGTGCGGCGCAACACTAATGGTCGCGACGCGACTGTGCAAACGTCGCGTTAACGTTCGTAGACGGCAACAGTGTAGGCGGATGAGTGCTTGTCGTCGGCCTCGAACCGTTCGCTGCTGACAAGTCGCCAGCTCGCCAGGTCGACCTCGGGAAACACAACATCGCCTTCGGGCCGGGCGTGCACGTGGGTGACATAGAGGCGGTCGGCTTCAGGCAGCGCCAGCGCATAGATGTCCGCACCGCCGATGACCATGAGTTCTTCCTGCCCGTCAATCAGCGCCTGCTGTTCCGCCAGTTCCAGACCTTCGGCAAGACTGTGCACCACCTTCACGCCATCGCGCTGCCAGCCTTGATCCCGGGTCACAACGATATTGGTGCGGCCGGGCAGAGGCGCCTTCATGGACTCGAAGGTCTTGCGCCCCATCAAAACCGGTTTGCCCATGGTGACGCGCATGAAATGACGCATGTCACCGGGCAGTCGCCAGGGCAGGCTGTTGTCACGGCCGATGACCCGATTCTCGGCCATCGCCCAGATCAGCGAGAGTTTCAAGAAACTGCGCCTGATCAGACCGCGATCGGCGCCTTGATGGCGTCGTGGCAGCGATAATTGCTCAACGTGAAGTCGTCGTAGCTGAAACCGAAGATATCTTTGACCTCAGGATTGAGCGCCATGGTTGGCAGCGGCAGGGGTACCCGGTCGAGCTGCTTATCAGCCTGCTCCAGGTGATTGGCATACAGGTGCGCATCGCCAAAGGTGTGCACGAAGTCGCCCAGCTCCAGATCGGCTACCTGAGCGATCATCATGGTCAGCAGGGCATATGAGGCGATATTGAACGGTACGCCGAGAAAAATGTCCGCGCTGCGCTGATAGAGCTGGCACGACAGCCGCTTATCAGCCACGTAGAACTGGAACATGGTATGGCAGGGCGGCAGCGCCATGTTGTCCACCTCGGCCACATTCCAGGCTGACACGATATGCCGGCGGCTGTCGGGATTGCTCTTGATGTCGTTCACCACCCGGGCGATCTGATCGATGGTGTTACCGTCGGGCCCCGGCCAGGAGCGCCACTGGGAACCATATACCGGGCCGAGCTCGCCGTGCTCGTCGGCCCACTCATCCCAGATATGCACGTTATGTTCGGTGAGATACCTGATGTTGGTCGAGCCCGACAGAAACCACAACAGCTCGTGAATGATGCCTTTGAGGAACATCTTCTTGGAGGTTACCAGCGGGAAGCCGGCATTAAGATCAAACCTCATCTGGTGGCCGAACACACTGTAGGTGCCCGTGCCGGTACGATCAGTTTTGAAGGTTCCGTTTTCGCGCACATGGCGCATCAGATCGAGATATTGCTTCATGAAAAGATGTCGTATCAGGTTGCTCGAGATCGCGGTTCAGGCAGGTCCCGGGACCGGGACCACCAGATGAATACCATACCAGCGATCAACATCGGGAGCGACAACAGTTGCCCCATGGTCAGCCATTCGAACGCAATAAAGCCGATGTGAGAGTCAGGCGAGCGGAAAAACTCGGTGGTGAAGCGCAATGCGCCGTACCCGACCAGAAACACGCCGGACACCATACCCGCCCGCCGCGGCGTCGCCGACACCAGCCACACCACAACAAACAACACCAACCCTTCGGTAAACGCCTGGTACAGCGGCGAAGGATGGCGCGCCACGTTTTCCCACTGACCAATACACATGGGATTGAGTTGGCGCACCGCGTCACAGGGGTAGATCAGCCCGAACGCGCTGTCGGTGACCCGCCCCGGCAGTTCCATGTTAATGAAGTTGGCCAGTCGTCCGAAGCCCAGGCCGACGGGCGTCAGGGGGGCGAGGAAATCGAATACATCCACCAGACGCCGCTGGCGCGCGCGGGCAAACAGCACCATCCCCGCGATGACGCCAAGCAACCCGCCGTGGAACGACATACCGCCCTTCCAGATCTGCAACAGATACAGCGGGTCAGACAGGAAGTAATCGAAGTTATAGAACAACACATAACCGATACGCCCGCCGAGCACCGCGCCCATGGCCCCGTAAAAGACGATATCCGAGATTTCCTGCTTCGCCCAATCACCGGGATGGGAACGCGCGCGGCGATTGCCCAGCCACCACACCATCGCAAAGCCCGCCAGGTACGACAGGCCGTACCAGCGGATCGCCAGCTCCCCGAACGAAACAATGACAGGGTTAATTATCGGGTAATGCACTTGGTGAGTCTCACAGGCGAATCAACCGCGGCAGCATACTGAAAATACCTGCGCAGTGTTAGACTCCGGCGCTTTGAATTCATCCACAAGCTGCGTAAGTTTCCATGTGCCTGATTCTGTTCGGTTATCGGACCAGCCCGGATCTGCCTCTAGTCATCGCCGCCAACCGCGACGAATTTCATGCCCGCGAAAGTGCCGCCGCAGGCTACTGGAACGACGAACCTCACGTGCTGGCCGGACGCGACCTGGTGGCAGGGGGCACCTGGCTCGGCTGCACGACCTCCGGCCGCTTTGCCGCACTGACCAATTTTTCCGAACCCACCGACAACCCCACACCGAAATCACGGGGATTGCTGGTGCAGGATTTTCTGACCGGTGGCGACTCCGCGCAGCACTATGCACACCATATTCACGGCCGCGACTACGCCGGCTTCAATCTGCTGCTGTTTGATGGCGCAGAGCTCGTGTACACATCGAACAAAAGCGCCACGGAAGTTCTGCAACCAGGATTCTACGGCCTGAGCAATGCCGAGCTCGGCGCACAATGGCCCAAGTGCGTGCGCGGCGCAGCAGCCCTTGGCAAAATCACGGCCAACGGCTTCGATATTGCCGACCTCATCGGTCTGCTGCACGACAGCGACATACCATCCGATGACCTGCTCCCGCACCGCGGCCGCCCCGTCGAGCTGGAGCGTCGTGTAGCACCTTGTTTCATCGTCGGCGAGGAATACGGCACCCGCGCCAGCACGGTGCTCGTCATGGGCCGGCAGCAGGTGCTGTTTACCGAACAGAGCTATCTGGCCGGCGGGATCTCCGCCGGACTGGTGGATTATGAGTTTTCGTTGACGCAATCAGGGGGAAAGTTCTGATGGATACTTCATTGAACGGCCGCACCGCAATCATCACCGGCGGCAGTCTCGGTCTAGGCAAAGCCATGGCCAGGGCCTTTTACGAAGAAGGCGCCAATGTGGCTATTGTTGCCAGACGCGCCGGCCCGCTCGAGGAGGCAGTGGCAGAGATCAGTCGAGGCAGCGGCGGCGCAATTGCGGCATTCGTATGCGATGTCAGTTCCGCTGAAAGTATCAACGATGCCCACGCTCAGATTCTGGCCAGGTTCGGCCCCGCCGACATCCTCGTCAACAATGCAGGTCAGGCTGCAGGCAAATCGTTTCTGGAAATCACTGACGAAGAATGGCAGGCCGATCTTGACCTGAAGCTCATGGCCGCGGTGCGCATGACCCGTCTGGTGTGGCCGCATATGGCGGAGCAGAAATGGGGCAGAGTCATCAACCTGTTGAACACCTTCGCAAAAGCGCCGGAAGCCGGCAGCGCACCAACCTCCGTGTCCCGCGCCGCCGGCATGGCGCTGACCAAGGTGCTCGCCAATGAGGGCGCACCGGACAATGTGCTGGTAAACGCCCTGCTGATCGGCCTGATCAAGAGCGATCAGGTGCGGCGCTGGCACGAGGCCGCAGGCTCCAACGAATCGCTGGACGAATATGCCGCCAAGGTCGGCGCGCGGCTGCCCATGGGGCGCATGGGCGAAGCAGAGGAGTGCGCCAATCTGGCACTGTTTCTGGCCAGTGAAGCCGGTTCCTATGTGACCGGGTGCGCCATCAACATGGATGGCGGTATGAGCAAGGTAGTTTAACGACGTCAGTCACACAGCCGCACGGTGGTATCGCCCGCAGAGGCATAGGTGCAGTTCTGACGCTGCTGTACGAAGTCATTGAACACCACCTCCCGGAGTTTCGCGCACACCTGGTTGATCATGTCCTACCGGCCATACCGGTTCGCCAATGGATGCACGTGCTCCGTGGCCTGCTGCTGGGCGGTGCTATCATCGTCGCCAGCGGCCTGTTCATCATCCTGCGCGAGCGCATGCGGCGGCGGCAAGGGGCCGGGTAAGCAGCGAACGGCTAAGAACGGGCCGAGTAACAGCGGGGCGGCCCCTGGCGCGACCTAATCCGCGGATCCGGTTTTCTCGGCGATCAGATACCAGCCCGTCGGGCCTTCATCGGTCGCGAACAGGCGGTCACCCGTCCTCTGCCTGACGGCGACCGCGCCCGCCGCCTCCAGCCGTTCCAGCGTCGCGCCAAATCCGCCCGCGTCCCAGACATCCTGATGCACGGTGCAGACCAGCACACCCCCGGGGGCCAGCAGCCCAAAGAGACCCGGCAGACAGCCACCGCCCACATGCCCGTGGGTGAAAGTCCCTGTCGAGGCCAGCACACCGAAGCGCTCGCCGTCCATATCAAGATCTTCGTTCAAATCGCGCAGGAAGCGCTGGCCGATTCGGCCCTTGGCCTGGGCAACCGCCAGCATCTCTGCCGAATAATCCAGCCCGTCCACACGGCTGAAGCCCTGCTCCCGCAGGCAGGTCGCCAACAGCCCCGTGCCGCAGCCGACGTCGAGGACGCGGGTCTCCACGTCGCTGACCGACTCAGCCACCAAAGCAGCTATCTTCATCGGCGAAACATAGGCCAGGCCGTCCATCATGGTACCATCGTAAGTCTCGGCCCAATCCCGATAGAGCGCCTTGGTTTCTGCCGGATCCTCCCCGGACAGGGCATAGGCCCGACGAAGCAGATCTTCAGCTTTGGGGTCTGAAGGGGTTATGGTGCGGCTCTCCTGCTGTCCGGGCGACAGCCTCTACCAACCCATTGCGTCTTTCAAGCGGTCTACCGTGCGTTCGGGGTTCTTCAGTTTATCGAGACCAAAGAGGCCAAAGCGGAAGCTCCTGTAATCGGGGCCTTCTTCAACCGCCAGAGGCACGCCAGCGGCGATTTGCAGGCCTTGCTGCGCGAACACGGAGCCGTTCTGGAACTCAGCCGACGGGGCAAAGCAGACGACCACCGGTGCGGCCTGATAGCCCTCGGCCGCGACGCTCTCAAAGCCCTGCGCGCTCAGCAGCGCCCGCACGCCCTGGCCGATCTCGATCTGCGCCGCGCGCGCCTCCTCCAGCCCGAAGTCCAGCGTTTCGGCCATGTTGTCCGCTAAACCGAGTAAGGCGTCGGTGGGCATGGTGGCGTGGTAGGCATGCCCGCCGCCAAGGTAGGCCTGCATGATGCCGTGCCACTTGCTCAGGTCGACGGTGAAACTGGTCGGTTCAATGTCATCCATCCGCTCCAGCGCCCGCGCGCCCAGGAGGACCATTCCAGCCGAAGGCGAGGACGACCAGCCCTTCTGCGGCGCGGAGACCAGCACGTCGACATTGAGATCCTGCATGTCGATCCAAAGCGCGCCCGAGGCCACGCAGTCGAGCACGAACAGCCCACCGACTGCGCGCACGGCTGCGCCCACCGCACGAATGTAGTCGTCGGGCAGGACCATACCGGCGGATGTTTCCACGTGCGGGGCAAAGAAGACCTCGGGGCGGCGTTCCTCGATATGGGCCAGCACCTCCGCCAGCGCGCGCGGCTGGAAGGGAGCCGTCGCGCCCTCCCCCGTGCGCTGCGCCATCATCACCGGCGTCTGATGCCCCGGCTCGATCATGTCGAAGATTTGCGTCCAGCGGTAGGAGAACCAGCCATTGCGCAGGAAGCTCTTGCGCTTGCCCAGGCCGAACTGCCGCGCGACGGCTTCCATGCCGTAGCTGCCGCCACCGGGGACGAGCACCAGCGACTCAGCCCGGTACGTCTGCGTCAGTCCAGCGTGCAGGTCGTTCATACAGCGCTGAAACCGCTGTGACATGTGGTTCACCGACCGGTCGGTGAAGACCACGGAATATTCGAGCAGATCCGTCAGGGGCGCGTCAGTCATGGCAGGGGCTTTCCAATAAAGGGGGCCGAAAAACGTCAGAACAGGCTGAAGTGTCTCAGTTTAAGTCCGCTTTATAAAGGGTCCATAAGGGCACAGGCGCACCATGAGGGCGTTGATCGAGGTTCAGGCACACGGGGCAAACGCTGATCGCGGCATAGGTCTGCGCGGGGGAAGCAGCGGGAAAGAAACGGGCCTAAAGGGCGCTGAAGCCGGATGACCCGCCGCCCGCGACGGCTTTTCAATGAACGCAGCCGTCGTCGCTCAACCCCAGCAACGCTGCAAACTCGAACGACTATGCCGCTATGTCGCACGACCACCGCTGGCCCTGGAGCGGCTCTCGGTCACCCATGAAGGCAAACTGCGCTACGCCCTGAAACGCCTCTATTCCAACGGCACCACGCACTTCCTGTTCGAACCACTGGATTTCATCGCCCGACTCGCCGCATTGGTGCCCAAGCCCAGGGTGAACCCGGTTGCCTACCATGGGGTATTCGCACCGAACAGCTATCTCATCCAAAATTGCACCCATCTGCCGCATACGTCATCGGCGCAAACTCCCGCCAAAGCCGAAAATTCTTGCACCCCTCACTCAGTCGGTAATTTTCAACATCGACCGGTATCGCGTTTATGCCTACTATCCTTGAGTGCCACAAAGGTGATCGCCCTGACATTGTAGAAATCACTGAGCGTCTGAAGCTTCCAGCTGACAGCGTTCTGGAACTGGGTTGCGGAGATGGCGCAACGGCGGACCTGATGCGGACGAAGCTGGCAACAAGCCATTATGTTGGTATCGAGTCAGCACAAAGCACAGCCTCCCTGGCCCGCGGCACGCTGGATGAATTACTCGAACTTGATGTGCAAGATCTTGAATCTGTCTCCACAACACTTGAAGGGAAACAGTTCGATTTGTTTCTGGCGCTGGACGTTCTTGAACACCTTTACAATCCGTGGGATTGCCTGGCCGCCCTGACCGAGTTCATCAGACCCGGGGGGCATGTGGTTGTTTCTATTCCCAACGTTCAGAACCCTGCCATATTAAACGGACTCGTCGCAGGCCACTGGCAATACACCAGCGAGGGTCTGCTGGACGCCACACACAGCAGATTCTTTACTCTCGATGGCGTACTTTCAATGCTGACCGGAGCCGGGCTTGAGATCGTTTATATCTCTGCGTCAATCAACCCTCAAGTGAACGGCAATCTGACAGACACAGGCAACCAGATTACATTGGGCAGGCTGGCCGATCAGCGGCCTCAGCAAGCAGGAAGTCTCCAGGTTCACCGCGTTCCAATACAAGGTGACTGCGCGAAAGCCAGCGTAGGGTGCAATGCTACCTTATGACTGTTCGGTCGACAGTACGACCGAGGTCTTCAGCGGCGTCTCACTGATGTGGTGCATGATGAACCTGGCCCTGAGCCCGGGAATTTACTCGTGACTGATTACGCCGCTTGGTAGCTTGGTCATTTAATGTACCCTAGTCTGACTGATAGACAATCTGTCCCGACTTGATGGTCACAGCAATCTTGGCGAAGTTGCGACTATCCTGCCGCGGATCTTCCGAGAAGATCACCAGGTCTCCTGGTTCACCACTTAGTATTTTGCTTGTATTGCTTTTGTCCAGTCGACTGGCCGGGTTGGTTGTCAGCGCCGCTAAGATAGAGTCAAAACCCATGCCTGCCTGAGCCATCAATTCAAACTCTTCCGTGGTATCAAAATCAGACATATAGCCCACATCGGTACCGAACATGACAACGCCACCGGCTTTATAGAAGCTGGCCAATTGAGTGACACCGCTTTGCTGGTAGGCTGTAACCGCATCAGGTGGTGTGCCAAACCGGCTCAATTCCCAACGCCACAATTTCAGTGTTGGCACGAGGGCAACATCATTACTGATCATGTTGGCAACAAATGAGTCTGACCATGGACCCGCCGGGGGTGCGGTGTGAGCGAGCATATCGACACCACCCTCAATAGCGTTTTCAAGGCCTTTTAGATCCGTAGGGTGTGCGATGACAAAACCGCCTGCCTTGTGGGCCGTCTGTGTGATCGCCTTGATGATCTTTGTTGGGATCCAAATCGTTTCAGTTGGCGACTGAAACGACCCGGAAAATATCTTGATGCCGTCGGCACCTGATCCGAGTATCGCTTTCGTAATCGCGGCGGCGTCCCGTATGGAAGTCACCTCAGGAAGCTGGATGCCCGGCAGATATGATGGGGTTCCATCTTTGTATACCAGGCTTCCGCCCGCCACGATGATCTTGGGTGCTGCGTAGGTCCCTGCATTGATTTCGGATTGTACTTTTGCCATCACGTAAGGGTCTGCGCCGGTGTCGAGCGCGGAGGTAAAACCGTACTTGAGTAACATCTCTCGCATGATCTTTGCTGGCTCGGTTGCCACCTCAGGATTGGTCAGGTGAATGTGGGCATTCCACAAGCCTGCAGTAACTAGTCGTCCTTCGGCATCGATAGTGATAAGGGCGTCTTGCATGTCAGCGTCATCAACGATTCGCCCGTCTCTGACATGAATTGTCGCCCCCTCTTGGGGCTCTACACCAGGTTCGGGAACGAGTGTTGCGTTGACGATCGTCAGATCTTGTGCCTGTGTAGATAAGGCAAAACTACAAATCAAAACAATGCAGAGAAATTGCTTCATCCTGTGTTCCTGTCCATTGGGTTGTTGCACCTGAGTGTAACTGATGAGCCCGACCAGATGGAGTCAGGACCAAGTGCCAGTTCCAGTTTCTTGACCTTTTGAGTACTCACAGTGGCTTGGACTTAACCCCATGTCCCGACCGCTACCGTTGCTTTGGCTTTCCGACCTGGCACTTGGTCCTGTTCCCAATATCATCCTGTGCCGTTCTTAAGGCAACAAGTACCGCTCTAACATGTCCAGTAATTGATCGGTGACGGCTGGTTGCTTCAATTTATCTGGTGCATACATGGCGTACTCATCGATCGTTGCTCTCAGAACTCGCGTGGTGAGCTCTAATGCAACGACGCCACGCTCAAACATCTTCCAATCGGCAAAACAAAGGCTCCCGACTCCCGTCAGAGTCGAAAATTACTGCAGCCCTCTCGCAGTCGGTACTTTTCAACATCGACCGATATCGCGTTTATGCCTACTATCCTTCGCCGAGAATGCCGATGCTTTTGATAACCTCAAGTGTCGCTTGCGTCGGCGGTACTCGACCGGTTCCGTTACACTGTTGATCTTTCCATGAAATCGGTGCGCATATGAAATTTGGCGTTTTCAATGTCATGCAGCAGCGTGATCCAGGCCAGGCAGCCGAACAGGTATTACTCGAAGCCGTGGACCAGGCTGTGACGGCCGAGGCACTTGGATTCGATTCATGCTGGTTTCCGGAACACCACGCGACCAACTACAGCCTGTGCCCAACGCCGCTCATGATGATCAATCACTGCGCGGCACGCACCGAGCGTATTCGTCTTGGCAGCGGCGTGATCGTCGCCCCTTTGTATAAGCCCATCCGTCTGTTAGCGGAGATTGGCTTCACGGATATTCTATCTTCAGGTCGCCTGGAATTGGGGGTCGGTGCCGGTTATCAACCTTTCGAATTCGAGCGCTTTGGCGCAGATCTGGCGGCGAACAAAGCAACCACGCTTGAATTACTGGAAATCATCGGGCTTGGGCTTACTGAACGCCGTTTTGAGTTCCATGGCGAGTTCTTCGATCAACCGTCCACGTCAATCCCATTAAAGCCACTGCAGCAACCTCTGCCGCCGATCTGGCTCGTTGGCAGTGATCCATCGTTTCATCAGCGCGCCGCCGAACGTGGTTATGCGGTATTTGTTTCGGGTTTGCTTGGCAGGCCGGAATCGGTGGTCAAGCTGCGAAAGCGTGTTGAAGATGAATTTACTAAAGCAGGAAAGTCGCCCGATGCGCTACGCATGGGTTTGTTGCGTTATGCATTTGTGTGCCGCAATAAGGCGGATGCGCGCCGTTACGCAGAGTGTGCTTTGTACCAGACCCGATTGGCGTATGCACTCAGAACCCGCAACGAGTCGGTGTCCGGTGATTACATTGTCGATGAGCGGCCGTTCGAAGGGGAGCCGAGCATCGACGAGCTGCTGGATCGGTTGATCATCGGTGATGTGGAAACCTGCATCGAGCGTGCGGTAAAGGAAATTCGCGACGCGCGTGTTAATGACCTCGTCATTCAGGCCAAGCTCGGTGACCTGCCACATGGTCTGGCCATGGATTCGCTGGCGCTGTGGATGGAGGAGGTCGTCCCCGGCATAGAGCGCGAACTGGGCGCGCCGGTGGCTGACATCAATCCGGTGGCGGGCGACTCATGAGTGACCGCGTGGCAGGTAAAATCGCACTGGTCACCGGCGCGGCTTCGGGCATTGGTGCCGCTACCGCACGTCTGCTGGCAGCCGAGGGTGCCAGCGTAATTGTCACCGATATCGACGAGCGCGGTGGCCGCCGGGTTGCGGATGAGATCGATGGTGCGTTTATGGCCCTGAACGTACGCAGTGAAGCGGTCTGGGAATCGACACTCGACCAGGTCAGTCGAACTCATGAACGCCTGGACGTTCTGATCAACAATGCGGGTATCTCGCCCCACGACACTATCGAGAACTTCGATCTCGAAGCGTGGCGTCACGTGCAGTCTGTGGTGGCGGAAAGTGCCGCGCTGGGCTGCAAACATGGTCTGGCGCTACTGCGGCGCAGCAGTGCCGGCGCCATCGTCAACGTATCCTCCATAGCCGGCATGATCGGAGCCTCCAACTATGCCTCATACGGTGCAGCTAAAGCGGCCGTTCGAAACCTGACTAAATCCGTTGCGATGTTGTGCGCGGAGCGCGGTTATCCGGTGCGGGCAAATTCGGTGCATCCCGGTTCCATCGACACGCCCATTCTGGACGCGGACAAGGCCAAGTATGGTGAGCCCGCCATTACTGCACGGGAAAAGGCCATTCCACTGGGGCGCCTGGGGCGCGCGGAGGAAGTGGCCAATGCCATTGTATTTCTCGCATCGGACGAGGCCAGCTTCATCACCGGCACGGAACTGATCGTAGACGGGGGCTTCACTGCGCGTTGATCGAGCCTGATATCACGGGTGCGGAAACACTACGCGGATAGGCATTTCAGCGGAAGTTTGACTGAAATCAAGTGTTCGCCGTTCAAGCTATGAAAGCGTTATCCGAAGGAGGCGCGCCATGTCTTTAGCTCGATTGATTGAAATCGCCCGCGCGGATCTGGCCCATGGCCGCAACGGTACCATGGATCAGGTCGACGACATCTACAAGGTGCCCGTAGAGGCCTATTACGATAAGGATTTGTGGGACACCGAAATGAAGCAGGTGTTCCGGCGGGTGCCGCTGATGCTTGCCGCCACCGCTGAGGTTCGCGAAGTAGGCGACTACAAAACCATCGACGCTACCGGCATGCAGGTGCTGATCACCCGGACCAAAAGCGGCCAGGTGAAGGTGTTTGTCAACGCCTGTACTCACCGCGGCGCTCGTCTGGTTGAGGAAGGCCGCGGTAGAACACCCCGTTTTACCTGTCCTTACCATGCCTGGACTTTCAGCCCCGATGGCGATCTGGTCGCCATTTATGCGGAAGACGAGTTCGGCGAGCTGGACAAAAGCCAATACGGCTTAACGGAGCTACCCTGTCTGGAGCGGGCAGGTCTCATCTGGGTGATTCTCAATCCACACTCGAGCCTGGAAATTGAGCAGTTTCTGTGTGGGTACGACGACATGCTTGCCCAGTTTGGTTTCGACTCCTGGCACCTGCAGGCCACTCAGGTTCTCGAAGGCCCCAACTGGAAGGTTGCCTACGACGGCTACCTCGACTATTACCATCTGCCGATTCTGCATGGCAAATCATTCGGTACCGACATCGGCCACTCAGCCAATTACTATTTCTGGGGGCCCCATTCGCATCTGGGCCGGCCCGGCACGTACTTCGAACAGTATGAACATCTCCCCCCCGAAGAATGGCCCTTGCCGCGGTTGCTCGATGGCGTATGGACCATCTTTCCGCACATCTCCATTGCGAGCTTTCAGGGCGGCGGCCGCTCGGTCATGATCTCGCAGCTTTTTCCCGGGGCAACGCCGGATACGTCGAATACGATCCAATACTATCTGATGGAGAAGGAGCCGCTCACGGATGACGACAAGCGTGAAGCAAAGGAGCAGTTCGATTTTCTGAAATATGTAGTGTCCGAGGAAGACTATAAAACCGGCATCGCTCTGCAGAAGAACCTGGGCGTCGGGGCTTTGGATCACGTGCTGTACGGTAGAAACGAAGGCGGCAGTCAGAATTTCCACAAATGGGTGGAGGCGATTGTCAACGCCTCAGACGAGGAGTTGACAAAGCTGTTTCAGACCGGATGACTGCTCAGTAATCGACAATGATCGCCCGAACCGGGCAACTGTTCGCTGCCGAGTGGGCCTCGATCTCTAAATCTTCCCGTACCTCGGCGGTGTCGCCTTTTTCTGCGGGCTTTGTTGTCACCGCCTAACTCGAACATGTCGGGATACAGATCGATGCAGCGGTCTGGGCACTAAGGCGGCGGGTTTCTCGATCAGGTTGTGGGGTTCAAAGAGAAGGCGAGTGGTGCCAGAGTACTCACACGTTAGCGCAATTGTGCTAGATCAGAGCGACAATGGGATCGTCCGGCTATCGCCGTACTAAGCAAATCACCGGTCGAAGGACGAAGATTCAGGGCTGGGGCTAAGGTGTGTGCCTCGGGAGCATCCTCTCAGGGGCCAACTGCTCAATAGTGTATGCACGGTTTAGAAGCTTCTGCTCCGCCCTGGGTTCGGCCATCAGTTCTATCCCGACAGGCATTCCGTGCTTGCCGAAACCAGCGGGAACCGAGACGGCGGGCAAGCCTGATCCCGCTGCGAGTTTGCAGTTGATGTGCGCTTGCTCCTCTCCAACTGGAACGGCTTGCGGGTTAGCGGTTGGATAGGCCAAAACATCAACACCGTGAGCACTAAATAAAGCAAGCAGTTGATTGCACAATCTCCCGCCAAAGCCGAAAATTCTTGCAACCCTCACTCAGTCGGTACTTTTCAACATCGACCGATATCGCGTTTATGCCTGCTATCCTTCGCGTGCTCGTTGGTTTATGTTCATAACACCAAAGTTGATAAGTTATAGGTGCAGGAAGTGATGAAAAAGTTTTCAGTGTCGGCGCTGATTTGCTTGCTGGGTTCGGTACTCGTTCAGGCAGCAGACGAGCCCGTCGTGATTGGCGATGTGGCGATGCCCGCGGTGGAAAGTAGCGCGGCGTTTAAACAAGTGGAAAAAAAGCTCGGGAAGTGGGAAGGCAAAATGACGCAGGGCCTGACCGGCAAGGTGATCGATGTGTCCTATGAGTGGCGCCTGACATCGGGAGGCAACACCATCACCGAGACGCTGGTTGAAGACGGCGTGGAAATGCTGACCACCTATAGCGACGACAATGGCGAACTGGTGGTGAAGCATTACTGTGCGCTGGGAACTCAGCCCGTTTTCAGTGTCAGTAGCGTGTCAGGCACCGAGCTAGCGTTGGCGCTGGATGAGTCAGCCAATGATCTTCATGCGGAGCACGAGAGTTTTGTGACGGCCATGAAGTGGACCATGCAAGGTGACGACAGCAATTCGATGCTGTTCACCAATAGCATCATGCTGGACGGGCAACTGACAGAAAATTCTGCCTTACTGACCCGGGTAGACTGAGCTCTGCCGGGTTGTGGGGAGTTCAGCTCTCGCTGACTGGTCCCGACCGCTGAAGAGTAGACCTAACCGGGAGCGCGAATGCGCCCCAGGCTGCGCCAGCCATGTAGTCGTCAATAACCGCTCCGTGGGTTTCCACTGAAGCGGTAATGGACGAAGCAACCTCAGCTAACCTGCAGGCCAGCCTGCCGCTGCCGCCGTCCCAGCCGGATCCAACCAGTCCACCGGCATGTGATGTAACGGACTTCTACGGCAGTTTGTAGTCTTTGGTTTAATAGCGGTTCCAGGTGATAACGTCGTCTAGAGGTTTGCGTTTGACGGGCATAAACGCTCGGTCCGGATAGCCAACTGCGACGTATACGAGCATGTGTAGGTCATCGGGGACGTTACACAGTGCACGTATTTCGGGCTCTGCGTTACCCGGAAAAGTTGTAAAGCAGGTGCCGATACCCATCGCACGGGCGGCGACAATTAAGTTTTGCGCCGCGGGGTAAACCGTGGAGTGCATAAAACTGTCCTGAGGGTCGTGGGGTGGGTATACCTTACGTGACATGCACACAATCCAGGCAGGCACTTTGGCAAAGTTACGAGCCAGATGCTCGGCGCCAACAAGCATGCGTTCTTCAACCCCGTTCGTGCCCGGTGGGCGTGCGTCGAAAAAGGGGGCCATGCCGGCCAGGACTTTCTCCCCAATGGGCACCTTGATGGCCAGATCGTCGATGACAAGAAATTCCCAGCCCTGGCTGTTGCCCGGATTGGACGCTCGGGTTGCGGCGTAAATCAGCTTTTCCAGGTCTTCCTGCGCCACAGGGTCTTCTTTGAAGTAGCGCATCGCGGTGCAGGTATCCATCGCCTCCAGCACGTCCATCACGGCTCTCCCTCTAGATTCTTGAGCGGCTGGTATTTATAGCACGTTCCGATTGGCGAGGATGTAACCCACCGTGTCAGAGGTTGGCGCGCTTGGCGACGTCGCTTGCTGCCTTCGCGAGAAACTGCTGGAAGTCCTCTAAGGGGACTGGTGCTGAAAACAGATAACCCTGAGCATCGGTGCAGCCCATGTTTTCCAGCATCACGTGCTGTTCTTCGGTCTCCACGCCCACACCAACAACACGCAGACGGAAGCGTTCGCCGACCTGACATATTTGCGCCACCAGTTTGCGGGCATCGCTATCAGTTTCCATCTGGCCGATGAGGGAGCGGTCTATTTTGAGCGTGTCGGCTGGGCAGCGCAGTAGCTCGTTGGTGTCTACGACGCCCGTGCCTAAGTTATCGCTTGCGATGCGCACGCCCATGCCACAAATCTCTGATTTATAGAGTGTTTTGAGAGAGCTGCTGTGTTCCTGAGGGTATTAGGAACTGGGAATCGGTTGGTATGTACTGTAGATTACAGCACATCCGGTATCGCCTCTTGAGGACTCCCCATGCCCGGTGCCAAAACGGCTACCTTGACCTTTCGTATGGACCCAGACTTGAAGGAGGCACTTCGCTTAGCCGCTGAGCGAGAGCGTCGTTCGATCACCAACATGATCGAGGTGCTGATCCAAGATTACTGCAGAGAAAACGGCATACCTTTCGAGCCGATGGATGCTATGGGTAGCGGAAAAGGCGGGCCACAACGCTAGTATGACGCTTCAAACCATTCATTCACGACAAAGGGATCCCTCCATACCCATTTCGATGCCGGCAGTACTTGCCACACGAATAATAAGGCGCAGACCTTGTGCGTAGTGCAAACGTGCACTCCATCCTCTTGTCGATTCGAGTCGCGGCGCTGGTTGGACAGGTTGCGGCAATTACCACCGCATATGTCATATTCGCAGGAGATCTGGCAGTGTGGCCATTGCTTGGGGTGTCACTTACCTATGGGGCATGGACAGTTCTGTCAGAGCTTCAGGGACGCCGAAGCGCTGGAGATGTAGACGACCGAATCTCTCTTGAGATCACTTTGGATCTGCTGGCGATTGCAGCGTTGATGTACTTCGCAGGTGGATGGACTAACCCGTTTGCGTCGATCTACCTGGTGCCACTGGCCTTCGCCGCTTCGGTACTCTCTCCGCTGCGTGCGATTCTGCTTGGGCTGCTGGCGTTCGGTCTGTATAGCACGACGATGTTTTACTATCAGCCGTTGCCATCCGTAGAACAGCGTTTTGGGGGAGACTTCAATCTGCATGTACTCGGGATGTGGATAAGTTTCGGCATCGCGGCCACGGTGCTTATTGGATCGGTATCTCTAGAGCGGGCAGCGTTCGTGGCAGAGCGCAACGCGCTTGCCCAAGCGAGAGAATCGAGAATGCGCGACGAGCAACTGCTGCTGATTGGCGTTCACGCAGCCAGTACCGCCCATGAAATCGGCACGCCTCTTTCCACTGCGCGCATGCTCGTGACGGAACTTGCAGAATTCGCCGATAAGCCCGATCGGACACTAGTTCAACTACGCGAACAACTCGATTATGCAACTGATCGACTGCATGAACTCGTAGGCTTGGCCGACGCCGACCGCGTCGAGCCCATCCGTCCATCCGCGTTTGTAGAACGTCTGGCGGATCGCTTCCAAACTCTCCATCCAGAGGTCTCGTTAGAGACCAGGATCGAGCTCTCGCCTGTTGGATTAATTGATGATCCGCGGCTACTGGAAGGCGCGGTACTCAATCTACTGAGCAACGCAGCCACTGCTTCCAGGGCAAACGACCGAGAGGTGGTTGAGTTCGCCTGCCGAGTTGAGCGCCAGGAGCTAATCTTCGACGTCCGTGACTATGGCCGAGGCATCGAGGAGGATTTCGAGCCCGGAAAAAAGGGCGTGCACTCGCACGAGGGGCTGGGCGTGGGTCTGGTGATCAGTTCATCAACTTTCGAGCGGTACCGTGCCGAAGCGCGCTATGAGAACTGTGACCCGGGAACCCGCGTGGTGGTGCGACTGCCGCTCAGCGCCCTTGTGGATGGAAAGAGCCATGGCTGAGCAATCCAGACTATGGCTCCTTGTCGATGACGACGCTGCTTTCACGGCTGTCCTCGCACGAGGTCTTGAACGGCGTGGACATGAGGTCCTGATCGCACACGATACACAGACAGCCAGGAAGCATGCCGAGGAGCATCCGAACAACGTCGTACTTGATCTACGCCTGGGAACTGATTCAGGGTTGAACATACTTCCCGACCTGCGGGCTGTTTTGCCGGATGCACGCATCGTCGTATTGACTGGATATGCAAGCATTGCAACGGCAGTACTGGCAGTGAAGCAAGGCGCTGATGATTACCTGCCGAAGCCCGTAGATCTGAACCATGTGTTGGCTGCATTCTCAAACCGGCCGACATCAGACCTCTCAAGCGCTGAAACAATGTCTCCAAAGCGAGTTGAGTGGGAGCACATTCAACGTGTGCTGGCGGAGGAAGACGGAAACGTATCTCGAGCTGCTAGGCGTCTAGGCATGCATCGGCGAACATTGCAGCGAAAACTCGGCAAACGATCACCGCTGTAGTCATTCAGCAGTCAGCGGAGCGGCCACTTGATATGCCAGCCACTCGTCGCTGATCGGGCCGCTGCGAGCATGCGCCCTGTGGTGCGAATCGAAGAAGTAACTGCGAGGCAACTCGCCTCGCCAACGCGGATCAATACGGTAACGCAGACGCTCTACAAATTCGTCTGCAAAGATCCACGTTTCATCAGCTACGACGCCCGTACGCGCCAGGGCAGATGCGGCCTCTGCTTCTAGCGCAAGGCCATCCGTCGATACGATCACGAATTGGAGACCTGAGTATGCGCGCTGCCAGCGTGGCACCATGGCGAGCTCTTCCCGACAAGGGGGGCAATCGATTGACCACAACAGAAGGACGAACGGTACTCCGCTGCGCTCTCGCTTAATGGCGTCCATAGAGTCGATATCGAACGGTTTCATTTCGGCAGCAACCGTACCCGACAAAGCCAGCAATGCGATCAACACACCTGACTTCATAGCCGGGCCATCTCCACGCCGAAATCCCCGGGTTTGAGGACCCTTAACCCTTCTGCCCGCGTCCACCACGAAACCAACCAGGAAGAATCAGTGCCAACCAACAGCGGATGGTCCGATGCTCCATCTGTAGCTGGACCGTTAATCGGGTCCGAGAACGTCTCGCCACCATCGCGCGAAATTCTCGCCATCAACCTGGTCACACTCCCATCAAACTGTTTCCACACGACAACGATCTCCTGATCACTCGCGAACACCTGCGGGTGAGCAGCGCCCAGTTCGGAACTGATTGCGCTTACCTTCTGAAGTCCGAACGAAAGGTGGTATCTGCCGTAGTAAATGCCTGCGCGCTCCTCCGGGCCAGTAAACCACACCAGATGATACGCTTGCCCGCTGGCATCCATGTGCGGCCCGTGATGAGGGCATGCGTCGATTGCCCAATCATCGTAGGTTACCCGTTTCAACCTACCTGCTTTGTTCTCCCCGAGCACAGCAATGGCATGGTCGCGGAATCGGTTGTCGAAGATCTGACGCCAGAGAACCGCCATCTGATCACTCCCCTCCGGGACCATCGCTAATCGGCAGCATTCACAGCTGTGGTCAGCGACTTTCAGATTCGGTCGAAATGTCCTCCCGCCGTCCTTAGATACTGCATAGTACAGTGCCGCTCCCTTATACGGTTCTCCGCTCGACCGTGACGCAACGAGGTCTCGCTTGTCGAGCCACGCAAGATAAATTAGTCCCGAAGGTGTAACGCCAAGACCATCAAAGCGATGGCTGGTCTGAAGCCCGTCGTCGTTGACTATGAGTGGGTCAGAGAAAGATACCCCGTCATCGCTGCGCGAAAACCTGATGTCCCCAGCAAATCGACCTTCAGTTTTCTGGGTCCATGAGACCAACACGCTACCTTCATCTGCTAGAACCAGTTTTGGGCGGTTCTCTCCATTGGCGTAGATTGTCTCCGGTTCGGTGTTGATCTGACGAGGGGTAGAGAATGTCTCACCCAAGTCATCGCTATCTGTCACGTAAACATGGCTTCCGGAGACAAACACCGTCCACAGTCGCCCATCGTGGTAAGCGCTAGTTGGCGTCTGTCCGCAATGCACAGTGATCACGGCATCGCAATCTGCTAGAGCTATTCCAGACATGAACGGTGTTGTGACCAGCAAGGAAAACAGAAGCTCCAGTCTCACAGCGCGACCTTGCCTTCAAAGAACACGGTTCGACCGGGCCAGGGGTGGTGGACAAATGCTTCTTCACCGAGCAGGTTGTCGATCCCCAGGCTCAGTCGAAGATTCTCATTCACAGACCAGTTAGTTTTAAAGTTGACGAAAAGAAAGTCGTCCTGCGCGCCGAAGACGTTAGCAGCCGTATCGCCGTTATCGAGATCTCCAAAGCTCGAGCTGGCGTAGCGCAGACCTCCTCCCGCATCCCAACGCGGAGAAAATGCATAGCTCGCCAGCAGATTGATCCGCCATCTGGGCATACGCGGGAAGTAATTCCCTTCAAGATCGGGATTCACCGTGTTCTTAACGATCTTCGCGCGAGTATAGGCGACGTTGAAGCGTAGATCCCAAGCGGTATCCGCCACGTTGGACGCGTTGTAGATCAACTCCACGCCCTCGGCTTCGACTTCGTCGATGGGCAAGAACGTCCTTATGTTCACACCGTTAATTGTGCCATTCTGGTTAAAGATGGTGTCCTCAATACTTTCCGCCCACAAATTCATGCGGACATACCCGCCGGAAAACGATTTCTCCAGCATCAGGTTATGGTGGATGCCATCTTCAGGCGCGAGTTGCGCATCTGCAACTGAGATGGACGTAGTGCTTCGCACGTTTTGATATAGCTCCTCTGTTACGGGGAAACGCACCGCTCGCGCAGCAGAGTAGCGCACAACCCATCTGTCCCCCATGAACCTGGCAATGGAGAACTTGGGTGACAGCGCGGTCTCGTCGCGGTTGTCGTGCTCCGTATCACCAAAAAATCCCTCTCGGCCGTGCCAATCTTCGTAGCGTAGTCCTAGAGCCAGATCCCACCTGTCGCTAAACTCCCATCCCCACTGCGCATACAGCGCGTGTGTACCGGTTCTGCCGCCGCTCGCTGAGCGAACGCCGCCGATCTCGTCACTGATTGAATCATAGTTGTGTGCAACGAGCCCAAGCTCGTATCGATCGTAGTGATACCCCACTGACAGCCGCATGTCCGAATTGTTCAGCAAACTTTCCGTCCCTGCGCGGAGATCCACCGTTTGCCAGCCCGTGTCGTCATACTCAGTCAGTCGCCCCCGGAACGCCGAATTCTGTGCTTCGAACTCCGGATCGGCCGGATTCCGAGCTGTTCGTATTTCCTCGTCTTTGAGGATGTCGAAGTTGGTGGCGTAAAGGTCGAAGAGCCAGCCAGAATCGCCAATCAGACTAGAGATGCCAAATCCAACGAGGAGTGATTCGCGCTCCTGGTAGCGATGCTGAAAAGCGCTCCCATTTGCATCGTAGGTGACGTCGTTGAACGACACATAACCATCCCACACGGTTGCACCGATAGCGTCACGTAAGAAGTGATGGAAATCCTCGGAACGCCGATCCCTGTCGTCATACGCAACAACACCGCGAAGCTGAATGGGACCGAACTCATAGTCGAGTTTCAGCTTGTAGAGGTTGGTTGTCGCAGATTCGGCGCCAGAATCCCCGTAGTAGAGAACATCCGCCTCTCTATCGTCTATTCCCTTAGTACCCCCTGTGACCGGACTACCATCCGTACCGGACGGCGTCGCAGCCATATGTGTCATCGGCTGGCTCTCATTATCCAGGCGGTTGTAGGCTATGTAGAAACCCAGGTCTCCCACGCGGTCCTCATAGGCGGCATATAGCCTGCCTCCGGCGTAGTCGTCGTCCCTTCCGAGCATGTCGTAAGCCTGCGAAAAGTAGGTACCGAGGAGCGTCACCTTTCTGGTCGAGGGTCGGCGAGTCCGGATGTTGACAACACCACCCATCGAATTCCCACTGTATTCGGCGGAAAACGGGCCGTATATGACCTGCGTGGTGTCTATCTCATCAGGACCCACGAGGGACCAGCGCGGCGAGCCCGAAAAGCTGGTCTGCAATAGGTAATGCAGGGGAAGGCCATCGGCGAACACCATGCTTCGCGTGGTCTGAAACATATTGGCACCGCGAATGCCCATGGTCCCGTTCGGGTCGCCGATATAGCGTCGTCGGACCGAGACGTTCGGCTCGTAGAGCACAAAATCTTCGCTCGTCATCAAGTTAGTATTCCCAAGATCCGCCGCAGCTACGTTCGATGTCGGGCTGACAACCGTCGTATCCTGAAACAAGCGGTCTGCGATGACGACCATTTCCTCCAGCGTATGGCTTCGGTTCGCCTCGTTGCCCGCTACATCCCCCGATGCAGCTGCTGTGGCAAGCGAAGTTCCAGCCATAGCTGCTACCAAGTAGATTCCCCCCAAACAGCCCGCCATTCTCAACTCCCTACACAAAGCAGGTTACTCTAACCAGAACAGCTGCAGGGTTTGCGCGACATATTGTCGCACTTGGCATTCATGCCGAATACTACTAAGAGGACATCGGGTCGCCTTAGGATTCCTATTGCTGGTCGACTGGTAGGATCTAGTCTGCGCCTCAATACCTTGCTTGCTGAATAACATCCCTCACCCGGACAGATACCGCCCTCAGCTCCAGGTGCGCATCCCGCATGGTGGTCTTGATGTCAGAATGTCCGAGATCGAGTCCGGCCAGTTGCTCAGCGCGGCTCAACTCCGGGTACTGCACGTACATCATGATGGGGCCTACGCCTTCGAGCAGGACAAACCCAGGTTCCTTCGCGTCAATGCACCTGCTCAAAGCGAGCTTGAAGCGCTACTCACCCGCATCACCCGGCAGCTGCAGCGCGATGGCTCGCTGGTGGCTGATGAGCCGCAGCCGTCGTCGCTCAACCCCAGCAACGCTGCAAACTCGAACGACTATGCCGCTATGTCGCACGACCACCGCTGGCCCTGGAGCGGCTCTCGGTCACCCATGAAGGCAAACTGCGCTACGCCCTGAAACGCCTCTATTCCAACGGCACCACGCACTTCCTGTTCGAACCACTGGATTTCATCGCCCGACTCGCCGCATTGGTGCCCAAGCCCAGGTTGAACCCGGTTGCCTACCATGGGGTATTTGCACCGAACAGCTATCTCATCCAAAATTGCTCCCATCTGCCGCATACGTCATCGGCGCAAACTTCCGCCAAAGCCGAAAATTCTTGCACCCCTCTTTCAGTCGGTAATTTTCAACATCGACCGGTATCGTGTTGATGCCTACTATCCTTTGATCAGATGGCTAATTGATTCTGCGTCAACGCAGTCAATTCGAAAAATCAGCCTCTTGGTTTCAAAACACAACCACGCAATACATTTGTACAAAAAGTGTGGTTTCGTTGAATACGCGGACAAAGGCGATTCAGTGCTGATGTTGCGTCGAGCGAAATGAATCCACCTCTTACCCGGGTTAGAGTCATTGGGAGAAATCCGGACCAAAAATGAGGTTTAGAACAATCTCAATTTCTCAATGAGTCTAAGGCTGAGTTGCAAATCTGGCTGACCCCCAGGCGGACCTCTCAGAGCCGTAGGGATCCGACTCAACTTCGACGGTCCGGTCGAAGACCATCATCTGCCGGTCGCTGAGGGAGTACTCTGGCCACAGTATGTCCGCCGACGGGTTGCCCGTGTGGGCAAACTGGATCCACGCAGATTGCATGACGCGCGCAAGGTCTGCGCGTTCCGGCTCTCGGCCGATAAGATCGGGCACGTTCGGCTGGTCGATTGTGTTGAATACGAACGGTATTTCCATAGCGTGCGCTGCGCCAAGCTTGCCATCCAGCATCTGGGAGGCGCGCGAGAATAGGTAGAGGTACGTGGGTGATCCCCGGCTGGCCCTCGCTTCGGCGATACGAATGGTTGGAATACGAAACGCCATGTCTCCTATCAAGGTCAGTCCGATCTGGTTATCGGTTAAATCTGGACGGGAATCTCGATAGGTTTGGATGAGTTCGTCCGGATCCAGATCAGGATCGGCTCGACGGATGGCTTTACGCAGATGATCAGCGCTTAGAGACTTAAGGCCTGGATTTACCATGAGCCAATATCTGTATTCATCCAGGTTGAAGCCAGTAATGAGTGGCACCTGATCACCGGCGCCGTCAACCAATCGACGCATCGGCGTTTCCTCTACGATAACGTCGTCCATGACAGGGCAAAAGAGACTGTCCGCATCGCGAACCTGCGTGGAGAGCCAGTTTTGCAAACGAATGATCTCGTCCGGCAGCAGCGCGCGGAGATCGGAAACCGATTGAGCCTTCGCTTTTGATAGAAGAAGCTCCGTTGCTTCTGCGGCGTCCTGCTTTCGGCGAACGACGTTCGCCGCACCACTTTGTGCAACGGCTTTATGGAAAAGTCCTTTGGCGCGTTTCACAGTGAGCAGCACGCTGACGCTGATCCCGCCCGCAGACTCACCGAACAAGGTGACGTTGCTGGGATCTCCGCCGAAGTTCGCGATATTGTCTCGAACCCATTCAAGTGCCTTGATCTGGTCGAGGAGTCCGTTGTTGCCGCTGCCAGCAAGCCCAGGATCGACTTCATCCAGGAAGAGCCAGCCCAGAGCGCCTAACCGGTAATTGAGGGTCACGACGACCACATCTCCGGCTACGGATAACGCGGCCCCGTCTGTCACGGGTCGTTTGGCTGCGCCCACCACAAAAGCACCGCCGTGGATCCAGACCATCACAGGACGTGGCTTGTTGTCGAGGGCAGGTGTCCAGACATTGAGAGATAGACAGTTTTCGTCCTGCACGCCATCCAGCGCCCAGTACTTGAACTGAACACCTTCTTTGATCTGTGGGGCGTACGGGCCAAACTCAGTGCAATCGATTGCGGAAGACCAGGGCTCGGGGCTTTCTGGGGGTGCGAAACGTAAATCGCCTGTTGGCGGCCGGGCGTAGGGGATACCGCGAAACACGGTCGTACCGGCTTCTCGAATACCCGTAACCGGACCGCTGGTTGTGTCAGCTGTTGGGTTGCTCACGTCGGTTTGCCAACTTTGTAGTGTGAGCCTCTACTTAAAGCATCCCTTTAGAGAATGCCAGCATAAAGCGTCCACAGATCCTTTCTTTGATGGCTTCAGGCACTGCCGTACCTTTCTTCTACAAACTCCAGGATCGCCTTGCGCACGGATTTCGCTTTGTTTGCCCAGCGGCGCCCTTCACCCAGGAAGATCGTCGATCCTTCGAGGAGTGACATCAGCGCGAGCGCTTCCGCTTGCGGTGCGGAACTGCCCTCCCGTTTTAGGGCGTCGGTGAGAACCGAGTAGTAGTACGCATAGAGGTCTTCGACCAATTCAGATATCAACGGTTCGACGTGTTCCATCGCCCACAACTGGGGCCATAGGCGATCGCCGCTTAACGCGTCACCTGCCTCGTCTTCCAGAATGAATATGACAATGTCTCGTACGCCAGGCGGATCGGCACGGTCTTGCAGCGTACGAAACGACTGATGGTAGGCGTCCGAGATGTACCCGACCAAAGCACGGAGCATGTCCTCTGACGTGCGAAAGTGATACTGCAACGCGCCAAGTTTCATACCACTGGTACGTGCGAGTGCGCGCATGGTCAGGCTCGCGTAACCCTGGCCCGCGATCATTTCTACCGCGATTTTGAGAATTTCCTGCTTACGTTCGGACACTGTACCCCTGAAAGAGACGGTTGACATGTCGGATGACAGGTTTGAACATGTCAAATGACATGTCGGGAATCTAACATATAGGGTGTTGGGGACAAAATTCCGATGAAATTCAGGATCACACGACGGGATTTCATGAATGGCGTAGCCGTAGGTACAGGTGCCGTCTTGCTTGGGCCGGATCGCTTGCTTGCAAACGCAACAGGTGAAGGTCCGGTCTACTACCCACCGACACTAACTGGACTCCGAGGTAACCATCCTGGGTCTTATGAGGTTTCGCATGCTTTTGCCTGGAACGGTGTAAAACCGGAGAAGCACCAGAGCGTTGATGAGCACTATGATCTCGTGATTGTGGGGGGTGGTATCAGTGGGCTTGCTGCTGCGAGGTTCTACCAGCAGCGGGCCGGGGGTGACGCCACAATTCTGATTCTGGACAACCACGATGATTTTGGCGGTCATGCAAAACGCAACGAGTTCCATGAACAGGGTCGCACGCTCTTAGGTATAGGCGGTTCCGTCAATCTGGAAAGTCCGCATGACTATAGCGATGTTGTGCTTGGTCTGTTGAATGATCTCGGCGTAGACCTGAACGCGATGGCAGAGAACATCGGCGACTATGGGATGCTGAACTCGAAGGAGGGTAGCCTGCTCGCGCTGCCTGCAGGACAGCACCACGTGGCAGTACAAGGCAGGTGGATGGAATTGATGCTGGGTGTGGGTGACTACACGACAGCAGTTCGAGCTCTGCCTTTGGCCCGTTGTGAACAGGATAAGCTCATCGAGTTTTTCGGTGGCGAGGTCAACTATCTGGAGCGCTTGCCCCTCGAGGAGCAGCAGGTTTACGCCGAAAGCGTTAGTTACTTTGAATTTCTCAGCGAGAAAGTTGGGCTGGAAGCGGACACGATCGAGTTGTTCTTGTCGATGCCCAGGTTGATTTATGGTCCCGGCGGGCTTCGGGTGAGCGTGATGGAAGCATTTTACCTGGGCTGTCCAGGTGCTCAGGGTATTCCCTGGCTGCGTGAACTGGCAGAGCAGATCGTTGCGGGTATATCGTCTGGTGACCAATCTCTCCTCTATTTCCCCGACGGGAATGCCTCGGTAGCTCGGTTACTGGTACACAAGCTGTTTCCCGGGGTTGCGCCACTCGCAGAAGGGTTTGCTGATATCGCGTCGGCCCGGTTCGACTACGCCGCTCTCGACGAGGCGGACCATCCCGTTCGACTACGCTTGAACAGTACCGCAGTGAGCTTCAAGGAAAACGCTGACAATCGCGTTACCGTAGATTATTTGCAGAATGGCAAGCCACTTCGGGTGACTTCTGATCGTTGTGTCCTTGCTTGTTACAACGCAGCCATCCCTTACCTTTGTCCCGAGTTGCCAGATGCGCAGAAGGAAGCGCTCAACTACGGGATCAAGGTGCCGCTGGTTTTGTCCAATGTCGTTCTAAAGGACGGACGTGCCTGGCAGAAGCTGGGCGTGGATTCGGTGCTGTGCCCACAGGATCCGTATGATGTGATGACTACCGCGCGCCAACGACAACCGGTGGCCATGAGCCACCACGTGTATGCAACAACGTTCGAGACGTATGAGCAGGAAATACGCGATCAGTTGCAGGGTGTGCTCGGTAAACATGGCTTTAATCATGAGACCGATATAAGAGCAATCACGGTTAATCGTTGGCCACATGGTTACGCATATGAGTACATGGCGCTGGACGATCCGAAGTGGGAGGAAGGCAAAGCGCCTCATGAAGTCGGGCGGTCACAATTCGGCCGTATTTCGATTGCCAACTCGGATTCCGAAGCTTATGCCTATCTGAACGCTGCCATCGATGCGGCCTGGCGAGCTGTACAGGAACAAACGAGTTAAAGGAAACATCTGGGTTATGAATCGGGAAATATCACGTCGTGACTTTCTGAACGGAGTGGCGCTGGGTACGGGCGTTAGCTTGTTGGCGCCAACTGATCTCTTGGCCAATCTATCGGCGGAGGATTCCAGCGGAGGTGGTGTGACCAGCGCGGAATACCCACCGGTCTTAACGGGTATGCGAGGTAGCCACGAAGGTTCATATGAGGTTGCGCATGCGTTGGCCTGGGAAGGTAAGAAACCATCGAGCTATGAAGCGTTAAACGAAGTCTATGACCTGGTCGTTGTGGGTGCCGGCATGAGTGGTCTGGCGGCTGCTTACTACTATCGAAAGAAGGTTGGGCCAGACGCGCGGATACTGATCCTCGACAACCACGATGACTTTGGTGGCCACGCAAAACGTAACGAGTTCCACCACGAAGGCCGGATGGTATTGAGCCTGGGCGGGGCACAAAATCTCGACCACCCCGGCAACTACAGCGAAAACGCGGGGATGCTCATGATTGATCTGGGCATCGACGCCGACGCGATTGCAGCCATGGACGTCAATACGCCAGACGATCTTCTGCTTGGTGGAAAGCTGCATGCAGATGTTGGTATGTCGATGCCAGGTGGGGAGGATAGTCATGTCAACGTGGGCGGTCATTGGTACAAATTCATGCACGGTCGCGGTGACTACGAGGCGGCTGTACGCGAACTCCCAATACATAAGGATGAGCAAGACAGGTTGATTGCCTTCTTCGGCGGCGCTCGAGACTATCTGGATGATCTATCGTGGGGTGAGCAGTACGACTACATCAACTCGGTCAGTTACAACCGATTCCTGGTCGACAAAGTGGGTTTGTCGGAGCCAACCATTGCCATGTTCGATGGGCACCTGCTGGTGTTGAATGGCGTATCCGGATGGCAGCACACGGTCCTCGAAGCGATCTCAGCCGGTGCTCCGGGACTCCGGGCCATGGGTTGGCTCACCAGCTTTGTTGACTCGCTTGCTGCGATGATGATCGACGGTGTTGCGGAAATCAGAATGTTTCCGGATGGCAATGCGTCGGTTGCCCGGCTCATCGTGCAGAAACTCATCCCGAACGTTTCGCCTGGTATGAAGGGCGTTGAAGACGTTGCGATAGCCCGGTTCGACTATGGGCAGCTCGATCGGGAGGCTCACGCCACAAGGTTGCGGCTGAACAGTACAGTCGTCGGCGTTCGCGAGACGAACGATGACGCGGTTGTTGTAGAGTACGTAAACGGAGGGAGACCAGTCAGCGTGACGGCCGCCCACTGTGTCCTGGCTTGTTACAACAACCTGATACCGTTGTTGTGTCCCGAGATGAGCGATGCGCAAAAAGAAGGCTTGAGCTATGGCACCCGTTGTCCCTTTGTATACGCCAACGTTCTGTTAGAGAACGGCCGAGCTTTCGACAACCTTAATGTCACATTCACGCATTGTCCCCACGACCCATTCCAATGGGTGAGTAGCGCGCCGACCATGACGAATGGAGGCTACGAGCCACCCCGCAATGCAGAGGATCCGATGGCAGTTTTCATGATGGGCTCACCAACACCCGCGGTCGAAGGCACCTCTGCTCAGGACTTGTACCGGGTAGGCCGACACAAAATATACGCCACAACTTTCGCGCAGTATGAGGCGCAGATCCGCGAACAACTGCAAAGCCTGCTTGGACAGTATGGCTTTAACCACGAAACAGACATTCAAGCGATCACGGTAAATCGGATACCGCACGGCTATGCATACTCCTATCTTGGCTTGGATGATCCCGAATGGGAGGACGGCAAAGCGCCGCATGAAATTGGCCGGGCCCAGTTCGGCAGGATATCGATCGCAAATACCGATTCTGAAGCGACGCCGCTGATGGACGCAGCGTTTGATGCCGCCTGGCGAGCCGTTGAAGAACAGACGGCCTGATTTGATAAGGAGAAAGAATGTTCATAACCCGGATTTTATGCATAGGCTTCACGCTTATGCTGTCGGTTGCAGCCATTGCTGAGGACGCTCAAAGACAGCCTGTTGTTGTCAGCAAAGACGATATCAGTGGCTCTATTTTTGAGGGCGTGAATCCCACCAGACATGCTGATGGGCATGTTACCTTTGATGTCACCAGCCTCACTTCAAGCGACGAGAAGTTTGCCTCTGGGATGTATCGCTCCGGTAAGACGCGCATCGAGATCCCCGACGGCTATGGTGTCGACGAGTTCATGTACTTCATCGAAGGAGCAATTACTCTGACGTCCCTGGATGGAACAAAGCAGGTTGTACGTGCAGGCGAAGCAGTCACGGTGCCAAAGGAGTGGAAAGGCGTCTTTGAGACCGAGGGCTATACAAAATTCTGGGTGATTTATTCGGCTCACGAATCGGAGCTCTGACACTTGAGATTGGATATCAACGTCGAATGAGCGAGGGTCCTACGTGGTTGATGTTGCTGCCAGCCCTGGTGGCTGTGGTCACGGCTGTACTCAGTCGCCGCCCGGTTGAATCTCTTTTGGCGGGCGTAGTTTCGGGTTTGATCTTGTTGGAGCCGTCAGCGGCCCTGGAGAACTTTTCGTCGATTCTGCTTGCGGTCATGATGGATGAAACCATTGCATGGGTGATCATCGTCTGCGGCCATTCGATTTCGATGTGACTATTTGCGCATTGCGCGGCGGATCGATGAGTTACATCTGGATTATCCGTTTGCGGGTAGCCGAATGCTGAAGCGGCGGCTGCGAGAAGAAGGCCACCAGGTTGGCCGTAAGCGTGTACGCGCTCATGAAGCGCATGGGCATCGAAGCCCTGAATCGCCGTCCCAGGACCACCCGTCGCCATCCCGGCCACGCTGTTCACCCTTACCGGCTCAAAGGTTTGACGATTGGCCGACCTAACCAGGTTTGGGCTTTGGATATTACCTATCTGCCGATGAAGCGAGGGTTTGTTTCCACTGTACACGCAGCGGGCTCACTGCCGAGCATGGACGGCAAGGGCGCCTGGCGGAACAACGTATTCATCGAGCGCTTCTGGCGAACCTTGAAATACGAAGCGGTGTACCTTCGGCCATACGAGAGTGTGACAGATGCCAGACATCACCTGACGAATTACCTGGTGTTTTACAGTAACAGGCGGCCTCACAGCTCGCTGGAAGATCAAACCCCGGACCGGGTTTACTTCGGTGAGCTGGTATACGCGCTGCTGATCGGCCTTATCAAGAGCGATCAGGTGCGGCGCTGGCACGAGGCCTCAGGCTCGAACGAATCCCTTGATGAGTATGCCGCCAAAGTCGGCGCGCGGCTGCCTATGGGGCGCATGGCCGTATTTGAACCTTTGAGATTTGCGCAGAGGGCTCATAGACTGCAGCGGTCTTCAAAATGGGGGACCTTCATGGCAAATGGTGAGGCCCGCAGACCTGCGCCTGCACATTTTCTCGTACTGCTGAGCTGTGTGCTGCTCATTTCCTGCGAGCAGCGGCCTGCTCTACAACCTGTGTCTTCACCCGCCGAAGCAAGCGCCCAGGCAGACCTAAAGACGACCACGGTTACTGTTTCCCAGGGTACCAACATGGCGGCGGCGGTATCTCCAGACGGCCAGCACGCCGTGATCAGCCTGCAGGGTACGCTGTTTAGGTTGCCAGCGACCGGCGGCGAGGCAACCGCGATTACCGACAGTTACTTCGACGCCCGGGAACCTGCGTGGTCGAACGACGGTAGACGCATCGTCTTTCACGGCTACCGCGGCGGCAATTGGGACCTGTGGGAAATAGGCGCGAATGGCGATGGCCCACGCGCCCTGACCAGCGACCCCTATGATGATCGCGAGCCGATGTACTCCCCGTTGAACAACGAAGTGGTTTTCTCCTCCGATCGCACCGGAAATTACGACGTCTGGGTGCTCAGTAACGGAAACCTCCGGCAGATCTCGGATTCGCCGGACAATGATCATTCCCCTGCCTGGTCCCCCGATGGCGCGCGCATTGCCTATGCCAGCGGGTCGAGTCCGACCAGCTATGAGATCAGAATTCATGATCTGGCCAGTGGCGAGACCAGTACCGTGCTCACCGATAACGGCAGAATCGACGGCATAGCCTGGCGACCGGATGGCAAGGGTTTGTCTTATCGGCTGTTGAGCGTGTCGGTGGCAGACAATGCATCGACCGCCGTATTGAAAACCGCCGAGATCGCTACCGGCCAGACCCAACTGGTGTCCGACACCGATGCCGATGTTTTTCCGTTCCGCGCCACCTGGTTCAATAACGACACCTTGCTTTATACGGCCGGCGGGGAAATCCGGCGGCGTGTCCTGGACGAGGTGGAAACCAGCGTGCCGTTCACGGCGGCGCTGGAGTTGCACCGCAAGCCTTACCCGCGCAAGCGCCGCACCTACGTGTCAGCACCTCAGCCCGTGCTGGGCATCGCCTTTCCCAGCATATCCAACGATGGTAGATCTGTGGTCTTCGGCGCGCTGGGCGATCTCTGGGCAATCGATACGACAACCGAAGAGATCACCCAGATTACGGACGACATTTACGCGGATCAGAACCCTGTATTCTCACCGGACGGCAACAACATCGCGTTCGTTTCGGATCGCTCGGGCAAACCACAAATCTGGATACACGACCTGATCACAGGATCGGCCCAACTGCTCGGCGACGGCATGACATTATCCGGCATCAGCTGGTCGCCGGACGGACGTGAAATCGCCGGCTTCGTTGCAGTGCCCACCAATCCACGGGTCTCCCAGCTGGTCAGTGTCGACGTGGCCAGCGGTAGAATAACAAACCACCATACGCCCATAGGTAGTCAGCAGACCTCATGGAGCAGCGACGGTAAAGCAATTGCGACGGCTGCCCTGGATACGTATTCGAGTCGCTATCGCGAAGGCGTATTCCAACTGCTGATGATCGATGTCGAGACGGGCTCGACCAGCGTCCACGCGGGTTTGCCCCACAAAGACATGTTCAAGCCCATGCTTGCGCCGGACGGCAAATCGTTCACCTATGTTCAGAACGGAGTGCTCTGGCGTGCGCAATTGGACGGCAACAGCGTACCTGTGCAGCTCACTACCCGTCTGACCGACGCGCCATCCTGGAGCGCCAATGGCGAGCATCTCGCGTACATGAGCGGTAATGAACTGGTGGTGGTGAGCGCAGGTCAGGAAAGGGTGATTGACCCCGGTCTCACCTACACCAGGGCCAACCCCGGCAAACGCTGGGTCCTGCGGGTCGGCAGGATGTTCGACGGAATTACCGAGAAATACCGGGAAAACGTGGACATCACCATAAACGGCAGTCGCATCGAGTCTATAGCACCGGCCACATCCCATGATCTCGAACTGGTCGACATGTCCGCTATGACCGTGACCCCCGGACTGTTCGAGATGCACGCACATATGGGTCCGGCCAGCGAATCCCAGGGACGCGCCTGGCTCGCCAATGGCATAACCTCCGTTCGCGATCCGGGCTCCGACCCGTACCTGGCCAAGGCCAGGCAGGAAGCCTGGGATAGCGGCCGCAGCATCGGGCCGCGCACGCACATCACCGGATATCTCACCGACGGCAACCGGGTCTTCTATTCCGTCGCTGAAGGCATCGCTTCGCAACAGCATCTGGAGCGGGTTATCGAGCGCGCCCGCAAGCTGAAGCTGGACTTCATCAAGACCTACGTCCGCCTTCCGGATGAGTGGCAGAAGCGCGTGGTCGACGCGGCCCACGAAATGGGCATACCGACGTCGAGTCATGAAGTGTTTCCGGCGGCATCCCACGGCATGGATCATGTCGAACATCTCAGCGGCACAAGCCGACGCGGATATTCACCGAAGGTCTCGCAGACCGGGTACATGTATGAAGACGTCGTCAAGCTGCTGGCCAGCTCTGGTATGGGAATCACACCCACCGTAGTGTTTCCAGGGTTTGCACTGGTGGTACTGGAAGAAAGGGATCTGTTCGAGACACCACAGTATCAGGCATTTTATGGCGAGGAAGCTTTTGTCGGAATCGAAGCATTTGCAAAACGATTGGCGCCCATCGCCAGGGGCGGCGCAAAGGCAAACGGACGGGCACTGCGCGATCTCGTGGACGCCGGTGCACTGGTTGTTACCGGTACCGACTCGCCGTTTGTGCCCTTTGCCACCGGGTTGCATGCCGAACTGCGCCTCTACGTGCGCGGCGGCCTGACACCATTCGAAACCCTGCGTGCTGCGACTTCATCATCCGCGACCGCGGCAGGTGTCATCGAAGACACCGGGACCATCGAAGTCGGCAAGTTGGCCGACCTCGTGGTAATTGATGGTGACCCGTTGTCCGAAATCAAAGATCTCGACAATGTCGTCATGACGGTCAAGAACGGCGTAGCTTACCCGCTGGCAAAGCTGCTGGACCGAGCAGTTATAGCCCCCTGGTAGCATCGCAACGCCGAATCGTTCTGCTACAGTAGCCCATCGGTCAACACCCAGGGGAATTCACCATGACACAGATGACCACAGAAGAAGCATTCGTCAAGGTACTGCAGATGCACGGCATTGAGTGTGCCTTCGGCATC
Organism: uncultured Pseudomonadales bacterium; assembly: GCA_964393625.1. GTDB lineage: Bacteria > Pseudomonadota > Gammaproteobacteria > Pseudomonadales > Azotimanducaceae > UBA4421. The sequence goes on from CAYMUT010000004.1 coordinate 113,701, forward strand.
ATCGGCTCGGCGTTCATGCCGATCTCCGATCTCTTTACCAAGGCCGGCATCAAGTTTTTCGATGTGGCTCACGAGTGTAACGGCGGCATGATGGGCGACGGATACACCCGCGCCTCGGGCAAGATGTCGATGATCATCGCCCAGAACGGGCCCGGCATCACCAATTTCGTTACCCCGGTCAAGACCGCTTACTGGAACCATACGCCCATGCTGCTGGTGACCCCGCAGGCCGCCAACAAGACCATGGGGCAGGGCGGCTTTCAGGAAGTCGAGCAGATGGCGCTGTTCAAGGACATGGTGTGTTATCAGGAAGAGGTACGCGATGCATCGCGCATGGCGGAAGTATTGAACCGGGTGATCTGCAAAGCCATCAGAGGCTCTGCGCCGGCGCAGATCAACGTACCGCGGGATCTGTGGACCCAGGTGATCGACATTAAATTGCCCGAAGTCGTACAGTTTGAACGGCCTGCCGGCGGCGCCGGGGCTATTTCCAAGGCGGCACAGCTGCTGTCTAACGCTTCATTTCCGGTAATCGTTTCCGGCGCCGGCGTCGTCGTCGGCAACGCCATAAACGAATGCCAGGACCTCGCCGAAAGGCTCGATGCGCCGGTATGCAGCGGTTATCAGCACAACGACAGCTTCCCGGGCAGCCATCCGCTAGCCTGCGGCCCACTGGGTTACAACGGCTCCAAAGCAGCCATGGAACTGATTGCCAAGGCAGATGTGGTACTGGCATTGGGCACCCGGCTGAATCCGTTTTCGACCCTACCGGGCTACGGCATCGACTACTGGCCCAAGGACGCGAGCATCATTCAGGTAGACATCAACGCCGACCGTATCGGGCTCACCAAGCCTGTCACCGTTGGTATCTGCGGCGATGCCGGGCTGGTGGCAAGCCAGATTCTCGATCAGTTGACGCCTGCAGCAGGTAATGCCGGGCGCGACGAACGCAAACTGCTGATTCACCAGACCAAGGCGAACTGGCGCCAGGAGCTGGCTGGTCTGGATCATGAGGACGACGATCCCGGCACCACCTGGAATGCAGATGCCCGCGAGCGGGATGCAGAGCTGATGTCGGCGCGACAGGCCTGGCGGGCTATTGAATCGGCACTGCCGGAAAACGCCATCATTTCCAGCGATATTGGCAACAACTGCGCCATCGGCAACGCGTACCCGACCTTCGAAGAAGGGCGCAAATACCTGGCCCCTGGTCTGTTCGGGCCGTGCGGTTACGGCTTCCCGGCCATTCTGGGGGCAAAGATCGGCTGTCCGGACGTACCGGTAGTGGGTTTCGCCGGCGACGGCGCTTTCGGTATCTCCATGAACGAAATGGTCTCGGTGGGCAGAGATGACTGGCCCGACATCACCATGGTGGTTTTCCGCAACTATCAGTGGGGTGCGGAAAAGCGCAACACCATTCTCTGGTACGACGACAACTTCGTCGGTACAGAACTGAACCGCTCGGTGAGCTATGCGGCCATCGCCAAAGCCTGCGGATTGCAAGGTGTGGTAGTGAAAACCCAGGAGGAGTTGATCCAGGCGATACAGCAGGGCTGCAAGGCCCAGCAGGAAGGCGTAACCACATTCATTGAGGTGGTGCTCAATCAGGAACTCGGTGAGCCGTTCCGCCGCGATGCCATGAAGGCCCCGGAAGTCTACGCCGGCATCAACCCCGAGGACCTGGTAACGCCCTAGCGGTCTCTAGTCCAGAACCGCGAGGGTCAGAATCGTGGTCGCGACGATTTCATCGACACTCGCCCCTCTGGAAAGATCGGCAACCGGGCGAGCAAAGCCCTGCAGTATCGGCCCTATCGCCTCGGCACGGGCCAGTTGCTGCACCAGCTTATAGCCGATGTTGCCGGCATCCAGGTCGGGAAACACCAGTACATTCGCCCGACCTGCAACGGGGCTATCGGGGCCGGCCTTCTGCCGAGCCACACTGTCCACCAGCGCCGCGTCGGCCTGAAGCTCACCATCTATGAAAAGATCCGGGCGCCGCGCCCTGGCCAGCTCAACCGCCTCGACGACTTTTTCGACATGAGGGTGCCGGGCGCTGCCTTTCGTCGACAATGACAGCATGGCGATTCGCGGTGTCTCATCCAGGACCGCGGCAGCAGTAGCTGCCGACGCGATCGCAATATCGGCAAGCTGCCGGGCATCTGGATCCACATTGACCGCACAATCGGCAAACACCAGCGGCTTGCGATCGGGCAGTAGCATAATGAAACAGCTCGATGGCGTAGTAATATCTTCGGCAAGACCAACGCACAGGCGCGCAGCTTCCAGTACTTTGCGGGTGGGATGTGCGATACCCGCGACATAGGCATCGGCTTCTGCCGCCCTGACCATCATCGCCCCGAAATACAGCGGCTTGCGCACCGCGCGCAGGGCCATAGACGACTTGGCCCGCGCACGGCCCTGGCTGTACAGCTCCGCGTAACGCTCGGCGCGGTCGCTGGTTGCCGGGTCGACGATATCTATACCGTCCAGGGAAATGCCTTGGGCCTCGGCGGTCGCGCGGACGCGATCCGGCGCTCCCAACAGCGTGACTGCAGCGATCTGCTCATCAACGATGCTCGCGGCTGCAGCCTGAATACGCGTTTCCTCGCCTTCCGGCAGCACTACCCGGGCGCCTCTGGCCCTGACTATCTCCAGGTATCGATCAGTGAAACCGGCCACGAAACCTCAGCGATCTGCCAGCGGCACGTATTCCCTCAGGTCGTGGCCGTTGTACTGCAGCAGCGGTCGGATCAGGATGTTGCTGTCGAGCTGCTGTAACACCTGCAGGGTCCAGCCCGGCACCCGGCCCACGGCAAATATCGGCACAAACAGATCCTGCGGAATGCCATGCAGGTGGTAGATGACCCCTGAGTAGAAATCGACGTTCACGTTGACCCCATGCCGCGAATAAGGCGCCATGGCCTCGACCAGGGCTTTGAGTATCTCATTCCAGTGGGGTTCGCCTTTTTCGACAGACAGGCGTTCGACGCCGGTGCGCAGATGTTTGGCCCGTGGGTCCTCGGCCCGATAGACGCGGTGTCCGAACCCCATGATGGCTTCCCGGTTTTTGCGTTTTGCCTTGACGTAATCCTTGGCCTCGGCTGGGTCGCCGATTTCACGCGCCATATGCATGACGTTTTCAGCAGCGCCACCATGGGCCGGACCGGATAACGCAGCGATTGCGGCGGTGATGGCGGCATGCAGATTGGCATCCGTACCAGTAACCACCCGGGCCGTGAAGGAGGATGCGTTGGAGCCGTGCTCCGCATGCAGAATGAAATCCAGGTCCATGAGCCTGGCGGCATCCTCACTCGGCACCTCACCGCTGATCATATACAGGAAGTTGGCGGCGTGGCTCAGATCCGCATCAGCATCTATCGGCTCCTGGCCGTTACGCATGCGATGGTGGGCCGCAACGATCATCGGTACCTGGGAGGTCAGACGAACGCCTTTGCGCAGCGTCGCTTCCGGGGAACAGTCCGCGGTTTCATCATCGAATGCGGCCAGCGCCGATACCGCGGTCCTCAGCACATCCATGGGGTGGGCCGAACGCACCGTGCGGATAATATCGTAGAGTTCGCCGGGCAATTGACGGCCCTGTTTGAGCTGCTCGTCGAACGCCGCCAGATCCGCGGCGCTGGGCAGTTCGCCGTGCAACAGCAGCGACGCTGTCTCTTCAAAACTGGAGTGCGCGGCAAGATCGTCGATCGAATAGCCGTAGTAGCGCAGCTCACCGGCCTGGCCATCGATGTGCGTCGCATCGGAGCGATCGAAGTAAACGCCTTTCAGTCCGCGGTGAATTCTGACTTTTTCTGCTTCCATCCGGTCTTCCTTCAGATTCTGGCCAGTTCCTGCCGCAGCACCTCGCATATCTCGTCGATATGTGACTTTTCACTGACCAGCGGGGGCGCCAGCAGTGCAGCGTCACCGGTGTTCTTCAGGTGAATGCCGGCGTCGAACAGGCGCTTCTGCAGTTTATTTCCGCTAGCGCCAGGGGCGCCCTCAGGCGCGACCTCTATGGCGGCGAACATGCCATATCCGCGGATGTCGGTGACCGCGGGTAGATTCTGCAGGGAGAAGACCGACTCGAGAAAATAGGGCGAAAGCTCTTTTGCCCGCTCAAAGAGCTTTTCGCGAGCATAAATATCCAACGTGGCCGAAGCCGCTGCACACGCCGCAGGATGCGCGGAATAGGTATAGCCGTGAGCAAATTCCACGGTATCGGCGGGGCTGGCATCGACCACGGTCTGATAGATTTCATCCTTCGCTGCCACCGCGCCCATAGGTTGCGCGCCATTGGTCAGCGCCTTTGCCATGGTAAGAATATCAGGCGTCACGTCGAATTCCTGAGATGCGAAAGCCGAGCCGGTGCGGCCGAAGCCGGTGATGACTTCGTCGAAAATCAGCAGTATGCCGTGCTCATCGCAGATTTCGCGGATGCGCTCCAGATAACCCACCGGCGGCACCAGGGCACCCGTGGATCCTGCAATCGGCTCGATAAAGCAGGCGGCAATGTTGTGAGCACCATAAGTTTGCACAGCATTGAGCAGATCGTCGGCAAGCTCGGGGCCGCGGTGCAGAGGCTGGCCCATGGAAAACACCTGGTTCTCGTCCCAGGTCGAGCGCATGTGCACTACACCGGGCATCAGGGCGCCAAATCCCATTCTATTTTTCACCAGGCCGGAAAGCGACGTACCGCCGATATTCACGCCGTGGTATGCACGATGACGGGACACGAACATGGTGCGGCTCGCCTCGCCGCGGCTGACGTGATACGCCAGCGCCATTTTGATCGCGGTATCGACGGATTCAGAGCCGGAGTTGCAGAAGAATACGTGGTTGATCGGGTCCGGCAGAATCGCGGCCAGCTTGTTCGCCACTTCAAAAGAGCCCGGATGACCGCGCAGAAACCCCGGTGAGTAGTCGAGTACCGCGAGTTGCTCCGCTACCGCCTTGGTGATTTCAGGGCGGCAATGGCCGGCAGCGGACAGAAACAGCCCGCCGGAAGCGTCGATGACACGCTCGCCCCGGTGACTCCAGAGATATACGCCCTCACCTTTGATGACAATGCGCGGATCGTCTTTGAAGGTCTTATTGTCGGTAAACGGCATCCAGTGGTTTTCCAGGTCGCCACGCGTCAATTCGACGCCCGCGACTTCGGATGCTGCTGTCTCAATGCCCTTCATCACTCCTCCTTTCTGCCCGAATCACGTACTATCGGGGGGATTTACAGGACGGCGCGCCCTCGATAAATGTGCCGGTCGGCAAGAATATCCACCCGACGCGGGGGTAGGTAGGGCCAAGTATGGTTAAACGACCACACCAGAACATGTGGAAACAGCTGATCAGGCTGTCCGGCGGGGCGGACGAGACGCTACAGGTACAGCTGCGCAAGGCTCTGGCGCGGCTGATCGTCGAACAGCGCATCAGCCTGGAGGTGCCGCTGCCCTCCAGCCGGGAACTGGCGGAGATGCTGCAGGTCTCGCGCAGTACCGTCACGCTGGCGTTTCAGCGGCTGGTGGATGACGGGTATCTGATCAGTCTTGAACGTAAAGGCTATTTCGTAAACCCTGACCGGGTGGTCGCTCAGGCTTATGCCGCGCAGCCTGCAGAAAACGGACCCGACGGCGAGCGCGATTGGAGCTCGCGCCTGCAATACAAAGTTTCGGGTCAGCGCAATATCCAGAAGCCTGGAGACTGGTACAACTACCCGTATCCATTCATTTTTGGCCAGATCGACAGCAATCTACTGCCCTTGTCTGACTGGCGCGACTGCTGGCGTTATGCCCTGGGCGCGCGCAGCATGGCCGAAGGCGGCTATGACCTGCTCGATCAGGATCACGCCGACCTGGTGCAGCAGTTGTGCGCCCGGGTGCTGCCCCAGCGGGGTATATGGGCAAAGCCGGATAACATTCTCGTCACTCTGGGCGCGCAGAACGCCCTGGCGATGCTGGCCAGGCTGCTGATCAAGCCTGACGATGTAGTAGGGCTAGAGAACCCGGGCTATCCGGATGCGCGCAATCTGTTCGGCCTTGAAACCGAAAAAATCAGACTGTTGCCGGTAGACGACGAGGGCCTGGTGGTCGACAGCGCGCTGGATGAGTGCGGGTATCTGTACGTCACGCCGAGCTTTCAGTCGCCGACCACTGTCACTCTGTCCGCCCAGCGCCGGCAGGCTTTGCTGACCAAAGCAGAGCAGCACGACATCATCATCATCGAAGATGATTATGAGTCGGAAGCAGCATTTGGCGACGAGCCGGTGCCCTCGTTGAAAAGCGAAGACACTAATCATCGCGTGATCTACTGCGGCAGTTTGTCGAAATCGCTGGCACCGGGGCTGCGGCTGGGCTTTCTGGTCGCCGATACCGCGCTGATTGCCGAGGCAAGGGCGCTGCGCCGGCTGACCCTGCGGCATCCGCCGTCGCTTATTGAAAAGACGGTGGCTCATTTCATCGACCGCGGCCATTACGATTCCCAGGTCAACCGGCTGGCCAGGGCATATCGCCAGCGCTGGCAGGCCATGGCCGATGCGCTGGATCAATACTTCCCTTTCACGGAACGTCGGCACACGTTCGGCGGGACGTCATTCTGGATAGAAGGACCGCCGAATCTCGATGCCGATCAAGTTGCGTTGGAGGCTGCCAAACAGGGGATTCTGATAGAACCCGGGGCGGTACACTTTGCTGAAAGTGAGCCGCCCCGGAATTACTTTCGCTTAGGCTTCTCTGCCATAGCGTCAGAGAAAATAGAGCCCGGCATGCGGGCTCTATCGAAGCTGATTACTCAGCATTGCGCCAGGTGACGGTCAGGCCATAGGTGCGCGGGGGCGCAGGCGTTGCCTGGCCGCTGCCCTGCAGAGGCCAGTTATGGAGGAAGTATTCCTCGTCATTAGCATTACGGGACCATAGCGTTGTCTCGAGGTTACCCTTCGGCCAGACGTAGCTGACCCGCAGGTCGAGGACATCGTACGCAGGCACCGCGGCCGCTTCAATAAGGTCCGGGTCCTGATAGACCTTGTCCTTATGACGCCAGTCTGCCTGCCAGGTCAACGTACCACCGTTGTTCAGATCCATGCGATAGCGGGCAAGAATGTTGTAAGCCTTGTCCGGCGCATTGCGAAGATCATTTCCTGTTCGGTCACCGCTGAGACCGGCTCCGCCATCGGGAGGCCGGAAACCAGATGGCGTAAAGAAGTTGGAAAACTCCGTATCCAGATGGGTGTAAGACCCTGAGATAGTCAGATTGTCAGTAGGCGCAATGATGAACTCCAGTTCATACCCTTCAATATCTGCATCCGCAGCGTTCTGGGTAATCAACTGACCACTTTGCCCGATCGGTGCATCTTCTTCGACCAGGAGTTGAAGTATCTGCAGATCTGAGTAATCGGTTTGAAAGACGGCGAGGTTGAGTCTCAGCCGGTTATCGAACCATTCTGTCTTAGCACCAATTTCGTAAAGAATTGCTTCTTCGGGATCAAACGGTGTAATGGCGATAAGTTCGCTGGCGGCCAGGCCCTGGTAGCCACCCGCTTTGTAGCCTTCTGAGACGTTTACATAAAAGAACGCGTCATCGGTAGCTTGCCACTCCAGGCCAAACTTACCTGTGAAGGCATCCCAGTCCTCACCGGTTTCAAAATCGAAGACTCGATTCGGTGTCAGAACGCTGGGAGTACCAACCCGGCTGATGTCCTTTTCATCATAGGACTGGCGTCCGCCCAGTGTCACCGCCAGAGAATCGGTGATGTTATACGTGAACTGGCCGAAGACTGAATAGCTGGTCGTCTCGTTGCCCTGGTCATCTCCAGGAATTATTCCAGGTAACTGCCCAGGCAGCGTCAGCGTTACGCCCGGAACGATGATATCCGAGATCAATCCTACAGATGCGGTTTCGAATCGATCGGTATCTTCGGTCATATAGTAGAGGCCGGCAATCCAGAACAGCTTGTCGTTACCGCCCGTCAGGCGGAACTCATGGGTAAAGGTATCTGATTCATCCGTATAGTCATTATTCCCGAATATAGCGAGGGGTATTGGACCACCGTTATTGATTCCCCTCGACATATAGAGCTGAGCAAGATTGAAGGAGTTGAGCGACCATAGCTGCTCAGAGTCGACATTACGGAAAGAAGTCAACGACGTAAATGTAATTGAATCGGTTAGCTCATAGTCGACCCGGGCGGTCACGCCGAAAATGTCTGTCTTGGAGTGCCCCGGATCTTCAACAAAGTTCTCGTGAATGTCTCTGCCGTAGTTGGGAGCCAGCGTACTATCCTGCAGGAAGGGAATGCCTCCGGGGCCTATAGTCAGATAGGTCGGGCCAGCCCTGTCCATCGTCGAGTAGTTGGCGGTGAGGTTGACTTCCAGTAGATCTGTAGGAGTAAACCGCAGAGCAGCCCTGATGCTATCAGAGTCTACGTCATGCTGGTCGTCCACGCTGGTGTCTGGGAAAAACGCAGGGAACTCATCGATTCGCGAATCGACATAACCGTCCCGTCGGCGACTAGAGAACGAGACCTTACCATAGACATTATCGGCGATTTCGCCACTGACCAGCCCTCGCACGGCCATCTCGTCGAGATTGCCTACAGTTCCTTCGAACTTCATGACGGTTTCCTCGGTAGGCTTCTTCGTCACAAGGCTGACGGCCCCACCGATGACGTTTTTACCAAAGAGCGTCCCCTGTGGGCCACGCAATACTTCGACTCGCTCCAGGTCGAACAGGTCGAAATCGGAACCAGCAGATCGACCGATATAGACTTCGTCGACGAACACGATAACTGACTGGTCACCGCCAGCACCGTCTTCATTGGAGCCGATACCGCGGATGTAGAACTGCGGTTGTCCCGGATTGAACACACCCATGGTGAAACCGGGCGTGCGTTCGGTAATGCCCTTGATATCGACGATACCCTGCTGGTCGAGTTCATCGCCGGTAAAAGCGGTGACCGCGACCGGTACGCTCTGAAGGCTCTCGGCGCGGCGTTCCGCGGTCACGATCACCTCTTCGATTGGGCGCGATTGGGTTTCTTCTGCAACAGCTACGCTGCTGCCCAGACACCCACATAGAAATAGCAGGGCGGTAGCCCCGACTTTCTGGGTTTGCATTGTGTGAATCCCCCTGGTTAGACGATCATACTGATCGATTAATGCTCTTCTAGAGTGTTTCCCACCGTACCTGCCCGTGATCATTCGGGTAGGTCCAGCCACCTAATACCGATCAGGCCAGATCAGAGCTCACCCACGAGGCGCTTACCGGGAAAGGTATCCTGCACCAGACTACCCTCGCTCACTACCACGGTGCCATTGACAATGACCAGGGGAATACCGGCAGAAGGCTGATACGGGTCACGATAGGTGGCCCGGTCGATCACGGTGGCCGGGTCAAATACCGTGATATCCGCGTCCATGCCTTCCTGCATTCGGCCTTTGCGACGGAACGCCGGCGCCATGTTCTGCAATCGGCGGGCGGGCAGCAGGGTGATTTTGCCCAGGGCTTCGCTCAACGACAGCAGCTCTTTGTTTCGCGCGTAGTGCCCCAGCAGGCGGGCGAATGCGCCATTGTGGGGTGCCACCTTGCTCTGCTCGGTGAACATGGGCAACAGATCGCTGACCACCATCAGGCCGGGTTCCACCACGGCGCGGCGGTTCCACGCTTCGTCCAGATAGTGATGCACCACCTGACCGTTGGGGAATTTGGCGCGGTATTCCTCCCACATTTCCTCGTTGAACCGCTCGCCCGTAGCGGCCCATTCCACGTCGCCGTATTCGATGTTGAAGATCGTGCGCCAGTCGCGCCCGAATACCGCGGCGCCGATGCTGGTGGAACCGGCTGTGTACGGGAGCAGTTCCGTGGTCACGTCGAAGCCCTCTTCACGCGCTTTGCGGATTTCCCGCAGGAACAGCTCCAGATTGCCCATGGCGTTATGGGTGATATGGCAGACGTGCATGGCGGCGCCGGTCTCCCGCACCAGCGCCAGCACTTCGTAGAGCCCCGACGGATCGCCATTCACACCACGGCGGATGTGCACGAAAATGGTGGCCCCGCGCTCGGCAGCCACCTGGAACAGCGCGCGCAACTCGTCACTGTCGATACCTTCGCTGTAGTAGTCCAGCGGCAGGCCGATGCCTATGCCACCCTGGTCGAGCCCTTCGTTGAGCATGGCCTGCAGCTGGCGGCGTTCATCGGCGTCGGCGATCTTGGTGTTGGCGGTGGTCTGGTGGTCGGGTTCCTCGCTCAGCGGCATCCAGCGGCCCTGCTCATCCTGCGCCTGAGCCGGATCGATCATGTGTGCCTGGCGTATGCCGTGCATGAGTTCATTGCGCATGTTCCCATAGGCCGCCGAGGCACCGTAGTTGAGGACGGAACCGCCCTGCAGATGGTAGCCGAACTCGTCTACCGGAAAGGCGCCGGCTTCCAGCTCCAGGGCGGTGGTGACGCCGTCGCGGACCTGATACTGCTGGCCCAGGCGTGTCGGTGTGTGGCTGTGCAGATCGATGAAGCCAGGCGCCACCACGAGGTTGCTGACGTCGATTACCTGCTCGCCATCGAGTTGTTCGGTAGTGATGCGGGCGATGGTGTCGCCCTTGAGGCCCACGTTGCGCACTGCATCGACGCCGGTTTCGGGGTCTATGACGCGGCCGTTCTGCAATACCAGGGTGTACTCGGCCGCGGCCTGCGCGCAAGTACACAGCGCCAGCAGAATCAGGCCGGTGTTGAGAAAATGTCTGGACATATTGGGCTCCGCGGCCAGCAGATCGACGAGCCGGCATCATGCTTGGCTGGTCAGGCGCCGTCAATCTGGACCGATGACAGCAGTGCTAAAGGCCGCTAACCTCGTGCGGGTTTGGTTTTTTGTCGTGGAGGGCTAGATGAAACAACTGGCATCATTGTGTTGCATGGCGGCTGCTTTGCTGAGCGGCGGCTGCGCCCCCGAACCGACCCGGCCTGCATCTGATGTCACTATCTACCCGGCAGCCTCCATCATCACCATGCATGAGAGCCTGCCACGCGCAGAAGCAGTGGCGGTGGCCGGCGCGCGCGTGTTGTCGGTGGGCGGCCTGACCGAACTGGAACGGGCGCACCCCCATGCCATGGTAGACCGCCGCTTTGCCGAAAAGGTGATCATCGCCGGTTTCATCGATCAGCATATCCATCCGTTCCTTGCCGCACTGACTTTGACTTCACACGTGGTCTCCATAGAAGAATGGACGCTGCCCGGTGCGCACTATCCCGCAGCGCACAACGCCGACGAATACATGGCGCAGCTGCGCGCGGCGGAACAGACTATGCCCGCCGGCGAAATGCCCCTCATTTCCTGGGGCTACCACCACTACTTCCACGGAGAGTTGAACCGGGCAGCGCTGGACGGAATTTCATCTTCCCGGCCGATCATTGTCTGGCATCGCTCGGCTCATGAGTTTTTTCTCAACAGCGCAGCACTGGCCCATCTCGGGGTGACCGAGCAGGTCGTCGACGGCCAGGCGCCGGAGCTTCGTGAACAGATCGATTTTGCAAAAGGTCACTTCTGGGAACGGGGTGCATTTGAATACCTGTTACCGCGTGTACTGCCGATACTGGCCGAGCCTGAGCGGTTTACCGCAGGCCTGCGCATGCTCGAAGAATACCTGCATGCCAGCGGCGTAACGGTTTCGGCGGAGCCTGGTGGCTCCACACAATACTACGACGCTTACAACAGCGTACTGGGCGATGCCGATACGCCGTTTCGCTTCTACTTCATGCCCAGTGTCGGAGTCGCCCAGCTGGCACGCTCCGGCGATGGCCTGGTGGCCGAGACGGCTGCCGCCGCTGCGCCTGTCACCGACAATACCGGGCCGCTGCCCGGGCATGTAAAACTGTTTTCCGACGGCGCCATGTTCAGTCAACTGATGCAGATGCAGGATGGCTATGACGACGGCCATCACGGTGAGTGGCTGACACCGCCGGATGATTTTGCCCGCCTGTTTCAGATGTTCTGGGACGCCGGTTATCAGATTCACGTGCATCAGAACGGTGATGGCGGCCTGCAACTGGTGCTCGATACGCTGGCAGAGAATCTGCGTCGTAATCCCCGCGAAGATCATCGCACCACGGTGGTGCACTTCGGCTTTGCCAAAGCCGAACAGGTCGAACGGCTCGCCGCACTTGGCGCGATTGTCAGCGCCAACCCCTATTACACGGTGGCGCTGGCAGACCGTTACAGTGAAATCGGCATTGGTCCCGAGCGGGCCCAGCAGATGGTCAGACTTGGCGACGTGGCCCGGGCCGGAATATCGTTTTCGTTCCACTCCGACATGCCCATGGCACCAGCGCGGCCGCTGTTTCTGGTGTGGACGGCAGTGAATCGTACGACTGTCAACGGTAATGTTGCCGGCCCCCGGCAGCGGGTCAGCGTGGCCGACGCTTTGGCCGCGGTGACCATAGAAGCGGCCTACTCGTTGCGGCTGGAAGAAGAAATCGGCAGCATCGCCCCGGGTAAAATGGCGAACTTTACCGTTCTCGAAGCCGATCCATTTGCGGTCGCGCCCATGCAGATCAAAGATATCGCCGTGTGGGGCACTGTGTTCGAAGGACGTATACAACCACATTAGATCCTGGTTCTGGCCGGACCTTCCCCGCCGCCAATGATTGAGGAGTTTGCATGCATTTAGCCCGATTCCCGCGCAAGCGTTTCGCCCATCTGCCCACCCCGCTGGAACCCATGAAGAATCTATCGCGTCTGTTGGACGGGCCGAACCTGTGGATCAAGCGCGATGATTGCACCGGGCTGGCCGGCGGCGGCAACAAGACCCGCAAGCTGGAGTTTCTGATGGCCGATGCCGAAGCCACCGGTGCCGACACCATCATTACCCAGGGTGCTGTGCAATCGAACCATGCGCGCCAGACTGCGGCGATCGCCGCACGCATGGGCTACCAGTGCCATCTGTTACTGGAAAACCGTACCGAGTCCCAGGATTCTGACTTTCTCGGCAACGGTAACGTGCTGCTGGACGAGATGTACGGGGCGCAACTGCAGCGCTTCGCCGGCGGCACCGACATGAATGAGCAGATGGCACAACTTGCGCAACGGCTCCAGGGCGAAGGCAGAAAGCCCTATATCATTCCCGGCGGCGGCTCCAACCGGATCGGCGCACTGGGGTACGCCAATGCCGCCATCGAGCTGGTCACGCAGAGCAACGACATGGGCCTGAAGGTCGATCACATCGTGCACGCCACCGGCAGCGCCGGCACTCAGGCGGGCCTGGTGGCGGGTCTGACGGCGGTGCATGCCGGTATCCCGGTACTGGGTATCAGCGTGCGTGCCGAACGCGCGGCTCAGGAAGAAAACGTTTACCGCCTGGCCGCCGAGACCGCAGATTACATCGGCTCAGCGGCGGCACTGACCCGGGCCCATGTGGTAGCCAACAGTGACTACGTTGGCGGCGGATACGGCGTACCCACCGATGCCATGATCGAGGCGGTGACCCTGACCGCCCGTCATGAGTCGATTCTGCTCGACCCGGTATACTCGGGCAAAGGCATGGCCGGGTTGATCGATCAGGTGCGGCAGGGCGCGTTTCAGATCGATGAAAATGTGGTTTTCATTCATACCGGGGGTGCCCAGGCGCTGTTCGGCTACCGCGATCTGTTCAGCCAGGGTGGTGTGTAAGTGGCCGAGTATCTCAAAAGGTCAAAGGCGTTAAGGTCTCAGGAAGATCCGCGCTTGATGGCAACAGTGCGGGAAATGCTGGAAACGATCCGCGCCGAGGGCGAACCGGCAGTCGCCCGCTATGCCCGGGACCTCGACGGCTGGCACGATGACTTCGTGATGTCCGAGCAGAAAAAAACAGCGTTGATCGCGCAGGTGCCCAGCCAGACCCGGGAGGATCTGCAGTTCGCCCATCGCCAGGTGGTGCGTTTTGCCGAGGCCCAGCTGGGCAGCCTCACCGAGTTCGAGCTGCCCACCGAGCCCGGCGTGACGCTGGGCCAGCGCCTTGTGCCGGTACAGAATGTCGGCTGTTACGTACCGGGCGGGCGTTATGCTCACGCAGCTTCAGCGCTGATGAGCATCGCCACCGCGAAGGTCGCGGGCGTGCCCAATGTCATGGCCTGTTCCCCGCCCCACGACGGCAGCATACAGCCCGCGGTGGTATACGCCATGGACCTGGCCGGCGCTGACCTCATTCTCGAAATGGGCGGCGTGCAGGCCGTTGCCGCCATGGCCTTCGGCCTGTTCGGTAACCAGCCGGCAGACATGCTGGTGGGGCCAGGCAACAGCTATGTGGCGGCGGCCAAAAAATTATTGTTCGGCGAAGTAGGCATCGATGTGGTGGCGGGGCCGACCGAGTCGGCCATCATCGCTGACGCAAGAGCTGATGCCACCAGCATCGCCATTGACCTGGTTTCACAGGCCGAACACGGCCCGGATTCGCCAGTCTGGCTGATAAGCGACGACCGCACCCTGGCCGAAACGGTTATCGAACTGGTCCCGCGCATTGCCGCGGGCATGCCCAATGCGCCGGTCATTACCGCAGCCTGGAACGACCACGCCGAAGTAGTACTCTGTGCAGACCGCGAAGAAATGGCCAGGGTGAGCGACCAGTATGCGCCGGAACACCTGCAGGTGCTCGCCACGGATCATGCCTGGTGGCTGTCACGCCTGCTCAACTACGGTTCGCTGTTTCTCGGCGAGGGCAGCACCGTCACCCACGGTGACAAGTGTTCGGGCACAAACCACATTCTGCCAACCCTGAGAGCGGCCCGTTACACAGGCGGTCTTAACGTGCAAAAGTTTGTCAAAGTGCTGACCTGGCAGAAGATTGATGAGGCTGCCAATCGCGTCATGAGCGGCGCCGGATCACGCATTTCACGAGCTGAGGGCATGGAGGGACACGCCCGGGCCTGTGACTGGCGGCTGCGCAAGTATTTCCCCGACGAGCAGTGGGACTTTGATGTAACAACCCGCGAGCAGCTGGAGAACCGATGAAGACCTTTGCCAAGTCGTTCCTGCAGCAGCAAGCCCTGCCGGAAGAGGCCATTAACGCAGCGGTCGAGGTCATGCGCTCCGGTCGCCTGCACCGCTATGATGCCACCGAGCAGGATCCCGGGCACACAGCACTGCTGGAGCAGGAATTTGCCGCTTATCAGGGCAGTAAATACTGTGCGGCGGTGGCATCCTGCGGCTACGCCTTATACATCACCATGGTGGCTGCGGGCGTAAAGGCCGGCGACCGGGTCTTGTGCAATGCGTTCACACTGGCGCCGGTCCCGGGCGCCATCAATAATTGCGGAGCCAGTCCTCTGTTCGTGGAAAGCAATGCAGACCTGACCATCGATCTGCATGACCTGGAACGCAAAGCGCACGAGGCCAATTTTCTGTTGTTGTCGCACATGCGGGGACACGTTGCAGACATGGATGGCATCATGGCCATTTGCGAGGCGCATGAAATAATCCTGATCGAAGATTGCGCGCATACTCTGGGCGCCTGGTGGGGTGACCGGCGCAGCGGCAGCTTCGGTCGAGCCGCTTGTTTCAGCACGCAATCATACAAGCATATGAACTCCGGCGAGGGCGGCCTGCTGGTGACCGATGACCCGGATCTGATCGCCCGGGCGATCATTCTCTCGGGCTCCTATATGCTGTACGGACGCCATCTGGCGGCGCCACCCGAAGAGACCTTTGCAGCCGTGCGCAAATCTACCCCTAATTACAGCAGCCGCATGGACAATCTACGTGCGGCCACCCTGCGCCCGCAGATCCCGCGGCTCGATGAAAACTGCGCCCGGTGGAATCGCCGGGCGCAATGGCTGGCTGACGGGCTGGCGCAGTTGCCCGGGGTGCGCCTGCCCCGGAAACTGCCGCCCGCAAGACCCGTCGCCAGCTCCATTCAGTTTTTTCTTGAAGACCGTGAACCCCAGGCCATTGAGCAGTTCGTCGAAAAATGCGCCAGCCGCGGCGTGCAATTGAAGTACTTCGGCGCGGCCGAACCTCACGGCTATACCAGTCGCTACGACAGCTGGGAATACGTAGGTGAGGCGCAGCCTCTGCCGCAGACCCTCGCGATGTTACGCCAGCTGGTCGATATGCGGGTACCGCTGGTGTTTGATGAGGATGATTGCCGTCTGATTGCCGAGATCATTGGCGAAGTACTGGCTGATGTCGATGGTTGAAGCCCCTTTCACCGTGGGCGTACTGGGCGGCATGGGTCCCGAGGCGACCATCGACTTTCAATACCGCCTATTGCGGGCCACCCCGGCGCAAGACGACGCTGACCATGTTCGTCTGCTGATCGACAACAATCCCGCCGTACCATCGCGTATAGAATTCGTTATACACGGCCGGGGCGCGAGCCCGGGGCCGACACTTGCAGCGATGGCGCAGGGGCTGGAATCCCTGGGCGCCGATTGTCTGGTCATGCCCTGCAACACCGCACACCTGTTTGCAGCTCAGATCCGTGACGCCACCGCCATAGAGTTCGTCAGCATGATCGACGCCACAGTCGCTGCAGTGGGCAAAGTGGCTCAAGTGGGCCTGCTGGCCTCTACCGCAGTCATCCAGACAGATCTGTATGGCCGCGCGTTTACCGCCGCCGGCGTTACTGCAATGGTGCCCGATGCCGCTGGCCAGCAAGACATAATGGCTGCGATAAGCCGAACCAAAGCCGGCGGAGCCGGGTCCGCAGATTCGCAACTGCTGCAGCGGATTGCTGCAGACCTGGTTGCCCGGGGCGCCGAGTGTCTGGTGGTGGCATGCACAGAACTGTCGGTGCTCAGTGCCGACTTGCGTACCGGGGCGGCTGTGGTGGATGCAGCTCAGGTACTGGCAGAAGCAACCGTGGCAAGAGCCCTGAGGAGCAAAGCACATGAGTGATGGGATCGACCAGGCCATAGATGCAGCATTCAGGCCGATCGCCGATACGCTGGTAGAAGTAGTGTTCTTCAGCGTCAACATAGGCGGCACGCCGTTGCCCCTCATCGTGGCCTGGCTTGTTGTCGGCGCGCTGTACTTCACGTTTTACTTCCGCTTCATCAATATTCGCGGCTTCGCCCACGCAGTGCGTATCGTCGCGGGCAGGGAAGATAAAGAGCCCAAAGCGCCTGGCGAAGTCTCTCACTTTCAGGCGCTTACCACCGCCGTATCGGGCACCGTAGGGGTTGGCAACGTGGTGCACGTCGCAGTGGCCATTTCCATAGGCGGCCCCGGAGCAACATTCTGGCTGATCGTCGCCGGGTTTCTCGGCATGGCCTCGAAGTTCGTCGAGTGCACGCTGGGCGTAAAGTACCGTCAGACCAACAAAGACGGCTCGGTTTCCGGGGGGCCCATGTTCTATATCGACAAGGGCTTCGCCGAGCTGAAGTGGCCGCGCCTAGGTAAGACTATGGCCTGGTACTACGCGGTGTGTCTGATTCTGGGCGCGCTTGGCGCAGGTTGTATGTTTCAGGCGAACCAGGCCTACGTGCAGTTCGTCAACGTTACCGGCGGCGACGCCAGCTTCTTTGCCGAGCGCGGCTGGTTTTTTGGCCTGATTCTGGCTCTGGTTACGGGCATGGTCATCATTGGCGGCATCAAAAGCATCGCCCGGGTCACTTCCAGGCTGGTACCTTTCATGGCGCTGCTATACGTCGCGGCGGCGTTGTTTGTGCTGGGCGTAAACTTCAGCGAAATACCCACGGCGATCGAGTCGATATTCGTC
This sequence comes from uncultured Pseudomonadales bacterium, assembly GCA_964393625.1. Lineage (GTDB taxonomy): Bacteria > Pseudomonadota > Gammaproteobacteria > Pseudomonadales > Azotimanducaceae > UBA4421. Next base: position 131,370 of record CAYMUT010000004.1, read on the forward strand.
AACGCGTTCAGTCCGGACGGGGTCACCGGCGGTGCCATCGCGGTGCTCGTGCTCGGTTTCCGACGCGCCGCGTTTTCCAATGAAGCCGGGGTCGGATCCTCATCTATAGCCCACGCGGCAGTCAGAACCAAGGAACCCCTAACCCAGGGGTTCGTTGCCATGCTGGAGCCGTTTATCGACACGGTAGTGATCTGCACCATTACGGCTCTGGTCATCACCGTGACGGTTTACGACCCGGCCATGCTCAACGACGGCGCCATCAGCGGTGTGGAATTGACCTCCAGCGCATTCGCCAGCGTCGTACCCTGGTTTCCCTATGTGCTGGCCATTGTGATCATGCTGTTTGCCTACTCCACCATGATTTCCTGGTCGTACTACGGCCTGGAGGGTTTCATCTACATCTTCAATGCCAGCCGCGCATCGAAGCTGACGTTCAATGCGATTTTCTGCGGCTTCGTAATCGTCGGGTGCACCACACAGCTTGGTTCCGTACTGAATTTTTCCGATGCGATGATTTTCGCCATGGCGCTGGCTAACGTGCTCGCCCTGTTCGTACTCGGCCCCGGCGTCAAGCGCGATCTGGATGCCTACTGGGCGCGCCGGACTCAGTCGTGATGGTGGGGCAGCACCCTGCCGAGACCTGTGTCGATGAGTTGCTGGTGCATGAATTCCTGCACTTCCCCGGCAGACTGCATACGCAGCACCTTCGCCAGCATGCGTCGTGCGTCGGTACGTTTGATCTGACGGATCACCCACTTCACCTTGGGCAGGTGGGTCGCATTCATTGACAGTACGTGGTAACCCATGGCCATCAGCAACACTGCACCCACAGGGGTCCCCGCAAACTCGCCGCAAATGCCTATGGGTTTGTCTTCCGCATGGGCCGCCCGGGCGACTTCGCGCAGGGCCGTGATCACCGCTGGGTGCACATCCTGATACAACTCCGCGACCCTGGGGTTGTTGCGATCTACCGCGAGCATGTACTGGGTCAGGTCGTTGGAGCCCACTGCCAGGAAATCAGCTTCCTTGGCCAGCTGCCGCGCCTGATATACCGCGGCGGGTACTTCCACCATAACGCCAACATATGGTTTCTTTACGACCACGCCTTCTTCGATGACTTCGTCGTATGCCTGTTCGATCAGTTTCCTGGCGGCGTGCAACTCCATGGGACTGGAGATCATCGGCAGCATAATACGCAGTTCCCCCTGCAGACCCGCATTGGCCTTGATCATGGCGCGCACCTGGACCAGGAAGATCTCCGGATGATCCAGGGTTACGCGAATGCCGCGCCAGCCCAGGAACGGGTTTTCTTCCTGAATCGGGAAGTAAGACAGCGATTTGTCGCCGCCGATGTCCAGGGTACGCATGGTGACCGGTCGTGGTTCAAAGGCTTCCATGTGCTCACGATATAGAGTCATCTGCTCCGCTTCGGTCGGGAAGCTTTCCTTGGACATGAAAGGGATTTCGGTACGGAACAGGCCGATACCTTCGGCGCCGCGGTCCAATGAACGGCTCAGGTCGCCGGTCAGTCCAATATTTACCCACAGCTGCACGCGCCAGCCATCCCGGGTGATGCAGGGCAGATCTTTGAGCTCGTCGAGCTCTTCATCAAACACCCGGGCCTGTTCGATGAGCTCTTCACTCAGATGCAGGCGTTCATCGGTAGGACGAATGAAGACTTCGCCGTAATCCCCGTCGACCAGCAGGGGCTCATCTTCCAGCCCGTACGTCGGCAGGTCAATTGCGCCCATCACTGCGGGAATTCCCATGGCGCGGGCAAGGATTGCAACGTGAGAGCTGCCCGACCCGCGATTGGAGACGATTGCGCAAAGGCGCTCAGCTGGAATGTTGGCGAGCATGCCAGGCGTGACTTCCTCACCGATCAGCACCGCATCTTTGGGGAACAGCGCTTTCTTGTCGCGAATGTCCTGCAGGTAGGCCAGCAGGCGCAGACCCAGGTCTTTGACGTCGGCGCCCCGTTCGCGCAGATAGGGATCCTCCATCAGCTCGAAGCGGCTGACGTGTTCGAGAATGACTTTCTTCAGCGCCCCCTGTGCCCATTGTCCTTCGTGGATCTCTTTGCGGATGTCTCCAGCCAGGGCGTTGTCGTCGAGCATGTGCAGGTAGGCGTCGAACAGCGCCAGTTCCTGCTGGGGCAGACTGTTGGAGAACTCGTCAATGATCCGCGTAATGTCCGAGCGCACAGATTCCAGCGCCAGGTCGAGCAGCATGAGCTCCACCGTGACATCCTGCACCTCACGCTCCGGCACCGCATCCAGGTTTGCCACGGGATGCACCACCACCGCCGTACCAATGGCAATGCCGGGGGAACCGGCCACGCCGACAAAACGACTGTCGCGGTGCTCTTCTTCATCCGCTTTTGGCAACGCGCTATCGCCGACCGCTTCGGCGTGGGAAACCACTGTGGCGAGCTGGGCGGCCAAGGTAACCAGAAAAGCTTCTTCAGACTCATCAAAGCGGCGTGACACCTCCTGCTGAACCACCAGCACTCCCAGCACCCGGCGCTGATGAATGATGGGAACACCTAGAAAGGAGTTGAACGCTTCTTCGCCGGTGCCCGGCAGAAAGTGGAAATCAGGATGCTGCTGCGCGAGATCTATATTGATCGGCTCCGCGCGGCGCCCGACCAGTCCCACCAGCCCCTGGTTCTCGGCCAGCGTTGCTTCGCCGACCTGGGAAATGTTCAGACCATCGGTAGCCGCCAGTGCATAACCGGATCTGGCCGCGTCCAGCAGAAATATCGAACAGACATCGACGCCCATGGCCTGCTTCACATTCACCACCAGGGTCTTCACGGCAACTGCAAAGTGACTTTGCGCCGTGAATTTCATGACAATCTGGCGCAGGGTCGTGAGCATGGAATCCATGATCAGCGCACGGGTAGATGTGGGGCCAGTTCGGCCAGCGCATGGCGGTATACTTCGCGCTTGAAATCCACTACCTGGGTCAGCGGATACCAGAAACTCACCCAGGCCCAGTGATCGAATTCAGGCTTGCCGGCGCAGTCCATGCGCACCGCGCTGTCCGCAGCATGTAACTCCAGCAGAAACCACTTCTGCTTCTGACCAACGAAACCGGGTGTTGAATTATGTCGGCGCAGGCGACGCGGCAAACGATAGCGCAACCAGCCCTTGGTACGTGCGACAATAGACACATCGTCTGGCGCCAGGCCGACCTCTTCGTAGAGTTCACGGAACAACGCTTCCTCCGGCGATTCGCCGTCATTGATACCGCCCTGGGGAAACTGCCAGGCGTCATGCCCGCCAACGCGGCGGGCCCACAGCACCTGTCCGGTTCCCTGACCGCTCGCTACAACAATGCCGACGTTTGGTCGAAAGCCATCTGCATCAACCATTTAAACCCTCGCTCCACGCGCATTTCACGGCACATGCTCTTTGCTGGCCTGGCCTCGTAGCGCCGGATTACCCTTTACTTGAGCCTTGATACAGCAAATGGCCTCCCAGCACAAATCAGGGGTGCCCCGCGCTCGCAGCGACATAGCCCGGCACTGCGTTGGGGCTCATTCAGCAATATCGAATTCGGCCCGCTTCTGTAAGAATACCGGGCTGCAGAACACTACCAACAGCATATCTGACATGACCAACCGCCTGGCCGACGAACTCAGTCCCTACCTCCAGCAACACGCCGACAATCCCGTGGACTGGCATCCCTGGGACGACACAGCCCTGAGCCTGGCCCGGGAACAAGGCAAGCCGATACTGCTTTCCATCGGCTACTCCACCTGTCACTGGTGCCATGTCATGGCCAGAGAATCGTTCGTCGACCCCGCGGTCGCCTCGGTAATGAACGAGCACTACGTGAACATCAAGGTCGACCGCGAGGAGCGTCCGGATCTGGACAAAATCTATCAGACCTGCCTGCAACTGCTCACCCAACAGGGCGGTGGTTGGCCACTGACCATGTTTCTGCACCCCGATACGCTGCTCCCATTCTACGGCGGCACCTATTTCCCGAAAACGCCACGGCACCAGTTACCAGGGTTCACCGACCTGCTGCTGCGTCTGAAGCAGGCCTTCGACACCAATATGGAAGAACTGGCACAGCAGGGCGATCACCTGCAGGCCACGCTGCAGCAGATGACCGTGCCCGTGCTCGACCCTAATTTCGATGATGCGCAGGTGCTCGACAACGCGCGCAACGCCTTGGCCCAACAATACGACAACCAGCACGGTGGCTTCGGAGCAGCGCCCAAGTTCCCCATGCCCAACGCGCTGGAACGCATTCTGCGACACTGGGCCCATACCCGGCACGCCGGCGGCAACGACCGGGAGGCTCTGGACATGGTCATGATGAGCCTTACCCAGATGGCCCGGGGCGGCATTCACGATCATCTTGGCGGTGGCTTCTGTCGTTACGCCACCGACCGCAACTGGATGATTCCTCACTTTGAAAAGATGCTGTACGACAACGCGCAACTTCTCTCGCTGTACAGCTTCGCCCTGACCCTGGGCCCCGACGAGCTGTTTCAGTCGGCCATAGAAGATACTGTCGGGTGGCTCGCACGCGAGATGCGCCAACCTGAAGGGGGCTTCTTTGCAGGTCTCGATGCGGATTCCGAAGGCGAGGAGGGCAAGTACTACCTGTGGCGCCGGGAACAGGTCAAGAAGCTGCTGAATGAAGACGAGTACCTGGTGGTTGAAACCCTCTACGGGCTCGACAAGCCGGCCAACTTCGAGAACAAATGGAATCTGCACCGTTACGACTCCTGGCGCTCAGTTGTGCAGCGTTTGTCACTGCAGCGCCCCCAAGCCGACGAAATTCTCGCCAGCGCACGGGCGAAGCTGTTTGCTGCACGACAGGAAAGAGTACGCCCGGGCACCGACGACAAGGTACTGACCGCCTGGAACGGACTCACAATACGCGGATTGGCCCACGCCAGCGCGCAACTGCGGCGAGGCGACTGGGCGGAACTCGCCCGGCAGGCGGCAGATTTCATCCACCATCACTGCTGGGCCGATGGTCAGCTGTATGCCACCTGGAAAGACGGCCAGGTGAAATATCCCGGGTATCTGGACGACTATGCCAACGTCGTCGACGGTCTGCTGGCGCTGCTGAGTGTTCGCTGGCGGGACCAGGACATCGCCTTTGCACAGAAGCTGGCGGATACGCTGTTGGAGAAATTCTACGATACCGACAACGGCGGCTTTTATTTCACCGCCCACGATCATGAAAAGCTCATTCAACGACCCAAGCCCACCATGGATGACGCGCTGCCGCCGGGTAACGGCACTGCTGCAGTCGCGCTGATGAAGCTGGGCCACCTGCTGGGCAATACCGACTATCTCGACGCCGCCCACAATACCCTGCGCTGGGCCAGAGCGGTCATGGAAAAGCTACCTGCAGGTCACTGCACGCTGCTCAGCGCGCTGGAAGATACAGTTTATGAACCCCAGCAGATCATTCTACGGGGGCCTGCCGATGCAATGTCCGAGTGGCGAAGTCAGCTGGATAGCAGCTTCGCGCCATGGCGGACGACCTACGCGATCCCCTACGAGGACGTGGCGGTACTGCCCGCTTACCTGCCGAAACTGGTCTCTGCCGAACAACAGTCCAGGGTTCAGGCATACGTCTGTTCGGGTCTCAGTTGCAGTCTGCCGATCGACTCGCTGGAAGCACTGCAGGCAGCAATTCGATGAGCTGCCGCGGCACGACGGTTTTTTCTGAACGGGAAATGGCCCACTACAATCGAGACGGCTTCGTGGTGCGCAGGAAAATGTTTGCCGCCCAGGAAGTGAAGAGATTTCAGGCCGCGGCTGAAAGGGCCCGTGCGGCCGCGCTGGCCCTGTGCGAGCAAGGCCGCAGCTACTCTCTGGACGGCAAGCGCTTCGTCGATGCAGGCGATACGACATTACAGTTTGAACACGCACCCGGCAGCCAGCTCATCCGCGTCATTGAGCCTGTGCACCAGCTGGACGCCGTGTTCGACGAGCTGATCGACGACCCCCGCATCACCCTGCCTATGCGGCAACTGGTAGGCGCTCCGGAAATCGCGCTGTGGACCGACAAACTGAACCTGAAACCGCCGCGCCAGGGATCCGGCTTTGGCTGGCATCAGGATTCACCCTACTGGATACACGATTGCGATCACGTTGATCAGCTGCCTAACGTGATGATTAGCTTTGACGATGCTTCGCAGGAGAACGGCTGTTTCCGCATCATTCGCGCAAGTCACACAAGGGGTATTCTGCCGGGGACCAACGATGGCTCTCAGCTTGGCGGATTTTTCACCGACCCCGCGTGTTTCGAAGAGGCAGATCAGCTCGCCATGCAGGTGCCAGCCGGCTCGGCGATCTTCTTCAACCCACATTGTGTGCATGGGTCGCTGCCAAACCATTCGGACCTACCGCGCCGCGCTATCGTCATCACTTATCAGCCCGCGGGACACCCGACGCTGAAATCCGGGCATATAGTCAGACCGTGTATGCCGGCGTAGCCAAGGGTATACCGCGCGTCATCCTCGACAACGCCGAGCATCTCCACCTGCAAATAGCCACCACCAAAGAGGTGGCGACGGCACCTAAACCGAAGCTGCGCCTGCACTCCAGGTCAGATCCAGCTCGCGCGCCGCTTTGACGTCATCCAGCCTGCGCACCGGCGTGGTATGAGGCGCCTGCTGCACAAGCTCTGCATCACGCCCAGCTTCTTCGCGTATGGCAATCAACGCTTCGACGTATCGGTCGAGTTCTTCGAGACTCTCGGTTTCCGTAGGCTCGATCAGAAAGCACTCGGGTATCAGCAGCGGGAAATAGGTCGTGGGTGAATGCATACCGTAATCGAGCAGGCGCTTGGCGATATCCATGGCATTGACGCCCAGTTCCCTGGCTTCCGAGGCAAACGTGACAATGAACTCATGGGTCGCACGCCGCTCGGGATAAGCAAGCTGAAAGCCCGCTCTGGCAAGACGCGCGGCCATGTAATTTGCATTCAACGTGGCGAACTCTCCAACCCGGTGCATGCCTTCGCGACCCAGCAGCAGCGCATAAGCCAGGGCACGCAGCAGAATGCCTGCGTTGCCGGCGAAACCGGAAAGCCGGCCAATACTCAAGGGCATGTCTGCCTCGTCAAGCCAGCGGTACCGAACCCCTTGCCCGGTTTCTTCACGGCTTACCGTGGGGGTAGGCAGATGGGGCAGCAAGCGCTTTGATACGCCAACCGGGCCGGCGCCCGGGCCGCCACCGCCATGGGGTGTAGCAAAAGTCTTGTGCAGGTTCATATGCAGCACGTCAAAGCCCATATCGCCCGGTTTGACCGTACCCAGAATGGCATTAAGGTTGGCGCCGTCGTAATAAAGCAAGCCGCCGGCTTCGTGAACCGTGGTGGCGATCTCTTCAATCCGGCGCTCAAATACGCCACACGTTGATGGGTTTGTCATCATCAGGCCCGCCGTCTGGGGACCCACGGCCGCTTTCAACTCGGCCAGATCCACATCGCCGCTGGCGTCTACCGCCACCTCAGTGACCTTGTAGCCACACATCACAGCAGTCGCTGGATTGGTGCCGTGAGCGGCACTGGGCACCAGGATCTCGGTGCGCGCGTGATCATTGCGGGCTTCATGGTAGGCACGGATCATGGCGACCCCGGCAAATTCGCCCTGGGCGCCGGCCATGGGCGTGAGAGAAACACCGCGCATGCCCGTCACATCTCTGAGGATTTCCTGCAGATCGTACATACAGGCCAGAAAGCCCTGACTGGCGGTTTCAGGGGCGAGCGGGTGCCGGCCGAGGAAACCCGGCAGGCTGGCTGCTTTGTGAGCGCCGCGCGGGTTGTACTTCATTGTGCAGGAGCCGAGCGGATAGAACTGAGTGTCGATGCTGAAATTCTGCCGCGACAGATTAGTGTAATGGCGCACGGCCTGCAGTTCGGAAACTTCCGGCAGCCCCGGCGATTGGCTGCGCAAAAGCTCTTGGGGGAGATCGTCCAGTTCGTCCGCACCCTCGAGCTTTATACGCTGGGCCGCCGCACGGCGGCCACTGGCTGAAATATCAAAGATGGTGCTCATGCCGCACCCTTCCGAGCGGCCGCGATTACTTCACTCAACGCACACGCGTACCCTTCAATTTCCGCCTCAGTACGTTTTTCTGTCACCGCTACCAGCAGCACATCATCGGCATCAGCAAGAGTATCTGCGCTGAAGTCCCCCAGACACAGGCCGGGCAATATACTCCGGTCCATCATGCCTTCGACCACCAGCGATGCCCGCACCGGCAGTCGAATCCCGAATTCATGAAAGTGCGCTCCACCGAACAACGCCTCTACGCCGTCGATCTCCAGTAGACGCACGCGCAACAGATTCATGTTGGTGTGACAGCGCGTGGCAGTTTCGCGCAGGCCCTGGGGACCGGCAAGACTCATGTAAATTGTGCCTGCGGTAACCAGCAGACCCTGGTTGGTACAGATATTCGAGGTGGCCTTGCCGCGCCGGATGTGTTGCTCCCTGGCCTGCAGTGTCAGGGCGAAACCATCCGCACCATCAAGATCGACAGTACGGCCGATAATACGCCCCGGCATCTGCCGCACCAGCGCCGAGCGGCAGCAGATAAAACCGAATGAGGGACCACCGGACGCCATGGGCACGCCAAACGGCTGACCGTCGCCACAGACGATGTCTGCGCCGTTGTTGCCCCACTCACCTGGAGGCTTGAGCACGCCGAGGCTCATCGGGTTGACCACGGCAATCACCAGCGCGTTGTGGTGATGAGCCCAGTCGGTCAGCGCATCGACCGCTTCTAGACGGCCGTAGAAGTTGGGCTGCTGTATGACCAGCGCCGCCGGCAAGTCATCGTCCCCTGTCACTCGCGCGGCATGTTCAGGGTCAACGACGCCATCGGCGCCCACCGGCAGCATGTGCAGCTCAATGCTCTGATTGCGAACAATATTGCGGCTCGCCCGGGTGTAGTGCGGGTGCACCGAATCGGCCACCAGAATTCTGCCGGTTTTGTTTTTCCGGTTAGCCCGTATCGCCATCAGTATGGCTTCAGCCATACCGCTTGCGCCGTCATAAACAGAGGCATTGGAAACATCCATGCCCGTCAGCGCCGCCATCATCGACTGGTACTCGTAGATGAGCTGCAGCGTGCCCTGACTGGCTTCCGCCTGATACGGCGTATAGGCGGTCATGAATTCACCTCGAGTGGTGATGTCCCAGACCGCGGCCGGAATGTGGTGGTCGTAGCTGCCAGCGCCCAGGAAACACGTATAACCCCCATCCTGATCCGCGCGTTCAGACATCAGGGCGAGCATGTCCATTTCACTCATGCCTTCCGGCACATCGTTGAGCGCGCCGTTGCGCAGGTGGTCAGGAATTTCGTCGAACAGTGCTTCGAGATCGGGGGCGCCGATCTCGGCAAGCATGGTCTGAACGTCCGCCTCGGTATGGGGGATAAATGGCATCTGCAGTTCTAGTGGATCAGTGGTCTTCGGATTCGCAGACTTCGGTGTAGGCTTCAGCGTCAAGCAGGTCTTCCAGGGCGGTTGCATCATCCGGCTCGACCTTGAAGAACCAGCCTTCGCCGTAGGGGTCCTGATTGACCTTCTCTGGTTCGTCTTCCAGCGCTTCGTTGATCGCGACTACGGTACCGGTTATCGGTGCATAGATGTCCGAAGCGGCTTTAACCGACTCAACCACGCCCGCTTCATCGCCGGCGCCAACCTGCTGGCCTTCTTCCGGCATCTCGACAAACACCACATCACCCAGGGCATTCTGAGCATGATCGCTGATGCCTACCGTTACGGTGCCATCTTCTTCCATGCGCGCCCATTCGTGGGTCGCTGCATATCTACACTCTGTAGGGGTTTCGCTCATGCGCCGCCGTCCTCCGATTCAATTGTGTCCAGCAGGCTCGCGCCGTTTCTTACGAACGGTGGTTTCACTATGTTGGCCTGCTTCGCCTTACCCCGAATGTCTACCTGGCATTCACCCCGGGCATCACGTGGTATACGCGCCAGTGCAATACTGAACCCCAGGGTGGGGGAAAATGTTCCGCTGGTGATTATCCCATTCCCGGCGTTCGTGGTCACCACCTGACCATGACGCAGTACACCTTTTTCGCGCATGATCAGGCCCGTGAGCTTGTCGGGGTGTTTACCGCGCAGCGGCTCTATTGCGGCACGGCCGATGAAATCTCTGTCGGCAGGTTGCCAGGCTATCGTCCAGGCGATATTGGAAGCCAGCGGCGAGGTGTCTTCGTCCAGGTCCTGACCGTACAGGTTCAGGCCTGCTTCCAGACGCAGGGTATCCCGCGCACCGAGGCCCGCCGGGCGCGCGCCAGCAGCGGCAAGCTCACGCCACAGCCCCGCGGCATCGTCTGCGGGCAGCATCACCTCGACACCGTCTTCACCGGTATAGCCGGTTCGGCCGATCAGCCAGTCTCCAACAGCAAGTGCACTGAACGGCTTCAGATCACCCACCGCGCTCGCCTCGGGTAAACTTGCACAGAACAATGCCAGAGCTCGGGGGCCCTGCAACGCGATCATGGCGAGCGGCTGCTCAACAAATTCCACGTCGCGGCCGCTGTGCTCACCAAACCAGGCCAGCACCTTATCGCGGGTCGACGCATTGACGACACAGCGGAACCGGTCTTCGAGGCGGTAGACAATGAGATCATCGAGCACACCACCTCTTTCGTTCAATAATGCGCCGTACAGGGCGCCACAGACCTGGAGTTTGTCCACGTCGTTAGCAATGAGGTGACGCAGAAAGTCCCGGGCGCCTGCGCCGTGCACGTCGATCACGGTCATGTGGGAAACGTCGAACATTCCGGCATGGGTGCGCACCGCCACGTGTTCGTCGATTTGTGACCCGTAATTGACAGGCATGGACCAGCCGGCAAAATCCACCATTTTGCCGCCGGCGGCCACATGTTCGTCGTAAAGGGGTGTCTGTTTAGTCATCTCAAATCAATCTGTCAGCGTCGCGGTTGTGCCTGAACGGTTACTTTGTGGCCGGAGCAAGACCCATGGCTTCGCGCATCACCACACCCTTGAGAACGGCGAGCGCATTAAAGGACCGTGCACCGGTATTGCGCAACAGGCCGAGCAGCGGATCGGTGCTGGTGTAGAGTTTGTGCAGTCCGCCCATGACGCGGATCATGGCTTCAGAGCGTGCCGCTCGACGGTGAGCAAAGTGCTGCCAGGCACGCGGGTCGCACAGGTTTTCGTGAGAACGCGCGACCTTGAGCATCTGCGCAACATCCTCAAGACCCAGGTTTACACCCTGCCCGGCCAACGGATGTATGACGCGCATGGCATCGCCCAGCAGCAGCACCTCCGGGCGTGGCGCACAATTGGTCACACGCTGCTGAGTCAGCGGAAAGGTAAACCGTTTGTCTACCGAGGTCACGGCACCAAGCTGGTGTTCCAGCGCCCTGGCAATTTCTCGACAGAATGTCTGATCATTCAACGCCATAAGCTGCTGCGCCTGCTCGGCGGTCTGCGACCACACCACCGAGCAGACATGAGGGTCCGGTGCCGGCAGGAATGCCAGCGGCCCCCCAGAGGAAAATCGCTGCCATGCGGTATTTTCATGAGGCATTTCGGTTCTGACAGCTGTGGCAAGCGCCACCTGGTCCATCGGCTTTTCGACCAGCGGCACATCGAGCGCCTGGCGGATGAGCGAGCGGGCGCCATCCGCGGCTATGACAAACTCGGTAGTGCTGGTCTCACCACCGACAAAACAGAGTTCTACGCCCGCGCTCCCGAACCCTACTTCCTGTAGCTGAGCCAGCTCGATGTTAATGCCTGGATGCTGTTCCACCGCCGACCACAGCGCGCATACCAGCGGGCTCATCTCTACCACCCAGCCAAGTTCCGCACGGCCCACCTCTGCGGCCTCGAACACGACTCTGCCGCTGCCCCATTGCTCCCACACTACCATGCGATCGTAGGGCGCTTTATCTACATCACGCCAGGCACCGACCTCATCGAGCAACTCCGCGGATGCCGGTGACAATGCCACGTTGCGGATATCTACGCCCAGTGCCCCGCGGTTGGGGTGGGGTGCGGAGCGCTCGATCAGGCTAACGTCGAAGCCGGCCCGGGCCAGGCCAAGCGCTGCGGTGCTGCCCACCAGCCCACCTCCCACGACTGTGACCTGGGTTCTGCTCATGCCACAGCCTCCCGGCTGATGGACATGAGCGCTTCTATTTCATCCACGGCCTTCGGCGCTGCGGCAGTAAGCACATCGCGGCCCGCACGGGTGATGAGCACATCATCTTCGATGCGAATGCCAATACCCCGAAAGCGCGACGGCAGGTGTTCCGTGGTTTCATTGCGGGGTATATAAATGCCCGGCTCAATGGTCAGCACCATGCCCGGTTCAAGCTCACGCCAGTGATCGTCGATTCGATAGTCCCCTACATCGTGCACATCTATGCCCAGCCAGTGCGACGTCTTGTGCGGGCAGTAATCCTTGAACTTCTCTTCAGCGATGATGGTGTCTACATCACCCTCAAGAACTTTCAGCGTCACCAGTCCTTCCACCATGACCCGCAATGCAGCGTCATGGGGCGCATTGAATGAATTGCCTGGATGGCACTGCGCGATGGCAGCCTCATTGGCGCGCAATACGATCTCATACAGTGATCGCTGGGGCGGGTTGAATCTACCGCTCACCGGAAAAGTGCGGGTCAGATCCGCGGCGTAATAATCAAATTCGCAGCCGGCATCAATGAGCACAAGATCGTTTTTGCGCAGTACTGCTGCGTTATCTACATAGTGCATGACACAGCCGTTGGCGCCACCACCGACAATGCTCGGGTACGCAGGTGAACGTGCACCATTACGCATGAACTCGTATACCAGCTCGGCTTCTAACTGGGCCTCGGTCATACCCGGCTGGCAATACTGCATGGCGCGGATATGCGCCGCGACGGTAATCTCAGCAGCTTGGCGCATGAGCTTCAGCTCGCGCGCGGACTTGTATAGCCGCTGCTCATGTAACAGATGCTTGAGCTCCATGAATTCACCAGGCGGATGCGCACCGCCGGCTTCACGCTGGCGGATATCCGCCACCCAGGCCAGCAGGCGCCGGTCGAAATCGGGATATTCACCCAAGGTGATATAGATACGCTCCCGGCCTTCCAGCAGACCCGGCAGAATGTCCCCCATATCAACATAGGGGAAGGCATCGTCTACGCCAAGCTTCTGCGAGGCTCGCTCCGGGCCCAGGCGCTCACCATTCCAGCGCTCTGCATGGGCATCGCGTTCCGCGCAGAAAAGAATCTCCTCGCCGGCCTCACGACCGGGCACCAGAATCAATAGCGCGCGGTCTTCGACAAACCCAGTCAGATAATAGAAATCGCTATCCTGCCGGAACAGGTATTCCACGTCCCGGTTACGGCGGCGTGCCTCGGCACCCGGGATTACCGCCACCGAGCCCGGCGCCATCATGCTCATGAGCTGCTGACGGCGCTTTTTGAATTCGCTGACAGGTATCTTCAATCTAATATCGTTCCAGATCGGCCTTGCTTGTGCTCGTCCATCAGAGTCTGGGTCAACGCCGTCGCCACGCGCACATATTCATATATTTCCGCGAAGGAGCTTTCATCCTGTTCATCCCCTTCCACATGATCATCCAGCGCAGTGATGCTGGCGAAATCCCGCAGTATTTCCTGCACGTCCGGCGGCAGCGCATCGCGACTCGAGAGCGCTGCCGCTACAGCACCAAAGCCGCTTAAGAAACCCGCGCACCAGTCCGCCAGCCCGGTAAGGCGCAGGGCCAGCGCTTCATCGTCATCAGGTACCAGGGGAGAAAACTCCATATCCTGAGCAAATAGTGCATCTAACGTATCCGTAACAAAGTCCATAACAGATGCTTCGTCTGACAGCGCATCGGCCCCGGCCAGTTCCACAAAGTCGGTCACGGAAAACTCTCCGGGATCGGCGGCGGAAAATCCACAAACCAAACCATGCAGTTCCCACGGGGTAATAGCGCTTGATGCCTGTTGGGCTTTGACGTGTAAATCGGACAAAATATTCGGGCTACACAATATCGAGCAATCAGCGCAAACTATCGCCTAATGACAGCGCAATTGCCATACAGTTGTCATGAGTTAGAAGAGCAAAACAATGTCGTCAAAACCTCAGATTGAACAACTCGCCCTACTCGAACGACAGGTCGAAGAACTGGTGACGCTCACTCAGGTTCTGGGCAAGGAAAACCGGGCTTTGCGAGCGCAACAGAAGAACTGGTCTGTGGAACGCTCCAAACTGATCGAAAAGAATGAACTGGCCAAGAGTCGGATAGAATCTATGATCTCCCGGCTCAAAGCGCTGGAAAGCGACTAACTGTCCCAACTCGAGAAGAATTTATGAGCGACGCTACTACTGTATCGGTGAACATACTGGGTAAAGAGTACCAGGTGAGCTGCCCGGCCGATGAAGTGGACGATCTGACCAGGGCGGCCAGGTTCCTCGATGACCAGATGAATGAGATTCGTACGTCGGGCAAGGTCGTGGGTCTGGACCGCATCGCTGTGATGGCGGCGTTGAACATCTCGCATGAGCTGTTGAACGGGAAGTCCTCCCGCGCCGCGACCGACGATGCTCTAAACAACCGCATCTCATCGCTGTCGGAGAAAGTCACTGCGGCGCTGACGCAGCACAAGCAGATGGGGCCGTAGGACCTGCAATCCGCTGCGCCATGATTTCAAAGCCATTGATTTATTCAAGGGCGGCGCATCCGAGCACATTCCGACGCCCGCGTAAAGCCGCTAATGTCTATTTCTTTAGGCATATCACAACCTGCCAAATACAGAAATATCAAGTATTGGAAGCGCCTGTAAAGCAGCTATACTTCGGTTGCTCCTGGGATGTTTGCCAGATGGTCACGTCCTTGAGCCGTTAGAGAAACCTCAGGAGACTCTGGCGTTAGTACCGGTGTGCATACCCAATCTGATGGGGCGCCTTAGGTGCTACACAGGCCTCCGCCTTGAACCAAAACGGTTCAGGGCAAACCACACAGCGGCATCTCCGGGAGCAAACTTCCATCCGATCAGGCTTTTTCGGAGCAGGCAAGAGGTATTCTTCTGGCTGACCAGCAACAAGCCGAACTGCGCAAAGTGCTGCGGGAGCGACGCCAGTCTCTAGCTCCCTCGCTTCGAACTGCGGCGCAACAACGCATCATCACCGAGTTGAATAACTGCACGGTCTTGAACTCTGCCAAGACGGTGGCCGCTTTCGTCAGCATAAATGGCGAGGTCAGCCTGCAACTCTGGCTGAATAGCGCGGCTCGAAGCCACCGCATTGTGCTGCCGGTCATCGACCCCTGCAGCGACAGCAGGCAAATGACATTTCATGAATATCGAGTCGGCGATGCGCTACCGCCTAATCGCTTCGGTATCCCAGAGCCGGCTCCAGAGACGCCTACGTGTAAGACCAAACACATAGATGCCATGCTCCTGCCTCTGGTCGCTTTTGACGCCGCCGGCACCAGGCTCGGCATGGGTGCGGGCTATTACGATCGTTATCTCGGTGCTGCGAAAAAAAAACCGTATCTGCTGGGTGTGGCGTTCGCCTGCCAGCAGGTGGAACACCTGGCTCGAGCGGAATGGGATATTCCACTCGATGCGGTGGTGACAGAAGACGGCTTGATCGAGTTCTAGATTCCCCAGGAGAGGTTCCACATGGCGGTTCGAAAAATCATTCGCATGGGCCACCCCAACCTGCGCGTGCCCGCGCAGCCGGTAGCCGCGGAGTTCATAGGCTCCGAACAATGCACCCGCCTGCTCGCAGACATGTACGATACGCTTCACGATTACGGCGGTGTGGGGCTGGCCGCACCGCAGATCGACGAGTCGCTGCGGCTTGCCATTGTGGAACTGCCCGGCGGACCGACCCGCTACGGCGAAGTCGAAGCATTACCGTTGACCGTGTTCTTCAATCCCAAAATCGAGGTCCTGAACCCCGCCACCGCAGGAAACTGGGAAGGATGCTTGTCGGTGCCCGGGATGCGCGGTTACGTCGAACGCCCCCAACACGTACGTGTCGATTACACCGACGTCAACGCTCAGCCGGCCACACTGGAATTGCGGGGTTTCGCCGCCACGGTGGTCCAACACGAGTTCGATCACCTGGACGGCAAGCTGTACATCGACAGGATTACCGATAGGACCAAGATCGCCTTCGACGAGGAATTTATCCGCTACTGGGCCCAGGCCGAAAACTGAAGCCTCATTTGAGAAACATCTGATAGGCCGGATTGTTGTCTTCTTCCCAGAATCTATAGCCTATCTCTTTCAGGTATCTGGCCAGCTTGGGCCGCTCCCGCTTGGTTGCCGCAAACCCCACCAGCACACGTCCATAGGCCGAACCATGGTTGCGGTAATGGAACAGTGTGATGTTCCAGTTCGCGCCGACACCGGTGAGGAATTGCAGCAGCGCTCCGGGCCTTTCAGGAAATTCAAACCGAAACAGTGCTTCTTCGGTCTCGCCCTGAATGCGGCCGCCCACCATGTGTCGCACATGCAGTTTGGCGGCTTCGTTATCGGTCATATCGAGCACCGTGTAACCCTTGGTGTTGAGGTCCGTCAGCGCACCGGCTTTGTCGTCCTCTGTGGCGACCTGCAGGCCCACATAAATGTGGGCTTCGTTGCCCCGGGCGAGACGGTAGTTGAACTCTGTAATGTTGCGCTTACCCAGCGCCCGGCAGAAACGCAGAAAGCTGCCCTTCCTTTCTTCGATCGTCACCGCCAGGATCATTTCACGATGCTCGCCGATCTCAGCGCGCTCAGAGATATGCCGCAACCGGTCGAAGTTCACGTTGGCGCCACTCACGATCGCTACAACTGATCGGGCCGCATTACGAGCCAGATAAGTTTTCATTCCGGCCACGGCCAGCGCGCCTGCCGGCTCTGCGATGACCCTCGTCTCTTCAAAAACGTCTTTGATCGCTGCGCAGATTTCATCGATGCTGGCTACCACCACCTCATCGACATACTTACGCGCAATCTTGAAGGTCTCTTTGCCGGCCTGAGCTACGGACACACCTTCGGCAAACAGATCCAGCGAATCTGCCGGAAGAGTCACGCGGCGGCCCGCCTGAAGAGCCGCGTGCATACTGGCCGAACCCTGGGCCTCTACGCCGATGATCCTGGTATTCGGATAGAGGTATTTCACATAGGCAGCGACACCGGCGATAAGGCCGCCTCCACCTACCGGCACAAAGATCGCGTCAGGTTTGCCAGGATGCTGATTAACGATCTCCATACCCACGGTGCCCTGGCCAGCGATGACATCTACATCGTCATAAGGGTGAACGAAAATCATACCGTGCTGCGCCTGCAACTCATCGGCATGTTGTTTCGCCTGATCGAATCCGTCGCCATGCAATACCACCCTGGCGCCTCGCGACCTCACCGCATTGACCTTGATGCTGGGCGTGTTGCGGCCCATGACGATGGTCGCTTTGATGCCCAGCGCAGCAGCTGCCATGGCCACGCCCTGAGCGTGGTTCCCGGCAGAGGCACAGATGACGCCGCGGGCCTGCTGCTCGGCACTCATCTGCGCCATCTTGTTGTACGAGCCGCGCAGTTTGAAGCTGAACACCGGCTGAGTGTCTTCCCGCTTGAGCAGTACTTCGGTACCCAGACGCTTGGACAGGTTGGGCGCGGCCTGCAGGGGCGTCTCGCGGGCCAGATCATAGACCCGGGATGACAGAATCTTCTTTACATAGCTTTCGAGCATGGGCACCATCTTTGCCTGTCTTCAAGTTTGTTCCAGGACTAACGCATCAGTCAGCAGGATACGCTTAAGCAACAGGTCGCGCGCGCAGCCCTGGAAATCATTGCACCTAAACTGACCTCTCGAAGCATTGTCGGGGTCGGCACAGGTTCTACCACCAATTTCTTCATCGACGCACTGGCCGAGATCAAACACGTTTTCGACGCGGCAGTATCGTCCAGTGATGCATCGTCGGATCGCCTGAAGCAACACGGCATCCTCGTCATGGATCTCAACGCGGCGCCATCGGTCGACGTTTATGTCGACGGCGCTGATGAAACCAATCACGCCGGCCAACTGATCAAAGGCGGCGGCGCAGCACTGACCCGGGAAAAAATCGTCGCCAGCGCGGCGCACGAGTTTATTTGCATTGTCGACGAAAGCAAGCTGGTAAATACCCTCGGCAAGTATCCGCTGCCAGTGGAAGTGATACCCATGGCGCGCAGCGTGGTGGCCCGCGAGATCGCACAGCTCGGCGGCTACCCCATCTGGCGCGAAGGCACGGTGACCGATAACGGCAACTGGATACTGGATGTGCACGAATTCATGATCGAAGAGCCACGCACCACGGAGCAGGCGCTCAACGACATACCCGGCGTTGTGTGCAACGGGTTATTTGCTCGAAATGCGGCTTCGCATGTGCTGGTCGGTAGCAGCGATGGCGTAAAAACGCTAGCGCTCTAATGCGCAAACGCACGCTAGAGCAATTTGCCCGGGTTCATGATCTGATGCGGATCGAACAGTTGTTTTATACCCCGCATTAATTCAATTTCCGCCTCGCTGCGGGAAAAACCTAAAAAATCTTTCTTCAACAGGCCGACTCCGTGCTCTGCAGAGATACTGCCATTGCGCGCCTGCACCATTTCGAAAATCTGCGGGCTCATGGCGTGACCCTTTTCCATGAAGGCCTCCATCGTCATTTGCTCCGGGCGCAGGATATTCAGGTGCAGGTTGCCATCGCCGATGTGCCCGTACCAGCACACTTCGAAATCCGGGTAGCTGTCTTCAACAAACCGGTCGACGTCTTTGAGGAATTCAGGGACCTGGTTGATGCGTACCGACAAATCGTTCTTGTATGGCGTATATGGCGCAATGCTTTCAGAAATCCCCTCCCGAAGCTGCCACAGCGATGCCGCCTGAGTTGCTGACTGGCTGACCACGCCATCAACTACCCAACTTTGTTCCATACATGCTTCAAATGCGGCAGAGGCCGCTTCCATGGCGGATTCATCGAACTCAAGCAACGCATAAAACGGGTGCGGTTCACTGAGCGGCGCCGGCAGATCGCGATGAGCCCGAACTTTCTGCAGCGCCAGCTCGGAAAAGAACTCGAAAGCAGAGAGAGTCACGCGGGTATTGAATGCGTTGAGTACATTGAGCAGGTCGAGCACCGCGGGGACACCAACCACCATCACCGACTGGGGCTCCGGCTGGGGCGCCAGCCGCATATCTACTTCGCAGACCACGCCAAGTGTGCCTTCGGCACCTACGAACAGATGACGCAAATCATAACCCGTGGCGTTTTTGATCAGACCAGCATTGCAGTCGACCAGCCGCCCTGTACCCGTAACTGCGCGCAGACCCGCCACCCAATCGCGAGTCAGGCCGTATCTGATCACCTTGATACCACCAGCATTGGTCGAAACATTTCCGCCAATCTGGCTGGAGCCGGCAGAAGCGAAATCCACCGGATAAAACATCCCCTGAGATTCCGCGAATTCCTGCAGCACCTGGGTGACTACACCTGCCTGACAGGTCACCAGTTTGTCTTCCGCATTGAAGTCGAGAATCTTGTTCATGCGATCGAACGACACGACGATCTCGCCGTGGCCCGCCACGGCACCACCCGACAATCCGGTACGACCACCGGAAGGTACCAGCGCCACGTCCGCGCCGATGGCGTATTTCACCAGTTCGATGACCTGTTCGTTGCTTTCCGGAAATACCACCGCCGAAGGCGCCACAGGGAAGCCGTTAGTCCAGTCCTTACCCCAAACCGCGAGACTGTCGTCGTCGGTTCTGATCTGGCGTGATTCCAGGACGTCGTTCAATGCTGTCATTTCACCCTCTGCTTCTATCGCCACCAACCCGGTTCAATGGTGCCAGTTAGAATGTTCGTCGAGCCAGCTGAACACGGCCTGGCGGATCTCTGCCGATTCATTGACCAGGTGGTGACGGCCGCCGGGAATCACCAGGCGGTGGCTGTCTGGATAGCGACACTCGTAGATTTCCAGATTGTAGCGCCAGTCTACCGTGCGGTCCGCATCACCCTGCAGCAGCTTCGGTGCCAGTTCCGACTCGGGATACTCACGGAATCGGTGAAACCAGTCCACCATGGCCTGCACCCAGGCCACCGGCAGCACCCGGGCCTGCAGCGGATCGACCTGCTGAAGTGCCATGAACTCCGGGTTTTCTGCGTTGTTGGTGATCGTACGCGGGCGTTCGTCGATGAATTGCTTGGCCACGGCGAATACCCAGCGGTTGAGCCACCAGGCATAGGGTCTGACCAGCGGCGCCAGCAACACGATTTCTCCGACATGCTCTGCCGGCGGGCTCTGCTGCAGGCTTTCCATCACTACCGCGCCGCCCATGCTCTGTCCGATCCAGTGCCAGGGCTGCTGCGCCGGTGCGCCGAGGTGTGAGCGGGCAGTGCTGTACACCGCCTGGGTAGCCGCGACATAGCGATCAAAGGAGTCAATAGTGGCTCGGGGTCCGGAAGAAAGCCCGTGACCGATCTGGTCGTAACAGACCACAGCCAAACCACGAGACAGCAGATATTCGATCAGGTGACAATACAGGCCCACGTGATCGTAGTAGCCGTGCACCACAAGCACCGTTGCTCGGGCAGTGGGCGGCACAAAATATTGCACCACCAGCCGTTCACCATGAGCGTCGAGGACCTGGGTCGAATGCTCGTGAATGATATGGGGAAATTCCAGCCCGTAAAATTCCCGGTAAGGCTCAATGACACTGCCCGACAGGTGTTCTGCATGCCTGAGCCCCGCCAGCGCCTGATGCAACGGATCGGGCGTGAAGTCGGTCTTACCTCTGATAGTCCATGCACCGGTGAAAGTAAATTAAAGGTCGCCAGAGGCGTATTGCTACACCCCTAATTGACCACCGGGTCTAGCGCGCCGCTGGCGTACTGACCAAACATGTCTTCGAGCGCGAGGGGTGGGATCTTGTCTGCCTGTCCCGCGGTGCCAAAGGCCTCGTATCGTTCGACGACAACCTTCTTCATCGCTTCCTGTGATTCTTTGAGATATTTGCGCGGATCGAACTCGGCCGGATTGTCCGCCATATGCTTACGGATCGCCGCCGTGCTGGCCAGGCGCAGGTCAGTATCGATGTTGACCTTGCGGACCCCATGCTTAATGCCTTGCTGGATCTCCGCTAAGGGGACACCGTAGGTTTCAGGGATGTTGCCGCCGTACTCGTTGATGATGCCCAGCAGGTCCTGGGGAACAGACGAACTACCGTGCATGACGAGGTGCGTACCGGGAATGCGCGCGTTGATCTGTTTGATACGCTCGATGGCGAGAATGTCGCCGGTGGGCGGGCGGCTGAACTTGTAGGCACCGTGAGAGGTGCCAATGGCGATGGCCAGCGCATCTACGCCAGTCTGCTTGACGAAATCAGCGGCCTGCTCGGGATCGGTCAGAAGTTGCTCCATGGACAGCGTACCTTCCGCGCCCACACCGTCTTCTTCGCCTGCCTCACCCGTTTCCAGCGAACCCAGACAACCCAGCTCACCTTCTACAGATACGCCACAGGCATGGGCCATATCTACCGTCTGCCGGGTCACCGCCACGTTGTAGTCATACTCCGCCGGGGTCTTCTGGTCTTCCAGCAGGGAGCCATCCATCATCACTGAAGAAAAGCCCAGTTGAATTGACCGCTGGCACACGGCAGGAGACGCACCATGATCCTGATGCATGCACACAGGAATCTGCGGAAACTCTTCGATGGCAGCCAGAATCAGATGGCGCAGGAAGTTCGGCCCCGCATACTTACGCGCGCCCGCAGAGGCCTGCACGATCACCGGGCTGCTGGTGGCGTCGGCGCCTTCCATGATGGCCCGCATCTGCTCGAGGTTGTTGACGTTAAACGCCGGTACGCCGTAATCGTTCTCCGCCGCGTGATCGAGTAGTTGGCGCATGCTGATCAATGCCATGATGGTCTCCGAATGTGCTTGAAAGTGTCAGAATAAACTCAGCGGATGATAATGCCTGGCGATGACAATCGTCAGCACCAGACGGTAATGAATATATACGAATTGTAACGCCGTGGCATGCCGCCAGGTAATTTTCGGGCCATGACTGAGCTCCGGTGATCTACATGCGCTGCTGCAATGCTTCGACCGCGGGCAGCGTTTTGCCTTCGACGAACTCCAGAAACGCACCTCCACCTGTGGATATGTAGGAAATTCCCTCGCGCACACCATACTTGTCGATGGCCGCCAGCGTGTCGCCACCACCAGCGATGGAGAATGCTCCACCGCCGGCAATCGCCTCAGCCAGCACGCGCGTACCTTCGCCGAACTGATCGAATTCGAATACGCCCACCGGGCCGTTCCAGATGATGGTGCTGGCCCGGCCCAGCTGCGCCGCCCATCGGCGAGCAGTTTCCGGGCCGATGTCCAGAATCATTTCATCGTCCCCGACTTCGTCGATGGCACGCACGACCGCGGTTTCACCAGCGTCAAACTCCTTGCCCACCATGACATCCACCGGTATCGGAATATCGACCTTGCTGGCAATACGCCCGGCGGCATCCACAAGATCGGCTTCATACAGTGACTTACCCACGCCATGACCCGCCGCGGCGATGAAGGTATTGGCGATACCGCCACCAACAATGATCTGGTCGGCAAGGGCAGCCAGGGAATCGAGTACTTCCAGCTTGGTGGAAACCTTGGCGCCGCCGACAATCGCAACCATGGGTTTAGCGGGATGCGCCAGCGCGCGTCCAAGGGCATTCAGCTCCGCCTCCAGCAACAATCCAGCACACGCAACCGGGGCAAATCTGACAACCCCGTGGGTAGATGCCTGGGCACGATGGGCCGTGCCAAACGCATCCATGATGAATACGTCGCACTGCGCCGCCATCTGCCTGGCCAGCTCATCGCTATCAGCTTTTTCACCATTGAAAAAACGCACGTTTTCAAGCAACGCTACCTCGCCGGAAGCAACCCCGGCACAGGCGGCGAGATCCGGCAGCAATGCCACCGATCGCTTGAGCAGTTCACCCAGCCGCAACGCTACCGGCGCCAGCGATGCATCGGCGTCGAATTCACCTTCCTTCGGGCGCCCAAGGTGCGACATGACGATCACAGCCGCACCTTCCGTCAGCGCCTTTTCGATGGTCGGCAACGAAGCGCGAATGCGGGCATCGCTGGTAACCGTGCCGTCGCTGACCGGAACGTTCAGATCGGCCCGAATCAGGACCCGTTTGGACGAGATATCTACCTCTGACATTGATAGTACTGATGACACTGGCTTCTCCAATCACTGATGAGAATTCCTGGTGAACTGACGCCCGCGCCGGACTATCTCAAAGTACCCCGCGCGCTACCGCAACCACGTTGTCGATGGTCATACCCAGCTCTGCCATGGCCTGGCCACCCGGCGCTGACATGCCGTAGCGGTCGATGCCCACCACTGCACCATCGAGACCCACAAAGCGATACCAGTAATCCGGGTGGCCGGCTTCTACCGCAACCCGGCTACGCACACTGCTGGGCAATACTGCTTCCCGATAGCTTTGTTGCTGGGCAAGAAAACGTTCCACACAGGGCATCGACACCACTCTAACCGCGACATCGCTCATCGCTTCCGCGGCGCCCACCGCAAGTTCTACTTCGGAACCCGTGGCGATCAGAATGAGGTCCGGCTCCCCCTGACAATCGCGCAGCACGTATCCGCCGCGGCTGATGCTGGCGAAAGTCTGCTCATCGCGCCGCTGCGGCTGTGTGTTCTGGCGGGTAAAGATCAGTGCGGAAGGCTCTTCGCTGCTGGCAATGGCCTCACGCCATGCGATGGCCGTCTCTACCGTATCGCAGGGCCGCCAGGTCATTATGCCTGGCGTGGTGCGCAGGTTGGTGATCTGTTCCACCGGCTGGTGGGTCGGGCCATCTTCGCCCACGGCCACCGAATCATGGGTGTACACAAAAATATTGGGGATCTTCATGAGCGCAGCCAGGCGCACGGCGTTGCGCGCGTATTCCATGAAAACCAGGAACGTACCTGTGAACGGCCGGTACCCGCCGTGCAGCAGCATGCCGTTGCTGATGGCGCTCATGCCGAACTCACGGACACCGTAGCTCATATGCTGAGATTCGTCGGCGCCTTCCCAACGAGTCAGGTTCGATCCGGTCAGGTCGGCGGAACCGCCGAACAGCTCCGGCACACCCGCAGCCACGGCGCCAATGGCCTGTTGCGAAGATTTGCGGGTGGCCAGACTCGTCATCGCCAGCTGCTGTGCAGCGGCAAATTCCATGATCGGCTGGTCCCAGCCTTCCAGCAGTTCACCGCCCATGCGGCGCTGGAAGGCATCCGCCAGTTGCGGATGTTGCGCGGCATAAGCACTGAACAGCTCGTCCCATTCACCCTGGGCTGCATCGCCTTTGCTGCGCATATCCCAATCCTCGCGGATTTCGGCGGGTATCTCAAAGGGATCGCACCCCCAATTGAGATTTCTGCGCGCCAGAGCCACCTCATCTTCGCCCAGCGCAGCGCCATGGGATCCTGCGGTGCCCTGCTTATTGGGCGCACCGAACCCGATGGTTGTGCGGCAACACACCAGTGTCGGCCGGCCATCTGCTTGCATGGCATTGCGCAACGCCTCTGCAACTTCTTCGCCATCGTGACCATCAACATTGCGGATCACACGCCAGCCATATGCATCAAAACGCGCAGCGACGTCTTCCGAATACCAGGCATCAATCTGACCATCAATGGAGATGCCATTGTCGTCGTAGATGCAGATCAGTTTGCCGAGACCCAGGGTTCCCGCGAGAGAGGCAGCTTCGTGGGAAATACCTTCCATCAGGCATCCATCTCCAACGATCACCCAGGTGCGGTGATCGACAACATCGAAGCCGGGACGATTGAATTCTTGTGCGAGCTTCTTTTCCGCCAGCGCCATGCCCACGGCATTGGCGAAACCCTGGCCCAGGGGCCCGGTTGTCGTTTCTACGCCGGGGCATTCCCGGTATTCAGGGTGCCCCGCAGTCCTGGCGTGCAACTGACGGAAGTTGCGCAGATCGTCCAGCTGCACGTCGTACCCGGTCAGGTGCAGCAGGCTGTAAAGCAGCATGGAGCCATGTCCATTGGAAAGTACGAATCGATCGCGGTCGACCCAGGCAGGGTTCACCGGATTATGTTTGAGCGCGTCACGCCACAACACTTCACCAACGTCGGCTAGGCCCATCGGCGCGCCCGGATGGCCACTGTTTGCCGCCTGAACAGCATCCATAGACAACGCCCGAATGGCATTGGCTCGTTCGATTCGTGAAGACATGGGGAACCCTTAGTGTCGCAGCGGCGCTATTGTCCGCACTTGGGCCGGCGGCTGCAAATTTTCCAGGCAAATTCCTGAGGAATTTCAGGGCTACCGACGAATCGGCGCCCTTTCCTGTCGCAACTGCGAACCAATGCCGCCGGCACAGCGACGATTTGACTATGCTCAACGGGTCAAGATGCGAAAGATGGGACAGTTCGCGTAGAATTCGCGGCTGATTCACCAGTTTGCCACTCACCGGCAATCTCCGACTTTCGATAAAGGGACTGATAGAACATGGCTGAATATTCCGTTTTTACTTCCGAATCTGTATCCGAAGGGCACCCGGACAAAGTTGCAGATCAGATATCTGATGCGATCCTCGACGCCATGCTGGAGCAGGACACTGAATCCAGAGTCGCCTGCGAGACGATGATCAAGACCGGCGTGGTCATGGTGGCGGGTGAGATTCGCACCAATGCGTCGGTCAACGTCGACACGCTGGTGCGTCAGGTCGTTGCAGAAATCGGTTACGACAGTGACGAAGTCGGCTTCGATCCTCAAAGCTGCACCGTGATCAACGCGTTGGGCCTGCAATCCACCGACATAGCCATGGGTGTTGATGAGAGCAATGAGCATGAACAGGGCGCCGGCGACCAGGGCCTGATGTTCGGTTATGCCACCAACGAAACCGACGTGCTGATGCCTGCACCGATCACGTACGCGCACCGGCTGGTAGAAAAGCAGGCCGCAGCCCGTCGCGCCAACCTCTCGTTCCTGCGCCCCGACGCCAAGAGCCAGTTGAGCTTCCGTTACGACGAGAACGGCGATCCTATCGGCATCGACGCAGTGGTTCTGTCGACCCAGCATTCACCGGAGATCGGCCAGAGTGATCTGCACGAAGCGGTGATGGAAGAAATCATCAAACCCGTGCTGCCGGCCAACTGGATGAACAGCGACACCAAAGTATTCATCAACCCTACCGGTCAATTCATCATCGGCGGACCGGTGGGCGACTGCGGCCTGACCGGACGCAAGATCATCGTTGACACCTATGGCGGTATGGCCCGCCACGGCGGCGGCGCCTTTTCCGGCAAAGACCCGTCCAAGGTAGACCGCAGTGCGGCCTACGCCGGCCGCTATGTGGCCAAGAATATTGTTGCCGCTGGTCTGGCGGACCGCTGCGAAATACAGGTGAGTTACGCAATCGGCGTCGCCGAGCCCACTTCGATCAGCATCGATACCTTCGCTACCGGCAAACTCGGCGACGAGCAAATCATTCAACTTATACGTGAACACTTTGATTTGCGCCCCAAGGGCCTGATCAGCATGCTGGACCTGAAAAGACCCATTTACCGAGCAACCGCCGCTTACGGTCACTTCGGCCGCACAGAACAGGCTTTCACCTGGGAGCGCACCGATAAGGCTGATGTGCTGGCTGGCGCACTGTAGTAGAAACCTGTTCTGAGTACCCATGAGCCGTCTGCCCGTCAGCTTCGAGTTTTTCCCGCCCCGGGATGAACAGGGCAGGCATAAGCTCATCAACAATGTCGCCGCCAAACTGGGCGAACTGAATCCAGAATACTTTTCCGTCACCTATGGTGCCGGCGGTTCAACCCGGGATGGTACCCTGCAAACAGTCAGCGGGCTGATTGAGGCTGGCTATGCAGCGAGTCCGCACCTTTCCATCGGGGCGGATAAGTCAAACGCCGTATCTGAAATGCTTGATAATTGCGCCGCCGGCGGGGTGGAACGTATCGTAGCCTTACGCGGTGATCAGCCCTCGGGGTTCAGCGCAGATCGGTTCGCCAACAACGCCGAAGCCCTGGTAAAGCTGATCCGTCAGCATAGCGGCGATCGATTTCACCTGGTGGTGGCCGCCTACCCCGAAACCCACCCGGATGCCGCAAATGCGGCGGATGATCTGGAATTCTTCACACGCAAGGTAGCAGCCGGGGCCAACAGCGCCATCACTCAGTATTTCTACAATGTCGACGCCTATGCAGACTTCATGGATCGATGTGCGGCCAAGGGCATAGATATTCCCATCGTGCCCGGCATTATGCCTATCACCAATGTCGACACCCTGATCCGCTTTTCCGCGAAAGCCGGCGCGGATATCCCCCGGTGGCTCAAGTACGCCCTCGACGCCCGGGCGGACGACCCACAGGCATTAATCGATTACGGCGTGGAATTCGTAACGGGCATGTGTGAGAGACTCATCAATCTGGGCGCACCCGGACTGCACTTTTATACGTTGAACCGCTGGGGTGCGACCACCCGTATCTGCAATAATCTGTTCAACGACTGATCACCTAGAGGATTGCAGCGCGTGCCCATGCGCTTTCTCATCGAACCCGGCGGCAATGGCCGGGCTATCGCACCGGGACACAGGATCCGCGTGGAAGCCGATCGCGCCCACTATCTCGCCCGGGTCATGCGCCTGAAAAGCGGCGCGGTGGTGAGCTGTTTCGATGGGTCCGGCAGAGCGTTCAACGCCACTTTGACCAATCACTCCACGAAGCACTGTGAACTGGAAGTCACTGAGATCCTGCCAACCGCGAAGCCCCCTCTATTCGGTCTGACCCTCGGCTTGAGCCTGATCAAAGGTCAGGCAATGGACCGCGCACTACAGCAGGCCACAGAGCTTGGCGCCACGGACATTACCCTGGTCAATGCCAGACGCAGCAACGTTAGTTTCTCCGGCAACGCGGAAGGGCGGCTGGACAACAAGATGCGCCACTGGCGCAAGATCGTCTCCGGCGCCTGCGAGCAGAGTGGCCGGATGTATATTCCCCGGCTGCACGGTCCTGTCTCTGTGAATGAAGTAATTGAGGCCGCCGATCAGGCGCAAGTCATTGTATTCGACCCCAGCGGCAAGCCACTACCACGGCAGCTCACCGCATGCGATCGCATGATTCTGATCGGCCCGGAAGGCGGCTGGGAAGAAGCGGAACTGGAGCTGTTTGAACCCAGCGCGGTAAAGATTCATCGATTTGGCGGTAACGTGCTGCGGGCGGAAACCAGCCCTGCGGTGGCCCTCGCGCTGGTGCAGCATATCCAGGGCTGGCAATGACCTCTCGCCCGCAAAGAGCTAAAACGGGTTACCCAGCTCCACCAGACGCTCTTCGATATAGCCAAGATTCGGGATGATAGCGGTTTCCGTGCCAACAGAAACGTGCATGACGTCGGCGGGCCCAAGCTCACCGTCCGTGGTGTTAACGTCGCCATCAGCGAGCTGCAGCATGCGCGGTAAGCCTTCAGCTGCCAGAGCGTAGAAAGGCGGACCGGATACGCTGTATGCGCGGTTCATGATAACTATGCAGCGCGGCGACACCCTACGTTCGCTTCCATCACCTGAAAAGCCCGGGTAGTGCACAACCGGCACTGTGCGGCCACGCCAGTCTACAAAACCGATACACCATGATGGACCGTGCTCCAGAGTTTTCATGCGGCGCGAAGGGCCGATTTCCGCAACACTCACGTTCGGCAGCAACAGGCGTATTCCCGAGGTCGGGATCATGACACAGGTCAGTTCGTCCTTTTCGTTTGCCGATGCAACCACCGCACTCAATTGCTCACCCTCATTGTTAACTTACTACATCCATCACGTTTTCACGCGCCCGACACCAGCTCATCGATGGTAGCCAGCAGTTCATTTTCCTGGAAAGGCTTGCCCAGGAACTTGTTGACGCCCAGTTCCGACGCGTGTTCCTTATGCTTCTCGCCGGTACGCGAGCTGATCATGACAATGGGCAGCTTGCTCAACCGATCATCGTGGCGTATCTGGCGCGCAACTTCGAAGCCATCCATACGGGGCATTTCGATATCCAGCAGCATGATATCCGGACGCTGTTCCTGCAGCATGGCCACCGCCTCAATGCCGTCTTTTGCGACCAGCACATCCATACCCTGCCGCTCCAGTAGCCGCGATGTCACCTTGCGCACCGTAACACTGTCGTCGACGACCATGACGCAACGAGGACCGCGCGACACTGATTTGACCGTATGGGCCGGTGCAACCACCTTGCTCTGCTGCGCACGGATCAGCGCCAGCAGATCAAGGATGACCACCACGCTGCCGTCACCCAGTATGGTGGCGCCGGAAATACCGCCTACGCCGGCAAATTGTGGCCCGAGACCTTTGACGACAATTTCACGGCTACCCAAGACCTGGTCGACAAGAATGGCGACCGCATGATCACCAGACCGTACCAGCACTAAAGGCACGCCGTCCTGACCAGCGTCCGAAACCTGATATTCGCGACCCAGGTACTGACCCAGGTAACGCACGCGATAAGGTACACCCGCATATTCGAATGATTTGTTCTCACCACCGTAGAGCCCCTGCAACTGCTCCGGGCTGAGCAATACGACGCCTTCGATGGTGTTCAGCGGAATTGCATATTGATCTTCGCCAACAGACACCATCAGTGCCCGGTTCACAGAGACCGTAAACGGTACCCGTACTATAAACCGACTGCCCTTGCCGGGACTGGAGGAAATGTTGACGCTGCCGCCAAGCTGTTTGACTTCGCTGTTAACCACATCGAGCCCGACGCCGCGACCTGAAATCTGCGTAACCGACTTCGCAGTGGAGAATCCTGCCGCGAGCACAAACTGCAACACTTCTTCATCGCTCAACGGCGCATCATCAAGCATGAGACCACGTTCAACGGCTTTCCGGCGAATGCTCTCGGCGTCGATGCCGGCGCCATCGTCACTGATATCAATGACGACATCGCCCCCTTCACGGATCAGTCGCAGGTCGATTCTACCCGTTGCGGGCTTGCCATGTTTGCGTCGCATTTCGGCAGCTTCGATGCCATGGTCAACGGCGTTGCGCAGCATATGCTCCAGCGGGGGCACCATGCGCTCTAACAAATTACGATCAAGCACGCCTTCCGCGTTCTGCAGGTGCAGCTCTACGTCTTTGTCCAGTTCGCTGGCAACCTGCCGTACGATACGGCGCAGACGAGGCAACAGCCGGCTGAATGGAACCATGCGCGTACGCATGAGGCCTTCCTGCAATTCAGTATTGATGCGTGCCTGCTGCAGCAGCAAGGTTTCCGATTCACGGGACTTGAACAGCAGAGTTTCCTTCAGATCGAGCATGTCTGAAGCACTTTCAGACAACCCGCGCGACAGCTGCTGCAGTTGACTGTAGCGGTCCATTTCCAGCGGATCGAAGTTTTCGTAATGGGAACCGTCGTTACGCTCGTGGCGATAGAGAATCTGAGTTTCCATCTCTATCTCAAGTCTGCGCAGCTGTTCCCTGAGACGCTCAATGGTGGTCTCCATTTCGTCCAGGGCACCGCCGAAGTCGCTCATGCCCTGTTCTATACGCGCGCGCACAATAGAGGATTCGCCGGCCAGATTGACCAGTTGCTCGAGCAGTGTCGAGCTGACCCTGACCATTTCCTGGGGCTGACGCTCGACGATGGGCGCCGCGGGTGCGGGCGCTTCTTCAGACTGCGACGGTTCGGCAGCCACCTCCCGCAGTGGTGTAACCGCAGCAACCGGGGTTTCTGACGGTCGCTCTTCAGCGGCCGCCTCGACTGTTGCAAGCTCGGCTGGTTGTCCCGGATCCGCAGATATTTCTTCTGCGGCGGCCTGCAGATCAGCAGGAGTGCCGGTGACCTGAGCCTGCATCAATGCGAGTTGCTCGGTCAGCGCATCGTAGCGGGCGTGCAGATGGCCGAACAAGTCATCATCTATGGACCGGTTATTTTCCTGTACCTCGATGACCATGCTTTCAAAATCGTGCGCCTGATCGCCCAGCCGTGCCAAACCACACAGTCGCGCACCACCCTTCAGGGTGTGGAGACTGCGTAGCAGATTTTCCATGTACAGGCGATTCTCACGCTCTCCCGCCCAACTGACGATGTTGCGTTCGAGTTCTTCGCTGATCTCTTCGGATTCTTCGAAGAAGACGTGTATGAGGTCTTCGTCGATCTCTGCCAGTTCGGCAATGTCTTCAGGGTCGAGGACCGCTTCAGGCGCATCTTGCACCGTTGCTTCTTCCACAGATTCTTCGACTTCGACACGAGCTTCATCCTGCACACTCGCCGTGACGAAGCTCAGAGCAGCCAGCTCATCAACGAGCCCGGCCTGAGACTCCAACGGCGCCCCGCCGGCCAACTCATTGAGCTGATCGATGATCTGCTCGTATGCCTGCAGCAGGATGCCGGCGGCCGCTTCGTTCTGTGAATCAGCGATCTGTACCACCGGTACTTCACGCAACTGCCGCACAAGTGCTCCCGCCAGATCGGCCATGGGCGCCATGTTCATCTCGGGGGCCGAGTCATGGAACGCAACCAGGTCCGACAGCACAGCGACGATGCCATCTGCCGAGTCTATGGAACCGGCCACCAGCGCGGCCATTTCCTTTTCTTTTTCAAACAGTGCCGCAGTAACCGGCGCGTCAAGCAGCATGTCCACCGGGCGACCAGTGGTGTCCACACCGGCGAACAGGTCGTCGGCCCGCGCAACGAATTCCAACGGCTCTTCCCAAATGCCACCTTCGCTATACGACTGGACGAAGTCTTGCAGGTGCTGTTCCGCCTCCCTAAAGAACTGATGGAGATCTTCCGTTGGCGCCTGGCTGCGGAAAAATTCAGCAGCCTGGTCAGCCGGCTCGACGACCAGCTTCAATCCTTCAGCTTGTGCCAATGCCGCCGCTCCCAACAGGGTGTGGAACGCGCGGGCCAGCGTCTCACTGAGCAGCCAGGGCTGTGCATTGTTTTCTTCGCGGATGATCTCGAGATGGCGGCTCACTTCCTCTACGAAAACGGCGAAATCGCTTTCTTCCTTTTCATCGAGCTGCTCGGTTACGCCTTCTGGCCCGGCAGCCTCCATTTCCGGCACCGGTTGCTCATCAGCAATCATCACAGCCAGATCATCGAGACCCGGCAGCTCATCGTCCAGGGCCAGAGCGGGTTCTTCCTGCGTGGTTTCTTCGACGACATCCGCCAGATCAATACCGCCTTCCAGCGCAGGTGCCAGCTCAGCTACCTCTACCGCTGTTTGTTCCTCTTCAGCCTCCGGCAGCGCAGCACCGGACGCCAGCAGATCAGCCATGTCGACAATCACACCAACCGCTTCTATGTCGCCATGCCGGCCTGCCGCGAAAGCGTCGCGCAGGCTTGGAATCAACGTGCGTGCTTCATTGATGACAGTGACGAACTGTGGAGTAGGCGTCACAGTGCCGTCCATCACGCGATTCAGCATGTTCTCTACGCACCACGCAAGCTCGCCGATCTCGACGGCGTGTACGATCCGACCGCTGCCCTTTAAAGTGTGGAACGCGCGCCGCACTTCCGTCAGCGCATCGTTGGTTTCGAGTCCATCCTCCCATTGCGGAACGAACTCAGCGAGCGTCTCAAGCACTTCTCCGACTTCTTCCACGAATATTTCGACAATTTCAGGGTCCGGCAGCTCTTCCAGGGGGGCGTCCGCTGTTTCCGTTGTTGCAGCTGCCTCAGGCGCTACCGCTTGATCTTCAAGCGTCGGCGCTAAAGACTGATATTCAAAGGGGTCCGGTTGCTCTTGCGCAGATTCAGATTCTTCACCGGACGGTGGTTCAATCGCTTCTTCGACATCGTCGAACAGACTGCTGCCAAGGTCGAAATCTGTATCTGCTTGCTGCCCCAGCGGCGCCGCTTCGGAGGCTTCTGCAATTTGCGCGTGTGCCGCCAGCTCCAGCAGCGCCGTCAGACTGCGCTGGGCAAGGGTGATGATTTCTTCTGCTCCAGAGCTCGACCCCTCGCCGAGCCGCTCCAGATAGTAATCCACGGCGCTGACCACATCGGCGAACCGATCGAGTTCTTGCCAATCCGGTCGATGGCCATTGAGCAGACGGTCTTCGGTATAATCTTTGACCCCGCTAAGGATACCAATGGCATTTTCCAGCGGAATGATGCCTAACACACCACAGATCTCTGCGAGCTTTCCAGGCACTTCCTGCAGGTGTCCAACGCTCCAGTGCGCGGTAACAAAATCAACCACGGACTGCTTGACCTCTTCTAAGCCCTTACGTGATTCACTCAATACCCGCAACTGGGCTTCGGTGGTAATCTTCTCCACTTCTGTCTGACCGGTCCCCTGGATCAAACTGCTGAGGTTTTCATCGACCTGATACAGGGCATTGGCGATGGCCATGGCGCTCTGCGGGTTCTGATCACCCAGGCTGATGAGCTGCTCAACCGCGGCGGTCTGATCTGCGATGATCGAGCGCGAGCTTTCAATCCCGAGCACCGTTAGCGTACTGCCAATCTGTTTCAACGGACTGATGATCTGCCGCAGTTGCTCCAGATCAACACTTGGCGCGCGCACCAGCAGATCGAGCTTGTCATTGACGATACCCAGTTCTTCCTGCAGAACCTTCGTAGCGGTGAACAGCGCCTGCCGCCCGGATATCGCCAGCGTAACCGGCTCCGCCGTCGCGCTCAGTGACGCCTGCAGTTCTTCAACAGCACTGCTGCTGTGATCCCTTGCCACAGCGGCGTCCAGCAGTCGCTGCTCCAGTTCTACATTAGCCGGTCGCCGCAGTGCTTCCGGCCCATTTTTGGCCAGGCTCTTGATTTCGACATCGATACGGCGCAGCAGCTTGACTGCTTCAGCTTCTAAGGCACCCTGAACCCCATCGAGACTCGCGACGAACTCACCAAACGCCCACCACTGCCGCTCTAGAGGAGCGCCTTCACATACTTTGGCAAGGCCGAGCGCCGCTTTGCCCAGGATGGTAATTGCAGATGTGCGATCCTCACCCTTGAGTAGTTGCAACAGCGCACTCTGATAGGCCGAGCGAATGCGGGCGACCTTTTCGGCGCCATTGATGCTTTCGAACCGCGCTATGACACTTTCATCTGCGCCAGAATCAAGGCCGATAGTCGATGTATCCGCCAGCGGTACCATGCCCAGCAGCGCGCGTATCTCATTAATCAGCGGTATACGGGGCACCGCGCTGTCGCTGCCACCGTGCTGCAGTTCATCAAGATAGCCCGGCAATTCGAGAACGCCCTGCATCAGAATCTGGCCCGCAGCGCCGGTGTCGTCGACTTTGCTGTCGTGCATGGCCTGGGCAAGTTGCTCGAGGTGGTCGGCCAGCCGGGTAACTCCTTCGAGTTCCAGCATGACCAGCGTGCCGTGCACCTGGTGCAGGCCGGTCAGACAAGCACGCAGACGGGTCTCCTCGCCCCCGAGCTCGGCATAGTCGTCCAGCGCGATCCGTATTTCGTTCAGCGTTTCAAGCAGATCACCTTTGATCCAGTCTAGTGCGAAATGTTCTCCGCCCGTGGGCATATGTCAGTCCTTGTTAAGCTGGCCGGTCGCCATTCGACTTTAGTGTGCCGGTAGTTTGAAACCCTCTACCGATTCGCGCATCTCATTAGCCATACCTGCCAGATCGCCGATCGAGTCGGCGGTGGTTTCCGTCGACTCGGCGGTCTGCGAAGTGATTTCCTGAATCACGTTCATGGTGTTGCTGACATGGCCCGCGGTCGCTGCCTGCTGGCGCGCCGCATTGGAAATGTTCTGAATCAGTTCTGCAAGCGATGTAGAAACACCTTCGATCTCTTCCAGAGCAACCCCTGCATCCTGGGCTCGCCTGGCGCCGTCCACAACCCAGGCGGTGGTCTGCTCCATGGAGATAACCGCTTCGTTTGTGTCAGTCTGAATGGTCTTGACCAGCGCCGCTATCTGCTTGGTTGCCGCAGAAGACCTTTCCGCCAGGCGCTGTACTTCATCAGCTACTACGGCGAAACCGCGGCCCGCGTCACCTGCCATAGATGCCTGGATGGCGGCATTGAGCGACAGAATATTGGTCTGGTCGGCGATGTCGTTGATCAAAGATACAATATCGCCAATCTCCTGGCTTGATTCACCAAGGCGTTTGATCCGCTTGGAAGTTTCCTGAATCTGGCTGCGAATGCTGTCCATGCCGCCGATGGTGTCCTGCACAACGTGGGAGCCGTTGTTGGCGATTTCCACAGCGCGCTCGGCAACCGAGGCCGATTCCGCTGCGTTGGATGATACCTGGTCAATCGATACCGCCATATCGTTAATGGCCATGGAAGCAGCGCCTATTTCCTTGGCCTGATTCTCCGCCGCAAGCGCAAGCTCACCAGCAGTGCCCTGGCTGTCGGTGGCCGCTTTGGCAACCTGCACAGACAGGTTGTTGATATTGGATACCAGGCCGCGCATCTGATCGATTGCAAAATTGATGGAGTCGGCAATCGCGCCGGTGAAGTTTTCGGTAACCGATGCGTGTACCGTCAGATCACCTTCCGCCAGGTCCGCCAGCTCATCGAGCAACTGCAGAATCGCAGCCTGATTGCGTTCGTTTTGAGCAGCCTGCTCGTGCAGCTGCTTACGCGTGCTGCTGACCATGACCATACCAATGCTCGCCATGACCACGACACCAGCGACCGCCAGCAACAGGGGCGGACTGCCCATGACCGCTACTTCACCCTGCACGATGAAATAGAGCATACCGGCTAAAATACCGCCCATGACGATCATCAACATCACCAGTAACGGAGACAACTTCCCTGATTTCATAGCCTTTTCCTACTACCGTAAGTTCCTAGTTTTCCTGTGCGACATCGAAGAACTTCGCGTCCCTGAGTATCGCCTTTAGCTGAACCTCGTGATACACGCGCCCGCCATGCCGAAACGCGCCTTTAACATAAGGCGCGATATCACCCAGTTCCGCCCCGTCGCTGGGTTCGAAACCGGCTTGTAAAAAGTGCTGGATGCCAATGGATTGCTCCACCACCAGGCCAGCCACCAGTTCATCATCTTCCACCACCAGTACCCGCCACTGACTGGCCGGCTGGGTGATGGGAATCTGCAGATATTCATGCAGATCGATAATCGGCACAAGTCGCCCACGCACATTGGCGATGCCCATGATCCAGGGCTTGACCGCCGGCAGCGTGGTCAGCCGAGGTACGGCCAGCAGTTCGCTGACTTCCCCCAGCTCCGACACCATACGCATGCCACCAACCAGAAAACCCAGGCCCTGCCATTCGGCCTGCGCGTCTTCTTTGCGCGGCAGTGGCGCGGCATTGCGAAATGTCGCTGCCTTGATGTCGTGTAATATGTTCAGCGCTTCGTTGGACATAACCTGAGCCTAGTCTATCAGCAGACCGTTGACGGTGCGGATGAGAGTTTTGTCATCTACTGGCTTGGTGAGATAACCACAAGCCCCCTGGCGCTCGCCCCACACCTTGTCGGCATCCTGGTCTTTGCTTGAGACGATGATGACGGGTATATGGCTGGTATCGTCGCTGCGCGTGATCTGACGTGTGGCCTGAAAGCCATTGATGCCTGGCATGACCACGTCCATGAGAATAATGTCCGGCTGTTCCGCCAAGGCTAATGATATGCCATCTGTGCCTGTGGCAGCGGTAAGCACCTGGTGCCCCTGACGCGCCAGCGTATTCACCATCTGGTGCGTTTCGGTTGGCGAGTCGTCGACGACTAAGATTCTTGCCATTTTGCGTAGCCCCCTAAGGCTTAGTGAACCAGTGTTCGAATGGTCCCCAATAGCTCCTCGCGGCTGAAGGGTTTGGTAATGTACTCATCCGACCCGACGATGCGCCCCTTGGCTTTGTCGAACAGGCCGTCTTTCGACGACAGCATGACCACCGGCGTGGTCTTGAACTCGCTGCTGTTCTTGATCAACGCACAGGTCTGATACCCATCGAGGCGGGGCATCATGATGTCGACAAGAATTATCTCCGGACGGGCGTCCGCGATCTTGGCTAGCGCGTCAAAGCCGTCGGTGGCTGTAATGACATCGAAACCTTCCTTGGCCAGTAGATTTTCCGCACTTCGCCGGATGGTCTTGGAATCGTCAATGACCAAAACCTTTACGCCCCGAAGTTCCTTTTCCATTCTGCAATCCCTTATTGTCAAAGGCTTAATCAGGCCATCTGCCAGCACGATCATTGTGCATCCGACGGACAACCTGCGGTGGATTATCCACGTGCGGGCTGTTTTATCACGCCCTCACAGGTACGGCTACAAGCACACCTCCAGAAAGGGAATTTGTTCTCATTTGTGTTGCCTAATCCATCTTGAAATGGCTACTGTAGCGCCCGAATAACCCGATCAGTGAATCTATGCCCAGTTTTGCATTCG
This sequence comes from uncultured Pseudomonadales bacterium, assembly GCA_964393625.1. Lineage (GTDB taxonomy): Bacteria > Pseudomonadota > Gammaproteobacteria > Pseudomonadales > Azotimanducaceae > UBA4421. Next base: position 168,774 of record CAYMUT010000004.1, read on the forward strand.
TTATGGACCCGTTGGAGTCTCTAGCCCTCAAGAAAGACTCCACCCTGGCCATGATCCGCGCCTGCCAGCGCCGCGGGATTGATATCATTTATCTGCGTCAGCAGGATATCCATCTGTGGAACGGAGAGGTGTGCGGCATGACCCGCACACTGCGCCTGCGCGATGACTTTTGCGAAACCCTTGACGCCGCCACGGCGGGCAATGACTGGTATGAACTGGGCGACGAACAGCGCAGCAATCTGGCCGGCATGGATGTCATCATGATGCGCAAAGATCCGCCCTTCGATATGGAGTACATATACACCACCTACTACCTCGAGCGGCTAGAGGCTCAGGGCGTTATGGTAGTGAACCGCCCCCAGAGTCTGCGGGATTGCAATGAAAAGATGTTCGCTACTCAATTTCCTCAATGCATGCCGGACCTGATCGTCAGCCGGCGTCACGACCTGCTGAAAGCCTTTCATGAGAAGCACCGCAACGTTGTATTCAAAAAACTTGACGGCATGGGCGGTGCTTCCATCTTCCGCATCATGGAAAACGACCCCAATCTGTCGGTAGTGCTGGAGACCCTGACCGAAGATGGCAATCAGCAGATCATGGGGCAGGTCTACCTGCCGGAAATTGTAAATGGCGATAAGCGCATTCTGCTGATCGACGGTGAGCCCATCGATTACTGTCTGGCGCGCATTCCTTCAGCCGGTGAAACCCGGGGCAATCTGGCAGCCGGAGGAAGAGGTGAGGGCAGGCCGCTGTCCGACCGTGATCGCTGGATCGCCGAGCAGGTCGGCCCGGAACTCAAGCGCCGCGGACTGCTGTTTGTTGGCATCGACGTCATTGGCGACTACCTGACCGAAATCAATGTCACCTGCCCGACCTGCATAAGGGAACTGGATGCACAGTTTTCTCTGGATATCGCCGGTAAGCTCATAGACACGGTATTGACTAAACTATCAGCATGAGCACCAGCAACGTCGGCGTCACCAGTAGAGACCGGTTCAGCTTCAGCCTGTTTCTGGCTTTGATGGTGCACGCCGCCCTCATTCTGGGCGTCGGCTTTTCATCGGACCTCAATACCACAGAGAGCATCAGCATCGATGTCACGCTGTCGGTCGCCAACGACCTCATCGAACCAGAACAGGCCGACTTCATCGCCACCACCAGTCAGCTGGGCAGCGGCAACGAAAGTGACGTTTATGAGATGACGACCCGTCAGCATGCCGACTTTCACAACAACGAGATGGAAGAAGTGGTATCGCAGCCATCGCCGTTGCCGGAAGTTACCGAAGCCAGTGTCGATCTGCTCACCGCCCTGGCGAACTCGGACGAATCTCTCAGCGATCAGCAACAGGAAATCACCGAGCTGTTGCCGATGCCGGAATCCAATCGGCTCGACCGCGAGAAGCTGGTCCAGGAGATCGCCAGCCTTGAAGCACGTATCGCCCAGGACCAGCAGGCGTTAGCCAAATTGCCGCGCACCAAGCGGCTCAACAGCATGACGACCCGGTCCGCGGCCGAGGCGGCCTATCTCAACATGTGGCGCGCCAAATGCGAAAGAATCGGCCGCAGCAACTATCCCCCGGGAGGTTTCGAGGGCGAAGTTCTGATGCTCGTTTCCATTCTCGCCGACGGCTCACTGCAAGAAGTACGGGTGCTGAAACCGTCCGGACACAAAGCCCTAGATCGCGCTGCGCTGATGACGGTTCGTCAGGCCGCACCCTATCAGCCCTTTACTGTTGAGATGCGTAAGGCATACGATCGACTGGAATTCACCCGCACCTGGCAGTTCACCAAAACAGGTTCCACTCTGGGTCGCCAATAGCCGATACATGCAGCTGAAACATCACTTCCTACTGGCCATGCCCCGACTGGCTGGCGACTACTTCGCTGATTGCCTGATCTATATGTGCGAACACAACGAAGACGGCGCAATGGGCGTCATCGTCAACCGCCCCAGCGAAATGACCCTGCTGGAGCTGTTTGCACAACTGAGCCTTACCGGGCCACACCGCTTCTCAGAAGATTTCGTGTGGGAGGGCGGTCCGGTGGCTGCCGATCAGGGTGTGGTTCTGCATTCCGATGAAACCCGCCTCGACTCATCGGTGATTATCGGTCCCGGAGTCTGTATGGCTACCGCCATGGATATACTCGATGCGATCGCCAATGATACCGGGCCCCGGCATTTCCTCACCGCGTTAGGCTATGCCGGTTGGGCACCTGGGCAGCTCGAAGAGGAAATAAGCGCCAACGTATGGCTAACGCTGCCGGCAGATGCGGGGATTCTGTTCGATGCGAACTGGCAGGAGAAATACCACGCCGCTGCGCAGACACTGGGGATCGACATGCGGCTCATGGCGACGCGGCCGGGGCACGCGTGATGGCCACATCAGGCCTGCCGGAAGGATACATACTGGCTTTTGATTTCGGTCTGAAACATATCGGCGCAGCTGCGGCGCAAACCATCACCGCTACCGCGCGGGGCGTGGCCACAGTTGCGGCTGCCAACGGCAAACCCCTGTGGCGCGAGATCGACCCCTTGATCGAGCAGTATCAGCCATTCTGCTTTGTGGTGGGGTTACCCCTGAATATGGACAACAGCCGCTCGGAGATCTGTGAGCGGGCGGAAAAATTCGCTCAATCGCTCAGCAACAGGTACAGCAGGCCAGCGCACATGCGGGATGAGCGGCTGACTTCGAAAGCGGCAAAGGGAGTACTCGACGCCGCCCGGGACTTCGGCGATGCTGACACCGATCACGAACTGGCGGCTTGTTTCATAGCCGAAGCCTGGCTGTCTGACCGAAGCTGAATATCGCTTTCCGGCGAGCGTTAGATGCCTCGAGCCCAAGAATTCCCGGAGATTAGAAATGTCTGACTTTGTTGTGCTGATGGTGGGGTCGCAGTCCCATGGAGATTGGAATACCTACATTGAAAAGCTGATCGCCTCGGGCAAGTTCAGGGGTGGCAGTTCGCTTGCCAACGGCGTGTCTATGTCGAAAGGCAAACCCGACAGCGAAAGCCCTATCACAGGCTTTATGCGTTTTTCTGCAAACAACATAGAAGAGATCAGGCAACTTCTTTCTGGCAACCCATTGTACGAGGCAGGCGGTCATATTGAGGTACTTGAAGAAATCCCTGATTAATGCTGCTTTCACAATATGCGGGCCAGCTTGGTGTACCGCTTAACCCGACCCCACAAGGCTGAAGAAAGCCTGGGTTTCCCTTCAGCATAAATTTCGGCTTAGAATCGACTACACATTCGCAAGCTGGAAGGACCGGCCAACCATGACAAAACTCGTCCTCGCATCTCTACTGTTCATGTCTTGCAGCCAGGTCATCGCACATGAAGGGCACGGCGTTGCCGTTGATTCAGTGATCCATTACTTCACTGGCGCCCATTTGCTTGCGTTGATCGGGCTGGGGCTGTGCGTAGCCGCCGCTTGCTATGTAACTCTGGGTCGCCGTAAGTTACGGCAGTAAAGCCGGTGTCTCCTGAGATTTGTCAGTCGCAGTCGAGCGCCGCTCAACTGGGTGTTGCACGTCACGGACCGGCTTACCAGGAATCTATATGAGCCGTGAAAGTATCGAAGGCGTTCTCAACGATCTAGCACATACAGACAGTGGAACAAGAGCTCCAACCAAAGAGCAATGGCGTCAACACCTCGAAGCAGCTGAGGGGCCGTTCGTCGTTGTTAACTTGCTGAACATCAAGGATGAGTCGGCACTCAACCAATATGCAGCCACCGCTGTTCCAGCCGTTCAATCTCTCGGCGCTGAACTGATCTATATGGGACGCGGTGGAGAGGCACTAATTGGTGATTCGTCAGATCATTGCGATGTCGTATCAGTTTGGAGATGGCCGTCCCGCCAAGCGTGGACAAATCTTTGGCTGGATCCAGATTATGCGGCGATACGACCGTTGTTCAACCAGGGCGTTGACAGGTATCGCTGTCTGGTGACCAAGGAGATTTCTCTATGAGACGCATGCACTGCTGTCAACTGACGCCTCAATCGAATTAACCCGAGGGTCCGGGAGGCGTTTCATGAGTACATGCAATCGCCGCCCAAGGCTGCGTTTGAGCCGGTTGCTTCGCTCAGCAGCTAACGCCCGAAGCCAAACGCGCCAGGGTCATCATCATCTTCAATGGCGAGGTGATCAACCTGTTCCATGGGATCGTTGCTGTCTGCGCCCAGTTTGATCATCAGACGCAGATCATTCGGTGAGTCTGCACTGGCAACCGCCGCGTCGTAGGTGATTTCACCGTCGCGGTAAAGCTTGTACAAGGCCTGGTCGAAGGTCTGCATGCCTTGCTCATTGGACTTCGACATGATTTCTTTGAGCAGATGCACATCGCCCTTGCGCACGCGGTCGGCAATCAGCGGCGTATTGATCAGAATTTCGATCGCAGCACGCCGTCCGGCACCGTCAACGGTGGGTATCAGTTGCTGGGCTACCATTGCTCGCAGGTTTAGTGACAAGTCCATCCATACCTGATCGTGACGATCGGCGGGGAAGAAATGGATGATACGGTCCAACGCCTGATTGGCGTTGTTGGCGTGCAGTGTACACAAACACAAATGACCTGTTTCGGCGAAGGTCAATGCATGTTCCATGGTTTCACGGCTGCGCACCTCACCAATCATGATCACGTCCGGCGCCTGACGCAGAGTGTTCTTCAGCGCGACTTCAAAAGAATCGGTGTCTACGCCCACTTCACGCTGGGTGACGATGCACCCCTTATGCTGATGCACGAATTCTATTGGGTCTTCAATACTGATGATGTGGCCGCTGGAATTTTCGTTGCGGTGGCCAATCATCGCCGCCAACGAGGTGGATTTACCGGTACCTGTCGCACCCACGAAGATGATCAGACCCCGCTTGGTCATCGCCAGGTCTTCAACGATCGACGGCAGGCCCAGATCGGACACGCGGGGGATGCTCACCTCGATGCGTCGCAACACCATGCCCACCAGATTGCGCTGATAAAATGCGCTTACGCGAAAACGGCCCACTCCGCGAGTGTTGATCGCGAAGTTGCACTCATGTTCTTTGTCGAACACTTCCTGCTGATCCGGCGTCATCACACCATACACGAGCTCCCTGGCCTGCTCCGGCGCCAGAGTGCTTTTGCCCGCAGCGTACAACTGCCCATTGACCTTGACCATGGGCGGTTTGCCCGCAGTGATGAACAAGTCGGAAGCACCCTTCTCGACCATCAGCTTCAGAAGTTTGTCAAATTCCATCTTGCCTCAAGCTCTCCTGTCTTGCCGGATAGGCTTCTGTGCGGCCATGGGTCACACGGAACTCTAGAAGTTCTCCGGAATTTTGGCTTTTTCTTTCGCCGTGTCTCTGGATATCGAACGATTCGCAACAAGGTCCTGCATGCACTGATCCAGCGTCTGCATACCTACGGTCGCCCCCGTCTGAATGGCCGAGTACATCTGCGCCACCTTGCCTTCCCTGACCAGGTTACGAATAGCCGGCGTACCGATCATAATCTCATGCGCAGCTACGCGGCCGCCGTTCACCTTCTTCAGTAGCGTCTGGGAAATCACCGCGTTGAGCGATTCCGACAGCATGGAACGCACCATGTCTTTCTCTTCGGCGGGGAAAACGTCGATCACACGGTCGATGGTTTTCGCCGCGGAGGTGGTGTGCAGGGTGCCGAATACCAGGTGGCCGGTTTCCGCAGCAGTCAACGCCAGGCGGATAGTTTCCAGGTCCCGCAATTCTCCCACCAGAATGATATCGGGGTCTTCCCGCAGCGCTGAACGTAGCGCTTCATTGAAGCCGTGGGTGTCACGGTGGACTTCCCGCTGGTTAACCAGACACTTTTTCGACTCGTGTACGAATTCGATGGGGTCTTCGATGGTCAGAATATGGTCGTAGCGGTTGTCGTTGATGTAATCGATCATCGCCGCCAGGGTGGTACTCTTACCCGAGCCAGTCGGCCCCGTCACGAGCACCAGGCCACGGGGCACCATGGAAATGTCTTTAAAGACCTGGCTCATACCGAGGTCTTCCATGGTCAGCACTTTCGAAGGAATGGTCCGGAAAACCGCACCTGCGCCACGATTCTGGTTGAACGCGTTTACCCGGAAACGGGCCACGCCGGGCACTTCGAAAGAAAAGTCGGTTTCTAGGAATTCCTCGAAATCTTTACGCTGCTTGTCGTTCATGATCTCGTAGATCAGCGCATGAACTTCCTGATGCTCCAGCGGCGGCAGATTGATGCGTCTGACGTCACCATCCACCCGGATCATCGGTGGCAGACCGGCGGAAAGATGCAGGTCCGAAGCACCCTGTTTGGCACTGAAGGCAAGGAGTTCTGTGATATCCATGAGCAGTCCTTTTCTACATTGCGGCTGCACTCACCTCACGCAGCGACGCGAAGCGAAACCATGATCGCTGCTTGCAACGATCTGCTCGGTCTCTATTTGCACATACATCGCCTATAGTATGCCCTCTGACGGGCGCGCACCACGGCCATACCCGCCATCTTTAACATTAGCCGCGCACCAGATTTAAACAATGAGACAGCGTTAACACTGTTCGTGGGATATCCGTGCAGCAGATACAACAGAACCTGACCGCCTTGCAACAGCGCATTGCCGACGCATGTGCCGCCTGCGGGCGCGACGTCGATGAAATTACGCTCATCGGCGTGAGCAAAACCAAACCGGCTGAAGACGTGCGCGCCGCCGCCACCGTGGGAATCACCGACCTAGGGGAAAACTATCTCGATGAAGCGATAGGCAAGATCTCCGCATGCGCGGACCTTAATCTGACGTGGCATTACATCGGCCGCGTTCAAAGTAACAAGACCAGGGCCATCGCTGCGAATTTCCACTGGGTGCACACGGTGGAACGCGGCAAAATCGCTCAACGACTACAGCGGCACTGCCCCGAAGGCAAAACCATTAATGTACTGCTGCAGATCAACGTCGACCGTGATCCGGCAAAAGCAGGCGTCATCCCGGAGCATGCGGCCCCGCTGCTGGAGGTGATTCAGGCACATCCTGAGCTGCGCCCGCGCGGACTGATGACCATTCTCGCCACCGACTCCGACCCTAGGGCAAGCTATGAATCCGTGGCACAATTGGCAGATCGCCTGGCACCGCTGCTCGATCCAGCCGCACGGAAGGACTGGAATGCCCTGTCGATGGGTATGACCGGCGACCTCGAGCACGCCATTGCCGCAGGCGCTACGCATATTAGAATCGGCACAGCACTGTTCGGCGCCCGGCAACCCCGGGTGTAATGCTTACCGTCACACACCTTGAGCTAGCGGAGACCCCATTGCAGGAGATTGCTTCTACACACCTTGCTTTCATCGGCGCGGGCAACATGGCCGGCAGCCTCATTCATGGCCTGCTCGGTGACGGCCTGCCTCCTTGCAACATCCGGGTTGCAGATCCTATCACCGATCAACTGCGCAAGTTTGCGGACCTTGGCATGACTGCAACCAACGACAACAATATCGCCATCGACGGCGCAGACGTGGTGGTTCTGGCCGTCAAACCACAGATTGCTGCAGATGTGGTTGGTGGACTGCAGCTAAACACCGGTCAGGTACTTATCTCTATCGCAGCAGGTATCGATCTGGCCAGCCTTAGCGCGTGGACGTCACCTGAACAACCCATTGTGCGCTGCATGCCAAACACCCCCGCGTTATTCGGGGCAGGTATGAGCGCGCTATATGCCAATGGCAATTGCAGCGAGGCGCAGCGCCTGGCCGGGCAAACCATACTCAATGCGGGCGGTGCGACCCTGTGGGTAGATGAGGAGGCAAAACTGGATGCGGTCACTGCAGTCTCCGGCAGCGGGCCAGCCTATTTCTTCCTGCTCATGGAGGCCATGATCGATGCCGGAACAGAACTCGGCCTCGACCGGGCGACGGCAACGTACCTCACCCTGCAGACCGCTTATGGCGCCGCGCTGATGGCGCAACAGTCTGATGACCCACCCGCGGTATTGCGGCAGAATGTGACTTCACCCGGCGGCACGACCGCCGCAGCCCTGGAGGTAATGACCCAGCATGACATCGCGGGAATCATCCGCCGGGCGCTGGCCGCAGCCGACAACCGGGCCGGCGAACTGGCACAAGAATTCGGTACCGGACAGGAAGAGGGCTGAGCAGCTTTATGAATACTCTATACATCGTCATTGAATTTATCGTCAGCCTTGCGGCGCTGCTGTTTGTCCTGCGCTTTCTGCTGCAGGCTTGCGGCGCCGACTTCTATAACCCGATCAGCCAGGCGGTGGTCAACGCCACTGACCCGCTCTGCAAACCACTACGCCTGGTGATTCCCAGCTTTCGCAACCTGGACTTCGCCTCGCTGGTCGTCGCATGGCTCATCTGGAGTCTAGCGGTCATGCTGATCGGTCTGCTCATCTCCGGGGCAATGCCCATCGCTGCCATTCCCAGTGCCATGTGGGTGGGTTTCATTCGCACTCTGCTGGTGCTCACCCAGTTCTATTTCTGGGCCATACTGATAATCGTCGTGGCCAGCTTCGTGGCCCAGGGGGCGTACCACCCTGCACTGATGCTGCTGCACCAGCTCGTCGAACCCATCATGGCGCCGGTGCGCCGCATTCTGCCGACCCTCGGACCTATCGATCTATCTCCAATGGTGGTGGTGCTGGTCATTTTCATCGTAGAAGACATTCTGCGGCGATCGATCTGACGAGCACAAGCATGCCAGCACAGATCCCCGCCAATTCCGTCGGCCTGGTCAGCGCTCAGACCTTCCGGCATGAAGCAGACTTTCCGCTTCAGTGCGGTGTGTCGTTGCCCGGCTTTGAGCTGGTCTACGAAACCTATGGCGAACTGAACGAACAATGCAGCAATGCGGTTCTGATCTGTCATGCACTATCCGGGCATCATCACGCCGCAGGTTACTCGAGCGCCGACGACGCTAAGCCCGGTTGGTGGGAAACCTGCATCGGGCCCGGTAAGCCTATCGATACCAATCGATTTTACGTGGTGAGCCTCAACAATCTGGGAGGGTGTCATGGCAGCACGGGGCCGACATCCATCAACCCCGCTACCGGTAAAGCGTACGGCGCAGATTTTCCCACGGTGATCGTTACGGACTGGGTCAACAGCCAGGCGTTACTGGCAGATCAACTGGGCATCGATCGATTTGCCGCAATCATCGGCGGCAGTCTGGGCGGTATGCAGGCCATGCAATGGGCTATCGAGTATCCGGCGCGCGTACACAGCGCCGTGGTCATCGCCGCTGCGCCAAAACTGTCAGCGCAGAATATCGCTTTCAATGAAATCGCCCGCCAGGCCATTGCGGCGGACCCGGCTTTCGACGGAGGCAATTACGCCCTGGCGGCCCAGACGCCCGACAAAGGTCTGGGCCTGGCGCGCATGATCGGGCACGTGACCTATCTGTCGGATGACGGCATGCGGGAGAAGTTCGGACGCGAGCTGAAGTCCGGGGATCTCGGCAGTGGCGCTGATGTAATGTTTCAGGTGGAAAGCTACCTGCACCACCAGGGCCAGGCGTTTTCTCAGCTTTTCGACGCTAATACCTATGTGCTCATGACCAAGGCTCTGGATCTATTCGATCCAGCCCGGGATCAGCAAGACGACCTGGTCGCCGCCCTTGCCGAGGTCAGCGCAAAGTTTCTGATCGTTTCCTTCACCAGCGACTGGCGCTTTTCGGTGGAGCGCTCCAAAGAAATCGTTGATGCGCTGATCGCGGCCAACAAGAACGTAGCGTCCGCGATCATCGAGTCATCGCATGGGCACGACTCGTTCCTGCTGCCCATCGATCGTTACATCGAAGTCTTCGGCACGTACCTGGCGCACATTCATGACGAGGTGACCGCGTGACGCTGCGCCCGGATCTGCAGATCATCGCCGATCTGATCAACGAAAACGCCCGGGTCCTGGACCTTGGCTGCGGCGAGGGAGAATTGCTCGCGCACCTGCAGTCAGACAGGAGCGTCAACGGCTATGGTCTGGACGTTGACCCCGGCAATATCCGCACGTGCCTGGCGAAGGGTGTCAACGTTATTGAACAGGACCTTGACGAAGGCCTGGCTAATTTCCCGGACAACAGCTTCGATATGGTGGTGATGACTGAAACCCTGCAATCAGTGCGCCGGCCCGACCATCTGTTGGGCGAGATGCTGCGTATCGGCCAGGAGTGCATCGTAACCTTTCCAAACTTGGGATACTGGCGCTGCCGTTTGCAGCTCATGTTGTCCGGACGCATGCCGGTGGCCAAGCACATTCCTCACTCCTGGTACGACACACCAAATATCCATTTGTGTACCTTCGCCGATTTCGAGGCGCTGTGCGGACAGCTTGGACTCCAGATCATACAGCGCCGCGTGGTCGATCATTCAAGCGCGGAGCTGCCGTGGGGCTCTTTGTTTCCAAACCTGCTGGGGCCGGTTGCCTTTTACCGGCTGGGCAGAGCAGTATGATCCAAATGCAATTCAAATTGACCAGGGCGCTCTGCCTGGCGGCGATGATGCTGTCGCCTGTGGCCGCTCAAGCCGAGCAATATCAGACCATCGGCGACCATAAAGTGCACTACATCATCGTGCCCACAGTCAGCCTGAAGCCGGCGATAGCGGCGACCTACGACATTCCCCGCAGCAGAGGGCGCGCCATGCTCAACGTGTCCATACTTGACGTGAACGGTACCCCTGTTCCCGTCTCTATTGAAGGAACCTCCGCCAATCTGATGGGCCAGCTCCAGACTCTGGAATTCAAAGAGGTCAAAGAGGGCTATGCCATCTACTACCTTGCGCTGGTGCGGCACTCTGACGAGGAAATGCATCGCCTGGCCGTGGATATCACCTTGCCCAATGGCCGCCGTGGCACGGTCCGTTGGGAACAGAAGATTTACGAGGAACTTTAGTGCGCGTGGTGCTCGCCAGCCGCAATACGGGCAAGCTGGCAGAAATGCAGGCGATGCTGGCAGGCATGCCCTTTACCCTGGAATCGCAGGCAGATCACGATGTGCCAAGTCCCGAGGAGACCGGGCAGACATTCATCGAGAACGCGATCATCAAGGCCAGGGCTGTGAGTGAAGCCACCGGCCTTCCCGCCATCGGCGATGACAGCGGCATCGTAGTTCCAGCTTTGGGTGGCGCGCCGGGGATTCATTCCGCCCGGTACGCCGGCGAGCACGGCAACGATGCTGCCAACAATGCCAAGCTGGCGGCTGACCTTGTTGATGTGGCCGATCGCAATACTTACTTCTACTGCGCGATGGCATTTATGCGTAGTACTGATGATCCAACCCCCCTGCTGGCAACAGCCGCATGGCACGGTACGTTCATACTCGAGGCCGAAGGCGCAGGCGGGTTCGGTTACGATCCTCATTTTTTCGTCGCCCAGCTCAACTGCACCGCCGCGCAGTTGAGCCCGGAGCAGAAGAACGCCATCAGCCATCGCGGCCAGGCAACGGCACGCCTGGTGCAAGCCCTCAGAGCCGAATTCATCTAACGCCCCATGTTGCCAGACCCAGGCATTTATCTGCACTTTCCATGGTGCGTGCGCAAGTGTCCATATTGCGACTTCAACAGCCATCCACTGAAGCAGGATACTGATAAGGATCATTACGTAGCTATGTTAGGACGGGACCTGGCCAGCCAGGGTCACTTCCGGCAGGGCGCAGCTTTCGCATCAGCGTTTCTCGGTGGAGGTACGCCCAGTCTGCTCAGCCCGGCGAATATGGCGCCGATCCTCCAGCAGTTACCGCTGCAGGCCCGGGCCGAGGTAACCATGGAAGCCAATCCCGGTACCGCCGAGCATGCGGATTTCTCCGGGTACCGCAGCGTCGGCATCAATCGACTTTCGATAGGTGCACAATCATTCAATAGCGCACATCTGCAGGCGCTCGGCCGTATACATGAAGCAGATGAGACAGTGCGCGCGTTCGACCAGGCGCGACGGGGCGGTTTTGACAACATCAATGTCGACCTGATGTGGGGGTTGCCCGAACAGAGGGTCGAGCAGGCCATGGCCGATCTGGCCAGGGCGATCGCTTTAGAGCCAGAACATATTTCCTGGTATCAGCTTACCATCGAACCACGCACCGAGTTCGCCCGCAGAAAACCGCTACTGCCTGTAGAAGAAACGCTCTACGCCACAGAACAGCAGGGCCTGGCAGCGCTGGAACGCGCCGGTTATCAGCGCTATGAAGTTTCGGCATTTGCCCGCCCAGGGAAACAATGTCAGCACAATCTGAATTACTGGCGGTTTGGCGATTACATGGGTATCGGTGCAGGCGCTCACGGTAAGATCACCACCAATGAAGCGATTCTGCGAACCAGCAAGGCACGCCAGCCGCGCCTGTACCAGCAGGATCCCGAACAGATACAGGTCAGCCCAGTTGCTGACGAAGATCTGCCGGTAGAGTTCGCGATGAATGCGCTGCGCCTGATCGACGGCGTTCCTTTCGAGCAGGCCACTGCCGCTACTGGACTGCCCTGGTCGCGATTCTCAACGAGTTGGGACCTCCTGCAGAAAAAAGGTCTCGTTCGAGGCGACCGCTGCGCGACGACTCCACTGGGACTCAGGTACTTAGATAGCGTGGTGGAAGCATTTCTGTTCGAAACACCTGACACTTAGCCGCTTAATCAGCGCTGCGCCGATATACGAGATCGTGGATGTCGTGGCCCAGGCGCTCGCCACGGGTCTCAAATCTAGTCGCTTCCCGACCCACCCCTGCCGGTGCCTCTTGACGCGCTGCGCGGGTCTGGTCGAGTTCAATCACCAGGCCGTCTGCCCCTGCCAGGCAGTCACGCATCCAATCCGCATACGCTAACCAGTCAGTGGCCAGGCGCAAAGTGCCGCCAGGCCGCAGTACCCGGGCCAGATCCGCGACGAACTGCGGTTGAATCAGGCGGCGTTTATGGTGGCGCTTTTTCGGCCACGGATCAGGAAAGAAAATCCTGATCTCGTCAATGCAGGCATCATCGAGATTCCGTAAAACCTGCTGGGCCGGCTCATCGATCACTTTGACGTTCGTGATTTCCTGCCGCGCCAGTACATCACATACTGAGCCGATGCCCGGTTGATACAGCTCAATACCGAACAATCGCCCATCCCAGTATTCCGGCCATTCAAGCAGCGCATCGCCCATGCCGAAGCCGACTTCGATGCCCACCCGGCTGCGCCTTGCCTCGCTGTTGACGTCAGCGGCATCGGCCCGGTAGCGCTCCGCAAACAGCCCAAGGCCACGCTCCTGTGCGTTGGTTACACGGCCCCTGCGTCGGGTATAGGTACGAAAAATTCCGGATTCGGTATCAACCATCACTCCTGCACCATACGCCAACCAACAGGCTCAGCCACCCTGCGATCAGCGCTGTGCCTCCGATAGGTGTCACCGGCCCCAGCCAACCCGGCGCTCCGAGCATCAGCAGATAAAGGCTGCCGCTGAATACCAGGGTTCCGGCAATAAATAGATAGGTTGCGATGTTGAGGGCACGACTGGGGTGACGCTGGGCGAGCACACCGGTAATCAGAAGGGCCAACGCGTGAAAGAACTGATACAGCACCGCGGTTTCCCAGGCATGTAGATCTGTGCTGCCGATAAATGCGGCCAGTCCATGAGCCCCCCATGCTCCCAAAACCACGCCCGAGAGGGCAAAGGCCGCTCCGGCGCACAGGCTGATTCTATCGGTCTGCACTCGATGTCAGGCAGCAATGGCCTTTTTCAGTTTTTTCATTGCGTTCTGTTCAAGCTGCCGGATCCGTTCGGCGGAAACGCCGTACTCACCCGCCAGCTCGTGCAGCGTCGCTTTCTGCTCGGTCAGCCAGCGACGTTGTACGATGTCACGGCTGCGATCATCCAGTTCACCAAATGCGGCGGTCAGCTGCTGCATGCTATCGGCCTGGGCATCTGCCTCGGCGACGATGTCGGCTGGATCGCTGTTATCAGCTGCCAGGAAGTGCACAGGCGCGCTGGGTTGGTCATCATCACCATGATCGAGGTCGAACGCCATATCGGAAGCCGCCATGCGGCCTTCCATACGCGTCACTTCCGCCTCGGGTACACCCAGCTCGGTGGCAATGGCCTTGGTCTCATCCTGGGACAGCCACGCAAGACGCTTCTTGGACCGGCGCAGATTGAAGAACAGTTTGCGCTGGGCCTTGGTGGTCGCGACCTTGACGATGCGCCAGTTACGCAGGATGTACTCATGCATCTCTGCTTTGATCCAATGCACGGCGAAGGACACCAGGCGTACGCCAACGTTCGGGTCGAATCGCTTGACGGCCTTCATCAGCCCCACATTACCTTCCTGAATCAGATCAGCCTGCGGTAGACCGTAACCCTGATAGGAACGCGCCAGATGTACTACGAAGCGCAGATGGCACAGCACCAGCTGCCGGGCCGCTTCCAGGTCGCCCTCATGATAGAACTGCTCGGCCAGCTCTTTTTCCTGCTCGGCAGACAACACCGGGAAAGCGCTGATCGCGCTCATGTATGAATCGATATCCTGGCCCGGGGCCAGGTTCGGCAATGTCATGACACTCGTAGACATGTGATACCTCCGGTAACACCAATCGTCCTAGTTTAGCACTCCTGGTGTGAGACTGCTAACCCCGTTAAAGGTTCCAAAGTATGGGCCAAATGTTTGAATTTAAACGATTTCCAGGTCGCGTATACGCTGTCTGACCGCCATCAGCGCGCCAAGCACGCCCAGCAGTGTGCCCAGCAACAGGATGAAGCCCAAAAACGCCAGATCGAATCCCGCCGTATCTAGCTGCTGATTGTAGCCGCCAAGCAGCGATTGTAACGGTGGTTCGATCACCACCAGCGTGACGGCTATCAACATTGCGGCAATCACACCGCCGCCAAAGCCATAGATCCCACCAAAGTACAGGAACGGCCGGCGTACCTGGCCCCGGGTAGCCCCCACCATGATCAATACGCGCAATTCATCCAGGCGCGACTCGATGGCCAGCCGCACAGACGAAGCCGTCACCAGGATCGCACCAATGCCGAACAATACCCCGAGAATCACCCCGAGCCGACTGACCAAGGTAGACAGATCGCGTAACCGCTCCAGCCAGGTTTTTTCGACCACCACCTCCGCCACGCCGACCAGGGACTGCGCGGTGCTGACAAGTGACGCCAGGTCCCCGCTGTCCACACCGGTAGAAAGCCGTGCGGTCAGCGACGCCGGCAGGGGATTTCCTTCGAGAATCTCCAGAGCCTCGTGCAGGCCGCTGTACGACTTGAACTCCTCCAGCGCCTCCTCTGCGGTGGTCACGCTCACGCTTTCCGCTGACGTGTGCCCGGACAAATGCTGCCGCGCTATGTCGATATCCTCAGTGGTGGCATCCGTGGCGAAGTATACGCTTACTCCGGGGCGGCCTTCCCAGCCTGCAGACATCTGCTTCATATTGATCTGCAGCAGCCACAATCCCGCAGGCAATGCCAGTGCGATACCCACCACCAGCCACACCAGAAAACTGGTCCACAGCCTGGCGCTGACGAAGTGAAGGGATTCCGCCGCCACCCGGACATGATCGCGTAACCAGGCCGCCGGCTGCCATACCGTGCCGCGCCAGGGATCCTGTGGAGCCTCGCGGGCTATTGCCCCGCCTCCACTTGTACCTGCGCGACGTCGGCGCTGGTTGGCGCAATGTCTTCCACGACCTGTCCTTGTTTAAGATGAAGTATGCGTAAGCCCATGGACCTGATGAGCTGCACATCATGACTGGCGATGATTACCGTGGCACCCACATGATTGAACCGCGCGAATAGCTCCATGATGTGCACTGACAGATCAGGGTCAAGGTTGCCGGTCGGCTCGTCTGCCAGCAGGATCTTGGGCCGCGTCACCACCGCGCGGGCAATGCCTACGCGCTGCTGTTCGCCGGTAGAAAGGTGGCGCGGGTACAGCTTTTCTTTCTCCAGCAGTTCAACCTGGCTCAACGAGGCGCGTACGCGGCGCACGACTTCCCGTTCGCGCATGCCCATCACCCTCAGGGGCGTGGCAACGTTGTCGAACACCGTACGCTGGCCGAGCAGATGATGGTCCTGAAGCACTACACCTAGATGCTGGCGGTAACGCGGCAAACGCCCCCGCGAAAGCCCGGCGACGTCTACGCCGTTAACAAGTATACGCCCCCGTGTTGGCCGGTCAGCGGCCAACAGCAGTTTCAGAAAGGTACTTTTCCCGGCACCGGAATGCCCGGTGAGAAATGTCATGGAACCTTCCGCAAACTCCACCGACACGTCAGCCAACGCCTCATGCCCGTTGTCAAATCGCCGGCTCACGTGCTGAAACTCTATATGGCCCATTACTCTACCTGGCTGGCCGGATTACCCGGTTGCGTTATGATTCCGCACCGACATCTTCCGCCAGCAACGCCTCAACGAATTCTGCCGCCTGGAAGGGCCGCAGATCATCTATCCCTTCACCGACACCAATGAAATAAATCGGCACGTTCACGTCTATGCCCTCTTTGCGCATTTTTTCCTGCAGCGAGGCGATGGCAAACACCACACCAGCCTTTGCGGTACCGTCGAGTTTGGTGATGACCAGCCCGGTCAGGCCCACTGCTTCATGGAACAGGCGGAACTGGCTCAGTGCATTCTGGCCCACGCCGCCGTCCAGCACGAGAATTACATCCTGAGGTGCAGACTCATCCAGCCGCTGCACCACCCGGTGAACCTTTTTGAGCTCGTCCATGAGCTGCGCTTTGTCCTGCAACCGTCCTGCGGTATCGATGAGCAGCACATCCGCGCCCCGTGCCTGGGCCGCATGCAGCGCATCGAAAGCGACAGACGCGCTGTCTGATCCCTGGGGTTGCGCGATTACCGGCACGTCGTTTCGCTCGCCCCAGACCTGCAACTGCTCCACGGCGGCCGCACGAAAAGTGTCCCCGGCCGCGAGTATCACGCTGCTGCCGCTGTTTTGCAGCTGCTTGGCGAGCTTGCCGATGGTAGTGGTTTTGCCGACACCGTTGACGCCCACGAAAAACACCACGTGAGGTGTGGCCGCCGACGGATCGAATGCGCGCTCCAGTTCGTTGATGCGATCTTCCAGCAATCCACCTAGCGCTTTGTGCAGCGCCCGGGTGTTATTCAACTCCTGGCGCCGCACCCTGCCGGCCAGTTCGTCCATGATAGCTTGCGTGGTATCGACACCCACGTCTGTCAGCAGCAGTGCCGTCTCCAGATCCTCGAGTACCGATTCGTCAAGCTCACGCTCGCCGAGCAGTAGATTACCCACCCCCTCGGCAAGCTGCGTTCGAGTCTTGCTAAGGCCCATGCGTAATCGTGCAAACACGCCTTTGCGTGGGCCGGTTTGTTCTTCGGCGTGGTCACCGCCTGCTATGTCTTGTGCCACTTCTAATCTGCTACCGGTTTAACCATCCATCTGCTTCTGGACCCGCTCATGGGACGTGTGTGCATCGCCCATGGATCATATACTGTGCCGCCCGGGATGCACGTATTGAATACGCTTTTATGAGACGCTCCAAACCCGGCGCACAACAGCAGGTGCGCATTATCGGTGGTAAGTGGAAAGGACAAAAGGTCAGATTCACCGGTGACGGTACCTTGCGCCCGACCCTCGGACGCATCCGCGAGACCCTGTTCAACTGGATCAGACCCGAGCTGTCCGGCGCCAGAGTGCTCGACCTGTTCGCTGGTTCCGGCGCGCTTGGGCTCGAAGCACTATCCCAGGGAGCGGCAAAAGCGGTTTTCGTGGAGCGCAATCGCCGTACCAGCGCCGGCCTGCAGAGCACGCTCTACACCCTGAACGCCAACTGCGCGGCCAAGGTGGTTTGTCAGGATGCACTGCGTTTCCTTAAAGGCGCCGAGGAGCCCTTCGACATCATATTCGTCGACCCACCGTATGCCCGGGAACCACTTCTGCGCCAGACCCTGATGCTGCTGCGGCAACGCCACCTGGCTACCGGGCTGGTTTACGCCGAATTCAACGATGAGGCCGTAGTCAGGCTGGCTGCCGAGCAGGCCGGTTTCGTAATAGTCAAGACCAGCCGGGCTGGCGATAGCACTGCCGCTTTACTGCAAGCAGACCGCCAGGACCCATGAATCATTGCAGCGTCAGGACAGCGACGCTAACATCCCCGTCGCTCACGATGAGACGTTTCGTGAAATTCCTGCGGCGGGGATAGCCGCAGAAGTTTAACTGGAGGGGTTGCTGAACATGAAAATCGTCGTTTATCCAGGGTCATTCAACCCGATAACCAACGGCCATACCGACCTGGTAGAACGGGCCCTGAATCTATTCGACCACGTGATACTCGCCATTGGCACATCGGCTCAGAAAGACCCAAAGGTAGATCTGGCTGACCGGATCGAGCTGTGCAACCAGGTACTCGTAGAATTCGAGGGTCGTGTGTCGGTAGAAGGGTTCAATACCCTGCTGGTGGACTACGTGAAGTCAAAAAACACCCGCTTCATACTGCGCGGCCTGCGCACGGTCACGGACTTCGATTACGAATTCCAGATGGCGGAAATGAACCAGTCCCTGGATCGGTCTATTGAGTACGTTTTTCTGCCGACGTCGAAAGAGTGTTCGTTTATCTCATCCACGCTGGTGCGTGAGATTGTCGGGCTGGGCGGAGACATTTCGCAGTTCGTGCACCCTGCTGTGGTGCAGTCCTACACGAAGGCCTGAGGAATCAGCCGGGGTAATGGCCCCGGGATATCCACTATTTTTTGCGATCCGGGTCGGAGTACCGACCAGAAGTACGGCACCCAAGACACCGGACGAAAGTAGCTTTGCCCGGGTTGACCACCAGATTTTCGCCAGCTTCCTTGACATTACCACCCAGCAGGCTGAACGGCAGGCTGACGACAAACGCCGCCGCGCCAACCGCGGTTACAGCAACCCCTATCGGCCGGGCGACGAGGATGTCGGCGGTCATTTCCCTTACCGTTGCTATTCGCCCAAGCCGGCAGCGGGCCTGTGATCAATGCTGCTGCCACCGCAACACAGGTCGGATTCTTGGCTAAATCAATCTCTAACTCGAGATCATGTCCTTGCGATCACTTGGTGACTTTATCACCTTAATCGCGTAAATCCTTGTGAAGTTTGACAATTTGGACAATACACCGTGCTCCTTTGGCCCAGAATCTGTAACTTGAGCGGTGCCATACATGAATTGCAGGGTTCGCCCTGGCGTCCATAAACATTGAGCTGCTGCTTGAAATATCCGGGTTTGCCATCCGAACCCACGAAATCCCTCAGCGTGGTACCGCCCTGGCGCACCGCCTTACTCAAAACCTCACGAATGGCTCCGGCGATGCGGTCATAAACGTACTGGGGTATACGTCCAGCAGCGGTAGCCGGGCGTACGCCTGCCATGAACAGCGCCTCAGCAGCATAGATATTCCCCACGCCGACGACGATACGCCCGTCCATGATGAGATTCTTTACTGCAATTTTTCGGTTGCGTGACTGCTTGTGCAGGTAAGCACCTGAGAACTCGTTACCCAGCGGCTCCACCCCCAGCCCATTCAGAAGCCAATGCCGCGTCGGGTCATCCCCAGCCTGATAAAGTACACACCCAAAGCGACGCGGGTCGTTCAGGCGGAGAATCTTTCCAGAGTCGATTTGCAGATCAACGTGGTCATGCTTGAGGGGCCGCTCAGCCGCGTCCAGCATGCGCAAGCTGCCGGACATACCCAGGTGCAGAATGAGAGTACCCGGCGCACACCGCAGCAGCAGATATTTGGCTCTGCGCTGTACCGCACCTATTTCCTGGTGCTTGAGTTCCGCGGGCACATCTACCGGCCAGCGCAGGCGCATATCGCGCACGGTCCAACCGGTGATGGTTCGACCCACGAGGGCCGGCTCGATACCCCGGCGAGTCGTTTCGACCTCCGGGAGTTCGGGCATCGGGTTACTTGATCTTTGCTTCCGTGTACAACACGTGCTTGCGTACGACAGGGTCGAACTTCTTCATTTCAAGCTTATCGGGCGTGTTGCGCTTGTTTTTGTCAGTGGTGTAGTAATGGCCGGTGCCGGCGCTGGAAACGAGTTTGATCTTGTCACGCATAATTCTAGCCTTTTGCTCGCTACTGCCTAAATCTTCTGACCAGCCGCCCGCATATCCGCGAGTACCGTATCGATACCTTTTTTATCGATGATACGCATACCCTTCGAGGATACACGCAGCTTGACGAAGCGCTTTTCTGACTCCACCCAGAATCTATGATAGTGAAGATTCGGCAGAAAGCGGCGGCGCGTTTTGTTCTGCGCATGGCTGACGTTGTTGCCGGCCATGGGGCGCTTGCCGGTGACTTGGCATACCTGGGACATTTTCTTTAAGGTCCTGGGGGGAAAAGGACGCGCTTTATACCAGAGAGACGCTGTTTGGGCAAGATCGGTGCCTGTTTTCTCCATTCTCCAGCGGTCCGTTGAAGGCCCCTCGCCAGGGTGGAGTGTGGCTGTCCGGACCGCTCAAGCACACCCATGTGACGCTTCGTCGGTACACTGGCTATTCGAGGTGTATGAACGGCCGTTCCTGCCAACCTGAACACCGCAAGGTGGTATGGGTTCGCAGATTTGGTTTTCAGGCGCGGTTTCCATCAGGGCCAGGAGTTATGGGCATCCAGCCAACAGAGCCCGGATGTGCGGGCGCCACGCGAGCGCCACAGGGGCGTGCTTGAGCGATCTGCAAACCAACCCGCAAACCCACAGCACCGATTGAGTCGAAAATGCTCGCAGATTACATGAATCAATTCCCAATAATCCCCCGATTAGCCATGGAAACAGACCCAGACAGAGCAACGACCACGTGATCAAGTACTGTTATATCCACGCGGGCGAGCAGGTCGATCAGCTCGCGGGTAAGGTGCAGATCGGCACTGCTGGGCTCGGCCACGCCGGAAGGGTGGTTGTGGGCAAGGATGACCGCCGCAGCGTTGAGTTCGATGCCGCGTTTGAGCACCTCGCGGCTGTGAACGTGCGCGCGGTTAACCGAGCCGAAGAAGAGCTCTTCGAAACGAATCAGGCAATGCCGGGAGTCGAGAAACAGACAGGCGAAGACCTCGCGCTCGTGGTGCCCCATACGACGTTGCAGAAAGCGTGAAACGCTATGCACGTCATTGAAGGCTTCCGCCCGCTGCAGGGTCGTTTGACTGTGGTGAATACGCAGTTCGTGCACGGCTTTGAGCAGGGCAACTTTAGCACTACCCAGGCCCGCGCAGGTCAGCAGGCGCTCGGCTGACGCGCTGAGCAGACCATCCAGGCCACCAAACTCACAGAGCAGTCGCCGGCTCATGGCGAGTGCATCCTCGCCAGCTCGGCCACTGCCGATGCAGATTGCCAGCAACTCAGAAGTACTCAGGTTCTGTGCGCCAAGCCGCAGCAGCCGTTCGCGCGGACGATCATCCTGGGTCCAGGCTGCGATGCCAGTTGCGTTACGCGGTGTGGTGGAAGGCATTTCTCATGTAACCTACGCATCTGTGAAGGAACGTCGAGTCGAATCTGTACATGGTTGATGTAAACCTGACCGACAAGAACATATTGCTCGGAGTATGCGGCGGCATTGCAGCCTATAAATCTCCGATGATTGTGCGAGCCCTGCGCGCCGCCGGCGCAGAGGTGCAGGTCGTGCTGTCAGCAAATGCCCACCGCTTTGTTACCGCCACGACGCTGCAGGCGGTATCGGGCAACCCTGTGCGGCAGGATCCATGGGACGAAAGTGCGGAAGCGGCCATGGGCCATATCGAGCTGGCGCGCTGGGCTGATCTGGTGCTGATTGCCCCGGCTACGGCAAACACCATGGCTCGGCTGGCACACGGTTTTGCCGACGACCTGCTCACCACTATCGGTCTGGCAACCGCGGCACCGGTTTATCTCGCACCGGCGATGAATCAACAGATGTACCAGCACACAGCGACCCAGAACAACCTCGGCATGCTGGCACGGCTCGGTTACTACTTCATCGGCCCGGAAAGCGGCGATCAGGCATGCGGTGAAACCGGCCCCGGACGTATGACCGAACCGGATGACCTAGTTGCTTCCATTGCGGGGCATTTCGAACAATCGACGCATGACGATGCCACGAAACCTCTCGCCGGGCGCACAGTAATGATCACCACCGGACCTACCGTTGAAGCCATCGACCCAGTGCGCTACATCAGCAATCACAGTTCCGGCAAGCAGGGGCTGGGCCTCGCAGAGGCAGCGCAAAACGCCGGAGCACGGGTGATACTGATCGCCGGACCAACAGTACCCGCCGCGATCAGCGGCATACGCCGCATCGATGTCGTCAGTGCCCGGGAAATGGAACAGGCAGTACACGACAATTTTGACGAGGCCGATGTTTTCATTGGCGTGGCCGCCGTCGCCGACTACCGGCCGGCCGAAGCCCATGACCAGAAGATCAAACGGGCGGGATCCGAAAATGCCGGCATGCAGATCGACCTGGTGGAAAACCCCGACATCATAGCAGGTGTGGCTAAACGGGCTGCTGGCAGGCCACCAGCCAGTAAGCCAATCGTCATTGGCTTTGCCGCAGAGACCAACAACACCCTCGAGCATGCGCGGGCCAAGCGCAAGCGCAAATGCCTCGATGCCATCGTGCTCAACGACGTTTCCGACCCGAGCATCGGCTTCAACAGCGACGACAATGCGGCAACGCTCATTCACGAGCAGGGCGAAATGGTGTTTGAGCGACAGCCCAAAAGGCAACTTGCTGACGCACTTATCCAGGAAATTGCTAAAATATTTGCACTCCAGTTAGCAGATACAAACCCCGCAACTGTGACAAAATAGGCCTTTCCAGCGCTCCGCGCCCTTTCGTACGTTAGCAGGATGCTTAATCGTGGCAGGTAGAAAATCCAGAAAGAGAAAGTTCACCGTCGGCACGTCGGACCCCTTCCTCGTCCAGGGCATGCTGGCCGCCACTATCGGCACAGTCGGCCTGCTGGTGGCCTTTGGCCTGGTCTGGTGGAGTCTGGTATTCCAGCCGTCACAAATCAGCCGGGACCTGGAGCGTGACCGGGAAGTAGTCAAGTACACTGAATTTCTCAACAGTCGTATCACCGATCTGCGCGCTACCGTCGGCGCTCTGGCGACGTCTCCCACAACCGTTGAGGCGATGTCCTCATACGATCTCGAACGGCAGCAGCGGGCGAGCGCAGCCATGACCACTCAGCATCCCTACGTGCGGCGGGTATCCATTATCGCGAAGGGTCAGGGTGAAGTTGACCTCAACGCTGAAGTACCCATTTCGTTTGCTGCACTGGACCTGATCCGACGCGCGGAAACCCGTGAGTTTGTCGGGCCAGAGGTGAGCCTTAACCACCGCGACCTGGTATATGCGGCACAGGCCATTACTCCTAACGGCACAGTCGCGGGCGTCCTGCTGGTGGTCTTCGACCATGACTTCTTCATACAGCCGCTTACCCATTACACTTCCATGCGGGGCTTGCTGGAAATCAAGCAGACATTCGAGGGCAACCCCACCCAGGCCGTAATGTCGATCGGCAGCGAGACCAGCCTGCGCCCGCCTATCGAGAAGCAGCTGTTTGCGCCCCACTGGCGCCTTGCCTATTCCGCGCCCCTTGCATCCGCACCCCGGGCGAACGGCATTGGCGTGTTGTTGATTCCCGCGCTGGTAGCCTGGGGCCTTCTGTTAGGTGGTATTTATCTCAGTTTCAGTGTCATTGCCCGCAAGCTCGAAGCCGACGCCACTGATCTGACCGGCTACGCCGAGAGGACAATCAGGGGCCGCAGTGCGCGCCCTACCCATATGCGTTTACTGCAGATGCAGAAAGCGCTCGATCTACTGGCTGGAGCCGCCGGTAAGGGCGCACCTCAGCCGGAAGAGGTGCCAGACCCGTCAGACCCGTCAGACCCGTCAGACCCGTCAGACCCGTCAGACCCGTCAGACCACACCGAACATGAAGGCACCGGAGCTTCCCCGGCGGAAATCGACGAGGCCGACACATCAGATGAAGACGTCTCGCTGAGTAACCACTTTCTCAAGGTTGCCAGCGTCAGTAGTTCAAAAGACAACTTCGGCATCGAAGTCAGCGAAGACGTTTCGCCGGCGGAATTGGGCCTCGACCTCGACCCGACGATCTTCCGTGCATATGACATACGCGGCATTACGACGCGGAACCTTACTGAAGATGTGGTTTACTGGATCGGCCGCGCGTTCGCCGCTCAGGCGCTGTCCGAAAATCAGACCCATACCGCTGTGGGATGGGACGGACGCCATTCCAGCGACCCGTTGCAACAGAGTCTGGTTCGCGGCCTCACTGAAGGCGGCATGGACGTTCTGGCAATCGGCATGGTGCCCACGCCCATGCTTTACTACGCGACCTTCGCGCTGGATACCGGCACCGGCATCATGATCACCGGCAGCCACAATCCGCCCGAGTACAACGGCTTGAAGATGATGATCGGCGGCACCACCCTGACTGAAGACGCCATACAAGCCCTCAAAACCAGACTTGATAACAACGACCTCAGCAGCGGCGAAGGCGATGTAGAGCAGGTCGATCTGGACGACAGCTACATCGACCGCATGCTCGAAGATGCCGCCCTGGTACAACCGCTAAAGGTCGTAGTGGACTGCGGCAACGGCGTTGCCGGCAAAATCGCACCGCGCCTGCTGCGCGAGCTCGGGTGCGAAGTGATCGACCTTTACTGTGACGTCGACGGCGATTTTCCCAACCACCACCCGGACCCAGCGGACCCTGACACCCTGGAAGACCTGCGTACCGTCGTGGAAGCGGAACAGGCGGAGCTTGGCCTGGCATTTGATGGTGACGGCGACCGGCTCGGCGTAGTCACCAACAGTGGCGCAATCATATGGCCAGACAAGTTGCTCATGTTGTTTGCTCAGGACATCGTCAGCCGCAATCCCGGCTCGGATATCATCTATGACGTGAAGTGCTCGCGGCACTTGAGCCGGATCATCGGCGATCTCGGCGGCCGCCCGATCATGTGGAAGACCGGTCACTCTCACATTAAAGCCAAGATGAAGGAAACCGGCGCTCTGCTGGGCGGCGAATTCAGTGGCCACATCTGCTTTGCGGAACGCTGGTACGGATTTGACGATGCGCTCTATTCAGCCGTACGCCTGCTGGAAATCCTCAGCACTGTAGGCGGCACTACGGATGAAGTTTTCGAGCAGTTTCCGAACACCCAGACGACGCCAGAGATCAAGATAAACACCAACGAAGACGACAAGTGGGGCATAATGCAACGTCTATCGGCAGGCGCAGATTTCGGTGAGGGTACGGTAACTGCGATCGATGGTATCCGCGTAGATTACACAGAAGGGTGGGGGCTCATACGCCCATCCAATACCAGCCCGGCGCTGACGCTACGCTTCGAAGCAGATAACGCAGAAGCGCTCGAGCGCATTCAGGACAAATTCCAGTCGCACCTGGACGCCATAGACCCCGAGCTCAAATTCCGCTAACAGAACATTTATTCAGACGTATCGATGAACGAAACTGAAGCTTCCGGCATCGCCAGGGTATTGACCGAGGCGCTGCCCTACATACAGCAGTTTCACGGCTGCACGGTGGTGGTGAAATACGGCGGTAACGCCATGACCGAAGACGCATTAAAAGCGTCGTTCGCCCGTGACGTTGTGTTGATGAAACTGGTGGGTATCAACCCCGTGATCGTTCACGGCGGCGGGCCGCAGATCGGCGCGCTACTGGAAAAACTCAATATTGAATCCCGCTTCGTCAACGGCATGCGTGTCACCGATGCCGCGACCATGGATGTGGTGCAGATGGTGCTGGGCGGCCTGGTCAATCAGGAGATCGTCTCACTGCTGAACACCAGTGGCGGTCGCGCAGTGGGCATCACCGGTAAAGACGGCGCTCTGATCAAGGCACGTAAACTCGCAATGGAACCCGCATTGAATGCGTCGGAGATCATCGACATCGGCCATGTCGGCGAGATAACCAGTGTCAATACTGACGTTCTGACCACTCTGGTCGACTCGGCTTTCATCCCGGTGATAGCGCCCATCGGCGTAGGAGCCGACGGCGAGTCCTACAACATCAATGCCGACATCGTTGCCGGCAAGCTGGCCGAAGCGCTACGCGCCGAAAAGCTGCTGCTGCTGACCAATACCCCGGGCATATTGGATGCCAACGGCCAGACCATCAACAATATCTCCCAACAAGGTGTCGAACAGCTCATCGACGAGGGCGTCATCAGCGAGGGCATGTTGCCCAAGGTGCAATGCGCCCTTGATGCGGTAAGCAGTGGCGTGACCAGTGTGCAGATCATCGACGGCCGCATTCCACATGCCCTGATTCTGGAAGTGTTTACCGCGACCGGTGTCGGTACGCAGATCGCCCGCAATGCCGAATAAAGATCGCAGAACGCAAATATTGCAGGCGCTGGCGCGCATGCTCGAGGAACACCCCGGCGAGAAGATCACCACGGCAAATCTCGCCGCTGAGGTGGGCGTTTCGGAAGCAGCCCTGTACCGACACTTCCCCAGTAAAGCGAAAATGCTGGAGGGACTGATCTCCTTTGCCGAAGATACACTGTTTACCCGCATCAAGAGAATTTCCAGCGACCATGATGACGGCCCCACCAGGATTCGCCACACCATTGCGTTATTGCTGGGCTTTGTTGAACAGAATCCAGGATTCGCCCGATTGTTTGCTGGCGACGCGTTGCTGGGAGAAACCGAGCGACTGCGAGAGCGCATGCATCAGTTGCTGAATCGCATCGAAACCCATTTGCGCCAGATGCTCAGGGAGTACAACCAGACCCTGCCGTTCGGCACCACGCTACCCATCAACTCCAGCGCCAACCTGCTGATGGCGGTGGCCGAAGGCAGAATCATCCAGTTCGTTCGTTCGAGTTTCACTCAGAACCCTACCCAGGGCTGGGATACGCAGTGGCAACTGCTGCAGGCGTCGCTTTTCAAATAAAGCCGGCTTGGTGGCCGCGCTTCATTCAGGGGCACTCTCTGATTGAGCCAGCCGCTGGGGCGGCAGCCCATCGGCACAGTCTTTTTCTTGCAAACCGAACACAACCCGATCGAAGGCAAATTTATCGGCCAGATTAACGCGTTCGGCAGTTCGCAGTTTGATTTCCTGCTCCAGATTGCCGACCTGCAACTTGGCCCGGGCAATGTTATCCAGCAACGTGCCGGGTAAAACCTTGCCAGCCAGATCCAGTTGTGCCGCCCTGGATTCAAACTCCAGCAACTGATTTTTCGCCACTGTCATATTGGCCCTGGTGTTGGAAACGCGATTTTCCAGCGACTTGAGCGCCTGTTCCGCCGCGTATTCGATGTCACCAGAAAACTGATACAACTTGTGGACACGATCGAGCATCTTGAGACATTCCTTCTTGGCGGCATCACGCTCAAGCTTGCGCTGGTACTCAGCCTCCGTCAGTTGAGGCTCGACACGCTCTATCAGGTTGCCATGCTGGTCTACAACATCGTAACCGTACTTGACCCGCTCATTGGGTATGGTTTGCGACAGCACCAGCTTGCCGTTCTCATCAACATAACGGAAATAGCCATGGGCGCTGATACTGACCAGCAGCAACAGAACACACGCGCCAAGATTCATCCATATTCGCATAGGGTTGTCCGATTCATCCCGAAGGCTTCTGCATCAGGCAGTATCTGGCCTGGTAATCACGCATCTGTGTCAAGGTCTGCTGGGCGGCAGCTGCCTCAGTTTGCTCAAGATAACCAATTAAGTCTCCCAGATTCGCGATGCTGATCACAGGGCAGCGCAATTCATCGGCCAACGCGGTAACCGCGGTGCCCGCCGATGGCTGGTTTTCTTCGCGCAGCTCCTGCCGGTCCATGGCAATGACCGCGCCGACGATTTCCGCCGAAGTATGCCGAATAAGGTCCACCGCCGAACGCAACGCCTTGCCTGAGGTCAACACATCGTCGATAAGCAGCACGCGGCCTGCCACCGGCGCACCCACCAGCATCCCTCCCTCGCCATGATCTTTGGCTTCTTTGCGGTTGTACGCTACTTCTACCTGGCGACCCCTCGCGGCGAGGGCAACCGCGCTGGCAACGGCAATGGGAATGCCTTTGTATGCCGGTCCGAATATAACATCAAATTCCAAGCCGGAGCCTTGGATGGCATCTGCATAGGCCTCACCCAGCCGTGCGTAGGCCGGACCCGAGCTAACTTCGCCCAGATTGAAGAAATACGGGCTCACACGACCGGAGTTGAGGGTGAACTCACCGAACTTGAGTACGCCCTGTTGCAACATGAAGTCTATGAATTGCTGGCTAGCCAAATACCTGCTCCTTCTCTAACTTATCCATCAAAATATGACGAATACTATCGCGGTCGGTGTTTCGTCTCAGCGCCAACGCTGACGCAGACATTCTATGCCCGAGCGGCCTTTTGAAGTTCCAGCAGCTGGTCAGTTCCAGTCTCGGCCAGTTTGATCAGCTGTGCCAGTTCTTCGCCACTGAACGGGGCCGCTTCCGCGGTGCCCTGAATCTCGATGAAACCACCATTGCCCAGGCGCACCACGTTCATATCCGTTTCGGCATTGGAATCCTCCGCATAGTCCAGATCCAACACCGGGGTTCCCTTGTAGATACCTACCGATACAGATGCCACAAAGTCCTTGAACGCTCCCTGAACGGGCAGCGTATCGATAGCATCAGCGAGGGCCACGGCAGCCCCGGTTATGGCGGCTGTGCGCGTTCCACCATCGGCCTGCAGCACATCACAATCGATACGGATCGTGCGCTCACCGAGCGCCGACATGTCAACCATTGCGCGCAGGCTGCGGCCAATCAATCGTTGAATCTCCACCGTACGGCCACCCTGCTTGCCACGCGCGGCCTCCCGATCGGCGCGTGTATGGGTGGAGCCAGGCAGCATGCCGTATTCCGCCGTCACCCAGCCGGTACCGCGCCCGCGCATGAATCCGGGTACCGAGTCTTCTACGGATGCCGTGCACAGCACGCGGGTATCGCCGAACTCGACCAGAACCGAGCCCGCCGCATGTTTGGTGAATCCTCGCGTGAACTTTACTTCGCGCAGCTGATCGCGCGCTCTGCCGCTGGGGCGCATATGTACTCCTAAACCGGTTAATAGTTTGTTTTCGCCACATTATAAGTAGACAGGGTAGAATCGCACCTTTCACCGCATGATAAAGGTATACGCCGGCACAATGATGTACAGCATGACCGCTTTCGCACGCGCCGCCACAGACGCCCATGGGCGCCACTTCGTCTGGGAACTGAAGTCGGTGAATCATCGGTTCCTAGAAACCAATTTCCGATTACCCGAAGCCCTGCGTCGCATTGAGCACCCTTTGCGCGACCTGGCACGTAAACACCTGCAGCGCGGCAAACTCGATTGCACGTTACGCCTGGAACACATGACCACCAACACCGCCATCTCCATCAATCGCAGCGTGCTGCTGCAGGTTTTAGCAGCCCTGGAGCAGGTACGCCGAGATGCCCCGGAGATCGGCGGCGTAAGCCCCATGGATCTATTGCGCTGGCCTGGCGTGCTGGACGACACCCCAACCGAGGAAGATGCACTGGAAGACACCGCACGGGAGCTTTTTGAACAGGCGTTAAGTGACCTGATCGTGGCCCGCGCCAGCGAAGGTAAACATCTGCAGCAGACCCTGCTCGAGCGGCTGGCCGGCATTGACACGCTACTGACCGAACTCAAACCACTCATCAACCAACTGGCCACGCAGCAGAAAGCCCGGCTGAATCAGCGCATAGCAGATTTGCAGGTAAACCTCGAACCCGGCCGGCTGGAGCAGGAGGTCGCGCTGCTTGCCCAACGCGCCGATGTGGCCGAAGAACTCGATCGCCTGGGTATCCATGTCGAAGAAGCGCGCAGCCACATTCAGGGAGCAGGTCCCCACGGCAGACGTCTCGACTTCCTTACCCAGGAGCTGAACCGCGAAGCCAACACCCTGGGCGCAAAATCGGTGATCCCCGAAACTTCTCAGCGCGCGGTAGATCTGAAAGTCATCATCGAGCAGATTCGTGAGCAGGTGCAGAACATAGAATGAGCGCAGGCCAACTCATTCTCGTTTCAGCCCCATCCGGCGCCGGCAAGACCAGTCTGCTGCGAGCGGCCCTCGAGCGCGATGAACGACTCTGCGTATGTGTATCTCATACCACCCGCGCCCGGCGGGGCAATGAAGTGGACGGTGTGAACTACCACTTCGTCGGTGCGGAAGAATTCGACCAAATGGTCGCCAATAATGAGTTTCTCGAACACGCACAGGTGTTTGAGCGCAGATACGGCACTGCAAAAATGGAAGTTGAGAAGCTGCGGGCCAGCGGCGCGGACGTCATCCTGGAAATCGACTGGCAGGGCGCCGATCAGGTGCGCTCCGCAATTCCCGACGCAGCGAGCATATTCATCATGCCGCCCTCAGTAGAGGTCCTTCAGCAGCGTCTCGCCGAGCGCGGCGAAGATTCCCCCGAAAGCATCGCCCGGCGCCTCGCCGAGGCACGGCTGGAGATGAGTCAGGCGCACAAATACCAGTTCATAGTCGTCAACAACCAGTTCGAACAGGCCGTGGACGATGTTTTGGCAATCTGTGCCGCCATCCGCCTGACCAGTGGCGCTCAGCTCAATGGTAACGAAACCGTCATATCGATCTTGTCAGCCCAATGACAGCCCTGTAGACTGCTCGGCTCGATTTATTACAGCCAGGTAGATTATGGCCAGAGTCACCGTTGAAGACTGTTTGGAACACGTAGACAACCGCTTCGAGCTCGTCATGCTGGCGACCCGCAGAGCGCGCGGTCTGCGTTCCTATGGCAACGATCCGCTGGTACCCGAAGAGAATGACAAAGCAACGGTTATCGCGCTCCGCGAAATCGCCGAAGGGCTCATTTCCCACGAAATGCTTGACAGTCAGGAAGTCTCTACCGAGGATGAAGAAGTAGAACTTAGCTTCAGCCTGGGTGGCGGACTGCCAGAGGACCGATTAGGAGATGACAAGCCCGTCTAGTGAAACTAGGCCTGATTCCGCGACTGAATCCTACTTTGTTGGCAAACTAGCCGAATATGCCAGACGCCCCGAAGTTGCCGCCCCGGCGACCATAGACAGCCTGGTCAGCAACCTCGACTACCTCACAGAAGAGCAGATTGCCGAAGTAATCCGCGCGTACGAGTATGCCGACGTGGCCCACAATGGGCAGGTGCGGCGTACCGGTCACAAATACATCACCCATCCTGTAGCCGTCGCGGAAATCCTCGCGCAGATGCGCATGGATCATCAGACGCTGATGGCCGCGCTGCTGCATGACGTCATCGAAGATTCCGACACATCCAAAACGGCACTGGGTGAGCGCTTCAGCAAACCCGTGGCGGAGATCGTCGATGGTTTGTCGAAACTGAAGAAGATCTTCGACAGCCGCGATGAAGCCCAGGCGGAGAACTTCCAGAAGATGGCGATGGCCATGGCCAAAGACATCCGTGTGATCATGGTGAAGATGGCCGACCGCCTCCACAACATGCGCACAATCGGGGTAATGTCAGCACCGCAGCGCCGGCGCACAGCCCGGGAGACACTCGAGTTTTACGCGCCCATTGCCAATCGCCTGGGCGTAAACGCCATAAAGACAGAATTTGAAGAGCTGGGCTTCAAAGCGCTCTACCCACTGCGCGCCGACCGTATCGAACGGGCCGTGAGCACAGCCCGCAAGAACCGCACAGAGCTGATGGAAGAAATCAGCGACACCATGACAGCGGCGCTCAATCGCGACGGCATCAATGCCCAGGTGCAGGGCCGGGAAAAGCACCCGTATTCCATCTACCGCAAAATGAAAGCCCAGCGCAAATCGTTTCACGACATCATGGACGTATTCGGCTTCCGCATCATCGTCGAGCGTGTGGATGATTGTTATCGCGCGCTGGGCGTCGTGCACAACCTTTATAAGCCCGTAGCCGGACGATTCAAGGATTACATCGCCATACCCAAGACGAACGGCTATCAATCGCTGCACACCTCTCTGTTCGGCATGCACGGCGTGCCCATCGAAGTGCAGATTCGTACCAAACAAATGGACGCTGTGGCGGAGCATGGAATTGCCGGTCACTGGCTTTACAAGGCCGGCGACGACGACTTCGAACCGAGCCAGCGTCGTGCGCGCCAGTGGATGGCCGACCTACTCGAGCTGCAGCGCCAGGCAGGCAACCCGTTGGAGTTCATCGAAACCCTGAAACTCGATCTGTTCCCCGACGAAGTTTACGTATTCACGCCTCAGGGTCAGATTCTCGAACTGCCCCGCGGCGCCTGCCCGGTGGATTTCGCCTACATGGTGCACACCGATGTCGGCAACCATTGTGTCGCCTGTAGGGTAGATCGCGATCTGGCGCCCTTGTCGCTGCAGCTGCAAAGCGGGCAGAGTGTCGAGATCATTACATCGGAAGACGCGCGACCAAATCCAGACTGGCTGACCTTCGTGGTCACCTCACGGGCCCGTTCCGCGATTCGCCTGGCGCTCAAGCACCAACAGGGCACAGAGGCCATTGCACTGGGTCGCAAGCTGCTCAACCGGGCTTTAGGCAATGCCAATCTCAGCATCAACGATCTGGATTTCCGGCGACTGCGCCGTGTCTTCACCGAACTGGGTGTGCGGCGCTTGAATGACCTGCTTTCTGCTATTGGCAATGGTGAACTAATGGCTTACGTTGCGGCGCAGAAGCTGCTTGCTGCAGATAACCCCGAGTACGAAGCGGTTGCGGTGGAAGGCGGGGGCCCAGTCGCCATTCGCGGCGGCGAGGGGCTGGTCATTACTTACGGTCGATGTTGCGGCCCTGTCCCTGGCGATCAGATCGTCGGACATATGACACCAGGCAAGGGTTTCGTGGTGCATATCGAAACCTGCCCGAACATCAACGAGATTCGTCGCCGCGCCGCCCGTGAGATCATTCCCGCGCGCTGGACCAGCAGCACCGACGGCGAGTTCCTCACCAAACTGCGGGTCGACGTCAACCGGCGCAAGGGCATACTCGCTGAAATAGCCGCCGAGGTAACCGCGTCAGACGCGGGCCTCGATCACATCAACGTGGAAGAGCGCAGTTCGGAAATCAGCACCGTGGTGATGGGCGTATCGGTGAAAAACCGCTCCCACCTCGCACGGGTCATGCGCCGTCTGCGTAACGTTTCCGCCGTCGTCAGCCTGTCGCGCCTGGAAAACTAACTCCTCCTTAAGCTAGTCGAGACTTCAACTCATCATGACCAGACAGACCATTCAAACCGACAACGCACCGGCAGCCATTGGCACATATTCTCAGGCAGTGGCCGTGCAAGCGGCCCGCACGGTGTACGTCTCAGGGCAGATTCCCCTCGATCCGCAAACCATGGAAGTCGCTGCAGATGATTTGGCCGGCCAGGCACACCAGGTTTTCAAAAACCTGCGCGCAGTTGCCGAAGCCTCCGGCGGTGAACTGGCCGACTGCGTGAAACTCACCGTCTACCTCACGGATCTGACAAGCTTTCCAACGCTGAACGAAGTCATGGCGGAGTACTTCGAAGCCCCGTTCCCCGCGCGGGCGGCTATCGAAGTGAGCGCGCTACCCAAGGGCGTAGCGATCGAAATCGATGCCATCATGGCACTGGCCTAGCCAATACCGATAGGGTGGACGTAGACCCACAAACCAGCATTCTCGAACTCAAAGGGGTCGGGCCGAGGCTCCAGGACACCCTTGCAAAGCTCGGCATCTACCGATTTGTCGACATGCTGCTGCACCTGCCATACCGCTACCAGGACCGCACACGCATCACGCCCATCGGTCACGCACAGGCGGGCCACGAGTACCTGATCGAAGGTAGAATCGAAAACGTATCGGTACAGTTCGGCAAACGACGATCACTGAAAGTCTTGGTGCGGGACGATTCTGGTCAGGCCTCGCTCCGCTTTTTTCACTTCTCCAAGTTTCAGCGCAACAAGCTGGAGAACTCGGGTTTCATTCGCGCCTACGGAGAACTACGTTTTTTCGGGCGGGATCTGACCATGGCCCATCCCGAATACGAAACCTACGATAGCCCGCCGCCGCCGCCCGACGCCGAGCTGACGCCCATTTATCCTTCAACCCAGGGTCTGGGTCAGGCGCGGTTGCGCAGCCTGGCTGCCAACATATGTGCTCAGGCGTGGCCGGAGGTTGCCGGCACACCGTTCGCGAAGCTCCAGTTCCTCCATCAACCCCCTGCCGGCGCGACTCTCGAGCAGATTGCAGAGCTTCAGCAGGAAGTTGCGCTGGACGAAATGACCGCCTACTTCCTGGTCATGAAAGGTCGTGCCCTGAAACGTCAGCAGGAGCGGGGCATCCCGCTAGCGCAATCCCATGGCCTGGGGCGCAAGCTGGTGGATCACCTCGGTTTTCACCTGACTCAGGCACAGGCCCGGGTTGCGGGGGAAGTCCTCAAAGATCTCGAGCGGCCGCTGCCCATGCTTCGTCTGGTACAGGGCGACGTGGGTTCCGGCAAAACCATCATCGCCGCCTTCGCCGCGATCAGAGCAGCTGAGCATGGTGCGCAAACGGCGCTGATGGCACCCACGGAACTGCTCGCCGAGCAGCACTATCTGAACTTCCACAGCTGGCTGACCCCGCTGGGTTTGAAAACCACCCTGCTGACCGGTCAGCTTCCCGCGAAACAACAGCGTGAGCGTCTGGCAGATGTGGCCGGGGGTGCCAGTGCTGTGGTCATAGGAACCCACGCGCTGTTTCAGGAGAGTGTGGTCTTCAATAATCTGGCGCTGGCCATCATCGATGAACAACACCGGTTTGGCGTGCATCAAAGAATGGCGCTGCAGCACAAAGTCGCCGACTCAACCAAACAACCCCATCAGTTGATCATGACGGCTACGCCGATTCCACGCACGCTGACTATGGCGCTTTATGCGGATATGGATGTCAGCGTCATTGACGAGTTGCCCAAGGGCCGACAACCCATTACCACCCATACCGCGGATGCCGGTCGGCGTCCACAGGTAGTGGAACAGATCCACAAAGCCCTCAGTGGAGGACAGCAGGCCTACTGGGTGTGCACGCTTATCGAGGATTCCGACGAGATCGACGCAACATCAGCAACCACCATGCACGGGGAACTGAGCGCGGCGCTGCCCGAGCACAAGGTGGCGCTACTCCACGGGCGTATGAAAAGTGACGAAAAAGCCGCGCTCATGGCGGCGTTCAAGCGCGGGGAGATCCATATGCTGGTCGCGACCACCGTAGTCGAAGTGGGTGTCGATGTGCCCAATGCCACCTATATGGTCATCGAAGATGCCGACCGGTTGGGACTGGCGCAACTTCACCAGTTGCGCGGCAGAGTGGGCCGTGGAGATCAGGCCAGCCAGTGCTTTCTGCTGTTTACCCAGGAGGGCCTGAGCGAAACTGCAAAGCGACGGTTACAGACCATGCGGGAAAGTCAGGACGGTTTCTTTCTGGCGGAACAGGACCTGAAGATCCGCGGTCCGGGCGACCTGTTGGGTACCCGTCAATCCGGCGAGCAGAGCTTCCGCATTGCCGATCTCGGTGTGCACGCCCATCTGATGCCCCAGGTGATAAGGCGCGGCGAAGCATTGCTGCGGGCGAAGCCCGGATCAAAAGAAGCGGAGGAAATGGCGAACCTGCTGCAGGCCTGGGCGCCGCCGGACTCTGGGCACTTGAGCGCCTGACCGGCAAGGGCCGCTGGGGTATTAGAAATTCACCCGGTAGCCCACGCGGAAGAACAACCCGGTTACATCGATGTCATTTGCCCGGGTTTCCCGAGTGCTCCAGTCGTAGCCCACTTCGGCCTCCAGGCGAACGGATTTGAAGCCGCGGTAGTCCATCCGCAATGAAGGTTTGATCTGCAGGTGTGCGGCTCCGGTAGTAGCGTATTCCCGCTGGGACATCATCAGTCGTCCGTAGATCTGCCAATCATCAAACAGCCTGAAGCGACTGCTGATGTCCATTGCATTGGTGGACGCAGTATCAGATTCCGACATCCACACGCGCACCGTAGTGTAACTGCCTTTGCCCAACAGGCCTCTCGCCCGCACCTGGGAACTGACGTAGTAGTCTCGCCGCTGAGGTAATGCAAACACCCCTGCCGATGCATCGGTGCTGCCATAGTCTGCCGCAGAGCCCTCAATGGAAAATGACCAGGTGTCGTCGATTTTGCCATCTAGTCCGACGCGCACCATTGTGCTGGTAGCCGTCCGATCTTCGGCGACATCTTCCAGTTTCAGATCAAGCAGATCCTGCTCCAACTCCGATAGGTCATCATAGGCCTGCCCGATCAGCGCGTTGCTGGTAGTCAGGTAAGGACTACGGCGGTGATTGGCCGTCGTGTGGATGCGCCAGCGTTCAGAAAGGTCGTAGGCCGCATTGAGGTAAAGATTGTTCAGCGCTTTGTGGAAGATGTCGTAATCCAGCAGCAGCGCCGCATAGGTCTTTTCCGTGCGCAAGTTGATGGTGGCGCCCACGGCCCGCCGGTCAAGCACACCATCGTAGTCCTGCTGGATGAAAAAGGGCGAAACTTCCAATTGACCCGCCCACAGCTTGAGATCGGCGCTGACACCCACAAACGGCTGATCGGGACCACGATTCGAATAGGAGGTGCGCACCAGGTCGCCGCCGATGACGTTCCACTGCAGCATATCGCTCTGATGATAGCTTAGCGTTACTCCATCAAAGCGACCTGGTACTCCTGATTTGTAGCGCGACTGACGGCCCAGTTTGAAACTCAATCCCAACTTGTCGAAATACGACTCCCAAGTGGCCCGCTGTATGCGAAACGCCTGTTGAGTATCACGATCGCCGAAATCTTGCAGGTGACCAAGCGAGACTCTGCCTTCATGAAGGTCTTTGCCGATTACACGCCGCGCCATCAACGTGGCGTCGGTGAACGCCGCGTCAATTGGAATGCGCTTGTCCGCGCCATCAATGTCCAGGGAATGGCGCCTGTAGAATTGGGACAGGCTGGCCGTGGTGCGCCATGCCAGCTCAGACTTTTTCGAGGGTTTGCGCATCTGCGTCCGCGGCTGATCATCTCCAGTCAGCGACTGCAGGCGTTGACGAACCCGGTCGCTGCTTGGGACATCTGCATACTCCGCGAGAAACGTCTGGTAAACCGCCCGCGCCTGAGCAAGCTGTCCGTTGCGTTGCCGCGCCACACCAAGCATTTCCAGCGATTCCTCGCGTAGGCCCGGCTGTTTGGCGGCTTTGTTATAGAGGGCAATCGCCCGTGGCCAGTCCCTGTCCAGGTACGCTTCCCGGGCCTGATCAAGCAAGCTGCGATCCAGTGGAGCAGAAAACTCACTTTCCTTCGGTGCCGGCGCTGGCGTTTGCTCGATGGAATCCGGCGTCACGGCGCGACCGCGAAAGCTCACCACTGCGGAAGCAGCGGCGTCCCTTGCGGTGCCCCGCGGCGCATCGAACAGTCGCATCAGCTTACCATAGCTCTGCTCTTTCGCCGCCACCTCAACAAGCCGCGCAGATGGATATCTCCCCCGCAATCTGCGCAGAACCGTTGACGCCGCGGTGCGAGTCGGAAAAAACCCAATACGGGTGGCTGCGCTATGTGGGTTGGTGTAAACAACCTTACCTGTAGCAATTTCCTTGGGCAGGCTATCGGTTTGCAACATCTCGCCCGCTTCGAACTCGACCGCAACCGCTGAATGCTTTGATCCAAACCTAGCCAGGCGCTGATGGGCGCGCCGCTCAAGCGCAATTACGTCTACACGATTGAGCTGCATTTGCGGCCGGGCATCCAGGTAAACCGGGGCGTGAAAGGCCAGACTTATCTCGAACCCCTTGCGCCGCGACCCCTCCAGGCGCACGGAAGCGACAAAGTAGTCCTCTTCGTCCAGCGCCAGTTCCATGAACTGCCAACCATCCTCCAGCGCCTCGCCAACCGTTACCGCGCTCGCTTTGAAGCTGGTCTCACTGACCTGTATGAAGCGGCTTGTCAATTTCAGCGGAAGGTCCAGAGAAATGCCGATGCGTCTTACCGGTGTGTCGTCCTGGATCTCCACAACACTGCCGATGCCCACGGACGCGGCACCAGCAACGCCCGGGATGGCGGCAATCGCCACCATGATCACCAGGACGGCGCGCATCACCACTCACTTTCACTGATGCTGTGGCAACCACTGCTCGCACAATCGGCATCCTGGCTGAGACCGTTGTGCCGATCGACACCAGCTTCGTAGTCGTTGGCGTGGCAACCAGCGCAATCCGGCTGATATGTGGGGGAGGTCCAGTTAACCTCTTCGCCGTTACTGAGGTGGCAGCGTGTGCAGGCAAAGTTACCCGCATGATCCAGTGGTTCGTAGCTCAGGGTCATGTGCGCAAACGTATCTGGAGACCAGAAGGTGCGCGTATGGCAGGTATCGCATTCCTGAGTTGTGATGAAATGTCCTGCGTTCATGCCGGTAGCCGTGGTGTTATCGTGACATCTCGAGCACGTACCCGGCTCGACCTCGGCATGATCAAAGGTGGCCGGCACCCAGGCGATCGTGGAATGACACAGATCGCATTCGCCGCTGGTGGGCGGGTGGGTTGCATGCATTCCCATAGCTGTAACGCCATCGTGACACTGGGTACACGTGCCCGGAACGACACCGCCATGGTCGAACACCGCAGGCGTCCACGCGTCAGTGGTGTGGCAATTATCGCAGGTGTCGTCACTGGGCAAGTGCGTTGCATGCTTGCCGGTAGCAATGCCGCCATCGTGGCAGCTGACACAACTACCCAGTACCTGGGTATGGTCCACGGTCACCGCCGGCGCCCAGAATTCAGTGCTGTGGCAATCGTCACAGGTCTCCGTGGTGAGAATATGGGTCCCATGCCTGCCTTGGGCGGTGACTCCATCGTGGCAGCTTGCGCAGGTGCCCGGCACCACCTCGGAGTGGTCGAATACAGCCGGCAGCCACGCGTCCGTGGAGTGGCACACATCACATTCGGCATTGGTGTTCAGATGAGTAGCGTGCTTACCCGTCGCGATGCTGCCATCATGGCAGCTGGTGCAGCTGCCAATCACCTGCGTGTGGTCCACGGTGACAACCGGCACCCAGAAATCCGCGCTGTGGCAATCATCGCAGGTGTTGCTGGCCAGGATATGCGTCGGCTGCTTACCTTGGGCGGTCACTCCATCATGACAACTGCAGCATGTGCCCGGTTCCACAAATGCATGATCGAACGTCGATGGCACCCAGGCGTCAGTCGAGTGGCAAAGTTCACATTCGGCGTTCGTTGGTATGTGGATTATGGGCTTGCCGGTAGCGATGCTGCCATCGTGACAGCTGGCACAGCTACCCAGTACCTGGCTATGGTCGACCGTCAGTGCGGGCGCCCAGAAATCGGTGCTGTGGCAATCGTCACAGGAGTCGGTGGAAAGGAAGTGTGCGGCGTGCTTACCTTCTGCCATCACGCCGTCGTGACAGGTGGCGCATGTGCCCGGGAGTACCCCCGCGTGGTCAAACGTCGCCGGTACCCAGGCATCGGTAGTATGGCAGGTGTCGCACTCTTCGTTGGTGGGCAGGTGGCCAGCATGCCTGCCGGTAGCGATGCTGCCATCGTGACAGCTGGCACAGCTACCCAGTACCTGGCTATGGTCGACCGTCAGTGCGGGCGCCCAGAAATCGGTGCTGTGGCAATCGTCACAGGAGTCGGTGGAAAGGAAGTGTGCGGCGTGCTTACCTTCTGCCATCACGCCGTCGTGACAGGTGGCGCATGTGCCCGGGAGTACTTCCTCATGATTGAAAACGGTCGTGTTCCACGCGAACGTACTATGGCATGCATCACAGGACTGACTGGTCGCAAGGTGGCCGGCAGGCAGACCCGAAGCAAAGACCTGCGAACTGTTGTGACAATCTAGGCATTCACCTACAACGTCTGAATGGTTTACCTCGATGATACTCGTCCAGTCTGCAGTGATATGGCAGCTTTCACAGAAGCCGCTGACCGGCATGTGGGCCGAGGAAAGGCTCGTTTCCGCATAGTAGACACTCCCATCATGGCAAATGGCGCATTCGGTGGGCGTGCCCTGGAAAACACCAGCCTTGTGGCACGATTCACATGACACCAGCATGTGGGCACCATCGAGATCGAAGCCATGCTGAAAATGGTCGTAGTTTTGTGCCTGCGCGCTCCAACACAGCAGCACCGTCGCCATGACAACGCCCAGGCGCATCCATCGCCGAACCACGCGATAGCTCATCAGCGGAACCTCACGTCATCGCCGAAATCAATGGTCGTGTGACAGTCTCCACAGTCGCTTCCGAAAGACCCTCCGTGCGCATCATCACCTCTATGGCAAGTGATACATTCTCCAGACTGATTTTCCGCCAATCCTGAACGAGGTGCGTGACAGGACGCGCAAAAAAGGTCCGAATGTGCGCCATCGAGCACAAATGTGGTCTGAGAATCGTGATCGAATTGCCACAACTCCCAGCCTCCGGGGTTATGGCACCCGGTACAATCCCGGCCAAATACCCCTTCATGATGGTCATCCTGTTCATGGCAGTCGGCGCAAGTTTCGTCAGTTTCATTGAATTGTCGGGTTTCATGGCATTGGTCACAGGTCGCCAGCGCGTGCATGCCAACCAGCGGGAAAGCAGTAAATTCATGATCGAACCGTAGCGGCGTTCGCCACGCCGATTCGGCGTGACAGTCATCGCAAGATCCAAGTGTGCCGGCATGGGGGTCATCAGACTCATGACAGCTCTCGCAATCTACTGGCAACGATTCATCCATACCATCAAGGTGGCAGGCTCCGCACTGTAAATCCGCATGTGCTCCGGCAAGCGCAAACTGGGTTTCGGCAAAATGGTCGAACTCGAGCCGCCAAGTTTCATTTGAATGGCAGTCTCCGCACTGCGTACCCCTGGAGCCGGCATGCACGTCGTCACTGCTGTGGCAGCCTACACAGGTCTCCGGCGGCTTAGACAAGGACATGTCCTGCAGGTGACAGGCACCACAGCTCAAATCCGCATGCACACCCGCCAGCACGAAACCGGTTTCACCCGTATGGTCGAAAGCAGTTTCTTGCCAATTGCTCTCGGTGTGGCACGACCCGCATTCGGTGCCTCGATTACCGTCATGAACGTCATCTACCCTGTGGCAATCGATGCACTGTGTCGGAGTGTCTGAAAAC
The DNA here is from genome assembly GCA_964393625.1 of uncultured Pseudomonadales bacterium. Classification (GTDB taxonomy): domain Bacteria; phylum Pseudomonadota; class Gammaproteobacteria; order Pseudomonadales; family Azotimanducaceae; genus UBA4421. The sequence continues at coordinate 209,857 of CAYMUT010000004.1, forward strand.
ACATTGTCGATATGACAGGAGCTACAGGCCTGGCGCGCGTGAGCCCCGACCAGCGTCATTTCACTGGCTTCCTCATGATCGAAATCAACCTCCTGCCACCCCGATGCCGAATGACACGAGCCGCAATTCTCACCCAGGCCGCCCTTATGATGGTCGTCGCTCTCATGGCATTGCACGCACTGTCCGGTAGTTTCACGGTACGGCGTCTGCTCGTCGTGACACTGTGTGCAACTGAGCGAACTATGCTTTCCCGCGAGGCGAAACGCCGTCAGATGGTGATCGAACGTTTCCGGCACCAGCCCGGTGATATCAGAGCCAGGGCCGCCGTGTTCCCGATGGCAGTCTCTGCAGGGACCCGCTGGAATAGTCGCATGCATGCCATGGAACTTTCGCTGCTGAGCAATATCACCGGCAATTTCCTCGTGGCAGTCGAGGCACAGCGCACGCTCTCCATCGCGATCGAAAGCGACGTGGCATGCGCCACAATCTTCCTGCAGGTCGGCATGCGCGGCACTCAGCTCGCCCGGACTGATAAGCGATTCAATGCTGGCAGCCTGCACCTCCCCCAAGCTGATCGCCAGCAGGGCCAACACCACGACAGCAATTAAAGGGTTTTGAGCGGGCCGATTCATCGTTAGACCGCCTCAATACATGTGAACCGCAGTGATATGCACAATCACCGCGGGTACGAGTAGCAGGAACAATGGATAATGAACGATGTGCCAGAGTGAAAACAGGCGCTCGAACACACGTAATTGTGCAAACTTACGCAATAGTGTCGCACGCTGTCTGGCATAGCGGGCCGCACTCGATTGCAATGACGCTTTGTGTCGGTGTAGCTCCCTGTGACCACCGGTTTTGCTTTCGAGGTGGCGGGAAATTTTCCTGCGCACTTTCTGCAGGCGCAGCGGTGCACTGATCGATGTCGTCAGGGCCAGAAGCAAGGCGCCGGCAGGGCCGGGCTGGGCCGTCAACACCCCTTCTTCCCAGCTTCGCAGTTCGTCATCAATGAGCAGCCTCAACCCGTGGCTTTGGGTCTGAGATTCGCGCACCTGTTCAATGTCGTAGCGTAGCGACTCCAGCGAAGCGCGCCGGCCATACATGCCGTAATGCAGGTGCCCATATATGTAACGCCCGAAAACGCCACTGAGGGTGACTGTCAATGTGCAAAAAAGCGCAATACGACTATTCAATGACCCCAGATCGAAATTGCTGTGGAAAATGACGAATACAGGACCCACTACCCCGAAAATCATGTGCACTCGAAACCAATGCCTGACAGCGCCTGCGCCGCGCAATCGTCGCCAACGTTTTCGCAGCGGATACAGAAACAACAACGCCATGAGCGTCGTCCCAATGATGCCAAACCAATACCCGATTCCTTCCTTAGCATGAAACAGTTCAAGCTCTGCGTTACGCCATCCCGCTATGATGAGAACCGCTACCAGGCTGTATGCGAGCAACGTAGTAATCTTGTGGCGATAGGTATCAGTGATCTGTTTCGGCTGATGCATGGGTAGAGAGGAAATGCCTTAGCGGCAGAATCATACAAGGGGTTTATGAAAGAGATGGAGATTTCCCGCACAACAATGGACAACGATCGGTGCGCAGGCGCCTGATATGGCCATGATCGAATATCTGCCGGCCTATTCGTACTACCTTTTCGCGGGTGGGCTTATTTACCTTACCTATCTGGGACGCCGCAGCAATCGACATGCGGAAAACCATGCCATTCTCGACGAGTCGATCGAGTCGGGTATGTCAACGCCACCTTCGCTGCACCCGATCATTGACCACAATCTCTGCATCGGCTGCGAAGCTTGCGTGCATGCCTGCCCTGAGTTCCCCGCACACACCGTGCTGGGTCTGATCAGGCGTAAAGCCACACTGGTGTCGCCGACGGATTGCATCGGTCACGGGGCCTGTAAAGCCGCTTGCCCGGTCGGAGCCATTTCCCTCGTTCACGGAACCGCCGAGCGCGGAATCGATATCCCTGACGTTTCAGCTGAGTTCCAAACCAGCGTTCCCGGTATTTCTATCGCGGGTGAACTTGGTGGTATGGGTCTGATTCGCAATGCCGTAACTCAGGGCAGCCAGGCCATGGAACACCTGCGAAAGCAACTGCGCCCTGTGGCCGGTGCATTAGATGTAGTGATCGTAGGTGCCGGACCCGCCGGGTTTGCCGCAACCCTTGCGGCTCATGAAGCCGGTTTGAAGTACGTTACTCTGGAGCAACAATCCCTAGGCGGAACAGTCGCGCAGTTCCCGAGGCGTAAAATCGTCATGACCGCGCCAGTGGACCTCCCCATGTACGGACAAATGCGCTTCCGCGAAGCAGAGAAGGAAGACATCATCTCATTCTGGGAAAACGTCGAAGCCCGCACCGGCGTATCCATCAACTACGGCGAAACCGTATACAGAATCGACGTGTTGAACCCCGGTTTTCTTATCGCCACCGCATCGCAGACCTATCGAGCCTCCTCCGTGCTGCTGGCTCTGGGCAGGCGCGGTACGCCACGCAAGCTCGGTGTACCCGGTGAAGATCTGCAGAAAGTGATTTACAACGTCATTGATCCTGCCGAGCACACTGGCAAGCACGTGTGCGTGGTAGGCGGTGGAGACAGCGCACTGGAAGCCGCCCATTCAATCGCCCAACAGAAAGGTACCGAGGTTACGTTGTCATATCGTTCCGCGGCGTTTACCCGAGCGAAACGAAGAAATCGCGACAAGATCTCTACGCTGGCTACCGAAGGAAGAATACGCGTCATGATGAACAGCGAATTACTGGGAATTGCATCGGATCACATAGTGATAAAAGACAAAGAAACCGAACGTCCCCTGAAGCTACCCAACGATCTCGTGGTAGTTTGCGCCGGTGGCATTCTGCCCACGGCTTTTCTCAAGGAAACCGGGATTTGTGTGGAGACCCACTATGGCGCCGCGTAACCATCTCCGCACTATTATCGCCGGTGTGTCGCTGCTGCTTATGGTATGGGCACCGACCACCGCCGCCCAATTGAACCCGGATATCAAAAAGCATCTGCGCCTGGGCCAGTACAGTGCCGTGGAAACCATCTTGATCAAAGATGCCGATAGTGGAAACCCTGACGCTGCATTTCACCTGGCCCGCATCTATCAAACCGGTCACGTTAGAGCGCCGCATTCCGACCGGGCCGAGGATCTGCTGAACCAGGCGGCGGATGCCGGCAATGCCGAGGCGATGTTCCTCCTGGGCAAGCTGTACACCAGGAAGTCCAACACACCCGCACACAACGCCCTGGCGCACAAGTGGTATACCCGTGCCGTGCAGGCGGGCAACCGCAAGGCGCAACGGGCGTTGGCGAACCTGGTATCGCAAGAAACCCCGCAGACCATTGCTCAGGACCCGCGAAGCCTGGTGCAAGCTTGCGACTCAGAAAAAATCAGCGCCGCTGACAAGGAACGCATACGCACACTGAACGCGGCATCGTTACAAGCGGCGTTAAACTGCGACAATGCTGACGCCATGGTGCGCAGCCTGGCCTCTGCCGGGGCAGTGTTAGACCAGACCGACGATGCCGGCAACGCGCTACTTCACGCAGCCGTATCTCGCGGCAAGGTAGCCGCAGCCCAGTACCTCTATCACGACGGCGCTGACGCCAATCAGAAGAACAACAGCGGTTGGAGTGCGCGCATGCTCGCCCAGCGCAGCGGCAACCCCGACCTGAAGAAGCTGTTTGGTGTTATGCAGGCCCCCACTGGCGCCTTGCCACAGGCATTGAACGCAGCTGCCAAGGATGGCCAATATAAGGGGTGGTCAGCCCTCAATCTGGCTGCATGGCATGGAAAAGCATCACTGGTAGACGACCTGCTGGACGAAGGCATCGACATAAATGGTACCGATGCCACCGGTCACACGGCGCTATCTCGAGCCCTGGCACGGAAAAATAGCCAGATTTCCGCCATGTTGCTGGAGCACGGGGCAGAAGCTACCGAAGATGACGTGGCTGCCCTGAGCTCAATTGAAGACCCTCGTCTGCTGAACGCCTATTTGGGCAAACGCCCGAAAGACCGCTTTATCGCACAGATCCTCTGCACGGCTGCCCGCAACGGTTCATTGCGTACCACGCACGCAGTTGCTCCGCACCTCAAAGAACCCGACGCTCCGTGTGGCGAAACCACACCACTTGTTCTCGCATCGCGTGCCGGACACTCTCAGATAGTGCAGCTGTTGCTGGATCAAGGGGCCGATTTCACCCGGAAAGACGCCAGCGGATGTTCCGCCCTGTGTTGGGCGCTGCGCAACGGCCATGACAAAGTCGCACATCTGCTGGCCCAGCGGAACACCGCGAATTCACCCGACAAGCTGGGTGTGACGCCGCTGATGCTGGCGGCTATCGCCGGCAATCTCCGCATTCTGGAACAGCTCCTGGCAGATGGAGCCGAGGTAAACGAAAAGAGCCTGGCCGGCAGCCACGCCCTTTTGCAAGCTGCCGCAGCGGGTCAGCTACCGATAGTCACGAGGCTGCTGGAACGCGGTTCCCTGATCGATCAGAAAAATGCCGCGGGCGACACAGCACTGATTGCCGCCGTACGAGCCGGACACCTGGCAGTCGCCCGGCAACTGCTCGAGCACGGCGCCAGCCGCAATGCTCACAACGCCCGTTTCGAAAGCGCCCGCGATCTGGCGTTGAAAAAAAACGACGAGCAGTGGACGACTTTGTTTAAACAGCGCAGTTCACTGTGGGGAACGCTCAATGGTGGCCCGTAACGCCTTGGCGCTATGCGCTTTGACGGTGTTGCTCACTGGCTGCGAGCAAGGCGAGACTGAACCGTCCGGCGCGGCGGTCGGTGCGCTACCGACAGCCGTCAATTCGATCACCCCAAAGAATCAGACCGAGCCCGCGATAGTGGCTTCCGTCGCTTTTGACGGCGATGCCTCCGCGGTACCGGCCCAAGCAAAAGTTTTCGTGTTTCTTCGTCCGCTGGGGCAGCGCATGCCTCTCGCAGTAAAGGCGTTCCACGTCAACGATCTGCCAGCGCAGTTGGCTTTTTCCCGGCCCGAGCCAGCCCTGGTCGACGCTGAAGTGGTCGCCCGGCTTTCCATCACTGGCGCCGTGAACCGTCACCCTAACGACCCTGAGGTCGTCAATCGAGTTAACCTCTCTGAGGCTGAGGCCCAGCATATCTCGCTGGTGCTACGCCCACCGGCTACCGCGACCAACAACGCTGTAGTTGCTCAACCGCTGGTTCAGGTTCGCATTTCAACGGATGGCGAGCAGCCGCAGTGGCCACCGAGTGCCAGGGTATTCCTGATCGCGCACGATCCACAGGGCGCAACGGGCACAATGCCCGTTGCCGTGCGCTCTATCGATCTATCTGCACTTCCCGCCGATACGGGCCTGAATGACATGCACAGCCTGGTTTCATTCCGCCCCCTGAGCGGCCTTGGCCAAGTGCGCATCATGGCGCGGCTGTCGATCTCCGGGTCCGCCAATGGTCACCCGGACGATTGGCAAAGCCAATCTCTCAATGTGACGCTCGGCGATTCAACCAGACACGAACTACGCTTATCCGAAGCAGCTCGTTAAACGCATTCAGAACATGACCTGAATCGCGTTTTCCCCAGCGCGACATCGCCCGGGCAAAAGCTCTCCTATACTTGATGAAACAACCACGCCGATAAGGGCGCATGCAAGAATGTCTGAAGATATTTCCGAGCTGCCGCTTTATGAAAACCCGCCCCAGGACGAACGGGTCCGAGCCTTGATCTGCGCAGACGATAAAGGCCAGATGCAGGTTATCGCGCCGGAACAGGCTTTGGTGGACCCGCGCCCGATAGAAGCGACCACCGCCCGTGCGATGCGCAGCCTGCAACCTGAGGCATCGGCCACAGTCAGCGCCATACCCGGGTACTACGGACTGCCCTCAGTGGTGCACAGCGACCTGAAAAACCGCGATAGCCTTGCACTGGCTACCGAAACACCCGACCGTTACGTGCGCGCAACAGGCGACCAGCTTAACCAACTCTGTCTTGTCCACGCTTCATTCGACACGGCATTCTGCGAACGGCTGCAAGGCACTCCGGAATGCCCGGACAATGATGAAGCCGATATCGTCAGAGCAGTGGAAAGCTTTACCGCCCGACGCATCGAGGCGCGACTCGACGAAACGCTGCACATTCCTCCTTTACCGGATACCGCGCGGCGCATCATCGAATTGCAGGGCCAGGAAAACTATGGGCTGGATGATCTGGTCAACATCATCGAAGCGGACCCGCCCGTCGCCGCACGCATTATGGGCTGGGCAAACTCTTCTTTTTACGGTAGCGAAAGGCCGTCCACTACCCTCAACGATGCCATTATGCGCGTGCTGGGATTCGACATGGTGTTCAACATGGCCCTGGGCATGGCCATTGGCGATGCCCTGAGTCTGCCCAGAAGTCATGTGTACGGCGCCAGCCCCTACTGGCTGGATGCGGTTTACAACGCCGCCACCATGGAGGCCCTGGCCAAGCAGATCACCGCCAAAGAGCGCCCCAATCCCGCAACCTGCTATGTTGCCGGACTATTGGCAAATTTCGGCACGCTGGTACTGGGCCACGTGTTTCCGCCTCAGTACGAAATCATCTGCCGACTGACTGAAGCGAATCCACAGTTACCCTGCAGCTATATTGATCAGCATGTACTCAACGTCAGCCGCGAGGTCCTCGCCGCCACACTGTTTGAATTGTGGGACCTGCCAGACGAGATCTGCTGCACAGTACGTTTTCAACAGGTACGCAACTACACGGGCATGCATCAATCCTATGTGCGGCTGCATGTGCTTTCCCGCGATCTGCTGCAGTTGGGCCAGGAGGGCCTGAAACAAACCCAGTACGAACGTGCCGAAGCCCTCGGCATCAGCAAGGACGATCTGACTGAGGTGAGTGAGCTTGTCAGAGATTCTCAGAAGGAACTTGGTGCGCTGGCCGGTGCGATGAGTCGATAACTGCGCCGGCATCAGGGTCTTCGAAGACCGCGAGGTCGAGCTCTCCTTCGCTGCGCGCCACGGTAGTGGCGACCATCCCGTCACCGGTGACGTTGACTGCCGTTCTCATCATATCAAGCAGCCGATCGACACCTATGATCAACCCGATACCGGCAATTGGCAGCCCAACCTGATCGAGCACCATGGCCAGCATGATAAGGCCCACACCGGGCACCGCGGCGGTGCCCACCGAAGCCATGGTTGCCGTCAGGACCACCACCAGAAAATCCATCGCTCCCAGCTCATAGCCGAAAAACTGTGCGATGAATACCGTCGCAACGCCCTGCATTATGGCCGTACCATCCATATTTATGGTGGCACCCAACGGCACAGCAAAAGACGCAACGTTGTTGCTGACCCCCACGCGATGCTCGACGGTGCGTATGGTCACCGGCAGGGTCGCGCCGCTGGATGCGGTCGAGAAAGCGACCAGCATGGGTTCCCGCATCTTGCGTAAATAACGAAGCGGGTCGAGCCCCGCAAAAAGGCGCAGCAGGAGCGGATATACCACCGTCATGTGCAGCGCCAGTGTGCCGGCCACGGTGAAGAAATAGACGATGAGTTTGGCGACTTCGCGCAGGCCCACCGACGCGCCAAGGGTCACCATCAGACAGAACACGCCAATCGGCGCAATGTGCAGCACCATGGTGATCAGCCCCATGAACACGGCATTGATATCTTCGAAAACGCGCCGAATGCGCTGCCCGGCTTCGCCGGCCTGAGACAGCGCGAGACCCAGCAGCAGCGCAAACACGATCACCTGCAGCATCTTGCCCTCAGCCATGGCGGCAATCGGGTTGCTGGGAAAAATGTCCACAAGGGTGTCTTTGAAGGATGGCGCTTGTTTGGCCGTAAACTCCGGTGCGGCGAGCCCCTCATCTGCCGCGCCAACGCCGGGCTCAACGATCAACGCAATGCTCAGCGCAAGACTCACCGCAATAGCCGTGGTCAGCAGGTAAAGGCCAATGGTTTTGCCCCCTAAGCGTCCGACTTTGCCGGTCGCGCCCAGACTCGCGGCGCCACAGGTCAGTGAGACCAGCACCAACGGCACCACCATCATGCGCAGCAGCGTCACAAAGATATCGCCACCCGCATCAATCAGGCCATGGGTGAAGAAACGGCTGAACACGTGCGACGCAGGCAGATCTGCCCACTGAATCAGGGCCCCGATAATCAGACCCAGAACCATGCCGATGAGAATGCGCACTGTGAGGTTCATCTGTTTTGTGCCCCTTGCGCCTAAAGTTCCGGACCTGGCCTTATCCGACCTCGATCATTTCGAAGTCTTCTTTGCTCACCCCACACTCCGGACATACGAAATCCTCGGGAACATCTTCCCATGCCGTACCCGGCTCTACACCTTCTTCTTCGCAACCTTCGGCTTCGTCATAGATCCAGCCACAGACAATACACTGCCACTTTTTCATCGGCTTGATTCTTTCTCCGCATTTGGGGGTCAACAAGGCGCGATAAACTACTTGCGTCGCTTGGAAAAATCAACGTTCCTGTCGCAGATAGCCCAAGAGCCTATAAATGACTAAACTGCCGCGCATGGAAAATACCGAGAACACCGCGTTTCGCGAATATGCGCGCCTGATGCGCATCGATCGCCCGGTGGGCACGCTACTGTTACTGTGGCCGACGCTGGCCGCTCTGTGGATGGCTGCTCAGGGCACCCCACCCATTTATCTGATCATCATATTCACCCTCGGCACGTTTCTGATGCGCGCTGCGGGATGCGTAATCAACGACTACGCCGACCGAAATGTGGATCCCCATGTGGCCAGAACCAGAGATCGCCCTCTAGCCATCGGCACCATTAAGCCGCACCAGGCATTGCTGGTGTTCGCAGGACTCGCACTTGCCTCGGCAAGTCTGCTGGTGTTTCTCAATCGCGATACTCAATTGCTTGCTTTAGGCGGTGTTGCGGTAGCAGCACTGTACCCATTCATGAAGCGCTGGACCCACCTGCCCCAGACAATTCTGGGCGTCGCTTTCAGCTGGGGCATTCTCATGGCCTGGACCGCCACCGGCGCCGGCCTGACAAGCACCGCCTGGCTGATGTTCATTGCCAGTCTGCTTTGGATCGTGGCTTACGACACGATGTACGCAATGGTCGACCGCAACGATGATCTGAAGGTTGGCATAAAGAGTACCGCCATTCTGTTCGGCAACCTCGACCGGTTGATGATCGGCGTGTTACAGCTGACGGCCGTGCTCGGCTTTGGTCTGCTCGGCAGCCGCCTGGGATACCAGCACGCCTACTATGCAGGTCTCACAGTGGCCGTGGGATTGATGCTCTACCAACAGCACCTGATCCGGGAGCGGCAGCGCGGTGCCTGCTTCGCCGCATTCAAAAACAACATCTGGGTCGGCTTCGCAGTGTTCTGCGGCACGGTCCTCGAACTCGCTATCGGCCCTCTCGACATTTTCTGATGGAGCGGCTGCGCACCACCGCTAAACTGGTAAACCAGATGAACGCAGGTCTCGCCAGGGCAATACGCTGGCTCTGTCTGATCATGGTGGTCGTTACCCTGCTGGTAGTCGTGCTGCGCTACGGTTTTGATGTTGGCGCTATCGCCGTGCAGGAATCGGTGATGTACATGCATGGCCTTGTGTTTCTATTGGGTATTCCATACGGCATCGCTCAAAACACCCATGTCAGAGTCGACATTGTCCATGCGCGATTGAGTGCAACCTGGCGTCATCGAATTGAGCTGGCTGGCCACGTGCTGTTCCTGCTGCCCGTGGCGGTTTTCATCTTCGTAATGAGCCTCCCCTACGTCGCCGCAAGCTGGCGGGTGCTGGAAGGCAGCCCGGAAGTTGGTGGTATGCCGGCGGTTTTCCTGCTGAAAACCCTCGTGCCCGTCATGGCAGCACTGCTGTTCCTGCAGGGGCTCAGTGAGATCATCCGGATCGCGTTGGCTGCTGGTGGCGATGAAGAACCGCACATGACGAGCAGCGCCCTGTGAACTACACGCCGTTGGCCATGTTCGCGGTGACCTTCATCGCCCTGCTCGGGGGGTACCCCGTAGCGCTGACTCTTGCCGGCGTCGCGCTGCTGTTTGCCATGGCAGGAATTCTGACCGGTGCGTTCAACCCCGGAGATCTGGGGTTTGTATCGGGGCGCTTGTTCGGCATTGTCACCAACCAAACGCTCTTAGCTGTACCGCTGTTTGTTTTCATGGGCGTGATGCTGGAGAAAACCCAGCTCGCCGAGGGCTTACTGACCAATCTGTCGCATCTGCTGCGCAGGTTCCGCGGCGGGCTGGCAGTCACCGTAGTGCTGGTCGGCATGCTGATGGCGGCCAGTACGGGCATTGTCGGCGCAACCGTGGTGACCATGGGTTTGATGTCGCTGCCGGTGATGCTCAAGCAAGGCTACGAGCCGGGTTTTGCCACGGGCACCATCAGCGCCACCGGTACGCTGGGACAGATTATTCCACCGTCTATTTCTCTGGTATTACTGGGCGACGTGTTATCCAACGCCTATCAGCAGGCCCAGCTCAACATGGGCATCTTCGCGCCAAAATCTGTTTCCGTCGGCGACCTGTTTGCAGGCTCCATCATTCCGGGTCTGTGTCTGGTAGGGCTGTACCTGATCTATGTGCTGGGCCGCGGTATGCTGCCTGGCAATGCTGTTCCGGCAAAAGTAGATGAGCCCGATGACGGCCCCAGCCTGCTGCAGACACTGGGCGCTCTGTTCCCGCCACTGTTTCTCATTGTGGCGGTGCTTGGCTCGATCCTGGCAGGTTGGGCAACACCTACTGAAGCGGCTGGTGTTGGCGCCAGTGGCGCGCTGCTGCTGGCAATGTGGTATCGACGGTGCGATGTGCAGAAGCTGCGCCAGGTATGTGAATCGACCCTGGGCACCACCGCCATGGTTTTTTTCATTCTGGTCGGCGCGTCGATTTTTTCTCTGGTGTTTCGCGGCTACGGCGGAGACGAGCTGGTGCAGGCCTGGTTTGAGCAGATGCCGGGGGGCATGTGGGGCGCCCTGGCCATCGTCATGCTGGTGATTTTTCTGCTGGGTTTCATTCTCGATTTCATCGAGATCACCTTCGTGGTGGTGCCGATCGTCGGACCCGTACTGCTGGCCATGGGCATCGACCCGATCTGGCTCGGTGTGCTGATCGCCGTCAACCTGCAGACTTCGTTTCTTACCCCGCCATTCGGCTTCGCGCTGTTCTATCTGCGCGGCGTCACCCCCCCGGAAGTGCCAACCACATCGATTTATCGCGGAGTGGTGCCGTACATTGTGATGCAGCTTGTATTGCTGGCCTTGCTGCTGGCGTGGCCCGGGCTGGCGACCTGGCTGCCCAGCCTGATTTACGGGTGATCTGATGACAACCCTGACCAACCTGAAAATCTGGGACGGACTGAACTTCGTCGAAGCCGACACGCTGCAGTTTTCCGAGGGAGTCATCTCTTACGTCGGCACGCGCGACGACTTACCCGAGCACGCCGAACCCATTGACTGTAGCGGACTAACTGCTATTCCCGGCCTGATCGACGCCCATGTGCATATGGAGCTCAATCCCGACGACAAGCACGCGCCGGCCCGCACTGAACCCAGTGTAATCCCGCTTATGAAAGTACGTGCTCAGCAGATGGTCCGGGCCGGCATCACCACAGCTCGAGACCTCGGCGGCGGCGCCTGGTACGAACTGCAGCTGCGCGACGAGATCGCCAGCGGCCAGGCATCGGGCCCGCGCCTGCTGTGCGCCGGCCAGCCGATCACGACGCCCAGCGGGCACTGTCATTTCTGGGGCGGCGGCGCAGACAGTCTCGGCGAGGCGCAACAGGTACTTGAGCGGCAGCTCGAGCACGGCGTCGATCTCATCAAGGTCATGGCCACCGGCGGCCGGCTGACACCCGGCAGCACCGCAACCGACGCGCAGTTCGAGCAGCGTGATCTGCGCGCCATGGTACGCATGGCACATGACGCGGGTATGCCGGTGGCGGCGCATTGCCATGGGACCGAGGGTATTCGTCGCGCCGCTAACGCAGGCGTCGACACTATTGAGCATTGTTCGTGGGTAGGTAACGAGGGCTGGGGCAGTGACTATCAGGAGCCTGTGGCCCGATTGATTCTGCAAAACGGCATCTGGGTTTCACCCACGGTCAACAAGGGTTGGCAACGCATGCTCGACAGCAAAACCGGAAAGGTACTGCGCCGTATGCGCGCCGCCTACCGGCACATGATCGACATGGGTATCCCGCTGGTGGCAAGCACCGATGCGGGGATACCCGGGGTTTATCACCATGAACTGCCTCAGGCGCTGCTGGTATTTGCGCAGATCGCGCAACTCAGCAGCGAACAGGTATTGCGCAGTGCGACCTCGGACGCGGCTATTGCACTGGGTATCGAGGAGCTCACTGGCCGCCTCGCCCCGGGACTAAGCGCAGATGTGCTTGTTATTGATGGGAACCCTATAACCGACCTAAGCGCCATTACGCGGCCGGTTATGGTTTACTGTCGCGGTGCCCAGGCGCGCGCCTGACAGCTACCTCAGCGAGGGCCAATCCGGCGAACGCTTTTCAACAAACGCACGCACACCTTCTTTGTAGTCGGCCTCACTCATCATCTCATTGAGCAGCGCTTCCGACTCCTCCACCGATCCCGCCACGTCACGATGCAGATCACGATAAATCTGCCAGCGAGTCTGGCGTAGAGAATTGGGGGAGACCGTAGCAATCAGGTTACGTACGTAGTCGTACGTTCTCGGCAGCAACTCTTCCGGATCATACAATGCGTTGACGAATCCTAGCTGCAGCGCTTCATCTGAGAGGAACACGCGGCTGGTGAGGAGGATATCGTTGGCCCTGCCCAGGCCCATGATGCGCGGCAGCATCCACGACAGACCATATTCGGCTGGCAGATTCAATTTGCCGTGGGCGGTAGTGAACTTAACCCCCGGCACTGCAAAACGAATGTCGGCGAAACAGGCCAACGCCAACCCTACGCCCGCGGCGGGGCCATTGATCGCGGCGATAACCGGCTTGTCCAAACCGAAATGGTAGGCAAAGGCGGCATCAAATTCGCTGGCTACACCATAACCGGGCTTGGCAATATCCTGCCTCGTACCCGGGTCGTAGGAACCGCGTTCGGAATGCCCTTCCAGCGCCTGGGAATCACCACCCACGCAGAATCCCCTGCCCCTGCCCGAAACGACTATCGCCTGGACGGCTTTATCAGCGTTGGCCTGGGCCAGCAAATAGCGATATTCCGTGTGCAGCCGACCCGTCCACGCGTTCATGCGATGGGGGCGATTCAGAAAAATAGTAGCGATGCCGTGGTCAACTACGTATTCGGTGTTTTTCAGTTCCAAGCCGCGGCTCCTGAACGGTTAATCCCGCGCATTGATGTACGCCTGCTCACTGATCGCATGATAGGCGCGTACATCCTGCAGGAAGGCCATGTAGGAATTGTAGATGCGCTTAGCCAGTTCGCTTTCTTGCGCCGCTTCAGCAACAACATCAGCGGAAGCGTCACGTAACTGCGTAATGACATCGTCGGGCAGGCGCCGCAACTCGACATCGTGTTCATCAACCAGAGTCGCCAGCGCAGCGTTGTTGCGCGCGGTAAACTCGCTGAGCATGTCGTCGTTGATGGCGCGGCTGGCCACTTCCACCATCGCCTGCAGGTCGGCCGGCAGGCTCTGCCACGCCTGTTTGTTGACGATCGCCTCAAGGGTAGGGCCTGGCTCATGCCAGCCCGGATAGTAGTAATACTTCGCAACGGTATGCAGAGCCAGGGCCAGATCATTGTACGGACCTACCCATTCCGTTGCGTCTATGGCGCCGGTCTGCAATGCCGTGAAGACCTCCCCGCCAGGCAGCGAGACCGGCGTGCCGCCAGCACGCTTGAAGACTTCACCCCCCAGACCGGGAATACGCATCTTGAGTCCCTGCAGGTCGGCTACACCGTTGATTTCCTTGTTGAACCAGCCGGCCATCTGCACCCCTGTGTTGCCGCTGGCCAGAGGGATCAATCCAAAGGGTTCATAGAGCTCACGCCACAGCTCGAGCCCACCGCCATAATGGAGCCAGCCATTCATTTCCTGGGCGTTCATGCCGAACGGAACCGTGGAAAACATGGCTGCTATCGGGATCTTGCCGCGCCAGTAGTAGGCGGCTCCATGGCCCATCTCCGCAGTGCCCGCAGAAACCGCATCGAATACTTCAAATGCACCGACCAGCTCACCTGCACCGTAAACCTTGATGTCCAGGCGACCGTTACTCATCACTTTGAGGTTTTGCGCCAGCCGTTCAGGAGCGGTACCCAGCCCCGGCAGGTTTTTCGGCCAGGTTGTAATGAGCTTCCACTTGTAGACCTGGGCCGGCGCCGCGCTTCCAGCGGGCGTTGCAGATTGCTCTACCGGGCCACAGCCAACCAGCAAGGTAGCCGCCAGCACGCTGATCAGCAGTTTGTATATTGGCAATTCATCTCTCCTTGTTACTCGAGGGGCTGCAGGTTGGCGTAGCCTACCATCAGCCATTTTGAGCCAACACCTGGGAAGTTAACCTCGACCTTGGCGCGTTCACCGCCGCCTTCCATCTGCATGACAACACCCTCACCGTATTTGCCATGGGCCACCCGCTGACCGATACGCAGTCCCGCCTCGTCGTTGCTGTCGAACAGACCCGATTCCGCGCCGACGCTGGAACCAAATGGCCGTTGCAGCGCGCCGTTCATGCGAACCTCGCTGAGCAGATCCTGGGGAATTTCCATGAGGAAACGACTCGGGCGATTGTAGCTGTCCTGGCCATGCAATCTGCGGGTTTCAGCATAAGTCAGGTAGAGTTCGCGCATCGCGCGGGTGATGCCAACATATGCCAGGCGCCGCTCTTCTTCGAGACGGCCCGGCTCATTGGCCGACATCCGGTGCGGGAAAAGCCCCTCTTCCAACCCAGCTAGAAAGACCAGTGGAAATTCCAGACCTTTCGCCGAATGCAGGGTCATCATCTGCAGACACGGACCCTGCTGAGATTGACGGTCGCCGGCATCCAGCGCCACCTGGTCCAGAAATTCCTGCAGCACCGTCACTTCCGACGAGTCGCTGTCTGCAAACGGAAAAACCAGTTCGCCGCTGAACTGGCGGCAGGCGCTGACCAGTTCTTCAAGGTTTTCCTTGCGGGCGAGGCCGCGCTCACCCCGCTCGGCGCTGTGATAGGCCATCAAGCCGCTGGCTTCGATGCAGTGATCGGCCAGCTCGTGCAGTTCCATTTCAGCGACCGCTGAAGCCATATCATCGATGATGGTCCGGAAGTTTTTCAGTGCGCTGGTCACACGGGCAGTGAATAAACCGTCGGCGATACCTTCTTTGACCGCCTGCCACAATGAAATGCCGCGGCTTCGCGCGACTTCGCGAACCGCCTCTACCGATTTTTCACCGATACCCCGAGGTGGCGTGTTAACCACCCGTTCGAATGCCGTATCGCCATGGCGGTCGTCCATCAAGCGCATGTACGCCAGCGCATTCTTGATTTCCGCCCGCTCGAAGAAGCGCTGTCCTCCGTATATCTGATAGGGAATACCGGCGCGCAACAGCGCTTCTTCAATGACCCTCGATTGGGCGTTGGAACGGTACAGCACAGCGATCCCGTCAGCCGACCCACCTTCGTCCAGCCATTGTTGGGAACGTTCAGTAATAAAACGCGCCTCATCCAGGTCGTTGTATCCGGAGTAGACCCTGATCAATTCCCCCTCAGGCCCGTCGCACCAGAGCTGTTTGCCGAGCCTGTCGCTGTTACGCGTGATGAGCCCGTTGGCGGCATTGAGAATGTTCTGGGTCGAGCGGTAATTCTGTTCCAGACGAATCAGTTGTACATCTTCGAGGTCATCGCCAAACTGATGAATGTTTTCGATTTTCGCGCCACGCCAGCCGTAAATGGATTGGTCGTCGTCGCCCACCGCCATTACGTTGGCACGACTCCCGGCCAACAGCCGCAACCAGGCGTACTGAATGGTATTGGTGTCCTGGAACTCATCTACCAGAATGTTGCTGAATCGCTCCTGATAATGTGCGAGCAACTGAGCATTGTTGAGCCACAGTTCGTGGCTGCGCAGCAGCAGTTCGGCGAAATCCACCAGTCCGCCCTGCTCACACACCTCTTCGTAGCTTTCGTAAATGCGCTTATGGGTGATCTGGAACAGATCATCGCCGCTGGCGACATCCGCAGCGCGCTTGCCTTCGTCTTTGGCGCTGTTGATGAACCACACCGCCTGGCGTGCGGGCCATTTTTTTTCGTCTATATCGAGGGTGCGCATGACCCGCTTGACCAGCCGCTGCTGATCGTCGGCATCGAGTATCTGAAAGTTCTGCGGTAGCCTGGCTTCCTGCCAGTGCATGCGCAGCAGCCGGTGGGCCAGGCCGTGGAAAGTACCCACCCACATGGACCTGGCGGAAACGTTGAGCAGCTCTTCGATGCGCGCGCGCATTTCTCTAGCGGCTTTATTGGTAAAGGTCACCGCCAGAATGGCATGGGGTGAGGTGTTCTCAACATCGATCAGCCAGGCGATACGATGTACCAGCACTCTGGTCTTGCCACTGCCTGCACCAGCGACCACCAGCGCGTTCCCCAGCGGCGCCGAGACGGCTTCGCGCTGGGCCTGGTTGAGGCCTTCTAAGATGTGTGTAATGTCCAATATTAAAAAAACGGCGCCGGTCGCTCAAGCAAGGCAGTCTACCGTCGATCGTCAGGTATGATCCAGCAGAGGTGGTGAAAAAGTACGAATGTGAGGTGCCGGCAATCGTGAAACAGAGTCAGATGATCACCGTGTTGATTTTTCCGCTGTTGTGCGCCGTCGACGCCTACGCACAAGCGGCACAGCAGGACTGGCTCGGCTGCGTAGAGCGTTTGCGCAAATCTGCAATCGCCGACGGTATTGCCCCGCGCACTGTCGACGACGTACTCGGCAATGTAGCGCCGTTACCCCGAGTGATCAGCAGCGATCGCGCGCAACCGGAGTTCACTCGAACATTCACCGACTACTACACTCGACGGGTCACCGACAGACGCACCGCCAAGGGCCGCCGGTTGCTGCAGGAACACAACGAATTGCTGCAGAACATCAAAGCAGAGACTGATGTGCCGCCCCAGTATCTTGTCGCGCTATGGGGCTTGGAAACCAATTTCGGCAGCTACTTAGGCAATCTGCCGCTGCCAAGCGCGCTGACGACCCTTGCTTGCGACAATCGGAGACCTGAGTTCTTTCAGACCCAGTTGTTTGCCGCCCTGCGTATCATAGACGCGGGTGACATCGCGGCTGCGAAGATGGTTGGATCCTGGGCTGGGGCGATCGGGCACATGCAGTTCATGCCCACCACGTTCCTGAATCACGCCGTTGACGCCGACCTCGACGGTCGCCGCGATCTGCTGGGCTCCATCGCCGACGCGCTGAGTTCAGGCGCACGCTACCTGGCAGATATCGGCTGGCAGGCGGGCTACCGCTGGGGCAGGGAAGTGATTCTGCCCGACGACTTCGATTACGCCCGGTCCGGCAGTGACAACCGGCAGCCCCTGTCGGAGTGGGCGAAACTGGGCGTTCTCGATGTATTCGGCAATCCGCTGGCTTCGCTGGATCTGCCCAGCGCCATTGTGTTGCCCAGCGGACACACCGGCCCGGCCTTCGTGGTCTATCCTAATTTCCGCGTCATAATGGAGTGGAACAGGTCCGAGCACTATGCACTGTCGGTCGGCCGGCTGGCAGATCGGATCGCAGGCAGCGGGCGCTTGCATCGACGGCCCGCGGAGGCGCCGCTGACCCTCGCCACGATCAAGCAGCTACAGACGAATCTGACGGCACTCGGCTTCGACACCCGCGGCGCCGACGGCGTATTGGGCCCTGCTACGCGCAAAGCCATACAGCGGTTCCAGCAAAGTCACAACATGATCGCCGATGGGTATCCACACAAAGAACTGATGGCTAGGCTAGCTGCAGCCACCGCTCCTCAGTAACAAGGAGCTGGCTCGCCCCTTCAAACCTACTCCACCGCCATTGAGCGCATAAAGGCGTCTACTAATTTACGAAATCTTGAGAGAAGGTCTGGATGCCTTTTCTTCATTGCAATCCTTCTGAGATCCGTAATGTTCTTATCTCACGAGGGTCTAAATCTAGTTTCTCAACCACTGGATGACGATCGTCAATCAACCGCCAATAAGGCAATTGTTTTCCTTGTTCCTCTATCGCTTGTCTCAAAAAATACCAGTGGTTACAGGGCAAGTATTGTCTGCTCCCTTCTCGATTGCCAGATCCAGTCTCATTTCCTTTGAAGTCCTGGATTTGTCTTTTGGAATATTCTTAATGTATTTCTAGACAACTTTATCTACATCTACACCATCGCGGCGGAGTGTACTGGAACACTGAATAAGTATTTCATGCGTAGTTTCGTTGAAAATAGTTTTCTCGATCATCTTTCTGCATACCAGCAGTTTCATTCATAAAGTTATTTCTATCTTCTCGAGTTTCGAAAACCCAGATACAGACAGTATCTTGCGAGTGGTAGATTGCCTTTAGTTCATCATCAATATCACAGATTTCCTTGGGAATTTCTGTTTTGATACAAATCACTGTTCTGAATTACTCCACCGTAACCGATTTCGCCAGATTCCTCGGCTGATCCACATCTGTACCCTTGAGCACGGCGACGTGGTAGGCCAACAGTTGCAGCGGGACGACGTAGATAATCGGCGCGAGCAGCGGATCCACATCGGGCAAACTGATCACGGTAACACCCGCCTCGGGCTTGAAGCCGCTGTTATGCGCCGCAAATACAATGAGTTCACCGCCCCGGGCGCGGACCTCCTGCAGATTGGACTGCAGCTTTTCCAGCAGGTCGTCGTTGGGCGCAACCGCAACAACCGGCATATCATCATCGACCAGGGCTAGTGGACCGTGTTTGAGTTCACCTGCGGGATACCCTTCCGCGTGGATATAGGATATCTCCTTGAGCTTCAGCGCCCCCTCCATGGCCACCGGGAACATCGTGCCACGGCCCAGAAACAGCGCGTGGTGCTTTTCGACAAAGCGCTCAGCGGTATAGCGTATCTCGGGGTCCAGGCGCAGCGCTTCTTCCATCTGATCATCCAGCTGGTGCAGCCCGGCGACCAGTTGTTGCTCTCGCTCGGTAAACTCCCCCCGTCGTCTCCCCAGAAGAATCGTTAGCAGCATCAGGTCCGTCAGCTGCGCGGTGAAGGCCTTGGTAGAAGCCACACCCACTTCGGTACCCGCCTGTATCATCAGCGCCAGATCGCTCTCACGCACCATGGAGCTGGTCGGCACGTTGCAGATCGTCAGCGTTGCGGCGTAGCCGGCATCTTTGGCGATGCGCAGCGCTGCGAGGGTGTCAGCGGTTTCACCGGACTGGGAGATCGTCACAAACAACGTGTTGGGCCTGACCGATAACTTCCGGTAGCGGAATTCGGAAGCAACTTCAACCTGACACGGTATGCCCACCAGGTCTTCCACCCAATACCCGGCAACGCTCGCAGCATAGTAGCTGGTACCACACGCAACTATGGTAACGGCCTGAACCTGGTCGAAGATTTCTTTGGCGTTGACCCCGAAAGCCTGTTCCAGAACCTGGCTGCGGCCTATGCGCCCTTCGAGCGTATCTCGCAATACTCGAGGTTGCTCGAAGATTTCCTTCTGCATGTAATGCCGATAATTCCCCTTATCAACATCGTCAACGCCCATTTCCACGCGAACGTCTGAGCGTATGACCGTCTCGTCGTGAACATTCCAGATGGTAATGCTGGCCCGTGTTATCTCTACCAGGTCGCCTTCTTCAAGGAAGATGAAACGGTCTGTAACCGGTTTGAGCGCCAGCACATCCGAAGCGATGTAGTTTTCTCCTATGCCCTTTCCTACCACCAGGGGCGAACCTGAACGGGCGGCAATGATGCGCTCCGGCTCATCCTTGCAGAGCACTCCGATGGCATAAGCGCCTTCCAGTCGTTTGACGGCGTTTCGAACCGCGTCGAGCAGGTCCATACCTTCGCTCAGATTGGAATCAACCAGATGAGCGACGACTTCGGAATCAGTCTGGGAGGAAAACTCGTAGCCTTTGACTGTTAACTCTTCACGAAGCGCTTCATAGTTTTCAATGATGCCGTTATGTACGATGCAGACGCCGTCACTGGACTGATGTGGGTGCGCGTTGCGTACGGCAGGTTCACCGTGGGTTGCCCAGCGAGTGTGGGCAATGCCGATGCTGCCCTGGATATCGAGAGGCTCCAGCTCTCTGACAAGCTCCTGCACCTTGCCCACCTGGCGTACTCGCTGCAGGGCGCCCTGCTCATCGATGATCGCAACGCCGGCTGAATCATAGCCGCGATACTCCAGACGTTGCAGGCCCTCCAGCAAAATCGCTGGCACATTCCGTGCCGCTACTGCACCGACAATTCCGCACATAATTGATCCTTCGCTATTCGCCCTTGCTCTTGCGTTGCTCGGGTCGCACCCAGCCCACAATGTTGCGCTGTCTGGCGCGCCCTACCGCCAGCTCCTCCCCGCCAACTTTAACGGTAACCGTGGTGCCGGCAGCAACAAAAGCGCCGCTCTCTATGGTAATCGGCGCCACCAGGGTGGAATTGGTGCCAACGAATACTTCGTCGCCTATCTCCGTGCGATGTTTGTCTACACCATCATAGTTGCAGGTAATGGTACCGGCACCAATGTTGCACTCTTTGCCAATGCTGGCGTCGCCGAGATACGCAAGGTGACTGGCTTTACTGCCTTCGCCCAGGTGAGCCTTCTTGGTTTCTACAAAGTTGCCGATACGCACCCCGGTATCGAGTACCGTGCCGGGACGAATTCTGGCAAAAGGCCCCAACGCACAGCCATCGGCAATCTGCGCCCCATCTACCATTGTGTGGGGATTCACCTCCACGTTGTCGCCCAGCACGGCATCGGATATCACGCAGCCGGTGCCTATGCGCACACCACTACCCAGGGTTACCCGCCCGGCCAGCACGACGTTAGCGTCAACAAAGCAGTCCGGGCCCGCGGTCACCTTGCCACGAATGTCGACTCGAGCTGGATCAGCCATCGTTACACCCTCCCGCATGAGTCTATGGGCCTCGCGCAATTGATATACGCGCTCCAGCTGGGCGAGCTGAATGCGATCGTTCACGCCGGTAACCTCGGCCACATCCTCGGCAATGACGCCCTCGACAACCACGCCATCTGCCACAGCCATTTCGATTATGTCGGTAAGATAGTATTCGCCCTGGGCATTGTTGGGCTGCAGCCGCGCCAGCCAGCCAGCCAGCTTGTCAGTCGGAGCTGCCAGGATGCCGGAGTTGATTTCGCTGATTTCCCGCTCGACCGGAGATGCGTCTTTAAACTCGACAATTCGCTCTATGCGCCCTTCTTCGCCCCGTACTATTCTGCCGAGCTCCGCAGGGTCGTCGAAATGCGCGGTGACCAAGCCTACGTTTCCCGCCCGTGCAGCAGCTACCGCAATATCCAGGGTGGCCCGACTCACCAGCGGTACGTCGGCGTACAGAACCAGCGTGGTGCCGTCCTGGGGAAGTGCTTCCAGCGCCAGCTTGACCGCGTGCCCGGTGCCCTGTTGGTTGGCCTGTTCGACCCAGATGACTTCATCTTGAACGGTATCGCGAACCTCATTCGCCTGGTGACCGACCACCAGGCACAGGTGCCGGGGAGACAATTCACGGGCCGCCTCGAGCACATGCTCAATCATCGGGCGCCCGGCCAGCTCATGCAGCACTTTCGCCGTAGCGGAGCGCATGCGTGTGCCCTTACCCGCGGCGAGAATTACGATATCCAGGTCCATATTGGACACATCCATGACTGTTGTATGGGTAGATTATAAGGAGACGCACATGAAAATGGGTGCAAACAACTGCTCCGCTTTGTTAGCAATTGTTTCTATTACGTAGTGGTTGTCCGCGTGCTCGCCGATCAGCATCCACAAATGTGCAGGGCGACCGCTCAAGTGACGACATCCGGCGCTCCACGCCCGGTCATAGACCGAATCTGCGCCAGCTCATCCGCAGTCGCAATCAACGGCGCGAGGGCCTGCTGAGGATCGAGCTCCAGCTGCCCTGGTTCGCTGACATAAGTATCAAGGTATACCCGCAACGTCGCACCGGCTGTACCCGTACCGGAAAGCCGGAATACCATGCGGCCACCGTCGCTCAGATATACCCTTACGCCCTGATTCGCAGATGTGCTGCCATCCACAGGGTCTAGGTAGGCAAAGTCGTCAGCCTGCTCGACGGTCTGACCTGCTATCTCCTGCCCCGGCAGATCGGGTAGCCTATTTCGCAATCTGGAAAACATATCCGCGGCAGTTTCACTGTCTAACCCTTCGTAATCGTGCCTGGTGAAGTAATCACGCCCGTATTCACGCCAGTGTTCGCGTACAATCTCCGCCGGTGTCTGCTGGCGTACTGCGATGATGTTCAGCCAGAAGAGTACGGCCCACAACCCGTCTTTCTCTCGGACATGATCTGACCCGGTACCGAAGCTTTCCTCACCGCACAAGGTGATCTTGCCCGCATCAAGCAGGTTGCCGAAAAATTTCCAGCCGGTCGGTGTTTCAAAACAGGGAATTGCCAGCGCGTCCGCGACCCGGTCGACTGCCCGACTTGTAGGCATCGAGCGTGCAACGCCCGCTATGCCATCAGCATAACCCGGCACATGATGGGCATTCGCGGTGAGAACCGCGAGGCTGTCGCACGGGTTAATGTAGAAATCGGCACCAAGCACCATATTGCGGTCGCCATCACCATCCGACGCGGCGCCGAAGTCCGGAGGTTCGGGAGCCATCATGCGGCCGACCAGTTCATGAGCGTGAACCAGGTTCGGGTCGGGGTGTCCGCCGGCAAAATCCGTCGAGGGTTCACCATTGATCACCGATGCCGCGGGGGCACCAAGCTGGTTTTCGATGATCTCCCGGGCGTACGGGCCAGTCACGGCATGCATGGCATCAAAGCACAGCCGAAAGTCTCCTGATTGCAGCAGCTCACCTGTTGCCTGGAAGTCGAACAAACCCGCCATCATGTCGGCGTAGTCCGCCACCGGGTCGATGACATCGACCTGTGTCATGCCAACCCTGGTCGTCCCTAACCGACTGAGGTCAATATCCTGGGTCTCCAGGGTATGGTACTCGCAGATCATCTGGGTGTTTTCGAATATGCGATTCGTCAGGTGCTCCGGCGCCGGGCCGCCGTTTTCGCCATTGAACTTGATTCCGAAATCTTCATCTGGCCCACCTGGATTATGGCTTGCTGACAGAACAATGCCGCCCGCTGCATTGTGTTTACGTATCACACAGGAAGCCGCCGGCGTGGACAGGATTCCTTCTTGACCGACGATCAGCCTGCGAAAGTCATTGGCGGCGGCAATGCGGATGATGATCTGTACCGCCTCTTCGTTGTAATAGCGCCCATCACCTCCGACCACCAGAGTTTTGCCCGCATTGGGCGCAATGGTGTCGAAAACGGATTGAACAAAATTCTCCAGGTAGTGGGTCTGTTGAAAGTGTCGTACTTTCTTCCGCAGGCCAGACGTACCCGGCTTCTGATCACTGTATGGTTGCGTGGCAACGGCGATTTTATGCATGTCGCAAGATCGGGAGGCTTATTGAATCTCAGCGTTGGCCGCTTCGTGAGCATTCCACTCGTCTATGTTGCGGCCGTATTCAATCATGACGTGCTTGCGATAAGCGGGTCGGTCTGCCAATCGCGCATACCATGCTTGCATTGCGGGCAGCGCAGGCCGCTCGATCGGCAGGGTCATATAGCGAAAGGCTATGGCGCCATTGACGATGTCGGCCATGGTCAGTGTATTGCCGCAGATGAAATCACGGCCCTGCAACTGAGTGTCGAGCTGGCCAAAGATACGACCGCAGTTCGCGGTGAGCCTGGCTATGGTTTCCGGGGTCGAGGGCATGTCACGGACCAGCATCTGAAACAATGGGAAAAAAGCCAAGGCGATATCGCTGCGGTGCCACTCCATCCACATGTCCGCGAGCGCAAGCTGCGCCGGATCCTCCGGCCATAGCGAGCCAGCGCCGTAGGTCCTGGCAAGGTAACGTACACATGCACCGGACTCCCATACGACAAGATCACCATCCTTTATGGTGGGAACAACCTGGTTGGGGTTCGCATAGTCCTCCGGATAGCCAAACGAACCGCCTACATCATTGCGCTGGTAGGGCAGGTGCAGCTCTCCAAGGCTCCACATGACCTTCTGTACATTTGCAGAATTGCGGCGGCCAAGTACGCTAATCATTGCTGTTGATGCTCCTGAAGGTGGGGTTAGCTTACATGTTTGCGGGCAAAAAAAAGGGTGAACATGTCACCCTCTTCTTCATATGGACTCAACAGATCGCGCCTGTTGCCCTGCTCAGCGACGTCGCTTGCGCAGTTCTTCCAGGGTACGCTGCTGCGCCATGGCTTCCGCGAGCATTGCCGTGGCCATACCGAAGTCGAAATCCGCCGCGCGATCTGTCAGGGCATTCTCTGCTTCCTGGCGCGCTTCTTCAGCCTGGGCTTCGTTGATGTCCTCCGCGCGAATAGCGGTATCAGCCAGAATGGTGATATAACCCGGCTGAATTTCAATGTAGCCGCCTGAGGCGTAGAACACTTCTTCTTCACCATCTTCCATGGTGAGATACACCGGGCCCGGTTGAATGCCTGTCAGCAGCGGCGCGTGGCCGGGATATATGCCCAGCCCGCCGATAGTGCCTGTGGCAGTCAGCTTGGTGATGGTGCCCGTAAACAGCTCCTGTTCCGCGCTGACGATTTCACAATGCATGGTCGCCATAAAAGTTCCCTAGGACTTAGTCTTCCAGCGTCTTGGCTTTTTCGATCACGTCTTCGATGCTGCCTACCATGTAGAATGCATCTTCGGGCAGATGGTCGTACTCGCCATCGAGGATCGCCTTGAAGCTGCGTACGGTATCGTCGCGGGAAACGAACTTACCCGGGTTACCGGTGAACTGTTCCGCGACAAAGAACGGCTGAGAGAAGAATTTCTGCATCTTACGAGCCCGGTATACCAGCGCTTTATCTTCTTCAGAGAGTTCGTCCATACCCAGAATCGCAATGATGTCGCGCAGTTCCTGGTAACGCTGCAGGGTCTGCTGTACCTGCTGAGCGACACTGTAGTGTTCTTCACCAACGACCAGCGGGTCGAGCTGACGGCTGGAAGAGTCCAGCGGGTCAACCGCGGGGTAGATACCCAGATCGGTAATCGCCCGTGACAGGGTTACCGTAGAGTCCAGGTGAGCAAAGGTCGTTGCCGGCGACGGGTCGGTGAGGTCGTCCGCAGGCACGTATACCGCTTGAACCGATGTAATAGAACCCGTCTTGGTGGTGGTGATGCGTTCCTGCAGTACGCCCATCTCTTCTGCCAGGTTAGGCTGATAACCTACCGCGGAAGGCATACGACCCAGCAGCGCCGATACTTCGGTACCCGCCAGGGTGTAACGATAGATGTTGTCGACAAACAGCAGAACGTCACGGCCGTCGTCACGGAACTTCTCGGCCATGGTCAGGCCGGTCAGCGCAACACGCAGACGGTTGCCCGGCGGTTCGTTCATCTGGCCGAATACCAGGGAAATCTTATCGAGTACCTCGGCTTCTTCCATCTCGTAGTAGAAGTCGTTGCCCTCACGAGTCCGCTCACCTACACCGGCGAATACCGACAGACCGGAGTGCTCGATAGCGATATTACGAATCAGCTCAAGCATGGTTATGGTCTTACCTACGCCGGCGCCACCGAACAGGCCGACTTTACCGCCCCGGGCGAAGGGGCAGATCAGGTCGATGACCTTGATGCCGGTTTCGAGAATCTCATTACCGCCGACCTGGTCTTCGTAATCAGGTGCTTTACGGTGAATGGGCATGTGCTCACGAGCATTTACCGGACCCTTTTCATCGATCGGGTTACCCAGCACGTCGACGATGCGGCCCAATGTCTCTTCACCAACAGGTATAGATATCGGCGCACCGGTGTTAGTCACTTCCAGGCCCCGTGACAAGCCGTCGGATACACCCATGGCGATGGTGCGGACTATGCCGTCACCCAACTGCTGCTGCACCTCCAGAGTCAAGCCTGCCTCACTGACGGCAAGCGCGTCATAGACCTTCGGTACGTTGTCTCTGTCGAACTCAACGTCAATTACCGCGCCGATGATTTGTACGATTCGACCGCTGCTCATATCTGCCTCTTTGCCTTAGACCTGTTTGTCTTTTTCCGTTAAGGGCCGTATGCCCACCTAAATATGCTTTGCGTCGACCTATACTGCCGCCGCACCACCTACGATTTCCGCAATCTCCTGGGTAATCGCCGCCTGCCGCGCGTTGTTGTAGATCAACTGCAACTCGTCGATCAGCTTCTCGGCATTCTCGGTGGCGTTCTTCATGGCTATCATTTTGGCCGCCTGCTCACAAGCACCGTTTTCAATGACCGCCTGATACACCTGGGACTCTATGAAACGCATGACCAGCCCTTCGATCAGCTGCCGTGCGTCGGGCTCATAGATATAATCCCAGCGATGCTGGTAAGACGCGTCGTCTTGCGGATTCAACGGCAGCACCTGGCGAATGGTCGCCTGCTGCGTCATGGTGTTGACGAACTCGTTGCTGGCCAGAAACAGGCGATCGATTTCACCTGCTTCATAAGCATCGAGCATTACCTTGATGCCACCGATCAGTTCTTCCAGCGCGGGCGTTTCGCCCACATCGTTCATGACTGCTTTGATATTGCCGCCCACAGAGCGGAAGAAAGGGCCGGCTTTGTTGCCGACCAGGCCGAGGTCTGCCTCGATACCTTTGCCGTGCCACTCGCCCATATCTTTGACCACGGCGCGGAACAGGTTGACGTTCAAACCGCCACACAGGCCGCGATCGGTAGACACAATGATGTAGCCGATGCGCTTGACCTCACGCTCTTGCATATAAGTGTGCTGGTACTCCGGTTTGGAGTTCGCCAGGTGCCCGATAACGCCGCGAATGCGTTCGCTGTAGGGCTTGCCCTGACTCATCTTGTCTTGAGTACGGCGCATCTTACTGGCCGCCACCATCTGCATGGCGGAGGTGATCTTCTGCGTATTCTGCACGCTTCCGATCTTGTTCTTGATCTCTTTGCCGACTGCCATTAGGGTTTTCCAGCCTTAGTAGGTTTGCGTCGCCTTGAACTTCTCGATGGCTTCTTTGAGAGTC